>NZ_SMMX01000004.1 GCF_004345005.1 Extibacter muris
AAAGATGGAAATATAGAATTGATTGACCGGATTCATGCCGGTCTAATTGTCGTGGGAAAATATAGAAATAAAAATAATTTTAAAAACCTGCTAAAAAGTCTTGACTTTTGTTAGCAGGTTTTTGTGACAAAATTTTCCAAAATCTTCCGATATTTGTAATATGTTACGAAAACGAAAGAATTATTTCGTCAAAAATCACGGATAAGCATATATTGATTTCGAATGAAAAGTAGTTTATAGTTAAATATATCAAATGAAATATTAAAAATAAAAAAAGAAAGGAAATCAAAATGTTGAAAGAGTATAAGCCAATTATCGGCATTACAATCGGTGACCCGTCTGGGATTGGCCCGGAAATTATCATTAAGGCCTTAGAAAAAAAGGAGATATATGAAGAATGTCGCCCATTTGTAATCGGAAATGTAAAAGTACTGGAACGAGCGGCAAAAGAAGCGCTGAAAAGAGATGATTTAAAGTGCAGAGCAATTGATAATCCAGAGAAAGCTGAGTATGAAGCCGGGATTATCAATGTTATGGACTGTGGAGAGTATGACCTGACCTCGCTGGAATGGGGAAAAGAACAAAGACTTGCAGGTCAGATCGCTATGGATGCTATTCATAAATCCATTGAGTTGGGGACAGAAGGAAAATTAGATGCGGTAACGACTGCGCCAATCAATAAGGTGGCAATTAAAATGGTTGGTGTAAGGCAGGCTGGCCATACAGAGATATATCTGGATGAAACAAAAGCAGATTATGTACTTACAATGTTTGACTGCTTTAAGATGCGGGTTTTTCATCTGAGCAGGCACATATCTTTACGAAATGCGATTGATTATGCGACCAAAGAACATATTCTGAATGAAATAAAGAGAATTGATTATCAGATGAAAAAATTAGGATTTAGCAATCCTAAAATTGCAGTAGCCGGAATCAATCCTCATAGTGGTGAAGGTGGGCTGTTCGGAGATGAAGAGATAAAAGAAGTTATACCGGCAATTGAAGAGGCAGCAGCAGAGGGAATCCAAGCGGTTGGCCCAGTGCCGCCGGATACACTGTTTAGCAGAGGTAAGAATGGTGAGTTTGATGCAATCCTTGCGATGTATCATGATCAGGGGCATATGCCATGTAAGACATTAGATCTTGAAAGATCCGTTTCAGTAACATTGGGATTACCGTTTATCAGGTGTTCGGTTGATCATGGAACAGCTTTTGATATTTCAGGCAAAGGAATCGCAACAAATGTCAGTATGGTTGCAGCAATTGAAACGACGATTAAATATGCAAAAGCATTGTATGATGCTAAATAAAGGTGGGGGCGGAAAAGATGGCAATTATAGGAGCTGTTGCAGATGATTTTACTGGAACAGCAAGTGCTGGAGTGTTAGTTGCAAAAGGACAGGCCAAAACAGGATTGTTTTTTGATCCGGATGCATTGAATCAGTTCGATGAAGCAGAGCGTCTTGATGCTATCTATGTAAGTAGTAATAGCAGGCATTTGCTGCCGAATGAGGCTGTCCTTGCAGTAAAAGAAGCCACAAGTGCTTTAAAGAAGATGGATATAAAATATTTTTCTAAGAAAATAGATACGACTTTACGTGGGGGTATCGGATATGAAGTAGACGCTATGCTTGAAGAATTGGAAGAAGATACGGTTGCTGTTATGGTAACAGCAATGCCCCAATCCAACAGAATATGTGTTGGTGGATATTCTATCATCGACGGGGTAATCTTAACAGAGACTTCTGTAGCACATGATGTAAAAACCCCGGTAAAAGAGTGTTATGTACCGGCGCTTATGGCCGGACAGACCAAACATAAGATTGCCCATATCAATTTAAGAGATGTTCTTGCGGGAGAACAAGTGATTAGAGACAGGTTTGTAGAAGCAAGAGAATCAGGAAGCAGAATCTTCATCGTAGATGCAATGACGCTGGACAATGTGGAGGTGATTGCAAAAACCTGTGTAAAACTAGGCTGGAGTATATTGGCGGTTGATCCGGGAGCGTTCACTATGAAACTGGCTTTTCATAGAGGGCTCATAGGGGAAGAGCAAAGTACGAAGCCCACACAGAAGACGCCTGACAAATCAAAGTGTGCCTTGTTAATTGTGGGAAGTGCAAATCCGTCAACGATGGTGCAGATGGAGCGGCTATACGCAGACAGCGGGGAGAATGTAAAGGTAAGTGTTTCCCCGCATGCATTGATAGAAGGCGGAAAAGCTGCAGAAGATGAAGTGGCAAAGGTGAGTCAGACTATCATAGATTTGATACATCAAGAACATATCCCTAAAGCAATTATTGTTGAGACTGCATTACATGGCTCTATAGTAAATCTGGCAGAAGAAGATGTAAAGCATGCATATGAGCCAGGGACAAGTTCGGATTTCATAAACCAAGGTCTTGCCCGGATTACAGATAACGTGTTGGAGAGTGTAAGAGTAAAGATCGCAGGTTTGCTGCTTACAGGTGGTGATACGATGGAATGCGTATGCCGAACGATTGGAACGGCTTGTATCCAGGCAATCGATAACATTGTTGCGCAAGTGGATGTGGGAAGGATTATCGGGAAATATGATGGCCTCCCGCTTATCGTAAAAGGTGGATTTTGCGGATATGACGATATTGGAATCGACATAGTTGAACGGTTATTCGAAGAAGCAGAGAAAAAGGAGGAAAAATAATATGATCTTAAATTTCTTAAAAAAGGTTCCTGCAGGAATGATGGTTGTTCCATTACTACTGGGTAGTTTATTGAACACAATATTTCCGGATGCATTACAGATTGGCGGATTAACCACAGCATTATTTTCAAGTGCAGGTACAAATACACTATTGGGGGCTCAGCTTTTCTGTATGGGAACAGCGTTACAGGTAAAAGATATGCCCAAAGTGCTGCGGCGCGGAGGTGTCTTATTAGTGTCTAAGTTTGTTATAGGTGCCGCACTTGGTATTATTATCGGCAAAGCGTTTGGCATGGAAGGGATTATCGGCCTTACAACCTTATCTGTTGTAAGTGCGGTTACAAACTCAAACGGAAGTGTATATCTTACACTTATGGGTAACTATGGGGATCGTGCTGATGGTGGATGTTTCCCTTTGCTAGCACTGAATGACGGTCCATTCTTTACACTGGTTGCGCTGGGTGCCTCCGGCCTTGCTAATATTCCGATTATGTCTCTGTTAGCAGCGATTATTCCGGTTGCACTTGGTATGCTTATAGGTAATTTGGATCATGGAATGCGTGATATCTTTGTACCTATGGGAACAGCAATTATACCGTTAATTGGTTTTGCTCTTGGAACAGGTATTGATCTGATGAGTATTATTAAAGGTGGACCGTCAGGTATTATTCTTGGACTTATTACTGTTTTTGCTGGCGGTGGTTTTATTGTTCTGTGTGATCGGTTTATTACAAAAAGACCAGGATATGCCGGATGGGCGGTTGCAACAACGGCAGGAAATGCAGTGGCCGTTCCTGCAGCAGTAGCATTGATAGATACTGCGTGGCAGCCTTACGTAGCAGCAGCTACTGTTCAAGTGGCAGCATCTGTAGTGGTATCATGTATCTTAGCACCATTCATTACCAACTGGTGGGCAAAGAAATTCGGCTGTCCGCAATATCCATTAGAAGGCCAGTCTTTTGAATAAAACATATGAAAGATACATAGCCGGCCTATGCTTAAAATGTGAAAACAATCATACAAAAAACGGACGCGGGATAACTTTTCCCGCGTCCGTTTAGTGACACTTTTCAATTTGGTTTTGTTCACTTTGGTCAGAACATACGTCAATGCCCTGTTCCAAGAGACGCTGCTTAATGGCTATGGTTGTCTCTTTACTGCTCCAGATGGCAGAAAGGATCTCGGCTATGAACAGCAAGAAGCATTTGAAAGGATTCAGAAGATGGAAGATATGGCACGTAATTCTTTCACAAAATGATTGATTTTTAGAGGGATGTCTAGTAGAATTAATCCTAGTAGTGCTGGGAGGAAGAAAGAATGACTGAAATTACAAGAGTAGCGCTGGATGCCATGGGCGGTGACAATGCCCCGGGTGAAATGGTCAAGGGTGCTGTGGATGCCGTCGCCAGGGAGAAAAGTATCAAAGTCTATCTCGTCGGCAAGGAAGAGGCCATCCAAAAGGAGCTGGAAGGCTGTACTTACGACAGGGACCAGATTGAAATTGTCAATGCCACAGAGGTGATAGAGACGGCAGAACCCCCGGTCAACGCCATACGCAGAAAAAAGGACTCTTCCATCGTTGTCGGCATGAAGATGGTAAAAGCCGGCGAGGCAGACGCTTTCGTGTCAGCGGGAAGTTCGGGTGCCATCCTCGTGGGGGGACAGACGCTCGTCGGAAGGATCAAAGGAGTAGAGAGGCCGCCGCTTGCGCCGCTCATCCCGACAAAGACAGGGGTTTCCCTCCTGATAGACTGTGGCGCGAACGTGGATGCAAGACCATCACACCTCGTACAGTTTGCCAAGATGGGATCCATCTACATGGAGAGCGTCATGGGCGTGAAACGTCCCAGAGTCGGGATTGTCAATATCGGGGCAGAAGAAGAGAAGGGCAATGCGCTTGTAAAAGAGACGTTCCCCCTCCTGAAGGAGACGGAAGGCATTCATTTTATCGGAAGCGTAGAAGCGAGGGATATCCCTCACGGGGTGGCAGACGTCATCGTGTGCGAGGCTTTTGCGGGAAATATCATACTTAAGCTTTATGAAGGGGTAGGAGATGTCCTTATCAAAAAGGTGAAAGCAGGAATGATGACAAGCCTGAGGAGCAAAATCGGAGCACTCCTTGTCAAGCCGGCCCTGAAAGAGACGCTGAAGGCGTTTGATGCAAGCGAGCACGGCGGAGCGCCGCTGCTTGGCCTGAACGGGCTGGTGGTAAAGACACACGGAAGTTCAAAGTCTAAGGAAGTTACGAATACATTGATACAGTGTGTTACGTTCAAGCGGCAGAGGATTAATGAAAAGATTAAAAATTGTATTCAAACGGATGCTGCATCCGCTGAATAAAGACTACTCTATGGAATAAGAAAGGAAGAAATGGTATGGAATTTGAAAAGTTACAGGAAATCATTGCAGATGTATTGAATGTTGAGGCAGGGGACATTACAATGGAGACGACTTTTGTAGATGATTTGGGGGCTGATTCCTTAGATATTTTCCAGATAATTATGGGAATAGAAGAGACCTTTGATATCGAAATCGATAATGATGATGCGGAGAAGATCGTATCAGTAGGCGATGCGGTGGAACAGATTAAAAACGCGACAAATAACTAGGCATATAAGATGCGTAAAAAGCCCGGTGGGGCTTTTTCGCATTATGAGGAGAGCAGCTATATGAATCAGGATCTGAAGCAACTGGAAAATAGAATCGGCTACACATTCAAGGATTTCGGACTGCTGAAAAAGGCGATGATGCACAGTTCATATGCCAATGAGCAGCATCTGCACAAGTATGAATGTAACGAACGGCTCGAATTCCTCGGCGACGCGGTGCTGGAACTCGTATCCAGCGAATTCTTGTTCTATGAGCACACGAAGATGCCGGAAGGGGAACTGACCAAGACGAGAGCCGGAATGGTGTGTGAGCCTGCACTGGCGTTCTGCGCCAGAGAGATACAGATTGGAGATTTTCTTCTGCTTGGAAAGGGCGAGGATGCGACAGGAGGGCGTAAGAGGGAGTCAATCACGTCTGACGCGATGGAAGCTCTGATCGGAGCTATATATATAGATGGTGGTTTTGCTAATGCGAAAGAGTTTATCGAACAGTTTATCCTGAGGGACCTGGAGAATAAGAAACTCTTTTTTGATAGCAAGACTATCCTGCAGGAGATCGTACAGGCCAACTTTAAAGATGTGATAACATATCATCTTATTGGAGAAGAGGGCCCTGACCACGACAAATCTTTCCTTGTATCCGTACACATCGGAGAGGAAGAGTACGGTACGGGACGCGGACGGACGAAGAAGGCGGCAGAGCAGGAAGCTGCCTATCAAAGTATACTGAAGCTGCACGAGAAGAACATAAAGTAGGTGGAGTATGTATTTAAAGAGCATAGAAGTGCAGGGATTCAAGTCATTTGCACATAAGATAAAATTTGATTTCCACAACGGCATAACAGCCATCGTAGGGCCGAACGGGAGCGGGAAAAGCAACGTCGCGGATGCGGTCCGGTGGGTACTCGGCGAACAGAGGGTCAAGCAGCTGCGCGGAGGCAGCATGCAGGACGTCATCTTTTCGGGGACAGAGAACCGGAAGCCTCTGAGCTACGCGTCTGTAGCAATCACTCTGGATAATTCAGACCACCACCTTCCGATAGACTACGAGGAAGTGACGGTGGCCAGAAAGCTCTACCGTTCGGGAGAGAGTGAATATCTGATAAACGGCGGTGCCTGCCGCCTTAAGGATGTCAACGAGCTGTTCTACGATACCGGGATCGGGAAGGAAGGATATTCGATCATCGGTCAGGGACAGATAGATAAGATATTGAGCGGCAAGCCGGAGGAACGCCGGGAATTGTTCGACGAGGCGGCCGGCATCGTAAAGTTCAAACGGCGCAAGAACATGTCCGTGAAGAAACTGGAGGAAGAACGGCAGAACCTTCTCAGGGTCAACGATATACTGTCTGAGCTGGAAAAACAGGTAGGCCCTCTTGAGAGGCAGGCGGAAAAGGCAAGAGAATACCTGAAGAAAAGGGAAGAGCTGAAGAAGTATGACATCAATATGTTTCTGCTGGAGACGAAACGGTTAAGCGACCAGATAAAGGGGATAGACGGCAAGCTTGAAACCGCACATGCGGAGCTTGATGAGGCCGGAGGCCGCTATGATGAGATGAAGTCAGAGTATGAATCGGTAGAAGAACAGGTAGACAGCATCGACGCATCGATAGAAAAAGCGAAAAGCCAGCTGAATGAGACAAATATGCTGAAGCAGCAGCTGGAGAACCAGATTGCGCTGCTGAAGGAGCAGATCCACAGCGCGCATATGAACGATGAACATTATGACCAGCGGGCCAAGACGATTGAGAGTGAGATCGCGGAGAGGGAAAAGCAGCTTTCCGAGCTTGTGGAAGAGCAGGAGAGCATCCAGACGGAGCTGGATGAGAAGGGCAGGCTGGAACGTGACGCCAGAGCACAGCTCATCGAAGTGGAGACGAAGATCGCTACGCTGACGGCATCTATAGACAGCAATAAGAAGGACATCATCGAACTGCTGAACAACAGAGCATCCACCAAGGCCAAGATTCAGCGCTATGATACGATGCTGGAACAGATACAGGTGAGGAAAAGCCAGATGAACGATCAGGCGGCAGAGTCTGTGAAAGAGGCCGCCGAGCAGGAAGTACATCTGGAGGGGTTCCGAAATGAGCTGGAAGAGATTTCACGCCAGATTATCGAACTGACCGAAGAGAGCAGTACATACGACGACAAGATTAAGGAACTTCAGGATAAGCTTGCGGGACAGACCGAGCAGTTCCGCATCGGACAGACCGCATACCACAGGGAACAGTCCAGGCTGGAGTCTCTAAAGAATATCACGGAACGGTATGACGGCTACGGCAACAGCATCCGGAAGGTGATGGACAACAGGGAGAAGGAACAAGGGCTTCTCGGAGTCGTGGCAGATATCATCAAAGTCGGCAAGGATTATGAGATAGCCGTAGAGACTGCGCTTGGCGGCAGCATACAGAATATCGTCACCGCAGATGAGGACACGGCGAAACGCATGATCCAGTTCCTGAAACAGAATAGGTTCGGGAGGGCGACGTTCCTTCCGCTTACAAGCATTACGGCCAACGGTGGAATCTACAGGCAGGAGGCGCTGAAAGAGCCCGGCGTGGTCGGGACGGCGGATAAGCTCGTCAGGGTAGAGGAACGATTCCAAGGGCTGGCAGAATATCTCCTCGGGAGAACGCTCGTCGTGGACCACATCGACCACGGCATAGCCATCGCACGCAAGTACAGGCAGTCTATCCGTATCGTAACGCTGGAAGGAGAGCTGATCAATCCGGGTGGATCCATGACCGGGGGCGCTTTCAAGAATTCCAGCAATCTGCTGAGCAGGCGCCGTGAGATAGAAGAATTTGAAAAGACGGTCCGACAGCTGAAGAAAGAGATGGACGAGCTGGAGGCGGCCTCCGATGCGCTGCGGCAGGAGCGTGCCGGGTATTATGACAGGCTTGAAGAACTGAAAAGCAGTCTGCAGAAAGCATATGTCATCCAGAATACGGCGAAGATGAACGTAGACCAGGCGGAGGCGAGAATCCGTTCCGCCAGAAATTCTGCATCAGCCCTGACAAAGGAAGCCGAGGAACTGGACGGGCAGATAACGGATATCATCGACAACCAGGAGTCCATCAATGTAGAGCTTGATACTTCGGAAAGCCTGGAAAAGGAGCTCACAGACAGGATAGAGGAAGAGCAGAAGATTCTGGAAAGTGTGCGGGAAGAGGAGAGCCGGAAGCAGAAAGCCGCCGAAGGGATCCATCTTGCTTATGCGGGACTTGAGCAGAAATATGCATTCCTGCTTGAGAATACGGAACGTATCCAGGACGAGATCGCCAAGTTCCAGGAGGAGCTGAGTGAGCTTGAGGTCAATAAAGGCGGTACGTCCAGGGAGATTGAAGAAAAGCAGGAACAGATAGAAGATTTAAAAGACACGATTCTGAATTCAAAAGAGCTGTTCGCCGAAATCCAGCAGGAAATTGAAAGGTTCAAGCAGGAGCGGGAAGACTTGAACAAGAAGCATAAGGTATTCCTCCAGAAAAGGGAAGACCTGTCCCGCCATATGTCAGAGCTGGACAAAGAGATATTCCGTCTTGAGAGCCAGAAGGAAAGCTACGAAGATGCTTCTGAAAAGCAGATGAATTATATGTGGGAAGAATACGAGGTCACATACAACCATGCACTGGAGATAAGGGATGAGACGCTTACGGACCTTGCAATGATGAAAAAGCAGACACAGGTACTAAAGAGTGAGATCAAGGGACTCGGCGACGTCAATGTCAATGCCATCGAGGATTATAAGAATCTGTCGGAGAGATATGAATTCCTGAAAAACCAGCATGATGACCTTGTTGAGGCGGAAGCCACGCTCTTGCAGATCATAGAGGAACTTGACGAGGCTATGCGCAAGCAGTTCAGAGAACAGTTCGACCTGATATCGGTAGAATTCGACCATGTGTTCAAGGAACTGTTTGGCGGAGGGAAAGGCACGCTTGAGCTGATGGAAGATGAGGATATCCTGGAAGCCGGAATACGGATTATCGCCCAGCCGCCGGGCAAGAAGCTGCAGAATATGATGCAGCTGTCAGGCGGCGAGAAAGCGCTCACTGCAATCGCCCTGCTTTTCGCCATACAGAACCTGAAGCCGTCACCATTCTGCCTTCTGGACGAGATCGAGGCGGCTCTCGACGACAGCAATGTCGTAAGATTTGCAAAATATCTGCATAAACTGACGAAGAATACGCAATTTATAGTTATCACGCATAGAAGAGGGACCATGACAGCTGCAGACAGGCTTTACGGAATCACGATGCAGGAAAAAGGCATATCAACCATGGTATCCGTAAGTCTTCTGGAAGAACAGCTGGATAAATAGGAGGGGTTATGTCCGAAGAATTGATTATAGAAGAAGAAACAAAGGAATCTGAAGAGAAGAGAGGATTTTTCAGCCGGCTCGTATCAGGCCTGACAAAGACGAGAGATAACATCATCTCTGGCATGGACAGCATATTCAGTGGGTTCACCAAGATTGATGAAGCGTTTTATGAGGAGCTGGAAGAAGTGCTCATCATGGGAGATCTTGGTGTCCAGGCGACAGACAGCATACTGGAAGACCTCAGAGAAAAGGTGAAGGCCATGCACATCAAAGAGCCGTCCGAGTGCCGCCAGCTCCTCATCGACAGTATCAAGGAGCAGATGGATATCGGTGAGGCTGCTTATGAATTTGAAGATAGGACGTCTGTCGTGATGGTCATCGGGGTAAACGGCGTCGGAAAGACGACGACGATCGGCAAGCTTGCAGGAAAGCTCAGAAGCCGGCATAAAAAAGTGGTACTTGCGGCGGCGGATACGTTCCGCGCGGCGGCAGGGGAGCAGCTGAAGGAGTGGGCAGACCGGGCGCAGGCAGAGCTGATCGGCGGGCAGGAGGGCTCAGACCCTGCTTCTGTCATATATGACGCGGTGGCAGCGGCACAGGCCCGTCACGCGGACGTGCTCCTGTGCGATACGGCGGGCAGGCTCCATAACAAGAAGAACCTGATGGAAGAGCTGAAGAAGATGAACCGGATCATTGACAGAGAATTTCCGGATGCATACAGGGAGACGCTCGTCGTGCTCGATGCCACGACCGGACAGAACGCTCTTATGCAGGCCAGAGAGTTTAATGAAGTCGCCGACATCACGGGTATCATCCTGACGAAGATGGACGGGACCGCTAAGGGAGGCATCGCGGTAGCCATCCAGGCAGAGCTCGGAATACCGGTCAAATATATCGGTGTTGGAGAGACGATCGAAGATCTGCAGAAGTTTGATGCAGATACATTTGTTAACGCGTTATTCACGACTGAAAAGCCGGAAGAATAAATACGAGAAAAAAGGGAGGTATTCGTATGATGACACTAGAGAAATTCGAGCAGGCAAGCGAGCTCGTAAAGAAAGTAACCAATCCCACCAAACTGGTCTACAGTGAATATCTGAGCCAGCCCAGCGGCGGAAAGATATACCTGAAGCCGGAGAATATGCAGTATACAGGTGCATATAAAGTAAGAGGTGCTTATTATAAGATCAGTACCCTGTCAGAAGAGGAACGCGGGAAGGGCCTTATCACCGCCTCGGCAGGCAACCATGCCCAGGGAGTCGCCTATGCGGCTCAGAAATATGGGTGTAAGGCTACCATCGTCATGCCGACGGTGACCCCGCTTATCAAGGTGAACCGTACAAAGAGCTACGGTGCCGACGTAATCCTTCACGGGGACGTATACGATGACGCGTGTGACCATGCCTTAAAGCTGGCGGAAGAGAACGGTTATACGTTCGTCCATCCGTTTGACGACCTCGACGTCGCAACCGGGCAGGGGAGCATCGCGATGGAAATCGTTCAAGAGCTGCCCACTGTAGATTACATACTGGCTCCTATCGGGGGCGGCGGACTGATTTCGGGGGTATCTACCCTCGCAAAGATGCTGAATCCTAAGATCAAGGTAATCGGCGTGGAACCGGCGCAGGCAGCCAGCATGACGGCGGCACTTGTTGAAGGCGCTCCAGTCACGCTGCCAAGTGCCAATACGATAGCAGACGGCACGGCTGTGAAACGGGTCGGTGAAAAGATATTCCCGTATGTACAGGAGAATGTCGACCGGATAGTTACGGTGGAAGATGATGAACTGATAGGCGCATTCCTTGATCTCGTAGAGAACCATAAGATGGTCGTGGAAAATTCCGGGCTGCTCACCGTAGCCGCTCTGAAACAGCTGGATTTAAAAGGAAAGAAAGCGGTAGCTATCTTGAGCGGGGGCAACATGGACGTGATTACGATGTCCTCTATCGTTCAGCATGGGCTTATACAGAGAGACCGTATCTTCTCCGTATCTGTACTCCTTCCGGATAAGCCGGGTGAACTCGTACGTGTCGCTTCCACGATAGCAGACGCCCAGGGAAACGTAATCAAGCTGGAACACAACCAGTTTGTTAGCACGAACCGCAATGCGGCAGTGGAACTGCGTATCACCATGGAGGCATTCGGTACAGAGCATAAGCATGAGATTATGCAGGCGCTGGAAGATGAGGGATTCCGTCCAAGAGAAATCGGTGCAAAATTATATTGATGTAAAGGGGATATGCATATGGAACGTCACATTCCACAGAAGGGAGAATGCTACCGCCACTTCAAAGGGAACCGGTACCAGGTCCTGGCTGTAGCGTCCCATTCTGAAACTGCCGAACAGCTTGTCATCTATGAGGGGCTCTACGGGGAACACCCGGTATATGCCAGACCAATCGAGCAGTTTATGAGCAGGGTAGACAGGGATAAATATCCTGACACAGCGCAGGAGTATCGTTTCCAGATGGAAGGAGAGGATGTAGATTCCGGTGGGCAGGAGCGGAACCTGATTATGGAGTTTCTGGATCTGGATACGAAAGAGGAAAAGGTTGAGTTCCTGCAGCGGGAGAGGATGAACATGACAGGGGACTTCTTAAGCGCGGCAGCCATGAGCCTGGACTATGTCGAAAACAGCGAAGACCTGGATCTGCGCTATGAAGGCCTGATGCATTATCTGAGGACCATGATACGATTTGAAAACAGGAGGGGAAGGTAAGAAAACAAGCAAGCTGTAAGCGAAAAAGATGCGAAGAACGCAGACTTCAGATGGATTATACAGGAAAGCCGGATGCTTTCCCGTCTCAGCCATCTCAAAAACCGGACTTGTAATCCGGTTTCTGGCCTGTGTTCTTCGCATCTTTTTGCATCTTCTCAATGCAAAGCTTTTTTTCGAGCTTCTCTCAACGGATAAAGGTATTGGCTGCCAGTAACGTTACATAACTGCCTTTGTCCTTGCCGGTAAAGTAGATCGCGGGAGCATCTGCCATCCGTCTCCATTCCCGCTGCTAATTTACTTTAATACTATTTTAATACGCCAGGCATTACCTTTAACACCTATTTTATCCGGCTGCTGTTATGATTTACTTAGTTAAGAAGTAACAGTCCAGGAGGTAAGGAATTATGAAGAGCAGAGAAAAAGGCCAGATCAGCAGAGAAGAGCAGGATATGGGCAATCTGTGCAGAATGATAAAGGAATATGTTGAGAAGAATGACTGGGCGGCCTGCATGGAGCAGATTCCCAAATCAATGTATGACAGGAAAGGAGATTTTCAAAAAGGATAATCTCGTCTCTTTGAGAAAAATTGCGCTGAGGAGATTGGCAGACCGCGTGAATCTTGCCCAGGATGCGATGGTTCATGCCAAGAGCGAGACGGCAGAGCACATTCTCATCTGCCTGTCGCCGTCACCTTCCAACGGCACGGTTATCCGGCAGGCGTCCAGGATGGCCATGGATTTCCATGGCAGGCTTACGGCACTCTACGTAGAGACTCCGGAAGCGTCTGATATGTCGAAGGAGGATATCCGGCAGCTGAATGAGAATACCCGGCTGGCAGAACAGCCCGGTGCAAAGGTCGTAACCTCATACGGAAGCGATATCGTGTAAGAGATTGCAGCTTATGCAAAAGTCGCACGTGTCACGAAGATCGTGCTTGGCAGGACTTATGCAAAACGAAGGCTGCTGCTTATCAAAGACAGCTTTTCAGAACGATTGAGCAGGCTCGCCCCGTCTCTGGAGATCTTCCTGATTCCGAATGCTTATGACAAGAAGTATAAATCGGTGAGAAGAAGGAGACAGCCGGATGTATGCACGGCAGAATGCGAAGAAGGCATACCGAACCGAGATACTTCTGGAGACAGGCCGTAAGCTTCAGGACGCCGGATCCCTGGAAAACATAGCGAAGCGTACGGCGGAACAGCTGAACATGCTGCTGGAGCGCAACGTCTACTTTTATCTCGGAAAACCGGGGAAGAACAGCCGTCCGGTCGTGTGCAAGGCGGATGAGGAAGCCGATGACACGCTGGACGATTCGGAACTGGCAGTAGCACAGTGGACGTAGCGGAATAATAAACACGCCGGCTTCTCCTCACAGACGCTCCCGGGTGCCCGTTGCCTGTGCATGGCGGTACGCAGCACGGACAAAGTATTTGCCATCGTTGCAATCGATATGGACCACAGAGACATCTTAGCGTTTGAGGAGGGTATCATGGGTGCAATCTTAAACGAATGTGCATTTGCCCTGGAAAAAGAAGAACTGATCATTGAGAGGAAAGAGGCGGACATGAAGCTTCAGAAAGAACAGCTGAGGGCTAATCTGATTCGTTCCATCTCACATGATCTGCGGACCCCGCTTACGAGTATTTCAGGCAACGCGGAAACGCTGATGGGGAATGACAGCCAGTTAGGCTCCGTGCAGAGAAAGGCTATCTATAAGGACATATACTCGAAGTGGAGGATGTAATACTATGACAGCAACCGGTAAACCTTATGTTCTTGTGACTACGGGGCAGGAACCGTGTATGTAGGTGAGCAGGAGATTCATCTGAGGCAATGCTGTCGAAAGCGATATGTCATCGCTTCGTGTATATATGGCTTCCCTCAGGAAGTAAATTGAAAAGGACAGCAGCCAGCCGCAATGTATCCAGACTCATATCGGCATCGGATACCGGATGGTCAGGCTGAACTGAAGGGTCAGGCCCTTTGCCGCAGGAATGTTTTGATGGAAGGAACCGGGCGGCGTAGGAGCCTGCTTATTTTTTTGTCTTGACACAGAGTGTATAATTGTATACAATTATACATATCGAGGCGGTACCGCGCTAAAATGACGTACTATTTCATATTAAGGAGAGATGATGATGGAAGACAGGAAAGTGTATCTTGACAAACATACGAATCTATTGCAGCTGGAGGAGCATATGTATCCGCTTGTGGATGTGGAGAAGCCCAACGTGTTCCGCAACTTGTTCCACTATGACGAGATACCGAAGATTGCATTTAACGACCGTATCGTACCGCACAGCATGCCGGATGAGATATGGATTACTGATACGACCTTCCGGGACGGACAGCAGTCAAGGGCTCCTTACAGTACAGGACAGATAGTGGCCATGTATGATTATTTCCACAGGATCGGAGGGCCGAAAGGGAAGATAAGGCAGTGTGAATTCTTCTTATACAGCGGCAAGGACAGGGACGCGGTATACAGGTGCCTCGAGCGGGGGTACGAGTTCCCGGAAGTGACGAGCTGGATACGGGCCAGCAGGAAGGACTTTGAGCTTGTCAAGGAGATTGGCCTTAAAGAGACAGGAATCCTCGTGAGCTGTTCGGACTATCACATATTTTATAAGCTGAAGATGACAAGACGCGAGGCGATGGAGCATTATCTTTCTGTAATACGTGAATGCCTGGAGACGGGGATCCGCCCACGCTGCCATCTAGAAGACATAACAAGGTCGGATATCTATGGCTTCGTCATTCCGTTCTGCCTTGAGCTGATGCATCTTATGGAGGAGTATAAGATACCGATAAAGATACGTGTGTGTGATACGATGGGGTACGGCGTGAATTATCCGGGAGCGGTGATTCCTCGTTCGATACCTGGCATCATCTATGGGCTGCGTGTCCATGCCGGAGTTCCGAGCAGCCTGATTGAATTCCATGGGCACAACGATTTTTATAAAGCCGTCAGCAATTCGACGACAGCGTGGCTGTATGGTGCCAGCGGGGTAAACTGTTCTTTGTTTGGAATCGGGGAGAGGACCGGCAATACGCCGCTCGAGGCAATGGTATTTGAGTACGCCCAGATCCGGGGGACGCTTGACGGCATGGATACGACAGCGATTACGGAGCTTGCGGACTACTATGAGAAGGAGATCGGCTACAGGGTCCCGTCCAGAACTCCTTTTGTCGGAAAGAACTTTAATGTGACAAGGGCAGGGATTCATGCAGACGGGCTATTGAAAAATGAAGAGATTTATAATATATTTGATACGGAGAAGTTTTTAAAACGGCCTGCGCTTGTAGCGGTATCCAACACTTCCGGCCTGGCGGGCATCGCCCACTGGATCAATACATACTACCGTCTGCGGGAAGATGCACAGGTGGATAAGGGTTCAGAGCTGGTGGCGATGGTAAAGGCCTGGGTCGACAAAGAATATGAAGACGGACGTGTCACTGTGCTGACAGACGAAGAGCTTACAAGTGTCATTGAAAGTACCTGTGCACAGCTTGGCATCAGCCTTAAATAATCGATCGGGGGTAAGGAGACGCAATGGAAGAGTATCAGGACCGCTCTCTGCGGGGAAGGGTTTTCCAGAAGCTGAGGGAGGATATCCTCTCCGGAGTATACAAAGAACATGATGAGCTGAGGGAGATTACGATAGGTGAGACACTGGGTGTCAGCAGAACTCCTGTCAGAGAGGCGCTGCGCCAGCTGGAACTGGAAGGGCTTGTCACGATAGTGCCGAACAAAGGCGCCTATGTCACCGGAATTACGCAGAAGGATGTGCATGACATCTATAAGATTCGTTCCATGCTGGAAGGGCTCTGTGCACATTGGGCGACAGAGCATATTACAGAAAAGCAGATTGAAGAGCTGGAGGAGATCATACTGCTGTCCGAATACCATCTGAGGAAGAGGGGGAACGAGCAGGCGGAACAGGTGAGCGAACTGGATGGAAAGTTTCATAAAGTCTTGTATGAAGCGTCAGATAGTCGTATACTGGAACATGTATTATCTGATTTTCATAAATATGTTCAGATGGCGAGAACGATGTCCGTAGGTGCGAAGGAGCGGGCGGAAAAGTCCATCGAGGAGCACCGTGCCATACTGGAAGCGATCAAGCAGAAAGATGCCGGCAGGGCGGAGCGGCTTGCCAACGAACATATTATGAAGGTGATGGAGAACCTTCACATAGAGGAGTAAAAAGAAAAGGAGAGTTACAGAAAAATGGCAAAAATCAAGATGACAACACCAATCGTGGAGATGGACGGTGACGAGATGACAAGAATCCTCTGGCAGATGATAAAAGAGAATCTGCTGGAGCCCTTTGTCGAATTGAACACGGAATATTATGATCTCGGGCTTGAGCACAGGAATGCAACCGACGATCAGGTGACGGTAGACTCTGCAAACGCGACGAAGAAATATAAAGTGGCCGTAAAGTGCGCGACCATCACGCCGAATGCCGCCCGCATGGAAGAATATGACTTGAAAGAGATGTGGAAGAGCCCCAACGGGACGATCCGTGCCATCCTTGACGGGACGGTATTCCGGGCGCCTATCGTAGTCAAAGGGATTGAGCCATGTGTAAAGAACTGGAAGAAGCCGATTACGATTGCAAGGCACGCCTACGGCGACGTATACAAAGGTGCTGAGATGAAGATACCGGGCGGAGGGAAAGTTGAGCTCGTCTATACGGCGGATGACGGCAATGAGAGCCGGGAGCTGGTACATAATTTTGACGAGGCCGGCATCGTTCAGGGGATGCATAATATCAATGGATCGATAGAGAGCTTTGCGCGCAGCTGCTTCAATTACGCTCTGGATATCAGGCAGAATCTCTGGTTTGCTACGAAAGATACGATTTCCAAGAAGTATGACCACACATTCAAGGATATTTTCCGGGAAATCTTTGAAGAAGAGTATGAGGATAAGTTCAAAGAGGCGGGCATTACCTATTTCTATACGCTCATCGACGATGCGGTCGCCCGTGTCATGAAGTCAGAGGGCGGCTATATCTGGGCGTGCAAGAACTACGACGGAGATGTGATGAGCGACATGATATCCTCTGCATTCGGCTCTCTTGCGATGATGACCTCCGTGCTCGTATCCCCGGAAGGGTACTATGAATACGAGGCGGCCCACGGCACCGTGCAGAGACATTACTATAAGCACCTGAAGGGGGAAGGGACGTCTACGAACTCCGTAGCCACCATCTTTGCATGGTCCGGCGCGCTCAGAAAGCGTGGAGAGCTGGACGGCAGCAAAGAGCTTATGGAATTCGCAGACAGGCTTGAAAAGGCGACGATAAACACGATAGAGGAGGGCCGTATGACAAAAGACCTGGCACTGATCACGACGATGGAGAGCCCGACGGTTCTGGACAGCGAGGGATTTATCAAGGCAATCGCGGAAAAGCTTGCATAGATTGACAAGAATAACATATTTTGGTACGTGATCTTTTTCAAAAAGGTTACGTACCAAATCGTGTTTTGTGGTGTACCCAAGTGGCGGCAGGCCTGTACCAAAAGACAAGGGTATACGACAGCAAGACACCAGATGTAAGGACGAAAAGGGGAGAACCAGGATGAATATACTGATGATTAACGGAACCATGCGGAAGGGGTCCACATATGCGATAGGAAAGATGTTTATAGAAAAGACGGCGTCTGAGGGTGATACGGTGAAAGAACTGTTCCTGCCGAAGGATATGCCCGAATTCTGCCGGGGGTGTGCCGTGTGCATCCGACAGGATGAGAAGAAATGCCCCGATTATCTCATATATATGCGCCGGCTTACGGAGATGATTGACGAGGCGGATCTGCTCGTGTTCACAACTCCGGTTCTTGTATATCACGTAACCGGCCAGCTGAAAGCGTTTCTGGACCACTATGGATACCGGTGGATGGTGCACCGCCCGGAAGCGTCCATGTTCCGGAAGCAGGCCGTGTGCATCACCACGGCAGCCGGAAGCGGCACGAGAAAAACGCTGCGGGACATGACAGACAGCCTGAGATACTGGGGCGTGGCCAGAATATATACTTACGGCATCGCTGTAGGCGGCGGGATAGATGACAGCAGCAGGGAAAAGATAGAGACAGCGGTCAATAATCTTGCTTTGAAGATAGAACATGATACGTCGAAGGTGACGCCGTCACTGCGGGTTAAAGCCTTGTTCCACATCATGAGAATCATGCAGAAAAAGACGGGAACGACAGAAGTGGACAAGAAGTACTGGGAAGAAAAGGGATGGCTTGGAAGAGAACGCCCGTGGAGATAAATAGAATTGTCTGAATTGTTAGGGGTCATACCCCTGTGTCAACAGGGGTATGACCCCTATGAAATTACTCGGCCAATCCTTCCCATTTTATATACAATTCTTCGAGTTCTGTCTGAATGGATGCTTTTTCCGCTGCCAGTTCCTGGCAGTGCACGGAATTGGTATACACCTCTTCTTGTGTCATGAGCGTATCTATCTCGGCGTCCCGTCCTTCCAGACTGCTGATGCGTTCTTCGGTCTTCTTCAAGTCGTTCTGGCGCTTGCGTTCTTTTGCCTGGGCTTCTTTCTGCTCCTGCCAGCTCAGTTTGGATTCGGACACTTCTTCCGGCGCAGCAGGTGCATCGTCCGCCTGTCCGTTTCTTGCATATACCGCAGTCAGTTCCTCTTTCTTCTCCAGATAATAATCATAATTGCCTATATAATTGACAAAGGTCCGGTTGACCAGCTCCAGAATCCTCGTGGCGGTCTCGTTGATGAAGTAACGGTCATGTGACACGTACAGCACGGTGCCGGTGTAATCGTTCAGAGCCTTTTCCAGAATTTCCTTGGAGGTGATGTCCAGATGGTTGGTCGGCTCGTCAAGGATGAGGAAATTCGCTTCCGACAGCATGAGCTTGGCCAGGGAAACGCGCCCCCTCTCACCGCCGCTCAGGTCGCCGATCAGCTTGAACACGTCATCACCTGTGAACAGGAATGCCGCCAGCATATTGCGTATCTGCGTATTGGTGAGATTCGGATAATCGTCGGAGATTTCATCAAAAATAGTCTTCTCCATATGAAGCACATGGTGCTCCTGGTCATAATAGCCGATCTGTACATTCGTTCCCAACGTAAATGTTCCGCTGTCCGCGCCGATCACGTTGTTGAGTATCTTAAGCAGGGTCGTCTTGCCTGTACCGTTATCCCCTATGACAGCCACATGTTCCCCGCGCTTGATGTCAAAGCTTATGTCCGAAAAAAGGTGCTGCGGCGGGAAGGATTTGCTCAGATGCTCTACGCTCAGCACATCATTTCCGCTCACGCAGGAAGGCTCGAGGGAAAGATGTATCTCTGTGCTGGCTTCCTGAGGCTTTTCCACCGGCTGCATCTTGGAAAGCATCTTTTTCCGGCTTTCCGCGCGTTTGATGGATTTTTCCCGGTTGAAAGAGCGCAGCTTTTCAATGACCGCCTCCTGGTGCTTGATTTCCTGCTGCTGGTTCAGGTACTCTTTCAGCTTCGCGTCACGGATCATCTTCTTCTTTTCGGCATACTGGCTGTAATTGCCCATGAAGACGGACAATGCCCCTAGTTCAATCTCAAGGACCTTCGTGACGACCCTGTTCAGGAAATACCGGTCATGGGAGACGATGAGCACCGCTCCCTGATAATTTAAAAGATAGCTCTCCAGCCACGCGATAGAATTGAGGTCAAGGTGGTTGGTAGGCTCATCCAGAAGAAGGATGTCAGGCTTCGTCAGAAGAAGCTTGCCGAGAGAGACCCTCGTTTTCTGCCCCCCGGATAGCGTGTCGACTTTTTTGTCAAAATCTGCCTCGTCAAATCCAAGCCCTTTGAGGACCCCGGCTATCTCGCTTTCGTAGGCATAGCCGTTGGCGCGCTCGAAGGCGGCGGTGAGACGGTTATATGTATCCAGGCGCGCTTTTAAAGCATCCCCTTCGAGATGCTTCAATTCCAGTTCTATCGCACGTATCTGGCGTTCCGTCTCTATGACGTCCGCCTTGGCTGTCTTTACTTCTTCGTAGATAGTGCTGCCGCCCGACATCTTCTGATGCTGCGCGAGATAACCGAGCGTCTTGCCCTTTGTGAGGATGACGTCCCCGGAATCCGCCGAAAGCTCGCCGACTATCATTTTCAATATAGTGGATTTTCCGGCGCCGTTCGGTCCCACGAGGGCAGCTTTTTCATAGTCCTCTATATGAAAAGAAGCATCCCTTACGATGACATCTTCTCCAAATGCTTTATTCATTCCATGACATGCTAGTATCATAACGTCCTCCTGCATCGTCCTGCAGCGCCTCAAAAGCAGGCGCCGTTAACATTCATTATATCGAAAATAGGACAAAATACAACTAAAAGTTTGACTTTGAAGTGACAATTCTATATAATATTTTTTAGAACGTAACAGGAAGGTGAGTGGGCTAGTGGAAGAAAGAGAAATCTCTCAGGCGGTGATTCGGAGGCTGCCAAGATATTACAGATATTTGGGGGAACTGCTGGAAAATGGGGTCGAAAGAATATCATCCAATGATTTGAGCAAGAGAATGAAAGTTACAGCATCCCAGATTCGTCAGGACCTCAACAATTTTGGCGGGTTCGGCCAACAGGGATATGGCTATAATGTAAAGTATCTATATACAGAAATAGGAAAGATCCTCGGTCTGGAAGAAAATCACAATATCGTCATCATCGGAGCCGGTAATCTTGGACAGGCGCTTGCGAATTACGCTGCATTTGAAAAACGGGGCTTTATCTTGAAAGGCATCTTTGATGTGAATCCCAGGTTGAACGGAGTTTCAATCAGAGGCGTGCCGATTCGTATGATGGATGAGCTGAAAGACTTTGTCCAGAATAACAATGTCGAGATTGCCGTCTTGACCATCCCGAAGGACAAGGCGATTGAAGTCGCAAATCTCCTGGTAGATAATGGAGTAAGGGCAATCTGGAACTTTGCACATACGGATCTGAACCTGCCGGACCACATTATCGTCGAAAATGTTCACCTTATCGAGAGTCTTATGAGGCTTTCCTATAATATAAGCCGTTATAACGAAGAACATAGCGATAAAAAATAAAGAAGTATAAAAACGTGTAATGATGGGCATGTGCAGAACAGGCTTGTCTTTACACGTTCTTTTATATACCGGAACTTTTCGCAGACGAGAAAAGACCGGCAAAATAACAGGAGGTGAGAGGTATGAAATATCTGCTGAATGCATCCCAGATGAAGCGTGCGGACCAGTATACGATCGAGCGGCTTCTGATTCCTCCATCAGAACTGATGGAACGTGCCGCGGCGGCATGCGTGGCCTACATGGAAGACAGCAGGCTGGATCTGTCAGAGGCATGTGTCGTATGCGGAACCGGCAACAACGGAGGAGACGGCTTTGCCATCGCAAGGCTGCTTGCGGAAAAAGGGCATAACGTCAGAGCTGTTCTCGCTGGGGACGAAGGACAGTGTTCCAGAGAGACGAAGGAACAGATAAAGCATCTGCGGCAGGCTGGAACTGAGATTGCCACAGATTATGCGGAAGGCCGGTACAGTATCATCGTGGACGCATTGTTTGGCGTCGGGCTAAACCGTAATCTCGAAGGGCGATACAGGGAACTCGTTGAAGCCATGAACCGCTCAGAGGGATACCGGCTGGCCGTAGACATTCCGTCCGGCGTGTGTGCGGACAGCGGCTCCGTCATGGGGACAGCTTTCCGGGCAGACGCAACAGTGACATTCCAGGAGATGAAGCTTGGGCTTGAATTCTATCCGGGAAAAGAATATGCGGGGCAAGTAGTGACTGCCGATATCGGAATAGATGCATCAGAGGTCAAGAAAGAGAGCGGTACGGCCTTTACATATGAAGGAAGCGATTACAGGCGCCTCCTTCCGGAGCGCAGAGCCGATTCTAATAAGGGGACGTATGGGAAGGTGCTCATCATCGCAGGGAGCAGGGGCATGTCCGGAGCCGCTTTCCTGAACGCAAAGGCGGCTTATACAGTGGGAGCAGGGCTCGTACAGATATATACGTCGGAAGACAACCGCGTCATTCTACAGACGCTTCTGCCGGAGGCTGTTATCAAGACATATGACTTTTACGATGAAGTCGAACTGCTCAAGCTGCTGAACCGGGCAGACGTAGTAAGCGTAGGTTCCGGAATCGGAACGAGCGACAAGTCGAGGAAGATACTCAGGACGGTGATAGAAAATGTAGAAGTACCATGCGTGATAGACGCGGACGGGCTGAATCTGATTGCAGACCACAAGAAATATCTTGACCGGCTGCGTCATGAGAACTTTATCTTCACGCCGCATATGAAAGAAATGTCCCGTATGACAGGGAAGGGCATCCCGGAACTCAGGTCGCAGAGGATGCGGATTCTGCGGGAATTTGCAGAAGAGTACAGCGTCACCTGCGTGCTGAAGGACGCACGGACAGTCGTGATGTCGGCGGGCAGGCAGCCGTATGTGAATCTGTCAGGCAATGCATCCATGGCGAAAGCAGGTTCCGGCGATGTGCTCGCCGGTGTGATAGCGGGCTTGCTGTCACAAGGGCTCGGACTCAGGGAAGCGGCAGAGCTTGGAACGTATCTTCACGGCCGGGCAGGGGAACTTGCATGTCTGGATAAGGGAAGCTACAGCGTCATGGCATCTGATTTGATCGAGTATGCCGGCCGGGCAATGAAAGAACAGGAGGACAGATAGATGAAAGCATATAGCAGAGTGTGTGCCAGGATAGACCTGGATGCAGTGGAATATAATATAGAGATGATGAGGAACAATGTCAGAGAAGGGGCTAAGATGCTCGGTGTCGTGAAGACGGACGGCTATGGGCATGGAGCGGTGCAGATAGCAAAAATGCTCTCTCCGAAAGACTATATGTGGGGATTCGCGGTCGCGACGCTTGACGAAGCTTTAGTACTGCGCCGTGCAGGAATTGAAAAGCCATTGCTTGTACTGGGCTGCATCTTTGCGGATCAGCGGGAGGAAATGATAAAATACGACATCCGCATGACATTGTATACGGAAGAAATGGCCCGTGAGGTATCTGAACTTGCGGTCAAAATGGGAAAGCAGGCATATATTCATATTAAGCTGGATACAGGGATGTCAAGACTTGGATTTATGATTGAAGAAGAGACGGCGGAAATCATCGAGCGTATAAGCAAGATGCCAAACCTGGCTATGGAAGGAATGTACACACATTTTGCGAAAGCGGATGAGATAGATAAGTCTTTTACCGAAAAACAGATCAAGAACTATGTGTGGATGAAAGAGACCCTTGCACTAAGAGGGGTGACATTCCAGTATTACCACTGCTCGAACAGTGCGGGAATCATCGATGTGCCGGAGGCGAACATGGATCTGGTCCGTGCCGGCATCTCTACCTATGGCCTGTATCCGTCTGAGGAAGTACACAAGGAAAATGTCCCGCTGAAACCGGCCATGGAGCTTATCAGCCATGTGGCACACGTAAAGTGGGTAGAGGCAGGCACCCCGGTGAGCTACGGCGGCACATATATTACAGACAGGAAGACGAAGATAGCCACGGTACCGGTAGGGTATGGAGACGGATATCCAAGAAGCCTCTCCAATAAGGGATATGTCCTGATTCATGGGAAGAAGGCACCTATTCTCGGCCGTGTATGCATGGACCAGTTTATGGTTGATGCGACGGAGATAGATGATGTGAAGTATGCAGATAAAGTAACACTGGTAGGAAATGACGGAGATGAGAAGCTTCCGGTAGAAGCCTTAAGCGGGCTTTCCGGAAGATTCAACTATGAATTCGTATGTGACCTTGGTAAGAGAATTCCAAGAGAGTTCATCCGTCAAGGCGATATCGTAGAACAGATGGATTATTTCGCATAATTCCCGGTATTACTGCAGCTCTATAGAATACATTTGAAAAAGATGGAAATACTAATTTTATCTTAAGAAAATGGAGTGTGAAATAGAGTGCAGGTTAGACGAGGAGATATATATTATGCGGACCTTAGCCCGGTGGTCGGTTCAGAGCAGGGTGGCATCAGGCCGGTATTGATCATACAGAACGACGTAGGGAACAAACACAGCCCGACCGTCATCTGTGCCGCTATAACATCTAAGATGAACAAGGCGAAGCTGCCTACGCACGTAGAGATTGATGCAAAGAAATACCAGATCGTGAAGAATTCGGTCATATTGCTGGAACAGGTGAGAACCATCGACAAACAGAGGCTCAAGGATTTGGTATGCCACCTTGACAAACAGATAATGAACAAAGTAGATGAGGCGCTGAAGATCAGCTTCGAGCTTCATACATAGTAGAAGGAGTATAGAAAAGCAGTTATGGAAGAAGGCAGTTTGTTTCAGAGGATGAAACAGATATTTCAGATCAAAGAGGACGTCGAGGATGAAGGTGTCTGGAAGGAAGCGGCGGAATTGATCCGCAATATATTCCGCTATATGGATAAAGATGCAAAGGACATCATGACACACCGGAAGAATATCGTGGCGATTGACGGGAATGAGAAGCTTGCAGATGCGCTTAAGTTCATGCTTGATGAAAGCTATTCCCGTTTCCCGATATATGAAGAAGGTATCGACGAGATTATCGGTACGATACACCTCCGGGAAGCGATGACATGCTATTTCAATGAGGACCTGCGTCAGGTACCGGTGAGGCAGCTTGGCGACTACATAAGGCCGGTGGCATTTATCCCGGAGACAAAGAGTATTGATACGCTGTTCAAGGAGATGCAGGCCGAGAAGAACCACATTGCAATCGTGCTGGATGAATATGGACAGACATCAGGCCTCGTAGCGATGGAAGATATACTGGAAGAAATCGTCGGCAATATCCTTGACGAATATGACGAAGAAGAGGAGCTGATCGAGATAGCCCCGGACGGAAGCTGCACCGCCAGCGGCATGACGGATCTGGAGGACCTGGAGGATATGCTGCCACTGACCTTTGAAAAGGAAGAGTATGAGACGCTCAATGGTTTTCTTGTGGACCAGCTTGACAGGATCCCGTCCGAAGAGGAGACATGTATCATCGAATACGGCGGATACCGCTTTACCGTTCTTTC
Organism: Extibacter muris; assembly: GCF_004345005.1. Taxonomy (GTDB): domain Bacteria; phylum Bacillota; class Clostridia; order Lachnospirales; family Lachnospiraceae; genus Extibacter; species Extibacter muris. Next base: position 25,400 of record NZ_SMMX01000004.1, read on the forward strand.
CGTAGATAATAATACAATCGAAAGAGTTAAGATTGAAAAACTGAAGGAAGAGTGCTAGAATAGAAAAAGTGCGGGAAACAGCGATAAGATAAGGTATAAGGAGAGATTTAGAACATGTCAGGACATTCAAAATTTGCAAATATTAAGCATAAGAAAGAAAAAAATGATGCCGCCAAAGGCAAGATATTCACGAAGATCGGGAAGGAACTTGCCGTGGCGGTTAAAGAAGGCGGAAGTGCCGATCCGGCCAACAACAGCCGCCTGCGCGATGTCATAGCCAAGGCGAAGGCCAACAATATGCCGAATGACACGATTGACCGGAATATCAAGAAGGCGGATGGTGACGCGAATGCCGCCAATTATGAATATATTACATATGAAGGCTACGGGCCGAACGGAACAGCCATTATCGTCGAAGCTCTGACAGATAACCGGAACAGGACCGCAACGAACGTAAAGAACGCATTTACAAAAGGAAGCGGCAATGTCGGGACTCCGGGCTGCGTGTCCTTCATGTTCGACAAAAAGGGACAGATCATCGTATCCAAAGAAGAATATGAAGGTGACGCGGACGATCTTATGATGCAGGCGCTTGACGCAGGAGCAGAAGATTTTACCGAGGAAGAAGACAGCTACGAGATTACCACCTCCCCGGAAGACTTCAGCACGGTCCGCCAGGCGATGGAAGAGGCCGGCATCCCCATGGCCGCAGCAGAAGTGACGATGATTCCACAGACATACGTAGAGCTCATCGATCCGAAAGATATCCAGAACATCCAGAAGACACTGGACATGCTGGACGATGACGACGACGTACAAGACGTATACCACAACTGGGACGAATAACTGTGCGGGGACGAATAACAATGCTTGCTTGCAAGGGCATTGCCAGAGAGGAGACTTATGGAACAGACAAAGCAGGAACTAATCCAGCTCTTTGAAGAGATGCTGACGCAGATCAAACATTTTAAACGCAAGACATATGAAGGCATATTCAAGGATGGTTATGACAAGTTCAAGGGCACGGTTGCGGATATCGCCCGCCTGTGCGAGGAAGCTCCGGAGGAGGAGAAAGAATCCGTAGCTGAGGACCTTGCCCATGTCATCCCTGACTACGCAATCGTTAAGATGCAGGGCCTGTCAAAGAGCAGAAAAGAGAGGAATTCCGTAGACTACAATATGAATATGGCAGTCTACGTTGTACCGATGATTACATATACCCATAACGAGTATTGCGAAAAGGTGGCGTCACGTATGGTGGAAGTGTGGAATGAAAAACATGTCACGTCGCTGACCCTTGGCCAATCAAGCTATGATGACATTGCCGGTGGCTTCAAAAAAGGCTTCTGCTTTATCACGACAGCAGTCTGCGAACGGCAGGACAAGCCGGACGACTGTTATGAGCTGACGACGCTGCGCGCATACAGGGACGCATACCTTATGGGCACAGAGGACGGACGGGCGCTCGTGGATGAGTATTATGATATCGCGCCTGGAATCGTCCAGATTATCAATATGCAGAAGGACGCTGATGAAATATACGAGGAACTGTACAAGATCTGTCTCGCCCCATGCATCAGCTATATCGAGGCCGGAGAAGAGGAGCAGTGCAAGGAGCTGTATACACGCATGGTCCGGAATCTGCAGAAAAAATACTTATATTCATAGGAGGGCTTGTATGAGCAATTACAAAATGGAAACAAAATGTATCCAGTCAGGATATCAGCCTGGAAACGGGGAGCCCAGAATTCTGCCGATATACCAGAGCACCACATTTAAGTATGACAACAGCGAGCAGATGGGACGTCTGTTCGACCTGGAGGAGTCCGGCTATTTCTATACAAGACTTCAGAATCCGACCAACGATGCGGTGGCAGCTAAGATCTGCGATATGGAGGGCGGCGTGGCTGCAATGCTTACGTCCTCTGGACAGGCAGCCAGCTTTTACGCTATCATGAATATCGTAGAGGTGGGAGACCATATCGTATGTGCCTCTGCACTCTACGGAGGTACATATAACCTGTATGCCCACACGATTAAGAAGATGGGGGTGGACGCCACATTCGTGGATCCGGACTGTACGGAGGAAGAGCTTGACGCGGCTTTCACGGACAGAACGAAAGCCGTATTCGGAGAGACGATAGCCAATCCCGCCCTTGTAGTCCTGGATTTTGAGAAGTTCGCCAAAGCCGCACATGCGCATGGAGTACCGTTCATCGTAGACAATACATTCGCAACGCCCGTCAACTGCCGTCCTTTTGAATGGGGAGCGGATATCGTCACCCATTCCACGACCAAGTATATGGACGGACATGCCACAAGCGTGGGCGGTGCCATCGTGGACAGCGGCAATTTCGACTGGGCGGCCCATGCTGACAAGTTTCCGGGACTTACAACTCCGGATGAGACCTATCATGGTATCGTATATACGGAACGGTTCGGCAAAGGCGCATATATCACGAAGGCAACCGCACAGCTCATGAGAGATCTTGGCTCCATTCAGGCGCCACAGAATGCATTTCTGCTCAATATCGGCCTGGAGACGCTGGCTCTTCGCATGGAACGGCACTGCCAGAACGCGCTCGCCGCAGCAAGGTATCTTCAAGATCATGAGAAGGTCGCCTGGGTAAGCTGTCCTGCACTGCCGGGAGATAAGTACCATGAGCTTGCTCAGAAGTATATGCCGGGCGGCACATGCGGCGTCATAACCTTTGGCCTGAAAGAAGGTAGAGACGCGGCGGTAAGGATGATGGACAGCCTTGATATGATTGCCATAGTGACACATGTTGCAGACGCGAGAAGCTGCGTGCTGCATCCGGCCAGCCACACGCACCGGCAGATGAACGAGCAGGAGCTTATGGAAGCAGGCGTCCAGCCGGATCTGATTCGCTTCAGCGTCGGAATAGAGAACATCGATGACATCATCGCCGATCTGGAACAGGCGTTAAGGCAAGTATAAAATCAGCAATACACCTCCATACTATTAAAAATGGTATGGAGGTGTTATTTTAATGGCAGATCAAGACAAAGAAGAACAGAAGAATAATCAGATCAAAGAGATGGGAAGCGCAGATTTGGATGGAAGCAGAAGCAGCCACCGCATCAAGCTGCTTACGATTATCGGAGAGATAGAGGGGCATGAGGCCGCATCGGGCAATACGAAGGCTACGAAGTACGAACATCTGCTGCCGATGCTGGCAGAAGTGGAGGACAATGAAGAGATAGAAGGCATGCTCATACTGCTCAATACGCTCGGCGGTGATGTGGAGGCAGGCCTCTCTATTGCGGAGATGATTTCGTCACTCAGCAAACCGACCGTATCGCTCGTGCTTGGGGGCAGCCATTCTATCGGCGGACCGCTGGCAGTGTCGGCACAGTATTCATTCATCGTGCCGAGCGGGACGATGATCATACATCCGGTCCGCTCCAGCGGTATGTTCATAGGAGTGGAACAGAGCCTGCGGAACATGCTCCGCACACAGGACAGGATCACCCGGTTTCTTTCAGATCATTCCAACATGACCCAGGAACGAATCGAGAAGCTGATGCTGAATCCGACAGAGCTTGTGAAAGATGTCGGCACGCTGCTCGAGGGAGAGGACGCCGTGAAGGAAGGGCTCATAGACGAGGTCGGCGGCATGAGCCAGGCGTTGCATAAATTGCACGAAATGATAGACGAAGAGCGCAGGAAAAAGCACGAAAATATGTAATGACAGCCCTTTTTAAAGATGCTATACTATAGATAGTATGTGCCAATAAATAAGGGGGAACTATTATGGCTGCAAAGTCAAAAAAGAGGAAGAATACGCGGCAGACAAAGAAAAAAAGCAGCGAACAGAGTTTCGTGAGGGATGAAATCATCATCTGGTCGACACTTGCCGTCAGCATCCTGATTCTGATCAGTAATTTTGGAACGGGCGGATTCGTGGGAGCGGCCATTTCATCATTTCTAATAGATGTATTTGGATGGGCGGCATATGTAATCCCATTTGTCCTGTTTGGATTTGTTGCCTTTATTGTATCCAATAAAGGCAATTTTGCCGCATACATGAAGGCGGCTACGGGGCTTGTGCTGCTTGTCCTTGCATGTGTGCTGCTTCACCTGATAGACGGCAGAGGGGGAGAGCTCGGGGAGGTGCTTGCGGGAGCTCTCGTGCCGGCCATCGGAACAGCAGGTACATATGTCGTCGATATTATACTGATGATTATCTGCATCGTAATCATAACCGGTAAGTCAGCGCTTAAAGGGGTAAAGAAGCAAAGTGACAGAGCGTATGACAAGGCCAGAAGAGATGCGCAGAAGAGGCGGGAGCAGGCGGAAGAGAGAAGAGCGGAAAGAGACCTGAAGCGCAGCGGGCGCCAGGAGGAGACAAAACGGTCGGCTCATCATGTGGAAGGAGTATCTTTTGATACTACGATAGCTAAAAAATCACCGGAAGTCAAAGAGCTGACGGCGCCGCCGTCCGATGATCCGCTCCAGGGGCATGCAGAAGAACCGCAGTTCGTCATTAACCGCGGCGAGATGCCGAAGCCGGCAGAGCTGCAGGAAGAAGCGCTGCCTGGGACGGCAGAAGAGGCTTTGGTTCCGGACAGGCCTGCACATATGGCAGAGAAGAGAAATGACAAGGCCGGCATAGCCGCCGAGGCTGCCGGAGTAGCCGCCAGCGTCGCCGCTGCCGAGGCCAGGCCTAAGAAGGCATATAAGTACCCGCCGATCTCCCTTTTGACGAAGGGGAAGAAGAACGCAGGAGAGTCGGATGCAGCGCTGCGCGAGACAGCGATGAAGCTTCAGCGGACGCTTCAGAACTTTGGAGTCAATGTGACAGTTACGAATGTAAGCTGTGGACCTGCTGTCACCCGGTATGAGCTCCAGCCGGAGATGGGTGTCAAGGTGAGCAAGATCGTGGGGCTGGCGGACGACATCAAGCTGAACCTGGCCGCTGCGGATATCAGAATTGAGGCCCCGATACCAGGGAAAGCCGCCGTGGGAATCGAGGTTCCGAACAAGGAGAATGCTGCTGTCATGCTGAGAGACCTGCTGGAGACGGCAGAATTTAAAAACAGCGCGTCGAAGCTTTCTTTTGCTGCAGGTAAGGACATCGGCGGCAAAGCGGTCGTCACAGATATTGCAAGGATGCCACATCTCCTCGTGGCTGGTGCTACAGGTTCCGGAAAGTCGGTGTGTATCAATACGCTCATCATGAGCATCCTGTACAAAGCTGCACCGGATGAAGTGAAGCTGATCATGGTGGATCCTAAGGTTGTTGAACTCAGTGTATACAACGGCATTCCCCACCTTATGATTCCGGTGGTCACAGATCCGAAGAAGGCGGCAGGTGCCCTGAACTGGGCTGTTGCTGAGATGGAGCGGCGGTATAAGGCGTTTGCAGAATACAATGTGAGAGATATCAGAGGGTACAACGGCAAAGTTCCTGAGATGCCTGAGATAGACGGCAGGAAGCCGGAGAAAATGCCTCAGATAGTTATCATCGTGGACGAGCTGGCAGACCTGATGATGGTCGCGCCGGGAGAAGTAGAGGAAGCCATCTGCCGTCTCGCACAGCTTGCGAGGGCGGCGGGAATCCATCTTGTCATCGCCACCCAGAGGCCGTCTGTCAACGTTATCACAGGTCTTATAAAGGCTAATATGCCTTCCAGGATTGCGTTTTCAGTGTCTTCCGGCGTAGACTCCCGGACTATCATAGATATGAATGGCGCTGAGAAGCTGCTCGGCAAAGGGGACATGCTCTTTTATCCTTCCGGTTACCAGAAGCCGGCCAGAGTGCAGGGAGCCTTTGTATCGGATAAGGAAGTGCAGAGCGTCGTTGATTATCTGAAAATCCACAACGGAGACGCCGCGTACAGCGAAGAGATAGAGAACCATGTCAATACGAGCGCGGCCGGAGGCTATGCGGGAGCCGGTGCATCGGAGGGAGATGACCGCGACACGTATTTTGTAGAGGCGGCCCGCCTCATCATAGAGAAGGAAAAGGCATCCATCGGCATGCTCCAGCGGACATTTAAAATCGGATTCAACAGGGCCGCACGCATCATGGACCAGCTGTGCGAGGCAGGCGTCGTAGGGGGAGAAGAAGGTACCAAGCCGAGGAAGATCCTTATGACGGCCGACGAATTTGAACGCTATATGGAAGAGTAAGCTTACAGAATCAAGTGGAAAGGAAATGGTTGACAAATGAAGACAGATATTCAGATTGCACAGGAAGCGAACATGGCACATATCAAAGATGTTGCCGCAAAAGTGGGGATTACAGAGGATGAGCTGGAGTTTTACGGCAAGTATAAAGCGAAGCTGTCCGACGACGTGTGGGAAAAAGTAAAGGACAGGCCGGATGGAAAGCTTGTGCTTGTCACTGCGATAAATCCTACGCCGGCCGGAGAAGGGAAGACGACGACGACGGTAGGCCTCGGCGAGGCGATGGCGAGGCTTGATAAGAAGGCGATTATCGCGCTTCGGGAACCATCCCTTGGCCCCTGCTTTGGCATCAAAGGCGGAGCGGCCGGTGGAGGATATGCACAGGTCGTGCCTATGGAAGACCTGAACCTGCACTTTACAGGAGATTTCCATGCAATCACTTCCGCCAACAATCTGCTGGCAGCACTTCTGGACAATCATATACAGCAGGGGAATGCGCTTCAGATCGATCCCCGGCAGGTAGTGTGGAAGAGATGTCTCGACATGAACGACAGGAGCCTGCGCAATATCGTGGTCGGGCTCGGAAGCAAGATGGACGGCATGGTAAGGGAAGACCATTTTGTAATTACAGTAGCTTCTGAAATCATGGCAATCCTCTGCCTGGCGGATGATATACATGATCTGAAGGACAGGCTTGGAAGAATCATCGTGGCTTACAATTTTGCCGGCGACCCCGTAACTGCTGATGATCTGGAGGCTACCGGTGCCATGACCGCGCTTTTGAAAGATGCTATCAAGCCAAATCTGATCCAGACGCTGGAACAAACGCCTGCGCTTGTCCACGGAGGACCTTTTGCGAATATCGCGCACGGCTGCAACAGCGTGCGGGCGACGAAGATGGCTCTGAAGCTGAGCGATATCACCATAACGGAGGCAGGCTTTGGGGCTGATCTCGGAGCAGAGAAATTCCTCGATATCAAGTGCAGAAAAGCAGGTTTTAAACCAGATGCGGTTGTTTTGGTTGCAACTGTGCGTGCTTTGAAGTATAATGGTGGAGTTGCGAAAAATGATTTGGCAAAAGAGAATATAGAAGCCCTGAAAAAGGGAATCGTAAATCTTGAGAAACATATTGAAAACATTCAGAAATATGACATTCCTGTAGTTGTCACACTGAACTCATTTATCACGGATACTGATGCGGAAAACGAGCTTATCCGTAATTTCTGTGAAGAGAAGGGCTGTGAGTTCGCTTTGTCGGAAGTATGGGAAAAAGGCGGGGAAGGCGGCATCGCCCTTGCCGAAAAGGTGCTCGATACGCTGGAGAACAAGAAGAGCCGGTTCCATACGCTGTATGAGGACGCGCTGTCTCTGGAAGAGAAGATTGAGACGATATCAAGAGAAATCTATGGGGCAAGGGGTGTCGTATACGAACCGGCCGCGCAGAAGCAGCTCGCCAAGATAACGTCCATGGGATTCGGGGAGCTGCCTGTCTGCATGGCAAAGAACCAGTATTCCCTGTCCGATGATGCCAAGAAGCTCGGCCGTCCGACTGATTTTGACATACATATCAGAGAAGTGTATGTCAGTGCAGGGGCAGGATTTGTCGTAGCGCTGACAGGAGCGGTCATGACGATGCCGGGACTTCCGAAGGTACCGGCGGCAAACGGCATCGATGTGTCAGAGGAAGGCAATATAGTAGGATTATTTTAAGGAGTTAAGAAGATATGGCCATGTTAATTGACGGGAAAGCGATTTCCGCACAGATAAAGGATGAATTAAAAGAGGAAGCGGCGCATCTGGCCGCAGAGGGCAGACATGTCTGCCTAGCGGTCATCCAGGTCGGCAGCGATCCGGCATCCTCCATATATGTCGGAAATAAGAAAAAGGCATGTGACTATGTTGGGATCGAATCAGAGTCATATGAGCTAGAAGAGCATACTTCAGAACAAGAGCTGCTCTCCCTGATTGACAGGCTGAACGGGGACGATAAGGTAGATGGGATACTGGTACAGCTGCCTTTACCCGGGCATATTGATGAAGATTCGGTAATCCGTGCCATACATCCGGATAAAGATGTGGATGGATTTCACCCGGAGAGCGCGGGAAGGCTCTGTATCGGCGAAAAAGGATTTGTACCTTGTACGCCGGCGGGCATCATCCAGCTGCTGAAGCGTTCCGGGATAGAGATAGAAGGAAAGGAGTGCGTCGTTGTCGGCCGGAGCAATATCGTTGGAAAGCCTATGGCTTTGCTGCTGCTGAGGGAAAACGGGACCGTGACAGTGGCGCATTCCAGGACAAGAGATTTGAGGGAAGTGACAAAGAGGGCGGATATACTGGTAGCTGCAGTTGGGAAACCGAAGTTTATAACAGCGGAGTATATAAAAGAGGGGGCAGTCGTCATTGATGTCGGAATACACAGGAACGAAGACAATAAGCTGTGCGGAGATGTGGACTTTGACGATGTAAAAGAGAAAGCGGCGGCAATCACACCAGTTCCAGGAGGAGTTGGGCCGATGACAATTGCCATGTTGATGAGCAATTGTGTTGAGGCTGCAAGGAAGTAGGAGGTTAACGTAGAGATGAAATGTAGGTATTGCGGGCACGAAATACCGGAAGGTATGTTATATTGCGAAGCATGTGGAAAGGAAGTCCGCATTGTTCCCGACTATAATCCTTTGGATGATATGCTGACGGCACAGATCAAGGTGTCTATCAATGATGAGGAAGGTGCCTTGTCCGACAGTGATTATGACATGTTTACGGGAGACACGGCTGCCAGGGGCAGGAATACGGGCACCGGCCGGAACACAGGCACAAGACGGAACACCAGTACAGGGAGGAATATCGGCAGAAGCCCCGCAGGGAGGAGCACCGGACGGAATACTGGCAGGAATACGACAGGCAGGGTGATGTCAGAAAAAGAGCAGCGCAGGAGGCAGATGGAGCGGCGGAAAGCCATGAAACGCAAAAAGCGCAGGAAAGCTCTCATCATCCTGGCTGTGCTTGTCGTTGCCGCCGCCGCGATTGGAATCGTATGCTATCAGAATTCTTATACAGGCATCGTAAATAAAGGTTACAGTGCACAAAAAGAGAAAGCATACGAAAAGGCGGAGACTTATTTCAAAAAGGCCATTGCCAAGAAGCCGGAAAAAGCGGAAGCCTATACCGGTCTTTCCAAAGTATATATAGCACAGGATGAACTGGACAAGGCAGAAGACGTATTCTTGAATGCCATCGATAAGCAGACGAAAAATGCAGATCTCTACGAAGCTTGTGTGGGCTTCTACATGGATACAGACCAGAAGATGCAGATTCCCGTACTTCTTGAGGATGTAGCAGACAACGTGGCAGAAAGGCTGGGCGAATATATCATAGACGGACCATCTTTCAGCCTGGACGACAAAGAGACCTTTGAAGAAGTGCAGGAGCTTACGCTCAAGTCCCATGAAGCGGCGGTTTACTATACGACAGATGGCAGCGAGCCTGATACGGAAAGCGAAAAGTATAAAGAGCCGATACATCTGGAAGAAGGCGAGAACATCATCACGGCTATCGCTGTGAACAAAGAAGGAGTGCCGAGCCTGCCGGTGAAGAAGACATTTACCGTAGAGCTGCCGGTAGAGGATGCCCCGGCCGTATCGCCGTCCACAGGTCAATACAGCACGGCCACGCAGATAGAGATTAAAGTGCCCGATGGCTACGAAGCCTATTATACGATGGATAAAAGTGATCCGACTACCGCATCCACAAAGTACGAAGGCCCGATAGACATGCCACAGGGCGAGACGATATTCAAGGCCATCCTTGTTAACGGCAAGGGTCGTACGAGCGGAGTCACGACGAGAAACTATATGTACGAACCAGAATGAATTGTCAGATAATATAATAAATTTTGAAAGGGGTCAGCCCCCCGGCACGCGGGGGGTCTGACCCCTTTCAAAATTTATCAAATTGTATGAGAATAAATACAAGAATTTCCATTGATTCTATTGCGTTAATTATTTAACAGGACTATAATATGTATATATTGATAAATTATTAACAAATCATTCAAAAGGAGATGGGGACAATGAGCAGATTTACATTACCAAGAGACGTATATCACGGAAAAGGCTGTCTGGAAGAATTGAAGAACCTGAAGGGAAAGAAAGCAATTCTTGTCGTGGGCGGTGGCTCGATGAAGCGCCAGGGATTTCTGGACAAAGCGGTTGGATATCTGAAGGAAGCAGGGATGGAGGTTGAGCTGTTTGAGGGGGTAGAGCCGGACCCGTCCGTAGAGACCGTCATGAGAGGCGCGGAGGCTATGCGTAAGTTCGAGCCTGACTGGATCGTATCCATGGGCGGCGGCTCCCCGATTGACGCCGCAAAGGCTATGTGGGCATTCTACGAATATCCGGACACGACGTTCGAGGACCTCTGTATTCCATTTAACTTCCCTGAACTGAGGCAGAAAGCGAAGTTCGCAGCGATTCCTTCTACGTCAGGGACCGCAACGGAAGTTACGGCATTCTCAGTAATTACAAACTATGAGACCGGAGTAAAATATCCGCTTGCAGATTTTAATATTACGCCTGATGTTGCGATTGTAGACCCTGAGCTGGTGGAAGGGCTCCCGGTGAAGCAGGTGGCTTATACGGGAATGGACGCGCTGACCCATGCGATCGAAGCCTATGTTTCAACATTGAACTGTGCATTCACAGATCCGCTTGCACTCCAGGCGATTGAGATGGTGCTTGATTATCTGCCTGCATCCTATCATGGAAATATGACCGCCAGGGAACAGATGCACTATGCACAGTGTCTTGCGGGAATGGCTTTTTCAAATGCGCTGCTTGGTATCGTACACTCTATGGCCCACAAGACGGGCGCGGCATTCTCTACCGGACATATCACCCATGGATGCGCCAATGCAATGTATCTGCCATACGTAATCAGATATAATGCAAAAGATGCCAAAGCAGCATCCCGTTATGCCGAAATCGCGCGCCGTATGGGACTGGACGGGACATCCGAACAGGCGCTTATCAACAGCCTGTGTAAGAAGATAGATGCCATGAATGCAGAATTCGACATACCTAAGACACTCAAAGAGTTCGGCATCATAGAAGACGAGTTTAAGGAAAAGATAGCCAACATATCAGAGCTTGCTGTCGGTGACGCATGCACAGGCTCCAACCCACGTCCTATCGATCCGGCCGCTATGGAAAAATTATTTACGTGCATATATTACGGAACAGAAGTTGATTTTTAATATAAGTACATAAAAGACAGGTGCCGTAAAGCACCTGTCTTTTAGTGAGAATATTTGACTTCTTAGCTAATAAGCTACTTGATATTTCGTAATATATGCATTATTATGGAATAAGTATTAAATATTAGGAGGAAATGAGATGTACAAGATATTAAAAGCCGAAAATCCGGCTGATAAGATTTATCTTATGGACGTAGAAGCACCGCGTGTCGCAAGGCATTGCGCTCCTGGCCAGTTTGTCATCGTGAAAATGGATGAAAAAGGGGAAAGAATTCCACTTACGATATGTGACTATGACAGGGAAGCGGGAACGATTACGATCGTATTCCAGACCGTAGGCGCGTCCACAGAAAAGATGGCCGGACTGAAAGCCGGAGATGCGTTCAGAGACTTTACAGGTCCTCTCGGATGCCCGTCCGAATTCGTATATGAGGACATTGAGAGCCTGAAGAAGAAAAAGATGCTGTTCGTAGGCGGCGGCGTAGGCGCGGCTCCTGTATATCCTCAGGTAAAATGGCTCCATGAGCACGGCGTAGATGTGGATGTCATCGTAGGCTCCAAGACGAAAGACATGCTTATCCTGGAGGGTGAGATGGAGGCTGTGGCAGGCAACTACTATCCTTGTACAGATGACGGTACATACGGCCATGCAGGCATGGTCACGACGAAGATCGAGAAGCTGGTAGAAGAAGGCAACAATTATGACGTCTGCGTTGCAATCGGCCCTATGATCATGATGAAGTTCGTCTGTCTGCTGACGAAGAAGCTCGGCATTCCGACCATCGTCAGCATGAACCCGATAATGGTAGACGGAACCGGTATGTGCGGAGCATGCCGTCTCCATGTGGGAGAAGACATAAAGTTCGCCTGTGTTGACGGTCCGGAATTTGACGGTCATCTCGTCAACTTTGATGAGGCGATGAAGAGACAGCAGATGTACAAGACACAGGAAGGACGTGCGCTGCTGAAATTACAAGAAGGCGACACCCATCACGGCGGATGTGGCAACTGCGGAGGTGACAACTAATGGCTGATGTATTGAAGAAGGTCCCTGTCAGAGAACAGGAGGCAAAGGTAAGAGCGACTAACTTTGAAGAAGTCTGCTACGGTTATGATAAAGAAGAGGCGGTGGAAGAGGCGGTCCGCTGCCTGAACTGCAAGAATGCGAAATGTATCCAGGGCTGTCCTGTTGCAATCAACATTCCTGGATTTATCTCTAAAGTAAAAGAAGGGGATATCGAAGGGGCATACAAGGTGATAGGAGAGTCCTCAGCGCTCCCGGCTATCTGTGGACGCGTATGTCCCCAGGAGTCCCAATGCGAATGCAAATGCATCCGAGGGATAAAAGGGGAGCCGGTCTCTATCGGCAAGCTGGAACGTTTTGTCGCTGACTATGCCCTGGAACATGATATCAAACCCCAGAAGGCTGAAAAGATGAACGGGCATAAGGTTGCTGTCATCGGTTCCGGCCCGTCAGGGCTTACGTGTGCGGGGGACCTGGCTAAGATGGGATATGACGTGACGGTATTTGAGGCGCTCCATGAGCTTGGAGGAGTTCTCGTGTACGGTATACCTGAATTCCGTCTTCCGAAAGAGAAGGTCGTAAAGAAAGAGATTGAAAAGGTAAAAGAGCTTGGAGTCAAGTTTGAGACGAATGTCGTAATAGGCAAGTCTACCACCATCGACCAGCTCATGGAAGAGGAAGACTTTGAAGCTGTGTTCATCGGTTCAGGAGCCGGGCTTCCGATGTTCATGGGAATCCCGGGGGAGACGGCAAACGGAGTCTTCTCTGCCAATGAATACCTGACGAGAAGCAACCTGATGAAGGCGTTCGATGACAACTATGACACGCCGATCGCAGCCGGCAGGAAAGTCGCGGTCGTAGGCGGCGGCAACGTGGCGATGGATGCGGCAAGAACGGCCCTCCGCCTCGGCGCTGAAGTACACATCGTATACAGAAGAAGCGAGGCAGAGCTTCCGGCCAGAGTGGAAGAGGTGCATCACGCGATGGAAGAAGGAATCATCTTTAACCTGCTCACAAATCCAAAAGAGATTCTTGTGGACGAGAACGGATGGGTGCGCGGAATGAGGGTCATCAAGATGGAACTGGGCGAGCCTGATGCTTCAGGAAGAAGGCGTCCCGTGGAGATACCGGGATCCGAGTATGAGATGGAACTGGACACGGTCATCATGTCGCTTGGAACTTCACCGAATCCATTGATTGCGTCCACCACAAAGGGCCTGGAGACAAACAGGAGAAAATGTATCGTGGCAGAGGAAGAGAACGGCCAGACCTCCAAGGCATGTGTATATGCCGGAGGGGACGCGGTAACCGGAGCAGCTACGGTAATCCTTGCAATGGGAGCAGGTAAAGCAGGCGCAAAGGGAATCCATGAACTGCTGAGCAATAAATAAATACAGGAATCCATTTAGATATATAAGGGACCGCAGCCGCAAGTGCTGCGGTTCTTTTCAATTACACCCTATACCATGTTTGACGATTATGGTATGATAATGGGGAAAATCAATAATTAGAAAGAAGGTTTACTATATATGACTATATTTTGGGGCTTGATGATTCCTTTCATCGGCACGACCGTGGGGGCGGCGTGCGTACTGTTCATGCGAAGAGAGCTGAAACCATTGATCCAGAAGGCGCTGCTCGGATTTGCGGCCGGCGTCATGGTCGCAGCCTCCGTCTGGTCGCTTCTCATACCGGCCATGGATATGTCTGAAGATATGGGCAGATTAGCCTTTGTTCCGGCGGCAGTCGGATTTGTCATCGGTATCGCATTTCTGCTGTTCCTGGACCGGGCTATCCCACATCTGCACATCGGCTGCGATGAGTCCGAGGGACCGAAGTGTACTCTGAAGAAATCCACCATGCTCGTGCTGGCGGTCACCATACATAATATACCGGAGGGTATATCAAGTGGTGCCGTGTTTGCCGGGCTGCTGACCCACAACACCAACGTCACGGTGGCGGGAGCATTTGCCTTGTCTATCGGCATCGCGATACAGAACCTGCCGGAGGGATTCATCGTCTCCCTGCCGATTAGAAGCGAGGGCAAAGGAAGGGGCAAGGCGTTCCTGTATGGAACGTTGTCAGGCATCGTAGAACCGATAGCAGGGGGAATCACTGTCCTGCTGGCAGCCTATATCACGCCGATACTGCCTTATCTGCTGGCATTTGCAGCTGGAGCTATGATATATGTCGTGGTGGAAGAGCTGATTCCCGAATCGGCAGAGGGAAGCCACAGCAACATAGGCACTATCGGTTTTGCATCAGGGTTCGTACTTATGATGATACTGGATGTGGCACTTGGCTAATGCAGCAAAGATAAACGTGCCACAGGCATGTGGTATACGGAAGAAGGGAAAAGAAGTATATGAATATTACGATTCTTGCCGTTGGGAAGGTGAAAGAGGCATTTTACCGGCAGGCGGTTGATGAATTTAAGAAGCGGCTTGGCCGCTACTGCAGGCTGAATATTATCGAAGTACAGGATGAAAAGACGCCGGATAAGGCAGGTGAGGCGCTTGAGTGCCAGATTAAGGAGAAGGAAGCCCTGCGCCTGCTGAAGCACATCAAAGAAACAGACTATGTGATCACGCTGGAAATCGATGGAGAGCAGCCGGATTCCGCTGCCCTGTCCCGTAAGCTTGACAGGCTCGGGATTGAAGGGACGAGCAGCATCTCTTTCGTCATAGGTGGCTCTCTCGGCCTGCATGAGATTGTCACGAGACGGTCTGATTACAGGCTGAGCTTCTCTAACATGACCTTTCCGCACCAGCTGATGCGGGTCATCTTGCTGGAACAGATATACAGAAGCTACCGGATTATGAATGGTGAGCCGTATCATAAGTAAAGGCGAAATTATGGCATTATGCATGAAATTGAATCAATAGAAGAGCTGGATGGAAAATCCTGTTACTCCGATTCAGCAGGGCATAACTTCTAAGTGCAGGAGTTATGCTTTTTTCTATACTCTGCGGATATCTCAGCCCATAAAAAAGTATTGGTACAACTAAGACTAAGTAAAACCATATAAGATTATACGGTTACACTTGGGTGGCTCCATCTGCGGCGACTGAATGAAAGAATTTAAAGATAGTCATATCTCCTATATAAAATTGAGTATTCCAAACTGGTATGCTATAATAAGTCTATAAAAAAGCAGGAAGACTTCTTTCGCTTACAATCTAGTAGTTGTCGCTCTCGTTGCTGCTGTAATAAAAGTAATCAGCTCACGGAAAGAATCACAGGCAAGGAGTGATGGCAATGAAAAACATACATGACATATTATTGGAATTTTCACAGGAGATAAGGCAGTTGTTTGGGGATAAATTGACAAAGATAATTTTGTATGGTTCCTATGCACGTGGGGAGCAGAGAGAAAACTCAGACGTAGATATTATGATATTAGCAGACATGGAGCCAGAAGAGGTCAGTTATTATGCTGATAAGGCTTTTGACATTGCATATGAGTTTGAACTAAGATTTCAAATAGAAAGACTCTTTTTATTCCGTCCTTCCCACATTTCTATGGGAAGGACTTTTCTATGCTCCCTTCTATGTTCAAGTCCCCCTATCAAAATAATAAGACCAGCATACATGTGTTAAGTCACCATTGTAACCATCTGTCAAAGGTACTCCCCGTTCGTTTACAACCTTATATTTGAATTTGTCCAGAGCACATTGGTTAAAATTATAGTAAAAGAAAGGAGAGCATATGAAAGATAATCTTAACCATGTTGACGACTATATCAAATTAGGTTTAAATATTGCATACTACCGCAAACTCAGTGGACTTACCCAATTGGAACTGGCGGAAGCGGTCAATATAAGCCGTACCCATCTAAGCAATATTGAAGCCCCGAATATGCCCACCTCTGTTTCTTCAGATACCCTGTTTCAAATTGCTAATGTGCTGGATATCCCTGTTTATAAACTTCTTATATTTAAAGAATAAAAGCCATTGTCAACATGCATTATGCTGACAATGACTTCTAGCTTTGGGGAATTATTAGTGGCATTTAACCCCTTCGCATCAGGTTATTACTCATCTTTAAGATATTCATCCACCAGACCCCTGCAGTTGATATCTGTCTTTCAGCTTCTTCCCGACTGGCAATAATCAGCGAGAGCCAGACACTGAACGTACATGTCAAGATGCTGCGGGCCAAGATTGAGGAGTGCCCCCGAGAGCCGAAGCGGATTGTGACAGTCTGGGGAGTTGGTTACAGATATGAAGAAATATAAAACTATGATACTGGCGGCTGTCCTGATCTATCTCTTTTCGGCTGTTATGGCTTTAATTGGAATCTACGGTGCAGCTGTAGTGCAAAGCGGTGAGTATAACACTGAAATAAACAGGATATACGATGCCCTTAAGGAGGGGGATACGGCGCAGGATGTCGACCTGTCATCTTTCCAATATGTGAAAGAAGTCTCGTATCTCCCGGAATACAAGCTTAAGGAAGAAAAAGAGACAGCCGCTTTTTATGAGGAGAAGAACCAGACTGGAATCCAGGTGGTACCTCTGTATAGAAGGGGCCTTTAAAGGATTCTTAAGGTTCGATTATGAAAAACCGGTATTTCAGACGGAAAAGATACTTCTGCTTACGGAGGCGTTGCCCGGTATCATGGGGGCGGCTCTTCTTGCTGCGCTGCTCTATCTGAAGGCACGGGTGATAGGTCCTTTCCTGCGGCTTAAGAAACTGCCGTATGAACTGGCAAACGGCCAGCTGTCCGAGAAAGTGACAGAGGAAAAAAGCAGGTTTTACGGTGAGTTCATGCGGGGCATGAGCCAGCTGAGGAATTCGCTGGCATCCTCGAGAAGAAGGCATCTGGAACTTGAGCAGGAGAAGAAGACGATGCTGCTGTCACTTTCACACGACATCAAGACGCCGCTGCACACGATACGGCTATACGGAAAGGCGCTGGAAGAAAATCTGTACAGCGACGACGTGCAGAAGACGCATGCAGCACATCAGATTGGTGAAAAGGCGGCAGAAATCGAACGCTATGTGGAAGAAATCATGAAAAATTCCAGAGAAGACATTCTGGACATTCAGGTAAAGGAAGGAGAATTTTACCAGGCGGACCTGATGGACAGGGTATTGGACACCTATCGGGAGAGATGCAGAATCCGCATGGTAGATCTGATCGTCGGAGAATATGACAATCTTCTGCCGAAAGGAGATTTGGAACGTGCCCTGGAAGTATTCGGGAACATATTTGAGAATGCTTTCAAATACGGGGACGAGAGGAAGATTGATATCTCTTTTTATAAAGAAGACTACTGCCATCTGATACGGATATACAACACCGGCAAACCGGTGACGGACAACGAATTTAACCATATCTTTGAAACTTTCTTCCGTGCGGCCAACAGCAGGGGGATGGAGGGCAACGGACTGGGGCTGTACATATGCCGCGAGATCATGCGGCGGATGGACGGTGAGATATTCGCCCAGAAGGACGAAGATGGAATGGCATTTGTCCTTGTATTCCGGTAGGAGAAGGCGGAAGCGGCTGTCTGATTCCAGATATTACATGTTGCCAGATCTTCTTTTTATGGTACGATATATAACGTAACAAATGTGTAATATATTTGTAACAATTATACAGACCAGAAGGAGGAGAAGATGAAAAACAGAATTTTCATTACATTGGCTGCAGTGGCAGTCGCAACAAGTATGGCAGCGCCGGTAGTATCACAGGCGGCAGAAGGGAACAGATCTGTAAGAAAAGGATATGTAATTGTCGGGAGCGGCAGCGGTGTCAGCGTAAATGAGATTACGGATGACCAGCTCAAGCAGAAGCTTAACATAGAAGAAATTATTAATAAACTCTGTCCCGGCAATAATGGCGGCGGGCAGAATAAGCCGGACAACAAGCCCGGCACAGATGTTCCAGAGACGCCGGAGACACCGGAAACACCGGATATTCCGGAGACGCCGGATGTACCGGATACAGATAAGCCGGATACAGACGATCCGAAGCCTGACAACAAGCCGGACCAGGATGAAAGCAGCAATAAGACATTTGCACAACAAGTGGCGGCGCTTGTCAATGCAGAGCGGGCCAAGGAAGGGCTTCCGGCGCTCAAGATGGCTGAAGATGTTTCAAGAGCAGCGCTCGTACGCGCGAAAGAGACAGAGATCTCTTTCTCACATACGAGACCGGACGGCAGAGGCTTCAATACTGCGCTTACAGAACAAGGCGTAAAATTCCGCGGAGCCGGCGAGAATATCGCATGGGGACAGAAGTCTCCGCAAGAGGTTATGAAAGGCTGGATGAACAGCCCGGGACACAGGGCTAACATAATGAATTCCAAATACACGACTATCGGCGTGGGACACTACCAGAACCAGAAAGGAACGAATTACTGGACCCAGTTGTTTACATACTAAGATAGCATATAGGCGGATGGAGAAAGAGGGGGATGCAAGCTGCATCTCCCTCTTTCTCTGTGCGTGCCCGTGGCGATTTGCCCTAGCCACAATATTCTTCCAGCAGTGCTTCAAATATCTGGATATGTATCTCTTCATCCCGGATGATGCGTTTCAGGCATTCTACAATATGCCTATCCTTTATCCTCCGGCATTGCTCTTCATATTTCTGGACCGCTTTTTTCTCACCGTTCAACGAGTTGATAAGCAGAGGACGGATTTCTATCGGATAATTATTGTAGCCCGGCGTCCAGTATGCCATCTGGTTTCCCCGGTAAGTCCAGAGGCGCGGGTTCTCGCCCATCATCCTTGCAATCTGGCCGAATATTTCCAGATGGTGCATTTCCACGATGCTGATCTTGTGAAAGATCTTAGACAGGCGCGCATCTTCATCAATGAGCAGATTATTGTAGAGGTAAAGACTCACTGCCGACATTTCTGAGTTCTGGCCGCCCATATTATCGAGCATCATCCTTCCGTAAGCTCTGTTGCGTTCACAGATACGGACCGGAGGATACGGACCGGAAGCGGCGTAAGACGGTTCTTTCGGTGCCTGGGGCTTGGCTTCGTTACATTCGCATTCGCAGTTGCGGTTCACATCATTATTCATAACATTCACTCCTTATAATTTAAAGCTCCTGACTAAACAATCTATGAATAAAAAGTTGAATATATACAGATATTTGAAGAATCAGAGGGCGGTAAGGTGGCAAAAAGCTCCGCTTAGTGGTATGATTAACCGATGTAGAGGAACGTACATGGGAAAGAAGGATGAGGTACGACATATGAAGAAAAGCTTATCGAAAGGACCGGCATGCAAGTTTAGATGGAGATACATATTGGCCGCGATAGTCCTGTCTGCAATATACGTCATTGCGGGGACGATCCTGTCCTACGTGAGACAGCCCGGCGTAAGCCAGGAATATAAAGATATGTTTGATCCAAAGGACTGCTATTCGGATGAGGTATCGTGCGACAGGGCATGTGTGATAGAAGACAATGAACAGGCGCTGGAGGAACGGCTTAGGATGATTGGCCAGGCGAAGGAACGGATTATACTGTCAACATTTGATTTTCACGCGGACAAAAGCGGCAAAGATATGATAGCCGCACTGATGGATGCGGGGAAACGGGGCGTTGACGTCAAGATACTTGTGGATGGTTTTTCAGCGCTGCAGCAGATGGATGGCAATGCATATTTCTATGCCCTTTCCACTACGCGCAATGTGGAAATCAGGGTATACAATAGAATCAACCTGCTGATGCCATGGAAAAGCATGGGGCGCCTTCATGACAAGTATGTCATTGCAGATGACGGACTGTATCTGCTCGGAGGACGCAATACGTATGATTATTTTCTGAGTGACAGCGGCTACAGGAATTACGACAGAGACGTGCTTGTATACAGCCGCTCGCCCCAGGACAAAAGAAGCTCGATTCATCAGCTGGAAGATTATTTTGAGTCCGTCTGGAACCTGGATGAATGTAGAGCATTCCACGCCAGTCCCGGTGCCGTTTCCAGCGGGAAAGCATCAGAAGCGGGGAAGGAGCTCGAACAGCGGTACCGTGATATGCTGAGAAAATATCCTGTGATAGATGAGAGAGCAGACTATGAAGGCATGACGTATGAAGTGAACAGGATTACGCTGCTGTCCAATCCTGTCCACGTATATTCCAAGGAGCCCCGGGTGTTCTACTCGCTTACGGAGCTTATGAAGGACACGGAAGAAGATATATCCATCCATACCCCGTATATCATCTGCAACGACTGGATGTATGAGTCGCTCAAGTCGGTATGTGCCGGCAGCGGAAAGGCTGCGCTGATGACGAATTCGGTCGCCAACAACGGAAATCCTTTTGGCGCTTCTGACTATAAGATAAATAAAGAAAAGCTGCTGGAAACGGGTATCACGGTATACGAATATGAAGGCGGAGTGTCCTATCACGGAAAAAGTATCACGATAGGAGATGACATTTCAATTATCGGTTCCTTCAATATGGATATGAGGAGCACTTATCTGGATACGGAACTCATGCTTGTCATCGACAGCGAGGGTGTAAACAGCCAGCTGAAGGGGTATATGAGGGAGTATGAGGCAGAGTCGGTCAAAGTGCTGGATGCAGATACTTACGACATACCGGAAGGGGTAACGAGGCAGGAGATCAGCAGCAAAAGGGAGTTCAGGGTCAAAGTCCTGACACCGTTCAACTGGCTGCGCTTTCTCATGTGACGGTTTTGACTGTCAGAGAAGCGGAACTGGAGAGATGGAGGAAAGGAGGGACCTATGAAGAAAAAAGGAGCGGATTTTTTACTATCCGCTCCTTTTTTCTATATTTATTATACCATAAAATG
Source organism: Extibacter muris (assembly GCF_004345005.1). GTDB lineage: Bacteria > Bacillota > Clostridia > Lachnospirales > Lachnospiraceae > Extibacter > Extibacter muris. Next base: position 46,616 of record NZ_SMMX01000004.1, read on the forward strand.
GCCGATTTTTCAAGTCTTGTAATCATATCCGCCCGGTCATATAATTAACGACTAAGGCAAAGGAGGTACAAGGCATGGATGAACCGTTATATGAGATTCTGGCGTCCAACAGGGATAAGGAGGAGCTGGCTGCCGTCAATTCTTGCAACGAAAGAATCAAAAGGCAGTTCGGGCTTAGCCTTACCCAGGAGGAGGCAGGGGCCTTGATTGCAGCGAAGCAAGAAAGCCTGAAGACGCATCAGAGGGTGGAATTTGGCAGAGGTATCCTAGATAAGCTGATGTTCGTGTTCTGTGATTCCCAGTACATCAGCCGGCAGGATTATGCCAAGACGCTGGCCGGGCTACAGGACATCTTCTATGCGTTCAAGAACGAGGCACAGGACAGGCTGACAGACGAAGAGCTGCTGGCCTTTATGAAGGAGCAGTTCGAGACGGTGTGTTTTGGCGACATGGAATATCTGGAAGGGACGTGCCTGGCGCGCTTCGCGGCAGCGGTGCGGGCAGGCTGCCGGGGATATGAGGCGTCGGGGGGAAAGGGGGAATACGTAAAAGTAAGCGAAGAGCAGCGTTGGGACAGTGAACTGTATATGGAAGCCCTCAGAGAATTGTTCTGGGAGTAGTAAAGGAGGAGGGGACATATGGAATATAAGCTGGAAGAACTCGTGCCGGTCACAGCCATGCTGGCAGAAAAGTATACGTCAAAAGAGAGCAGCTCAGTGACCTATGAAACCGCGCAGATGCTCATGGGCGCGGTCATCTACTGTATAGAAGAGCAGGAGGCCACATATGGCAGTGCACCGGCCGGCGGCAGGAAGGTGAAGGCGGAGGAGGCCTACGAGGCAGGTTACGCACAGGTGCTGGATAAATCGAACCGTGCGAGGGAAGCCTACAACAGGCTGACGGCAGATTTTGAAGATTATGGCTGCAGGAACTACAAGGATACGATTATTGGAGGAATGCCCGCCTTCTTCCTCTATTATGACGTTCGGTTCCAGCCCCAGAACCATATCATAACTCTGGATTATCCGACGGCCGGAACGTATGGAGACCGGTGCGGAATAGACCTCATATATGAATATCTGTGCGATATAGAGACGGAAAGCAGGTTCTTAAGCTGCTTTCAGACTTCGGCGGTGAGAGATCTGCTTTACAGGACAGAGGATCGGTTCAAAGTCCTGTATATGGAGAATCTCTGTTCTCTCGTCCTTCTTAACGCCATAGGATGTATCATTGCAGAACATCCTTTTTCAAGTCTGGTATTGGAGAAAAGTGACATTGAGAATATAGAGATGTACTTCCGGGAGGATAGTCTGCAGGAAGTAGAGCAGAAGACCGGCGCTTTTATCCGTATGATTGCGGAGGCGTCCGGGCTCGGCAGCATGCAGGAATATTTTCAGAACCTTAGGAGAGAGTACGCGCTTCGGATTTTCAATGGCAAGAAACATCATGTGCTGGATGCGCTCTTCCTGTGACCTGCCGAGGGGGAATATTTCCGGGGACAATGTATAAAGGACAGCAGCCACACATAGATTACTATAAAACTATGTGTGGCAGTGTTTCTATGAAGGCAAGGAAGAAAGAGCGCAGACAGGATATAGAAAGCCGGTCGTTCAGGAATAAAGTTGCAGAGGCCTCCGAGATGCCGAAAGACGTAGTGCTTGGAATGCCTGTACTCACCATAACCGGGCAGCTGGAGATGAGCCTGGAGAATTACAGGGGCATATTGGAGTATACAGATGCCCTTGTCCGTATACAGACGAAGATCGGGCAGATCAGGATCACCGGCAAGAACCTTCAGGTCGCATATTATACGAATGATGAGATGAAAGTGACTGGAAGGATAGAGTCCATAGAATATCATCATTAAAGGGGGATAAGATTTGCTTTTATCCATGATTCGATATATAAAGGGATACGTTCAGATTCGTGTAATCGGCTATTCGGCGGAACGGTTTTTGAATGCCTGCAGCCACAGAGGTATCTACATATGGGGGCTGAGACCGTCAAACGGAGCGTATGAGATGTACATGTCTGTTGACGGTTTCCGCAAGTTAAAACCGATTATCAAGAAGACCGGATCAAGAGTAGTGGTAGCAAGGCGGTTCGGTCTTCCTTTTTTTTTACACAGATACCGGAAAAGAAAACTGTTTTTTATCGGAGCTTTTTCAAGCGTCGCGCTCATATACATATTATCCCTTTTTATATGGGATATTGATATAGAGGGGAATCTGTCGCAGACGGACGAGAACATACTGGAATTTCTCCAGACGAAGGAAGTCGAGCATGGGATGAAGAAGTCCAGCGTGGACTGTGACAGAATTGTAAAAGATATGCGGAAAGAATATGACGGAATCATCTGGGTATCCGCTTCCATCCAGGGTTCCAGGCTTATCATACAGGTGAAGGAAAACGAGGATTCCCTGCCTGCAGCCGGCGGCGACGGGGAGCTGGAACAAGAGGATACGGACAGCGCCGGCAGGAAAGAGGAAGAGGAGCCGCAGGACATCGTGGCAGATATAGATTGTACGATAACAGAGATGATAACACGCAAAGGGACTCCTGCAGCCAAGGAAGGGGACGCGGTCAAAAAAGGCGATCTGCTCGTATGCGGCAGAGTGCCTGTAAACAATGACGCCGGAGAGACGACCGGATACCACTATAATAAATCAGACGCTGATATCAAAGGAAAAGCAGTCATACCATATGAGCAGGAACAGGACATCACCTATATTGAGAAGAAGCTACCCGAGGTTAAAAAACAGGAGATGTATATCAAGATAGGAAGATACCGGTTCGGTCTCGGGAGCAAGAGCCATGATTATGAACACTATGAGATCATGTCACAAGAAAAGCGCTGGAAGATAGGGGAGGAATTCTACCTGCCTGTATCGACGGGAATCCGGACGATACAGCCGTATACGAGGAAGAAGCACAAGTACAGCGATAAGCAGCTTCAGACGATACTGAGCGGGCAGTTTGACAAGTATTGTGAAGATTTAGAGAAAAAGGGGGTAGAAATTATTGAGAATGATGTTAAAATATACACAGGGTCCGAAAAAGCGAAAGCGAAAGGGAACCTTACGGTCATCATGCCAATAGGCACCATGGCACCTACGGAGGTCATAGATGTGCCGCAGCAAGAAGAGGATGGAACGACAGGAGATAATATAGATGGGAATGATGGAGACAGTCATTGACATGCCCGCAGAGCATGAAAAGAATGTATTCGGCCAGTTCGACGCATATGCCAAAAAGATCGAACGGACGCTGCATGTGACGCTCATAGCAAGAGACGGGAATGTCAAGATAATGGGAGAAGCCTTGCAGGCAGAACGGGCCAGGAGAGTGCTGGAACAGCTTGTCGGCCTGTCCATGAGGGGCAATACGATACAGGAGCAGAATGTAGATTATACGCTGTCCCTCGTGATGGAGGACAGTGACGAGAGTGTTGTGGAGATGGATAAGGAATTCATCTGCCATACGCTGCAGGGAAAGCCTATCCGCCCAAAGACGCTTGGGCAGAAAAAATATGTAGATGCCATACGGCGCAAGATGATCGTGTTCGGCCTTGGCCCTGCGGGGACGGGAAAGACATATCTGGCCATGGCGATGGCGATTACCGCATTTAAAAATAATGAGGTGGGCAGGATAATACTGACAAGACCGGCCATAGAGGCGGGAGAGAAGCTCGGCTTCCTTCCCGGAGACCTCCAGAGCAAGATAGACCCATATCTCAGGCCGCTTTATGATGCCCTCTATCAGATTATGGGCGCCGAAAGCTTTCTGAGGAACTCTGAAAAAGGGCTGATCGAAGTGGCTCCGCTTGCTTATATGAGAGGCCGTACGCTCGACAATGCCTTTATCATACTCGACGAGGCACAGAACACGACTCCTGCCCAGATGAAGATGTTCTTGACGAGGATAGGTTTCGGTTCCAAAGTAGTCGTCACCGGCGACGCGACGCAGAAGGATCTGCCGGCCGGGCAGGTGTCCGGACTTGACGTGGCCGTTTCTGTCGTCAGGCATATCGAGGATATCAGCGTCTGCCAGCTGAGCAGCAGGGATGTAGTGCGGCATCCGCTCGTACAGAAGATTGTCAAGGCATACGATGATTATGAGAACAGAAGCCGGGCAAAAGGAAAAGACCGAAGGAGAAAATAAACGAATGACGCTATATTTTGAGGAAGAAGGGGAGACCTGCCTGGAGTTACCGTGTGAGGATCTGGCCAGAGAAGTGGCTGACGAGGCTCTGGAATATGCAGGCTGTCCCTACGAGGCACAGGTGAACGTGCTGCTGACCACGAATGGGCATATAAAGGAGATGAACCAGGAGTTCCGGGGAATCGACCGCCCTACGGACGTACTTTCATTTCCGATGGCCGAATATGGACATCCGGGGGACTTCGGCTGCCTGGAAGAGCAGGACGGCTGCTTCGATCCGGAGTCCGGGGAATTGGTTCTCGGTGATATCGTGATATCCAAAGAGAAGGTGATATCCCAGGCAGAAGAGTTTGGACATTCTGTCAGAAGAGAATACGCTTTTTTAATTGCCCATTCTATGTTACACTTAATTGGGTATGACCATATGGAGGAGGAAGAACGCCTTGATATGGAATCAAGACAGAGAGAAATCTTGGACAGACTAAACATATTACGATAAACGGAGCATGAAGCATGGCTGAAAAACGCAGAAAAAAAGAGGCCAATTTCCTGATACAGGGGTCCATTCTTGCCATTGCAGGGGTGGTAACGAAGATAATTGGTGTTATATATCGTATTCCGCTGCGGAATATCGCGGGACAGGAAGGGATGGGCTACTATGGCGTGGCCTTTTCCATCTATATCGTGGCACTTACCCTGACATCCTACAGCCTCCCGCTGGCCGTGTCGAAGCTTGTATCGGCACGTATCGCGTTAGGGGAGTATAAAAATGCATATAAAGTGTTCAGAGGAGCATTGATGTTTGCCGTCATGGCAGGCGGATTCGTCTCCCTCCTCATTTTCTTCGGGGCAGGGTTCATCGCGGACAATATCATGTCCATCGATATGAGCGTATACGCGCTGCGCGTGCTGGCTCCGTGCATACTGATCGCGGCAGTGCTCGGTGTCATGCGGGGGTTCTTCCAGGGTATCGGCTCCATGGTGCCTACGGCCATCTCGCAGATTATCGAGCAGATAGTAAACGCGGTCATCTCCGTGACAGGAGCTTACGTGCTGTTCAGCGTAGGCAAAGGGATCGCCAAGACGAGAGGCAATGCATCTTACGGTCCTGCCTACAGCGCGGCGGGAGGTACGCTCGGCACCGTGGCGGGGGCGCTGACGGCCCTGCTTTTTATCTTGTTCATCTTCATGGCCTATAAGAAGGTCTACAGACGGAAGATGCGCAGAGACCGCAGCCGCCACAAGGAGTCATATAACAGGATATATAAAGTGCTGCTGGTCACTATCGCCCCTGTCATACTGAGTGCGACCGTCTACAATATCTGCGATTTTGTAGACAGTGCCATGTTCAGCAATATCATGGCCGCCCAGGGAGAGAAGAAGGTCGTATATACGAAGCTGCTCGGCATACTTACCGGAGACTACACGACGCTGATCAACGTGCCATTATCTATATCAAGCGCTTTTGCGTCTTCTCTGATACCGAGCCTTGTCGCTACTGCACAGACAGGCAGCCGCAAGCAGATACATAGCAAGATCAACATGGTGACCCGGTTCAACATGATGATAGCCATCCCGTGCGCGGCCGGTTTTCTCGTTCTTGCCAAGCCGATACTGGACCTGCTGTTCTATGGTTCGGACAATACGACGTCCTCGTATATGCTGCAGCTCGGAGCTGTCTCCGTCGTGTTCTTCTGCCTGTCCACTGTGACGAATTCCGTACTTCAGGGTCTGGATGATATGATGACTCCGGTCAAGAATGCGGCGATATCGCTTGTCATCCATGTGGTCTCGCTATTCTTGTTCATGGTTATCTTCAAGTGGAACATCTACGCAGTCATTTTGAGCAAGATCGTATTTTCCGGCGCGATATGCATATTGAATTCACATGCGCTTCGCAGCCGCATCGGCTATGTGCAGGAGCAGAAGAAGACCTTTATCATTCCTGCAATATCTGCGGCCGTCATGGGCGTGGTTACCGTTGTCGTGCATCTGGTGGTGGAACTCTTCATCGGCAGCAAGGCGGCAACCATACTTGCACTTCTGGCAGCGCTTGTTACGTATGGAATTACGCTTATCCTGCTTGGAGGCCTGACACAGGAGGAGCTGCTTGGTATGCCGAAAGGGGCGACTATCGTATCTATATGCAGAAAGCTGCATCTGATCCGCGGGGAATACAGATAGCAGAAAATCAGCAGGTTTGTATAAATAAATGAAAAACAGCCAATACTGTACTAAAAAAGGAGTTGTCCTTATGAAAAATAAGTATGGTATTGGCTTTTTTGCGGCTGCTATAATAACGGTACTTGCGGTATCCAGCGCATACCAGTTGAGTTACCAGAAAGCAAAAGAACGGGCGGAGGCCGAGACGAAGATAGAGAAAGAGCAGGAGACTGCCAAGGCCAAGACCGAACCGTCGGTGAGAACGGAAGGTTCAGCTTTGAAAGAGGACTGCTATTACCTTATGGAGGTCAATGGCTATATCGTCGTCTACCTGAGTGACAAGAAGACGCCTTATGAGTACACGGATATTCGTTATGATGAACTCCCGGCAGCCGTGCGCGAGGAGATACGTAACGGCAAATATATAGAAGACACAGGTACGCTGTACGGCTTCTTGGAAAATTATTCGAGTTAAGAAAGTTAAGAATAAGAAGTAGACTTTCATCCTTTTATGGTGTATTATGGATACCGTAATTTCTATGATTTCAGGAAGGACAAAAGACAAATGGACGATAAAAAGATAGCCAGGATAAATGAACTGTATCACAAGTCCAAAGCAGAAGGGCTTACAGCGGCTGAGCGGAAGGAACAGCAGGTTCTCAGAAGAGAGTATGTGGATGCTTTCAAGCGGAACCTGCGCAGCCAGCTGAATCAGATATCGATAGAAGAGGCAGACGGGACGATAACGGATTTGGGTGAGAAATTTGGCGGAAAAAGAGGAAATCAGACAGGCAATTCTTAAAAAAAGGCTGGATATCAGCTCGGTAGAATGGCAGAACAGTACAGAAGCCATCACAAGGGAGATCATCTCCCATGTGTGGTTCAGGGAGGCCACGGATATCTACTGCTATGTAGACTGCCGGAAAGAGGCCGGGACAAGGCAGCTGATAGAAGAGGCATGGCTGCTCGGCAAGGCCGTATGGGTGCCGAAGGTGGGCGGTGCAGAGATGAACTTCTTTGCAATCCATTCTTTTGAAGAATTAACCAGAGGATGCTTTGGCGTCCTGGAACCAGACGAGGGGAAAGCGGCGGACGGGAAGGACGGGCTGGTAATCATGCCGGGCGTGGCGTTCGATGTCAGACGCGGCCGGATTGGATATGGCAAGGGATACTATGACCGGTATCTGAGGGACCATCCGGGGCTCCATACAATCGCGGCGGCATTTGACTTCCAGATCGTAGAGGAAGTGCCGCAGGAAGAAGAGGATATCAGGCCGCAGCTTATCATAACAGAGACAAGGACCCTATAGCGGCAGAAAGGATGGATACGGATGCAGTTTGGACTGCCGAAAGACCCCATGCTGCTTTTGAGCGTGGTGAACACGAAGATAAGAGACTATTACCACACGCTTGACGCGCTGTGTGAGGATATGCAGGTAGATAAAAATACGATTGTAGATACATTGAAAGGAATCGATTATGAGTATGATGAATCCAGACATCAGTTTGTCTAGCGGGATACCGGACACGGAACCTGAGCGGCAGTATTATTACATAGAGATGGCCAGACGGCATGTAGCGTCTAGATCGAAGGAGATGGGAAGGCCCCTTACTTTTTGCGTGACGACCTTCGGCTGCCAGATGAATGCCCGGGATTCTGAGAAGCTGAGAGGGATACTGGAACGTATCGGTTATGAAGAGGCGGCGGAGGACAAGGCGGATTTTGTCATCTATAACACATGTACGGTCCGTGAAAATGCGAATACGAGAGTGTACGGAAGGCTTGGACAGCTGAAGCCGCTGAAGCAGAAGAGCCCCTATATGATGATAGGGCTGTGTGGCTGCATGATGCAGGAGCCGGAAGTGGTAGAGAGGCTGAAAAAGAGCTACCGTTTCGTAGACCTCATATTCGGTACGCACAATATATATAAGCTTGCAGAGCTGATCGTCTCACGCTTTGAGTCGGGCAGCATGGTGATAGATATATGGGAAGACACGGATAAGATTGTAGAAGACCTGCCGAACGAAAGGAAATACGCCTTTAAATCGGGTGTCAATATCATGTTCGGCTGCAATAATTTCTGCAGCTACTGTATCGTGCCATATGTGCGCGGGAGAGAGAGAAGCCGTGCGCCGGAAGCCATTATACGGGAAATCAGGCAGCTTGTGGCAGATGGAGTGACTGAGGTCATGCTTCTTGGACAGAATGTCAATTCATACGGGAAGACGCTCGATACGCCGATCACCTTTGCAGCGCTTCTTGAGGAGATTGAAAAGATAGAAGGGCTGGAGCGCATAAGGTTCATGACGTCACATCCAAAGGATCTGTCTGACGAGCTGATCGAAGTGATGGGCAGGTCACGTAAGATATGCAGGCATCTGCATCTCCCCGTACAGTCCGGAAGCACAGACATCCTTAAAAAGATGAACCGGCATTATACGAAGGAACAGTATCTGGAACTGGTGAGAAAGATAAGGCTGGCCGTTCCGGACATCTCTCTTACGACAGATATCATCGTCGGTTTTCCCGGCGAGACCGAGGAGGATTTCCAGGAGACGCTGGATGTCGTGCACAAGGTACGTTATGACAGCGCGTTTACCTTCCTCTATTCAAAACGTTCGGGCACGCCCGCAGCGGCCATGGAGGACCAGGTGCCGGAGGATGTCGTCAAAGACCGGTTTGACCGGCTGCTCGGCGAGGTCCAGAAGATTGCCCGCGAAGTATGCGCGGTGCATGAAGGGAGCATACAGCGGGCGCTGGTAGAATCTGTCAGCGAGCACGACAGCACCCTCGTAACGGGAAGGCTGAGCAACAATCTGCTCGTGCATTTTCCGGGAACGGAAGAGATGATAGGTACATACGCAGACGTAAGGCTTGAGGAATGCCGGGGATTCTACTATATAGGAAGTCTGGAGGCCGGCCGGTAATTCATGCCTATTAAGAAATATATACCACCCATATTATAAGCCAAAACGCTCAAACTATAAGTAAGAACATATAGTGAGGGCGTTTTTACATGAAGAAATTAAGCGAGTATCTGTTTTTTATCAGCTTGGGAGGCTGTATCTATTATACATTAGAAGTAGTATTCCGCGGCTTTTCCCACTGGAGCATGTTCCTGCTCGGCGGCATCTGCCTTCTCTTTTTTGAGATACAGGGCAGGGCGGTCAACTGGGAGGATGCGCTTTGGAAGCAGCTCATGAGATGCATTGTATTTGTGACATCGATGGAGTTCATAACCGGTATCATCGTCAACAAGTGGCTGGGCCTTGGCGTGTGGGACTATACGAACCAGCCGTTCCATCTGTTTGGGCAGATCTGCCTGCCCTTTGTGGTCTTGTTTTCAGGTCTGTGCGTCATAGGCATCCTATTGAGCGGGTACTTGTCATACTGGCTGTACGATGAGCCGAAACCACATTTCCATGTGTTGTAATGAGAATTTTAAGTCTTTAATATTTTTGAGATTAATGATATAATAAAATGTAAAATTTTAGACAAAAGAGGAGAAGACTGTGGCTGAACTAACCCCGATGATGCAGCAGTATGTAGATACGAAAAAAGAGTATCCTGACTGTATCTTATTTTATAGATTAGGCGATTTTTATGAGATGTTTTTTGAAGATGCGCTTACCGCATCGAAAGAACTGGAAATTACCCTGACAGGAAAGAACTGCGGGCTTAAAGAGCGGGCGCCAATGTGCGGCATCCCTTACCATGCCGTGGATGGCTATCTCAATCGGCTCGTATCCAAGGGCTACAAGGTAGCTATCTGCGAACAGATGGAAGACCCGGCGACGGCAAAAGGTCTCGTAAAGCGGGAAGTGGTCCGTATCGTTACTCCTGGTACGAACCTGGATACGCAGGCGCTCGATGAGACGAAGAATAATTACATCATGTGCGTCGTATATATCGCGGACCGATATGGTCTGTCGGTGGCGGATGTCACGACAGGCGATTATTTTGTGACAGAACTTGAAACGAGCGGGAAACTGTTTGACGAGATATATAAATTCATGCCCTCAGAGCTTATATGCAATGAGGCTTTTTATATGAGCGGCATGGATATGGACCTGCTGAAAGAACGGCTTGGCATCACGATATACGCGCTGGATACCTGGTATTTTGACGACGCTCTCTGCCAGCGGACGCTGAAGGAGCACTTCAAGGTGAATGCTCTGGAGGGCCTCGGCCTGGGAGACTATGACTGTGGCGTCATCGGGGCAGGAGCCCTGCTTACATACCTGAAAGAGACGCAGAAGACGGACCTGGCCCATCTGACGAAGCTCACCGGATATGCAGCCGGCAAGTATATGATGCTGGACAGTTCCACGAGAAGGAACCTGGAGCTTTGCGAGACGCTGCGTGAAAAGCAGAAGAGGGGGTCGCTTCTCTGGGTGCTCGACAAGACGAAGACGGCCATGGGCGCGAGGACGCTTCGGAAATATATCGAACAGCCCCTCATAGATAAAGAAGCGGTAGAACGGCGTCTTGACGCGGTAGAAGAATTCAAGGCAGGTGCGATAGCGAGAGAAGAGATCAGGGAATACCTAAGCCCTGTCTACGATCTGGAACGCCTCGTCTGCAAGATTACATACAAGTCCGCCAACCCGAGGGATCTGACGGCGTTCAGATGCTCTCTGTCCATGCTGCCCCACATCCGGTGCATAATGGGTGATATGGACAGTCCTCTTCTGAGGGAGCTCTTCGACAGCCTGGATACGCTCGAAGATCTATGCCGGCTTATCACGGATGCCATCCAGGACGAGCCCCCTCTTGCCATGAAAGAGGGCAATATCATACGGGAAGGCTATGACGAGGAGGTGGACCGGCTAAGGGCTGCAAAGTCGGATGGAAAAGAATGGCTTGCCAAGCTGGAAGAACAGGAGCGTCAGAAGACGGGAATCAAGAATCTGCGTATCCGTTTCAATAAAGTGTTCGGCTATTATCTGGAAGTGACGAATTCGTTCAAGAACCTCGTCCCCGATTATTATACGAGGAAACAGACGTTAGCCAATGCAGAGCGTTATATCATCCCTGAGCTGAAAGAGCTGGAAGATACGATACTGGGCGCGGAAGACAAGCTCTACGCGCTGGAGTATGAGCTGTACTGCGAGGTGCGTGACACGATTGCCGGAGAGATCGAACGTATCCAGACGACAGCCAAGGCAGTGGCACAGATTGACGTCTTTACCTCCCTTGCACTTGTGGCGGAACGTAATAATTACGTGCGCCCCAGGATAAACGAAAAGGGGGTCATCGACATCAAGGATGGACGGCATCCTGTCGTAGAGAAGATGATTCCGAATGACATGTTTATTGCCAATGACACGTTCCTGAACGACAGGAAGAACCGCATATCTGTCATCACCGGGCCGAATATGGCCGGTAAATCTACATATATGAGGCAGACGGCACTCATCGTGCTAATGTCGCAGATTGGTTCCTTCGTACCGGCGTCTTCTGCGGATGTGGGGCTTGTAGACAGAATATTTACAAGAGTGGGAGCCTCAGATGACCTGGCGTCCGGGCAGAGCACGTTTATGGTCGAGATGACAGAGGTTGCCAATATACTCAGGAACGCCACGGGCAGAAGCCTTCTTATATTGGACGAAATCGGACGGGGTACGAGCACCTTTGACGGGCTCAGCATCGCCTGGGCTGTGATTGAACATATCAGCAACAGCAGGCTGCTCGGAGCCAAGACGTTGTTTGCAACCCACTATCACGAGCTGACCGAACTGGAAGGCAAGATTGACAATGTGAATAATTACTGCATCGCAGTCAAGGAAAAAGGCGACGATATCGTATTTCTGCGCAAGATCGTAAAAGGCGGCGCAGACAAGAGCTACGGCATCCAGGTAGCCAAGCTGGCGGGCGTACCGGACACGGTCATCGAGCGGGCGAAAGAGATAGTGGAAGAACTCAGCCATGCAGATATCACCGCCCGGGTGAAGGATATCGCGGTTAACGGCCATGAAGCAAAGATCAAGACAAAGAAGTTTGACGAGGTCGACCTGGCTCAGATGTCCCTGTTTGATACGGTAAAAGACGATGATGTGATTGATGAGATCAAGAATCTGGATGTGAGCAACCTGACCCCGATCGATGCGCTGAACACGCTGTATCAGCTGCAGAACAAACTGAAAAACAGGTGGTAATATGAATAAGATACAAGTATTGGACCAGGTAACAATAGATAAGATCGCAGCGGGAGAGGTGATAGAGCGTCCTGCCTCCGTTGTGAAGGAGCTGGCAGAGAATGCCATAGATGCGGGCGCTACGTCTGTCACCATAGAGATTAAAGAAGGCGGCATCTCCTACATACGCATTGCGGACAATGGCTGCGGCATTGCCAGGGAAGAAGTACCTTCCGCGTTTCTGAGGCATTCGACGAGCAAAATCCGTTCGGTGGACGATCTGGTACATATCGGTTCCCTCGGGTTCCGCGGAGAAGCGCTTTCCAGCATAGCGGCGGTGTCGCAGGTAGAACTGGTCACAAAGACAAAAGCAGATACTTTTGGCACGAGCTATCGCATAGCAGGGGGAAAAGAGGAGTCGCTGGACGATGCAGGCGCACCGGACGGAACGACGTTCCTCATCCGCCAGCTGTTCTATAATACGCCCGCCAGAAGAAAGTTCTTAAAGACGCCGATGACAGAGGCAAGCCATGTGGGAGAGCTGGTGACGAGGCTGGCACTGTCCCACCCCGAGATCTCGTTCCAGTTTATCAATAATGGACAGTCGAAGATACACACATCAGGAAACGGTAACCTGAAAGACGTCATTTATCACGTGTACGGCAGGGAAATCGCGGCAAATCTGCTCGCGGTGGACTATGAGCGCACCGGAATGAAGATTACGGGATATCTGGGAAAGCCGCTTATATCAAGAGGAAACCGCAATTTTGAGAATTATTTTATCAATGGCAGGTATGTGAAAAGCAATATGATAGCCAAGGCCATTGAAGACGCATACAAAGACTTTACGATGCAGCACAAATATCCCTTCGTCGTGCTGCAGATGGAGATTGACGGGGAGCACATTGATGTCAATGTACATCCGACAAAGATGGAATTACGGTTTAATAACCAGCAGGATGTCTATAGTTCTGTATATGAGGCGGTTGACCGGGGACTCCACGCGGAGGAGCTCATTCCCCATGTAGAGATTCCAAAGCCGCCTGAGGCGGAGGCTGCCGCTCCGCGTAAGGACCTGGATATGCAAAAGCCTCTGAAAGAGACAGGTTCGGCAAAGCTGCAGCCTGTATCCGACCGGTCCGGACGAGAATCCCCTGTATGGGAAGAGATGCCTGCAGGAAATAAGCCGGGGCAGAAGGACGTGGAATACTTTATGGAGGAGATGAAAAAGAGAGTCCGCTCTTACCATGAACAGCAATCCTCCGCAGAAGTGCATGACCGAAGTGCCATATTCAGGCCGGATGTCCAGGCTGACCGGATACGTGAGGCCGTAGAGTATGCGAAGCCGGTAGACAGTCAGAAGGAAAACAGACAGAAAGACGGCAGTCATGTCCGGAAACCGGACGGTCCGGAGCCTAGAAAAGACAGCGGAGCCGGAAAGCAGATGGACCTGTTTGAAGAAAAGCTTCTTGACCGTGAGAGAAAAGCAGAATACAAGCTTATCGGGCAGGCGTTCGACACTTACTGGATGATTGAATTCCAGGACAGCCTTTATATCATCGACCAGCACGCGGCCCATGAAAGGGTGCTCTATGAACGTACGCTGAAGAATATGAAGACAAGGGAATTCACGTCCCAGTACATCAGCCCGCCGATTATCTTGGACCTGACGATGCAGGAAGCAGAGCTGCTGCATACTTATATGGACCAGTTTACAAGAATCGGATTTGAGCTGGAAGAGTTTGGGCAGGAGTCTTATGCCGTGAGAGCGGTACCCGATAACTTGTTCAGCATCGCAAAGAAAGAACTGCTCATGGAGATGATAGACAGCCTGTCCGATGAGATCAGCAGGAACCTGTCGCCGGATCTGATTGATGAGAGGGTGGCATCCATGTCGTGCAAAGCTGCGGTCAAAGGCAATATGAAGCTATCAGCGGCAGAAGTGGATGTCCTGATAGGTGAACTGCTCATGCTGGAGAATCCATACCACTGCCCGCATGGGCGGCCTACTATCATCGCCATGACCAGGCGGGAGCTTGAGAAAAAGTTTAAGAGGATTGTATAAATATGAAGAGACCGTTAGTGGTACTGACAGGGCCTACTGCCGTCGGCAAGACAAAAGCATCTATTGCACTTGCAAAAGCAATCGGCGGCGAGATCATATCTGCAGATTCTATGCAGGTGTACAAATACATGGATATCGGCTCTGCCAAGATACGCCCTGAAGAGATGGACGGCATACCACATCACCTGGTGGATGAGCTTATGCCGTCGGAAGAATTTAATGTCGTCCGCTTTCAGAAGCTGGCGCAGGTGGCGGCAGAGCACATATACGAAAGAGGCCGGATTCCTGTCGTCGTCGGCGGGACCGGTTTTTATATCCAGGCGCTGCTCTATGGCATCGACTTTACCGAGAACGAAGCGGGCAGCGGCATCCGCAGCCGCCTCGCCGGTTATGCGCAGAGATACGGCGCAGATAAGCTGCACGAACGCCTGGCTGAGGTGGATGGCAAGTCCGCCGCACTGATACATCCCAATAACGTCAAACGGGTAATCCGCGCGCTTGAATTCTATGAACAGACAGGTCAGAAGATATCAGACCACAATGAAAGAGAGCGGGCAAAAGAGTCCCCATACAACGCGGCATACTTTGTGCTGACGGATGACAGGGAGCATCTCTATGCCCGGATCAACAGCCGGGTGGACAAGATGATAGAGGACGGCCTAGTGGCTGAAGTGAGCAGCCTGAAGAAGATGGGGTATACGAAAGAGCTGGTATCCATGCAGGGACTTGGCTACAAAGAAATACTTGACTATCTTGACGGAAGATGTACACTGGAAGAAGCGGTCTATACGATCAAACGGGATACGAGGCACTTCGCCAAAAGACAGATTACATGGTTTAAGAGGGAGAGAAATGTTATCTGGATCGACAAGAAGGCGTATGGATATGACGAAGATGAAATCGTACACGCTATGATAAAACATTTGGAGGGAGTACTATGTTTAGAAGATTATTCAGGGGGAACCAGTTCCTGAAGAAGATGAACACGTTGATGGAGCTTTATTCACGCAGCCATAACGCGGCTGCTACATATAAGCAGCTGCTGGAGCTTGCGCCGCTCATCCGCACAAAAGGGGAAGAAGCGCTGTACGATCTGAACCGGGCTGCACTTCTGTACGATATGAAGCACTATCGGGAATCCGCGGATATCGTGCTGGAGATAAAACCGCTGAATCCTGAGTTTGATGCCAGGTGTGCGTCCCTTAAGACAAAGATAATGAACGCGTGGCAGGGAGGAGACGATTACTAAGATGCCGGACATGACGAAGTTATATGAAGATATGGGAATAAGAAGGGCGGTTCTTGCTTTCGGCCGTGAGGCAGAGGCCGGACTCAAGGAGCGTTTTGATGAGATTGACAGGACAGCGGAATACAACCAGCTTAAGGTGATTCATGCCATGCAGGAGAACCGTGTGTGCGAGGCTTGCTTCAACTATGCGAGCGGATACGGATACAGCGACCAGGGCAGGGATACGCTTGAGGGAGTATACGCATCCGTATTCCATACAGACAGCGCTCTCGTGCGGCCTCAGATCACGTGCGGAACCCACGCGCTTTCGCTGGCGCTCGGCGCCAATCTGCGCCCGGGGGACGAGCTGCTGTCACCGGTAGGGAAGCCTTATGACACGCTGGAGGAAGTCATCGGCATCCGGCCGTCGAACGGCTCTCTTGCTGAATATGGAATTACTTACAGGCAGGTGGATCTAAAAGAAGACGGAACATTTGATTATGACAGAATAGAAGAAGCATTGCAGGAACGGACGAAGATCGTGACGATACAACGCTCCAAGGGCTATCAGACACGTCCGAGCTTTTCCGTGGGGCAGATCGGGGAGCTGATCGCCTTTGTGAAGAAGAGGAAGCCCGGCGTCATCTGCATGGTGGACAACTGCTACGGCGAATTCGTGGAGACGGTAGAACCAAGCGACGTAGGCGCGGACATGGTCGTCGGATCGCTCATTAAGAATCCAGGCGGCGGTCTGGCGCCGATAGGCGGCTACATCGCGGGCAGAAAAGATCTGATCGATGCCTGCGGCTACCGGCTTACGTCACCCGGACTCGGCAAAGAGGTAGGGGCATCGCTCGGTGTGATGCAGTCCTTCTACCAGGGGCTTTTCCTTGCTCCGACGGTAGCTGCCAGTGCGCTGAAGGGAGCGATATTCGCAGCCGGGATATACGAAAAGCTCGGTTTCGGCGTCATACCAGACAGTAAAGAGAGCAGACATGATATCATCCAGGCGGTGCAGCTTGGAACCCCGGAGGGGGTGGTCGCATTCTGCAAAGGAATACAGGCAGCCGCTCCGGTAGATTCCTATGTGTCTCCGGAACCTTGGGCGATGCCTGGATATGACAGTGATGTAATCATGGCTGCAGGGGCGTTCGTGCAGGGCTCGTCCATTGAGCTCAGCGCAGACGGGCCTATCAAGCCTCCGTATGCCGTCTACTTCCAGGGAGGGCTGACCTGGCCCCACGCAAGGCTTGGGATTCTCATGTCCCTCGAATATATCGTAAGGGAAGGGATTGTCAAGATCTGACAGCGGGAAAGGAGTCGTAAACGATGGGAAAGATAGGAGTCATCGGCGGCGGCATCTCCGGAATGGCTGCCGCGATAGCGGCCGCACGGACGGACGGCAGGGCGGAAGTATTTATACTTGAACATAATGATATTCTCGGTAAGAAAATACTTTCTACCGGTAACGGGCGCTGCAACCTCACGAACATGCAGATGGGGGCAGGCTGCTACAGAGGCGGCGGAGCGCAGCTGGCAGAGGACGTACTGCGGCAGTTCGGCCTCGGGCAGACGCTGGAATTCTTCCGCAGCCTCGGGCTTCTTATCCGGATGCGGGGAGACTATGCATATCCCCGTTCCGAGCAAGCCGCGGATGTCAGGGAAAGTCTGCAGATGGAACTGGAACGCCTCCGGGTAAGCTGCCATCTGAATGAGCATGTGAGGAATGTCCGCAGGGACGGACGGGGATATGCCATCGAGAGCGGAGATAGGCAATACCGCGCAGACAAGGTAATCCTGGCCTGTGGAAGCCGCGCTTCCCAGATAGCAGGAGCAGACGGAAGCGGCTATGCCCTGGCACAGGGATTGGGGCATACGCTGGAACCCGTCGTTCCGGCTCTTGTCCAGCTGAAAGTACGTGCCAATCCTTTTGCCAAAGCGTCGGGAGTAAGGACGGAGGCAAGAATTGCAGCCAGGATTGACGGCAGAGAGATAGCGGCCGACACCGGGGAACTGCAGATTACAGGTTACGGCATTTCGGGCATCCCGGTATTCCAGATCAGCCGCTTCATATCAAGGGGGCTCTATGACAGACGCAACGTGCAGGTCGAGGCAGATTTTCTGCCGGATATGTCGGCGCAGGACACGGAGATTCTATTTGCCAGAAGGGCAGAACAGTTCAAGGAACGCAATGCGGGAGAATTTCTCACCGGCATCTTCAGCCGGAAACTCGTTCCAAGACTGCTGGAGCTTGCAGGGATCAGGCTGAAGATGCCGGCAGGAGACCTTACCCACGCGCAGATCAAGTCGCTCGCCGCAGTGTGCAAGCATACGCTGCTTGACATCGAGGCCACGAATGGATTTGATCAGGCGCAGATCTGTGCAGGCGGGGTGAAGGCATCCGAGATAAATCCGGACACGATGGAATCTTTATGTACGCCTGGCCTGTATCTGGCAGGTGAGATGGTGGACGTGGATGGAATCTGCGGAGGATACAATATCACCTGGGCGGTTGCCAGCGGTCATATTGCCGGCAGCCACGCCGCCGGTTCAGTCTGATAGCGAGAAAACAGAAGGCCCGGTGCAGAAGCGTGCGATTGCTTCTGTTCTGGGTCTTCTGTATATGGTATCTGCTGAAATGTTAATCTGGAGTCTGTGAAGTAATAATTTAAGAAAGGGATAATAATATGATACGTATTACACAGCTTAAGCTTTCCGCAGCCCACACAAAAGAGGAATTGAAAGATAAGATACTGAAACTGCTGCGTATCGACGGACAGGCGCTGCTTTCATATACGATCAGAAAACAGTCGCTGGATGCGAGAAAGAAACCGGACCTCTATTACGTCTATACGGTCGATGTACATGTATCAGACGAGCGGTCCGTCAAAAAGCGCGTAAGAAATAATAATATATCGTTTCGCGGCCCGGATCCGGAATATGTGCTGAAGTCAGAAGGCGAGCGCCCGCTGGCGCACCGTCCTGTAATCATCGGCACCGGCCCTGCCGGTCTTTTCTGCGGCTACGAGCTTGCGCGTCTCGGCTATCGTCCGATTCTTCTTGAGAGAGGCGCTGACGTGGACGCGCGTCAGGAAGACGTGATGCGGTTCTGGAAGGACGGTAAGCTGGACCCGCATTCCAACGTACAGTTCGGGGAGGGAGGTGCGGGGACGTTCTCGGACGGAAAGCTGAACACTCTTGTCAAAGACCCGGAGGGCCGGAACGCAAGAGTGCTCCGCGTTTTTGCAGAGCATGGCGCGCCAGAAGCGATTCTGTATGAGAACAAGCCGCATGTCGGAACGGATGTGCTGACCGGCATCGTAAAAAATATGCGCCATTCTATCGAGACGATGGGAGGAGAGGTCCGTTTCCATTCCCTTGTACAAGATATCCGGACAGCCGGAGAGGGTCTGGAGAAACGGATAGCAGGTCTGGCCGTTGAAGATACGCAGACAGGAGAGCAGTACCGGCTTGAGACAGAGATTGCGGTATTCGCCATTGGGCACAGCGCACGCGACACGTTCGAGATGCTCTACAGACGCGGGCTATCCATGGAGGCTAAGTCATTTGCGGTAGGAGTGCGCATCGAACATCCCCAGTCCATGGTAGATATGGTTCAGTACGGGAACGATCATCCGGACGTGCTGCCGCCGGCATCTTATAAACTCACGGCTAAAGCATCTGACGGCAGGGGGGTATATACGTTCTGCATGTGTCCGGGCGGCTATGTGGTAAACGCGTCTTCCGAAGAAGGCCGCCTTGCGGTAAACGGCATGAGCTACCAAGACCGTGGAGGACAGAATGCCAACAGTGCAGTGATCGTGACCGTGTCACCGGAGGATTACGGTGCGGGAGGACCACTTGCCGGCGTGGAATTCCAGCGGAAACTTGAAGAAGCCGCGTTCCGGGCAGGAGAAGGTAAAGTGCCGGTCCAGCTTTTTAAAGACTACCGGGAAGACAGGCCGTCGGCCGGAGAGGGAACCGTTGCCCCGCAGATAAAAGGCGCCTGCTGCTGGACGAATGTCCGAAGCATATTTCCGACATTTCTCGCGCGTGATATAGAAGAAGGAATCCTCGCTTTTGAACGGAAGCTTCCTGGCTATTCCAGGGACGACTCTGTGGTGTCCGCGGTAGAGAGCCGTACTTCATCACCGGTACGGCTTGTGCGCGGCGCAGACATGGAGAGCGGCCTCCGGGGCGTCTACCCATGCGGCGAAGGAGCAGGCTATGCAGGCGGCATCACGTCCGCGGCAATGGACGGTATGAAGGCGGCAGAGGCAATCGCCAAATTATACCGGCCATTCGACAAACATGACGAAGCCTTAAGAAATTTTTAATGGGATAAGTATATACACTGATTCTTAAATATGATAAAATATACTGAGTTTTCTATTGAGATAAATGAGGAGGAGTACATATGAAGGGAACTGGAAGCAAGAATGCCTGGGCGCTTTTTCTGCTCATTCTTACAGGAATCGTGCTCGGTGGCTTTATCGGAATGCTGGCGGACAAAGTACCGGCTCTTTCCTGGCTCGGGTACGGCCAGTCTTTCGGACTGGATGACCCGGTTGTACTGAATCTGGGACTGCTGGTAATTACGTTCGGGCTGACGATAAAGATTACGATCGCAAGCATCATAGGCGTAATAATATCAATCATCATTTACCGCTTCTTGTAAGTTTCTCTACGAAGTGTCGTACGAATCTGCTGATAATATGAATCAGGCAAATACCATTCGAGAAATTCCAGAGATGGAACGCCCATACGAAAAGTGTGAGCAAAGGGGGGCTGGCAGTTTGAGCGATGTGGAACTGCTGGCTGTATTGTTACGTACGGGCACAAGAGGTGAAAATGCATTGACGCTGGCACAAAAGATTCTGTATCACACCGGCGAACCGGGGATACTGAGCATCCATCAGTTCAGCATCGAGAGGCTGAAGCAGATCAAAGGGATAGGGAAGGTGAAGGCCATACAGATATCGTGCATCTCGGAGCTGGCCAAGAGGCTGGCGAAAGCCTGCGCGGGGGAGACGCTGTGCTTCACCCGTCCGGAGTCCATAGCCGGTTATTATATGGAAGACTTAAGGCATGAGAAGCAGGAACAGATGAAGCTTCTGATGTTGAATTCAAAATCAAAGCTCATCGGTGAGACAGACATATCCAAAGGGACGGTAAACGCGTCCCTCATAACGCCGAGAGAGCTGTTCATAGAAGCGCTGCAGAAGAATGCGGTCGCAATTGTTGTTCTGCACAACCACCCGAGCGGTGACCCCTCGCCCAGCAGGGAAGACAGACTGCTGACACAGAGAATCCGGGAGGCAGGAGCCTTGATAGGAATTGACCTGTTAGATCACGTCATCATTGGCAATAATTGTTATATGAGTTTCCGGGAGGAGGGCATACTATAAGAAAGGGCAGTGTCAAATGGCTAGGAATATATACGGATTAGACCTCGGGTCTTATGAAATCAAGGTCTACGATAAAAAGAAAGATGAGATATGGAAAGAGAAAAACGTGATAGCGATTGCAAACAAAAAGGAAATTTTTGCAGTCGGAGATGATGCGTATGAGATGTATGAGAAGGCGCCGGATAATATCGAGGTCATCTTTCCGATGCAGGAAGGCGTCATATCCCATTTCAACAATATGCAGTTCCTGCTCCAGAACCTGCTGAAGAAAGAGCGTCAGTTTGCCAGGGGCTCTGAATATGTCATCGCGGTACCTACCGACGTGACGGAAGTGGAGAAGAAGGCTTTCTTCGACCTTGTCATACATTCCACCGCCAAAGCGAGGGAGGTCAATATCGTAGAACGGTCCATAGCCGATGCCGTAGGGCTCAATCTGGATGTGAAGAATACGAAAGGCCTGTTTATCGCGAATTTCGGCGGGGAGACGACAGAACTGTCTGTTCTGGCCGGCGGCGGTATGGTGCTGAACCGGCTTGTGAAGGTCGGCGGAGTCACCTTCGACCAGTCTGTCGCCAATCTCGTACGACATAGCCATGACTTTCTAATCGGTCGGCTGACGGCGGAGATGCTGAGGAAAAAGTTCGGCGTCTTTACAGAAGACACTTCGTCGACTATGAGGATCGCGGGAAGGGATATGATCATGGGCGTGCCGATACAGAAAGATATCTCTGTCAGCCTCGTGCGTGCTGCTTTGAAGGAACCGCTGCAGGAATGCATACGGGCGGTCTATTCACAGCTGGATCGTACGCCCCCCGAAGTGAGGAGGGCGATATATAAGAACGGCATCTTCCTGACCGGAGGGATCGCCAATACGCCCGGCCTTGAGAATTACATCGAAAAAGCTGTGGGGATACCGGTCAGGACCGCAGTAGAACCAGACATCTGCGCGGTTACAGGATTAAAGAAGATTATTATGTCAAAAGATTTGAGAAAACTTGCATATTCAATGTTAGATGAAAATTATAGGTGGATGAGATAATATGAAAATCAAAAATCAATCTTCACTTTCAAGTAAATACTGGCTGCTCATCGCGGCTGTCGTCTGCGTAATACTTATGGGCGTCGGCAGTCTGCCCGGCGTGAAAGGGCCGCTGCGCGTCGTGGCGAACTATACCGTGATACCCATGCAGAAGGGGATCAGCTATGTAGGGATGTGGATGAGCGATTTTTCCAAGAATTTCGAGACTTTGAAGGACATGAAGAAAGAGAACAGCGAGCTCCAGTCAAAGGTGGATGAGCTGACGATCGACAATACGCGGCTCAGGCAGGACCAGTATGAGCTGGAACGCCTCAGAGAGCTGTACAAGCTCGATGAGAACTATTCGGATTATAATAAGATCGGTGCTCATGTCATCGCCAACAACGGGACGAACTGGTTCAGTGATTTTACGATCGACAAAGGAAGCAAGGATGGAATCAAAAAGAACTGCAATGTGCTGGCCGGCAGCGGACTTGTCGGAATCGTCACGGAAGTGGGCCCGAACTATGCGCAGGTGCGTTCCATCATCGACGATTCCAGCAATGTGAGCGGTATGGTGCTGTCTACCTCAGATACGTGCATCGTGCGGGGCGATCTGAAGCTCATGTCAGACGGACGTATCCGCTTTGAAAAGCTCGCGAACAACGACAATAAGATTGAAGTCGGAGAGCAGATCGTGACGTCCCATATCGGAGATCGTTTTCTACAGGGGCTGTTCATCGGATATATCAGCGAGATAAAAGTCGATTCCAACAACCTGACCCGCTCCGGATATATTACGCCGGCAGTCGATTTCAGCAAGCTGCAGGAAGTTCTCGTCATCACGACGACAAAACAAGATATGGTCAATAAGGATGACAAGACAGAAGACGGGGGTGAATGATTTTGAAGCGCAAGGTTATCACCTTTCTTATAATCCTCGTCTGCTTCCTGCTCGGAAGCACCGTATTCCACGTGCTTTCCTTTGCCGGAATCAAGCCGAACCTGCTCATCATCGTCACGGCTTCTTTCGGCTTCATGCGTGGCAAGAAGACCGGCATGGCGGTAGGGATAGTATCCGGCCTGCTTATGGATATCTTCTGGGGCAGCACACTTGGCTTTTACACGCTGCTATTTGCCGTAATCGGATATGTTAACGGATGTTTCCGGCGCCTCTTCTACGATGAGGATATCAAACTCCCGATTGCGCTCATAGCCGCGAGCGAACTGCTGTATGGGCTCGTCTTGTACATCTGCTTTTATATGCTGTACGGAGATTTTTCATTCGGCAGCTATCTTATAAAGCTGATCATGCCGGAGCTGGTGTACACCATCCTGGCAACCCTTGTACTGTATCAGGCCATATTACACATAAACCGAAGGTTAGAAGCGGAAGAACAAAGGAGTGCAAGTAAATTTGTATAGCTTATGGGACCGGATCAAATCCGGGATATATGAAGTAGTAAAATCAAGAGTATTTGTAGCTGTCATCGTTTTCTGCGTTCTGTCGGCAATCCTTCTGCAGAGGGTATTCTATCTGCAGATCGTGAAAGGGCAGAGCTATGCAGATGAGTACAAGCTCCAGATCCAGAAGACAAAAGAAATCCAGGGCACGCGCGGGAAGATATATGACCGCAGCGGCAATCTGCTCGCCTATAATGAACTTGCCTATTCTGTCACGATAGAAGATAACTGGGAAGATTCTTCTGAAAAGAACAAGGAGCTTAACAAGGTCATCCAAACGGTGATAGATATAGTAGAGTCCAACGGTGATACGGTAATCAATAATTTCGGCATCATACTGAACGGCGACGGCAATTACATGTTTGTAGCAGAAAATGACACGCAGCGCCTCCGATTCATTGCGGACGTGTACGGCAAAAAGACAATAGACGAGCTCAGCGACAAGCAGAAGAGCAGCACGGCACAGGACATTATCGATTATCTCTGTACGGACAAGCTGTACGGCTATGGCATCGATGAAAAGGAGATGGACAAAGAAGATGTGCTGAAGCTTGTCAACATAAGATATGCGATCTCCCTCAACAGTTTCCAGAAATTCATCGCTACTACGATTGCCGAGGATGTAAGCGACGAGACGGTGGCTGTTATCATGGAGAATCTGGACTCCCTGCAGGGGGTCGATATTGAGGAAGAGTCTCTGCGCCGCTATACGGACAGCAAGTGCTTTGCTTCGGTCATCGGTTATACCGGGCAGATATCCCAGGAGGATTATGACGCCCTCAGCAAGAAAGAGCAGGAAGAATACTCCAAGCAGGACACGGTGGGCAAAGCCGGCCTTGAGAAGACGCTGGACAAGCAGCTGCAGGGGAAGAAAGGGCAGGTGAAGCTCTACGTCAACAGTGTCGGGAAGGTGATCGAGACGATCAAAGGCAAGAATCCCGAAGCAGGTAATGATGTCTACCTTACGCTTGATGCCAATCTTCAGAAAGCGGCATACAATATCATAGAGCAGGAACTTGCGGGTATCCTGCTGTCCAAGATACAGAACACGCTGGATTTTGACAGGACGAAAGTAGAGGACGGCAGCGATGTCATCATTCCGATCGGCGATGTATACAACACGTTCCTATCCAATGACATACTGGATATGAGCCATTTTACAGAGGAAGACGCGGGAACTACAGAGAAAGAAGTAGCGGCGGCCTTTGGCGCCCGGAAGGAAGAAGTCCTGAACAACCTTGTCTCCGTACTGACGAACCCGGATGAAAAGGCATATAAGGACATGTCCAAGGAGATGCAGGCTTATATGACGTATATCGTGTCGGAAATTCTGACAAACACGACAGGTGTCATCAAGTCAGGCGCCATAGATACCAACGATTCGACATATAAGGCTTGGAAAGATGATGAGTCCATCAATATATATACGTACTTAAACTATGCGATATCCAAGAACTGGGTCGATACGTCCAAGCTGAAAGAGTCCGTCGAGGACGGCAAATACTCCGATGCAGGGGAGCTGTATCAGGGCATGGTGAAATATATTATCGACTATCTGGGCTCTAACAGCGGATTTGACAAACTTATATATAAATATATGATAAAATCAGGTGCAGTGACCGGCAGGCAGATATGCCTCATGCTCTATGAACAGAAGGTGCTGGAATATGATGAGGCTCAGTATAATGGCCTGAATACCGGCAGCATAGGAGCTTATGACTTCCTGAGAGGCAAGATACAGGACCTTACGATAACGCCGGGACAGCTGGCACTGGAACCTTGTACAGGCTCGATCGTGATGACGGATTCGAACAGCGGCAAGGTGCTTGCATGCGTATCCTATCCGGGCTATGACAATAACCGTCTGGCCAATGCGATGGATTCCGAATATTACAACAAACTGCTGACCGACCAGTCAAGGCCGTTCTACAACAATGCGACACAGGAAAAGACAGCGCCCGGGTCCACGTACAAGCCCCTCGTTGCAGTGGCAGGGCTTACAGAGGGCGTTATCAATACGGATTCCTATATAACATGCCACGGGGTGTATGAGAAGATAAAGCCAAGCCCGAAGTGCTGGATCTATCCTCAGGCCCACGGCACCCTGAATGTAGAGGGAGGAATCAAACATTCCTGCAACAGCTTCTTTTATGAAGTGGGATACCGGCTCGGCTTGAAAGATGGGGGCCTGAATCGGGTCGCCTCAGACAACAATGAGGGAAGCGCGTCTAATTCGTACTATTCCAGCGACCTGGGACTTGATAAGCTGAAGAAGTACGCGCAGTCCTTCGGACTGGATGAGACTTCTGGGCTTGAGATTGATGAATCCAGCCCTCAGATATCAGATGAAGACTCCGTGCGTTCCGCTATCGGACAGGGCAGGAACAACTATACGACAAGCCAGCTGGCTAAATATATAACAGCAATAGCTAACAAGGGAACCGTCTATGACCTGACCCTGCTTGACAAGGTGACGTCTGTAGACGGGAAGACGATAAAAGAATATGAACCTAAGGTCAAGAACCAGCTTTCAGATGTGTCCGCTTCCACCTGGAATGCCGTGCACAACGGTATGCGGGCAGTGATTGTCAACCATAGCGCAACTTTCTCAGATTTGAATACAAGCAGCTTAAAACTGTCAGGAAAGACAGGAACAGCACAGCAGAGCACAACTCATCCCGATCATGGATTATTCGTAGGCTTTGCGCCGAGCGACAGCCCGGAGGTGGCGTTTGCAATCAGGATTGCAAACGGATACAGCTCTACGTACGCCTCTGAAGTGGGCAGAGATGTCATGAAGTACTACTATGAGATAGCTCCGGAAGATGAGATCATCACCGGCGAAGCAGCAACAATCGGCAGCAGCGCAACAGGAGGGGATTAACAGAAAGGATGAGTGAATGTGAAAGACCCGGTTCTCATTAAGAGTAATAAATACGGCATCACTATCCACCTGGACGGTGAGATGCCTTACAGAGATCTGTTACCGGAAGTCAAGACCAGATTCGAGTCTGCGGCACATTTTTTCAACAATGCGAAGATGGCCGTGGAATTTGAGGGAAGGACATTTACGGAAGAGGAGGAACGCCTGCTCGTCGAGACGATCGAGGAGGCTGCGGGGATACACATATTATGCATTATCGAGAAGAACACGTACACGGAGCAGATGCACAAAAGAATGCTGGATGAGAGCCTTTCGGAGATCCATGAAAGAGACGGCCAGTTCTATAGAGGTACACTGAGAGGAAGACAGATTTTAGAATCTGAGACGAGCATCGTCATCATCGGAGATATAGAAGAAGGTGCCAAGGTGGCCGCCAAGGGCAATGTGGTGGTCATCGGCACGATATACGGCACAGTGATAGCAGGTGCCGCAGGTGATGGCAGCGCAGTCATAGCAGCACTCCATATGAGCCCCAAAAGGCTTCGCATTGGAGATATTGAAGTAAAACCGAATGTAGGAGGAAGTTTATCATGGGCGAAGTTATCGTAATTACATCAGGAAAAGGAGGCGTCGGCAAGACGACGACGACGGCTAATATAGGAGCTGGCTTATCCCAGTTCGACAAAAAGGTCATAGTGATTGATACGGACCTGGGGCTCAGGAACCTGGATGTCGTCATGGGACTGGAAAACCAAATCGTGTATAATCTGGTGGACGTGATTGAAGGAACCTGCAGGCTGAAGCAGGCGCTTATAAGGGACAAGAGGTATGAAAACCTATGGCTGCTTCCGTCAGCGCAGACGAAGGACAAGTCGGCCATATCACCGGGCCAGATGAAGAAGCTGACGTCTGAGCTGAAAGAAGAATTTGATTACATACTTCTGGACTGTCCGGCAGGAATCGAACAAGGGTTCCAGAATGCCATCACAGGTGCAGACCGTGCAATTGTCGTTACGACGCCGGAAGTATCTGCTATCAGAGATGCCGACAGGATAATCGGACTGCTGGAGAACAACGGTCTGAAGCAGGTAGAGCTCATCATCAACCGTATCCGTATGGATATGGTCAAAAGAGGGGATATGATGTCCGTGGACGATGTCACGGAGATATTGTCTGTCCCTCTCATTGGCGCTCTTCCGGATGATGAACATGTCGTCATAGGAACGAACCAGGGCGAACCGGTTATCGGCATCGATTCTAAGGCAGGCAAGGCATATCTCAATATATGCAAGAGGATTATGGGAATAGAAGTACCTTTTATGGATTTAAATACAGAATCAGGATTCTTCACTAAGCTTTCACAGTTATTCAAGAAAGATTAGGAGGGACCCGGATGTTAAAAAAATCTTCTGTTTCAATAGCCAAGAACCGTCTGAAAGTGCTTGTCACATCAGATCGTGTACAGTGTGCGCCGGCGGCATACGATAATATCTGCCGGGAATTATACAAAGCGTTGTCCAAATATATGGAACTTACGGAAGATGAATTTGATGTAGAGATAACGAGAACTCACATATTGATTAAAATAGCAGGAGAAGAGACGTGAAATTACCTCGATTTACAAAACCTTACCGGTTAAAAGATTACAAGTTCACATTAGTCATATCCGTACTGGCCCTGTCGATACTGGGCGTGCTCGTAGTCGGCAGTGCCAATGAATCATACCAGAACAAGCAGATAGTCGGCCTTGTGCTGGGTCTGGCCGTGATGGCGGTCGTATCCCTCATTGATTATGTATGGGTGCTTAATATGTACTGGCTCATCTATGGTTTTTCCATATTGAGCCTTTTGCTCGTGCTGTTTATCGGAGATGAGGTCAATGGGGCCACCCGCTGGATCGATCTGGGCTTTACGACATTTCAGCCTTCGGAACTCGCCAAGATTCTGTTAATCTTATTTTTTGCCAAGTTCCTCATGAAGCATGAAGAGGACATCAACTACCGATGGACTATCATCAAATATGCGGCGCTTGCCGGTGTTCCGCTGGCGCTGATCATCGTGGAGCCGAACCTTTCCACCACAATCTGTACGGCGCTCGTCCTCTGCCTGCTCATATATATCGGCGGCCTGAGCTACAAGTTCATCGGAACCGTCCTGCTCATACTGATTCCGACAGCAATCATATTCCTGAGCATTGTCGTCCAGCCGGACCAGAAGATACTGAAGGATTACCAGCAGGACCGTATCCTCGCCTTTCTGGAACCGGAGAAGTATGCCAGTGACGGGGCATACCAGCAGAACAACTCGGAGATGGCTATCGGCTCCGGACAGCTGACAGGGAAGGGGCTCAACAACAATACGACGACATCCGTTAAAAACGGAAACTTCATTCTGGAACCCCAGACAGACTTCATCTTTGCCATCGTGGGCGAGGAATTAGGTTTTATAGGTTCTTGTGTTGTTATTGCACTCATATTAATAATTGTGATACAATGTATTCTGATAGGGGTCCGATCGCAGGATATGGCGGGGAAGATCATATGCTGCGGTATCGGAGGGCTCATCGGGTTCCAGAGCTTCATTAATATCGGGGTCGCCACGAAGGTGCTGCCGAATACAGGAGTTCCGCTGCCATTTGTAAGTTACGGACTGACATCGCTCGTCAGTTTATATATCGGTATTGGATTTGTTTTAAATGTAGGTCTACAGCCGAAAAAATATCAATAAGGAGTGAATACTATGAATATAGGCCTGATTGCACATGATTCCAAGAAGACGCTCATGCAGAACTTCTGTATCGCATACCGCGGAATTTTAAGCAAGCATAATCTGTTTGCCACCGGAACGACCGGACGTCTCATCGAAGAGGTGACAAATCTGAATATACACAAATATCTTGCAGGACCGCTGGGAGGGATGCAGCAGCTTGGCGCCCAGATTGGACAGAATGATATTGATGCACTTATTTTTCTGAGAGATCCATTGAGCGCGAAACCGCACGAGCCCAATGTCAATGACGTCGTGCGTCTCTGTGATATGCACAACATACCGATGGCGACGAACCTGGCCACGGCGGAAGTAATTATATTAGCAATAGACAGAGGGGATTTGGATTGGCGTGAGATGTACCGGTAAGACTATCATCATGTGTGCCGCTGCCGGCATGCTGCTGACGGGATGCGCCCTGTCTGGATCCAGCGATGCGGCTGTCAGGTACGAGGCGGAACATTATAACAAAAGCATATATACGGCAGATCTGTTTGCGGAAGATTTGTGCGTCGCCACAGAGGATGTCCCTCTTGAAAACGCACCGGAAACTGGTACGTTTACTGCGGCAGCATTGTTTGATGTAGACAGGAGCGAGACAGACTTTGCCTATCATGTGCACGAGAGGCTGTATCCTGCGAGCACTACGAAGATTATGACGGCACTGGTCGCCATCAAGAATGCCAATCTATCCGATATCGTTACGGTCGGTGCGGATGCGGATGCAGGCAGCTTTGCGCCGGATGAACAGACGTGCGGGCTGAAAGAAGGTGACAAGCTGACGCTGGAGGACTTGCTGTATGGCCTTCTTCTATATTCGGGCAATGACAATGCAGTGGCAATCGCAGACTATGTAGGCGGCAGCATGGAGGGCTTTGCAGAGTTGATGAGCGAAGAAGCCGCCAGCCTTATGGCGACGGAAAGTCATTTTCTGAATTCCAACGGACTACATGATGAAGACCACTATACGACGGCATATGACCTGTATCTGATCTTCAACGAATGTATCAAACAGGAAGCGTTCATGGATATCATAGAATCAAAGGCTTATACTGCTGATATTACTGGAAGCGACGGAGTCAAGCGTCAGATCACATGGGAACCGACGAGCTTCTACGCGCTTGGAGAGGCGGAGCTGCCACAGAATGCCACCATAATCGGCGGTAAGACCGGAACGACGCAAGAGGCTGGCAACTGCCTTATCCTGCTGACTGAAGACGGGCAGGATAAGCCGTACATATCCGTTGTCATGGGTGCGGACACAAAATCGATATTATATGAAGATATGACCGGAATCATCGAAGCGATTCCGGAAGATGGATAATTATAGAGGGGCATCTCATTACAGGGATACCCCTCTTACTTATGAACGGCTGCCTGGTGTGTTGGAAATTCTGCCGTAAAGACTGATGAGGTATAATCCGCATAAACCTACGAGAGTATAGATGATTCGTGACAGCCAGGAGAGATTACCAAACAGAAAAGCTACGAGGTCGAATCTGAAGATTCCGACCAGAAGCCAGTTAATTGCACCTATGATAACAAGTGTCAGAGCGGTATTGTCAAACCATTTCATGTGATTTCCTCCTTTTTTCGATGCTAAACATAGTATGTCTGCACCAATTCAAAAATATACATAAGAAAGGAAAATTTGTCAGATGGATTCAATGCAGTATTATTATCCATATTCACAATTTTTGAAAAATAAATATGGGGAAAAGGTATACAAGCTTCCGATAGATCTTCCTGCCACATGTCCGAACCGGATTACGGGCAATGGCTGCATCTTCTGCGCCGAGTCCGGTACAGGGTTCGAATCGATGGGAGCAGAAGTGCCCGTGTCCGTACAGATAGACAGGACAAAGGAATATATTTCAAAAAAATATCATGCCGGCCTGTACATTGCATATTTCCAGAACTATACAAACACCTTCCTGCCGCCGGAAGAATTCCGCTCCTTTATGGACGAAGCGGCGAAGATAGAAGATATCGTTGAAGTTGCCGTGTCAACGAGGCCGGACTGCATCACGGAAGAATATCTGGACATACTGCAGGGGATCAGCAGGGAACATCACGTCGAGATTACAGTGGAACTGGGGCTTCAGACTGCGAACTACCATACGCTTGAAAAGATGAACCGGGGACATACGCTTGCAGCGTTCATAGACGCGGTGCTCATGATCCGCCCTTATGGATTTGACATATGCACGCACGTTATCCTCAACCTTCCGGGGGACGGCAGGGAAGACAGCATGGAAACGGCGAGAATACTCTCTGCGCTTAAGATCGACACGGTGAAGATCCATTCTTTGTACGTGGCGAAAAACACACCATTGTGTGAAGCTTATGAAAATGGTACAATAACGTTGTGTTCAAAAGAAGAGTATATAGAACGTCTCATACTTTTCCTCGAGCTTTTAAGTCCGGACATGGCGGTAGAGCGGCTGTTCAGCCGTATACCAGAAAAGGATGCCGTGTTCTGCAACTGGGGTACGAGCTGGTGGAAACTGAAGGATGAAGTGATGGGGGAGATGGAACGGCGCGGAACTTATCAGGGAAGGACGTTCAGCTATCTTCATGGCGCCGCCTTACATATGCGAAGAGACATGCGATAATACAGGGGGTTATATTGTGGCAGGAAACGATTTGACCAACATACAGGTTTACAGGAAAAAATGGAATATCAATATAGGGGTCATCATATTTGGTGTTATATTTATCTATCTTATAGTGACCGTACTTCTCTACCTGACGGACAAGAAAGTGTCTGCATATGAAGTGCGGGAAGGCTCCATATTAAAAGATACGGCTTATACAGGATTTATCATCAGGCAGGAAGAGGTCGTCAATGCAGATTCCGACGGCTATATCAATTATTTTGCCCCGGAGGGCACGAAAGTAGGCGCCAAGACACAGATATATACGCTTTCCGCCGATAAGCTTGACTTCAATGAGCCGGACGGCGACGAGGCTGCCAGCCTCACTGCGGAAGAGCAGGCGGCGCTGCTGGTAAAGACGCAGACTTTCAGCGAGAATTTCAATGAAAGCCAGTACGGTGATGTCTACACATTTAAGAATAACATCTCTGCGGTGCTGGAGAGCAAATCAAGCCAGAGCAGACAGTCGCAGCTTAACAGTATGCTCAGTGAAGGGAAAGAGGGGTTCCAGGTATATCCGGCGTCCGACGATGGTATCGTCATCTACTCCACAGACGGTTATGAAGGGCTGAATCTAAAAGACGTGACGAAGGATATGGTAGAGACGAAGGATTATGAACGCAAGAGCATAAAGAACAATACGAAAATCAAGGCAGGTGAGCCGGTATATAAGCTTATCACCGACGACGCGTGGACACTTGCCATCGTACTCGATGACGACACGGCCCAGGAACTGGCAGAGACGAAGCAGGTAAAAGTCCGTTTCACAAAAGATAACGAGATGGCTTCTGCGGGCTTTGCCATATATAATACGAAGGATTATAATATTGGCTTCCTTACATTTACGAGTTCTATGATACGGTATGCAGAGGAACGATACCTCGATATCGAGCTTATACTGGAAGACGAATCCGGCCTGAAGATACCGAAATCGTCCGTAGTCGCGAAAAAGTTCTATACCGTGCCGGAGGATTATCTGACACAGGGAGGAAACAGCAAGGAGACAGGCGTGCTCATCGACACAGGCAATGATAACGCCGAATTCCAGAAGGTGGACGTCTACTACCGGGACAATGACACGGGGATGGCGTATTTGAATCCGGATGCCTTTGAAGAGGATACCGTGCTGATCAAAGCTGATTCCAATGATACATACAGGCTCAAGGATACAAAAAGCCTGAAAGGCGTATATAATATCAATAAAGGATATGCGGTATTCAAACAGATAAAGATACTGTGCGAGAGTGACGAATACTATATCGTAGAATCAGGAAACAACTTTGGACTGGCCAATTATGACCATATCGCCCTGGACGGCAAGGCGGTGAGAGAGAACAATGTCGTATTTTAAAACAGAGGAGTGATGATTATGCTGAAAGAGAAGCTGGAACAGGTAGAGGCCAGAATCCAGAAGGCCTGTGACAGGGCAGGGAGGGACCGCGGCGAGGTGACGCTTATAGCGGTGAGCAAGACAAAGCCCGCAGAGACGCTGAGAGAGGCCTATGACCTCGGTGTCCGCGTGTTTGGAGAGAACAAGGTGCAGGAACTGGTGGATAAATATGAGGCGCTGCCGGATGATATCAGCTGGCATATGATCGGGCACTTGCAGCGGAACAAAGTAAAATACGTGATTGATAAAGCAGAGCTGATTCATTCTGTCGATTCTCTGAGACTTGCTGAAACAATTGAAAAAGAAGCGAAAAAAAATAACATTACCGTAAATATACTGATAGAAGTAAATGTTGCGAGAGAAGAGAGCAAATTTGGTGTGATGCCTGAAGAATTAGAAGAAATTGTAGAGAAAATTGCAGGATTTCCTCACCTTAACGTAAAGGGCCTCATGACGATTGCTCCGAACGTTGAAAATCCTGAGGAAAACCGGGCTGTTTTCGCCCGTTTGCGCAAATTATCTGTTGACATTGCCAGCAAAAACGTTGATAATATGAATATGAGTATACTTTCCATGGGTATGACCAATGACTATGAAATTGCAATTGAAGAAGGGGCCACCATGGTACGTGTGGGAACCGGTATATTCGGTGAGCGCAATTACGCTCAAGTATAACGTAAGATAGGAGATTTTTTATAATGGGAGTATTAGATAAGTTTCTGGACATCATGAAGCTGAGTGATGATGATGATTACGATGATGATGATTTCTTCGATGATGACTACGATGATGACGATTACGAAGAGACGCCAAAGAGAAGTTTCTTCCGGAAAGAAAAGGATTACGACGACGAGGAAGAAGATGATTACGAACTTCCGGCCAGAACATCTTCCAAGTCATCCCGTTCTAATAATAAAGTAACACCGATGCGCCAGCCCGCAAGGAGAAGCGGGGTAAGCATGGAGGTATGTGTCATCAAGCCTACTTCTGTCGATGATGCCAGGGAGATTACGGAGACCCTGCTGTCAGGCAGGACAATCATTCTGAATCTTGAGGGGTTGGATTTGGAAGTGGCTCAGAGGATTATCGATTTCACGTCAGGAGCTACGTTTGCCATCAACGGCAATCTTCAGAAGATATCCAACTACATATTCCTCGTGACACCTACCAATGTAGATATCTCAGGGGATTTGCAGGATCTGCTGAATACGTCTTTTGACGCGTCATCCATGAGGTCAAGGTTTTAGGACAGGTTATGAATAAGGAAGAGCAGTTGTTACAGAAAAGGCTGGCCGAGCTGTCGGACAAGGCCTTTACACGCGGTATTGTTACATTTTCTGATTTTCTTAATTTGAATGAGTTGAATATACTGCATACGTCACCGAAGGATATGTTTCCTGCTCGTTACGAGACATATGGTGGTTATGATTTGTCAGAGCGTCAGATGGTTGCATTTCTACCTGATGCTCTTTATTATGAATATGCCTATCCGGTCGCTGTCATTGAAATCAGCCCGGTCAACAGGAAGTTCGCCGAGGAGCTGACCCATCGGGATTATCTCGGGGCGCTCATGAATCTTGGGATAGAACGCTGTAAGCTGGGGGACATTATCGTAGACGGCGGCCGTGCTTTGCTGTTTGCAAAGGAAGAGCTGGCTGCCTATATTGCGGGTGAGCTGACAAGGATCCGTCAAACGACCGTTCAGGCAAAACAGTGTACCGAGGCGAGATTCAGATATGAGCCCAGATATGAAGAGGTGAAAGGGACTGTACCATCCATACGGCTGGACACGGTGCTGTCTGTTGCATATCCTCTGTCGAGGAGCAGGCTGGCTGCCTATATCAAAGGAGGCAAGGTATTTGTAAACGGCAGGCTGATTACGAGCAATGGCTGTCAGATCAAGGAATCAGACCGTATATCCATACGGGGGATGGGGAGGCTTACTTACGAAGGTATCCTTACCCAGACGAAAAAAGGCCGGTATATGATAGCTGTTCGCAAATATATATAGAGAGATGGCATAAGGAAGAATGGACAATAACAATATGAAAGAAGCAAACAGAACAAAGCATTACGCTGTGGCTGTCATCGCGGCTGCAGCCGGGGTGCTGCTGGATCAGTTCACAAAATATCTGGCAATCACAAAGCTGAAAGGCGAGGAACCATATATACTCCTGAAGGGCGTGTTCCAGTTTGAATATCTGGAGAACAGAGGCGCTGCCTTCGGGCTGTTCCAGGACCAGAGAATCTTCTTTTTTATCAGCGTGGCGGTCATATGTGCAGTCGTCATATGGTTCTACGTAAAAGTTCCTATGGAGCGGCGGTTCCTGCCTCTTCGTATCTGTGCGGTCATGATAGTGGCAGGCGCGTTCGGCAACTGTATCGACAGGGTGCGGCTCAACTATGTAGTTGATTTCTTCTATTTCAAGCTGATAGATTTTCCTATATTCAACGTGGCCGACATCTATGTGACCGTATCGACATTTGCGTTAGTCGTACTTCTGTTCTTTTATTATAAGGAGGAAGATTTTGAGCGAATTTTTCACCGTCGAAAATGAGGAGGGAGACCGGATAGACCGTTACCTTGCTGAAGAGCTTGCGGACAGGTCTCGTTCCTATATACAGAAGCTGATCAAGGACAACCATATACTAGTGAACAACAAGCCTGTAAAAGCCAATTACAGGCTTTCTTGCGGTGATATGATAGAGGTCAGCGTGCCCTCTGCCAAAGATCTTGACATTCTTCCGGAGGATATCCCGCTTGATATCCTGTACGAGGATGCGGATATCATCGTCATAAACAAGCCGAAGCAGATGGTCGTGCACCCTGCGCCGGGACATTACTGCGGTACGCTCGTCAATGCGCTCATGTTCCACTGCGGACAGGAGCTTTCTGGCATCAACGGCATGATGCGCCCAGGTATCGTGCATCGGATAGATATGGATACGACGGGGGCGCTGATCGTGTGCAAGAATGACGTGGCACACCAGTCGCTTTCAGAGCAGCTGAAGGAACACAGCATACGCCGTATCTATGAGGCGATCGTGCACGGTGGTTTCAAGGAAGGCAGCGGTACCATCGACGCTCCGATCGGAAGGCACCCTACAGACCGCAAGAAGATGAGCACCCATGCAAAAAACGGCAGAAGGGCTGTGACGCACTATAAGGTGCTGGAGCGCTTTGGAGAATATAGTTATATTCAGTGTGAACTGGAAACAGGCCGGACTCATCAGATCCGTGTCCATATGTCGAGCATCGGGCACCCCCTCGTCGGCGACATGGTGTACGGACCGCGGAAATGTCCTTT
Source organism: Extibacter muris (assembly GCF_004345005.1). Lineage (GTDB taxonomy): Bacteria > Bacillota > Clostridia > Lachnospirales > Lachnospiraceae > Extibacter > Extibacter muris. The sequence goes on from NZ_SMMX01000004.1 coordinate 83,266, forward strand.
TTCAGGCTTGCAGGGACAGACGCTGCATGCTAAGACGCTTGGGATCATGCATCCGCGCACCGGCGAGTATCTGGAAGTAGAAGCGCCCCTTCCACAATATTTTGTGGGATTGTTAGATCGGCTAAGGGATATTTAGTGCAATATTTTCGGAAAATTGTGTACTTTTGAGATGTATTGTTATATAATATAGGCATACTTACGAAGGAGTGTGATTGCATGGCTGAAAAGACTAATACAATTATTACGATAGGAAGGCAGTTCGGAAGCGCAGGGCGCGAAATCGGCTATAAGGTCGCGAAAGACCTGGGAATTAAACTCTATGATAAGGAGATGCTGGACAGAGCGGCAAAAGAGAGCGGCATATGCCAGGAGCTCTTTGAGACACATGATGAGAAACCGACCAACAGTTTCCTGTATTCGCTCGTTATGGATACGTATTCTCTTGGATATTCCAGCGGGAGCTATACAGATATGCCTATCAACCACAAGGTATTTCTGGCACAGTTCGACGCGATCAAGAAGATAGCTGACGAAGGTCCCTGCATTCTCGTGGGCAGATGTGCAGACTATGCGCTCCAGGAATATGAAAACGTTCTAACCGTATTTATCCATGCCAGCCTGGATGCACGTATAAGGCGTATCGCGCGTATTTATGAGCTGACGGATGCAAAGGCGAAAGACATGTGCCAGAAGACGGATAAGAAGCGCGCGAGCTACTATAACTACTACACGAACAAGAAATGGGCGGACGCGGAAAGCTATAATATATGTCTCGACAGTTCCGTGCTCGGTATCGAAGGTACTGCCGAGGCCATCAAGAGCCTGGTAGAACTGAAAGAAAAAGGACTGGACAGGAAACTTTAAACGGACTGGTTATGCATAGAATAAACAGAGGGAGGGAAGCAGGATGCTTCCCTCCCTCTGCCATCATATAGTAAAATCTGCCGGACTGTGTAGAGATGTCATCTTATATGCGGGATGCGCTCCGGCCATCCTTTTATATCGCCGTTTAAGATTGCGGTAAACATCCGCTGCTTTGCCCCGGGGTGTTCTTCGTTCAGCTGTTTTACAAGCTCTTTCGCATACTGCCGTTTCGTATATCCATCTATCGGACATCGGCTCGTCACCACCGGCAGGTCATATTTGTTTTTAAATCCTATGATGTCCGCTTCGTCCACGAACATGACCGGCCGTATGACAGTCAGATCCATACGGTCCAGATATGTCCGGGGTGAAAAGGAGTAGAATCTCCCTTCAAATAGAAGAGAGAGCAGCATCGTCTCTATAATGTCATCCTTATGGTGTGCATAGGCCACCTTGTTGCAGCCCATCTCTTTGACAGCCTGGTTCAGTGCCCCCTTCCGCATTTTGGCGCAGAGGGAGCAAGGGTTGCTTTCTTTGCGTTCCTCAAAAAGAATATGAGCAATATCTGTCTTGACGATATGATAGGGGACATCGAGATTTTCACAAAGCCTGATGACGGGAGTGAAATCGCATTCACTGTATCCAAGGTCTACCGTTACCGCGCTCAGTTCAAACTTCTTCGGATAAAACCGTCTGAGCCCGTGCAGCGCATACAGTAAAGACAGGCTGTCCTTGCCGCCGGATATGCCCACTGCGATATGGTCCCCTTCCTCGATCATGGCGTACTCCTCGACCGCCTTTCTCGTATAGCTCAACAATTGCTGCAGTTTCATATGTCAATAGTTCCTTTCTGTTTATCTCTTTGCCGGCATTTCTTCCGTACCTGCTTATATTATATTATTTCCGGAGATATTACAAGCTTGATTCTTGCGAAGGCAACGAGCCAAGTGGACATGCCTGCCTGTCCATTTGACTCAGGATGTGTTATCATGTAAAATGGAACGAGAAGTTGATATGATGGAGAAAACGAATATTTTAATCGTAGAAGATGACAAGGCGATTGCGGATGCGGTTGCCTATACGCTGGAACAGGAAGAATTCCGGCTGATACATGCCGGCAGCATGTCACAGGCGCTGCCATATCTTGGCTTCCTGACTGCCTGTGACGAAGAGGCCAATATCGTCATGGGGCTGGATATCGGAGCGGATGATTACATCGTGAAGCCCTTCCGGGTACGGGAGCTCATATCACGTATACGCAGCGTATTGCGGCGTTATGACGGCCGGCAGGACAGCGGCCTGTGTCCGTCTACCATGCAGGAGATATCAAGGTTCTTACGGCAGAAGGCAAAGTATACTGCGGCGGAGAAGATATTGAGGATGTGGAGAAGCTGAAAGCGGCGCCCGGACCTGAAGCTCCCGAACCCAAAGATGAGGTCCGTACTGTCGAGATTGCGGTATTTGGCGCCGGAGCAGGCGGTCTTGCGGCAGCAATCGAAGCAAAGGAAGGCGGAGCGGATGTAATCCTTATAGAAAAGCAGGGTATCACAGGTGGCTCTACTGCCCGCTCAGGAGGGAAACTTCTGGGAGCAGGGACGAAATGGCAGAAGAAACAAGGCATCTTCCACGGACTGGCAACAAGGACTCCCAGGCCGCCTTATTCAGCTTCTATACGTGCAAAGACGGGGGGACCATCTTCATCGGTATGAACGGATATGGACCGGTCCACCGTGGATATCCGATTATCGGCCTGCCAAAGCCAGGTGACGGTGACCCGGAGATAGACCAGATCATCTCAGGATGGATGGCAGATACAGACCTTGGACAGAGGCTGGAGGCCGCTATGGAGAAGTTCGTGTCCGAGCATACGGTCGATGAAGTGGAAAAGATAATGCTGGAAAACCAGATTCCATGCCAGAAAGTATACTCCCTCAAGGATTGCTCCGAAGATCCGCAGTGGAAGGCAAGAGAAGTATTTGCCGAATGGGATGACCCTATGATGGGCAAGGTCAAAGGACTTGGCATCGTGAACAAGTCGGCGTCCTTTGACTAGAAGCAGACTTACGATATCTACAAGCTGGAACAATTGTTCCCGCATTACCGGGAGGGATTCACAGAGCACTGGAAGAGGGAAGAATACGATTATGAATATGAGACGAACCATCGCGCAGTCTACCTCGGCTGCCAGCGGGCAATCAAGATATTTCTGGAGCAGGGCACGACTGCAAATATCGTGAACGTCGCTTCTGCCGCATCGATAAGAGGGCTGAAAGGCGGCGCGACCTACGTCATGACCAAGCATGCCGTGCTCGGCATCACGCGCAATATCTCCGCCAGCTTCTTTGAACGGGGCATCCGCTGTTATTGACAGTGATTTCATGGTTTTTGTCCGCGCGAACGTTACTTATTGGAACAAATCATAAACCAATCAGGTTGTAATATACAGTGCGTTTATCCAATGTCATAATGTGCTAAATGTTAAAGTTATATCAATCAAAGTTTTAGCACACAAAAGGCTAATCAGAAGAAAGGAAGGAAAATTCATGAATCTTGTACAAGACAAAATCACAGTTATTACAGGTGGAACCAGAGGCATTGGATTCTCAGCAGCAAAGATATTCATTGATAACGGGGCAAAGGTATCCATATTCGGTGAGACACAGGAGGAGGTCGACACGGCACTGGCGGAGTTGAAAGAACTCTATCCGGAAGAAGAAGTGTTTGGCTTCGCTCCGGACCTCACATCACGGGATGAGGTTATGGCAGCGGTCGGTGCAGTGGTTGAAAAATACGGCAGGCTTGATGTCATGATCAACAATGCCGGGATTACGATGAATACTGTATTTTCAAGAGTGACAGAGGAAGCGTTCAAGCATATAATGGATATCAATGTTGTCGGCGTGTTCAATGGAGCATGGGCCGCTTACCAGTGCATGAAAGAAGCAAAACAGGGCGTCATCATCAATACGGCTTCTGTTACCGGCATCTATGGATCCTTGTCTGGAATTGGCTATCCGACGAGCAAGGCAGGGGTTATCGGCCTGACGCACGGCCTGGGACGAGAGATTATCCGCAAGAATATCCGTGTCGTCGGCGTTGCTCCTGGTGTCGTGGACACGGACATGACAAAAGGGCTTCCACCGGAAATATTGGATGACTACCTGAAATCATTCCCGATGAAGCGTATGCTGAAGCCGGAAGAGATTGCCAATGTGTATCTTTTCCTCGCGTCAGACCTGGCCAACGGAATTACCGCCACGACAATCAGCGTGGATGGCGCCTACAGGCCATAATGGACATAATTGATAATGTAAGCTACATATGATTCGTTCATATTTATAAGAAGAGCAGGTCTGGAAGATTCGACGGTTATATCACGCGAACCCCAGCCTGCTCTACAACCGGATGCTGATGTGTGAAATCCTGAAGTCCTCGAGGCGGAAAACGGACAGGAAGCTTTGATTTCATCGGCTACAGCAGGGAAGAGTTTGCCGCTATGGGGAACAGGATGTCGGCCGTGAAAGTCTTAAAATCAGCTTTCCCGAAGCTTTACTGCTGAAGCAGCTTTCCTGCGCCTGTCTTCATCGATGGCAGCATAGTGCTTTTTCGTCGTGTTGACATCCTTGTGGCCGAGCACATCGGCCACGAGATAGATGTCGCCGGTCTCTTTATATAGTGAAGTGCCGTATGTGCTTCTAAGCTTATGTGGCGTTATCTTCTTGTGCGGAGTTACCTGCCTGGCGTATTTTTTCACCATATTCTCCATCGCCTGTATTCCCATACGCCGGCGCTGTGTGGATAGGAAGAGGGCGTTTTCATGGCCGGAGAGGGGAGTGGCAGCCGCGCGGTCCCCGGTTATGTAACTTTTCAGTGCCTTCTCAACCTCTTCTCCGAAATAAACTACCATCTGGCTGCCGCCTTTACGTGTCACAGTTATTCCATTGTTCTTGAAATCCACGTCCGTCAAGTCGAGTCCGACGCATTCCGATACACGGATTCCCGTTCCGAGAAGCAAGGTAAGTATCGCCAGATCCCGGTTCTTTGTCTTATGGTAATACGTCAATGCCTGTCCCGATAACTTGCCTGCGCACGTCTCGACATAATCGAGAAGCAGTGCAACCTCATCTGCATCCAGACGTATGATCGCCTTGTCATGCAGCTTTGGCATGTCTACGAGCAACGTGGGATTTTTCGTAATTATCTGATGCTTGAAATAATATCCATAGAAGCTCCGGAGGGCAGACATCTTCCTGGCCAGTCCCTTTTCACTGTTTGTTATGAGATCGTCTTCATGCTTGTATACCTTCAGATATTCCATATATTCCTCGATATCTACCGGCTCCAGCTTTTCAAGATCGGCTGCCTCGAACTGGTCGACCGTATAATTCTTGTAGCTTGGATTGGCCTCCATAAGGAAATTGAAGAAAACACGTATGTCATAGGCATAGTTAATCCTCGTCTTAGCCGAGGACTTTGGCTCCATCGCACGGAAATAATCCTTTGCAAATGGCGGCAGCGTCTTCAGGACTTCCCTGAGACGCAGCGTCTGGTTGATCTGTGTCTGTTCGTGATATGTCCTTGTCTCTGGCATAATAATAAATCCCCCTATGCAAACTTATATAAATATAAAACAGTCCGTTAGCGCTTGAATTAAGGTGATTATATCATTACTTGAAAGTTTTGTCCATATCTTTTGGAAAAATCGGTATTTGTAGTATAGATATATTGAAAGCCATATTGCGTTACACAACATAACGGCGGCATGTCCTGTCACGCATCACTGCTCTTAAGACATGCCGCCAATAGGTGAGTATAATATATATAAGGCTCTGAAAGCTTATATATCTATCTGAACGCAGTATCATAATACGCTATGGTCAGATACTGGCTGTCCTGGATATCATCAGAATCCAGTCCGTTGATCTTCTTTACCTCATCAATATATTCATTCACGGAACTATATTCATCGGTCATAAATTCTTCTGCGATTCCCCAGAGCGTATCCCCTGGCTGAATCTCAATACTTTTGTAATATCTGTGTTCTACCGGGGCTTTCTCACAGCTGCCGCTGGCATCAGAAAAATTGCAGCCGAGCAGGACGCTCATGCACAGGACTAATACGAGTGCCGTAATCGCTGCCGTGAATTTCTTCATGTATACTTGTCTTCTTCTCCTGCTTGCCGCATATAACCTGTGTGCATTCATAACTTCCCCTCCTCGTCAGGCTCTGTAGAAACGAACAACCGTTCTATATGAAGATTATACAATCCGAACGCACGTTTGTCAATAGTATTCCGGCAAATAATCGAACATATTTTCTAAACATTTGTTTGCTTTTTTGCTTTTGCTATGATAGAATAAGTATAAAAGCAGAAAGTACGGATGAAATTAAGGAGGTTTCTTATGGCGCAAGGTAAAATCAGTCCAAAGCAGCAGGAAATATTAGAATACATAAAAGCACAGATACTCGAACGGGGATTTCCGCCTGCAGTGCGTGACATCTGCGAAGCCGTAAATCTTAAATCCACCTCTTCCGTCCACTCCCATCTGGAGACGCTGGAGAAGAACGGATATATCCGCAGAGACCCGACCAAGCCGAGAGCAATCGAGATTCTGGATGATTCCTTTAATTTTACGAGACGGGAAATGGTCAACGTACCCATTCTGGGACGCGTAGCTGCAGGGGAGCCTATACTTGCCGAACAGAATATCGAGAACTACTTCCCTATCCCGATGGAATACATGCCGAACAAGCAGACATTCATGCTCAAGGTAAAAGGAGAAAGCATGATCAATGCCGGTATCCTTGACGGGGACTACGTATTGGTGGAGGAACGCAAGACCGCCCGCAACGGAGAGATGGTAGTCGCGCTTGTCGAGGACGGAGCCACGGTCAAGACTTTTTATAAGGAAGAAGGCATTATCCGCCTGCAGCCGCAGAACGACACGATGGATCCCATCATCGTGCGTGACGTACAGATATTGGGCAAAGTGATTGGCGTATTCCGTTTTTTTGATTAGAACCCTTACATAGAAGAAGCACTGGTCATAAGATAATCCGACCGGTGCTTCTTTCATGCTTCCTATGTTTGTTACCTGATGGCCTCCGAATATTCTTCTGGAACCGGCCCAGGCGCCGATGCCCATCAGAGCCGTAAGAATGATATTCAGACATGACATCGGAATATCAAGCCTTCTTTCCTCTTTGCATTGACAATCGTATGCTTTTCACCCATCACTGCCGAGGTGGCCGGGGATACCGCGCATAACCGTGCTATACGGAACAGCCATGCCTTGAACTTCCGTTTATCCTCATAGGTGTCATAAAACCGGATCAGACGCAGGAATGTCTCCTGCGTACGGTCATTAGTCCAACGCTTCGCGCTGTACCGCCTTTCCGTCATTCCAGATCCGTTCCAGGTTATAGAACGAACGGTTCTCTTTTTCAAACACGTGCACGATGACATCACCATAGTCCATCAGCACCCATGAACCGCTGTTCTGGCCTTCCTGCTGTCTCAGATGGTAGCCGGCCTTTTCCATCTTTTCATCTACATGTTCGACGAGCGCCTTTATCTGGCTGTCGCTTGTTCCGTCTGTGATGATGAAATAATCTGCAAGTACCGATATCTTAGATATATCGATGATTTGGATATTCTCTCCTTTTTTATCAGATAATGCATCGTATGCGATGCGGGCCATCTCTACTGCATGTTCCATATAAGCTATTCCTCCTTTTTGCCAAGTTTTTCTTTATAATATTGATATGCTTTTTCTGTCATTGGGTCAACGGGCATATTTTTCGATTCCAAGTAGACAAGCGAATCTTTTAGGATCCGGTAAAGGCATTCATCTATATCCGAGAATGCGAGCTTCCTCACCACGGCCATGTTGGGGAGCTCCTCTCTTCCAGGCTCGATGTAGTCAGATATATATATGATTTTCTCAAGCAGTGTCATATGCGGCCTGCCGGTCGTATGGCTTGCAATAGCGTCTATCACATCTTTATCACGGACACGGAACTTCTTGGCGGCAAGGTATGCTCCAAGCTTAGCGTGAAGAAGGCTTGGATTCGCAAGCTCTATATCCGACACGCTCAGATGATACTTGTCACAGAGCTTTATCTTCGTATCTGGTGCGATGCATTTCGCACAGTCATGGAGAAGCCCCGCTATAAGCGCCTGGTCTATGTCCTCATCATACCGCATTGCCAAAGCCGCGGCAGTGTACATGACTCCCAGAGTATGCTCATATCGCTCCCTGTCCAGATCTGCCTTTAGTCTTCTGCGTATTTTGCTTATCTTCTGCTTCATATTACACTTCCTTGTATAAGTGATGATTCTTTATATATCCACGAACCTTCTCCGGCACCATTTGGCTGATATCTCCCCCCTGTTTCAGCCTTGTCCTCAATTCGCTGGACGAGACGTGCATCAGCGGTGTCGCGAGAAGTTCTATCTTAGCATGATATTTTCCCCTGAGATAATCGATCTGCCGTGACATCTCTTCCTTCGTGTCGATATCATCCCTGTAAGCAGCAAGTATCGTACACGTGGGGAAGATCCGTTCCGGATGGACCCAGCCTTCGATGGCAAAAAGCGAATCTGCACCGATAATAAAGTAGAACGCATCGTCTTCATATGCTTCATTGAAATGCTCAAGCGTCTCGTAAGAATAGGAGACTTCTTTTTTCTGAGCCTCATACGGCTGAAGACGGAAGCTTTTATGCCCTTGTATCGCAAGGCGTACCATCTCCACCCGGTCTGCCACATCCGACTCTATAGATGAGCGGTGCTTATGCGGTGGATTGCCGTTGGGCATGAACCATATCTCATCAAGATGGAATAGCTGGTATGCCGCTTCACCAAGCATAAGATGCCCATTGTGTATCGGATCGAACGTGCCGCCCATAATACCTATCTTCATATATCTGACCTCTGCTTCGGTTTTTAGTCTCTGTAATATTATTTTGGCAACTCGATACGTTTGTTCTTGTCTTTGCCTTCTTTGTAAAGGACGATTTTCTTCCCGATTACCTGAACCACCTGGGACTGCGTACGTTCAGCGAGAAGCTGGGCCATCTCTTTTGGATCGTCCGCGCAGTTTTTCAGTACCGCCACCTTGATCAGCTCTCTGGCGGCAAGCGCTTCCCTTATCGCTTCTGTCACCTCGGGTGTTATGCTGTTCTTTCCGACCTGAAAGACCGGATCCATAGTCATGGCCAGCCCCTTCAGGTACGCTCTCTGTTTTGTCGTCATAATACTGCCGCTCCTCTTCTATTTGTAATAGTCAAACTGTAATCCATACATCCGCACCGTATCTCCCTCTTCGATACCGGCAGCCTCCAGCTCGTCCAGAATACCGGTGCTTTTGAGAAACTTCTGGAAAAATGCAAATCCCTTTTCAGAATCCAGATTCGTATATCCAAGCATCTTCTCAATCTTAGGACCTTCCACTACGTATATGCCATCCTCTTTTTCGACCGTATACGGAAGGTTCTCATAGATGAGTTCCTCCTCCGGAAAGTATTCCTGTTCAAAGATGACCGGACTGCTGTCAAGCTTTCCAAGCTGTTCAGATACATAATACAGCAGCTCGCTTATGCCCTCGCCTGTGGCACCGGAAATCGGAAATACCTTGATTCCCTTCGGTTCAAATTCTTCTTTCAGCTGATCCACAGGATTTTCCCCGTCTCCGCCGTATATGAGATCCGTCTTGTTGGCGGCGATGACCTGCGGCCTCTTTGCAATCTCCAGATTATACGCCTCAAGTTCCGCGTTGATTTTATAGATGTCATCTACCGGGCTGCGGCCTTCGCTCCCTGCCGCGTCTACCACATGGATCATCATCTTCGTCCGCTCGATATGGCGGAGGAACTCATGTCCGAGCCCTACGCCTTCCGACGCGCCTTCAATCAGGCCGGGGATATCGGCGATGACAAATCCCTGCGCTCCATCCAGATCAACTACGCCAAGATTCGGGTTTAGTGTCGTAAAATGATAATTCGCTATCTTGGGCCGTGCATTGCTCACTCTTGACAGGAAGGTGGACTTCCCTACGTTCGGAAAGCCTATCAGGCCGACATCCGCAATTACTTTCAGCTCCAGGCTGACCCACAGTTCCTGGGACGGCTGCCCCGGCTGGGCGTACTTCGGAATCTGCATGGTGGATGTCGCAAAATGCTGGTTTCCCAGCCCTCCCCTACCGCCTTTTAACACGACCTGCCTTTTGTTATCTCCGGACATATCTGCGATTACCTTTCCGGACTCGGTTTCTTTGATGACCGTACCTTCCGGTACTTTCAGTATGATATCATCCGCGTCCGCCCCGTGGCATCTGCGTTTCCCGCCCTGCTCTCCGTCTTTGGCGGCATATTTCCTTCTGTGGCGGTAATCCTGGAGCGTATTGAGCCCCTCGTCCACCTCAAAGATGACATCTCCGCCACGTCCGCCGTCTCCACCGTCCGGACCTCCGTTTGGTACATACAGCTCTCTGCGAAAACTCACATGGCCGTCTCCGCCTTTGCCGGAACGGATACATATCTTCGCTCTATCTGCAAACATAATTTTTCCTCTTTCTGCTTTCTGTCATAGTCTTACCTAATATGATGCTCAATATATATCATATCATGACTGCAACATGGATTCAATTGGGGACGGGGGAAATTTGATTTTCCCCCGTCCCCAATTGAACCTGGTTAAAATAACCCTGCCAAAGACCGGCAGGGTTATTCGTAATCTCACTATTGTGCTGCTGGATAGATAGAAACCTGTTTCTTGTCTCTTCCTTTTCTTTCAAATCTTACAACGCCGTCAGCGAGAGCGAATAATGTATCATCTCCGCCGCGTCCAACATTCACGCCTGGATGGATCTTAGTTCCACGCTGTCTGTAAAGAATATTTCCAGCTTTGACAAACTGTCCGTCAGCTCTTTTCGCACCAAGTCTTTTTGACTCTGAATCCCGGCCGTTCTTGGTAGAACCGACCCCTTTCTTATGAGCGAAAAATTGAAGGTTTAATTTCATCATGTTTTTACACCTCCTCGAATATGATATCGATGTATTGCGTGTATTCTTCATCGTCTTCCATTGACGCCAGTCCCTGAACCATGGTCTTTAAAAGAAGTTCCGCCTCTTTAGAAGGATGCCCTTCCAGTCTGCATTCCATACTGCCGCCGTTCTCATCAGACACAAGGGATAACCCGTCTCCGGTGTACTGTTCGATCGCGTTGACGGTATTGATCATCAGTATAGATGCAGCCGCGCATACGATATCCTGTCCACATTCGTCCTGTCCTGCATGCCCGGAAGCTCTGAAGCCTACGCATTCATTCTTTTCATTGTTATAGATAGTTACCTTGATCATCGGTAATTCCCAGATTAAGCATTGATCTTGTCGATCTTTACAGCAGTATACTGTTGTCTGTGGCCATTTTTCTTATGGTATCCAGTTTTTCTCTTATACTTGTAAACGATGACTTTTCTTGCTTTTCCATTTTCAATTACAGAAGCTTCTACAGTTGCACCGTCAACGGTCGGATTCCCAACTTTCAATCCGTTGTCGTTAACTGCAAGCACTTGGTCAAATGTATAAGTCTCGCCGGCTTCTGCACCAAGTTTTTCTACTTTAATGATATCGCCTTCAGCTACTTTGTACTGTTTACCACCTGTTGCTATAATCGCGTACATATGGCACCTCCTATTATCATTACTCGCCAATTGTGGTGGCTGCATATATCTGCAGCGCTTGAAAACCTCATTGTGCGGCATACTGTTGTATTATAGCACAGACCTTTGTCAAAATCAACCAAAATATATGATAATATCTGTTTCGTTCCTTTTCGGGCACAAGTGAGCTATGGGGTTCCGCCAGTCCTGTGTTCAGGCATTACATTTGAGTAGATGATGCCGGCAATTATGATTGCGGCACCTGTAAAGCCGGCCTGGCAAGCAGCCAGAAGCAAAGGCTCCATGTGTCTCAGATGGAGGGAGCTGAACTCTAATACGCATGCTACGAGAAATGAGCTTGCAACGGCCATAGCCTCGCCAGGGCCAACTGTGAAGCCGCCGCTTCCGCAGCAGAGCAGATAGGTGCCTGCAACGACGACAAGTATCGGTATGTATTTTTTCTTTGCTATCTTTACTTTTGATACGAACCGCATGAGGAACGGGGTGAATATGACCGGCAGCGCGAATAGAAAGCCGGCGCTCGTAGCCGTCGTATATTTAAACGTCAGCGTACCTGGAATATATGCTCCCGCAGTAAGAGCTGATATCAGCGTACCCGGCTTCCAGAAGGATGCCTTCATGCCGCCAAATATCCGTTTATGGAATATAAGTACGAGGAACAGGCACCCCAGGAGGAAACGCACGGATGCATATAAAAAGAAAGGAAAAGAGGACATACCGTATTTTGCTACCGGGTTGCCGATGCCGAGCAAGATATTCTGTATCAGGATCAGGGAGCCGTAGAACAGGCTGCTTCTTTGCTTCATAACGTATCCTTCCTTCCGGCCAGTCTGTGTTTACAAGTCGTCTGCCAGCGCGCTGCTCTTGGCATAGGCGGTACTTTTCGCCTCGAAAAAGTCTGTCTTGATCAGATTCGCGTTTGAATACTGCTCTACCCACCGCATGCTCTCGGGAACCTTGTCATATCCGTCATATACTGGCTCAAATCCAAGGCCTGCACATCTAAGATTCCCGAGATGCCGGATATAGCCAGTTACCATATCCTTGGTCAGTCCCTGGATCTTGTTTCCGATGACATAGTGTCCCCATCGGATCTCCTGCTCGCATCCTTCCCGTATCATATGCCGGTATCCGTCTATATCTTCTTCGGTGAACAGCCGCGGCTCTTCCTTTTTCAATTCCTGGAGCATGCTGCGGAACAGCCACAGGTGCGTGTTCTCGTCCCGGTTGATATATCGGATCTCCTGTACGGAGCCCGGCATCTTGCCGTTGCGTCCAAGATTGTAAAAGAACATAAAGCCACTATAAAAGTATACACCTTCCAATATATAGTTTGCAACAAGAGTCCTCACGAGCGACTGCGCACTTTTGGTCTCCTGGAACTCATTGTACAGGTTGCCGATGAACTCGTTGCGCAGGAGCAGATGCTCATCCACCTTCCATTGGTACAAGATCTCCTCGCGCTTCTGCGGCTCGCAGATCGTATCCAGCATATAGCTGTAGCTCTGGCTGTGCACCGCCTCCTGGAACGCCTGGATGGACAGGCAGAGGTTGACTTCATTGGCCGTGATATATTCCCCTATATGCGGAAGGTTCGCGGTCTGGATGCTGTCCAGGAAGATAAGGAAAGACAGTATCTTATCGTAGGCTCTGCGCTCCCCGGCGGGAAGGTGCTGATAATCCTTAATATCCACGCCCAGGCTGATCTCCTCTGGTATCCAGAAGTTGTTCATCGCCTGGCGGTACCAGTCGCTGACCCATGTATACTTCATATTGTTAAAATCATTGAGATTTGTCGTGTTGCCGCCAATCATCCTTCTGCTTCGGACATCGGTGTCCCCATCCGGATTGAAAAGCATCTTCTTCTTAAGTTCTGGCATATCATTCTCCTCTCTGCTCATGCGCTAGGAAGAGCACACATCGCACTCTTCCACCTCCAGGCTCCTGGACCGTATATAATAGACGGTTTTTACCCCGCACTCCCATGCAAGCACATACAGGTCCAGCACTTTCCGGAACGTATACTCGTTCGTAATATACAGATTCATGCTCTGCGCCTGGTCGATATGGCGCTGGCGTACGCCGCAGGCGCGTATGGACCAGGTCTGGTCAATCAGATGTGCGTTCTTGTAATACCAGTATGTGTCCATTGATAGTTCAGGCGCAACTCTTGGTATGAGCCCGTTCTTCTTTTCTTCCAGATAGAACCTGTGCATGACCGGATCAAGGCCCGCCGTCGTACCGGCAAGGATGCTCGTACTGCTCGTCGGAGCAGTGGCCAGCATATACCCGTTTCTAACGCCGCAGGCGGCAATCCTTGCACGGAGCTGCTCCCATCCGGATCCGGCAAGCCTGCGCTTGTCAAAATAAGCCCCAGTCTGCCAGTCGCTGCCCTCAAAATAAGCGTAGGCCCCTTTCTCTTCAGCGATATCACAGCTGGCTTCGATAGCGGCGCGGTGGATCGCGCCGAACACGTTATCCGCAAATGCAAGATGTGCCTCGCTTTCCCAGGCAATCCCATGTTTGGCGAGCATATGGTGGTAACCGCTGACACCAAGCCCTACAGGACGGTATGCCTCATTATTCAGCTTAGCGTACGGAACCGGAAAGAAATTAAGGTCGATGACATTATCCAGCGCGCGCATTGCAGAAGATACCGTATGGCGGATCTCCGCTTCATCCAATACATCGATATGTCCAAGCGAGAGGCTGGCCAGATTGCACACGACAAATTCTCCCGGTTTTGTAACCGTTACGACAACCGTCTCCCCCCCTACTTCCTCGATGGACTGCTTTACTTCTTCCACTGCACCCATGTTCTGGGCAATCTCAGTGCAGAGGTTGCTGCAGTAGATGATGCCCCTGTGGCAGTTAGGGTTCATACGGTTCACCGTATCCCGGTTGAAGGCAAACGGAGTTCCTGTCTCCACGGCACTACGTATTATCAGACGGATGATATCTTTGATTGGTATGACCCGTTTGGATATCCTCGTATCCTGCACGCAGTCCAGATATTTCCGTTCCCACTCTTGGCCATAGCAATCTTCCAGAGCATAGCCCTTTACCGTCAGTATTTCATGCGGACACATGAGATACCAGTCGCCTTCGATATGGTCCCTCGCCTGTTTCCAGAAATAGTCCGGATAGCATACGGCCGGAAATACATCGTGCGCCTTCATCCGGTCGTCGCCGTTGTTCGTCCTAAGCTTCAGGAATTCCGGAAGATCCCTGTGCCATGCATCCAGATAGACGGCCACCGCACCCTGGCGGACTCCGAGCTGGTCCACGGCCACGGCGGTGTCATTGGCAAGCTTGATCCAGCGGATGACACCTCCTGCAGCCCCTTCAAATCCGCGTATCGTACTGCCGCTCGCCCGCACCTTTCCAAAATACAATCCCATCCCGCCGCCATATTTGCTCACTTTCGCGAAGCTGTCTATGCTCCGGTAGATGCCGTCCAGGCTGTCGGGAACCGTGTCTATGAAGCAGGAAGAAAGCTGGTGGTAAGGCTTTCTCGCATTGGATAGCGTAGGCGTTGCCATCGTCACCTTGAGCAGGCTCAGCATATCGTAGAAACGCTGCACCCATTCTGAGCGTCTGTCCTTTTCTTTCATCGCAAGGTGCATGGCAATCCCCATGAACATCTCCTGGGGAGTCTCAAGCACGATACCCTGCCGGGTACGGATGACGTAGCGGTTAAGGAGCAGATCCAGCCCGGAGTATGTAAATAGCCGGCTGCGGTCCTCCTGTATCATCCTGCCGAACGCCTCTATTTCCTGCCTGCTGTAGTTCTCCAGTATATAGCTGCCATACAGCTTTTCCTCCGTCAGAAATACGATTTTTCCATAGAAGCCTGAGATTCCATACCTTTCCATGGACGCATCCAGGCTGTCTCGAAAGCCGGCATATAAGAGCCGGGCAGCAATCAGCTCCCATCCCGGCGCCTCCTGGGTTGTGAGCTCGACAGCCGCTTTCGTGAGCAGGGACAGCTTTTCCCGGGCATCCAGCCCCGGTTTCAGAAGCGATTCATATTTGCCGTACAGGAAGGCGAGATCATATTCCGGATTTCTGAATTCTCCTTGTATATGTGCAAGAACTTGTTCCAGCCCTTTTATTTTTTTGTCTTTCATTGTTCTTCCTCCATATAATCACAAATTGTTGTGGATACATCAGATGATATCACAACATATGGTACTTATCAAGATGCAGTTATATCCAGAGCTTGCCTCTTCATTTTTTCCACGGCAAAATCCGCATCAAGAATTCCTTGACTTACGCCTGTCTGTAAGTTTACATTAAAAGATAGAATAATACGCAAAGGAGTCTTACATATGGAACATTTAATCAACCCGGACCACTATGCATCCCCGCTTACCATCCGGGAGACAGAAGTCGCAATCAAGGAAGTGAAGGATCACTTTGAACGTGCGCTGGCCAAATCTCTGCACCTGACCCGTGTCTCAGCACCTTTGTTTGTAAAGCCGGAATCAGGTCTTAACGATAATCTCAACGGTGTAGAAAGGCCGGTTTCCTTCGGCATCAGAGAACAGGAGGACGCACCGGCGGAGATCGTCCACTCTCTGGCCAAATGGAAACGTTACGCCCTGAAGCGTTATGATTTCCATTCCGGAGAAGGCCTGTACACAGATATGAGCGCTATCCGCAGAGATGAGGATACGGATAATATCCATTCTATCTATGTAGACCAGTGGGACTGGGAAAAGGTCATCTCCAAAGAAGAACGGAATACGGAGACGCTCCATTACACAGTGCGTAAGGTATATTCTGCACTGAAAGAGACGGAAGAATTCATGTCCAGAAGATATAACTACATAGAGCCATTCCTGCCGGATGAAATAACATTCATCACATCCCAGGAGCTGGAGGACCTTTATCCGGGAGCCGATGCAAAGGAGCGCGAATACCGTATTGCCAGGGCAAAGGGTGCCGTGTTCATCTCCCAGATTGGGAAGG
Organism: Extibacter muris; assembly: GCF_004345005.1. Classification (GTDB taxonomy): domain Bacteria; phylum Bacillota; class Clostridia; order Lachnospirales; family Lachnospiraceae; genus Extibacter; species Extibacter muris. The sequence continues at coordinate 99,791 of NZ_SMMX01000004.1, forward strand.
TGCTTGCCTCCGGCGAGAAACATGACGGGCGCGCTCCCGATTATGATGACTGGGAGCTGAACGGTGACATCATCGTATACTATCCGGTTCTGGATATCGCCCTCGAACTGTCCTCCATGGGTATCCGTGTGGATGAGGAGGCGCTCCGCCGCCAGCTGAAGGCCGCGGGCTGCGAAGACAGGGCGCAGCTTGAGTTCCAGAAGGCGCTGCTCGACGGCCAGCTTCCTTACACGATAGGAGGCGGAATCGGCCAGTCCCGGATCTGTATGCTGTATCTGAGAAAGGCGCATATCGGTGAGGTTCAGTCCTCCATATGGCCGAAGGAGATGCTGGAAGAAGCATCTGCCCACAATATCAATCTTCTGTAGAGATGGGTAAAATAGGCGGTAACCCTTATCGTAACATTCACAATGCAGGAAGAGCCGGAACCAGGCACGGGATGCTATCTCGCATAACATCCTCACACCTGGTTCCGGCTCTTCCTGCATCAAAGGCATGTACGCCTTGCTTAGACAGCTTAGAAGCGTCCACTTTACGGAGCTCCCGATTCACTCTTTGGCTTCAGCTGCAGTATGATCAGCGCAGCCACGACGCAGACAATGCCTACGATGTTATATATATCCAGAAGCTCATGGTACAGGAATACGCCAAACAGGCTTGCTGCAACGACTTCAAAGGAAGCTATGATGGATGCCTTGCTGCTCTCGATGTATTTCAATGCGGCAGAATAGCAGATATACGGCAATGCGAGCGTGATGACGCTCCCAATCACCGTTACCGGCATTTTTTCCGCATTGGCAGCTATGATTCTAACCATGGAGACAGGCTCTGCGATAACGAGCGACGCGAGGCTCGCCAGTATAAAAGTATAGACCGTGACGGTCAGCGATTCATATCTTCCCATCAAGACTTTGCCGAATATGCTGTAAAGGGAATAGCCGAAGCCGGCGCTCAGTCCAATCAGCAGCGTGATTATCACATTGCCGCCTACATTTGCGCCAGACAGCCCTACCACGAGTATGCAGCCTGCAAACGAAAGGAAAAGGGCTGCTATCTTCTGGACCGTCAGCTTCTCTTTGAAGAAGAGGACCGACATGATCATCACAAAGAACGGTGCCGTATACAGCAGCACGACAGCTACGGAGAGGGATGCCCTCTGTACGGTTGCCGCATAGGCCAGATTATTGATAAAAAGGCTTCCGAGTCCGGTGCCCAGAAACCATTTGAAATCTTCTTTACGTAACTTCAGCTTACTGCGGTCTGTGATAAGCAGGAACAGTATGAGCACGGCCGCGGCAGAAGTAATTCTGACTGCGGCCGTCTGCCTCGTGTTGAATCCGATTGCCACCACATATCTTGTTACGATCCCCATGGAACCCCATAGTACCGAGGCCATCAATACAAATAAAGGTGCCAGTCTTTTCATAGGCCACATCCCTGCCCTTTCCTATATTTACTGAACATCTAGTAACCGCATTGCATTCTCCCCGGATATGCTGCGCTTCTCTTCCTCTGTAAGGTCCATTGATTCCAGATAGCTGATGAATTCACTCTGTCCGGCCCAAGGCGAGTCTGTCGCAAACAGGATCTTATCGCTGCCGTGAGTCCTGGCAATCCTTATAAACTGCTCATCTGCCATTCTTCCAAGCACGACTCCCGTGTCAAAATAGACTTGTTTCCCTACGAGATATTCTTCCACAGCGTCCCATAGGCCGTTACCCCCAAGGTGGGCCAGCACGAGCTTTTCCGGCTGTACTTCATCTATAAGCTCGGCCGCCATCTGCGGCGTACAGTGCACATCTTCAGGGCACTTAGGATCCTGGCCTGCGTGGACGCTTATAATCAGGCCAAGCTCTGACGCATAGTCCACAATCCGTTTATAGCGTATATCATCAAAATACACTTCCTGATAATCGGGGTGAAGCTTTATCCCTTTCATTCCCATTGCTTTGATCTGCTTCAGCTGATTCTTATAATCTTCGCTTTCGGGATGGATGCTCCCGAATGAGAGGATGCGGCCTTCCTGATGTGCTGCGGCAAAACGGTTGATTGATTCAAACTGCGAGGGCTTTGTCACGATGGGCAGGGCGATGCTTATATCTACGCCGGCCGCAATGCCGGAGGCCTCCAGCCCTTCGTATGTACCGTCCGTATATGGTTCTATATGACAGACCGAAGCCAGAAAGTCCAGGGTCCCTTTCGCTATCTTATCGGGAAACATATGTGTATGAAAATCTATTGTCATTGTGCTCATCCTTCTTCTGTTATGTCTTTTTGTCCGTGTCCGGTCAGATATGTACTGCTCAGCGTTTATCACAGTCACTCATCTTGTCATAGCAGTATCCGATAATATCACGCCGCGTGATAATGCCGATAAAATGCTCTTCATCGTCTACAACGGGAACGAAATTCTGTTCCATGGCCTTTCCTATCAGATCTTCCATGTTCGATTCTGCGTTGACGCATTGGTAATCAAGTCTTCTCTCTATCTTCTTGATGCTGATGTCCTCCGCATCGTGGAGATTCATCAAATCAAGCCTTTTCAGCCCCCACAGCAGATCGCCTTCCGTAATGGAGCCGACGTATTTGCCGTCCCGGTTCAATATAGGAACGGACGAATATTTGTGGTATTCCATAATTTCGAGCGCCTGGCGAAGCGTATGGTAATCATATATGTAAGCGAGCTCACTTTTTGGCTTGAGAAAAAATAAAATATTCATTGCAGACCTCCCCTTGTCCTATTATATCTGTGTTGTCACGAAGATATCGTACAATGCTCTGACCGCGGCTTCAAAATCATGGTCGCGTACGCCGATGATGATATTCAGCTCGCTGGAGCCCTGGTCGATCATCTTGACATTTACGTTGGCATGTGCAAGTGCCGAAAAGATGCGGCCTGACGTTCCTCTTGTCGCGCGCATGCCCCGGCCGACAACGGCAATCAGCGCAAGGTCTGACTCCAGTTCGAGAAAGTCTGGTTCTACCGCCCGGTGGATACCTGCAATTACCTTCTGTTCTTTCTCCTCAAATTCATCCTGATGGACAAAGATTGTCATCGTATCTATACCGGATGGCATGTGTTCGATAGAGATATCATTTTCCTCGAATACTTCCAGCACTTTTTTACAGAATCCGACTTCGGAGTTCATCATTGCTTTTTCAACCGTGATAGAAGCGAAATCTTTCTTTCCCGCGATACCGGTTATGGTGAACCTTGGTTTGCGGCAGGTACCTTCTACGATAAGGGTCCCTTTGTCTTCCGGAATATTCGTATTTCTGATGTTGATCGGAATCCCTTCCTTCCTGACAGGGAAGATGGCATCTTCATGCAGGACGGTGGCGCCCATATAAGACAGTTCTCTGAGTTCGCGGTATGTAATGACATCGATTGCTTTTGGATTCCTGACGATCCTTGGGTCGGCTACGAGAAATCCTGATACGTCTGTCCAGTTTTCATACATGCACGCATGTACGGCTTTGGCCACGATGGAACCGGTGATGTCGGAACCGCCCCTTGAAAATGTCTTGATCTTCCCGTCCGGCATAGCCCCGTAGAATCCTGGAATCACAGCGCGTTCGGTCCGTGCAAGCCTTTCTGACAAGATCTTGTTGGTGGCAGATGCATCAAATTCGCCTGCCTCATCAAATACGATGATCTCTGCCGCATCTATAAACTCATATCCGAGGTAAGCGGCCATAATTATTCCATTCAGGTATTCCCCTCTGGATGCCGCATAGTCTCTTCCGATCTTTTTGCTGAAGTTCTCTTCGATTGTCTTGAATTCTGCATCCAGTGACAGATTAAGCTTAAGGCCTTTGATTATCTCTTTGAACCTGGATTTGATTTCTTTTAGCTGTTCTTCAAACTCTTCTTCCATGATAGCCTGGCCGTAACAGCTGTACAGCATATCTGTTACCTTTGTATCATTCGGCGTTCGTTTACCGGGTGCGGACGGAACTACATAGCGTCTCGAGTCATCTCTTCTGATTATTGCTCCTACTTTCTCAAACTGTGCGGCACTTGCCAGCGAACTCCCGCCAAACTTTACAACTTTCTTCATCTTTTCTGTAATCCTCCATAACTGCCATTGTCTTCTTGCGTAATTCTCTATTTATATTACATCATTTTTCGAGCATCCGCAATGGAATATCTGTCGTAAATAACACTGCGTTTAGTCCTGAATTTCGTGCGGCTTCTACATTTTTCCTGCAGTCGTCGAAGAAGACGGCGTTTTCGGGGGTGATGCCGTGCCGCCTGATAAGAAGGCTGTATATGGCGGGATCCGGCTTCATCAGGCGTTCTTTCCACGAGAAGATGCCGCCGTCGAGCATGCGGAGAAATGACAGCTGCTCCTTTGACTGGCGGTACATTTCCTCTGAATAGTTGGAAAGGTAATAGAGCCGTACTCCCTGCCCTCTGAGGTGCCTGATCCATTCCTCCGTGAAGGGATATGGGACAATAGAGCGGCCGAAATCTGCGAATACCTCTCGAATCTGAGGTTCTGCCTCCGGAGCATTTTCAATAAAGAGTTCCAGCCACTGTCCGGTCGTAACGAGACCTGAGTCGCCCATGCACCAGTCCTCGTTCCGGAACATGGCGTCAGCTACCGTTTCGTACATCTCGCTGCTGTATTGAAAGGATGCAAGGTAAGCCTCCCATGCAAAGTCAATCAATACATTGCCTATGTCAAGTATTACCGTCTCAATTTTCTTACCAAGGTATTCCATCATCTGTTCCTCCTGTCTGCGGTACCATCTGCTTCCATTGTTTGTGGGTGACGTCTGCGAATGAGGCGCCTGCTGCTTTCCCAAGGTCCTCGGGAGCAAGCTTCAGCTGCGTGCCGAGCTTTCCTCCGCTTACATACATATGAGGCAGCCGCTGTGCTGATTCCTGAATCACAGTCGGGTACTGCTTTTTCATCCCAATCGCGGTGCATCCGCCTCGGATATAGCCGGTCACCCTTGTCAAGTCTTTCAGGTGGAGCATTTCCAGAGACTTCTCGCCTACGACACGGGCCGCCTTCTTGAAATCGATCTCCGCTTCGATAGGGATGACAAACACATAACAGCCGCCGCTCTTGCCGACAGCCACTAGCGTCTTGTACACAAGGCTGCGGTCCGTTCCGAGCATGTCCGCCACCTGGATGCCGTCCACAAAATCATCACACTCATACGTATCATACTCGTACGGAATTTTCATACGATCAAGAATACGCATCGCATTCGTCTTAACTTCTTTCTTACCCATTGCTCCTCCTTATTGAAAGGGTCTGCCCCCTTTCGAAATTCTCTTCATTTTCTGACTTTTAATCAAATTGTATATCATCAAATAAACTCAACTGCTCACATCGATAAGGTGCTTTGTAGTGGTGTATAATGTCTTTCATATTATACAAGATTCCATTTTCTTCACATTCCTCTTTAAAGCACTTCCATAGATTCCCTGCTCTGGGACTTCTACATTCGTAATATGTGCCATATTGCCTGTTATATTTTTCCGTAAGCTGCTGATCTGGAAATAACTGTTCGAGCTTTTGAAGATACCACTGTCGTTGATTGTCTCGCAGCGTCACTCCGAAAGCGGGATAGATAAAATGAGCTCCGCTTCTTGCGGCTCTTCGTACGATCAATCGTATATTGTCTATTGTATCGTCTAGAAAAGGCAGAACAGGCATAAGAAGAATACCTGCCGGTATTCCCCGGCCCGATAAATCATGTATCAGTTCAAAGCGGCGGGAAGAAACAGGTGCGCCTGGTTCTATTTTTGAAGAAAGATTGTCATCTGCCGTGGTAATGGTGACTTTACATAACACAGGAGAATGCTCTTTTATACTCTCTAAGATATCAATATCCCTCCCAAGCATCGTACTTTTCGTTGCAATTGTAACACCAAATTCAAATGCGTCACACAATTCAAGTGCATGCCGGGTCAACTGCAGATCCTTTTCGTACGGATTATACGGGTCGCTCATTGCTCCGGTAGCTATCACACCTCTTCTAGTTTTTCTCCTCAGATCATCCCTAATAATCTGCAGCGCATTTTCTTTTGCACGTACTACATCAAACCTATCGATGCCATAACAGTCCGAACGGCTGTCACAATAGATACAGCCATGGCAGCACCCTTTATAGATATTCATATTATAATCGGCACCAAACCATTCTCCAGGCTTCTTCATGCGCGTCACAATCGTTTTTGCTGGTATATACTCCATAATTTTCATAGGGGTCGGTCCCCTTTATATCACAGGGGTCTGACCCCTATGAAAATTCTCTCCTTTTTCTGATTTCTTCTGGTCTTTTTATTATAACTGTGATATCATGTTTGCACAATAAGAAAGACCAACTATTTTCTCCTATCAGACTGGAGATGTAAAGAAGTAGGTCTAAGGGTTTATAGGTATCCCTTGAACAACCTAAATACATTATACAAGGTGGTAGAAGAAATGAAGTCAAAAAAAGTCACTTTAGGTTTATTGTTTTTTTATCTGCTTGCTTTAGGGTGGATAATTACTAGAAATTATATATGTCTTTTTGACTATCTTTTTATATCTTCTTAAATGTCCGCAAAGCCTTATTTTATCGGCTCTACGGGCATTTTGCTTTTGTGGTAAACCTCACATATCTAGGTCTATCTTCTTATATTTTCCCTGTCAATCGTGGTTAAAATCGTGGTAAATACTTCTATGCGATTAGACGCTGTACCTCTGATTTTGCGGTATCTATGGACGCATGAGCGTACCAGTTCATTGTGATACTGATATTTGAATGTCCCATGATATACTGTAAATCTTTCGGGTTCATGTTCTTGCTTGCCAGTCTTGTGCAGAACGTATGACGTAGCGTGTGCGGTGTGATATGTGGCAAGGGATTGTCCTTGTGGTGCTTGTTGTATTTCTTTACCATACGGACAAAAAGCATAGTGTAATCAATCGCAACTTTTGGTTTGCCTTTCGGATTGATAAACAAGAAATCTGTGCGTCCGTCTATCTCTATGGTTGTTTTTGGGCGTTTCTTCATAATCCTTTGAAATGCCTGTATCGCTTCTTTGCTTAATGGTACTTGCCTTGTTCCGCTCTTTGTCTTAGGCGTTTCAATATAATAACCCTGTTCCTTGCTTTTTAATAACTGGTGGTCGATAACCACAACCTCATGGATAAAATCAACGTCCATGATTGTCAGTCCGCATAGTTCCGAGATACGAAGTCCTGTCTTTAACAGTATCAGCACATCATCATAATACTTGTGATACACGTTGTCCGTCTTGATGAATGATAATAAGGCTTGTTCCTGTTCCTCTTTCAATGCGACTTTCTCTTTTGTATCATTTTCTAGGACTTCACTCAACTTGAAATCAAAAGGGTTCTTTCTCACATAATCATCTTGTATGGCGATATAGAATGACGCTTTTAACGAGCGTTTATGGTTGTTAATGGTATTGTAGGAAAAGCCTTTGTCTTTCATGCGTAACGCCCATTCCTTAGCGTCAGAGGGTTTGATTGTATCAATGCTCCTAGCACCTAACTTGTCCTCTTTCAATAACCGCATGAGCTGTTCCCGTTGCTTCTGTGTGCTTTTCTTCACGTTTGCCCTCTGTGCGTTCTGTTTGGCGTAGAGTTGGCAAAGCGTCATTTTCTTGCCTGTGCTGTCGATACCGTCCTCAATGTCACGTCTTATCTGCTGTTCTAGTTCTCGAAGTGAGGGCTTTTCCCGTTTTCCCTTTGGTGTCGGGTCTGTGGGTGTCAATCTCCAAGCATACACATATTTTGTGTTTCCAAATGCGTCCACATATTTATATAAGTATTTTCCGTCTGTTCGTTGGCTCTCTCCAGTATGCAGGATACGTCCTTTGTTATCCCGTCTTTTTTCTTTCATGGTGTCTGCTCCTTTCCTTGTTGGAAAGAGCCTTGATATGACTTGTGTTCATCATAACACATACAAGGCTCATTTGCATTAGATTGCGTCCAATTTATCAATGACCTGTTCAAACTGTCGGCGTTTAATCTGTATGCGGTTGCCATTCATAATGAGCCAGCCAGCGTCCTTGTTTTCCTCTGCCAATCGCCTTAACTTGTTTTCTCCAATGCGGAAATACTTTGACGCTTCTTCAATGGTAAGGGTGTATTTTTCCCATACGGGAATATCCTGTGCATTACTCATAAAACACCCCCTCATTTTCGATTACGTCTGCTATATCCGTACATATCTGTTCCACAAGCATTTCCTGTTTTTCGGAAAGGTGGGTGGCTTCGTCAATCATTTTCATATAGTTTGAGCCTGTCAGCCTGTCGATTTCCTCTATCATCACGATTGACGGCATGACCTGTCTTTCCAGCCATTGCAGAGTGCGTTCCATGTTGACGGGTACGGGGTTCATTTCAAAAGATAAACTGTCATGGGAAACGAATATCTCCCACAATGGATAGTCGGGAAAGTCCACAAAATCAGTAATGAGGTAAAACACCAGTCCATGAGGGTTATACGTTAGTAACAGTTCCTCGACTGCCTGTACCGCTTTTGTGTCACGCAGACGGATTTCAAAACGGTTGATAATATCCGTATGTTTCTTTTTCGTTGCCTGTTCCTTTTGTTTTTCATACAGGCAGAAATATTTTGTGCTTGTCTTTGAGCCGATATAGAGTGTGCTTGCTAAATTGCGGTTTCTTCCGCTTAGTTTACCGCCCTGCACATTTTCATAGTTTTTACAGCGACAATCCGCACCGCCATTTCTGTATTTTTCAGACAAGACGGGAATATCCAGCAGACCGCACATATCGTTGATTGCTAAATCAAATCGACGGATAACACCACCACAGTCAAGACAGCGGTTTAAGAATGAATACCAATCCCTGTCCTGTGCCTGCAAGACATATTCCATGTTGCGTGAGCCTGCTCCTTTTAATTCCAAGAATACGCCCATGTGTTCCTCATCAGAAGCCATGACCTTGATTTCCCCGTAGGCGTAATGCTCCTTATAGCCATAATACCCATAGTCATAATGGATAAAATAATCTGTTTTCATGCCAAGCACCTTTCGGATAACTTCCAATGCGTCGGTCGTTGGGAAACGGACAGACAGATAATCAACGAGCAGATAAAAAGGCTTATCACAGATATAGTAATTCAGACAACGCAGGATAATGTTCTGTGTTTCCTTGCTGGCGTTGGCTTTTCCGTTCTCAAAGCGGTTGATACTATATCTTGATACATGGGTAAGACCTGCCAGCTCTCCTTGTGAAAGACCGCTGGCAAGACGCTTGCTCTTCATTTCAAGTGCAAATTCTAAGTTGTTCATTGTTTTCCTCCAATCCCACAATAGCCTTGAAATACCTGTAAACCAACTTTCAAAAGGTGTGATATGCACCATCTTCTTAAAACTTCTCATTACTCCTTACAGCTTTGGGGTTGTATGGTTTTTGACTTGTCTTTTGTGTAATAGTGCCCCCCTGTTAGAGAACGGGGGCACAGACAAGGCTCGCAGGCTCGCCAGCCGACAAAGCATTTCCGTCCTTTGACGGCAGAGCCGTCATGGCGTTGTTGCTTACGCACGCCAGCAGTCCTACAATGCTTTGTTAGCTAAGTCTGTTTTTCTCTTTTCTAACAAGTACCATTTCAATCAATATTCATATCTACGGGTTTAATCAGATAGGTTTTACTTTTTGAACATTCTTATATTTCATTCTATTGTGCTTATTCAATTACAAGGAGATAGTAATTCTTATATGCTTATTTGTCAATATCTTTTTTTGTCTTTACAAACTATATTAAGCGTGATAGATTTATAACAGTGAAGATATAACAAGATATGGAGGGTTATGCGATGAAAATAAGCCATTTAGGAAATAATATACAGACCATAAGAAAATTCAGAGGAATGAAACAACAGGAGCTTGCGGACAAAATCGGTATCAATATGCAGAGCCTTTCCAAGATTGAAAGAGGGTTGAATTATCCTGCTTATGATACGCTGGAAAAGATAATGGAAGTGTTGGACGTAACACCGAACGAATTGTTATCGGGGGAATGGAAATATGTCAATCAAGCAGAAAAGGAAGTCTGCCAGTTTCTAAGAGCGGAAGAACGTTTAAATGCAGAACTGAAACATGGACATTATGATAACTTTTTTGACAGCGAAGAAGAATGGCTGGAATATGAATTAGAACAGCTACGTAAATATATTACTGATTATATCAACGGCAAGAATATCAAGGCAAGCGACCTTTACCCAATCAAAGAAGTTATCCAGCATTTGAAATTTCAGAAGATTTTAGACCGTTATGATGATTTATACAGCATGGATATGTTCGGGGAAAGCACAGAGGGACACAAGTATAAAACACCTTACTATGCTGTAAAAAGGATAAATCCAAATTCAAAGGAAGATGTGGAACTTTTACAGGAAGTATTAAGGAATAATTATTTTAATGATGAGGACGAGTAACCTTTTTCCTCTTGCGAGAAGATACAGCAAACAAAAAGCCCGATCAAGAGTGCAAAGCACCACCAATGGTGGCTCTTGACAGGGCTTTTTCTTTTCTGTGCTGGTTAATCAAGAGAAAGAAAGGGATAAAATGTGATTTATGGTAAATCAGACGAAGGCAATGCAGGTATCGCAGTTTGAGCTTGTGCTACATAAGGATAGTAACCGGAAGATTGTAAGGTAGATTTATAACAGTGCAGACTTAAAAATGCACGCTGACCTTTGCCTTTCATTCATCTCTTATCCTAATACCTTGATTATAATCTCCTTTGTGGATAATAGACAAAGGAGGAATCTATTATGGCGAAATACGCATATATCCGAGTTTCAAGCAAAGACCAGAATATCGCAAGGCAGGTGGAAGCCATGCAGGAAGTTGGTCTGACAAAGAAACAGATGTATATTGATAAACAATCAGGAAAGGATTTTGTACGCAAGAATTATCAAAGGTTGATAAGAAAGCTGAAAGCAGGCGACGAGCTTTATATTAAGTCCATAGACCGTCTGGGGCGTGATTATGATGAAATACTAGAACAATGGCGTTATCTAACAAGAGTAAAAGACATTGAACTGATTGTGTTGGATTTCCCTCTGCTTGATACCAGAAATCAAGTGAATGGCGTTACAGGAAAATTTATAGCAGATTTGGTATTGCAGATACTTTCCTACGTTGCCCAGATTGAAAGAGAAAACACAAAACAAAGACAAGCGGAAGGAATACGTATCGCAAAAGAAAAAGGCGTACAATTTGGCCGACCAAAGAATGATTTTCCAGAACAATTTGAAGAAATTTATCAACTGTGGGAAACTGGGGAAATCAGTATGCGTGAGGGTGGACGACGACTAAATACCCATCACACAACATTTGCGAGGTGGATAGCCCGTTATCAACAACAAAAGGCATAAAAAGTAGACTTTCTACACCACTTCTAAACTTTGGTTTTTTGTATTGATTTAAGTTTAAAACCGCTGTTTTTATCCAAAATTATCCTACACTAAATGATAGCACACACGGCACAAAAAGTCTGATTTTTGTGCCGTTTATATTTCTACCATTCTATCCTTTTATCCTGATGTGAATATCATCATCAACAATGAGGGGAGGTTGAGAGCGAGATAACGGCAAAACAAGAATTTCTCATAATGAGAAATCGGAAGTGCAAGCCAGAGAAACAACAGCTCATGGAAGTACAGGATTTGTCCTATCTGGTTTAAAACTTCCATAAATATGAAAAATCAAAAAGGAGAGAAACAAGATGAAGCAAAAATTAAAACGCATACTTGCCTGCGTGCTTGTCTTATGTATGGGCTTTGGTGTACAGTCTAATCTTGTTTGGGCACAGGAAAATGATGATGTCATAGTACAGGAAAATGTAACTGACTATACATCAAATATGACAGATGACACTGATACAACAGATGATACGACTGGTGCAACAACGGACGATACAAAAAATACAGACACAACGGGCGAAGATGATGTGATTACAAAAACAGAGAGCGGTTCTGTAATAATGAACCGTAGTATTGCGGAAACTGAACCAGAAGCAGAGATTACACCACAGTCTAGTGATACTATGAGCGGAAATTGTGGACCATATTCTATAAATGGATATACGAATACTGTGACGTGGAGACTTGACTCATCTACTTCAAGTGAAAACATGTATACTCTTATTATTTCTGGTTCTGGTCCTATGGGAGATGCGTATACTGGATATCCCGATAATATCAAAAGTGGTGCACCAGAGTGGGATGCCTATTCTAACCAAATTGAAAAAGTTGTAATTGAAAATGGAGTTACCTCTGTAGGAGCGAAGTTTTTCAAAAACTATAAAAATCTGAAACTAGTAAGTTTGCCTTCTTCACTTCTTAGGATAGGTAAGGATTCTTTTTATGGCTCTGCTATTACTTCAATTAATCTTCCTGAAAATTTAGAAACTATTGAAGAACAAGCTTTTTATAATAGTTCTTTGTCAGGAAGTCTTTCTGTTCCGAGTAGGGTTACTTCGATTCCCACCTATGCCTTTGGCAAAACAAGTATTGAGGAGGTAGTTTTCAAGGGAGCTATTACTGAAATCGGGACTTCAGCATTTCAGGAGTGTAAGTCGTTAAAAGAAATACAGTTGCCAAATACGATTACAACGATAGGAGCTCAGGCTTTTATGAACTGCAACGACCTTACAAAGATTGCGCTTCCTGATAATTCAAACTTTATTAAAATAAACAAAGATACATTTAAAAACTGTTCGAAACTGTCTTCTCTTTTTATTCCTGATTCTGTTATTCAAATTGAGAACTCAGCATTTGAAGGATGTTCAAGTTTAGAAAAAGTGATACTGCCCAATCAACTCACTACATTCGGTTCTAAAGCGTTTTACGGAGCTTCTTCACTGGTAGCTGCCTACATCCCGTCGTCAGTAAAGAATATTCCTCAAGGAATAAATGCCAATAATCAGATATTTAAAGGGATGTCGTCGAACAGCGTGATTTATTTGGGCAATAAATCTTTAATTGCATTAATGCTACAGAATTCTGGTAATTTAGATTCGACATCAAATGGCTTTGATACAACTAAAACTGCTCTTGCGGTTACCAATGGCGGTACTTTTGCTGACGATACAGTATTTGAACAAGGAAAGCTGGCCGTCCCTTCTAAATCGGGTAGCATCTTTAAGGGCTGGTACACCAAAGACGGCACAAACAACGATTGGGGCGATAAAGTTACCATGCCAACAACAGGCGAAACCTACTACGCCAAGTGGATCGAATTGAAAACGGATGATGTTTCCATGGAGTATGGCTCTACTAAGGCGCTTCCGACCATTGCTGATGTCACTCTTTCCAACTGGGAATCCAGCGATAGAACCATTGTCTCTATTGAGGGTAAAAAGCTAAAGGCAAATAAGGTTGGTAAAACTACCATCACTGCCACTGCCACAGATGACCATGGCAGTACTGGAACCCTAACGGTCAATATAGAAGTAACTCCTATGAGTATAATCTATGGCTCACCAGATAAAACAGAAGACGGTCGCCCATATATTGTATATTCATTAAATGAAGACGGAACAGCGCCTAAAATCAGTGATATTTTAGGATTCTATCCAGTAAAAGAGAAACACGGAGAATCCGGTTATGAAGCAGATATTTCTAAGCCAAAGATTACGCTTAACCCTAGTATGGGAGCAAACGGCGATGTGGAATATACCTATGTAAATGATGTTAGTAATAACAAAATTACTACTGATACTTTACCAACTCATCCAACTGTTGATGAAAATGGAAATCCTCATAGTATTCGTGTAGAAATGAAACTAAAGAATCCAAACTATCGTTTCACTACAATAGGGACAAATTGGCAACAAGGAGATACAATCACATTATTTGTTACTTGTTATGAAGAAGGAATGAACGAAGTAGATATGTATCTTGAAGGGGAAAGTGAACCATTAAAAATCTTTGAAGAACAGGTTTATGAATATACAGGACAAGGAGTAGTACCTACCACAAAAGACTTGACAACTTTATATACAAAAGGAAAGAATACAAGTAACACGATTACAAAATTCACGGTTCATTTCCATGCAGTAGCTGAAGATACAAAGTTTGCCGGTTCACACTTAGAACAAGTTACAAATAACCAACTAACAAAAGAGGCTTTAGAAAAAATTGCACCTAAAGAATTAGGAGTATATTCATTTGTGATAAATGGTTACAACAAAGATACAAAGACTTATAGCTATGTATCACGCCGTTATAGTATTGTTAAGGGTAAACCGACAGGAAATCCTGTATTTGATGTCATTGAAAGCGGAAAATCCTTATCGGAAGTTCAACTGAGCGGAACAATGAAAAATAAGATTGGAGAAACCGTTGCAGGAACATTCACATGGGAAGATGGAAATCAAACAGTAGAATTAGGAAAAGCATATAAATGGACATTTACACCAGATGATACCAATCATTATGAGGTTGTTAATGGGGAAAGTATAGTATGCCCGATTCCTATGGAAGAATTAAACGCAATTCCAACTATCAATGCCAGTAATAAGACATTGACAGTCGGTGATACATTCAATCCATTAGAGGGTGTTACTGCTTCTGATAAAGAAGATGGCGACCTTACAAAAGTAATCGAAGTCTTAGAAAATAACGTAGATACAAGCAAGGCTAGCGTTTATGAAGTTACATACAAAGTAACAGACAGCAAGGGTGCTTCAAGCACAAAAACGATTACCGTTACTGTCAAGGCAAAAGACACACAAAAGCCAACAATAGATGATAACAAGAAACCGTCTGCAACGGATACGGATAGGAAACCAGCAAGCACAGATAAACAGACAACGTCTAACAGCCCTAAAACTGGTGACAGCACGAATATGACAACATGGCTTGCGCTCATGTTCGTATCTCTTGGTCTGCTGGCTGGCGTATTCACAGTAAGGAAATCACGCAAAAGCAGATAAAGACTGCGGGGAATTTTATGGACAGAGATATTTTTGAGGACATGAAGATTGAAACGGAGTGTGCTTATATTTCAGATTTACCCTACATCAAGAATACAGTAGAAAAGAAACTATTTGAACTTCCGTTTGACCTCTATTCCAAAGAACAGCTTCAAGAATTTTGTGACTATGTTTTTCGTGACAACGGAGCTGTCTATCAGTCTCTTATGATGAAATACCGCAGGAATAGCAGATACAATTAGGCTTGCAGGAAAAGATATACAATCAAATATCACTTTAATTAGCTCGTACAGACTATATGTTTTGTACGGGCTTTTTATATACCTCTTTTCTGCATTTTCAGAAGTTATAAACAAATATTTTCGCTATGAAATATTCCGTTTGTATGAATTACCTGAAATGAAACAAATTGAACATGGTATGAATGATGAATATTCTTGCGATTTTGTATCGTTTCAAGTTATGCATTTTGTAATTTATGTAGCTGATGAAGAATTAAGTACAGCATTGAAAGAATTAACAGAGAAACAGCGTAATGCTATCTTGTTGCGTTTCTTTCAAGGCATGAACGACAGAGAAATCTCAAAATTGTATCATGTATCACGTTCAGCTATCAATAGCAGACGGGATAGAGGACTAAGAAAATTACAGAAGTTATTGAATGAAAGGGAATAGGAAAAATGAAAAAAGATTATGGTTATCCCTCTTACGACCTTATTTGCAGAGCGTCTAATGGAGATGAAAAGGCAGTCAGATGAATTTTAGACTTTTACAACACTTATATCTCTAAAGTATGCTTGCGTCCATGCTATCATGCAAATGGTACTGTAAATATGCAGGTTGATGAAGAATTAAAAGGTCAAATTCATACAGAAATGATGAAAGCCATTTTAAGGTTTGAAATCAGAGAGAAGTAGTCAAGTGTTATGAAAAAAGGAGATACACAGTTTCATTTCATGTGCTATCTCCCTTGTGGCTTATATTGTCATATCAAGGCTCTTCAATCGTGGTAAATTCGTGGTAAAATGAATGTTTTTCAATTTTGAAACTGCTTATAAATATAGTGTTTATAGGGATAATTCAAAATCTTATATAAAATTTCTGTTAAAATTTCAGTTTTCTTTCGCTGATTTAGACCATATCAGAAATATCAATCTAATTCCTTTTAGCGAGTCTGTTATCGTAAACGGTCAGATAGATTTCAGTGAAATTATCCAAAATGCGTTAGCTTTTGTGCCGTTTGGTGTTTTCACATATACTCTATGGCAGGAAAAATCGTTCCTTTCCCAAATCATTCCTATTTTCTTAACAAGTCTGGGTTTTGAGGTCATTCAGTTTATTTTCGCTATCGGTGCAACGGATATTACAGACCTTATTGCAAACACATTAGGCGGCATAATCGGAATTGGGATTGCTTTTGTCATTTCAAAGATTTTTAAGAATAACTGGAAAAAATATATCAATATCATTGGATTAGTTTGTGCAGTTCTATTGAGCCTTTTTATTCTCTCTCTGCTTCTGGCAAACCTTTAATAGACTTACATAAAAAAGACACTGTCAAGTTCATTGCATGGCAGTGTCTATTCTGTCCTTTATATCCGTTTTTTCCAGTTCCAGCAAATACTTATGCTTCTCGCTAAGTTCCGTATGCTCCAACATATCTTTTAATATCGTCGTGTGGTTCTGTTTATCAAGCTCCTGTACCATTTTCAGCGTCGGTGCTACTTGTCTGTGTAGCCAGCGTAAGGCTCGTTCTAGGGTAAAGGGTTCTGGCTGTGTCGTCAGCTTGAGTGCTTCCCTGTGTTCCCCTATAAACCACGCCCATTCCTCATTGAGCTTCCATTCACTTTTTGGTTTATCTTCCTCAGCGTTTACAAAGCGGAGATAATGGTTGATGATAGAAAAGGCTGTCCGTTCAGCGTCATAGTAGGTCAGCAGGTCAACAACAGCACGATAGGCTCTCTCGTTCTTTAGCCGTATCTCAAAGCGGTTCTTGACTTCCATATCTTCTATATCCACCCCAAATTTTGCGTACTGTTCCTTTGCCTTTTCGTAAATGCAGAAATATACCTCACTCTTTGTTGAGCCTATATACAGCGTATTGCCTGTACCCTCTGGCACGTCGTCCCCGTTCTTTTGCGTACCGTCATAATGCTTTTGCCCTCGGAAGTATGAGATTGCTTCGCCACGCTTCTATTTTTCGACCAACATGGGAATATCTAAAATGCCTGCACGGTCATTGATTGCAAGGTCAAGACGTTTCATCACGCCTCCAGCACTTAGACAGTCCAGCATAAAATCAAACCAGCTTCGCCCCTCTGCGGTCAGATAGGCTTCCATTTGCCGACAGCCTTTTCCTTTCAGTTCCAGAAGTACGCCCAATACAGGATTAGAAGATACCAGCAGTACGATATTACCTGTAAAATACTGCTCCTCATAGCCGTATTGCCCGTAGTCCGCATGGAGCATATGTTTGAGCTTGATATGTAGAACGTCTTTTATAACGGTCAGTGCGTCCGTGGTAGGGAAGCGGACACGGAAGTAATCAATCAGCAGGAACAGCGGTTCATCTGGATTGAAACGCTCTAGCTGTTTTGTGATTTGCTGCTTCAATTCTTCTGTAAGTGGTGTTTTACCGTTCTCAATACGATTATAATGCTCTCGGCTGATACCGCAGGCAACGGCAAATCTTGATTGTGAAATGCCGTATTCCTCACGCTTTTCCTTTAGTTCTTGTATAAAATCATTATTGTTCATGTTATCCTTCCTTTCTGTTTCATTGCATGAAAAAAGGACAGTCAATCTAAAATCAACTGTCCTATGCTTAAAATATTCTGTTTTGCCATGTAAGATTGCTGTATGTTATCTCACACCCTTAAAAATGCGGTTTTACCCTGTATTTACAGCGTTTTCCGCTTACTATCGTCCATTGTTTTTTGTTTCTTGTGCCCCCCTTGTTAGATAACGGGGGCTTATAAGGCTCGCTACGCT
The DNA here is from genome assembly GCF_004345005.1 of Extibacter muris. Taxonomy (GTDB): domain Bacteria; phylum Bacillota; class Clostridia; order Lachnospirales; family Lachnospiraceae; genus Extibacter; species Extibacter muris. The sequence continues at coordinate 117,731 of NZ_SMMX01000004.1, forward strand.
CGCCGAACCGCCGAAGTGAACCGCCCCCTCGCCAGCAAGCTTGCGTGGCGATATGTCTTACGACCGCCACCGCTGGCGGATCACTCCGTCGGTTTGGCGATTTTGAGCGTATCTTCCGCATAAACTAGGAGTTATCTACAAAAGAATTTTTGCCTTGTTTGGCTTTTCAACACAATAAGCAACTGTTAAAGAGCTACCAACATCAGGAACAGAATAACCTATTCCTAGCCATTTCCTTTTAACATAATCATTTCCATCTACTGTATATTTGACTTTTATGATATAAGGAAATGCCGCACCATCAAGAGCATGTGTTCTTGCGGTTTTTTTGTTGATTTTCAACCACCATTGCTTTTTAGTCTCGATTACAGTTCCAACTACTTCTTTTTCCATATGACACCTCCGCAACTTCCAATTTGCAACTTCCTTTAAAAAACAGAAATTTACAATAATCTGCTAATTAAATTATATGCCGTAACTACATAAACAAAAATTGCTACACCCGCAAATATCATAGCATCCTTCTTTGCACCCTTATTATAATACTCCTTTGCATTTGTTAGGAGCGTTAATTCCATAAAAACAAACATGATTGGTAGTTTTATGTCGTAAGATAGTATGTTCATTAAACTGGGATTGAACAAAATCGCTGCGCGATGGTCTGCCAAGGCTGTGGCATAGCGATTTTCTGTTTTCTATAACAAAAAAACAGTGGAAAGCAAGTCCTAAAAGTAGTATTGTTAAGTCACCACAACGAAACAATCAAACAGGATCGACCTTTCCACTGCCTATGAAAAGAATACCACCCTTCCGCTTGATTGGCAAGCGGTTTTATGACCCAAATGCACCTCCGTGTAAAGCAGTGTTGTGTGATAACTACTGATTTTACATGGAGGATTTTATTATGTACGAAAAATATTTAGAACTGCTTGAGGAAGCAGGAAAAATCCGTAACCTCAAAGAACGTTCCATCAACTGCTATAAAAACTACGTTTCTTACTTTCTGAAATATCAGGGTAAGAATCCTGAAGCGCTTACCTGTCAGGATGTCAGGATTTTTTTGTCTAGAAAAAATACCTATCATTTTCGGATATCTAGTATTTCTTATATGCAATTCAACATTTTCACTTTTGTACTTCTCGCTATACCCCAGCTGTTTAAACATAACATAATTTTATGAGGGTGTTAATTCTATATCTCTGCAAATTTCTGAAAACTTCTTTTCTCCATTATATTTTGCAAACAATGTCAAGTTATATCTTCATCAATTTGCCGGTATATCCGGCTATCCGGGCCGACTTCGTCATAATTCATGGCTCTGAGCTTCCTTGTTCATAAAAAGTTCTGATTCACCATGGCAACGATTCGTTTTTCATAATCAGAGGGTGCGTTCATACGACATCCCTCCTTTTTGCAGATTTGAGCTGATTGGTGTTTTTTCGCCTCCTCACATAACCAGAACACATCTCAGGGGTGCAAACCGGAAAGTTTTTGAAAATATTTTTTGAGTATATAAGTCCAGTACGATGACATTTAAGAACCGTACATATAAAAAACTCCTTAACATAGAAATAGGCCAATCCGCACAAGGCAGATTGGCCTATCCCGGCAAGTAGCAGGCTGTGTTATCTTGCCTTATCCACATTGCTTATAGTTTTTTTGCTTATAAAAGATTTCATTGCTGGTAGTATGTTCAATCTGGCACGCTTCGGCCTACGCTGTTTAACAGTCAACGCCTGTGGCGATAGGCTGTCTGGTAAAGAAACAATGTTTCCTGTAAATTTCTACAGATACTTCTCGACCTATATCAGTCAGGGTGAGAAAGTAATCTTCGTCCACCGTGAGGAACTTACTTGTCTGCAAAGTTGCTACTGCATGGCACACACTGTTTTTAAACTTCTATATGCCGGGACAATCCATGAGATCTCTTTAAATATTCCAGAGCATACTACCTGCGCTGTTATCGGGCCATCTGGCAGCGGGAAAACAACCTTGTGTAATTTGATTGCCCGGTTTTGGGATGTGCAGGATAGGGCTGTGCGGATCGGTGGAAAGGATGTCAGAAACTATACTGCGGACAGTGTTTTGGAACATATCAGCATGGTCTTTCAGAATGTGTACCTTTTCCATGATTCTATAGAAAACAACATCAAATTTGGCAAGCCCGATGCTACCCATGAGGAAGAAGTGAAGGCTGCAAAACGCGTTTGCTGCGACGATTTTATTGCAGCATTGCCAGATGGGTACAATACAATCATCGGCGAGGGGGGCTCTACACTTTCCGGGGTTGAAAAACAACGTATTTCCATTGCCAGAGCAATCCTTAAAGATGCTCCGATCATCATTCTGGACGAGGCGACTTCCAGCGTTGACCCGGAGAACGAGCAGGCACTCTTATCTGCAATCACAGAACTTACAAAGGATAAGACACTAATTTCGATTGCACATCGTTTAAGTACGGTGAAAAATGCAGACCAGATTATCGTTATTGATCAGGGAAAAATTGTTCAGCAAGGCACACATGATACCTTGATTTCGCAACAAGGTATTTATAAGAAATTTTTAACTCTGAAGCTTGAATCCGCTGGTTGGCAACTTTAATTTTGTTGTCATAGCAGAACTAAAACTTTAACTCCAAAAAAGTTATAAAAAGCCTTGCTTTTCCACCTGGCGAATTACCAGACCACGTAGGGATTTACCAAATACTATTACACGGATGAATTGGAGGAATATGAAAAGACCGAGCTTTGCCGAAATGACTGGACGGAGAATAGGGCCGACGCACCACGCCGGGCGGAAATCTGCAAAAACTTTGCCTATGACTACCAGACCTATATCCTTAACCATATGTATAATGAAATTTGCTAGTTTACCTTTGACGACGAGAAGCGCGGACATGGCTACTATTACCAGGCCAACTGTGACAGCGAGTAAGGAAAACGGCCCCTCTCCGGTGGGGATATCTTGGACCATATCATACTTCCCTTTTGTAGCTCAGTTTGCTATAATCAGAGAAACAAATTACACTTTCAATATCACTTCCTTCGATTCCGAAAACGCATCAATTCCAATCAGAATAATAACTACTCCAAGAAAGCTTCGATGCATTCGGTTACTATATGATACTGATTTTGTCACCTATGTTAATGCGTCTACAATATCAGTGACCCCTCACGATATAAAGCATATTTTTTATCAATTTATCTGCTATCACAACCCTTTGCAGTTCTTCCTGTATTCGCTTGGAGTCATATGATACCTGTCCTTAAACGCTCTGTTGAAGGTTCTCTGACTGTCAAATCCACTCTCCATGCTGATATCGAGGATATTGTCATTCGTTGTTTCAAGGCAGTGAACCGCATAGTTCATTCTGGTATCATTCAGATACTGGCTGAAGTTCCTGTGGAATGTTCCAGAGAATGTTCTCGATAATACATATTTACTTACACCAAGATCAGATGCCATCTTTTCTAATGACATCTCTTCTCTAAAATGAGCAGATATATATGAAACCACCTGATATACCAAGTCTGTACTTCCCACGTTCTGTTTCTCCACAAGTGATAATTCCGGTAGGCATTTTGCCAGAATGATTTGCACATACGCTTCCACAACCATTTCCTCGGACTCGCTTGTATGTGCGACTGCTGTGATAGCATTCACCAAATCGGCACATATTTTATCTTTTGTAACTACAGGACATTTCGGTGCGTATTTCTGAAGCTTATCAAAAAAAGCGCCAACCGTCGAAGGCTGGATCCGTATATAATACGCCTTGCTTGTACCGCTTCCTAATACTTGGTAATGATGTATAACATCTGGGAAGATAAATCCTATATCCCCTGTCTCCATATGAAAAAGATCCGTTCCCATCCCAAGTTCCAGCGTACCTTCCGTAACATATACGATTTCTAAGGCACTGTGAAGGTGTGGCTCTACATGCTTCGATATTCTCTCTGATATCTTTACCAGGCGCTTTGTTTCCTTATATTCTAAATGCAAAATAACCACTCCTATCCCATTAATCGCTTCAATAATATTTTATCCTGCTCTCTCCCACTTTCCAATAAACTTAATGATATGCATCATGCACAAAATAATACTGCATTTTACTTGTTTGCAATTTTTGTCTACTTTTTAATGCCTTTTGGCAAGATTTATATATCTTTTCGCCCTATAATGACCATGTAAGATAAAGAAAGGTGATGAACAAAATGAGCAAGATTAAGAATTATGTTGACGTACTTTTAGATTTCTACGCACCAATGTTTGAGCATGTATACCGTGCATAAGCATCAGGCAGAATCTAAAAGGACAATTTGTGAAAACTGAATAATTAATCCATATACTGTATGTGAACCGATATATCAAGCTCCGCCTGATACTAAAATGCCTCCCATTTCTCAAAACCTCCTATTATAAAACCTTCATTCCGCCATACTTTCTTATCTTTAATACACTGCATGCGCCCTGGCCAAATACCTTATCCATCTTCTTCTGATTGCAAGTGCAAGTGTTACATTCTGGTGCTGAACATCTGCATTAGAATACACATTCTGAAGATACTTATAAGATGAATTGCCGGATGCCGCTACAGTCTTTAATCTTCTTGTTTCCAAAGCTTAGACCTCCTATCAGCTTCTTTGATTAAGAAAGAAGCGTTGCCTTAAAGGGGTTACCTATAAGACAATGCCCCTCTTACATAGACATTATTCTGCTTCTTTCTGAAGTTCTTTGTTTGCCTTCTCAACATTTAACTTGATAAGGACAAATGTGATTAATAAGTTAAAGATCATTGGGAGCCATAAGTACATTACATGAAGCATGTTCACACATGACTCTGGCTGAACTGGTGCATTCTTGATATAACCGCTTGCTGCAAGCATACATCCTGCGATAGCAGTACCGATACCGCCACCAACCTTTGTACCAAAAGATGTACATGAATACATTGTACCGTCAACTTTCTTTCCAGTTGTAAGTCTTGTGTACTCTGATGTTGTAGCAATAAGTGCATTCATATCACCCTGAAGTGGACTCATACCCAGAGCTGCGATGGCTGTAAATGCAAGCATAAGTGGGATATTTCCCATATATCCAGCAGCCACTACACCAAGGCGTCCCGCTGTACCTATAATATAACCTATGATATTAAGCTTGTACATACCTCTGAACTTTGCAACCAGGAGTGGTGTTACCAAAAGTCCTACAATGATAGGAATATTTACTGCCCATGAGAAGGTTCCGAATAATCCCTCATCTCCAAGCACATACTTCATAAAGTAGATACCCATTCCAAGTGTTGCTGAATAAAGCTGCATTAAAAGGTATGTTCCGCAAATCATAAGGAAGTACTTATTGTGAACAAGAATCTTGAAAGCATCAATAAGATTGTACTTCTCTTCCTTTTCTTCCTCTGTCTTTCCTTCTGCCAGTTCCTCGTCAGAAAGTTCTTTTACTGATAAAACAGAAAGTGTATTAGAGATAACACCTATGATTGCATAAATGATTGCTACCATTCTCCAAGCTGCAGCGCCGCCACCAAGCTTTGCTACAAAACCAACAGTTACTGCCTGGATTAACATGCTTGTACCGAACGCAAACATGAATCTGATAGAACCCATCTGAACTCGCTCTGAGTTATTCTTTGTAATAAGTGCTGTAAGTGCTGAATATGCAATGTTGTTAGCTGTATAGAAACCTGCATTTAATATAGTATATGCGATAAAGAACCATGCATACTGTGCTTTCTGTCCCATATCAACCGGGATACAGAAGATTGCAACTAAGCATATGGCACATCCAAAATAACCATATAACATCCATGGTCTTGCTTTACCAAGCTTTGTCTTTGTTTTATCAATCATTGCTCCAAAGAACACATCACTGATTCCATCGAAAATCTTGGACACCATAATCAGTGTTCCTACGATACCGGAATTGAGTCCTACAGTATCTGTTAAATAAATCATTACAAACGCTGATAAAAGCGCATAAACAACATTTCCTGCGATATCACCAGAGCCGTATCCGACTTTGTTATACCACTTTAAGTATCTTTTTTCCTCCATAAAAGATCACTCCTTCTCTGTACATTTTTGTATTCAAAACCGTTACCCCTAACAGTAATGAAGAAATTTTCTTTGCTCATATAATAATGCAGCCGGCGGATATTTCATTTTCCCCGGGAGTTACTGATTCCATATCCGCCCTGCAGTTATTCGTTTTTAACCCTTTACAAAAGGTACTAGCTTTATGTTAAATCCAAATGCTACATCATCGAATCTGTACTGATCCATTACTACAGGACCACAACTGTTAGAGCCGATTCCGTTTAATGTATAATCAAGGCAAAGCACTGTGCTTTCAGACTCTTCAAGTTCATAATTATGTGCTGCTCTCTCAAGCTCTTCCTGTGTGTAAACAGATGCATTGAATGAGAACGTCCTCTCTGATGCTGCCGCAATACCAAACTGGCCATTTGCAATCTCTACATAATCACAATCAAAGTGACTGCTGTTTTCCTGTGGCATGATGTAGTCCTCATGCATATCACTTACCTTGGCTCTGTATAATCCGTGGCTTGTAGACTGGTGCTTATCTCTGTAGCTTTCGTGAGGTCCCATTCCAAAGTAGGAAACATTTTCAAGCTTCTTATTTAAGAAAAGTCTCAGTCCGAATCTTGGTAGATCTGGGAACTCATCATCCTTTACAACCTGGATAGATGACGTAATTGCTCCGTCACAATCGATTTTCCATGTAATAGCTGCATCTAAAATCTTCTGTACGGTAGCCGCTGACATAGAAGTCTTAACCGTAATCTCTACGCCTTCTTTAGACTGCTCAACATCGGTTTCGTATGCTCTTACATAGGCTTCATCATATTTTGCCTTCTTCCATTCAAGCTTTGCATACATATCATTATCTGTAGGTGCTCTCCAGATATTCAGTTCCATCGGTCTGTCGATATATTCTCTTCCGGCAAATACCAAAGACTCAAACATTCCGTTCTTCTTGCTGTAGATATAAGTAAATGACTTACCTTTTACGATTACCTGAGTATCTGTCTCTGATACTTCCATATCAGACTGTGCTGCTTCTTTTTCCAGCCACTTTACTGCGTTCTGATTTCTTGCATCTTCATTTGCAATCTTAACTTCATCAAATCCAAGCACATGTCCTGCAGGAATCAGTCCCATCTCTTTCTTAAGTGTGTAAGTAATCTTAAGGAATACCTTACCCTTATTGGGAACCTTTATCTTAAGTTCCATCTCTCCATCACTATGTGGAGCGATAGAAGGTACTGCAAGCTTTCCTGAATCTACGGTAAGTCCATCGCATGTTACCTCATACTGGGCATTAACGAAGTCTTTTAAATCATCGAAGTCCATGTAGTTATGAAGAATCAGCTTTCCGCTTGTCTCGTCGTATGAAACCACTCTTGCAGGTCTGTACACATTCTTATATTCCAAGAGTCCTGTGTGAGGCTTTCTGTCAGGATATACAAGACCGTCCATACAGAAGTTTCCATCATGTACTGTCTCGCCGTGATCTCCCCCGTAGTAGTACATCTTCTTATCATTCTCTGCCAGGCCTTTATCGATTGCGTGGTCACACCACTCCCAGACAAACCCGCCGCACATAAGGTCATTTTCCTGAATCAGCTTGAAGTAATCCTCAAAGTCTCCAGGGCCATTTCCCATACTGTGGCAGTACTCTACAAGTAAGAATGGCTTGCTTGCATCCTTTTCAAGATATTCTCTAATTTCATCAAATGAAGGATACATTCTGCTGTATAAATCAAGATGGTCATAATTGTATGTCACATCGTAATTTCTGTATCTTGCACTCTCGTACTGGATGATTCTTGATGGATCAAATTCCTTTGTCCACTTAAGAGCCTTTTCAAAGTTGCAGCCATAAGCACTTTCATTTCCCATTGACCACATCACGATGGAAGGTCTGTTCTTATCTCTTCCTACCATCAGCTGTACTCTGTCAAGAATGGATGTCTCCCATGCAGGATCATCTGCCAGTTTTTCATTCCATCTCTTAAATCTGTTGTAGTCTGTATCTTCTTTTCTATAAAGCATGAATGGTCCGTGGGCTTCGATATCCGCTTCATCAATTACCATAAATCCGTACTTATCACAAAGCTGGTAGAAGTATGGAGCATTTGGATAATGACTGCTTCTGATGGAGTTGAAATTATGCTGCTTCATCATGGCAAGGTCAGTCATAAGCTGTTCCAAGCTGATTGCAAATCCTGTTACAGGATCTGAATCATGTCTGTTTACGCCTCTGAACTTAATCTTCTGTCCGTTGAAGTAGATGACCTTATCGATAATCTCAATTGTTCTAAATCCTACATATTCAACGATTGTTTCATTCTCAGTCTCAAGGACTAATGTATATAGAGAAGGATTTTCTGTGTTCCAGAGAACCGGGCATGCAACCTCAAGTTCAATATTTCCATTCTCTAAAATAGAGTCTGCAGCAACAACTGCTCCGTTCTTATCTTCAAGTGTAATCTTTGTTTCTACTGGATTTGCAAACTCTACAGAAAGCTTAACTTTTGCAGCTTCCTTTGATACATTAGTTGTTATTCTGTAATCACGGATGCCTGCTTCTGGTCTCTTTAAGATATATACATCTCTGAAAATTCCGCTCATACGGAACTTATCCTGGTCTTCTAAGTAAGAACCATCGCACCACTTCATTACTAAAACTGCGATTGTGTTCATTCCATCATTGATAACCTCTGTGATATCGAACTCACTTGTAGCATGTGGTACCTGGCTATATCCAACATAGAAACCGTTCACCCATACATAAAAGCAACTGTCTACTCCTTCAAAATTAAGGAAAGCTTTACCTGCCTTCTTATCCTTCTTATACTCGAAGTCATATACATATGCGCCACAAGGAATATCCTGTGGAACATATGGCGGATCAAATGGAAATGGATATTTGATATTTGTGTACTGATGGCAGTCATAACCCTCGTTCTGCCATACACCAGGAACCTTCATATCTGCATAACCTGATACATCAAATCCCGCCTTGTAAAACTCTTCCTTTACATCATAGATGCTGTCAAAATACTTAAACTTCCATGTTCCATTTAAGAACTGGATACGGTCTGACTCTTCACGGTGCTCTACAAGATTATCCATTCTTTTTGATGCTGGAATGTAATACGCTCTCACCGGCATCGTATTCTCATGTAAAACACTCAAATCCTCATAATAACGTGGTACGATCATTGTAACCTCCTCCTTACATTAACAATATGGTTTTATAAGTGTGTACCACACACACCTTTATTTTTTCTGTTTATTTTCGTTCTTCCCTTTTTGTTAGCTTAATTCTAGTGTTTTCTGCAATTTTTGTCCATAAACTATAATAGACATAATATGCACAAAATGGTACAATATCATAAAAAGCATGATTTTTACGAAAACGATTAAGTAAAATCCCTATCGGAGGTGCCTATATGTATTTAAATTCTGGTTATATGAACAATTCCGCCATTGACTTTAAGGACAAGAGCAGACCCTTAATTGTCGGCAGTTGCGGAACCTATCGTCTGCTTACAAGACCAAAACTTCCTACCTATCGTCCCCGTGGCCGTGTAGATTATCAGCTTATCTATATAGGCGCAGGGCAGGTTCATTTTCATTTTGATAATGAAGAAAATGATACCATCGTCACCGCCGGAAACATGGTACTCTTCCGTCCGAGAGAATTGCAAAAATATGAATACTACGGTGAGGACAAAACCGAAGTTTACTGGGTTCATTTCACGGGAAGTGATGTTAAAAACATTTTGAGGAAATATGGAATCAAGGATGATATGCGTACTTTCTTTGTAGGCACTTCATTAGAATATGAAAGAATCTATAAAAGAATGATTTCAGAATTGCAGCATTGCCAGGATGATTACGAAGAACTACTCACCATCCTTATGCACCACCTTTTAATCTCAATACACAGAGAACTTCAAAAAGAGCGAAAACTTTCTGATGTATATCTGGATAACGAAATGGATATGGCTGGGCAATACTTTAGTGAAAATTACAGCAACAAGATTAATATCGAGGAATATGCCCAGTCACGTGGCATGAGCATCAGTTGGTTTATCAGAAGTTTTAAGAAATACACTGGCACTACTCCTATGCAGTATATTGTTTCCACAAGAATTGCCAACGCACAGCTCCTACTTGAAACTACACAGTATTCCGTATCTGAAATATCAAGAATCGTTGGATATGATAATCCATTGTATTTCAGCAGACTGTTTCATAAGACAAAGGGATTCTCACCTTCGGAGTATAGGAAGAAGATAGAAACGTAAATACAAACAGCCCCATTAACGAGTGGGTTAATGGGGCATCATTATTGTTTGAACTTTTTTCTATTAAAATATCCGCAATTGCTGCATCACTTACAGTAAATTCAACCATGCCTTCAGACATTGGAGCTACATCACCCTGGTTAAATACGATAACAAGCTTTCCACCTGCATTAATGTAGAAAGATGCTTCCTCAACTCTACCTTAACCTCTGTGGTCTGCGCCGAAGTATCCTCAGTCAGCAGATCCACCGCGTCAAATATTTTTCTCTTACCTGCATCAGCCTTCATAAGCAATCAACTCCTTTGCCAAATTCTGATATGCCTTACTGGCGTTACATTCCGGTGTGACCCCTTTCAAATTTCCAACGCCTCAAGTGGTACCAGCTCTCCGTCTTTTCTGGCGTATACCTCCAGCCTGTGGTAATGTACGGGTATCTTTTCTATATCCAATCCCAAATAACTTACATAAGTTTCCATCACCAGGTCCGGCTTAAGGTTCTGCTCGCTGCCGGTGGCGAGCAGAAGATATATGCTGCTTTTATTTACTGTGAAATCGTAAATCATCGGTTTTATATCTACTTCTTTCTCGCTGCGTTTCGTCTTCTTCCACACGACTATCTGTTCCTGCTCCATAAAAGAGTCTGCCCGCACTTTCCATGGTTCAGGTATCTGTATAATATCGTCCGATGTCCGGAACGTTTTCGGAAATGTCACTTCATATCCGGCAGCCGCGACGATGGTCATGCCGCTGCTTTTCTTGTCATCTGCTATCCTTACGAAGCCAACGACTTCTATACCTTCTACCATTACCGAATTAAGCTGCCTAATGGCATCGGCAGCCGCGACAGGCTCCGACAGTTCGATATCGAGATACTCTGCATCGCTTGTGATTCCGATACCGAGAGGCTGTGCAAACGACATGATCATATGCGGGCTGTAGCCCGATGTAAAAGCTATCGGGATTTCGGCGCGCCGCATCGCTTTCTGGAAATATCGCATCACATCCAGATGGCCGATAAACTTCATCACTCCAGTTTTACGGAATTTAATTCTTGCCTTCAACGCAGACACCTCCTCCCCATCTTGCCGCACCGCAGCCTGAACAGCTCTGGCGGCAGTTCGGGGTCACTTCCCCAGCCATGGCACGCCTCCATTCCCGCATAAGAAAGTCTTTTGTAACGCCGATATCGATAAAGTCCCACGGGAACACTTCTTCCATGGAACGCTCCCTCTGATTATAAAATGCAATGTCTACACAAGTATTTTCAAATGCCTGCATCCATTTTTCATAGTCAAAATGCTCGCTCCACGAGTCGTACAGGCAGCCAAGCCGGTATGCCTCCTCGATGACAGCAGCAGTCCGGCGGTCGCCTCTGGCAAACACGCCTTCCAGTACGGTCACTTCCGCATCGTGCCAGTGATAGCGGAGGCTCTTGCGGTTCAACTGCTCATGGAACGCATGCTTAACTGTCGCCGCCCTCGAAATGTATTCCTCGTTTGTATACATCTTTGCCCACTGGAACGGTGTGAACGGTTTCGGAATAAAGAAAGAAGAACTGGCCGTAATCTGGCATTTCCCAATGCGCTCCTCTTTTGGTATCTCATAATATCTTCTAGCCACCTTATCCGCCAGCACTGCTATCTCTCTCATGTCTTCTTCCGTCTCCGTGGGAAGTCCGAGCATGAAATAAAGCTTTACCTTGCTCCAGCCGCCTTCAAAGGCCTGTCCGGCCCCGTTTATGATATCCTCCTCCGTCAGCCCCTTGTTGATTACATTACGCATCCTCTGTGATCCCGCCTCCGGGGCAAACGTAAGGCTGCTTTTCCGTATGTCCTGCACTTTGCTCATCACATCCAGAGAGAATGCATCGATACGAAGCGACGGCAGGGAGATGTTGATCCCCTTCCCCTTGAATTCATCAATGAGAAATGTCACCAGCTCCTGAAGGCAGCTGTAATCGCTGGAACTCAGAGAGCTCAAGGAAATCTCTTCGTGTCCGGTACTCTTGAGCATCTTATAAGCATATTCCTTAAGTACCTCCACGTCCCGTTCCCTCGTAGGACGGTAAAGCATGCCTGCCTGGCAGAACCGGCATCCCCGGATGCACCCGCGCTGTATCTCCAGGACGACCCGGTCCTGCGTGGCCTTGATAAATGGTACGACCGGTGCTTCGGGATACGGGATGGCCGTCACATCCATGGCGGCCTGTTTCTTAATCTTCTCCTTGGCATGTACGTTATTTGGCACAAATGAAGCGATCGTTCCGTCCTCTTTATAGCCGACATCATAAAAGGAAGGCACATATATCCCTTCAATCTCAGCAGCAGCCTCAAGAAATTCCTTTTTTGTCCCGCCTCTTTTTTTATTTTGCTTGTATACATCTAAAAGTTCGTCATATACCGTCTCTCCCTCCCCCATGTAGAACAGATCGAAAAACGGTGCCAGGGGCTCCGGATTGTAAGTACAGGGTCCGCCGCCAATGACAATCGGTGTATCTTCGCCCCTGTCCTCCGCTCTGAGCGCCATCTTGCTCAGCTCAAGAATCTGCAGGATATTCGTATAGCACATCTCATACTGTATCGTTATCCCAAGGAAGTCAAAATCCTTGATATTATCCTGGGACTCCAATGCAAACAGCGGAATCCCTTCACTTCTCATAATGCCGTCCAAGTCCGTCCAAGGAGAATACACACGCTCGCACCAGACATCTTCCCTCCGGTTGAACATATCATATAATATTTGAATGCCAAGATGTGACATGCCGATTTCATATACGTCCGGGAAACACATCGCAAAGCGTATATCTATCTTAGACTTGTCCTTCATGACGGAGTTGACTTCATTGCCTATGTAACGGGCGGGCTTCTCTATTTTTAGTAATATTTCATCATGTAACGCAAGTTTTCTCATGAATTTCCTTTCTGGGCTCAGTAATATTATATAAATTTTTCTAATCATTTAATCTGGTTGTTACTTATCAGCTATCTGTTTTTCTTGCTGCTCTGCTCTTCTTTCGCTTACAAATAAGGTGCCGGCCGTATCATAACACATTATATTTCATTCTAATATGAGTGCATGGATATGTCAAACAGCTCAATTTTATAATTGCCACATAGAATCTATATTCTAAATAAAGAAAACACGAAGGCTAAATCTGTTCAGATTTTCACGTCTCACCAATCCGGAATAACAGATCCTCTTTTCTAAGGCAGCTCCTTATGCGTGAGGACACCTCAATCAAAAGCTTATCGCCGATATCATGTCTATACCGGTCATTCACCTCTTTGAATTTATCCAGATCCAGATAAAGGACGCCAAACGGATGCTGGCGTTCAATGATCCGCTTTATCGTTGACATGAAATACCGGACATTGTATAAGCCGGTAAGCGAGTCTGTATTTGCCAATTCTTTCATCCTTCTTTTCTGTTGCAGGATTGTAATTCCTCCATATGTCAACAGAATGAGCAGCGTATCGATCACTATGGCAATCATGAGCTCCAGAATCGTATTTTCCCATGAGATCCAACCCGTTTTGGGCTGCATGCTAAAGAACCAGGTGCCATTCGGCACAGATATCTCATCTACGATTCCTGGCCCCGGCCCCATGCCTTCCTGAGACAGCTCATATGGGCCTGCCAAAGTCATCTTGCCGGTATCTCTGGCATATTCCGCTTCCGCTCTTCTCTCCGGGCTTTCAAAGATATTGCCAAACGCCTTCTCATTGCCCTCTAACGGGTAGACGTAGGTTACGATGCCATCTGGTGCCAGCTGCAAACTGCGGAATCATCTTCATATAGCCGTTCTGCAATCATTTCAAAGTCTGTGACTGTACCATGGTTATTGACGATTAGCATTTCTAAGATTTCAGCATTTAACAGACGGGAATCGATCGCATATTGAATCTTGCTTATCTCACTGATCATCACATATTCTGACTGCAGAATATTTCTCTTTTTTTCTGCTCTTCCCACAATTGCTAAGATAAGAATCGTCAGCAGCAAAAGGATAAGAAACATGGCGAATGTTTTTCGTATCTTCTTCTTGTCAGAGCGTACGAAGCCGCCAGTTCTCCCGGGGCCGTACAGATACCCTTGTGCGTGGCGGCATCCCATCTTCTTTAAAAACAGCGCTTGTTCCTCAGTCTCTACCCCTTCTGCAATCACTTGGATCTGTAAGGCGCCGGCCAGGTTGATGGCAAACTCCATGACTTTCTGCTTGCGCACATTGTGCTCCGCCTGACTCAAAATTACATCGATGGGCAGCTCGGAAAGCATGTTCAGCGAAGAATATCCGCTTCCAAAATCATCCATTTCAACGATGAATCCTTCCTCCTTCAGACGTTCGATCACTGTAAGATGCTGTCTGGAATCCTTAGTATATGCTGCTCCGTGATCTCAAGATGCAGTTCTTCCGGCTCCAGCCCATATTCCCGGATAAGTCCGGATAAGGTCTCCGGAAGATTTTCATGGTAAAAGTCTGTCCGGGACACAATGACGGATACCGGTAACGTCTGTATTCCCATGCGTTTCCAGTTCTGCATACCTTGTCCCGTGCCATGGTGCGGGAAATCTTTTCACTTATAGCGGGATCTACAGCAGAATCTGCGAGATTGAAGATGATCTGATCGTATGTATCCCCCACGTGGCATAGTGCGGCCTTTGTCGTAGACAGATAATTTTCCACGCGGTCCTGCGAGATATTGATCCTTCCCTGAATACTGCCTTCCCTGGAGGAAAGCATGGCAAAGTTGGACATTTCCTGCCTGTAAAGCTCCTCGTTACGCGCCTGCATCAGCTTCTCTTCCGTCATATCTACAAATACGCAGAAGAATTGTTCGTCTCCAGATTCCTGGAACAGCTGTGCTTTGATGGATATCCACTTGATCGAGCCGTCCTTGCAGATTAACCGGTGCTCATTGTGTATCGTATTGCCGGACTTAAGCTGGTTCCTGATCTTGTCTGTCATGACGGCGAGATCATCTGGGTATATGACGGCTGACATCTTATTGCCCATCGACGCAAATTCTTCTCTTGTGTATCCAAGAAAGTCAAAGAGTCCGTCGTTGGCGTCAATCACCGAAAAATCGGCATCGAACCGGCAGCGGAATACAGCTCCCGGAATATTATTATAAAGGTGGAGCAGCTCGTTCCTCAGCTTTTTCTGTTCTGTTATGTCGAAACAGACGGAGTACACGGCGGGACGTCCGTCTTCCGTGATCACTTTCCGGACCGCTCCGTGAAGCCATATGTAGGTGCCGTTCTTCTTCTTCAACCGGTACTCGGTGGCATAGGATTCCATCGTTTGAAGCAATTCATTCGCATTATTTATGAGCCTATGGTCTCCGGGGTGGATGCAGTTTATGATCATACCCCCGATGTCGGATACAAATTCCTGTTCCGTGCCATAGCCGAGGTGGTTCAGCATCTGCCGGTTGATAAAATAAAACGGTAAGCCGGGCGTGATATAGCACCCTATCATGCCGCCTGGGACAGACGCGTCAAAAAGATCCTGTCTCTGTCTGGCCAGGTTCTCCACTACCAGCGTCTGCGGATAGTGTTCGCTTCCGCTCTGATGGATACTGGGTTCGGCAAAATGCAGGTTGCAGATGCTCATTGATGTTCTCCAGGATGCAGGTAAAAGGCTGTGAAAGTTCCGCAATATCATTGCGGATATACGTCATCATCTCAGCTTTACCGCTTGCACATTCCCCTTCGCCGGTACCGACAAAATTGATATCGTCATGAAGGAATGCTACGGCAGCCTGTAGATCGCGCTGTTCAAACCAGGCCTGGCAAAATGCCCGGGCTGAATCTTTTGCTGTTTTGATATAATCCATTTTATCTCCTTTGCAATGCAGTAAAAGAAGCCGGCTTTCTAAAGTATCGTGTCAACCTATGATGCCAGGCGGAGTTTTCTTTACGCGCTATACTTTTGAGCATAGTGTCAATATGAATGACACCGTTTGTCATTGGTATTGACATATTTTAATCTCTATATATTTATTTAATAGATTACATTATTTTTCATGCAATTACAAGGCTCTGATTCAATCCTTCCACTACGTAAGGTGTCATTTTTGATGACATCCGCTGTTGCCAACCTGCGATATTTTGTATATACTTGAGAAAAGGCAGGTGGTACTTATGCAATTTTGTGAAAAGCTGATATTCATCATGAATCTGATACAAACTTCTAATCGTGAATTGGCAGAGTCGATTTCGGCAGATCCGTCTCTGGTCAGCCGGCTGCGTACCGGAAAGAGAGGAATGCCGTGTAACAAGAAGCTGCTGCAGGATATGGCGCGCTTTTTTGCCAGACGGTGCACTACAGATTACCAGCGACGCGCGCTTGCTGAAATTGTTGGAACGAATATGATCTTTACGATAAAAAACGATCAGCTGTCAGAACTGCTTTATTATTGGCTTTGCGGTGACAACGACGGTGTCGGGCGCTTTATGCGTACGTTTGAAGCACTCAGGGATTCCGGGAACGAGGAACATGATTCCGTAGACATCGTCTGTGAATTCCATGAAGGTACCTCTGTCTACTATGGCAATGAAGGGAAACGCGCGGCGGCACGGGCATTCTGCTTTCCTTGTCTGCGGAGACCGCTCCCGCCGGACTGCTTGACTACTGTATCGAGAAGAGGGACAGTGCCGATCTGAAGCGCCTGGGCAGCATCTATCAGGAGGAAATGGAACGGCTTGAAAAGGAAGGCGGCAAGTACAATCTGATCGACATCGTCTGTCTTGCCACCGCCAGACAGGTGAAGGACGGTCTCGTTCCTATCACCACTTCCCGCGGTACATCGGAAATCCTCTACTATACCCCGGAGAACTACGTCCTTCATCTGAAGAACATTCTTCGGATTCTTGAGACATGTGAGAACTATCATTTTGTGCCGTGGTCAGGTGATTTTGAACAGGACAGCGCACTTATGGAGAAAGAAGAGCACAGGGCCTTGCTCGTGCATATGCACGGACCTTTCACCGTCTTCGAGATATCTCAGCCGGATATGGTAGCTCTATATCGGGAGTATCTGCTCCGCCTTGCGGAAAAAATAGGTTATAAAGGAAAGCATCGGATGTAAATCATGTCCCAGATCCGGGATTTGATCCATGAGCTGGAAGCATAGCATACAACACCGGTCAGGCATGCTCGGCGGATGTGGCCCCCTGGTTAAATACATCCCTGTCCAGCGCTTTGTTCTGGTGTGCGACTATCGTGGTACATACCGCGTCGCCGGTGATGTTGACAGCGGTGCGTGTCATGTCCAGTATCCTGTCTATACCCATGATCAGGCCGATAGCCTCCACGGGCAGCCCGACGGAATTAAACACCATCGTGAGGGTGACGAGGCCGACACTTGGAACGCCCGCAGTCCCGATAGAGGCCAGCGTCGCTGTCCCGATAACGGTGATATAATCCATCAGCTCGAGGCGGATGCCGAATGCCTGTGCCGCGAATACGACCGCCACGCCCTGCATGATTGCCGTACCGTCCATATTAATCGTGGCGCCGAGCGGTATGGTAAAGGAAGATATTCTTTTGGATACCCCCATCTTCTTTGCAAGCGTGTCAATGGACAGCGGAATCGTCGCATTCGATGTAGCCGTGGAAAATGCAAAAGCCATGACAGGAAAGAAGTTTTTGATGAACTTCAGCGGATTCAATCCTGTAAACAGTTTCAAAAGCCCCAGATAGACGACGAAGCACTGTACTGCCAGTGCAATCAGCACCCCTATCATATATTTTCCGAGAGGCACGAAGGCTGAGAATCCGATACCGGCGAACGTCTTGGAAATGAGGCAGAATACACCGACTGGTGCAAGGCTCATAACCATCATCGTCATCTCCATCATGATATCATTGAACTGGCTGAAGAAATTGCTCACCGTCTCGGTCCGTTCCCCCAGTTTTGCAAGTATGATGCCGATGATAAGAGCGAATACGATTATCTGCAGCATGCTTCCGCTTGCCAGCGCGTTCACCGGATTATCCGGTATGATGTTGAGCAGCGTATCTGTCAGAGATGCCGCCTCCGTGATGCCCACATCCGCCGCGCCCGCCTGTATCCTGGTCATATCCAGGCCCCGTCCCGGATTGATGATATTGCCTACGGACAATGCCACCGTTATGGCGAGGGCTGTCGTACAGAGATAGAACACAAGTGTCCGCACTCCTACCGTACCCAGTTTTTTCGTATCACCGATGGACATGCTCCCGCACACGAGCGAACAGAATACGAGCGGTACGACGAGCATCTTCATAAGCCGGATGAATCCCTGGCCGATGACATGCAGGACGCCGTCCACTATGATATCATCTTTTATAGAGCTGGCAGGAACCACGTAGCATAAGACGATGCCAAATATGGCTCCAGCAATCAGCGCTATGAAAATCTTTGTCGTAAGTCCTAACTTTTTCTTCTCCCCTTTTCTCTCAATACCCATCTATCCGATTCCTCCTCTGTTCATCCACTCTTCCATATATTCCTCCAGAGACGCTCTCCAGCCGGGCATTTCATATACGTCTATGATCCTAAGTATAAAGTTGTCCAGAACTGCATAAGCCGGACGCACGGAAGACAGTTCTGATTCACGCGTCGGTACCGGCCTCAGTTCTGCTTCCAGGCCGGCCAGCTTCAGGATTTCTTTTGCAAACTCATAACGGCTGCAGGTCCCTTTGCATGTGGCATGGTATGTGCCGTATTCATTCGTCCGGATCAGATGAAGGATAATCCTGCCCAGATCCCGGGCGCTCGTCGGCGAACCGAACTGATCGGAAGCCACCGGAAGCTCTCTCTGGCTTTTTGCCTTCTCAATCACGCTGTTTACAAAGTTTTCACCTCTGCCGTATACCCAGTTGCTGCGCACGATAAAATGTTTGTGCGTGAACTCTTTTACATAGTTTTCTCCGGCTCTTTTAGAACGCCCGTACACGGTGAGCGGATTCGTGTCATCGAACTCCGAATACGGCGTCGTGCTCAGACCGTCGAACACATCATCGGTGGACAGCTGGACAATCTTAGCCCCTGTCTTTCTTGCAACGATGCTTAAGTTCCTGGCCCCGAGCGCATTCACCCTGTAGGCAAGTTCCGGCTGTGCTTCGCACAGCCCGGTATCTGTAACCGCCGCACAGTTTATGATCACATCCGGCCGGTTGATCTCACCAAATCCGATCACCTCGTCGGTATGCGTAATATCAAGTTCTTCCTTATCTGTGTTGAACACTTCCGCTTCCAGCGGGTCCAGCACTTCGTTAATCGCTGTTCCAAGCTGCCCTCCGGCACCTACGATCCATACTTTAACCATGTTCTCTCCTCCTGTATCTTCCTCCTGCACTATAAGAAAAGCGTTGATCAAGTGCAATCAACGCTTTACATTCCGCTTATCTATTATATCAATAGTTGCCGCCAGTGTCAATAAACGTGCCGTTACTGGCTTTCCATCATTTTCCTTAAAGATTTTTCCATACTTCCGCGACATCCATATCCGTCGTTATCTCCTGGATGACCCTGTCGCTGTCCACATGTCTTACCTCGATCCCGTTATTCTCCATAGCAACGAATGCCGCAAACAGCATAAAGCACAGGAATACCCGTATCCCGAACGTGCTGACGGCACCGGTGTCCTCTTCCCCGTACAATTTGTGGTAGGCAGCGCCATATCTCGGATGCACGGCCGGAGGTCCCTTGCGGTCGCTGTACAGATACCGCGTCTCATTCAGCAGCTGGCGCCGCCTTTTTTCAGAATTGTTCATATAGCATCCCGTCCTTTCCAGGCAGCTGGCTTTGTACTTATTTCCTGCCTGGAATATTATATGCGGCATATATGCTGTTTCATTCCCGTTTTAGCGGTCTGCCAGCTCCTTGATGATATCTTCCCAGCTGATTCCCCTCTCTACCATAAGCACCATAGCATGGTACAGGAAATCCGCCATCTCATATTTGACTTCTTCAGGATTCGGATTCTTGGCGGCTATGACGATCTCCGTCGCCTCTTCGCCTACTTTCTTCAATATCTTGTCAATCCCTTTGTCGAACAGATAATTCGTGTAGGAACCCTCCTTCGGGTTTTCGCGTCTGTCCAGGATGGTACCGTACACCGACTCAAATACCTGCAGCGGGTTCGTCTCATCATAGTCGCTTCCGACAAGAGGCTGGAAGAAGCAGGTCGGATTGCCCGTATGGCAGGCCACGCCCACCTGATCCACCTTGGCAAGCAGCGTGTCATAGTCACAGTCTATCGTCAGTGATTTTACATACTGGAAATGGCCGCTTGTCTCGCCCTTCGTCCAGAGCTGCTCTCTGCTTCTGCTGTAGTAGGTCATCTTGCCGGTCTTGATGGTACGGTAGAATGCCTCCTCGTTCATATAGGCGAGCATCAGCACTTCCTGGGTCTTATAGTGCTGTACGACGACGGGTACGAGCCCTTGTCCATTCGTCTTGAACTGTGAGAATTCCATCATGCTTTCAAAGGAAGTCATCTTGATCTCTTCCTGGCCACATTTCTCCTTGAAGTCCACGAAATCCATATCCGTCTGGCTGACGAATTTGCCCGACAGCCCCTTTACGCCCGGGCACTTAAGGATCTTGAACAGCTCCGGTTCTTCCATCGTGTCTGTGACGACCACGCATGGGACGTCTGTGACATTCATGACCGAATTCAAATCGAGCCTGTGCATGAATACGATTTCGCTGCTGTAGTCCTGGATAAGATGCTGGTGCTTGAACAAAGCATCAAAGTCGTTCAGCGATACTGCGATCTTCTCCTTTCCAAAGCGTCTGGCGGCATCATCAATCAGCTTTACGCTGTCCGCCTTGGAGAAATTCAGCATCGCCCGTTTGGCTCCCGCGTATAAGATCTTCTTTATATCCTCCTGGCGCCGGATATTGCCTCCTGCTACCATCGGTATACGGATGACACGGTTCATCCGTTTCATCAGGTCAATCGCTTCATCATGTTCTTCGTCGGCGTCAGACAGGTCGAACACAAGCAGTTCATCCGCCCCGTGGTCACTGTAATATTTAGCAAGTCCGATGACATCGTCTGCCAGCACCGTCTCATCTGTAAACCATTTTACCGCTTTCCCTCCCCTGATAAAGATACAGGGTATCAATCGTTTATAGCTCATTGTATCTAGTCTCCTTTATAGGCTTCCTTTTGTAGTCCATACTTCCTTGATCCGCGGCTCTGCCATGGTTGCCATATCGAGCGCTTTCCCAAAGCTTTTGAACATGGCTTCTGCCATGTGGTGGCTGTTGCAGCCATCCAGTATCTTCAGATGGATATTCATCATGGCACTGTAAGACACGGCATAGAAGAACTCACGTACCATCTCTGTATCCAGGCTGCCTATCCGCTCCGTCGTAAGCAATGCATCATATCCGAGGTAAGGGCGTCCCGACAAGTCTACCGCACAGAGGGCCAGCGTCTCGTCCATGGGAAGTATGAAATGGCCGTATCTTCTGATGCCAGCCTTGTCTCCTGCCGCCTGTGCTATCGCCTGCCCCAATACGATTCCCGTGTCCTCTACGGTGTGATGGCAGTCCACATGCATATCACCTTTGGCCTTTACGGTCAGGTCAAATAATCCGTGCCGCGCGAATCCGTCCAGCATATGGTCGAAGAACCCTATGCCGGTGCTGATATCGTTCTGTCCGCTTCCATCCAGATTGAGCGTGACGGTTATATCCGTCTCTTTCGTCTTTCTCGTACATTCGGCTGTCCGTTCCATCCTCTCATCCTCCTTATCCCTCTTCAAAACGCACTTTAATAGAATTGGCGTGCGCGGTCAGCTGTTCTGCTTCTGCAAACGCCTCGATATCTGTATGGATCTCCTCCAGCGCCTCTCTGGAGTAGCCGATGATGCTGGATTTTTTGATAAAATCATCCACGGACAGCGGCGAGAAGAACTTCGCCGTCCCATTGGTCGGCAGCACATGATTCGGGCCTGCAAAGTAGTCGCCAAGCGGTTCGCTTGCATATTCCCCTATAAATATGGCACCCGCATTCCTTATTTTCGTCATGATATGATACGGGTCTTTCGTCATTATCTCAAGATGTTCAGACGCGATGTCATTAGCAATGTCAATGACATCGTCCATCGTTTCGGCCACGAGGATGTAGCCGTAGTTATCTAATGACTTCTTTATAATCTCGGACCGGGACAGCTCTTCGGCAAATGCGTCTGCCTCGGCAGATACATCCCTGGCCAGTTTTTCGCTCGTCGTTACAAGTATCGAAGATGCCAGTTCATCGTGTTCCGCCTGGGACAGGAGGTCTGCCGCTACATATCTTGGGTTTGCCGTCTCATCCGCCACTACGAGGATCTCGCTCGGCCCTGCGATCGCGTCTATGCTTACATGGCCGTAAACCGCTTTTTTAGCAAGAGCCACATATATATTCCCGGGCCCTACGATCTTGTCCACCTTCGGTATGCTTTCCGTCCCGTAAGCCAGCGCGCCTACCGCCTGTGCGCCGCCCGCTTTATAGACCGCGTCAGCGCCTGCTTCTATGGCGGCGACAAGCGTATTTGGATTTACCTTCCCGTCTTTACCGGGCGGCGTCACCATGACGATCTCCCCGACTCCGGCTGTTTTAGCCGGTACGATGTTCATAAGCACGGAAGAAGGGTACACTGCCTTGCCGCCGGGCACATACACGCCGACCCGGTTAAGGGCCGTGACTTTCTGTCCGAGGATCGTGCCGTCCGGCCTGCTGTCAAACCAGCTGTACTGGCGCTGCTTTTCATGATATGTGCGGATATTCACAAGCGCCTTCCTGATAATGGAAAGGAGGGACGGGTCTACCTGTTCATAGGCTTCCTGGAATTCCTCTTCCGTCACTTTCACATTCGCTGCACTGATATCTGCCCCATCATATTTCTTCGTATAATGGAATAGCGCTTTGTCTCTCTCTCCTTTTATCTTATCCAGAATCTCCGCCACGCCTTGTTCGTATCCGGCGTAATTGTTCGGACTCCGTTTCAGGAGGTCTTCCAGGACATTCTGCTTTGTCTCCTTGTCTAACCGTAGTATCCTCATATGATCTGTCCTCTCTTATCTCTCATTCCATTCCTGTTACAGCTGGGCACGCAGCTTTGTCAGAAGCGTCTTGATCCTCGTGCTTTCCATACGCATGCTTACCGGGTTCACTATCATCCTGGCCGAAAGCGGACATACCTCTTCCAGCACTTCCAGCCCGTTTTCCTTCAATGTCGAGCCGGTCTCCACGATGTCCACTATCACTTCTGACAGCCCTACGATAGGCGCCAGCTCTATGGAGCCGTTCAATTTGATTATCTCCACAGTCTGATGCTTCGTATTATAAAAGTAGTCTTTTGCGATGTTCGGATACTTGGTGGCAACCCTTATGAGCTCGTGATGCTGGAGAAGGGGGACGGCCTCCTTGTACCCGCAGACGCACATGCTGCATCTGCCGTAGCCAAGGTCCAGCACCTCGTGTACCTTGCGCCGTTCTTCCAGTATCGTATCCTTCCCTGCCACACCGATATCCGCCGCTCCGTACTCTACATACGTGGGGACATCCGGCCCTTTTGCAAGAAAGAACTTAAGTTTTAGTTCTTCGTTCGTAAATATCAGCTTTCTGGAATCCTTATCTTTCATCTCTTCACAAGTGATTCCTATCTTTTCAAAAAGCTCCAGCGTCTGCTTTGCCAGGCGCCCCTTCCCAAGGGCAAATGTCAGATATCTCATAGTTTAGCTCCTGTCTCTTGAGGCAATCACTTTGTGCTCTCCCGTCACCAGGTTTATCATCGTGATTTCCCCGTTTTTATTAATGTAAATCAGATTTCCTGCATAATATTCTTTGCCGTATTCGATATAGTCTTCTATGAGCTTGCCTTTGGACTTCTTGACAAGTTCTGTGTTTTTGGCCTTTTTTCTGAAATCTCTGGCCAGTACGAGCGCCTCTTTCAGCCGCTCCTCATCATATACGATCAGTGTGTTTTTTCTTGTATATACGATGCGCACCTTCTGCCTTGCAAGTGCGTTCATCAGTTCATCGATGACGATGACGAAACCAATCGAAGCAGACTCTTTTCCGAATTTTTCAAGAAGACGGTCGTACCTCCCCCCTTTGACAAAGGCATCTCCGGTTCCGAACGTATAGCCCCGGAAGATGATGCCGGTGTAGTACCCATAAGTACCACTCATGCTCAGGTCAAAAGTCACATATTCTTCTGCTCCATATATCCTAAGAACATCATAGATCTTCTCCAGACGTTTGATTGCCATAATGCCTTTGGAATTCGGAGCGATATTCCTCGCCCGGGCAAGTATCTCCACACCGCCGACAAGTTCATCCAGAGCCGCAAATGCTTCCTTGGAACTTCTTTTTACATGGATGCTGTCCAGGAATTCTTCCACCCCGAAGTAGTTCCGGTTGTTGATGAGCTCCCGGACCCGTTCTTCCGCCTCTTCGTCCAGATCCGCATCTTCTATCAGGCTCTGGAAGTAATCTACATTCCCCACGTTCAGCTGGAACTCTTTCAGCCCGATGGAAGTGAGGCATTCGATGACAAGTGCCAGCATCTCCGCATCCGCCTCTGCCGAGTCATCTCCCATCAGTTCTGCACCCATCTGCGTGTTCTCCCGGAGCCGTCCCTGATAGCTGGAATGGTTGATGAACGTATTTCCGGTATAGCAGAGGCGTATCGGAAGCTGCTCATCACCGTACAGCGTTGCTGCGGCTCTGGCGACGGACGGAGTGATATCCGGCCGGAGAACGAGCGTATTGCCGTCCTTGTCAAAAAATTTGTACAGATCTTTTGAGGGAATCGTGCCTATCTCCTTCCGGAACACGTCAAAGTATTCAAAGGTAGGTGTCTGTATGTCATGATACCCATAGAGATGGAATACTTTTTCCAGCCTTCTCTCCAGCGCCAGCTTCCTCCCGCATTCAACATTATATATATCCCGGACCCCTTCCGGCGTGTGTAGTAATTTCTTCATATATCCTCCTGCTGTGTCATGAACAGCACTTTAGTGTGCTACTATGTTAAATTCCTTACTGCATTATACGCATTTTCTTATTCTTTGTCAAGCTGCTCCCTCAGCTCCAGATCCAGATTCATCGCATCCAGATAAGGAACATAGCAGCCATTCTTCAGTTCCATCAGAAAACGCGGATCCAGCTCATCAAAGCGGAAGCTTTTCCTTCCTCCGTCCTCTGCCCGTTTCCAGAAGGCAAGCATCTCATCATGACGCATATAATACAGAATGTTCCTGGCTGAAAAAAAGATGATCAGAAAGGACAGCCCCCCCTGCTTTTCATATCCTTCCATAAACGTCACCTGATGTCTGTGGATGTTCTGGAGGGGAAAGGTATCTGCGACACATTCTTTTGCATCGAAGCAGACCGGTATCCCCTGTACGGCACCGATATAATCAACCGTGCTGCGTTGGTCGAAGTAGGCAAGCGTAATCTGCCGGTGTTCCTTGTCCATCTTTACCGGCGTAATCGGTGTCGGAATCTTCTGTATGAGCGCCAGCCCCATCTCCTGATACCGCTCATTCGTCCGGTTGATCAAGTCTTCTAACGTAGAACCTCTAAGGCCTCTTGAGTTCCATGTTCCCATGCTGTCTCCTTTATCACTTTCTGAAATATGTCCGGCACCGGCGCGCGGAACCTTCTGTCCGAGAGTGCCGCCAGCTCACCTTCTATGTGCGGAAGGACAAGCTCATATGAGTGGAGCAGCTGTGATGTGACGCCATACAGCTGCCTGTACCGGTCATTCACCGCTCTGTCTCCGTACTTGTAATCTCCACACAGCGGGTGGGATACGTAAGCCAGATGCGCCCGTATCTGATGGGTGCGGCCCGTGATCAGATGCACTTTCAGGAGGGTAAGCGCCCCGCTGTAAGCCAGGGGGATGTACTCTGTCTCTATGGGAACCGCCTTGCCGCCGTACCTTTCCTTTACGATCTCCACTTCGTTCGTCTTTTCATTCTTGATAAGAAACCCTTTTATATGAGAAGGCCTGTCCACCTTCCCCTTCACGATACAGAGATAGTATTTGCTCAGGTTCCTTTCCCGGAACATACTGCTGAACGCCTGAAGCCCTGCCAGCGTTTTCCCGGCCACTACGAGCCCGCTCGTGTTGCGGTCCAGCCGGTTGCATATAGACGGGCGGAAGGTCTGCAGTTCCTCCTTCGTCAGCTGGCCGCTGTCAAGCAGATATGAGATTACCTGCTCTACGAGCGAGACATCTGTCTTCTCTGCCTTCTGCGACAGCATGCCGGCCGGCTTGTTGACGAGGAGGATATGCCTGTCCTCGTAGATGATTTCAAGACGGATCTTCCGGCCTGCTTCTATAACCGGGACAGGAATCCCGGCAAACTTTTCAACCGTCTCATCCGAAAGGAAGAGCCTCACCTCATCTCCGGCGTGAAGCTTTTCACTGCCAGCGGCCCTGGCACCGTTCAGTGTTATATTTTTCTTGCGGAGCATCTTATAGATGAAGCTCCCCGGCGCGCCGCTCAGGTATTTCTTCAGAAATTTATCGAGCCGCTGCTCTGATTCATTTGGCTTTATTATGATATTCTTCATAGTGGTTCTGTTTGGGAACAATCCTTTCCGCGTTAAAATCTACATAGAAGTGCTTAGTATGGCGCTGCGTATCCTTTGTTCCAGATCCTTGTTGTCAGGCCTGTCGATGGCGGCGATGCTGTTCATCCCTTCCGCCCTGGTAATAAATGCCACATAGTCGCTGAATATCTTTACCGCAGCCTTTTCAATGTGGTTCTGGCGCAACGTTTCTTTGATATGCATTGCCGCCTTTGCCTCATCCGTCTTCGGGTTGGAAGCATATCCGCAGATCGTATTGCCGGAGATGACAACCGCATCTACCGGCATTATCTTCTCCTTGCTTGTGATGACCATATCATAAGCGGTCGTCAACAGCGTTGCCTTTTCTTCTGTCTCTTTATATTTCTCGGAATCTATGGCCTTATATGGCGCGATTGCTATAAATTCAACCAGCATCTTCGATGCCGGCAGACACCCAAGCACCGCAACCGCAGTCAGCAGATTCAGCTTCGTTCCCGTCTGGAAGTATCCGAGCAGCAGCAGGGCCACCACGATTGCAAACTCCGCAATTGTAAACATTAGCAGCTTCTGCTTCTGCGCTTTGATATACCCCGGCTGGCCTTTTTCTATCTTCATCGTATTCTTTCGTCTCCCTTATTCTGCTTTTTGCTGTCCGCCCTCATCAGCCGGATAACAAGCCTGTCAGGAAGCAGTCTGGCTGCAATCCTGGCTGCCTTCATGGCCGCTCCGTACACGGACGTCTCCCGTCTGTTCGCCGCGTCGGCAAGTGCTTTGTGTACTACTTCCACGGGTCCGGACATAAATTTCCATTTCATACTGTTGCCGGTATTTCCCGCCCGCTCGAAAAAAGCCGTATCTACCGGACCAGGACACACGGCCGTCGTTATTATCCCTTTGCTTTTCAGTTCGCCGCCCATTCCTCTTGCAAAGCTGTATACATAAGATTTGGTTGCAGCATAGACGGCAAAGCCGGGCTGCGGGGCAAACGCTGCCGCGGAGGCCATCTGGATTATCCGGCTGCCTTTTGACATATATGGGATACACAGGAGCGTCATCTTCGTCAAAGCCCTGCAGTTCAGATCGATCATGCCGGCCTGTGCAGGCACGTCGATATCCGTCGCGTCACCGATAGCACCGTATCCGGCTGCATTGACCAGCATACGTATGTCGGCCGACTGCCGTTCCAGCTCTTTTTTGATTCTATCGTATATATAATCCCGCGTCAAATCCCCGTCAAAGATACGCACAGGAAGAGGAAGCTCTTT
This sequence comes from Extibacter muris, assembly GCF_004345005.1. Taxonomy (GTDB): domain Bacteria; phylum Bacillota; class Clostridia; order Lachnospirales; family Lachnospiraceae; genus Extibacter; species Extibacter muris. The sequence continues at coordinate 145,929 of NZ_SMMX01000004.1, forward strand.
TGCCAGCTCTTTCAGCTTATCCGTACTTCTCGCAGCCAGCCATATCTCATCCAGCTTCCGGTACAGTTTCGGTATCTGTCTTGCAAATTCCCGGCCTAGGCCGGAGGATGCACCTGTAATTAATGCAATTTTCATTGTTCTGCCTCCTATCCTGTTTTCTTTTTCTTGTGGACATTACGAATGGTCTTTTTCTTTTTCGGCGTCCTGTTATCCTGCCTTTTCTGTCCGCCCTCTGACGGAAAGGATTTCCTTCTGTCCGGATGGCGCGGCCTTATAAGGCAGCGTCTGTCGAACCCTACCAGATCCATGCGGCCCGCTGTCTTAAGCGCCTCAAGGACGAGACCGTAGTTCTTCGGGTTCCGGTATTGGATCAAAGCCCGCTGCATCGCCTTCTCGTGTGGATTCTTCGGTACATATACCGGTTTCATATCTCTCGGATCCACCCCGGTATAATACATGCATGTGGCTATGGTAGACGGCGTCGGATAGAAATCCTGCACCTGTTCCGGCATATATCCTTGATCCCTCAGGTATTCCGCCAGCTCCACGGCCTCTTTCATCGTGGAACCGGGGTGGGAGGACATGAGATACGGGACGAGGTACTGCTCTTTACCTATCTCTTCGTTTATCTTTTTATATTTCCTGACGAATGCCTGGTACACGCTGTTCTCCGGCTTTCCCATCCTTGTCAGCACCGCGTCCGCCACATGTTCCGGAGCTACCTTAAGCTGCCCGCTGACATGGTGCCGGCACAGTTCCCTGAAAAAGGTGTCGTCCTTATCAGCCATTACATAATCGAAACGGATGCCGGAGCGGATGAACACCTTCTTAACCCCCGGCAGTTCCCTCAGCTTCCCAAGCAGTACGGTATAGTCCTTATGGTCCACGTTCAGGTTGCCGCACGGCTTCGGAAACAGGCACTGCCGCTCCTTGCATACGCCGGATTCGAGCTGTTTGCTGCAGGAAGGATGGCGGAAGTTTGCCGTAGGTCCGCCCACATCATGTATATATCCTTTAAAATCCTCTTCCCATATGAACCGGCCTGCCTCTGCCAGAAGCGACTCATGGCTTCGGACTTGCATTATCCTTCCCTGATGGAACGTCAGCGCGCAGAAATTGCAGCCCCCGAAGCACCCCCGGTTGCTCACCAGGCTGAATCTGACTTCCGATATAGCGGGTACTCCTCCGTCTTTTTCATAGACTGGATGGTAGGTCCTCATATAGGGATAGCTGTATACGCGGTCCATCTCCGGCGTGGACAGTGGCCTGGACGGAGGATTCTGCACGACATACAGGTGCTCTCCATAAGGCTCCACAAGCCGTCTGCCTGAATAGGGGTCGGTATTGCAATACTGCGTATAGAAGCTCCTGGCATAATTGAGCCTGTCTTGCTTCAGCTCTTCAAAGGATGGAAGGATTACCGCATCGTACACGCGATCCAGATCTCTGACCTTGCACACCGTACCTGGAATATAGGTAATATCTTTGACATCTATTCCGGCATCGAGCGCTTCTGCTATCTCTATGACAGAGAGCTCTCCCATGCCGTATGAGATGAGGTCTGCTCCGGAATCCAGCAGTACGGAACGCTTCAGCTTATCAGACCAGTAATCGTAATGGGCAAGCCTTCTCAGGCTCGCTTCGATTCCCCCTATGATAACCGGCGTCTTCTTGTACACCTGCCGGATAAGATTACAATATACGGCAGTGGCATAGTCCGGACGTCTGCCCATCACCCCGCCTGGCGTGAATGCATCCGTCTTCCTCCTCTTTTTTGACACCGAGTAGTGGTTAACCATAGAATCCATATTGCCGGAGGACACGAGAAAGCCCAGTCTCGGTTCTCCAAATTCCGTGATGCTGTCCTTATCTTTCCAGTCCGGCTGCGGTATGATAGCCACCTTATATCCGTAAGCCTCAAGCGTCCGCGTTATGATTGCGTGGCCAAAAGACGGATGGTCCACGTAAGCGTCTCCGGACACATAGACAAAGTCCGGCCGCTCCCATCCCCTCTCCTCCATATCCAGCCTGCAGATTGGTAAGAATCCTTTTCTCATGTCAATACCTCATAAGTTCCTTTGCTGATGTCATAGTAGCTCTGTATGTAATAGTCGGCCAGCTCTTTTTTTCTCGCTTCCTGGGGTCTGGAATAATCATCATCCACCCCGCACACCTTCATTCCAGCCCGTTTGCCTGCCAGTATGCCCATCGGCACATCTTCAAAGACGAGGCAGCGCTGCGGCGGGACATGCATCTCTTCTGCCACGAGCAGGTACACATCCGGTGAAGGCTTTCCCTTTTCCACCTCGCATGCACTATGCACAGAATCGAACAGCGGGCGGATAGAAAGGGCATTAAGCGCTGCATCTGCCAGCACATTGGAGTTGCTGGTGGCAATACCGATTTTCATCCCCTGGGCGCGCATGTCCAGAATAAATTCATGGGCCCCTTCCTTCATATCTACAGAATGGATATACCTGTCATATGTCATCTCCATCCATTCATCCATAACTTCATCCAGCGTCTGATCGAGACCCGGGAAGATATCCAGAAAAAGCCGTGCCACTTCGACGTAGCTCTTCCCTTCCATCATCTCATGAAAGTTATCCGGCTTATCCAGATGATACTTGCGGAGGTAATCATCATCCACGGATGGCCATATCCACATAGAATCCAGAAGCGTCCCGTCCATATCGAATATGATTGCCTCCATATCTTCAAGCATGCCTGTCTGTATCATGTATATCTCTCAGCTCCTCTTCTGTAAGTCTGCGGTACTCTCCCGGCTGCAATGATTCATCGAGGACGAGGGCACCCATCCGTTCCCGCTTCAGATAGGTGACTTCTTTCCCTCTTGCCAGGAACATGCGCTTTACCTGATGGTATTTCCCCTCCTGTATGGTAAGCCGTACAGCCGACTTTCGTCCACTGGATATGATATCCAGGACAGCCGGCTTTGTCCATTCTTCCGAAGCAGAGTTCCCGATATCGATGCCTTCTGCCATGGCACGCACATCTTCTTCTGTAACTTCTCCTTTGACCCGGACATAATACACCTTATCTACATGTTTCTTCGGTGAAAGCAGACGGTGGGCAAGCGCCCCGTCATTCGTGATAAGCAGCAGCCCTTCTGTGTCTTTATCAAGTCGGCCGACCGGAAAAAGGTCCTTCCTTCTCTTTCCTTTTATCAGGTCAATGACCGTCTTTTCACTTTGGTCCTCGGTTGCAGACACGACGCCGGCCGGCTTGTTCAGCATATAGTATTCAAAAGCTTCATAACGGATCCGACTGCCATCACAGCATACCGCGCTATCCTCGTCCACTTTATATTCCGGAGATCTGACGACAGCTCCATCTACCGTAACCTTCCCCTTCCGGATATGCTTCTTCGCTTCCTGCCGTGTTCCGATGCCCATATCCGCCAGGTATTTATCAAGCCTTATCATCAGCACATCCTCCATCCGGGAAGATACTTATTCTTCAGCACGCCTCCCGAGAGCTTGCCCCACCCGAGCGGATAGCCATCCACGCAGATGAGATGCCAGCCTTTGCTTCTGCCGGACACCATATCACCTGCATCAAGCGTCTCCCCTTTCAGATATCTGTAAACCCGCTCATCCTTTGCTGAAAAATCTATAGTATCCTCATAGTCTCCTTTTTTCATGTACATGGCCAGTGCCTGGCTTGGTTCGAAGCGATTTTTCTTAAGTTCGCCCATAAGCAGGCCCGTCCTCAAAAAGCGGATGCCTCGCAGGTCAGGAAGCCCCTCCGGCATATAATAGATTCGTTCTCCTCTTATGTCAATCCGGGTCAGATCCAGCTCCCACGATACTTTCTCCATGAACGCTTCCAGTTCTGCAGGCAGTTTTATACGGCTTCTCTTAAAGGGCACGGAGCAGTCCTCTCCGCGAATGCCTCCGTCCTTTCTGAGGAGTGCAAGGTAATGCCCCTCTCCTTTCATATGATGTGGAAAGATACGAACGGTTTTTGCTATTGCGGGATCTTTCGCCTCCGTCAGTTCCGGGCATCCGGGACGAAACCCTTCATACTGCTCCATATCCACGATCTTGAATTCCGGACGGTTCTTCAGCAGATATGCCACCGTCTGTTCATTCTCTCGTCCGTCAAACGTACAGGTAGAATACAGCAGCAGCCCTCCTGGTTTCAGCATATCGGCAGCCTGGACGATGATGCTTTTCTGGATGCTGCTGAAATATTCCGGACCGTGCTCTTCCCAAGCTTTAACCATTTTTTTGTCTTTACGGAACATGCCTTCCCCGGAACAAGGTGCATCGATGAGTATCTTGTCAAAATACTCCGCAAAGTATCCTGACAGCTTGCCAGGCTCTTCGCTCAGTATAAGCATATTTCCGATTCCAAAGACTTCCATGTTCTTCAACAGGCCTTTCGCTCTTGAACTGCTGATATCGTTGGCGGCAAGCACACCGGTATCCATAAGCTTTGCGCCAAGTTCTGTCGCTTTTCCTCCGGGCGCGGCACACAAATCCAGCACCTTGTCCCCCTGCTCTACGGGAAGCCGGCTGGCCGGCGTCATCGCACTTGGTTCCTGCAGGTAATACAGTCCCGCAAAGTAGTATGGGTGCCTTGACGGGGACACTGCTTCTCCGTCATAGTAGAATCCATTTGGAATCCACGGGATAGGCGTGATGTCAAACGGACATATCCTTATAAATTCTTCTACCGTAATTTTATTCGTGTTGACGCGAAGTCCATAGTATCTTGGCTCATCGTAGCATGCTATATAGGCAGGATACTCGTCTCCAAGCATTCCCTTCATCTTATCTTCAAATGCACAAGGCAAGTTCATGTCTTAATTCCTCCATATGTAGTTACAATTCAAACTATCTGTACATACATAGTTTAGTATAACATATCCGATGTCATAACTCTAGGAATATGAATATTTTAATTTCTTCTTTTCCAAAGACAGAAGGACATAGTATGGATTGACGCTGATCTCCTCGCCCGTCTCATAAGAATAGATTCCAAAATGCAGGTGCACATCAAACTGTCCTGTCGTGCCTTCCTCACCATATCCGGAATCTCCCATATATCCGATGAACTGCCCCGCCTTTACCTTGTCGCCTTTCTGTATGTTGCCATAAGAGTCGAGATGTGCGTAGTAATAATATGTACCACTATCCGAGGTGATTCCGACGCGGTAACCGCCTTTTTCCAGCCATCCAAGGTTCGTAACAGTTCCGTCCGTCATGCTGAGCACCGGATAGAGTCCTCTTTCATTCTTTACGGCCATGATATCTGTACCTTCGTGACCGCTCGTTCCGTTATATTTCCTCTCTGCCATCCATGTGTCTACAAAGGACACGGTCAACGACTTATCCACAGTGGATTCGGGAATCGGGAAATAACTCGCTTCGTTTTCCACATTTTCAAGCAGCTTTCTGCATCCTTTGGAAAGCTTATCTTTATCCCTGCGCATAGCGTCAGAATAAAAATCAGTGCGGTATTCCAGGTTCGCTATCGTCTCTTTCCGCATCCTGTTGATGACCGCACGGTTATATATATGTCCGGTAAGAAGGACGGTAGACAGCGCTGTGATAAACAGGACCAGAAGCATCTTGCCAGGTCTCAAACGTTTCATAAAATATCCTTTTTATTTTAATATATGAAAAAAGAGGCTGTCCCAAGACAAATTCTTTGGGGCCGCCTCCTGACGCCTTCCGTATACTGTTTTACGCTTCTGCCCTTTTCCTGATCCAGCACTCAGGCTTCAGCGTTCCCGGCATTGCTTTTACAAGCAGAAATATGATGAAGCATGACCCGATCTTGTCAATCAGATTATTGGCAAGCTTGGGAAGAAAAGATGCCGTAAAGATGCTTGCCCCGCTCTGCTTCAGCCATATGACCGCTACATCTGAAACGGTACCTGTCAAGCCTCCGTACACGGCGATTCCTATCGGTGTACCGATGACAGGTGCCACGATTCCTACAATGATTCCGGCTATCAGAACATTTAGGAATGTAAACTTAATTTTACGGAAGAGAAAGCCGATAACGAGTCCAATCGCTATATTGACAAGCATGAACGGCATATCGGTCATGCCGTATAGAAGTGCTGTCAGGAAGTTGGTCAGGCCTCCGACGGCAGCGCCGTACCATGGCCCGAAATAGACGGCGATGAATATCGTTCCGATTGTATCCAGGTACACCGGGAATTTGATTGCGGCCATGACTATGCCAAGTACGATATTAATCGCGATTGCCAGGCCGCACATCATAAGTCTTGTTGTGCTTGAAATCTCTCTGTTCATATTGTCCTCCATCCTCATAAGTGAAATTAGTATTCTCGCATTTAATACTAGCATGGCTGCATGTCTGATCCAAATCGGATATTTTGATAAGCAGCGGCCGTATATTGAATTATTCTATATACCGTTTCTCTGCTTCAATGCTATAATATAGTCAGTTTTATACATACAGACGGTGAAAGGAATTTAATTATGATACAGAAAATTATAGTCGTCAGCCACTGCTTTTTGAATGATGCCGCAAAGCTCAGGAACCAGGATAAGGAAGAAATGGCCGCAGAGCGTGCAGCCAAAAGAAATTTCCTGCTGCATGTCCTTTCTGAAGAATATGAAATGATACAGCTTCCATGTCCGGAGCTTCTGCTTTATGGCAGCCGCCGTTGGGGACATGCCGCCTCCCAGTTTGACACTACACATTTCCGCAAGGAAGCCCGCCGCATGCTGGAACCGATAGTGATGCAGCTTGAAGAATACGCTGCATATCCTGACAGATATGAAATCCTCGGCATCATCGGTATCGATGGGAGTCCCAGCTGCGGCGTGAACCACACATATGACGGGGAATGGGGCGGAGAATTTGGCAGCGGAGCCGCTATTCCTGCAATTCTCGATAGTCTGAGGAAAGTCAATAAGCCTGGCATTTTTATGCGCATATTAAAAGAGATGCTTCACGAGAAGCATCTCTGCGTCAGATTCTATTCTATTGACACGTTTATGGCCGGCCGTTAAACGGCCACCCATTCACATAACGCCTGTTCCTGTTTATTTGCACTTTGCGAGCACTGCCTGCAGATATTTCCAGGTGCGGGCCGTAGACTCTATGCCGAGATGCTCGTTGAAGGAGTGCACGTCCATGATATCCGGGCCGACCGATACGCAGTCGAGATTCGGCTTCTTGCCGAGGAAAAGGCCGCATTCCAGCCCCGCATGTACGGTTGTCACTTCCGGCGCTTTTCCAAACATGTCCTCATATACATCCTCCATGATGTGTCGGAGGTCCGAATCTGGATTGAACTGCCATGCAGGGTATTCGTTAAAGCTCTTCCCTTCGCCCCCTGCAGCTTTTGCACATGTTGCCAGAAGCTCCTTCATCTCCTGCTTTTTGCTTTCCACAGAGCTTCTTGCCAGATATACCGTCTTAACGTGGCCGGCCGCCGTCTCTAAAATGCCGATGTTCATCGACGTCTCTACTAGGCCTTTTAGCTTTCTGCTGTATCCCTGGACGCCGAACGGGCACATGACAAGATAGGATATGACACGATCCGTGCTGGCCTTATCACATACGTCTACCGTAGAATCGGCGGATGCATCCGCCTCCACCGCAAGACCCGGCTCATCTCCCATAAACTCATTGTCCCAAACGGCTTTCATCTCTTCTGCCAAAGCCATTACTGCAGCTGCATCTTTATCTGCCACGAGGATTTCCGCGGTTGATTCCATGGCGATCACGTTGTCTTTGGAGCCTCCGTTTATCTCTGCCAGAGCTATCTCTATCGTCTGTCCGATTCGATTCAGAAGTCGTCCCATCATTTTGTGTGCATTGCCGCGCTGCTTATGTATCTCAATCCCGGAGTGTCCGCCCTGGAGGCCGTGGATCTTGAGTGTAATGACTGTACCTGTCTTCTTTTCCCTGTGGATCGGAATGACCGTCTCATAACGGAATCCGCCGGCACATCCTGTCGTCAGTATCCCTTCTTCTTCCGAATCGATGTTGATCAGCTTCCTCCCCTTCAGTACGGACAAGTCGATAGCCATGGCCCCACCCATGCCTACTTCTTCATCTGTAGTAAATACTGCTTCAATGGGAGGATGTGGTATATCGGTACTGTCCAGAATAGCCATCATCATCGCCACGGCGATACCATCGTCCCCACCTAATGTGGTATCGTTTGCCCTGACGTATCCGTCCTCTACATACAGTTCAAGCCCTTCCCTTGCAAAATCGTGGGAAGATTCCGGCCTTTTCTCACACACCATATCCAAATGCCCCTGAAGGATGACAGGCTCGCTGTCTTCATATCCATCCGTACCCGGTTTTCTGATGATTACGTTGTTTGCATCGTCCTGTAAGACTTCAAGCCCACGCTCCCTGGCAAACGCTGTACAGTGGTCGCTGATGTGCTTCGTGTCAAAAGTGCCGTGCGGAATCTGGCACAGCTCTTCAAAAAATTGAAATACTTTCTTTGGTTCCAGCTGATCTAATACTGCCATATTTCTTTAACCTCTCTTCATTAGACTTTTATTTCTATCTTACATTCTGTCACAGTCATCATAAAAAATCAACCGTATCCATACAATAAAAAGAAAGATTCTTGAATGGATATCAGCACACATGAAACGTCGATTTTTTAAAGTTCTGATTATAGGTATGTTCGGTCTGATGCTCGTGTTTCCAAAGCCTGTGTTCAAAGGTGCAAGTGCAGGGATTCTCCTCTGGTTCAACATAGTCCTTCCCACGCTGCTTCCCTTTATCATCCTGTCCAACCTGCTGATTGGAACGAATGCCGCCTCCCTCATTGCCCGTGTTACAGGTCCCCTTTTCTGCCGTCTCTTCCGGGTCTCCGGATATGGTTCTTATGCAGTGCTTACCGGGTTCATGTGTGGGTACCCGATGGGAAGCAAAGTGACGGCAGATCTGTTGAAGGGCGGTTACATATCCAGAGAAGAAGGACGATACCTCCTCTCCTTCTGCAACAATACGAGCCCGATGTTCATCGTAAGCTATGTGATCTGGCAGAATCTGAAAGAGGAATCGCTCACCCTGCCTGCCATCCTCATACTCACGGTCTCCCCATGTATCTGCAGCTACCTGTTCAGACGCCATTACCACATAAGCGGACATTCTGACGGCCAGGGCTTTCATGTCCCTTCTCCAAAAGCATCTTCCGCGGGTGTCGTGGATGACAGCATCATGAACGGTTTTGTGACGATTACCAAGGTGGGCGGCTATATCATGCTTTTTTCCGTCCTTATAGCACTGGCGGAACTGATTCCGTTCCATCGTCGGGCACTTACACTTGCCGCCCTGCCGTCGCTGGAAATCACGAACGGCATCCCTATGCTGTGCCAGAGCTGTTCCGACCCCGGACTGTGCTTCATCCTCACTATGGGGCTTACCTCCTTCGGAGGATGGTGCTCTGTGGCCCAGACACGGTGCATGGTACAGGAAGCCGGGCTCCCTATATTTCCTTACATAATAGAAAAGCTGATTACCGCGGGGGTAACCAGCCTGTTGGCCTGTGGATATATCGTTCTACTGTAGCAAATCCTCATCATCCTCTATCTGGAGCTCTTCCACCGGCTCTTCCGGAGCGCCATACTCTGCTTCCAGCGTCCGTGCGGACTGTTCCGGGATGTCCAGTTCGGAACGGTTGTTGCGTACCATGTCATAACATTCCTGCAGGGAATTGACAAGCCCGTCATATTTTGTCGTGTAGCTGTCCAACGTATGTCCGATGATGCTCTCCGCGTTCGCAAGCAGATCGTCTGTATACTGCATCGCACCGATACGGATATCATTGGCATCGCTCGTGGCGTTGTCCAGGATCTCCTGCGCCTGTTCCGTGGCTGCAGTGACAATCTCATTCGCCTGCGCATATGCCTGCTGCATAATCTCATGCTCGCTGACAAGCTCGTTCGTGTGTATCTGCGCTTCCTCGATCATGCTGTCCGCCTTCGCCTGTGCATCGGCAAGAATCGCATCCTTGTTCGCGATAATCTTCTGATACCGCTTAATCTCATCCGGCGTCTTCATGCGGAGTTCACGCAGAAGCTCGTCCATCTGGTCTTTATTGACTATGATCTTGGACGTTGACAGCGGCTGGAACTTGCAGCTGTCAATGTATTCTTCAATTTCTTCAATAATCTGTTCAATACGGCTGCTCATAATTTACACTCTCCTTCTGTTCATTTTCTCTCGCATCGTGTCCGCCACCAGATCCGGCACAAACTGAGAGATATCCCCTCCAAAAGCTGCCACTTCCTTTACGGTGGTAGAACTCAAATATGAATAATCGAGGCCCGTCGTCAGAAAGACGGTCTCTATCTCCGGCTCCAGCTTATGGTTCGTCTGGGACATCTGAAGCTCATATTCAAAATCAGTTATGGCACGCAAACCGCGGACTACCATCGTAGCCTCCATTCTGCGTGCAAATTCCACCAGCAAGCCATCGAATGGAACGATGGTTACGTTTGGCATTCCTTTTGTTACTCCTTTTAACATTCTAACACGTTCTTCTGCGGAAAACAACGGGGTTTTTGCTTTATTGTTCAGGACTCCGATGATTAATTCGTCCACCAGTTTTGCAGATCGTTCGATGATATCGAGATGTCCGTATGTAACCGGATCAAAACTGCCCGGATAAACTGCTCTTAGCATATCTCTTTCCTTCCTGCCGGTTCTATGAATACATGCTTGTTCATCTTATATTCTTTCGTCTTAAGAAGCGTAAATCCAAAATCTTCCAGATAATCAAATTCCGTCTCCCTGGAAGCCTCCACTATGATCACACCTTCATCCGCGAGCAGCTCCGATTCCGAAAGATACCCGAGCACCTTTTTTTCAAGCAGCTTGCCGTAAGGAGGATCCATAAAGATAAAATCAAACTGCTTGTCACCTTCCAGCTTATAAAGCGCCGTCATCACGTCCGCAGACATCGTAGCCGCCTTATGGGCAAGCCTCGTCCTCATCAGGTTCTCCTTGACGCACGCCATGGCATTCGGATTCTTCTCCACGAATACAGCCTCCATCGCGCCCCTGCTGAGCGCCTCGATCCCAATCCCCCCGCTTCCTGCAAACAGATCGAGAAAGATGCAGTCATACAGATAGGGAGAGATCATATTAAATAACGTCTCCTTAATCCGGTCCGTCGTAGGTCTCGTATCCATACCGTCGAGCGTCTTAAGTTGTAACCGTTTGGCACTGCCTGCAATGACTCTCATATATATTACCCCTTATGTTCATTATAACATTTCCAGTCTATTATAAAGATTCGTCAGAAAAAAGTCAATTGGGGACAGGGATATTTTAATTGGGGACGGGGGAAATTTGAATTTCCCCCGTCCCCAATTAAAATATCCCTGTCCCCAAAGAAAAAAGCACCCGACAGGTGTTATTTCAACCTGTCAAGTGCTTTTTCTAATCATTTAATCTGGTTGTTATTTACCAGCCATCTGTTTTTCTTGCTGCTCGATCATTTTCTTAACCATATAACCACCAACAGAACCATTCTGTCTTGATGTCAGGTCTCCGTTGTAACCCTCTGTTAACGGTACTCCTAATTCGTTTGCAACCTCATATTTGAATTTGTCCAATGCACCCTTTGCTTCAGGTACGGCTGCTCTGTTAGATGAACGACTTGCCATTGTTATACTCCTCCTTTTTCGTATCTTATCGAGCATTTGGATGCTCGATAATTGTTTGTAACTTTTTTGTTTTTTGTTACAACGATAGTATATGGAGGATTTATATTATTACACTAGAAGTTCCTTCATATTTTGGCATTTTTTTCATCCATTCATTTTTTGAATCCAAAAGCAGGTCTGCCGCTTCATTTGCCTTCTGCAGCAGCTTCGCGTCCTGGTATACGTCCCCAAGCCTGAAGTCCATCAGGCCGCTCTGTCGTATGCCGAACAGGTCTCCCGGACCGCGCAGCCTCAGGTCCTCACTGGCAATCTTAAACCCGTCATTTGACTTGTTCAGTATTTCGAGGCGTTCCTTCGTCTCCTTGGATTTGGAAGCGCTCATAAAGATACAGTAAGACTGGTGCTTCCCACGCCCGACACGCCCGCGCAGCTGATGGAGCTGTGCCAGGCCGAAACGTTCGGCATTTTCCACGAGCATGACAGTAGCGTTCGGCACGTCGATGCCGACTTCGATGACAGTCGTAGAAACGAGAACCTGGATCTCGTTTCTGCCGAACCGCTCCATGATGTCATCTTTTTCCGCCTGCTTCATCTTACCGTGGAGACAGGAAACGGACACATCTTCCCCAAGCTCATCCTGCAGCATCTGAGCATAATCCAGGACATTCTCCACCTCAAGATGTTCGCTCTCCTCTACCATCGGACAGATGACATAACACTGCCTCCCATCCTGCACCTGCTTCTTCATGAATGCATACGCCGTCTTACGGTAGCCGGTGTCTACGACGCAGTTCTTGATCGGCAGCCTGTTCGCAGGCAGTTCATCTATCACGGATATATCCAGATCCCCATATAAGATGATGGCAAGCGTCCTCGGTATCGGCGTGGCGCTCATGACAAGGATATGCGGCACGCCGCCCTTCCGGGCGAATGCCTCCCGCTGCCTGACCCCGAACCTGTGCTGTTCATCCGTCACGACCAGTGCCAGATTCTTATAGTTCACCTTTTCCTGGATCAATGCATGCGTTCCGACGATAATCTGGACTTCGCCGCTCTCTATCCGCCCATATGCCGCACGCTTCTCTTTCGCGGTCATAGATCCGGTGAGAAGCTCCACGCTTATCGCGGCGCCGTACCGGGCAAATAATTTGGTGATGGATTCATAGTGCTGCCTGGCAAGCACCTCCGTCGGTGCCATAAGCGCTCCCTGGAAGCCGGCAGATGCCGTATCCATCAATGCCAGGACTGCCACGATAGTCTTGCCGGAACCCACGTCTCCCTGCACGAGACGCGACATGGCCGTGCTACCTGCCATATCTGCCGCGATCTCATCCGCCACCTTCTTCTGCGCACCCGTCAGCTCATAGGGAAGCTGTGAGAGAAATGCCTCCGTCCCGGGCGCTTTCCTGACCGGATAATGGTTCTGCTCTTTTTCGTTACTGTCTTTCAGCTTTCGCAGCGATAAGATAAATTCCAGGAACTCTTCAAATACGAGCCTTTCCCTCGCATGATAGAACACTTCTTTATCTTCAGGGAAATGAATCCCACGTATGGCATAGTTGTACTCGGCAAGTCCATAGCTCAGCCTGATCTCATCCGGCAGCGTCTCTTTAGAGAGATCAAGGTCCATAAGCGCCTGCCGTACCGCCTTCATGACGCTGTTATTGGACAGCCCTGCCGTCAGCCCGTAGACCGGCTGCAGCGTGTGGAGCTTTTCTTCATACCTGGCGCTCGGGTAGAAGATTTCAGGATGCTCCATGACGTTGCCGCTTTTCCGGTTGACAATCCTGCCCCTCAGCGTAATGACTCCGCCTCTTCCGAGCGTATTACGCAGGAACGGCATGCGGAACCAGATGACCTTCAGCGTCCCGGTGATATCCTTGACGTAGATCGTCGTAACCTGCATATTCCGGCTGCCGGATACCTGCACCCTGCCAAATATCGCCCCTGTCACCGTCACGACACGCCCTTCTGAAGCCTCGCTGATCGGAATCGGCTCATCATAGACGTCATATCCCCGGGGATAGTAGCGTATCAGATCTCCCACCGTAGAAATGCCAATCCTTCCAAACAGCTTCTCCGTCTTTTCACCTATTCCTTTTAATTCGCTTATTTTTGTCAATTCAACCATAATTGCAATCCTTACTATGCTTTAAGACAAAAAAGAGACAGACCTCTGCATGCACAGGGCGTCTGTCCCCTCTTCCTCTGTCTTATTCTACAGCCAGCACGTAATAATATATCGGCTGCCCGCCGAAGTGTGCATCCACATCTACATCTGGATATAATTCCTCTATCTCTTCGGTAAACCGTTCTGCATCTTCTCTCTTCACTTCCTCGCCATAGTAGAGGCTGATCAGTTCAGAGTCGTCATCTACAAGCTTGACAAGCATCTCACGGGTCGTCGCTTCCACTTCCTGGCCTACCGCCAGGATTCCGCTGTCTCCGATTCCCATGATGTCCCCTTCATGAATCTCCTTGTCATCAATGCGGGTATCACGTACGGCATACGTCACCTGCCCTGATTTGACGTTCTTGATCTCCTCCAGCATCGTCTCCTCATTGGCGGCAGCGTCTGCTTCAGGCATAAAGTTGATTACCGCGGTAATCCCCTGAGGAACCGTCTTCGTCGGTATCACCACGATGTCTTTATCCTCTACGAGCGCTTTCGCCTGGTTCGCGGCAAGAACGATATTTTTGTTGTTCGGCAGTATGAATACCGTATCCGCGTTCACCTGTTCGATGGCATTGAGCATATCCTCCGTGCTCGGATTCATCGTCTGTCCGCCTTCTATTATATAATCGACGCCAAGCTCCCTGAAGATTTCGTTCAGTCCCTCACCGATAGAGACTGCGATGAAGCCCATCGGCTTCCTGGGCGCGGCATTCTTTTTCGACGCCTCTTCCTTCTGCTGCTTTGCAAGATTCTCGGCATCCCGGATCAGCTTCTCCTGATGCTCCTCCCTCATATTGTCTATCTTCATCCGGGAGAGCTGTCCATAGGTCAGGGCGCGCTGTATCGCCAGTCCCGGGTCGTTCGTGTGCACATGGACCTTGACGACGTCATCGTCAGCCACGCAGACGATAGAATCACCGATGGAAGACAGATACGCTTTGAACCCGTCCTCATCCTCTTCGGAAAACTCTTTTTCCGTCAGTATGATAAACTCCGTACAGTAGCCGAATTTGATATCTTCCGCATCCTGTGATACCTTCGGCGCAGCCACGGTCACCTTGCCGGGTTCGATAGCGCTGTAGTCGATCTCTTTGCCCTGGAATGCGTCATAAGCGCCTCTGATAACCTCCAGAAGGCCTTGTCCGCCGGAATCCACCACGCCAGCCTCCTTCAGCACAGGAAGCATATCCGGCGTCTTCTCCAGCACCTCTTCCGCATGCCTTATCACTGCGGGTATAAAGATTTCCAGATCGTCGGTCTCTTCCGCCATCTCTGCCGCCTTGTCCGCGATACCGCTTGCGACCGTAAGGATGGTCCCCTCTTTTGGCTTCATGACCGCCTTATATGCCGTATCTCTCGCCCTCGCGCATGCCGCGGCAAGTCCGAGCGCGTCTATTTCTTTCTCTTCACGGATAGATTTGGTAAACCCGCGCAGAAGCTGTGACAGGATGACACCCGAATTCCCTCTCGCCCCACGCAGGGAGCCGGAAGAAATAGCCTTTGCAAGATCTGCCATATCCGGCTGTTCAAGTGCGGTCACTTCTCTCGCCGCAGACATGATCGTCAGGGACATGTTCGTCCCGGTGTCTCCGTCCGGTACCGGAAATACGTTCAGTTCATTGATATATTCTTTCTTCGCCCCAATATTCTGTGCTCCAGCCAGAAACATCCTGGCAAGCATATCCACATTAATAGTTTTTGTAGCCACTTCTTATGTTCCTCCTTAACTAATCGATGACTCTGACGCCTTCAATGTAGATATTGATCGTATCTACCGGCATTCCGGAAAACTCTTCCACCTTGTACTTTACATTGCTGATGAGATTTTCCGTCACGGCCGAAATACTCACGCCATAAGCGACAACAATATGGAAGCTGAGCGTAATATGGTTATCTTCTGATATGCTCACCTGGATACCGTGTGTCAGGCTTTCCTTCTTCAGAAGATGCACAAAGCCATCCTTCATATTGACAGCGGCCATCCCCACGATTCCAAAACACTCTACAGCCACAGTCCCTGCATACTTTGCAAGCACTTCAGGATCAATTGTGATGATACCAAGATCCGTACTCATACATCCCTTCATATTAAAAACCTCCAATTCATAAATTGAAAATGTAATACACGAGCTTAACAAAAATATTATACTATTAATTCCCTTATTTTACAAATAAAAAACCCAGATTCCATAAGAAATCTGAGTTTTAACTTTCATTACGCACGTTCAACTCTGCCTGATTTCAAACAAGAAGTACAAACATACATTTTCTTTGTAGCTCCGTTTGCTGTTTTAACACGAACTGATTTCACGTTTGATTTCCACATCTTTGGTGATTTTCTATGAGAGTGGCTTACGTTGTTTCCAAAGTGAGCACCCTTTTCACAAATAGCACATTTTGCCATGACTGCACCTCCTAACGCTCATAATAAGTCCTTTTCCGAACTCGCAACACTGATTATTTTACCAGATGTATACAAGAAAAGCAAGTACTTATTTTGATTTTCTGCATATTATTTTTTCAACTTATCCAGCATCTGCGGATTGCGCTGCAGCACGTACAGCAGCACCGGGAGCAGGCTCACGACCGAGGCAAACAGCGTGAAGAAGCTGTAGATTCCGGGGAATCCCCAGTATCGGAACTGGGTAAGCAAGGTTACCACTCCCGTCAGCAGCGTAAGGCCGAATATGATTAAGACCGCGACGAGAAGTACGATATCGTACCGCTTTCCCGCAAGTTCCACGACAAGGCAGCCAACCGCGGCCAATGCCGCGAGCGCCAGTATGACAGAGCAGAAATTGTCAAATGCCGAATAATAATCCCATATCCAGGAATAGCTCGTATACGGCGTGATTCCGGACACACGTATGCCGGACAGGAACAGCAGGCCAAAATAGGGAATCAGAGGAACGATCTCGTACTGCCTGTATGCCCGCCTGTCCAGAAAGCATAATACGCCAAACACAGCGATGCACAGCGCCGGCAGCATATATTCTATCATGGAGAACATGCTGAAAAATCCAACGCCGCTCCATAATCTGTCTATCACGAGCAGACCTGCAGCCACAGCCGACACGATAGCGGTCAGCCGCCCGCCGGACAAGGAGCCCAATATGTCGGCACCGGCCCCTGCCTGCCGGAACCCCTGGCTGTTGCCAGCGTTCTCCGAATGGCCGGAATTGGCCTGCGACCCGGCATAGCCGGCATCGGCCGCGCGTTCATTCCTTGCCCCGCACTGTGGACAGAACCGGTCCGTCACATACATCCTCTCCCCGCATCTGGCACAGAAGCAGCCAGTCCTATCTTCTTTCTTGTTATCCGTCGCGCCCGCAGCCGTGCCGTATGACGTTTCCTTATGGTCTGTCCCGCCGTACGGAGGAGGTGTCGGCCCGCCGTTCTGACGGTTATATGCATCTGCGATAAGATTGGCATTCTTGATAAGCACGTTGAATGAGAGGAAACTGCCGACGAAGCAGACCAGGCATCCGACGAGGTACCACATCAGGAATTCTCCTCCCCCTTCCATTACCGCCACTCCATATCTCGGTCCTGCCTTTCTGAGACGGTTGGCCTGCTTATAGAACCAGAACAGCCCATATATGCCGCACGTGATTACGGACAGAAGAAGCACCAGTATATAATTCATGCTCTCTTCCCCGTCCCCCCGGCACATCGCATTCACATCTTCCGTATAGGAATACCAGAAGAAAATGCTGTATATGCCACATGTCAAAAATGTCAAAATAATATATGTAGCCAGACTTCTTTGCTTTATCATATGTTTTACCCTCGTATTTCTCTCATTATTTTAAAAATCAGTCCGTCATCCAGGTCTATCTTAATGATACCGTCCGGCTGGAAAGCGATGCGGTATACATATACTGCCAGCAGCAGGAGAAGAAGCAGGCCTCCCAATGCCCTGGCCGTCTTCTTCCCCATCCTGAACCGGTCTGGCAGCACATCCTTGTGAAGGATATACCAGATGGCGAATCCGGTCGGCAGAAAGAGCGGATGATAAGAAAAGGAAGCCCTGAAGTCAAGGCTCGCCATGCTCTTGAACGCCCTCGTCATCCCACAGCACGGACAGGGAATGCCAAACAGATATTCCAGCGGACATCTCCAGACAAAAAGGAGGAGCACAAGCAACCCGCTGATAATCACGATGTGGCGGACAATAACCTTTCTCTTCATCACTACCGTACTTTCGTCCCGCACTGGTTGCAGAATACCATATCCTCCGACAATGCATTCCCGCACTTCGGGCACTCATTTTTGACAGGGGCAGGGGCATCCGTATCCTTGTCCGCTCTATTCTTAAGTTCTTCCCTGAGCCGCGCTATGAGCGCTTCCTGTTCCTTCCGTTCCTGTTCCAGCGTATGTATGCGCGCTTCCTTTTCGGCCAGTTCTTTCTGCTGCTTATCCGTCTCGTTTTTTACATACGCCCGGATTCCGCTGAACAAGCCTTCCAGCCCGTCCTTGCACGCCACGGCTTCCTCTGTCTGTACTCCTGCCTTTCCCGCTTCCGGCATGCTGCCCGCTTTTGCCCCGCAGTATGTACAGAACACAGAGCCTTCCCGCAGCTCGCTGCCACATTTTACACATTTCGTCATCTGCATTACCTCCTGTTCATTCTTATGTGCATCATCAAACGTAAAAAGTGCAGTTTCTGCCATGACAGCATCGCCGCACTCTCTAAGACGCTATTCTTTGCCACAAAACAGTTCATACCCCACCAGCGCACATATTATGGCACATATCAACTCTATCAACGGATGCCTGACAAGTATTGTAAATATCATACCTACTGCCAGACACAGCAGGGCGAATCCCACTACTCGTTTCATTCACATACCTCTGCACCAATTCTCACTATATTATATGCACGCTCTCAGGAAACGCGACTGTTAGCCGGCAATATCCTCAGCGTCCCCGGCTTCATCCAGTATATCTTCCACATCCTTTTCCGTCATCTTATCTTCCCCTTTTGATCCAAACTTATCTATGACGTCAGGAATCATATCCAGTATCTTTGTCATCGTATCCTGGTTCTTGATGTTGACAAGCTTCGTATGTCCATTCTGAATGACGAGCACCGCACATGGTGTCATCTTCCCGCCGATTCCGCCGGCCCCTCTTTCTTTCCTGTCACCGTTAAAAGCCCCGGCTCCCACCGCAAACGATACGTCAACAAGAGGCAGGATAATCGTGTCCCCTATGTGAATCGCATCGCCTACCACCGTTTTTGACGAGACTACCCCGTCCATTCCGTGGAATAGCGCTTCTACCGTTCCTTTAAAATTATTTTCAGCCATGTCCGTTTCCTCCTCAACAATACTATAATTCAAAACTTCTAATGTGCTTATACGTGGCGCGGACCTCCCTGCACCAGAACAGCCTCCATAACAGCATTACAAAATGCAGTACACGCACTTTGCCTTTGACGAGCAGCGTGCCTTCCAGTATCTTCTGCTCAAAATCCGGAACGATCTCCGTATCCTTCCACATGAAAGGATACAGGATGCCAAGACCCGCCAGAACTTGTCCGGTTCTGTACGGATCTTCAAATCCATAGTGTATCTTTGCTTGAACCGTCTTCGGCTTCAGCCGTCTCAGAAGACGGAATGCTTCTCTTTTCACTCTGGCAAATGCCGTCTTATGGATGTCATCCAGTATAAACGCGCTGAGCTTTTCCTTTTTCTCTGATAACGCCTTTATTTTATCACATAATCTTTGAATTGTACATTTTATCTTACGGAATGTCTGCCTGCATTTTTCATAGATATTTTCAAATTTCCCACGCTTCTTGCCAGAACCGGCCTTTTCTTCTTGAACATCTTCTGCAGTTTCTTCCCGCTCCGTTTCAGCTCTCTCAGGTAATCCGGGTTCTTTTTCATCTTCTTTTTGAAGGCCCGGATGCTCTTTAGCACCGTATCCATCTGTTTCTTCCGTCTCTTCCAATAACTCTTCGTATTCCGTTTCATCTGTTTCCACTTCCCCTTCAAACTTATTAATATCGTCAGCATCCGCCTGCTCTTCTCCTGCCATCTTCTTAAAGAATACGCGCAGATTCCAGTCAAACTTATTACCGCGGTACGAGGCCGTGAATTTGACAAGGTGCATAAGCCACGTACATGTCATATCTGCCTGAATACTGTCGGATGTCCCTCCTGAAGCCGCCTCGATGCGGTATCTGAATGGCACGAAAAGCACAATGCAAACCAACAATACAAGTATCCCCAGTATCGCGGCTATTATGATTCCTATGATCTTCAAGATAAGCAGTATAATATGTAGCATCTTAATCTTCCTGTTCTTTTTCTAATATATAGGAACGGATATCCGTCCCTTCCGTCTCATGATATACCTCTTCTGTTATTTTTTCCACCAGTTCCAGCGCATCATCATAACTTTTTGCGATTCCGACGACAAAATAGTCTTCTTTCGGATAATCCGGCTGCAGAAGAAGGACGGAATTTATAATCTCCAGATGGTTTTTTTCATTCCCGGACAGTACGAGCAGATGGATGCTTATCTGGAATTTATTGCTTTCCAGCTTTTGAATGATTTTATCCTTCTTCTTTTCCAGCCCTTCCGTAAGGTAGATATGCCTGTAATATTTCATCTCCATGTACCTCTCTTTGCTGCTTATGCCCCTGCCGGATAAGCATACTAATTATAATAGGCGTCGAACACCTGCTTTGCGACATTGACTGCTTTGGCCGAACCGTCTGAAGCTTCTATGATAACGCTGATCACAAGATCCGGATTGTCTACATTCGTCATGCCGATGAACCAGGAATGGTCTTTTTCTTTGTCCGAGCTGTATTCCGCCGTCCCTGTCTTTCCGGCTGCCGTGTAGCCCTGTCCGCTCAGAACGGCTGCCGTTCCGTACTGTACCACATCCGTCATATATTCCTTCAGCTTCGACGCTTCCCCAGCGGTCATCAGCGTCCCTGCCTTCTCCGGTTTGTTTTCATCCACGACAGTCCCTGAATAATTGGTGACTGCTTCTACCAGATAAGGTTTCATGAGGGTGCCTCCGTTGGCTATCGCAGAAGTGATCAGAGCCATATGATACGGACTCACCTGCGTCTGCCCCTGTCCCATTGCTGTCATCATCTTCTCTCCGTCGGAAGCACCTTTCTTCAGTGTAAATCTGCTCTCGCTGTACGGCAGATCGGAAGGGAGCTTGGAGTCAAAGAGAAGCTCTTTCGCGGTAGCTCTGAATCTGCCTACGTCCAGTGACAGTCCGATGTTGGAAAATGACGCGTTGCAGGAATACGCGATGGAATCTGCAAAGTCCACCTGCCCGTGCACATGATTATTAAAACAGTGGATCGTGAGTCCCCCGTGTTCTATGGCACCGGTACAGTTGTAACTGTAATTCGAATAATCAGAGTGTTCCCTCATATATTCAAGGGCAGTCACTACTTTAAACGTCGATCCCGGGGCATACTGTCCCTGGGTCGCACGGTTCAGCAGCACGCTGTCTTCACTGGAGTTCAAGGATCCCCAGTTGTCCGCTACCGAGTTAGGGTCAAAATCCGGCTTGGACACCATGGCTAGAATCTTTCCCGTACTCGGCTCTATTGCCACGACCGCTCCCTTATAGCTTCCGAGCGCATCGTACGCAGCCTCCTGCAGCCCCGCGTCCAGCGTCGTGACTACATTGTCTCCCATATTCTTCTTGTCCTGGAATTCATTTTTCAGCTTTTCCAGGAAAAATGCATTTGAAGTAAGAAGTTCAAAATTCTCTAACGATTCCAGCCCGGATTTGCCCTGTACGCTGTAGCCGACCACATGGGCGAACATGCTTCCATACGGATACTCCCTCGTCTCGCTGCCGTCTTCCGCCACATTCGTCTGTGCAAGCACATTACCGTTCCTATCCAGAATCTTGCCACGGACCACCCGCTTGGCATAGGAATCCTGTCTTGCATTATATGGGCTGCGTATGATATCCCTGCTCTTCACTACATTGAAATATGCGATATATCCCATCAGAACAAGGAACAGACCTACGAATACATAGGTGACTCTAGCGAACTCTTTGTTTCGGGCGCGCTTTGCCTTTTTCCGGCGCTTGTCTGCCTTGTTGGCCTCTTTGCGGTCTTTGCGGGACATCTGTCGTTTTTCTTCGCTTCTTTTTAACTTCTTGTCCGCTTCTCTTTGCTCGTAGCCTTTCCTTTTTCTTTCTTTCAATATCTTCTTCCTCGTCTTCTCTTAATATATATAGGCCCTGGATGATAGCAAACATGATCATCGTGCTAAGTAAGGAGCTGCCCCCGTAGCTGACCAGCGGGAGCGTGACACCTGTAGACGGAATGAACTTCGTCACGCCTCCGATGGTCAGGAATACCTGGAATATGTAGCACGTCCCAAGTCCAAGGGCTACCAGCTTATAAAACATGCTGTGAAGCTGCATCGCTATATTCAGAAACATCACGTAGCAGCTGACGCAGATCAGGATAATGCAGAGGGCAAATATAAGCCCCATCTCTTCTGATATGACGGAAAAGATAAAATCCGAATCGGCAACCGGAATCATATCCGGCTCGCCCTGGCATAAGCCGAGCCCGAACCAGCTTCCCGTGCCGATGGCGAACAGCGACTGCGCCACCTGGTATCCGCCATTGTCGTAAGCCGCAAAAGGATCCCTCCAGACGACGACACGTGTCCGCACATGGTTAAACAGATAATATGCGCCCACCGATGCGACGCTTCCGGCCCCAAGCCCCGCCAGTATATAAAGGGGCTGCCTCGTCGCCACATATAGCATGACGAGATATACGATAAATATGATAAGCGCCGCTCCCAGGTCTTTGGAAACGACAAGTATAAGCACATGGAACGCGGCCAGTGCCGTAGTGATGACGATATTCTTAAATTCCAACGACATCTTGAAGCTGGATGCCACGAAAAACACGAATATGATCTTGACCAGTTCTGACGGCTGTATATTGATTCCCGCTATCGTAAAGCCCAGTTTGGCTCCGTACGATACCTGTCCGACGACTGCCACGATACCGAGGGATACGATGCCCGCTATGGCATAGATCTTCCTCCACTCTGCCAGCTTCTTGAACTTCCGTATGATTACCGGAACAGCCAGGCTGATTGCAATCGCTCCCGCCGCGATGACGAACTGCTTCATCGCGTTTGTATAATTAAGCCTCGTAAGCATTATGAGCCCGATGCTGAGCAGCATGCACAGGTTATTGACGACAAGGCGCGACACTTTCGGATACAGGATAGTATAAAGCAGTATCGTCGCGCCAAACAGCACCACCTGCATCAGATAAAAAGCCAGCAGCTTGATGTCTTCCGTCTCCAGATACATTACGAGAAAAGCAATAATATGGATCATATACATGAGTACGTTCTGTCTGCGCAGCATGCTCTTCTTCCTGTCCGGATCCTGATAGCCAAATATGCTGAAGCAGAGATACGTATACATGGTTATGAGTATGATCATCAGATATTTGGACAGCTCAAAAATAATATTTACCACAACTTCACCTACTTCACTCCCCGTTTGAAATGTCCTTTTGTGAAATCCATTTCCGGAGTTCTAATATCTTTCCCTCTAACGAAGGCATCTGTATACAGCCCCGTTATCCTCCGCGTCTCCTGTGCATCTTCTGTCGTAAAGTCAAGGCGCAGGGCCGAAGGTGCAAGAGCTTTCACCTCTTCCCGCTGGTTCAGCAGGACAAGCGGCAAAGCGTTATAAATTATATTATAACAGTATGCACAGCAATTTTTAACCGCGAATTTCTTCTGGTATCTGTCGCTGATATAGGACAGGCCGTCCGTGCCGGAACACCGGTCCGCCGTCTTCTGTATGCAGCCGGCGGTTACCATCACAGGCTGATAGCCGTACGCGACGAAGGTACCGTCGCAGATGCCAAGCGTTTCAAGCTCCTTTGCATTCAGTTCCGCCGGAGCCGTATAAGAATCGACGCGCGTCCTGCTCAGAAATTGTTTCGCATACCGGTTGAATACATAAATGTTGGAATCGGATATCACCTTTTTGGGATACAGCTTCTTTTCCAGCCATCTTAAGCTTTCCCAGTTACGGATCAGCACCCCGTCGAACAGATCCCGGATGACAGGATATCGGCTCTTAAATAATGCAGCCGTATCCTCCCGGAAGATGTAGGGCAGAGCCACATACATGTCCTTCCCTGCAGCCTGTCCGCGGCGTACGAGCCTGCATATGGACTCGCCCGTCCCGTCAATCAGCAGGGAGCTGTCGGCATAGATGGCTTTGATCCCTTCCGCCTCGACTGCCGTCTCAAGCTGCATCTCATCCAGGACGGACACCGTGATGTCTATCGGGCCTCTGCCGCCATCTGCCTTAAGCGTTCCAACCGCAGGGGGCTCTTCCTGAGGCCGGAGCGCTTCTGCCTTCCTGCGGTACGGCTTCAGCAGCGCTTCTTCAAGCAGGCGTATGCCGTCTCTCCTCAGTTCATTTAATGCCTGCATCGGAAGAAATATGCTTCCATCCATATGAAGCGCAAGCCTGTCAAATGAAAACTGCGTCCCGCCGGTCTTTCTCATCTGCTTATCTACCCGCTCTGCGCTGAGCGGCTGCTTTAACGCATGTTCGACTGCCGCCCCTTCGCAGGCAGCTGTATGACCATTATATTCAAGCTCCAGTTTAGCACGTTTTCCTTCGGAAAGTATTAATTTCCCATTAATTTTTTCTTTTAATCCGTACGCAGGACACGATGTGCCGCCTTCCACGCCTTCCAGCCTGGAGTATGAAATCATATCCCTTCCATTGTGCCTCTCATAATACCCGTTACAGTATCCCCGCCTTCTGTAAGCCGCATACAGCCGTTCTCTGTCCCCATCGTCAACAGCATACCGCTCTTGGCCCCTTTCATAATATAGGTCCGTGTATTTCCGGTACATGCTGACTACCGTATACACATAATCCGGCTGCTTCATTCGGCCTTCTATCTTAAAGGAATCGATTCCGGCCCCGGCAAGTTCCGGTATCATATCTATCGTGCACAAATCCTTGAGGCTCATCAGATCCGCCGGTCTCCTGCCGTGGACGCTGTAAGGCAGCCGGCATGGCTGCGCACATTGCCCTCTGTTGCCGCTTCTGCCTCCGAGCAGGCTGCTGAGGAGGCATTGTCCCGAGTAGCAGTAACAGAGCGCCCCGTGTACGAAGCACTCTACTTCCATGCCGGTCTCCTGCTTTATCTTCCTTATCTCCGCAAGAGACAGCTCCCGGGCCGGGACGACACGCGACACGCCCCGCTCCTTCATAAGTGCGGCACCCGGCGCTCCGGTAATTGTCATCTGCGTGCTTGCATGGAGGGGAAGACCTGGAAAATACGCCCTGATATACTCTGCCACTCCGATATCCTGCACGATGACCCCGTCAAGCCCCTGCCTGTAATACGGATACAGATAACGGTACAGATCGTCTATCTCCGAATCCTTCAGCAGGGTATTCACCGTCAGGTAAATTTTTCTTCCGTGTATATGCACATGATCGATGGCCTGAAGAAGCTCTTCTTCCTCCGGATTATCTGCATATGCCCGTGCCCCGAAACGGGGACCTCCCATATACACCGCATCTGCACCGGCGGCAACTGCGGCATTCAGGCTGCCCACCGATCCGGCGGGAGCCAGTATTTCCACTTTATTATTCATTGATATGCGCCCTTTAAAAAAGGCTGTCCGCCGACAGCCTATTTCTTGTGATTATTTTTCATTTCCGTCTCCAGCTGGACGATTTTCATCTGAAGCTCCTTGTTCTCCTCTTTCAGCTTGTCCATCGTCTTTTCTGCATTTTCCAGCTTGATCTGGACTGAAATCAGTTCATGTTTCAAATCGTACATCTCTTTGTCTTTTGCTTCGATATCGCTTTCCAGCGTACCGCCTTGCTTCTTAGCCTTAAAATAATCGTCGGCTATGTTAAGGGCCAGCAGGACGCTTCTTGTCTCCGCACTCTGTTTACGGTACCCCTCGCTGCTGCTGCACTCCTCGATCTTATGATTCAGATAGGTGGAAACCTTCTGCAGATACTCCTCACTCTCGAAGCCGCTCAAAGTAAACACCTTGCCCCCTATTAAAACTTCCGTAAAATTTTTAGATGATGCCATAGAAGCCTCCTCTGCCTTTCATTCATACTCTGGTAATATTATAAACTAATCTCTCACAAAAACCAACTATTTTTCGTTATTTTCCCTCGAAATTCCAAGATGTCGGTAAGCCGCCTCTGTGACGACCCTTCCTCTCGGCGTCCTCTGGATAAATCCGTTTTTCAGCAGATATGGTTCGTAGACATCTTCTATCGTACCGGCATCTTCCCCGACTGCCGCAGCCAGAGTATCAAGTCCTACGGGCCCTCCTTGGAATTTGTCTATCACTGTGAGAAGGAGCCCCCGGTCCGTCTGGTCCAGCCCTTCCTTGTCCACATCGAGCAGATCAAGTGCGTAGTTAGCCACTTCTTCCGTAATATATCCGTCATATTTTACCTGTGCAAAGTCCCGCACCCTCTTAAGCAGCCGGTTGGCCAGCCTCGGTGTGCCGCGCGAGCGCCTTGCCAGCGCATATGCTCCCTTTTCGTCTATGCCGACGTCCAGCACCTGTGCCGAACGAAGTATGATCGTCTTCAGTTCATCCACCGTATAGAATTCCAGCCGGTTGACCACCCCGAACCGGTCCCTGAGAGGCGCCGTCAGCATACCTGCACGGGTCGTCGCGCCGACCAGGGTGAACTTCGGCAGATCAAGACGTATCGACCGGGCCGTGGCTCCCTTGCCAATCATAATATCTATCGCATAGTCTTCCATAGCCGGATACAGCACTTCCTCCACCTGCCTGTTCAGCCTGTGGATCTCATCTACAAAGAGCACGTCGCCCTCCTGGAGGTTGTTGAGTATCGCCGCCATCTCACCCGGCTTTTCAATCGCCGGACCTGACGTTATCTTCATATTCACATCCATCTCGTTGGCGATGATACCTGCAAGCGTCGTCTTTCCAAGTCCGGGCGGCCCGTAGAACAGCACATGATCCAGCGATTCCCCTCTCTCCTTAGCTGCCTCGATATATATCTTCAGCGTTTCTTTTGCTTTTTCCTGCCCGATATAATCTGTAAGCAGCTGCGGACGCAGATTATTCTCTATCTTGATATCTTCTTCCAGATTCTCTGTGGTGATTATTCTCCTGCTCATGATTCTCCCCTTATGCTAATACATCATATGCTTCAACGCACCCTTCAGCACTTCTCCTACTTCCATATCCTCCGTAATATCTACCTGTTTTACCGCTTTGAGCGATTCTGTGCTGCCATACCCGAGCGCCACAAGCGCCTGTACCGCCTCGCTCTGTACTTCATTCGCCCCGCCTGCAGCGTAAGCCGCGGGCTGGCTGTCCTCATGGGCCGCGTGTTCCAGAACGTCCTCGATGCTCAGCTTGTCCTTCAGTTCCAGGATGAGCTTCTCCGCTGTCTTCTTTCCGATTCCGGGAGCTGCCTGTATCGCTTTGACGTCATTGGATATCACCGCAAATCTCAAATCGTCCGGAGACAGGGCCGACAATATGCCAAGCCCGCCCTTTGGTCCGATGCCGTTGACGCCGATGAGAAGCCTGAATATATCCAGATCATCCTTTGTCAGGAATCCGAACAGCTGCATCGCGTCCTCCTTGACATTCAGATAGGTATGTATCTTCACTTCCTGCCCTGCCGCGGGAAGCAGGCCCATCGCCTGTCCTGGCATATAGATCCCGTATCCCACTCCGCCTACATCCACGATAACCTTATCCGCCTCGACAGCGGCAAGTTCTCCTCTTATATATGATATCATAGCTCCTCCTAGAAATTGATATTGACAAGCCTCTTCAGCATCCCATCCGCCGCGATTCCGATCAGCAGTCCTGTGGCAAGCCCTGCGATGAGCAGCACAGGCACATAGTATATGACGCTGAACGTCTCCACCACGACCATGGCTATGGCGAGCTGTCCGATATTGTGGCATACGCCGCCCGCAATACTGATTCCAAGAATGCTGAAACCGCCTCTCTTCCTGAGCAGGGCCATGACGGTCAGGCTCAGGAGCCCTCCGGCGAGGCTGTATATGATGCTGAAATAGTTTCCAAAAATAAATCCTGAAAGCACGACTCTCACGACAGACAAGAGATAAGTCTCCTTCAGGCTCATCTTATATAATGCAATTACGATAATCAGATTGGCCAGTCCCAGTTTGACTCCCGGAATGCCTATATGAAATGGAATCAGCGTCTCCACATAGCTGAAAATGAGAGCCAGCGCAGTAAAGACACCGAAATAAGCCACCCTGTTCTTCACCCCGGTATCCTCCTAATTGGTCACAGCGTCAAATTCACTTTCTTCGCTGCTCTCTACCTCGACTACAACTTTGTTCGGGAGGCAGATGATGTTCTCATGATTCATAGAAACCGCTTTCTGATGCACGCAGAGCTGATCCGGACAATCGGCGCTTATCATGCTCGCTTTGCCATTCTTGATCTGAAGTATGTTCGTCCCGCCGTTGATGCTCACTTCCCTGTCCTCGGACAGGCTGTATATCCCTTCAATCTCCCCATTCACCTTCACCGTGACACAATTGGCCCCTTTGCCTCCCACGACCTGATGAAGCAGAAAAGCGCCTCCGGCGACACATACGATAATAAGTATAAGGATCCAGTCTTTTTTCTTCAACTTCATTTCCAAAATACCTGCCTTTTCTCTCTAAAACTATTCTAGCACAAGAAATCCCACCCCGCAACCACATGTTCGATTGCATAAGTCTTTATTTTATTGTATCCTTATGTGAGTACAGCAAACAGCAAGAAAGCTGCTTGCAGACAATGAAGGATGTTCTATATAATAATAATTAGAAATAAGTATAAATATGAGGTGTTTTATGAAATATAAGAAATTTGTCTCTCTCATCACTGCAGCCATGCTGCTTGCGACCGGCTGTTCCGGTCTTCCGAAAGAGCGGGAACGCCAGACCTATACCGATACGCTATTTGACACAGTTATCTCTGTCCAGGTCCTGGATTCTGTGGACGAAGACGTACTGAAGGGCTGTGAGACGCTCTGCAGGAAATATGACGCCATGTTCTCCCGCACCAACGAGGACAGCGACATCTCCCGCATCAATCGGGCCGGAGGCTCTCCTGTGGAAGTGTCCGACGAGACAGTGAAGCTCATTAAAAAAGGAATCTATTACAGCGAGATGTCCGGCGGCGCTTTCGATATCACGATCGCACCTGTCGAAAACCTGTGGGACTTCCAGGCAGAGGAAGCGTCTCCTCCGTCACCGGAAGATGCAGCCGCGGCGGCCAGCCATGTCAGCTTTAAGAACATTGTCATAACAGACAATAAGGTCTCTCTGTCCGACCCTGGTGCCGGCATCGATCTAGGAGCTGTCGCAAAGGGATATATTGCAGACCGCCTGAAAGATTACCTCGAAAAGCAAGGTGTAAAGCATGCCCTCATCAATCTGGGCGGGAACGTGCTCACCATAGGAACGAAGCTGGACGGTACGGATTATAATATCGGCATACAGAAGCCGTTCGACGAAAGCGGCAGCCCTGTTACTTCTGTCAAGATTGCAGACCAGTCCGTCGTCACGTCAGGCATCTACCAGCGGTATTTTAAGAAGGACGGCAAGATATACCATCACATACTGGATCCCCGGACCGGTTACCCGTGCGACAATAATCTGTACAGTGTCACGATCATAACCGATTCATCCCTGACCGCCGATGCCCTGAGCACCACATGCTTCCTGCTCGGCTATGACAGAGGCATGAAGCTCATCGACCAGCTTGACAATGTGGATGCCGTATTTATCACAGATGACAACGAGATACACTATTCCAGCAACTTCCAAAAATAAGACGAAGCAGAAGGGCCGGTATCCACGTAGACATGTACGCAAGATCCCGGCCCGCTTTATGCCCATATTTTCATTCGTTTCCGGCCTGCCAGGATGCGTCTGTCCGAGATGAAGCCTCCTCAGCCGCCTCTTCTAGTAATACCTGTATGAACCGATAGCTGCCACTCCAAATATGACGATGAAGATAATTGCAAGGATGATTGCGATGCCCATGATTATCAGGTACGCACGGCAGTAGTTCCTCCTGTTGATATTACCGTTCTTTCCAAAAGCCCATACAAAGTAGAGGATGATTCCTACGCAGGGGATGAATGTCATAATCAGAATGGTAAGCAGCCAGTCACCCATGGTCATCGGGCTCTGGTCCATGCCCGTGCCGTAGTTCGTATTGTAGCCTTCATTGTTACCGACGTTATAATTATAATTGTCCTGATAGCTGCTCTGGCTATAGCTGCCGCCATATCCTGCATTTGGATCCGTGTATGTATACTGCGCGCTCTTCTGTTCCGTATCCTGCCCTGCGGCACTCTCATCATTCCGGGCGCCCGTTTCTTCCTTCGTATTCTCAGGGGTGTTGTCTAAGTTGTTATCCATTGTAATGTCCTCCTCACTCATATTATCAATATTTTATCATGGAGGTTCTATAAATGCAAGAAGAGCCGGCCCCTGGCCGAAGGATTGCTCCTTCGCACAGGGAACCGGCTCTTCTTGCCGTATCACGTAGGCATATGCCGTATCGTGCCATGATACTTACAGAATAATCTTCTTTGGACATTTTGCCGCGCAGGCGCCGCAGTTCGTACATTTCTCAGGATCTATGTATGCGATGTTGTCTACAACCTTGACGGCGTCAAACTGGCATACCTTCTCACACATCTTGCATCCGATACAGCCGACGGAACAAGCTTTCATGACATCCTTGCCCTTATCTTTCGAGCTGCACTGTACAAGATGCTTCTGCTCATATGGAACAAGCTCGATCAGATGCTTCGGACAGGCAGCGATACACTTGCCGCAGGCTTTACAAGCCTCCTTGTCTACGACGGCTATGCCGTCTACGACATGGATTGCGTCAAAAGGACACGCCTTCACACAGCTTCCCTCGCCAAGGCATCCATAATTACAAGACTTCGGTCCGCCATTCTGCATCATGTTCACCATAACACAGTCATTGATGCCGTGATACTCGTAATCCTGCTTTGTCTTCTCGCACGTACCGGCACATTTTACAAACGCGACCTGATGTACCTGCTCTCCTGCTTCCTGCCCCATGATCTCGCCAATCTTGGCGGCAACAGGAGCTCCGCCCACAGGGCAGCCGCCAATTTCAGCCTCTCCCTTTACAATGGCCGCAGCCAGGCCCGAACAGCCTGCGTAGCCGCAGCCGCCGCAGTTATTACCAGGAAGGACTTCCATGATGGCTTCCTCACGTTCGTCTACTTCAACTGCAAATTTCTTTCCTGCAATCCCAAGGAACACACCAATGAACAATCCGGTGCCGCCTACGATTACAGCAGCCATAATAATACCTGTTACACTCATCGTTAGCTCCCTCCTATATTAGTCCGGAGAATCCGAAAAACGCAATTGCCATAAGGCTTGCCGTAATCAATACGATCGGAGTTCCCTGGAAAGATTCTGACACGTCATTATACTCGATTTTCTCACGGATACCTGCCATGATTACAATTGCAAGTGCAAAGCCTGCGGAGGTTCCGATTCCATTGATTACACCTTGTAAGATAGAGTACTCTTTCTGTACGTTAGTAAGCGCAACACCAAGAACCGCACAGTTCGTCGTAATAAGCGGAAGATATACGCCGAGCGCCTGATACAGCGATGGCATGGACTTCTTGAGAAACATCTCGACAAACTGCACCAGACAGGCAATCACAAGGATAAACACGATGGTCTGAAGATAAACGAGCTTGCCGCCCATAATCGCTTCGTTAGCAAGAATAAACTTGTATATCAGGCTTGTTACGAAGGAAGCAATCGTGATAACAAAGATAACTGCCCCGCCCATTCCGGCTGCGGTCTCCACTTTCTTGGATACGCCGAGGAAAGGACAGATTCCCAAAAACTGGCTGAGTACAACGTTATTAACGAGCGCAGAACCAATTGCTATGATAAGTAATTCTCTCATGATCTATGTACTCCTCCTATTCTTTCTCATTTCCTGTCGGAAATACTTTACCGCCGCATGCGCTGTTTGTGCAGGATGCGCAGCCTTCTCCGCAGGATGCTGTCTCTACTGGTTTCTTACCCTTCCTGGCCGCGTTCCTCTTCACCTTGTTCTGAAGAGCCGTCAGGCCCGCAAGCACGAGGAAAGCTCCCGGTGCAAGGATGAAGATCGTAACCGGTACATAACCGGCTTTCCCTGTCGCACTGTCTGCAAGCGGAAGCAGCTGGAACCCAAATGCTTTGCCGGAACCGATTATTTCACGTACGACGCCGATGGCGGCAAGACCTACCGTAAATCCAAGGCCCATGCCGATACCGTCAAAGATGGACGGAATGACAGGATTCTTGGAAGCATAGCTCTCTGCACGGCCAAGGATGATACAGTTGACCACGATCAGAGGTATATAGATGCCAAGCGCGTCATACAGGCTTGGAACGAATCCCTCGAGCAGGAACTGTACAATCGTAACGAATGACGCTACGACTACGATAAATGCCGGCATTCTGACAGAATCCGGTATAATCTTGCGCAGCATGGATATCAACATATTGGAGAGTACAAGTACGACCGTCGTTGACAGGCCCATACCTACACCGTTTATTGCGGATGTTGTCACCGCCAGGGTTGGACACATACCTAACATCAGGACGAAGGTAGGATTTTCTTTGACCAAACCGTTAAATAATCTTTCGGTACATCTATTCATCTCTCACTACCTCCTTAAAATGCATTCTGGTAATAGCCGAGAGCAGCGTTGACAGCTCCGGTTACCGCTCTTGATGTTATAGTTGCTCCACTTAATGCATCGATAGGTTCTCCGTCTCCGCCATCCTTGGAAACGACGAATTTGTCTGTCTGCTTTCCTTCATACTGCTTATAGAACACAGGCTCCGTCGCTTTCATTCCCAGGCCCGCGGTCTCGCTGATAGAAAGGATCGATATTCCGCTTACAGTCCCGTCGCTTGTGATGCCGACCGTTATCTTAATATCGCCGCCGTAACCTTCCTTGTCTGTCGCTGTGACGATATATCCGGCTTCTCCGCCCTTGACTGTACAGACTTCATCAATCGTAGCCTTCACGCCCAGGTCTTTGATAGCCTTGTCAGCCGCTTTCGCATCTACATCTATCTCCTCGAAGTCACTGGATGACGCTTCCGGAAATACTTCCTGCCATGCCTCTTTTTTCGCTGCATCCTGAGCCTGCGCAATCGGCTCTTTTGTAATCTCATATACGAAGCCAAGGCCGATTCCCGAAACAAGGGTTATTAACGTAAGGATAATTGCATTTTTAACAATTTTATTCATTATTTTTCTCCTCCTTTACCGAACGGTTTTGGAAGAGTAACCTTCTCAATCAACGGAACAAAAAGGTTACTGATGATAATTGCATAGGAAACGCCCTCTGCCGAGCCGCCGAACAGACGGAACAGCCCGGTCAGTATTCCGAGCAGGGCGCCATATACGATCTGGCCTCTCTTCGTGATAGGTGACGTGACATAATCGGTCGCCATGAACCACGCGCCGAGCATGAGGCCGCCTCCGCACAGGTGGGCAGTAATGTACTGCACATCAAAGAATCCGACATTTGCATTGCTGAATTGTCCAAAGATTCCGATAAAGATCACGAAGGTGACAATATATGTACCGGGAATGCGAAGGTCGATTGCTCCGATCAGTATCAGGAAGATAGCACCGATTATGATGGCTATCACGGAAGTCTCACCTATCGTTCCGGGAATCGTACCGACAAGCATTTCCATGGAATCGACAGACTGGCCGTTCTTCAGCATCGCCAGCGGTGTCGGACCCGTCACGCCGTCATAGATGAATGTAGTCATCTGGCCGGTAAAAGATATCAGCAGGAAACATCTTGCTCCAAGCGCAGGGTTCATAAAGTTCTGTCCGAGCCCTCCGAAGAGCTGCTTTACTACCAGGATGCCGAACACGCTTCCGAGCGCTCCCATCCACCATGGAGCGGACGCAGGCATGTTCAGCCCGAGCAGAAGCCCGGTTACGACAGCGCTGAAGTCATTGATCGTAACCTTCCTGTGCATTAGCTTTTCGTAAATGTACTCTGTCAGGACCGCCGACACCGTCGTGCTCAAAAGCATGATAAACGCAGGCAGCCCGAAGTTCCATACGCCGAACGCTGACGCAGGCAGCAGAGCGATTGTCACACACAGCATAATATTGGCTGAAGTGACTTTGGAACGTATGTGTGGTGAAGATGACATTTTTATATTGTTCTCCACGTTAGTTCACCTCTTCCTCTCATTTCTAGTTTATTTTTTCTTGCGGTTGGCCATCGCAATTTTTCTCATAGAACCAATGGACTGCTTCAGCGGACGCTTTGCCGGACATACATAACTGCATGAACCGCACTCCATACACTCAAGCCCGTCCTGTTTCGCAAATGCCTCTTCATCGTGATGCTCCGCATAATCTGCCAGCCTTGAAGGAATCAGCCTGCTTGGACAGGCGTCTACGCAGCGGCCGCAGTTGATGCATGCAGTCGGTTCATACTTGGCGACTTCATCCTTCGTAAGGCAGAGGATCGATGAATTCGTCTTCGTAACCGGGACATCCAGCGTAAACATCGAGAATCCCATCATAGGTCCTCCTGATATCACTTTCTCAGGCTCTTCCTTGAATCCACCGGCCGCTTCAATAAGCTCCGCCTGGTTCGTACCGAACAGGACTTTAAAATTGCCCGGCTCGTTTACGGCATCTCCGCTCACGGTTACGACACGGTCGATTGACGGCCTGCCCTCGGCCACCGCCTGATAGATGTTGATCATCGTCTCCACATTATCCACCACGCATCCCGCGTCTGCAGGAAGCATTGCGGAATTGATGGCTCTCCCTGTTGTCGCATAGATAAGCTGGCGCTCACCGCCCTGTGGATACTTCGTCTTCAGCGCCATCACTTCCATCCTCGGCTCATCTTTTGTCAGCTCCCTGAGCTTCTCTATACAATCCGGCTTATTGTCCTCTACGCCGAAGATTCCCTTCGCGTTGTCAAACAGCTTAAGGACCGTCTTCATGCCTCCGACAATCTTCTCCGGGGTCTCTATCATACGTCTGTAGTCAGCAGTAATGTAAGGCTCGCATTCCGCACAGTTTGCAATAATATAATCAATCTTGTCCGGCTCTTTCGGTGACAGCTTCACCCTTGTAGGGAATCCTGCGCCTCCCATTCCGACGACTCCTGCTTCACCGATTGCGTTCAATATGTCTTCTTTTGCCATCTCTTCCAGTGGCTTTGCAGGCTTATACTCGACTTCTTCATACTCGCCGTCATTCTCGACCACGATACAGTTCACCGTTGCTCCTGTCGGATTCAGATGCGGCTCTATTGCCTTTACTGTTCCGGACACAGAAGAATAGACCGGTGCTGACACGAATCCCCCGGCTTCCGCAATCTTCTGTCCTTTTAATACACGTTCACCCACCTCGACAATCGGACTGGCAGGCGCTCCGATATGCTGGGAAACCGGATAAACCAGATCACCCTTCGGATTTACTTCGACAATTGCCTTATCTTTCGCCAGGCTTTTGCCGTCATCCGGGTGTACGCCACCCTTAAATGTTAACAATGCCATCCCTTTTTTTCCTTCCTTCCTATTTTCTCTTTATATACTATACAAGAAAATGCCTGCTTAATCCAGTGAATACAGGCAATTCTTTGTATATTTCCAAGTACATCTTGTCGAAATTTTAACATATAAAAGATAGAGACCATACAGCCTCTATCTCCTTATTTCGACATGAATCATATGTCGCATTATTCTTCAGTTGTCGTCTCCTCGTATGTCTCTGGCGCATCTTCCACAACTTCTTCTACACTTTCCTGTACCGGCGTGTCCGGTTCCAATGCCTTCATGCTGAGGCTGATCTTCTTTTCCGCCTCGTTCAGATCTACGATCTTGGCTGTAATCTCCTGTCCGACAGACAGTACATCTGACGGTTTGTCGACATGCGCTCTGGAAATCTGTGATACATGAAGTAGCGCATCCACGCCCGGCGCAAGTTCTACAAACGCACCAAAGTCAGTCATCCTGGCCACTCTTCCTGTTATGCTCGTACCGACCGCATAATCCTCAGATGCATTAGCCCACGGGTTTGTCTCCGGGAACTTAAGGCTCAGCGCAATCTTCGTATCGTTGATATCCTTGATCAATACCTTGACCGTATCTCCTACCTGGAACACTTTCTTCGGATTCTCTACACGTCCCCATGACATCTCTGATATGTGAAGAAGCCCATCGACTCCGCCTAAATCGATAAACGCCCCGAAATCTGTCACATTTTTAACAGTTCCTTCGACCGTATCGCCAATCTGAAGCTTCTCAAACAGCTCTTTCTGCTTTTCTGCCCTCGCAGCGACAAGAAGCTGTCTCCTGTCACCGATGACTCTGTTCCTTCTCGGATTGAATTCGCTGATGACAAACTCAATCTCCTTATCCTGATATTTGCTCAAGTCTTTCTCATAAGTATCTGATACAAGGCTCGCAGGGATAAAGACTCTTGCCTCTTCAATTACGACGCTCAAACCGCCGCCGAGAATCTGTGCGACAGGCGCTTTGAGAACTTCTCTGTTCTCATAGGCCTCTTTCAGCCTCTCATTGCCTTTTTCAGCCGCCAGCCTCTTATATGTCAGCAGCACTTGACCTTCACCGTCATTTACCTTTAAGACTTTGGCCGTCATCTCATCGCCAACAGAAACCATAGCAGTAAGATCGACGTTCGATTCATTCGTATACTCGCTTCTTGTAATGATACCATCCGCTTTGTAACCTATATTCAAGATGATTTCATCCGGCTTCACGTCGATGACCGTACCATCTACTACCTCACCGTTTCTGATTGTCTTAAAAGACTCGTCTAACATTTGTTCAAAAGTTAATTCCGACATTATTTTGAACCTCCTCAATTATTTTATTGGGCGTGGATGCCCCTGCTGTAATACCTACTGTTTCCACGGACCTTAATTGATTCATATCCAAATCGTCAAGTGTCTGTATATAGTACGTATCCTTACATGCATCGCTGCAGATTTCAAATAGCTTCTGGGTATTGGAACTGCGCCTGTCACCGATGACAAGCATCGCCTCTACTCTGTCTGCAATGTCCCGTGCCTCTTCCTGACGTTCCTTGGTTGCATTGCAAATCGTATTTAAAACAATTATATCATACCCCTTTTTTACGATAATTTCAACTAAATCTTTGAATTTATTGTAATTAAATGTCGTCTGCGCCACTACGCAGATCCTGCATTCTCTATCTTCTATAATAAAGCCTTCGGCTTCCTGTGCATTTTCGATGACCGTTACATTATAGCCCGCCCATCCTCTGATGCCTTCTACTTCCGGGTGCGCGCTGTTTCCTATAATGATGATGTGCGCCCCCCTGCCGCTTTCTTCCCTGACTATGTTATGGATTTTTTTCACAAAGGGACAGGTCGCGTCCACATAGGCAATGCCTTTTTGATCAAGCCTGTCACAGACCGGCTTCGGCACGCCATGGGACCGGATGATTACGATCCCCTCATTGATGCGGTCGAGCTCTTCTTCCGTCTCCAGCACCTCCACGCCGTGCCGCCTCATATCTTTTATGACTTCTTCGTTGTGGATGATGGGGCCGTACGTATATATCTTCTCCCCTTCATGCAGCCGGATCTGTTCATACACCGTTTCCACCGCCCGCTTTACGCCAAAGCAGAAGCCTGCAGTCTTCGCCAGTTCGATTTTCATATGTCCTTCCTCTTCTCTTAACGGCATAGACGGATAATCGCCTCGACAACTTCCGGTATCGTCATGTCCGAGCTGTCGACGAGAACCGCATCTTCCGCCTGTTTAAGCGGGGCCGTCTCGCGTGTCATGTCGCGCCTGTCCCTCGCCTCTATGTCTGCGGCTATCTCAGAGTACACGCAGCCGACGCCCTTTGCCTTCAGCTCTTCATAGCGTCGCCTGGCCCTCGTCTCTACGCTCGCCGTAAGATATACCTTCACATCCGCATCCGGCAGCACGCATGTGCCGATGTCTCTTCCGTCCATGACAACGTCCTGTTCCGCCGCCAGATTGCGCTGCAGCTCCAGAAGCTTCGTCCGCACTTCCGGCACGGCCGAACTCACAGAAGCCATATTGCCTGCTTCTTCCGTACGAAGCCTTGACGTAATATTCTCGCCGTTCAGATATATCTGCTGTACCCCTGCTTCATATCGGATAGTCACATCCGCGTCTTCACATGCCTCTATGATCTTTTCCTTGTCGGAAGGGTCGATCCCTCTGTCCAGAAAATGTACTGCCAGCCCCCGGTACAGCGCCCCGGTATCCACATAGATGCATCCCTTCTTTTTCGCCACCAGCTTGGCTATCGTACTCTTTCCGGCGCCTGCCGGTCCGTCAATCGCTATATTGTATCCCATCTTATATCCTCACCTGTCTTCATCATATACTATACTGCCAATATAAGCCGCGTTTTCCTAGACTTTCTTGAACCCCCTGGCAACGTTCGTACATTTTTCTGCCAAATATACGCGGAAAGCTTCCTTGTCCGTTCCTTCCAGGCAGGAAGCCGGAAAGCCAATCATGGCCTTTTTGCCATATACTCCTCCGACCACAAGCCCAAAGAATCGCTCACTTTCAAACATGCGTGACACTTCCTTGTATGAATATTCTTCTTTCTGATCCTGGAATACAACCGTAAACTTATCTTCATAGAAATCAAGGCTCACGAGCAGCTCTGTCCCTCGCTTTTCCACTCTCAGCTTATAGTTCTTCTGGCCCATCTGTCTTGCGCTTCGCACATTCGTCTTCCTTATGACATGCTTCTCCAGCAGGTAGCCGGCCACAAACGCCAGCGCCCACAGTACCACGAACTTGGCAATAAAAATTATATCAAAAGTGCGTGAGGCAAAAAACTGTATAAACAGTGCCAAAATACCTCCAAATGTTACAATCATCTTATAGACATAGGAGCTTCGGTTGTTATAATACATAAGATACATATCTGTAAATACTTGTTCATCTTCTTCATATTCTAAATGGTACTTTTTTCTCATTACATTTCCTCTCTTTGATCGTTAATCAGATTACTTTTTAAGTTGCCCCAATGTATTCAGTATATCGTACAATTTTACGTAGGACAAGTGTTATTTAGGGGTTTGCTATATTTAGAATCTTTAAGAATCATTTGTTCGCAGGAACTTTTTCAAACGTTGGGATATTTTATCTGAATTCGTCATATATGAAGTAAAGCAAAGGCCTTCTGTACCCAATGAAATCTTAGGGCACAGCAGGTCTTTGCTCTGCTTCTTTGGAATTTATTACGTCTGTCTTGTTTTACACGTGGCCTTTCCCGCCATATAACCGGTAGACCAGGCAATCTGCAGGTTGAACCCACCGGTCAGCGCATCCAGATCCAGCACTTCGCCGGCAAAATACAACCCTTTTACAAGCTTCGACTCCATCGTCCCCGGGTCAACTTCCGTCGTACTGACACCGCCCTTTGTGACAATGGCCTCCCGGTAACCTCGGATTCCAGTCAGAGTAACCGGCAGACGCTTGATAAGCCTTACAAATCGGAGCCGTTCTTCTTTTGTGATTATGTTGACCTTCTTATCAGCATCTATCCCGCTTAGCTTAATCATGACCGGGAGGAGCTTCGCAGGAAATATCTTTCCAATCGCATTCTTAAACTGCCTATTATGATTCTCATCAAAATCCCGGCGCACACGTTGGTCAAGCTGTCCCTCCGACAGAGCCGGCTTCAGGTCTATTTCAAGCCTCAGTTCTTTGACTTTCAGCTTCTTTCCCACATAACTGCTCGCCGTGAGCATAAGCGGACCGCTCACTCCGTAGTGAGTGAACAGCATCTCTCCGAACTCTTCATACAGCTTATTCGTTCCATCATAGATTACAACGTCCACATTTCTAAGAGATAGTCCCTGTAGTTCTCTTACCCAGTCTTCTTTGCACTCCATCGGCACAAGCGACGGTATGCATTCTGCCACCGTATGGCCGAGGTCTCTTGCAAAGCACAGGCCGTCCCCGTCAGATCCGGTCGACTCATAAGACAGACCTCCTGTCGCGACGATGCATGCATCTCCGGAAACCCTCGTTCCATCTTCCAGGACAATCTCTTTAAACTGCCCGGCTGCCGCCATTACCCGCCTGACTGCGGTATGGAGATGTATGTGCGCTCCGAGCCGCTTAAGTTCCCGTTCCAGCCCTCGGATTACATCGGAAGAATGGTCCGAGGCGGGAAACACCCTGTCTCCGCGCTCCACCTTCGTCCTCACGCCGATTTTCTCGAAAAATGCAATCACATCTCGATTCGTACAGCCGTAAAAGCTGCTGTATAGGAACTTGGAATTACTTACGACCGCGTCAAACAGTCCGTCCATATCACAGGCATTCGTAATGTTGCATCTTCCCTTTCCCGTGATGAACAGCTTCTTTCCAAGCCTGTCATTCTTCTCATATATGTGTACTTCATGCCCGTTTTCCGAGGCCGCGATACCTGCATACATGCCTGCCGCACCGCCTCCTGCTATCAATACCTTGCTCATTGCTGTCCCTTGCCCGTCTCTTCCGAACCATTCAGTTCCACTTTATTCTTTACCATATTCAGCTCGTCCTTGCTGTACACCTGATACTCGTCCCATATCTCTTCCAGCGTCTCCAGTGTCGTAATCACCTCATTCTGCTTCTTCATGCAGAGGGCGACAACCAGGGCATTGACTACGCTTAGGGGGGCGACAAGCGAATCAACGATGGATGCCATATCGCTTCTTGCAATCAGATTGCAGGAAGAGTACAGGTTCATCGGAGAATGGATGCTGTCTGTCAGCGTAATCACCTTGGCCTTACGGTTGCTGGCAAATTCCAGCGCCTTCAGCGTCCGCATGGAATATCTCGGAAAGCTGATGCCGATAATGACATCAGCTTCACTGATGCGTATGAGCTGTTCGAATATTTCGCTGGAGCTGTTCGTGTTCACCGCTTTGACATCAGGGCAGATCAGATTCAGATAAAAGCTCAGGAAACTGGCCAGCGGCGCACAGCTCCGTATGCCGATGACATAGATACGCCTGGCATTCAGTATCGTATCCACCGCCATCTCAAATGTCTCGTGGTCTATCGCCCCCATCGTCAGCTTTATTTTCTCAATATCTGACTGGAGCACCGTATTCAGTATCTCTCCCTGGCTGATTCTCCCGTAGGTCACTTCCATCCTCTGGATAGAATTGAGCTTTGTTCTCACAAGCTCTCCAAGCGCTTTTTGAAATCCGGGGTATCCCTCATATCCAAGCGCCGTGGCGAATCTGACCACCGTGGATTCACTGACGCCCACTTCCTCCCCCATCCTGGCCGCGGTGAGAAACGCTGCTTTGTCATATTCCTCACGGATGAATTCAGCCAGTTTCTTCTGACCCTTGCTGAATTTTGCATATTTTTCATCTATCTTCTGCAACAGCTCGTTTTTGCTTCCCATGTCACATATTCCTTTTCTCCAATATTTCGTAACAATTAATTATATACCAGTTTACCATTTTCTTCAATATGTTTGACAAGTGGGATTGTTGCATGATCGATGTTCCTGTTTAGTACCACTGTAGCAGCACTCTCCAATTATAGAGGAGAAAACGGCCGAGCAGAGCCAGTACAAGATATATTTCCATCTCATTATGAGCCAGCGCCACTGTTCTTGTACTCTGCTTCTCTCTGTTTTTCTCACCTGTTATCCTGCTGAGCGCCGCCCATACTGCAAAACCGGCGATCGTCCCCAACGTATTCATGATTACATCTTCTACATCTGTCACCCTTCGATTAAAAAGCTGGCAGAGCTCGATCGCTGTCGAAAGGCATGCCCCGGTAGCTGCTACCCTTAATAGGCTGCGCCGCTCTGTCCATATGAACGGTACGAGGAAGCCAAAAGGCATGAACATGAACGCATTCATAACCTGTCCAAAGCCGACCCCGCCTGCGAACGGAATCAGATTGATTTCATCCGTCCGGACCAGATCGCCGAAAGCTCCAAAATCCCAGATGCTTCCGCTGCCAGTTACAGAAAATACCATAGAGATATAGATAAGAAAAATATATGTCCAGATCAGGTGGGCCGGCCGGACACCGTGTCTGCCTTTCTTCACCATATATATCTGGCAGAGCATACATGGTACGAGTACACACACATAAGGATAGGCCGTACTTAAAAAATAAATCATCTTCTTCATCCTTTCAAGATAGGTTCATTGCCGCAGTAAGCTGCGGATGTCTAAAAGTATATCCTAAAAACATGAAGATACTGCTTAGATTTTCTTAATATATCTTGAAATCCTTCCAAATGGAAATTTAGTGAAGTGGACGCCGCTGGGTAGGTATGGGGCATCTGCTGCGATGCGTCCGGGAACTGCGACTATCACACAGATTCTTACGTCCCTTCCGCTTAGACCTTCGCATCTGCCCCATACCTACCCATCGGCTATCTACTTTACTGGCACGTGCGGGAGCGGCTGTGTGATACTGCCGGCTTATGGAAGTGCTTGACGACGAGCATATATATCAGTCGCAGATCTATGCCGCATATATTAAGCCCGTTATATTGTTTCACTCATCTCACGCAGTCAGCGGCCATCCGCTGGCCAGTAACGCCACACAGCCGCCCTCGCCCATGTTAAGTGAAGTAGATAGCGGGCGGGGAGCCGGGTGGGAGATGCGCAGGTGCAAGCGGGAGAGGCGGAGAATCCGTCCCGGTATCCTTGGTTTGTGGAAGAGGAGCTGCTATCAGCGACTCTGCCGCAAAGCTAGGAGGCCGTGGACTAGTCGCAGCCTCGGACTCATCGGAGCAGATGCCGCCCGGCTCCCCGCACGCAGCCACATAACTTAAACTCCCATTTACTACACCGGATAGCTTCCGTTCTCCGTATCTGCTACCGTCTGGTCCACTTTCGTCTGCTGTGCTTCTCTGTATTTGAAGAAATCAGTAGCGACCTGCGGGAACAGTGCATAGGTGAGAACGTCTTCATCCTGCTGGCTCCACTGTGCCATCTCGCTGCGCAGCGTATCCAGTTCATCCGGAATGAGATCAGCCGGACGGCAGGTGATGATTTCGGCGTCCTCTCCAAGGACTTTCTTCTTCACCTCTTCGTTAAACGGTTTTACAGTAGCGCCATATTTGCCGCTCAATACATCCTTCGTCTCTTTCGTCGCCATCTTATACCGTTCACCCATCAGCACGTTGAATACAGCCTGCGTGCCGACAATCTGAGAGGATGGTGTTACGAGCGGAGGCTCACCCAGGTCTTTTCTTACTCTTGGAACCTCTTCCAGCACATCGTAATACTTATCTTCCGCACCCTGTTCCTTCAGCTGTGAAGTCAGGTTGGAAAGCATGCCGCCGGGAACCTGATACAGAAGCGTCTTGATATTGACGCCCATGTTCTTCGGATTCAGCAGGCCGCTCGCCAATGCCTCATCTCTGATCGGGCGGAAGTAATCTGCAATCTCCGCCAGAAGATTCTGGTCGAATCCCGTATCATACGGAGTTCCTTTAAAGGTCTCAACCATAACCTCCGTAGCAGGCTGGGATGTTCCAAGTGCAAATGGTGACATCGCCGTATCAATCACATCGACACCTGCCTCGACTGCCTTCAGATAAGTCATGGACGCAA
The DNA here is from genome assembly GCF_004345005.1 of Extibacter muris. Classification (GTDB taxonomy): domain Bacteria; phylum Bacillota; class Clostridia; order Lachnospirales; family Lachnospiraceae; genus Extibacter; species Extibacter muris. The sequence continues at coordinate 189,511 of NZ_SMMX01000004.1, forward strand.
CGCCCGACGTATAATGTGTATGCAGCTGGATCGGAAGGTCTACAGCTTCTTTCAGGGCACCGATGAGCTCTGTCGCCTTGTACGGCACGAGCAGCCCGGCCATATCTTTGATACAGATAGAATTGGCTCCCATCTCTTCAATCTTTTTGGCTATATCCACCCAATACTCAAGCGTGTAGGCATCGCCGAGCGTATAGGAAAGAGCAACCTGCGCTTCCGCCTTTTCCTTGTTGGCAGCCGTAACAGCCGTCTGAAGATTACGAAGGTCATTCAGACAGTCAAAGATACGGATAACATCGATGCCATTCGCCACTGACTTCTGTACGAAATATTCAACGACATCATCTGCATATGGACGGTAGCCGAGGATATTCTGTCCGCGGAACAGCATCTGGAGCTTGGTATTCTTAAAACCGTCGCGGAATTTGCGCAGTCTGTCCCATGGGTCTTCCTTCAGGAAACGCAGTGAGGCGTCAAATGTCGCGCCGCCCCAGCACTCTACAGAATGATACCCCACCTTATCCATCTTATCTACTATAGGAAGCATCTGTTCTGTCGTCATACGTGTGGCAATCAATGACTGGTGCGCATCACGCAGAATAGTTTCCGTAATTTTAATTGGTTTCTTTTCTATTTCTGCCATTCTTTCTTCCTCCATCTTAATTTATATATCGCTCTTATGCTACATGACGCCGAATATAGCCATAAACGTACCGGCTGCCACGGCAGTGCCGATGACGCCAGCCACGTTCGGTCCCATGGCATGCATGAGCAGGAAATTCGTAGGATCCGCTTCTGCGCCAACCTTCTGTGACACTCTGGCCGCCATAGGGACAGCGGATACGCCCGCAGAACCTATCAGAGGGTTGACCTTGCCGTGAGTTGCCAGGCACATGAGTTTGCCGAACAGTACGCCGGCTGCCGTACCGAACATGAACGCTACCAGCCCGAGGATGACGATCTTGATCGTATCCCAGTTCAGGAATGCCTCGGCGCTTGTCGTCGCCCCTACAGAAGTTCCGAGCAGGATGACTACGATATACATGAGCGCATTGCTGGCTGTCTCTGTCAATTGGCGGACCACGCCTGATTCACGGAACAGGTTGCCGAGCATAAGCATGCCGGCAAGCGGAGCCGTCGTAGGCAGAATAGAGCACACGACAATCGTGACGATAATCGGGAACAGTATCCGCTCCAGCTTGGACACCGGCCTTAGCTGCTCCATCTTTATCTTACGCTCCTTCTCCGTCGTGAGCAGCTTCATGATCGGCGGCTGAATAATCGGTACAAGTGACATATAAGAATATGCCGCTACCGCTATCGGTCCCAGTATAGCTGTCTGCTGCAGTTTTCCGGCGAGGAAGATAGACGTAGGTCCGTCCGCGCCGCCGATGATAGATACGGCCGCAGCAGCCTTGTCTGAGAACCCCATCGCCATAGCTCCCAGATAAGCGGCAAAGATACCGAACTGGGCGGCCGCTCCGAGAAGGAAGCTCTTCGGATTGGCAATCAAAGGTCCAAAGTCTGTCATCGCACCTACGCCAAGGAAAATAAGCGAAGGAAGTATCGCCCATTCATCCAGCTTGTAGAAGTAATAGAGCAATCCGCCTGTTCCGTTGGCCGCTTCCTCTGCATGCAGCATGATATCCGGGTAGATATTCACGAGCAGCATGCCGAAGGCGATAGGTACCAAGAGCAGAGGTTCGAACCCATGTCGTATTGCTAAGTATAGGAATGCACATGCCACAGCAATCATGATCACGTTGCCCCATGAAAGACTGAAAAATGCTGTCTGATGCACGAGGTTTCCTAATGTCGTTGTTATATAATCCATCTTTTAACCTCCAGTCGTGTTTCAAACATAATAGTATCTATTATGTTTCTTAGTTTAATGTAGCTAATACTGCTCCGGCTTCCACCGCATCTCCTACAGCTGCGTCGATGCTTGCTACAGTTCCGTCTTCCGGCGCTACGACTGGAATCTCCATCTTCATTGCCTCGATGATGACTACCGCATCACCTTTCTTTACACTCTGCCCGACATTGGCTTCTATCTTGAACACTTTTCCTGCTGCACCCGCCTTCACCTGGATGGAGCCGGCTCCTGCTGATGCTTTCGGTGCTGCTTTCGGTGCGGAGGCCGGTGCCGCCTTCGGTGCCGCAGCCGTTGCTGCCGGTGCTGCCTGCGCTGCTCCTGCGCCTTTTTCTTCTACTGTCACATCGTATACATTGCCATTTACCGTAATCGTATAATTTTTCATCTTCTATATCCTCCTTGATTTCCCTCTATTAATTCCATTTGTTCGACGGTCTTCTTCTTATGCTTCTCACAACGAATCCATCGGTGGCTGTTCCTCCAGCCGCTGCAACCGCTGCGGAAATAACTGCTATGAGTTCGGTGTCATCCGCCTCTTCCACAAGCTCCACAGCCACTGGTGCACTGTCGGCTGCCGCCATTGCTTCAGCAGCCGCTTCCGGCTTCCTGCTGAATGCCTTCTGCATTGCCGGTATAAAACGGAATAAGGATATGATCAGTGAAATGAATATGAGTACGACAAACACTGTTCCCATTCCAAGAATTGTATTCAGCCCTGCTTTTTCTAAGATTTCTCCCGTAGTGTACTCTCCTGCCACAGTCATGCTGTCCAGATTCAGATTGCCTCTTGTGTCCGCTTTGAATACAACCGTAATATCCGCATCGCGTTCCTTAAACTCTGCGTTCGTAGTCACTTTCAATTCCGTTCTGGATGCTGTAAATTTGTAATCGCCATGGCTTACATAGCCGCCGCATTCATCGATTCCTGCCTTCCAAGCATTGATAGCTCCCAGAAAGCTGTCAGGCGCAAACGGAAGCCCGGCGCTCACGAACTGCTGCTCCATCGCGAATTCCGACATACTGTTCCACTGGTCTGTAGTGTCTTCATCCGCGCTGGCGCAATAGTCGATGAGAAAATCTGTCACCTGCTCTATAGTGTCTTTATCATAGTCGACATCGGTATTCTGCTTGCTGCCACACCCGGTAAAGCAGAGGACGGCCGCCAGCATGCAGAGTAATATGCTAATTTTTTTCTTCACTTTGCTCCACCTCTCTAGACCGTTCCGTGTTTTTTTGACGGGCGGTCTTCTCTCTTTGTGAACAACATCTCGAATGCCCCGATTACATATTTCCTCGTGTCTTCCGGTGCGATGATCGTATCCACATAACCTCTTCTTGCCGCCGCCAGCGGGCTTGACTGGATTTCTCTATATTCAGAAGCTTTCTCTTTTATTACTTCCGCATCAGCGCCCGCGTACATGATCTTAGCCGCAAGAGCGGCATCCATCATCCCGATTTCGGCATCCTGCCATGCATATACCATATCTGCACCGATAGCTTTGCTGTTCATGGACACGTATGCGCTTCCATAAGCTTTGCCGACAATGACATTTACTTTCGGCACAGTTGCATCCGCAAATGCATACGTAAGCTTTGCGGCTTCTCTTGCAAGATTCTTTTCCGCACACTTGCTTGCCTCAAAGCCGGACACATTCGTCAAGGAGAGGACCGGTATGTTGAACGCGTCGCAGAATGCTACAAATTCAGCCGCTTTCTTCGCTCCGTCTGCGGAGAGGGAACCATCATACTCGGCTGTGGCCTCCCCTTCTGAATCATATACTTTCGAACGGTTTGCCACTGCCCCTACGGTCATGCCGTTCAGACGTATGAAGCCGGTAACCATATCTTTTGCATAATGCTTCTTCGTCTCAAAGAAGATATTGTTGTCTGATATCTGGACGAGGGCTATCGCCGTATCTTCTGACGCATTTTCTATACCGGTACAAACACGGTTCAAATCATCCGTGCACGTATCATAGGAGGAATCATCCTCATTATTACATGGCAGCATACATACCAAAGAACGGATGCTTCCCAGAATCTCTTCCTCCGTTCCGATGTCATCAACGAGGCCGGTGCTTTCGCTCTGGAACTGCGCAGATGATGTATCGCATTTAGATATTTCATTCCCTGGAATTGCATTTGGAGAATTGATGAATAATTTCCCTTTCTTACTTTCCATAAAAGTAAAGTCGGCAAGCGCCGGAACAACTGCCAGCCCTCCGCCACATGTCCCGAATACAGCAGTAATCTGGGGAATGACGCCTGATGCCATCGCCTGTTTCAGGTACAGGCTGCCAAATGCCTCCAGAGCATCTGTCGCTTCCTGAAGCCTCAATCCTGCACAGTCCACAAGACCGATGACCGGTGCGCCCATCTTCATCGCCATATCATAGATGTTAGCAATCTTCCTGGCATGCATCTCACCGATAGCCCCGTTCAGTACGGATGCATCCTGGCTGTACACATAAGCCAGATTCCCGTCAATCACTCCATATCCGGTAATGACACCGTCCGCCGGAGTTTCTTTTTCCTGCATGTTGAAATCAGTAGATCTGGCTGTTACCGCCCCACCTATTTCAACAAAGCTTCCTGCGTCAAGCAAAGATTCTATTCTATTGCCCGCTGCACTTCCTGTTGCCAAGTTGTCCATAGTCTAGCCCTCCATTTTCTTACATATTCTAAATCAGGTCCTTTAGCATGAAAAATCTAAAAGTAAAACCAAATTTTTGCCAATTATATTATATCCCTTTTCATTTAAAACTTCAATAGTTTTCGACATGATTTGTTAATTAATAGACAAATCATTTCAACGCACTAACGAAGTGCCTTATTATCATAATAAACACAGAGCAAACTCTAAAAAATTCATTAAGTTTTTCTTAAAAACAAGTTGTACCCTAGTCTGTTTTATGCTATAGTTTTTAAAGTGGATTTGCGATGTGAAGGGGAAAATTATTTGATACATATTCGCAGATTCATAATATAACAACATTTCAATTTTGGAGGGCAAAGAAATGGAAAAATCTAAATTCAAATGGCCGTTCGGTTTCTATGTATGCTCACTCTCTTTTACATTTGAGAGATGTGCATATTATACCGCAAAATGGTTAATGGCTATCTTCGTTGTAACTTCTGCCGCAAATGGCGGACTTGGCTTGACGAAAGCCGACGGTGCTCTGATGAGTTCTTTCATCGTAGCATTTACTTACATCACTCCGGTTATCGGTGGATTTATTGCTGACCGATGGGTAAGCCCGAGACTCTTGGTTCCTCTTGGTGAACTGCTTATGGGTATCGGATACTTATGTGCTTGGCAGGCTAACAGCAAAGCTATGCTCTATGTAATGATTATTCTTGTTTCCGTCGGTACCGGCGGCTTCAAGGGTGTTTTATCTGGTATTAACGGACGCCAGTTCCCGAAAGCGGATGAGGATATGTTGAATTCTATATTCTCTATTCAGTATACTTTTGTAAATATTGGTTCTTTCACAGGAACGACCTTCCTTCCACTGGTGGCAGTCAACATTTCCTACCGTCTCACATTCCTCATCTGTGGAATTCTTATGTTTGTTGACGTTATCTGGTGGATTTTTGGTCTGAGATTTATTACGAATGATGCGGGTAAGGTTCCATTCCTCGTTGACACCCGTGTAGAAAAAGCGGATAAGGTAAAAGAAGTGGAAGCTGCTCCTCTTACATTAGTTGAGAAGAAACGTGTTGCTGCCATCCTTCTGTGTACTTTGTTCTCCGGTATATTCTGGCTGATTTGGTATATGGTTTATCTTCCGGTTTATTACGAGTTCGGGCCTGTTTCAGAAGCTGGCCTTGGATGGGCGAACTGGAACATCGGCAACTTCACGATGCCTACAGCTTGGTTTGACTCTATGAACGCCCTTACATGTATTATTCTCGGTCCTATCCTCGCGGTAGTATGGGCTAAGATGTCCACGCGTCCGAAGGGTGATATGAGCATGTTCAAGAAGACCGCACTTGGTATCATCTTGCTTGGTCTTGGTATCGTAGCGATGGTAGCTGCTGCTCTCATGAGTGGTGAAGGCGACAGAGCCGTTGGAATCTGGATTATCATCTTAGTGGCACTCCTCATGTCCATCGGTGAGATGATTTTCTCTCCGCTTGGCAACTCATTCATCAATAAATTTGCTCCGAAGAAGCTTCTCGGTACTTTACTCGGTGTATGGCCATTGATTATCTTCTTCTCAGGACTGTTATACGGACCTCTGTACACCTGGTTATCTAAATACAGATTCATCTATGCATTCAGTGGCGTAGCTATTGTCGTATTGATTTGTGGTGTTATACTGTGGGCAATGTCCGGCAGGTTAGACAAACTTGTCGTAGAGGATGAGAAATAATTTCATAATTCATATATTAGGACTTTTGGTGGCAAGCCAGGAGTCCTAATTTTATTAAATCTCTGTATCTATACTCCGGACTTCGGTTTGAGCTTTGTCCTGTTTTATGTTATATTTATTCTATGATGTCAGGGTCACGAAGCATGGAGATATAGGGGACACCTTTCGACTCCAACATCATTAAATACACGTACATGTACATTATTTAAGGAGGTTTTTCAAAATGAATGTATCAGAAAGAATAGCTAAATTGCGCGCTCTGATGGCTGAAAAGAGAATCGACGCATATGTCGTTCCCACCGCCGATTTCCACCAGAGCGAATATGTCGGAGAACATTTTAAAGCAAGGAAGTATATTACAGGCTTCAGCGGCTCTTACGGGACGGCTGTCATTACGCCGGATGATGCGGGCCTGTGGACCGACGGCAGGTACTTCTTCCAGGCCACGAATGAGTTGAAAGGCAGCGGCGTCCGCCTGATGAAGATGTTCGTCGGGGATACTCCGTCGGTGACGGAATATCTGGCTGATGTGGTTCCTGAAGGCGGTACGGTTGCATTTGACGGGCGTGTACTCTCCATGGACGAGGGACGCGAATATGAGGAAGCTCTTGCATCTAAGGGCATTCATCTCGACTATTCGGAAGACATGATCGACACTGTATGGGAGGACAGGCCGCCGCTTTCCGATAAGCCGGCTTTTTTCCTGGAAGAGAAGTATTCCGGAGAAAGTGCCGCGTCCAAACTCTCACGTGTCCGTGAAGTCATGAAGGATAATGGGGCGACGCTGCATGCTATCGCTTCTCTGGATGACGTATGCTGGCTTCTGAACCTGCGGGGAGATGATATTGATTTCTTCCCGCTGCTGCTCTCCTACGCCGTCGTCAGGATGGATGGGGTCGATCTGTACGTGGACGGCAGCAAGCTGGATGACCGGATCCACGAAGAGCTGGAGAAAGATTATGTAACCATCCATCCATATAATGATATCTACAGTGACATAAGAAATCTGGACGCAGGTGAAACCATTCTGATCGACCCGATGAAGATGAACTATGCCCTTTACAAGAGCATACCATGCAATATCGTGACCGCAGCCAATCCTACGATTCTTATGAAAGCCATGAAGAATCCCGTAGAACTTGAGAACATCAAGGCCGCACATATCAAAGACGGTGTAGCTGTCACAAAGTTCATGCACTGGGTGAAGACCCGTTATGACAAGGAGACGATCACCGAGCTCAGCTCGGCCAAGAAGCTGACACAATTCCGTGCCGAGCAGGAAGGCTACATAAGAGACAGCTTCGAGCCTCTCTGTGCCTACGCAGACCACGCGGCCATGATGCATTACTCTCCGAGTGAAGAGACGGATGTTGCACTGAAAGCCGGCGCATTATTCTTAAATGATACGGGCGGCGGATATTATGAAGGCTCCACCGATATAACAAGAACCTTTGTCCTCGGTTCTGTAGACGAACAGTTGAAGAAATACTTTACCGCCGTCGTGCGCGCTATGATGAATCTCTCCCGCGCCAAATTCCTGTACGGCTGCTATGGATACAATCTCGATGTGCTTGCAAGAGGGCCTATCTGGGATCTGAATCTGGACTTCCAGTGCGGTACCGGACACGGTGTCGGCTACCTTGCCAATGTCCACGAGCCTCCGACGGGATTCCGCTGGTATGTCGTTCCGAGCAAGAACGAGCACCATCAGCTGGAAGAAGGCATGGTCATCACAGATGAGCCTGGCATCTATGAGGACGGACAGTTCGGCATCCGCATTGAAAATGAGTTTATCGTACGTAAGGGTGTGCAGAACAAGTATGGCCAATTCATGCATTTTGAGACGATTACCTTTGCTCCAATCGACCTGGATGGAATCGACCCGGAAGAGATGAGCAGGTCCGAACGGGAGTGGCTGAACCATTATCATAAAGATGTATATGAGAAGATAGGCCCGCATCTGAGTGATGAAGAACGGGAATGGCTGAAGGAATATACACGCGCAGTTTAAATTCATAAAGAGCCGGCACTTTGAGCCAATGCCAGTTCTATTATAAGGAGGTTTTGACGATGATTATTGCAGCAAGATATCTGATGACAGGCGATGGCAGGTCTGTCCTTGAAAACAAAGCAGTTCTTACCGGGGCTGACGGAAAGATTAAAAGAATCGGGGCTAAGGAAACGCTTAGGAAAGATTTCCCGGAGGAAGAATATAAGGATTACGGAGATGCCACTCTCCTTCCCGGCCTGTTTGATATGCATGTCCACCTTGCTTACTGGTATTCTCAGCCGGACAGCTTCAATTATGGACCTCAGCTCGTGATGCTCTATGCGCTGCAGCATGCGCAGTCTGCTTTCGAGCGTGGAATCACTTCCGTCCGCGATATGTCTTCTGCCCACGGAGTATGCAAGAACCTGAAGCTGGCGGCCGAGAAAGGGTTTGTAACCATCCCTCATATAACCCATACGGATACAGGCATGTGCATGTCCGGAGGACACGGATGGGAAGAAGTCGCACAGGTTGACGGGCCGTGGGAAGTCCGCAGAGAAATCCGCAGGCAGGTCCGTGACGGCGCCGAATGGGTAAAGATACTGACTACCCACCGTTCTCATATCCCTGAATATACCCAGGAGGAATTGGACGCCGCGGTAGATGAATGCCACAGACGTGGTATCAAATGCGGCGTCCATGCGGGGACGAACCCAGGCATACAGATGTGCATTGACGCAGGTTTCGATACGATCGAGCATGCCACGTTCATGACGCTCGACCACGCAAAGCAGATGGCGGAGAAGGGCATCGCGTGGACGCCGACAATCATGGCTTACACGCTCCTTTACGATATCTGCAAGGAGAACTTGGAAAAGAATGCAGGTGCTCCGGTCAATGATCCGGTTATGCAGAAAGAGATGAAAGATTACCAGTATTTTGAACCGGCATACAGAGCCTATAAAGAGCATTTCAAAGAGTTCTATGACACAGGAATAACCGTCATCGCAGGAACAGATATGGTCATGTACCAATCCCCTCTTCTGCCGCTTCCCCGTGAGCTGCAGTATATGGTGGAATACGGAATCACTCCGGTACAGGCGATTCAGACAGCGACTTCCAATCCCGCCAAGGTACTTGGCGTGGAGGACGAACGCGGTCTTGTAAAAGAGGGGCTGGACGCGGATCTCCTCGTCGTAGGCGGCGACTTGAGCAAGGACATCACATGTCTGAACGACGTAAAGCTCGTCACGCTCGGCGGCAGGAAAGTATTCGAAAACGGAATACGATATGTAGGAACAGGCAATATGTTCATGTAATGGGAGTTTAGTAAACTAGACGCCGATGGGGAGGTAGGGGACAGATGCTTCGATGCGTCCGGGAACTGCGACTATCACACAGATTTCTAAGCTTGTGGGATGTTCGCCGATAGCGGCTCTCGTCCCACAAGCCAAGGAATCTGGTGAGGATTCTTACGTCCCTTCCGCTTACACCTTCGCATCTGTCCCCTACCTCCCCATCGGCTATCTACTTTACTGGCACGGGCGAAGGCGGCTGTGTGGCGCTGTCGGCTGACGGCAGGTCTTTGACTATGTCAGCATAGTGATATAGGGCTTAGCAAGCGAAAGCCCTTTGACGAAAAGAAATCCTAATATAAGAAAAGCCGGAATCAGGTACGGGGATGTTTATGAGATGACATCCCCTGCCTGGTTCCGGCTCTTCTTGCAGTAACGCCACACAGCCGCACTCGCCCTTGTTAAGTGAAGTAGATAGCGGGCGGGGAGCCGGGTGGGAGATGCGCAGGTGTAAGCGGAAGAGGCGGAGAATCCGTCCCGGAATCCTTGGTTTGTGGGAGAGGAGCTGCTATCAGCGACTCTGCCGCAAAGTTAGGAGGCCGTGGACTAGTCGAAGCCTCGGACGCATCGGAGCAGATGCCACCCGGCTCCCTGTCCGCGGTCTGTTTCACTAAACCCCCATTTACTTCTGATTCCTGAACTGCATTGGTGTCATATTATATGCTTTTTTAAAAAGCCTGTTGAAGTGCTCTACGTTCTGGTATCCTACGGAGAGTGCTATGTTTTCCACCGTCATATTGCTGCTTTTCAGCAGCGCCCTTGCTTTCTTCATCCGAATTTTCTTTACCAGATCTCCGAATGTCATCCCCGACTTCTCTTTGATGTATTTGGAGAGATATGGTTTTGACAGAAAGAACTTCTCTGATAAGTCATCCAGTGTTATGTCAATATAATTTGCCTGGATATAGTTCAATATTTCTATCATCCTGGCGTCTTTGCACGTGTCAGAACTTCCTATGGCCTCTATCTTGTTGACAGCTACCGTCAGCGCTTCTATAGACGCACTGATGATATCCGCGTCGATGCCTACGCCCCACAGGACCTTTCCGTTGCAGATAATGCCTACATATGCCACAGCCTTGGAGGATGACCCTTTCGTAAGAGAATGCTCCTCGTAGAAAGTGAGTTCGTAGCTGATGTTAAAATACTGTTTGATTGCATTGCTCACCGCATCCAGACGTCCATTTCCCATCGCTGTAATCACATGGGCCTCGCCGCCATGGTTGATTGTCGTCTCTGCCGTGATTCCGTCTACCTGTTTAAAGTGGCACTCGTCTATATGGAACACTGGCTTCGTATTCACATAGTTGTCGGAGAATATCTGGTATACCCAGTCCGGCGTCAGCTCTTTGTGCGCTTTGTCGGAGACATCTTTTACAAGATAACCGACCTCCTCTCTCATCTTCTCCGGGAGGTTGATACCGTAGCTCTGCTTCAATATATAGTTTACGCCGCCTTTTCCAGACTGGCTGTTGATCCTGATGACATCTGAATCATACCTTCTTCCAACATCCTGCGGATCAATCGGAAGATACGGTACGGTCCATTTGCCGCTCTTTCCGTCATCTTTCCATGACATTCCTTTCGCGATTGCATCCTGATGAGATCCGGAAAATGCAGTAAATACCAGATCGCCTGCATAGGGCTGTCTCTCATACACGTGCATTCTCGTAAGCTGTTCGTATTTCTCACGTATTTCTCCCATATTAGAAAAATCCAGTCCAGGATCTACGCCGTGGGAATACATGTTCATAGCCAGAGTAATGATATCCACGTTCCCGGTACGTTCTCCGTTGCCGAACAGCGTCCCTTCTATCCTGTCGGCCCCGGCCAGCATTCCCATCTCGGCAGTCGCCACTCCGCTGCCCCGGTCATTGTGGGGATGGAGGCACAGGATTACATTATCCCAATAGTTCAGATGCTTATGCACGTATTCCAATTGGCAGGCAAATACATGCGGCATCGCATTCTCTACCGTGGTTGGGATATTGATGATCGCTTTATTCTCCGCAGACGGCTTCCACACGTCTAAGACAGCATTGCACACATCGACTGCATAATCCACTTCCGTCCCTGGAAAGCTCTCCGGGCTGTACTGAAAGGTAAAGTTACCCTCTGTCTCATCGGCAAGTTCTTTCAATAGCTTAGCCCCGTCAACCGCAATCTTCATGATCTGTTCTTTTGTTTTCTTGAATACCTGCTCTCTCTGGGCTACAGATGTGGAGTTATACAGATGTATCACCGCATGTGGTGCACCTTTTACCGCCTCAAATGTCTTTTTGATAATGTGTTCTCTCGCCTGGGTCAGTACCTGTACGGTCACATCTTCCGGAATCATGTCTTTCTCAATCAATGTCCGCATAAACTGATATTCCGTCTCCGAAGCGGCAGGAAATCCTACTTCTATCTCTTTGAAGCCTATATCTACCAGCAGCTGGAAGAATTCCAGCTTTTCCTCAAGGCTCATAGGCTCGATAAGCGCCTGGTTTCCATCTCTCAGATCTACGCTGCACCAGATAGGAGGATGGTCGACATATTCCTTCTTCACCCAGTCATATGTAACCTCCGGCGGCATAAAATACTGTCTTTCATACTTCTCAAAATTCTTCATTACACACTCTCCTTCTACTTGTTCTATACATTGATAATTATCTGAAATATCATTCAATACATCATACTTATCAGATAAATATAAATCAACTTTATTGTTCTTTTTTATACTTCTATATCCTAACATATGCATACAAAAAAGGAAAGTGACAAATATAATCACTTTCCTTGATTAATATTAATATATGTGTTAATTGGGGACGTAAGAAAATTGCATTTGATCACGTCCCAGTTCACACTTTTTTCACATTTTATCTAGTTTGCTTCGAGCGAACGCTTCTTGGTAATCGTGACTTTCTCTTCATAGCAGGTAAAGATATCGTCGACATGCTCCTCCTTAAGCTTAGGTGTCAATATGCTGACTACCGGCACTACTACAAGACCTGCGACCATGGCTACGGCCCCTGCATTGATTGGGGATGCGATATAGTGCAGGAACATGTTGGATACCGTGATACCTACTCCCGCAGCAAAGCTCGCCCATACGGCCGCTTTCGTTACACCTCTCCAATATAGGCCATACAGGAACGGCGCCAGGAATGCTCCTGCCAGCGCGCCCCATGAGATTCCCATAAGCTGCGCGATAAAGGTCGGCGGGTCAAGCGCAATCACAACAGAGATAGCTATAAAGAATACGATGAGAACCTGCATCGTCCTTACTTGCTTCTTTTCGCTCATATTCTTCATGACATTGTCCTTCAGGAAGTCCAGCGTCAACGTAGAACTTGATGTGAGCACAAGCGATGCCAGCGTCGACATAGATGCAGACAGCACGAGCACCACAACTACGCCTATGAGAATGTCCGGCAAGGTTGAAAGCATGTGGGGAACGATACTGTCAAATACCACATTTCCAGCCTCATCGTATATAGCGCTCCCATCGAACAGCCTCCCGAATCCTCCGAGGAAATAGCTTCCTCCTGCAACTACGCAGGCAAATAAGGTCGATATGACGGTTCCAGTATTGATGGCTTTCTCGTCCTTGATCGCGTAGAACTTTCCAATCATCTGCGGAAGCCCCCATGTGCCAAGCGATGTCAATATCACAACCCCGAGAAGATTTAACGGATCCGGCCCAAAAAAAGATGTAAATGCACCTGGCTGCCCCAATGTAACAGGCACATCACTCGGAATCTCCGCCATCTCGCGTATCGCCTCCATGAACCCTCCCTGGCCGCTCAGGACTGCCGCAATGACTGCCACGATGCCAATCAGCATGATGATGCCCTGGATAAAGTCATTAATCGCTGTCGCCATATATCCGCCAAGTATGACGTAGATACCGGTGAATACAGCCATGGCTATGACACAATATGTATATGGAATATTAAACGCCATTCCAAACAGCCGGGACAAGCCGTTATATATCGAAGCCGTATATGGGACGAGGAAGATGAATACAATCGCGGACGCCGCTATCTTGAGCGCTTTGCTGCTATACCTTTCACCGAAGAAATCCGGCATCGTCTTAGACTTCAGACGCTGGCTCATGACCTTCGTACGACGCCCGAGCACGACCCAGGCGAGCAGGCTGCCTATCAGCGCATTGCCGATACCGATCCACGTAGAAGACAGGCCATATTTCCAGCCAAACTGCCCCGCATAGCCCACAAACACAACAGCGGAAAAATATGAAGTACCATAAGCAAAGGCCGTGAGCCAAGGCCCCACCGAACGCCCTCCTAATACAAACCCATCTACACTTGTCGCATGCTTTCTAGAATAAAGCCCTACAGCCACCATAACCGCAAAAAATACAATAAGCAGCGTCAACTTGATACCCATAATGTTCTCCTCTTCTCTCATTTAGTCATCTCTTTCGCTTTAACCCGTTACGCTTTAAAGCATTAAATCATTTAAGTCCTGTGTAGAATATCATATCCCCCCGCCTTTGTCAATAGGGGACAGGTTAAAATGAATTGGGGACGGGGTTTTTCTAGAAAAACCCCGTCCCCAATTCATTTTAACCTGTCCCCTATTGAGTTTCCAAAAAAAAGATGAAGTATTTCTACTTCATCTTTTCTACTCTGTCTTGTATCGTCTTATTGAAATTCTCAACTTTCCGGCTGTACACCTCCGTCATATATTTTGAGTTCAGCATGAAGTCTGCGGTCGCCAGGTTGTTTGCTATCGGTATGTCGTACACTACCGCAATACGCAGCAGCGCTTTGACATCCGGATCATGAGGCTGTGCTTCCAGCGGATCCCATAAGAATATCATAAAATCGATCTGCCCTTCTACAATCTTGGCACCTATCTGCTGATCGCCTCCGAGCGGGCCGCTGTTATACCCCTTCACGGGAAGCCCTGTGCGCTCTGATATCAATCTGGCCGTCGTCCCTGTACCGCACAGGAAATGGCTCTTAAGTACATCTTTATTCTTATCGCACCAGTCCACCAGTTCTTTCTTTTTTCCGTCATGTGCGACCAATGCTATATGCTTCGCTTTACCAATCTCAAATGTTACGTAGCTTTCCTCTAACATATATTCTCCCTCCTGTCTGTTTCGACTAGTCCCACTGCTCCATCGTCTCAAACCTTCCGACCGTAAGCAGTGCAATAAGGACTGTAACTATCATACTATATATCAGGATAATAGGAAAGACAAAGTTAAAATTAATGAGAAATCCCATCAGTGCCGCCAGGCCGATGCCTACTCCTAATATACCTCCCTGGACAGCCATCGCAAAGATACTTTTTCCTGTATTGCCAAGCGTACTGCCGAGTATGCTCTCCCCGAGTATCTTGATATAGAGGCGGTTGGCCTGGAGCACACAATAGATCAGGATACACATCACTATCTGGTATGCCGGTATCCCCCATGCAATTCCAACAGGCACTGCCAGCACGATTCCGTCCACCAGAGACTTTATATGCTCCATCACAGTGGCGTACCAGAGCTTGCGCATCGGTTTGTCAGGTATGAGGAAAATATATGGATTGGCAAGCTCCTTGTTCCATTTGCCCAGATAACCGGTCGTGAGGAAAATCAGGTACGCCATCACGCCAAGCAGGGACAGCCCCGGCGGGATATGCTCCGGCGTATCTATCACAAAGACGCAGGTGCCAGCCCCTATGATGCTGTACAGAGTCATCGCTCCGAATATAAAATACTTTTCTTTCTTATATTCCAGCAGCTGCCTGTAAAATATAGCCTTTGCCCCGGTGCCGTGATAGTGCATTCCGGCCTTCTTGAACTTTTTCTTCTTGCCAATCGAGAGGACGACCTCTCCTTTTTTACTGCGGCTCTTCATCTCCGCATAATCATCCGCGAACTTAGCCGCGTCCTCATAATAAGCGCCGCTGCACTTCATCCTGAGCGCAACAGAAAGCATCCCCGCACAGCTCAGGAAAAACAAGGCTGCTCCGATGATATTCACAGTTGCAGGTCCGATTACTATAAGTCTCACCGCGGCTACACACCATCCTGCTACCGGTACGAGCTGCAGCGCCGGGAGATTGAAGATATCCTCAGCCGCGGCTGCTGAAAACCCGTTCTTCTTGATAAAGAGTACAATAATGACCGCAATGGCACCGATAAGGACGTATATGCTCTTGCAGATGATCTTTACCAGCGGCTCAAAACGCTTCTCTTTCGCATATAAGAAAACGATAAGACTCGCTTCAAGCACGGTCTCACAGACAAACAAGACAAAAAACAATAATGCCGCTTTCCCGACAGACAGATGGAAGATCGTGATACCTGCCAGCGCAATCACCACATCCATGATAAGGTTAATCACAAAATTCTTCACCGCGCCATATAGAAGAATCTTCTTGGGACTGATAGGAGCCGGAAAAATGAAATGTTGATGGCTCGGCTTGAAGATGACTCCCTTCAGCTTGGCATATAAGATGAAGTTGGAGCAGATTGCCAGGTAAACCCATACCGTAAGGATATAGACCAGCCATTTTACAGAATCGATTCCTCCGTTTCTTGCCAGAATCCCCCAGCCGGCCAGCAGCAGTACCAAATAGGCGCCGCCAAGCACGATGTAGATATATGTGACCGGCTTCTTAAGCGCTTTCTTCAGCCGGTTGGAAAACGTACGCTTCGTCAGATAGAGTAAAGCATCCATCACCGGTTACCTCCCGTCAGCTCAAAGAACAGGTCATCCAGATCTTTTCCGCCCACTTCTTCCTTCGTATAGGAGCCGATGATACGGCTCTTCTCCATCACGAACATGATATCCCACAAGTCTTCCACCATCTCAAGCATGTGGGTGCTGATCAGCACGGTCACTCCCTCTTCCTTGAGCTCCAGCACCGTCTCTTTCAGCTCCTTTATCGCTTTTGGATCCAGTCCGACCATCGGTTCATCCAGCAGTATGACTTTCGGCCTGATGGCAAGCGCGCAGCAGATGCTCACCTTCTGCATCATCCCCTTAGACAGTTCGTTGCCCAGCTTATCCTGCTTGTCTTCCATCTCAAAACGGCACAGTATCTCCTCTATCTCGTCGTCCGTAATCCCACTGTCGTATGCATGGCGGATATATTCAATATGCTCCCTGACCGTGAGCGCCTCAAACATGTTCGGTATCTCGGGCACATAGGCAAAACACTTCTTCGCGTCCATCGACTTTGCGGGGATCCCCTGTATCTGTATCTCTCCATTATAACGCAGCAGTCCCGCTATACTCTTGATGATGGTAGACTTCCCCGCCCCGTTCGGCCCAAGCAGGATCCCTACCCGGCCGTCCGGCACGAAAAAGCTCACCTGGTCCACTGCAAGGACCTTGCTGTATGATTTGCTGAGATTCTGTATTGCCAACATAACTTTTCCCTCCTGATAAGCTCTTTGCCCCGACCTTTTGTACTATTGATTTAATACAATAATACGTTAATAGGCACGCCTTGTCAAGACAAACTATCGCTATAAATGAAAACCGGGCAAAATGAATCCTACACTGTAAATATTTCTTTATCGTCAGGAACAAAGAGATTTCCGCGATAATACTGCTTCCCTTCCTCTGTGTACAATTTTTTTCTATACGGCAGATGTGTCTCTTCCGTGTGATATAAAATGAGGTTGGGAATGCCAAGCCTCTCAGCCAGCTCACATGCCTCCTTTACCGTACTGTGATGCTTTTCGTACGGATGGAAGATGTCAGCCTCCCGGTAAAGGCAGAATGCCTCGTGCATCAGCCAGTCGCTGCCTTTTACATAGCACTCTTCGCATGGATTGTACGGTTCATCCCCGCAGCACGTTATCTTATGTCCTTCACGCGTCACCATGGAGAACCCGAACTGCCTCGCTTTCGTGGAACCGATGTCAAAAAATGTCACATCCTGTCCGGTTATCTTCCGGCTCTCTCCGTCTCCTACTGTAATAATGCGGATACGTCCGCCTATATGCTTCGTCACTTTCTGTTGTATCGTCAGGCCTGCGATCGTCCGAATCGTTCCGGCAAGTCCGTCGTGGCAGTAGATCCTCAGTTCGCCCTCATATGCGCCCTGGTTCATCTTCTGTCCTATCATCCGTATCAGCCAGATGAGGCCGAGGAGATGATCGATGTGCTCATGGGTGAGAAAGATATCATGGATATCCGCAAGCTCGATATCCACCTCCTTCAATCGCTTCAGAATCTGGTTCCCACCGCCTGCATCCACAAGGAAATGCCGGCTCCCGTCAGACAGCGCGAAGCACGTATTATAGCACTCCGTAACCGCGGCATTGCCTGTACCCAGTATCGTAAGCTCCATCTATTCCTCCCCGCAGCTCTCTTCATAATGCTTGATCAGCGCCTGCGTTCCGAGATCGCCATAGCCTACGCTTTCCAGTTCCTCATAATTGGCCAGTGCCTGGCTGAGCACTTCCAGGCTGAGCCCGCTTAAATTTGCCTCAGTCAGTGCAAGCTTCATGTCCTTGATAAAATGCTTCATGAAAAAGCCCGGAGCATAGTCACCTTCCAGAATCTTCGGCCCGAATATATCCAGCTGCCTGCTTCCCGCGGCTCCGGTAGAGACAGACTGCAACACCGTGGACAGATCAAGTCCCTTTGCCTTTGCATAGGTCAGCGCCTCACACACCCCTGACAGCGTTCCGGCTATCATGATCTGGTTGGCCATCTTACAGTGCTGTCCGCTTCCCGGCCCTCCCTGGAAATTGATATTGGTGCCCGTCGCTTCAAAGAGGGGCATACAAGCTTCATAATCTTCCTGTCTTCCGCCTACGAGAATGGACAATGTACCTTCCCGGGCGCCTGTGTCCCCGCCGGTGACCGGTGCGTCCAGCACATGGAAGCCTCTATTGGTACCCTTTTCATATATCTTTTCAGCAAGCATCGGGCTCGTCGTCGTCATGTCGATGAGATACGTACCTTCATCTGCGCTGTCAAGTATATTTCCTTCTTCAAAATACACCTCTTCCACATCCGCTGGATAGCCGACAATCGTAATCACCGCGTCACAGCCTTTTACACAATCCCCGATAGATTCATGGAAAACGGCGCCCTCTTCGATAACATCCTCCACTTTCGCCTTCGCGCGCGCATAGATATGCAGTTCAAACCCCGCTTTCATCAAATTGCGCACCATAGATTTCCCCATGATTCCAACACCGATAAATCCTATCTTATTCATCGTTCCTGCCTCCTTTCGCATATCCCCCTGTGGGTATTCTTAGTTCTCGCTCTTAATCTTCCACTTTTTCTACCACTTCGCCCTGGCATTTGTAGATGCTTCCACCCGGCACATATCCCCTTACGGATGACAGTGGATAGATATTTGTATGGCTTCCTACCACGCTACCCGGATTCAGGACTGTTCCACAGCCGACCTCGACTTCATCCCCAAGCATCGCGCCGAATTTCTTAAGCCCGGTCTCAATATTTCCCTCAGGCGTCTTGATAACGACAAGCTTCTTGTCAGACTTGACATTGGACGTGATAGAACCTGCTCCCATATGGGATTTGTAACCAAGCACAGAATCCCCGACATAATTATAATGGGGCACCTGCACTTTGTTAAACAGTATCACGTTCTTCAGCTCCGTAGAATTACCCACGACCGCGCCTTCTCCGACTATGGCATTCCCACGGATAAACGCACAATGCCTCACCTCCGCGTTCTTTCCGATAATTGCCGGACCGTTGATATAGGCAGACGCAAATACTTTCGCAGACTTTGCAATCCATATATTGTCCCCGGCCTTGTCATACTCGTCTGCCGGCAGCGTCTCTCCAAGCTTCACGATAAATTCGCCTATCTTCGGAAGAACTTCCCACGGATAGGTAATTCCGTTAAATATATCCTTTGCTATCGTCTCTTCAAGCGTGTACATTTCTTTTACTGTCAATTCCTTCATAATGATTCTCCTTTTCCGCCGGTCTGGTGCCGGCCTTGATGATTTATAGTTTATTTTGTGTCTGCCTTCTCTTTTCCCTTTTCCTTCTTGTAAAAGCGGGATGCTTTCTCATAGAACGTGCGCAGCTGGTACTGATTGTTCAATCCCTTTACCCCGTTCGTGCGGCTTACGATGAAGTGGTCCAGCTTCGTCATATATTCATCTGGCGTAATCTCCCCGTCCGCCACATATGTAAGCCCCTTTTCCCAGCTTGCGGTGAGCTCCGGGTTCAGAAGAGATCTGATCGACTGGTCTACCACATCATATATCATCTCTCCCTGCAGGGTCGGCGTCACGATCTGGGTCTTCTTGTTCAGGGCAAGGTATTTGTTGCCTATGAGCTTCTTCAATATCTCTCCCCTCGTTGCACTTGTCCCGATACCGCTGCCTTTTATCTGGGCGCGCAGTTCTTCATCTTCAATGAGCTGCCCGGCATTTTCCATCGCCAGGATGAGGGAACCAGAATTATAACGTTTGGGCGGCGATGTCTTGCCTTCCTTGATATCCAGTGATCGTACCGGGAGCACCATCCCCTTTTTCAGCCCCTTTATCTTCTCGAAGAAGCGGTTGTCCGTCTCCTGTCCGCTTTCTTTGTCGGTCCCTTCCTCCGTCTCCTTGCTGCTCTTATTCTGTCCCGGAATCCCCGCCACTTTCAGGTACCCCTCCTCAGCCAGCACTTTAAAGCTGGAGAAAAAGCGTTCTTCCTTAATCTTTGTAACGATAGACACTTTCTGATAGACCGCAGGCGGATAAAAAATGCTCAGGAACCGCTTCACGATGACATCATACACCTTCTTCGACACGGCACTGAGGCCATTCAGCGCCCCCAGTCCCTGCCCTGTCGGTATGACAGCATAGTGGTCCGTAATCTGCTTGTCGTTCACGTATCTCGTCTTGGCGAGCCCCTTATGGCTTCCGTAGGAGACGATTTCCCCGAGATAGGCAACCGCCGGCTCATACTTCATCAGCCCGTTCAGGTTCTTATGTATTTCCTTTGCCACTGCGGTGGACAATACACGTGCATCTGTACGGGGATAAGTGACCAGCTTCTTCTCATACATCTCCTGCACAATCCGCAGCGTCTCGTCCGGACTGATCTTAAAACGCTTGGAGCATTCATTTTGAAGCTCTGCCAGATTGAACAGCAGCGGCGGGTTCTTTTTCTCTTTTTTCTTTTCTATAGATTCAATACTGCATATAACAGGAGCCGGTTCCCTCAAGTCTTCGATGAGGGCCCTGGCATCTTCCTCGTTCAAAAAGCCGTTTTCCTTGTACAGCTTCGGCGATTCAAACCATGCTGAACCTTTGACCGCACGCCACTCTCCTTCAAATGACTGTCCAGAGTCTCCGATGGTACTGATGACACGGTAAAACGGCGTCTCCACAAATTCCCGGATTTCCCGTTCCCGCCGTACGACCATACCGAGCACGCACGTCATGACACGCCCTACAGAAATCACCGAATACTTCGTGTGAAGATAATTGGATATGCTGTTTCCATACTTTAACGTGAGAAGCCTGGAAAAGTTGATTCCCATCAGATAATCCTCTTTTGCCCGCAGATATGCGGAGGCAGAGAGATTATCGTACTCTTTCAGGTCTCTGGCTTCACGGATCCCTCTTAGAATCTCTTCTTCGGTCTGGGAATCGATCCATACTCTGCGGCGTTCTTTTCCATGGACATCGGCCTGCTGCTCCACAAGACGGTAGATATATTCCCCTTCCCGTCCCGAGTCGGTACATACGTAGATCGTATCCACATCTTCCCGGTTCAGCAGCCCCGCCACGATCTTGTACTGCTTTTCCACCGACGGTATGACTTCATACTTGAATTGCTCCGGTATAAAAGGCAGAGTCTGGAGGCTCCACCTCCTATACTTCTCATCATAGCTCTCCGGATAGCTCATGGTCACCAGATGCCCGACGCACCAGGTCACGATAGAATCATCCGACTCCAGATAACCGTCTCTTCTTTTCGTTGTTAGCTTCAGTGCTTTGGCAAATTCCTGTGCCACACTGGGTTTCTCAGCAATATAAAGTGATTTCCCCATATGATATATCTGTACTCCTTCGTTGTCTACTTTCCAAATAGATGTCTTATTTTGTCAAGAAAAGTCTGCGGGTTTTCCGGCGCCTTCCACTTTGCGTTCAACGACTCCTGCATAAATAATGCCTGGGAATCTGTACGCGGTTCTTCCTGTTCTTTCTTCTCATAATTACCGTCTGGCTTAAGCACCCTCGCTTTCACGTTATCCGTCAGCATAATCTTCAGGTAATGGTTGATCTGGCGCCCGATGTCCTCATCCAGCACAGGACATGCCACCTCCACCCTTTTCTCCGTATTCCTCGTCATCATGTCCGCGGAACCGATATATATCTTCTGGTCTGCCCCTGTCCCGAAGCTGAAGATGCGGGGATGTTCCAGATAGCGGCCGACGATGCTCGTAACCGTCACATTTTCCGTATAATCTTTGACTCCTGGTAATATACAACATATTCCCCGTACAATCAAGTCTATTTTTACACCGGCACGTGACGCTTCCGACACCTTTTCAATAAAGTCGACATCTGTCAGCGAATTCATCTTCATGACAATGCGTCCGCTGCCGCCTTTGCGGATCTCTTCATCCATCAGGTACAGTACCCTCTGCTTCAGGCTTGTCGGTGCCACGATAAGCCTGTTGTACATTCCGTCCAGATTGCTGATAGACATGTTCTTGAAAAATTCAGATGCGTCCCTGCCAATCTCCGCATTTGCCGTCATAAGAGACAGGTCCGTATACATGGCGGCCGTCTTCTCATTATAATTCCCTGTTCCGATCTGGGTGATATATTGGATTTCATTCCGGTTCCTGTATGTGATGAGGCATACCTTGGAATGTACCTTATATCCGTCAAAACCATATATGACACGGCATCCTGCTTCCTCCAGCCGCTCCGACCAGTCAATATTGTTCTGTTCATCGAACCTCGCCCTCAGCTCGATCAGGACCGTCACTTCTTTTCCATTTTCCGCCGCTGCACACAGATACTCCACCAGACGCGCCTTCTTAGCCAGCCGGTATATCGTTATCTTAATCGTCAGTACATTCGGGTCTGTGGAGGCTTCCTTGATCAGCCTGAGAAATGGATTCATGCTTTCATACGGATAGTACAGCAGCAGGTCCTTCTTCCTTATCTGCTGCTTCATCGGGCTTCCATCCTGCACTTGGGCAGAATTCTGGGGGGTGAAGGCCGGATATACGAGGGAGCGCTTCATCGCCTCCGGCAGATTGCCGCTGATAGCGAACATATAAGCGAGCTTCATCGGCATCTTTGTCCGGAATATCTGATTTGGCTGTATGGCAAACTTCCCGCAGAAATACCGTTCCATCTCCTCGCTCAGCTTCTCTGCCACCTCCAGCCTTACAACAGCCATCCTGCGCCGCTTGTGCAGCGTCTCCTTCATCAGGTAGCGGAAATCGTCATTTACCTCAAGCGCCTCATCATCCGGAGCTATGTCGGCATTTCTCGTGACGCAGATATAATTCTTGTCTGTCACTTCGTACTGCTCGAACACCAGATTCATATATTCCATGATTACCTTTTCCATACGGATATAACGGATGTCATGTCCCGGCAGATACAGTATGTCTGACACGAACTGCGGAACTGGTACGATGCCCTGCATCGTCTTATCCTTATATTTCAGATTTGCCGTCACATATATCTCCTTGTTCAGAAGATGCGGAAAAGGATGGTTCGCATCTACAATCTGTGGAGATAAGATTGGCAGAATCTGCTCCTTAAAATACTTTTTCACATACTTCTTCTCCGACTGTTCCAGCTCTTTAAAGTCCAGGCCGCAGACACCGTAGGGGCTCAGCTGCTTCTTGATCTCCGCATATGTCTTATCCCGCTCCTTGTAAAGCGGCGCCACCGCCTCGAAGATCTTCTCCAGCTGTTCCCCCGGCGTCATGCCGGAGCGGCTGTCAATCGTGTTGGAATCCGTCTGGACCATATCGAAGAGGCTGCCCACCCGTATCATGAAGAACTCATCCAGATTACTCGTAAAGATAGCCACGAACTTCATCCGTTCCAGCAGCGGCACGGTCGGATCCTGTGCCTCTTCCAGTACCCTCTTGTTGAACTTCAGCCATGACAGTTCTCTGTTCTGTGTGTAGTTTAGAATATCATTTTCCATACTTATAACCTCATCCTTCTTTCGTATTCCTGAAATGTAAATAGTATATGCAACCAGGCATTATTTTCAGAATACCAGATCAGAGCAGCTGCCTCTACCACGTATGTGTTAAATGCACGTAAAATCTCTTTACATTTTATCACTTATCGTATGCAAAATAAAGCCTCATTTGAAGCAGCTGGAAGTTTCGTAAAGTGGGCTGCGGACTGGGAGCCGGGTGGCATCTGCTCCGATGCGTCCGAGGCTCCGACTAGCCCACGGCCTCCTAACTTTGCGGCAGAGTCGCTGATAGCAGCTCCTCTCCCACAAACCAAGGATTCCGGGACGGATTCTCCGCCTCTTCCGCTTGCACCTGCGCATCTCCCACCCGGCTCCCCGCCCGCTATATACTTCACTTAACAAGGGCGAGGGCGGCTGTGTGGCGTTACTGGCCAGCATAAAGCAGCTGGCTGCGTAAGCTGGCTGGTAATACTATAGTAAACTTAACATGTGCAGTATAGAGAACAAATCAGTCTTTGTTTAGCGTTTGCAGCGAGGCGTGCACGCCGTTGCTGCAGGAAGAGCCGGAATCAGGCAGGGGATGCCATCTCATAAGCATCCCCGTACCTGATTCCGGCTCTTTTTCATTACGATTACCTTTAACTAAGGTTATCAACCTGCTTAGCCCCTTATCACTATGCTGACATAGCCAAAGCCCTACCATCAGCCGACAATATCACACAGCCGCCCCCGCCCGTGCCAGTAAAGCAGATAGCCGAGGGGGAGCATCTGCCCCATACCTCCCCAGCGGCGTCCTAGTTTACTACCTCTCCACATTTACTTGTGCGTGATAAATCCTTTTGCTGTCAGTGTCTCGGCACAGAGTACCGCTCCGCCTGCCGCGCCTCTTACCGTATTGTGTGACAGGCCGATGAACTTATAGTCATAGATGGTATCTTCTCTCAGACGTCCGATGGATACGCCCATTCCATTTTCATAATCCACATCCAGCGTAACCTGGGGACGGTTGTCATCCGGCAGATACTTGACAAACTGCTTCGGAGCGCTCGGAAGTCCGGCCTCCTGCGGAAATCCCCGGAAGCCTTCTAGCTTCTCGATGAGCTGCTCCTTTGTCGGCTTCTTCTCAAAGTTGATGAACACGGCAGCCGTATGTCCGTTGAGCACAGGCACACGCACGCACTGGCAGGATATCTTGGGCAGTTCGGCCTTGACGATCTCTCCTTGTTCCACTCTGCCGAGCACACGCAGCGGCTCCTGCTCGCTCTTCTCTTCTTCTCCTCCAATGTAGGGGATTATATTTTCCACCATCTCAGGCCAGTCTTTAAATGTCTTTCCTGCACCTGAGATTGCCTGGTATGTCGTAACAACTACTTCTCTGGGTCCGAATTCTTTCCATGCGGCAAGGCATGGCGTATAGCTCTGAATGGAACAGTTCGGTTTTACCGCGATGAAGCCGCGGGTAGTGCCAAGCCTGCCCTTCTGCGCCTCGATGACCTCAAAGTGTTCCGAGTTGATCTCCGGTACCACCATCGGGACATCCGGCGTCCAGCGGTGCGCGCTGTTGTTGGATACGACAGGAGTCTCGGTTCTGGCATATGCTTCCTCGATGGCTTTGATCTCATCCTTCGTCATGTCGACTGCGCTGAAAACGAAATCGACAGATTCCGCTACCTTATCTACCTCGTTTACATTGGCAACGACCAGTCCCTTGACCGCTTCCGGCATCGGTGTCGCCATCTTCCAGCGGCCTCCCACGGCCTCCTCATATGTCTTTCCCGCCGACCTTGGGCTTGCAGCCACCGTCGCCACTTCAAACCACGGGTGGTTCTCAAGCAGAGAGATGAAACGCTGTCCGACCATGCCCGTTGCTCCTAAAATACCTGCTCTCAGTTTCTTTTCCATAATAATCTTCTCCTTTTCACCGCACGGCGGGGGCAGACCCTTGCGGACGGGGCCTGGTCCCTGTGCCTGTTCTGTTCTAATATTCTTCCATATATTTTCTGTAATAGGCAATCGTCTCTTCCATCGCCTGCCTACCCGGCGCTCCGGCGGTGACCCGCTTGTTCACGCATGTTTCAAGGCTGATGGCTTCATAGATGTCCTCTTCAAATACTTCCGATATCTCCTTGTACTCTTCGAGCGGAAGTTCATCCAGCGAGATTCCCTTTTCTATGCATGTCAGAACGAGCTGCCCTACGATGCCGTGGGCATCCCGGAACGGCACTCCGTGGTTTACGAGATAGTCCGCCGCGTCCGTGGCATTCGTAAAGCCGTTCTTCGCGCTCTTCTCCATCCGGTCTTTTCTGAATTCCATCGTCCTTATCATGCCGGCAAAAAGCACCAGACAGCCCTTTGTCGTATCGATGGCGTCAAATACCCACTCCTTATCCTCCTGCATATCTTTATTATATGCAAGTGGAATCCCCTTCATCGTTGCAAGCATGGCATTCAGCGCACCATACACCCTACCGGTCTTGCCGCGGACAAGTTCCGCGATGTCCGGATTCTTCTTCTGCGGCATGATGCTGCTCCCGGTGCTGTATGCGTCATCAATCTCCACAAACTGGTACTCGTTGGAATTCCATATGATTACTTCTTCTGAAAAACGGCTCAGATGCATCATGATCGTCGAGAGCGCCGACAGCAGCTCTATCAGGTAGTCCCGGTCGGATACGCCGTCCATGCTGTTGAGCGTCGGACCTCCGTCAAAACCGAGCAGCCTCGCCGTATATTCCCTGTCGAGCGGATAGGTCGTACCAGCCAGCGCACCAGAGCCGAGGGGACATGTGTTCATCCTTTTATAGATATCCTGCAGCCTCTCGTGGTCTCTTCTGAACATTTCAAAATATGCACCCATATGATGGGCCAGCGTTATCGGCTGTGCTTTCTGAAGGTGCGTAAAGCCCGGCATATATGTATCGATATTGTCTTCCAGGATAGAAAGTATGGCCTGCAGCAGCCCCTCCACCAGGTTGTCGAGCAGATGCACTTCATCCCTCGTGTAAAGCTTCATATCCAGCGCCACCTGGTCGTTCCTGCTCCGGCCGGTGTGAAGCTTCTTTCCCGGATCGCCTATCCGGTCGATAAGCGTTGCTTCTACGAAGCTGTGGATATCTTCATACTTGTCGGATATCTCAAGACGTCCGCACTCCACGTCATCCAGGATGCCTTCCAGCCCCTGGATGATCTGGTCTTTCTCGTAATCCGTCAGGATGCCCTGCCTTGCAAGCATCATCACATGCGCGATACTTCCTTTTATGTCCTGTGCATAGAATCTCTTATCAAAAGAAATTGATGCGTTGAAACTGTATACAAGCTGGTCTGTCTCCTTGGTGAAGCGACCGCCCCATAACTGTGCCATATGGTTTTCTTCCTTTCGTGTAGAATCATTGTAAAAGATTTTATCATATTTCTGTATAAAATCAAACGAAAATGCATTATTTTGCACGTTTAAATGAAAATTCGCATCCGCAGTAATCCTGCCTGTACAGTCCGAACTCCTTTGACAGCTCTATGGATCTCTTGTACCCGTTCTTTTTCTTGAAATCCGACTGCAGATATCTGACCCCAAATTCTGTTTCAAGCCTTAACCCAATTTCATTCAGCCTGTCCGCATTCTTCAGCGGACTTATGCTGAGCGTCGTGGTAAAATACTCAAAACCTCCCTTGGCAGCCAGCTCCGCTGCTTCCCTGAGCCTCAGCTCATAGCACTTCAGGCAGCGTTCCCCGCCTTCCTTCAGATGTTCCATCCCGGCTGCCATCTCATAGAACCTTTCTCTGTCATAATGGCCCGCGATAAATGAGACCGGATGTTTCGTATCCATCTCTCCTATCAGCGTCTGCTGTTCCAGTATCCGTTTCGTATACTCGCTTTCCGGATAGATATTTGGATTGTAATAGAATACGGTGATGTCGAAGCAGTCGCTCAGATATTCCAGCACATAGCTGCTGCACGGCGCACAGCAGCTGTGAAGCAGAAGCCTCGGTATTTTATGTTCACGTTTCAGCTTTTCTATCAGTTTGTCGAGTTCTTTCTGGTAATTCATCTGTCTGTTTCCCCTTGCACATTGTCTTTGCCCGGCAGCATACACCGGGATTACTGTATTTATTAAGTATATGGCATTTCAGCGGAAGGTGCAAGCCTCCTTTTTATGCTCCCCCATATGAGCTTTGCTGTTGTACCCGTCATCTCTGACGTATCATACTTCAGTTTCCACCTGTGGATTCCGGCGATGTCCTGGCAGATGGCAAGGCCGTAGCCATGAGGCTTTAACCCGGCCTCTTCCCTTGGCTGGAATGAAGCTCCATTCCAGACGCAGAGCCCATTTTCATCTGCTGTGACCTTCACATGTCCGCCGGCATTCACTGCATTGGAAATCATATTATCCAGCAGGCAGCGCACAAGTGTCGGTTCACCGTTTATCTTCCGTATGCTTACATCTAATTCAATACCGGCATAAGCCCGCCTTATTTCCTCCAGCATATCCGGAATATCTATCGGGACAAAGGAGAGCTCCCCTTCCTTGACATTGCCCATAATCAGCAGCTTATCCACCACATCTTTCATGCTGCGTGTACTGCTTACAATCTGCTGTGCCGCGAAGAACCGGTCTTCTTCCGTTATATTGCCCATCATCATATACTGTGCATATCCCTGTATGCCTGTCAGCGGAGTTCTCAGTTCATGTGCAATCTGGTTCACCGGACGGAATATCCGCTTCATCGTAGCATAAAGCATGATTCCGATAACCGAAGATATAAGTATTCCAGCCGCGGCTGCACCATAGAGCTTCCTGTTTTGAAGCTCGTAAAAGGACTGTATGTTTTCCAGATAAGTTATCTTCAGCAGCTGGCTTCCGCTCAGAACTTCGTCATGGATATAGAGATGCTTCGTGTCCCCATATGTCAGGATTCCAATCCGACCCTCCGGTATATCTTCCAGAGCAATCTTATCTGCCAGCACGATATCCCCGAAGTGCACTTCGAGCAATATTCCCGCCTTTTCATATCTTTCCGCCATATAGGCGACATCCGTCCCCATATGTCCCCCGTCCAGCTCTTGTATGGACTGCATGGCATATGCGATTCCCTGCTCGCTGTCGATAGCCCGTTTCGTCAGATAGCTCAGATCATTTCTGAAAGAGAGCGAAACCACTGCAAACAAGCATGTGTATACTACTATGACAAATAAGGCAAACGTCACGAGAAAGTTTTTCTTCCAGATCTGCATCGTCATATCTCCAATCTATACCCATATTTAAATACGGTCTTGATTTGATCTTCCAGCCCCAGCTTCTGGCGGAGGCGGCGAATATGCACGTCGACAGTGCGGTCGTCTCCATAATAATCCATTCCCCATGCCAGATCCAATATCCGGCCTCTGGAAAGGGCGATATTGCGGTTGTCAAGCAGCACCTTCAGCAGAGCGTATTCCCTGTGCGTCAGATCTACCGGCTCTCCATCCCTCCTGACAGAAGCGCTGCAGATATCGACCTCCGTCCTTCCAAGCTTATACAGCGTCTGTTCCCTGTGCTCCCTGCGGAGAACGACCTGTACACGGGCAGACAGCTCATCCAGAGCAAAGGGCTTCACGATATAATCTTCCGCACCCGCCATCAGCCCTTTTACTCTGTCCGGTATCTCATCCCGCGCCGTGACACAGATGACAGGGATATCCTCTGCCTTTTCCATCACCTCAAACCCGTCCATGTCCGGAAGGCTCAAATCCAGGAGCATGAGCGCCGGTCGCTTCTCCTTCACGGCTTTAAGGGCCTCACGGCCAGTATATGCCGGAAGCCCTGTGTGTCCCATCATTCTCAATGTCCTCTGAATGAGTTCATTGATGCTTCTATCATCTTCTACAATCAATATCTCTGCCATCTCTTTTTACGTCCTTTGCACCTCAGTCTTTCGGATGGTCGGAGGTCTCATAGGCGAGCGCACCTATTTCTTCCAGCTGTTCTGCGGTCAGATCTGATACGACTGCCTGATCCGGGTCGATATCATATTTGCCGCATATCTCTTCTATTACGTCTCTTCCCCCTCCGAAAGCATAGATCTCATCGATATATATTTCCAGCGACATTGTCGCATCCGAATAGCCATTGTCTTCCTCTATGGCCTTCTTATCCTCATTCTCTTCCAGCAGCGGATTGGCCCCCATGTCTTTTAACAGGATGAGGACTTCTTCATAATTGCGCATTTCTGCCGTAACATCTTTCATCGTTACCGTCTCATAGTCCAATCCGAATTTGCGGCACACTTCCTGGCCTATGTCCGCATAGCTGTCATTCAATACATCTTTGTATAATGTGCCGTCCTCCCACGGTACATTCATCTTGGGGGCGTCCTGCTCCCCGGAGCCGCTTTCCGTCTCCTTTTCCGCTGCCTTGACCACGTCCTTTTCGGTCCTGGCTCTGGAATATGCGATTCCTGCCCCCAGACATGCCGTCAGGCATACGACCAGGCCGGCGGCCGTCAAAGCTATCCTGTGCTTTTTCCATAACTGTTTCATATCATCTGCCCCTTTCTTTGATTTATGATGAGTTGTCTCATCTCTACAATCCCATCATAACGGGGACTTGTTTCAGACTTATTACGTAGGCACCCTTTTTACATTTTCACATAAACTAACTATATATCATCCAGGCTTAGGAGGTTTCCATGGATCAAATATTAGAGCTTCGGCATATCCACTACGCCTATCACAACATGGAAGGTGAAACCCCTGCCCTTATCGACATTTCATTTTCCATGAATAAGGGAGAGTTTGTGGCGATCGTCGGACCATCCGGCTGCGGCAAATCCACCTTATTATCCATTATATCAGGACTGATAGAGCCGGAAAAGGGTCTGATTAAAATCAACGGTAAATACTTAAGAGAAAGTACCACCAACATCGGCTATATGCTTCAGCATGACCAGCTCTTTGAATGGCGCACAATCTATAACAACGTGATACTCGGGCTGGAAGTCCAGCATATGCTGTCGGCAAGAAGCAAGGAGAAAGCCCATGAACTGCTGGACACTTACGGGTTGAAGCAGTTTGAGAACTCCAAGCCGTCAGAATTGTCCGGCGGCATGCGCCAGAGGGCGGCTCTTGTACGCACGCTCATCCTAGAGCCTGATATCTTACTACTGGATGAACCGTTTTCAGCTCTTGACTATCAGACCCGCCTAAATGTCGGGGATGACATCGGACAGATTATCCGAAGAGAAAAAAAGACCGCGATACTGGTAACCCACGACCTTTCAGAGGCCATCTCGCTGGCAGACAGGGTAATCATCCTGACCGACCGCCCTGCAACGATTCTGCAGACGCTGCCTCTGAAATTCGATTTAGAAAAGGACACTCCGCTGAACCGGAGAAATGCCCCTGAATTCAAGACATATTTTAACTTAATATGGAAGGAGTTGAACACGAATGAGTGAATTGTCCGCCGGTCAGCGGCACTTCCTTTCCCAACAGAAGCGGCATAGACGAATCGTCAGCGTATCCCGTGTCCTCATACTACTTAGTTTCCTTTTTATATGGGAATTTACAGCAAATGTAGGCATCATCGATTCTTTTATCTTCAGCAGCCCATCCAAGATAGCGCTCTGCTTCTGGGGAATGCTCATAGATAAAAGTATCTTTCTTCACATAGGAGTCACCCTGTATGAAACCATCTTAAGTTTCATCCTCGTAATTGCCATCAGTATTCTGATGGCAGTTGCACTTTGGTTCAGCCCGAAGCTGTCAGAGATACTGGACCCTTACCTGGTCGTCCTGAACAGCCTGCCAAAGTCAGCACTGGCTCCTCTCCTGATCGTATGGCTCGGAGCCAATACTACCACGATAATCGTGGCCGGGATGTCGGTTGCGATCTTCGGCAGCATACTGAACCTGTACACGAGCTTTACAACCGTAGACCCTGAGAAGATAAAGCTCATATATACGCTGCACGGTTCCAAGTACCACGCACTTACGAAGGTAGTCATACCAAGCTCGATACCGGCCATAATCAGTACGATGAAAGTCAATATAGGGCTCTGTCTCGTAGGGGTGATTATCGGGGAGTTCCTGGCCGCAAGAAACGGTCTTGGATACCTGATTATATATGCAAGCCAGACATTTAAGCTCGACTGGCTCCTGATGTCCATCGTGCTTCTCTGCATTATGGCAATGGGGTTGTATTCGCTGATAAACTTTCTGGAGAGAATCTATCAAAAGCGGGTATGACTTTGTTGCACAGCAGTAGGCTGATGATGATATATATGTGCCGGGCCTGTCCCATTATACGCACAAAACAGCTGCGGTTAATCCACAGCTGTCTACATAACCTTCTATTATTTTTTATCACTTCACTTCTGTCAAAATTCCACACCCACGATGATAATAGCCTTCTCTATTTTCAAAATCTCTTCCCGCTTTCATATATGTCATGCCTGGACATCCACATGGCGTCCTAATTCCTGAGCAGAAGGAAGCATGTCCAGAAGCTGATGTGCTGCTATTTCCTGATTATCCATCGCTTTCTTCGTTATAGAAAAATTGACGTTCATATGAAGCTTTGCAGTACTTAATGCCACACTTGTCTTTGCAATTCCTGTTGCCAGATCCATCTTCCATACCTCCTTAAGTATATCTATATAGTATATCGGCAGAACAGTGTACTAACTTAACTAAATACTGCCTTTGTATTCAAGAGCATGTTAAGATGGATATAATTGCAATCTGTTTTTACTCTTGTTATAATTGTTACATAATTATAACTCATTAAGAAAGTAGGTGCCCCTATGAAAATACAGGAATCCGCAGAAAACTATCTGGAGACGATATTGATGCTACAGCGGCAGAAGCCTTGCATACGTTCTATCGACATCGTAAATGCACTCGGTTTTTCCAAACCGAGCATTAGTGTTGCCATGAAAAACCTGCGCAACAACGGATATATATCAATGGACTCTGACGGGCATATTACGCTGACTACTTCAGGCCTGGAAATTGCCGAAAAGATATACGAACGTCATACCTTTCTATCAGCTTGGCTTTCCGGCCTGGGTGTTACACCTCATGTTGCCGCAGAGGACGCATGCAGGATTGAACACGTCATCAGCGCAGAAAGCTTTGCCGCACTCAAGAGACATGTAAAAGAAATGGCCAAATAAGTATGCTTTATTCATATTCAAATAACAATTGCATATTCTCTTTTGGAGTTCCTTCCATGATGGAACATCCCGTACTTAGCACAAAGTTAGGGAACCCCCGGCAGACATCAATAATTCTCCGCACTTCCTCCATCACTTCATATTGCGTGCCATATCTGAGCACGGCCGGACTGACATTTCCCATTATAACTATCTGCTCATCAACTAGCCGGATGCAGCTTCCAATGTCAGTGGTAGAATCAATGCTCAACACCTCTGCACCGGTCTGCACCATATATGGCGTATGCTTCAAAGTTTTTCCACAGACATGCAAAAATCCGGGCATATCCGTTTTCTCATATATCTTGCGAAGATACTGTCCTGAAAACTGCCAGAACTTCTTGGGGGACAGCAAGGATGCGAGTGGTTCCGCAATCCAGAAAAAATCTGAACCGGTTTCCTTTTCCAGCTCTGCCAGTTCCTCCATACGCTCCGTAACATAAGAGACAAATTTTTCCACAAATTCCGGCGCTCTTACCAACATCTTTAACATTCTCTCTGCCCCAAGGATACCCGACACCACGGTCAGAGGACCAAAACATCCTCCACCCGCCAGGCCTTTCGTATGTTCTTTCTGCCTATATAAAAGTGTGGCTTCCCTTTCAAAATATGACTCATCAAAAAACCCGGATTCTATTAATCTGTCTAATTGATCTGCCGTTTCCATCTGTCCTTCAGACACAGCCGTCAGGACCGGCGTGATTTTCTGCAATTCAAACCCCATCGCCTTTGCCATCTCCAGATGTCCCATACAGAGAAAATCAAACTCTTTTTCCCCCTCCCAGATTGGACTCACTACCCTTTTCCCCTGTTGTTTTTCCTTTTTCATTACATAATCTGCTATTTTCCCAGCCATACTATTTCCCCACATCTCTGAATACATAACCATCGACCATAGTTCTCTGGCCAAAGTAATACACCAGAAGCGCCGGGATTGACACCACAACGGAGCCGGCCATCAAGATTGGAATCGTACTGTTATTCGTTGAGCCATAAGATGCATTCAGATAACTAAGACCAATCGATATCGTATAATTTTCACTTTTAGTGATATAAATCAACTGGTTAAAGAAATCCCCCCATACCCCGATGAATATATTCAATACCATCACCACATACACTGGTCTCGCCATTGGCGCTACAATATACAGAATCGTTTTCAAATCATTACAGCCGTCCAGCCGTGCAGAATCAAGCATTACATTGGGAATCGTCAGGAAATACTGCCTCAGGAAAAAAATGTAGTATGCACTGGTTGCAAAAAAAGCCGGCACCCAGAGTGGTAATAGTGTTCCATACCAGCCTATTTTAGCAAACAGGATAAACTGAGGAAAGAACGTTATGGTTCCCGGCATCATCATTGTCAGAAGCACGAACAGGAATATTTTGTTTTTATACCGGTATCTTCCAAAAGCGAATCCATAAGCTGCCAGCGAACAGGAAACTACTGCGCCGGCTACATTCAGAAGACACAGTTTGACCGTATTCCATACATATTGTTCGAAATGATACTGTGTAAATAGTTTTACATAATTTTCAAGATGCAATTTATCCGGAATCCATTGTATCGGCCTCGTAAACACATGGAGAGGATCTTTTACGGAACTGATAACCATCCATATGAAAGGAACTAAAAATACAGTTGCTATTACACATATAATCAGATAGCGAAAAACCGCACTTTTTCTGTCGCCACTTCTCATGCCAGTTTGCCCCCTTCATCAGATTCATAATATACCAGCTTCTCCGAAGCTTTCAGCACAAATACAGACAATACAAATATAATAATCAGAAGCAGCCATGCCATTGCGCAGGCCTTACCCATCTTTTTATACATAAACCCGTTCTTATATACATAATACACATAGAACAACGTCGAATTATCTGGTCCCCCATCTGTCATAATATAAGCCTGCGTAAAAGTCTGCAGCGTACTTATCATCGTTGTCAGAAATGCAAAAAGGATAATCGGGCTCATTGACGGAAGTGTAATAGAAAATAATTTTTTCCAAAATCCCGCCCCGTCCAACCTCGCCGCTTCATAGAGGCTGAGAGGTACTGCCTGAAGGCCTGCAAGATATAAAATCAAATTTCCTCCAATTGTCCATATACTCATAATAACCATTGCCCACATAGACCATTGTGAATCCGATAGCCAGCGGGGACCTTCTATTCCCAGTTTCCCCAGAAAATCATTCAAAAGTCCGTACTTTGAATTAAATATCCACTGCCACAGGATCGCCACTACTACTCCTGATAATACAGAGGGCAGATAAAAGATTGTCCGAAATAAACCTATAAAGCGGCCCTCCATATTCAATAAAATCGCAGTCATTAAAGATAAGAACACATTCAATGGCAGTACAATTGCAGCAAAGATGCCCGTAACCTTCACTGACTGAAAGAATAATTCGTCCTGGAATAACCCTTTATAATTCTCAATTCCCACAAATCTTTCCGGCGTCAGTACATCCCAGTCCGTAAAGCTGTAATACAATGACATAATCATAGGAACCAGTGTAAATAGCAGAAAGCCAATTATCCATGGGCTGATGAACAGGAAAAACTTCATTTGTTCTTTCTTCTCTCTTGCGCTCACTTTTTGCTATCTCCCGCTCTCCAACATCTCTTCCAGGCCACTTTGAATTTTTTCTAACGTCTCCTTGACTGTTAAATCACCGTTATATAGCTTATCAATTGCGGGCTGCCATACACTGTCCACTGTTTCCTGCCAGTTTGTAAGCTTAGCGTCCACATTTACTGCATTGTCCAGGGATGTGACACGCAAGATATGATTATCCGGCGCTCCCTCCATATTGATTACCGCATCTGATTCAGCCACTTCCTTATCAACTGTTGTAATAAGACCCGTAGAAGCAAGAATCTCCTGGCCTGCTTTCTCCTGCATAAAGGACGCAAGCGCCCATGCAGCTTCCGGATATTTCGTATCCTTCGGTATGCAATATCCTGCCATAAGAGATACATAGTGGGAATTCACATCTTCCATCGGAAGCGCAGCAAGCCCCATATTGAAGTCTACCCCAGAACGATATACACATTGATAAACTCCATCTACATCCATAGCTATCTGGCCGCCGTCAAAACCACCTGTTACCACTTCTGTACCTTCCGCATCCGGCGCATATCCATATTTATTAATCAAATCATACCACATCTGCAATGCTTCCTGGTTAAGCTCACTATTCACCTGTACTTCTGACGGATCGTTTACATCATCATATAACTGTCCGCCAAATGCAGCCATATATGCCTCAATCTGTTCATGACCTTTTCCGGCCGTAATCGCATACTGGTCCGTCTCACCATCTCCGTCTTTATCAATCGTAAGCTTATCACAGGCAGCAAGAAAATCAGACCATGTCCAGTCTTCTGTAGGATATGGCACCCCCGCCTCGTCAAACAAATCCTGATTATAGAATAGCAAAAAAGTATCCGCACCATTCACAGTTGCTACCATCTTATCTTCATACTTAAATGCATCATATAAATTCGTCGCATACACAGAATCATCCATGAACTGTTCATTATTATCAAAATACGGCTGCATATCTAAAAGCAGGTCCTGGCTTGCCCATTTCTGAAAATATTTCGGATGGCCATATATGACATCCGGCGCTTCTCCTGCCAGCATCATCGTCTCTACCTTAGTGAGATAATCATCATTGATTGGTTCAAACTTCACCTTTACATTCGGATATTCTTTCTGAAATGCGTCCAGAACCTCTCTATCTGTTTCCAGCTCTGCGTCACTTCCCCATGCCGTAAATACAATCTCTCCCTCCACTTCATCATGCGGAACTGTTCCGGCTGTCGTGGCATCTGCCTTAGCTTCATCCACATCACCTGATTCTTTACCGCCACACCCAGTCAAAACAAGCCCTGCGGCCAGGCTCATGATGAATAGACTGCTAATTATTCTTTTCCTCATAAACTTTCTCCTTTGTCAAACATTTATTTTACTGCACATTCTATCATCGGAGAATATATATTGTCCAATTTATTTTTTATATCATTCATTCCTACTATTTAAAAAACAAATAATTGTTTTTTGATAAGTTGTCGCCGCCGCCCCTCTGCTGATACAGTCTCCTGTGACGAAGCCATAGCCGATATTGCCATTGATTCCATGTCTTTCAAATACTGCAGCCAGCATACAGCCACTGCCTTCCCATTGGAGACGTCCGTCCTTTACCGGCATCACCCTATGGATTTCCTTCGTCTGCGTGCAGCCGTCCTGTACCTGGATGACACGCACTTCCGCCTCCTTTTCTGCAATCCCTTCTGCGGGTATGAGGTCATGGGCGGTAAGTCCCGGCAGATGCAGGCTGTCATAGAATGCCTCCGGGAAAGCATAAGTGCTCTCCTGCTTCTTATGAGCCCCTTTCCGATAGATTTCTCTTCCATCTTTGAACACGCGTTCAGGCTCGAATCTGCTGCACTCTGCCGCTTTCAGAAGCTGGAAGTCCGTTTTTCTGCCCGGCGCGATTGCCCCTCTGTCTCTTAAGTTCATACGCCGCGCCGGAGTATAGGAAACGCAGTATATGGCCTCCTCCAGAGGAATTCCCCGACACACACGACACCGTCTTCGTCCATCAGATGTTTCATCTCTTCAAATCCGATTACCCCTCCTGTCGTCTCAAGACTGCGGTTCGTGGACGGCACGCTGCTTTGGATTCCATAATAGATATCTATCGGAGCATCTTTGGCGCCGTTGATCATCTCATGGATTCCTGAGACGCCGACTACATTGGCAATTTCATGGGGCTCAGATACCAGGGTCGTCACCCCGCACTCAGCCGCCCGTTCTCCGAACGATACCGGCGTCATCATGGAACTCTCTATATGCATATGGATATCGACGAAGCCCGGCAGCATCCGGTTCGCCCCGACACCGAGCACTGCCCAAAAGGTAGAAAAGAAATCGGGCACGAACTATGCTATCAAAAACGGAATATATGCAAAATTCAACGCTCTCATGAAATCAATATTCATAAACTGTCCGCCGATACCTGCCGCATCGTCAGCAGGCTCTCCGGCATCTTCGTGACACCGAACGGGATGCCCACGATAGTGGTTGCCGCGATGGCAAGTATCATATCTCCCTGGATCTTCCTGGACTTCAGTATCAGCAGGATGATAAAGCCGATGACCGCGCTGACCGCATGCTTCAGGCTGACAGGGATGACCCTCACGACCGCTTCCCTGAGTCCCAGGAATGATATGGCAATGAACAGCACGCCGCTCCAGAAGATGACGCCTGCCGTCACGGACGGCGCTATCCCGTCATTTGCCATCATTGCCGTCACTATCCCTACGCTGCCAAGTCCCGGCGCCAGCGCAAACGGCCGGTACGTGTATAGCGCCATCGCGCATGTCGTGAGGATGACGAGCAGGAACAGCACCGTGAACATCACATGCTTGTCAAGCCCTGCCAATTCCAGCATGTTCGGAACGGTCGCGAGCACATAGGCCATCGTCACAAATGTAGTGATTACGGCCAGAAGCTCTGTCTTTATATCGGTGTGAAATTCTGATAATCTAAATTGTTTTTTCAGCCACTGTCTCATAAAGTTACTCGCCTATTTTCCTCATTGTATTTTCTTGCTTCTTTTGCCCTTTCATTGTATGATAACCATAATTGATTGTCTAATTCATCTTGGCCATAGGCACCATTCCAAATGAGAATACTTCCGGAGATATTGTTATGAATATTCATGAACTTAATTACGTTATCTGCATTGCAAAACATCAAAATATTACAAAAGCGGCCCAGGAACTCTTCATTTCCCAGCCGACACTGAGCAAGCATCTGAAGAAGATGGAGCGCGACCTGGGCCTGAAGCTGTTCAACCGGATAGACAGCTGCTATATCCCAACTTTTGCCGGCAGACGCTACATGGAATATGCTTCCAAAGTGCTTGCACTGACACAGGACTGGGAGAAGGAGCTTGGAGACCTGCTCTCGCTCAAGGACGGGGAACTGACGGTAGCGTTCCCGCTTATGCGCAGCTCCTGTATGCTTCCTTTTATCCTGCCTGCTTTTCACCGGCTCCACCCTCACGTAAAGGTGCGCTTTCTGGAAGAGACCCATGCCATACAGGAGCGGCTGCTGGAAGACAGCCAGATAGATTTCGCCGTGTTCAGCGAAGAAACTATACATCCGAAGCTGGACTGTGAAAAGCTGGGCAGAGAAGAGATACTGCTCGTCGTCTCCCAAAAGCACCCGATGGCAAAAGGGCTTCCTGACTATCAGGAGGCGCGGGGTTCCTACCCGGCTGTGGACTGGGACATACTGAAAAGCGGGACATTTATCCTCAATTCACCGGAACAGAACACCGGCGCAGTTACGGCCCGGCTTCTTAAGGAGCACTATGTGAATCCGTCCGTCTCCTTTTACACCCGCAATACCCAGGCCGCCCTTCTGCTCGTCCGGCACAATGAGGGATTCTGCTTCGCACCGGAGACGGATTACAAGCAGCCATAAGCCAGAAAAGGAGGATATAAATGGAATTTCAGAAAATCAGTTCTCCCTCGCTTCGAGAACTATTTGTCGACCAGCTTGAACATATGATTTTGTCCGGAAAGTTGAAAATCGGTGAGAAGCTTCCGCCGGAGCGTCAGCTGGCAGAAATGATGCAGGTGAGCCGGGCTGTCGTCAACAGCGGGCTGTCTGAGTTGGAAAAGAAGGGGTTTCTTAACGTAAAGCCAAGAAGCGGGACATATGTCGCCGACTACCGCAGAAAAGGAACCCTGGACACCTTAATGTCTATCATGAAGTACAACGGCGGGCGGATACGTAACGAAGAGATCCGTTCTATCTTTGAAGTCCGCATCGCCCTTGATACATTAGCTGCCCAGCTCTGTATCGACCGTATCAGCGATGAAGAAGTGGAAGTCTTGCGCGAGAAGGTAGAGCACATCCGGGACGCACAGAGCAGCAGGGATGCCATTCAGGCGGCTTTTGAATTCCAGCATGAATTCGCCCTGGCATCGCAGAACACGCTGCTCCCCCTCATATTCCAATCGTTCCGGGCCCCTATCTTCACGATGTGGGAACGCTATCTGGATCTGTACGGCATCCAGTCCCTCTATGAAAGCAACTACACGATGTGGACGTTTATCAGCAACCGCGATACGGAAGGCGCCATAGATTGGATCAATTATTCGATTGGGGAATGCATCAGCGGAAGCCGGGAGATATATTACGATGTCTAGTTGTGTAGACGCCGGTGGGGAGGGGGATGGCAGCTGCTATCCACTTTATCGGCAAGTGCGGGCGTGGCAGAGCGTCCGCAGCGAGGCGTGGACGCCGTTGCTGCAGGAAGAGCCGGAATCAGGCACGAGGATGTTATCTCACATAATATCCGAGAAGACCTCTGAGGGAAGAAATCTCTTCAAGATTTCATCCCGAATAGGTCTGGCTGCCTGATTCCGGCTCTTATTGCAGTTACGGATTACCGTCAAGCGGAGCGCCCTGCCACGCCCCTATACGCCCGCCCGCTTCTCCGTACGCTTTCATCTTCTATTCAACTTCCTCAACTAATATTCACTTCTCAGCCCTTGCAATCGCAAGCTGGTAATCTTTCTGGTCCGTAAATATCTCGTTCTTATATGGGTTCTTCTTCTGCTGTTTCGACCGCTTTATTATCACGGCCAGGCAGATTACATTTGCCCCGAGCGCGAGCAGTGCCACCACTCCCTGCATGACAGGGTTGGCGGAAGCCGGCCTCGTAGCCGCGTCCATGAATCCGTCCGCATATAAGACCGGAATCGTCGCAAAGCGGCTCGTATCCTGGAACATGGGGAACACCTGCGCGAACATGCACCAGAGTGCAAGCGTATTCGCCCTGTTCTGAATCCATCCGCCCTTGTTCCACAAGGCATTGGCAAACGTAGGCGCCAGCAGGAGTGCCAGGCCGCAGTACCATGCGTGAGTGGGAAGATTGTTGTAAGTATATTCAAAGTTCCAGAGGTCATAGGCAATGATGAAGCACCATGTCATATCCGGCCACAGCATATCTTTCCGGTCTTTGGATGCGTAGATTCCCCACCACCCTGTCATACATAAGATGTTGAGTATCCCTGCTATTCCATTAACCCAGTTCCACCAGCCCCCGTACAGCCATACATTTTCAGAAGACAGCCACCATCGGTCTCCATATTCCGCGAGCGCCATGGCACCTTTGATGCCTGATTCAAAATCACTGGCCACCGCTATCAGGATATTGACTGCTACAATGATGAATGGAAATACCTTGAACCAATCTGCTTTGCCAAATTTCCATTTGTATTTGATCATCATGAATCCGATACAGCCGGCCGTAGCCGCATAGAGCTTCGCATAGTGGAACCAGCTGTTCATATGTACGTAGGTGGGATTATTGAGCGCCCATTCCGCTCCGTTTGCCGCACCAGCATAGATTGCGATAAAGTAGACCGTAAGGGCCGCCGGTATCACCATCAGGCAGAAGATCCCGCCTTTCTTCGTCCGTCTTGCAAGCTCATTTACAAGCACCAGCCCCGCAAATACGAGAAGCCAGCCGAGCAGCTGCCAGCCCGCGTTATCACCATATATCTGAAATAACATAAGTAACCTCCCTCATTTCTAACAAGCTTCTATTTCCTTGATGTTACATTCATTCCCCGCCACGAGATATGTATTTCCTCCCGCACAGTACGGGCAGGTCTTTCCATGCATCACCGTGCCGTAGGTCTTTCCACAATCCTCACAGAAGGTCTCCGCCGGTATCTCAAGCGTAATCAGTTTCGCCCCCCGCAGAAGGTCGGACTTATCAGCCGCCCATTTCCAGCAGTCTTTCAGATAAGAATCCACTACCCCAGAGACTTCGCCGAGTTCCAGCGTCACGCTGCCGACTTTCATAAGCCGGTTCTCTTTTCCTACTGCTTCCAGACTGTCAATGATATGAAATACGATTCCAAGCTCATGCATGCCAGACTATTCCTTTCTGCCGAACTTGATCTTAAGCCCCCGCTTCAACGCATAAGGCAGGATTGCCTTGAACTTATCCTCGGAACGGTACATGTTGCTGCAGCCTGGGTGTTCTCTGAACAGATGGATCGCGTCAAATCCGCACTTCGTGGTGCACACCCCGCATCCGATGCATTTGTTCTCATCCACTATAGAAGCCCCGCATCCAAGACAGCGGGCCGTCTCGATCCTGACCTGCTCTTCCGTAAATGTCTTCCTGTTGTCACGGAACGACCTGCGCCGGTCTATGCTGCCATCCGTTCCCGGAATCTGCCGGGAAGAATTGTCATAAGCCTCAAGTTCTATGTTCTCTTTGTCCAGCTCAATAAACTGGCGGCGGTTCCGCCCTATCGTAAGGCTGCTGTGAGGCTGTACGTACCGGTGGATGGATACCGCCCCTTCCTTGCCCGCTGCGATGGCGTCGATTGCAAATTTCGGCCCCGTATATACATCTCCGCCGACAAATATATCCGGCTCTGATGTCTGATATGTAAGCGTATCCGCCACAGCACCGTTTCCTCTGCCAAGCTCTACGCCGGAGCCGTCCAGCAGGTTCCCCCACAGTATGCTCTGGCCGATGCTCAGGCAGACGTGCTCACACGGGACCGTGACCGTCTCTTCCTCATCATACACAGGCGCAAACCTGTTCTTTTCATCGAATACGGACAGGCATTTCTTAAATACGATGCCTCTGACCTTTCCGTCCTCCGTGAGAATCTCCTTCGGTCCCCATCCACAGTGGATGGATATATCCTCTTCCTCGGCCTCTTCCACCTCTTCCGCGGAAGCCGGCATAATATCACGCCCTTCCAGACAAAACATCGATACTTCAGACGAGCCGCATCTTACCGCCGTCCGCGCCACATCGACAGCCACGTTGCCGCCTCCGACCACGACTGTCCGGCCTTCCATCTCATATGCCTCGTCTCTCCCTGCCGTGCGCAGAAAATCTACCGCTGTCGTCACGCCGTCCGCCTTCTCTCCTGGTATACCTGCCATCCTGCCTCCCTGGCAGCCGATGGCGATATAGAATGCCCGATAGCCTTCGGAACGCAGTTCATCCAAGGTGACATCTTTTCCTACCTCCACACCGCAGCGGATCTCCACGCCCATCTGGCGGATGACGTCTATCTCCGCGTCTACCACGTCTTTTTCAAGCTTGAAGGACGGAATTCCATATACCAGCATGCCCCCGGGCTTTTCATTTTTCTCAAACACCACCGGCAGGTACCCCTTTTCGGCCAGATAAAAGGCACAGCTCAGGCCCGCAGGTCCCGCGCCGATGACCGCGATCTTCTCATCAAAAAGCCGTCCGGTCGTAGGTGGTATCACCGGCGGGATATAGCGGACATCTGCGTCCAGATCCTGACGGGCGATGAATTTTTTCACTTCATCAATCGCCACGGCCTGGTCCACCGTCCCCCGGGTACATGCATCCTCGCACCTGCGGTTGCAGACGTGTCCGCACACTGCCGGGAACGGGTTCTCCTTCTTGATCAACGCAAGCGCCTCCGTGTATTTCCCCTGTGCCGCCTTCTTAAGATACCCCTGAACGGCGATGTGTGCCGGGCATGCCGTCTTGCACGGCGCGGTACCCGTGTCGTAACAGTTGATCCGGTTGTTATCCCGGTAATCTTCATCCCATTTATCCGGTCCCCAGCTCGTACGGTCCGGCAGTTCCTGTTTCGGATAGGTGACAGGGCCTTCCTTCGTACACAGCTTCTGCCCGAGCTTTACCGCTCCCGCCGGACAGTATTCCACGCACCGCCCGCAGGCGACACAGTCTTCTGCCGTTACCCTAGCCACGTACGCAGAACGGGACATGTTCGGAGTGTTGAACAGCTGGGAGGTCCGAAGCGCGTAGCAGACATTGACATTGCAGTTGCAGATGGCAAATATCTTGTTCCTGCCGTCTATGTTTGTTATCTGATGGACAAACCCATTGTCCTCGGCGCGCTGCAGGATATCCAGAACTTCTTCATATGTAACGTACCTTCCACCCTTGTTCGTCTCCACCACATAGTCCGCCATATCGCCTACCGCGATACACCAGTCCTGGGGAT
Source organism: Extibacter muris (assembly GCF_004345005.1). Taxonomy (GTDB): domain Bacteria; phylum Bacillota; class Clostridia; order Lachnospirales; family Lachnospiraceae; genus Extibacter; species Extibacter muris. Next base: position 233,508 of record NZ_SMMX01000004.1, read on the forward strand.
CGTCCGCACAGCCTTCGTCATATGTCTTTCTGGACATTCTGCACGAACATGGGCTTGCAGCGTATTTTCCGTCATACTTTCGCAGCCAGTGGGATATGTGCTCGATATCCACGGATTCATTTTCCATCTCAATGGCTTTCTCCACAGGTATGACGTGCATGCCTATCCCCGCGCCGCCCTGAGGCACCATGGGCGTGACCTTCTCCAGCGGAAGCCTGGACATGCGCTCGAAGAATCTGCCAAGTTCCGGGTGGGCCTCCAGCTGTTCTTTGTTCATGTTGGTAAATTCGGCGCTTCCGGGTACGAACATGGGCAGCACATACTGCTTCTTCCGCTCCGGGTTCTCCCAGTTGTATTCCAGGATTCCGACCCGGCTCATCTCATCCAGCAGCTCCCGGAGCGCCTGCTCCTCTTTTCCTGTTGCGGCAAGAAGCTGATCAAAAGTCATAGGCTTACGCACCTTCATCTTCAATGCCACTTCCGCCATCTCATCGGTTACGACACAGGCCAGCCCCCAGTATTCCGGATCTTCCACCGTCACCTTATGGCCGATCCGGTCTGTGATCTTCTGACCAAGTTGTAAAATCAGTTCTCTCTGTTCTGCCATTCCCTCTCTCCTTTCTCTACCGTCATGCTCTTATCTTCTCCATTCCTCCACCTGCACACGAAGCCAGTCCGTCCAGGCGTCTATCCCTTCGCCGGTACGCGCACAGACCGGAATGATCCGGGCATTCGGATTACGCATAAGAATGTTCTGTCTGCATGTATCCATGTCAAAGTCAAAATAAGGCAGCACGTCAATCTTATTGATCAGAACCACGTCACAGACAGAGAACATGAGGGGATACTTCAGCGGCTTGTCGTCCCCTTCCGGCACACTCAATATCATGACATTTTTTACCGCGCCGGTGTCAAATTCCGCCGGACAGACAAGATTCCCTACGTTTTCAAGTATCGCCAGGTCTATATCGCCCGTCCGAAGCCCCTCTAATCCCTGGGCCGTCATACCGGCATCGAGATGGCACATGCCGCCCGTGTGGAGCTGAATGGTCTTGACGCCAAGCTCTGCCATGGCTCTCGCATCCACATCTGAATCTATATCTGCCTCCATCACGCCGATACGCATCTCATCCTTAAGCCGTTCCACCGTCCTTGCCAGTGTCGTCGTCTTTCCTGCGCCGGGAGAAGACATGAGATTCAGGAGAAATACCTTCTTTTCCTTCAGCTCCTTTCTCAGCTCGTCTGCACGTTTGTCATTGTCTGCAAAAACACTCTGCTTAATCTCAAGCACCCTGAATTTTTCCATCTTCCTCATCTCCATTTGGTTATACCAGTTATCGTTATTTTTCTATCATTGTAATTTGATTATATTATTTTAAACAATATATGTCAATTTAAAGCGATTTTTTCGTGCATTATACACTAATTTAAACTTCATTATTGGTCATTATTTTTTCGTTACTTTTGTTGGTATCTGGTTTAACCAATTCCAATTAAGATAGCCGGACAGGAGGGGATCCTGTATCCGCATAGCCGGAACCAGAAGGGGTGCATATATCCGGGGCAAAGCACTTAGTCCCGGGCATATGCACCCCTTTATGAAATTACCTGTCTGTATGTTTCCTGCCGTATATCTCATTCAGCTTCGTGTAAAGGGGGGACAGCTTTCCGTAGATATTCCGGAATATGTCCGCGTACAGCTCTTCATACATCTCATGCTGCCCCATATCCGGCTCAAACACGTCTTTTACGTGCACCATGCTCTGAACTGCCTGTTCATAGCTTTTGAACACTCCCATTCCTACGAATGCGGCCATGGCACTTCCGATTCCGGTCACCTCGTATGTCTGCGTGCGGATGACCGGAATGCCGAACATGTCTGCGGTAATCTGGCAGATTTCACTGCTTCTGGAACCGCCGCCTCCAAGCCGCACTTCCTGGAACCTATGTCCCGAGCGCCTCTCCATCAGCCGCATCCCCTCCATCAGTGCAAAGTTGATTCCCTCGATAATTGCACGGTAGATATGTATTCTCGTGTGCTGGTCGGAGAAGCCTATGATTGCCCCTCTTGCTGCGGGCATCGTTACATTCGGCGTAAAATATGGCTGTAACAGCAGACCGTCGCAGCCTGCGGGTATGTCCTGGAGCCGCTCGTTCAGCAGCTCTTCCGCAGATATACCGAGTTCGGCTGCCTGTTTCACTTCCTTTTCGGCAAATTCTTTTTTGAACCACGATATGAGCCAGTACCCTCTGTAGATCTCTATCTCAGGTGTATAGCAGCCCGGAAGAATCGAGATATAAGGAGGGATGAAGCGCTCCGGCTCCAGATAGCGGTCCATCGTATACGTTATGGTTGCCGTGGTCCCGAACCCGACCGCAGCCTTCTCTTTTGTCACGCATCCAAGTCCAAGTATCTCGCATGCCTTGTCGGAACCGGTCGCCAGCACCGGTATCCCCTCCTCAAGCCCTGTATCCTCCGCCGCACGCCTTGTAATTCTGCCGAGTTCCCGGCCGCTCTCGACGACATCGCAGAGCTTGCTCTGTGGAATATCAAAGACCGGCCGCGTCAGTGCCCCCTTCTTCTGCCAGGAACGGCTCTGCGCGTCCACAGGAAGATGCCCGACGAGGCTGGCCGCCGCGTCAGCCATGTTCCCGGTCAGCTTGAATGTGAGATAGCCGCCAAGAAGCAGGTACTTGTACGTGCGGCTCCATATATCCGGCTCGTTCTGCATGATCCAGTTACAGTGTGATTTCGTATACTGCAGATTGGCCGTCTCTTCCATGCCTACTGCTTTCAGCATGATCCGGGTAACCTGCGACATGGCAGGCCGTCCCCCGGCCCTGCGCTTATCCAGCCATACGATCGCAGGGCGGAGCGGAGTTCCATCCTCGTCCACGCAGACCGTCGTGTCCCGGATGGTCGTTATTGTCACAGCCTCGATGCGCTCCCACAGTTCTCTGCAGCGCTCTTTTAGCCGGAGCGATGCCCTGCATATCTGCTCATAATAGAAATCCGCCCGCTGCTCGGCAAATCCCGGCTCATCAGAATAATACGGAGGCTCATGCTTCTCCTGCGCCTTTGCCAGAATGTCCCCACTGCTGTCAATCAGCATGGCCCTGGAACTCTGGGTGCCCACATCAAAGGTAAGTACGATATGTTCCTGCTTCATCAAGATCCCCCCTCCTGCCTCAGCGGATATCATCCCGCAAAAACCGCTTTTCCTCCTCCGGCAGATCAAGGCCAAGCGTGCCGCCGGGATTCATGACATTATCCGGGTCAAAATATTCTTTCAGCGCTTTCACTGCCCCGTACTCCGTTCTCCCGAGCTGTCCTTCCAGCCACGGCGCGAACATCTTCCCTATGCCGTGATGGTGGCTCATGGCTGCCCCTGACTTCTGGATGGCATCCAGTATCGTGCTGTGGTACGCCTTGAATCTGTCTGCATCATCCATCCTCGTGATAAAGATAAAGTATAGGTTGGCCCCTTGCGGGTAGCAGTGTGACATATGTGTCGTCACTATCGTATTCGGAAGCGCATGGCAGACCTTCCTCACTTCCCTGTGGACCTTTGCCATGTTCGACCAGTTGACGGTACATTCAAGCGTATCGGTCATTATTCCAAAATCCAGAAGCGTATCTCTGAGATAGGGGTCATTGAACCGGCCTTTCTCCCAGCTCTTCGTCACATACGACGTCAGGCTCATTCCTCCGTATTTTCTGGCGATGCGTCTGATATTGTCAGCCACATTCTTCGAGAATCCTTTCTCTCCGTCTGTGAATCCAAGGAACAGGCATCGTTTCATGTCATCGTATCCACGCACATTTAGGAGGCTCCACAGCGGCGTGTCATCCACATTATAAAGGCGCAGCATCAGGTTCGTCTCCTCCGGGTCCGACAGACGGAATACGGAAGAAAAGCCTGCCTCGCACTGCATCATCTCACGGGCCGCTTCCCGCGCTGTCTTCCAGTTTTTAAAAATATAGGAGAAGCGTTCCCTGTTCTCGGGCATATAGCGGAATACCTTGAGCGTCACTTCCGTCAAGACGCCGAACGCCCCTTCGCTTCCCATCATAATCTGGTTCAGGTTCGGGCCCGTCGCCTCCCTCGGATAGCAGCTTGTCTGTACCGTTCCGACAGGTGTCGCATACTTCTGCCCCATGACGATATCGGTAATACAGCCGTAATAGGTGCTGTTCTGTCCTGCACCCCTCGTCACGACCCATCCTCCGACGCTGCTGTATTCAAATGACTGCGGGAAATGCCCGCACGTATAACGGCGTCTGGCACCAAACAATTCCGGAGCACGGTTCAGCGCCTTCTCAAGCTTCGGGCCAGACATGCCGCTCTGCACGGTAATCGTCTGATCCTTCTCATTGAAGGAGATGACTTTCTGGAACCGCTTTCTCATATCGAGGGACACCCCTCCCTTCACCGGCTCCACTCCTCGGGTAACGCTGCTCCCTCCGCCATAGACATAGAGGGGAATCTTGTGGGCGGAGCAATAGGCTACGATCTCTTCCACCTGTTTCGTCGTGCTCGGATATACGACTACATCCGGCAGGCAGTCCACCCGCCTGCCGCGAAGCCGCAGGGCGTCGTACCCGGTCTTGCCGTAAGCTACGGCCAGCCGGGGATAATCCTCCGTCGTCACATATTCTTTCCCGACAATATCCCGCAGCGCCTCCAGATGGACTTCTGCGAGTCCGCAGGGTGCGCCCAGTACTACGCGGTCCATCCCGATATCCCCGTCGTACTGTCTGAAGTCGTCATCTGTCATGTTGAACTTTTCCTTCATCATCTTGTAAAGTGATTCCTTCGGATACTTTACAAAATCCGGATCTCCCCACCGGAAGATAGAGCGGTAGCTGTCTTCCGGTGCGGCCTCCTTCACCCATTTTGGTTCAAATCCTTTGTATGGCCTGCTCATATGCATCCTCTCCTTTACTCCTGTTCTGAAAGTATACTGCTCGTCACGATGATGTTCGCTCCCAGCCCAAGCACATCTTCTATCAGGACAGTTCCTTTTTCCACTCTTTCTGACACGACAATCTTATTAATCTTTTCCATAACGTCAAATATCCGTTCCATGGGAATCTCCCTGGACACTCTGACCGGTATGACCGGTACCTTCGGAAATGCCGTTGCGACGGTAGAACATACCGTCCTCACCGGATTGGTCAGCTCTGCCACAGCAAATTCCTCACCCCTTTTGCACAGGTTCCCCGTCACCCGGTATCTTCCATTTGACTCTTCCACATGAAGCGTGCAGCCGTTCGGGCATACGATACAAGTCAGCTCTTTCATCTTATCCCCTCCTTCTGCCGGATACGTGCTGTGATCCTGGCGTCCTCTTTAAGCCCGAAACTGCTGAAATCCAGCTCGATCCGTTCCATCTCCGGGGGCCTTAAGTTCCGGTAATGCTTCTCGAACAGCTCCTTTCCGTCCGCTTCAATGGCAAATGTACCGTCCCTTACCGTATGCCGGCTTCTGAAATACAGAACCGTCTCTATCCCGTCATGTACATTTATCTTCTGGGGCACGATATACTGCAGCGAATCGTCCGGCCGGACCGGCACATCACGTTTCCTGACAGCCTCCTGCTGATAACCGGCAGCGGCAGCCCCTGCCAGTTCTCCGCTTTCCGACACATAGTCGACCAGGTCGCTGACGTGGAGCGCATTTCCACACGAAAATACCCCGGGTACGCCGGTCATGAAGTCCGAATTGCAGACCGGCCCCCGTGTCCCCTGGTCCATAGGCACCCCGAGGGATTCTGCAATCTCATTCTCCGGGATAAGCCCCACGGACAGTATGAGCGCATCACAGCTGATTCTCTTCTCCGTCCCCGGCACAGGACGCATCGCGCCGTCCACGCGGGCGACCTCCACTGCATCCAGCCGTCTTTCGCCAAATGCTCTTGTCACCGTGTGGGAGAGATGAAGCGGAATATCATAGTCTTTCAGGCACTGGGCTATATTCCTCGTCAGTCCCGACGGCTCTGCCTTGGCTTCATACACCCCGGCAACTTCCGCCCCTTCCAGCGTAAGACGCCGTGCCATGATGAGGCCGATATCGCCGCTTCCCAGTATGACGCATCTCTTCGTGGGCATCTGCCCCGACAGGTTGACAAGATGCTGTGCCGTACCTGCCGTAAATATTCCGGCGGGCCTTGTGCCATGGATAGCCACCTGCCTCGCCGTCCGTTCCCGGCAGCCGGTGGCAAGCACGATCGTCTTCGTCCTATATGCGGCGACACCGTTCACATTCACCACGGTAAGGAGGAACCCCTCCTTACGCTTATCAACGGCAGTGACAAACGTCTGGACCAGGCATGTGATGTTCCGCTGACGCAAGGATTCCGTAAAGCGCTCCACATATTCCGGTCCGGTGAGCCTTTCGCCGTACCGTATCAGGCCAAAGCCATCATGGATGCACTGCTTCAGTACCCCGCCCATCCGGGCCTCCCGCTCGATAAGCAGAACACGCGCCCCGGCTTCATCCGCTTTGAGTGCGGCTGCCAGTCCCGCGGGACCGCCACCGATTACCGTCACGTCATATGGTCTCTTCATCGTACCGCCTCCTTTGCACCGCTCCTTTCGTCCGGCCATACGTTATGGCAGAACCGTCTCCTGCCTTTGTTACCTCCTCAGGCCGAAGCTGCATGTACTCGCCTATGATATCCATGACCAAGGGCATGCAGAACCCTCCCTGGCAGCGCCCCATGCCGGGCCGCAGCCTCTTCTTGATTCCGTCTACCGTAGGAACGGTGAGGGGGGATTTCAACGCGTCCAGAATCTCTCCTTTGCTGATCTCTTCACACCGGCAGACGATGATTCCGTAATCAGGATTCTTCCGAATCATCCTGTCCCTTTCTTCTTTTGACATATCTTTCAGTACCGGTCCCCCCCTGCGGTTGGGATCAAATGTATCCTTCTGCTCTACCGCCTTAATCTTACGGAGCTCTTCCAATGCCATCCGCTCTATATCCAGCGCCACCGCAGGAGCGGTCGTAAGGCCCGGAGACTGTATGCCTGCGCAGTGGATCAGATTTTTTGTCCTGCGGCCTTTCTCTATTATGAAATCTTCCTCATACGTAGCAGGGCGGACTCCGGTGAAATACGTAATAATGTCCTTCTTTCCAAGCCTTCCTGCCGTCATCTTCTGCTTGGCAAACACGGCATCGATGCTCTCCTGCCTTGTCGCAAAGTTCTCCTTCTCATATGTCTCTTCTGCATCGGGACCTACAAGCAGATTGCCGTGTACCGTATGAAGGATGCCTCCCCCTTTCGTGTGGGCCGGATTCTGCTTCAACGTCTTGACGGATGCGATGCCTTTTACGATGTGTCCTGCCTTTTTATCCAGTATAGAATTCGTCCCTTTCCGTGGATGGATAGAATAGAACCTGTCTCCTGCCATGGCTGCGATATCCTCCGCAAACGTACCTGCCGCGTTGATGACGATAGACGGATAGATACGGCCTCTGTTCGTCTGTACGCACTCTATCCGCCCCTCCTTCGTCTCCATCCCGAGGACCGCCGTATTGAGGCTTATCTGTGCCCCGTTTTCCACCGCATTCTCACCATAGGCTATCGTGAGGCCGTAAGGGCAGACACAACCGGCGCTCGGATTATACATGGCAAAGCAGATATCGGGATTCAGCTCTGCTTCTTTCCTGCGAAGTTCCTTCCGGCCCAGAATCACCGTATCCGTAACTTTGCATATGTATTTCCTGTGCCAGACATAGGCCAGCACAGCAGGATACATCCACCACCGGGTGAATCCCACATACTGCCCGCACCGATGGAAGGGCACATCCAGCTCCCGGCATATCTTATCAAACATCTTATTTCCGGCAAGGACGTAGTGCTGCTTCAGCGTTCCCTTGTTCAAGTCCACGCCCGGATGCACTTCTCCGTCATTCCTGCCTGATGCCTGAACGGCAAGGTCCGCCTCTTTCTCCACAAGCAGGATATCCAGCTTCCATTTGGCAAGCTCCCTGGCGATGCTGGCGCCGGATATCCCCCCGCCTATGACAAGGACATCCGGCCGCCTCCCCTCCAGCTCCTCATCACTCCAGGATGGCATGCGCATCTGAGGCATCGTGACGCCATCCAGAACGATATCATTGACGACATGCATAGGTGTTCCTTTCTGCACGCACATGCTGCACGCAGCAACGATATCCGTCCATCTTGACAGTGTCCCTGACACACGGATGGCATCTTCATCTATCCTGGCCCTTACCGTCGGCCCGTAGTGCTTGTTCAGCTTCCTATTCAGCTTCTTCTCCAGATTATCTCCATACATCCAATCACTTCTTTCCCGATAGTCGTCCGCACGACCGACTTCTTATTCTCATAGTAGCAAAGCGGTTTTTAATTGTCAATCAGAAAGCAGTTTCCAACGGAAGAATTCTGAAATTGACTTTCCGGGTCACGGGCTGTAAACTGGATATATAAAAGGTATAAGGGGATCTGATATGGCTGCGCCAAGAAAAGACAATGTAAAAGAACTGATAATAGAGACGACGGAAGATCTGCTGAGGTCGAAGAAGCTTTCCGATATCTCCCTCTCTGAGATTGCACGCTCTGCCGGCATCTCTAAAGGGACACTGTATTACCACTATAAGACGAAGACCGACATTCTGTTTGACATCACGGACAAGTATCTGGACAGGCAGTATCATGACCTCGTCGAATGGACCGGGGATGCCTCCAAAGATACTTCCGTACACAGGCTTGTAAAGTATATTCTGGAACGGGATATTTCTACAGCGGGGATGCGGCTGCATCTTTTCTACGACGCCATGCTTGGCAATGAAACGATCCGGGAAAAGCTTCTGGACCGCTACCGGGAATTCGCCGGTGTCATATCAGAAAAGATCGGCGAACGCACGGACAGGGTTCCCCCCGACTATTTTGCCTGGCTGCTTCTGCTCCTGTCCGACGGACTCTTCATCCACCAGAAGCTTGGCAACGGCGAGCTTGACCCTGCCAGGTTTATACAGCAGACAGAACAATTCATACAGGAGGAGTTCTTATGATTGACGCGCATATCCACTACGCCGCATCCGTCGGCATGGAACGCCTGAACAAGATAATACACGAGGCCGGGCTTGAGGCTGCCGCACTGCAGTGCATTCCAAAGGGAGGTATCCTGCCGGTGGAAGAAGATGCATTCGCATTCAAAGAACAGTGCGCAGTACCGGTATATGTCTTCGGCGGCATCAGCCGTCTGGCCTACGATACGGCGGACCTTTTAACGCAAGGGGCCTCTCCGCTGCCCGGACGTCTCGACAAAGAGGTGACAAGACTTCTCGATATGGGCTGCACCGGTATCAAGATGCTGGAGGGAAAGCCTGACGTGAGAAAGCGCTTCCATGTTCCAGACTTTGACAGCCCTGTTTGGGAGACATACTGGGCAAGGCTGGAAGAGGAGCAGATTCCTGTATATATGCATTTAAATGACCCGGAAGAATTCTGGGATGCAGAAAATGTAGCCGACTATGTAAAAAAAGCCGGGTGGTTCTATGACAGTACTTTCGTAGGCAATGAAGACCAGTATGCCCAGATACTGCATGTCTTAGAACGCCATCCCCGGCTTAAGATTCTATTTCCACATTTTTTCTTTCTCTCAAAACAGCTGGAACGGCTGTCGAAAATACTGGATGCCTTCCCTGAGATAAGGATTGATATCACGCCCGGCATCGAGCTCTACTACAATCTGTCGTCCCAGGCCGGCAGGGCAAAGGATTTCTTCCTGACGTACAGGGACCGTATCCTCTATGGCACAGACATCGGAGCACGCGCACTCATCAGATCTGAAAACGTACCGCTCGATCTGGAAGAATGCCGGTCCCGCATCAAGCTGATCCGAGGCTATCTCGAGACAGATGGCGACTATCTCCTGGAATCAGACGGGCACTATGTCGTAGAGAGGCCCCCTGTTACGATGCATGGGCTCGGCCTGCCCCGTCCGGTACTGGATGATATCTATTCCAATAATTTTCTTGACTTCATCAAATGATCATCTGCACAGCTGCTCTACCGCCTGCTCTACTTTATCCATGCCGGCGGTAGGCTCATACCGGTCTACGACGGTGCCGTCCCTGTTGATCAGGAACTTTGTAAAATTCCACTTGATATCGTTATTTTCCTCATAATGCGGATCCTCCGCAGACAGAATCTCGTGCAGCTTGCCGCTCAGCGGGTGTCCGGAATCGAATCCTCTGAATTCCTGCTTCTCTGTCAGCATGCGGTAGAGTGGATGTGCATGTTCCCCTTTAACCTCCGTCTTTGAAAATACGGGAAAAGTCACTCCGTAATTCTTTCTGCAGAATGCCTCCACTTCCTTGTCATCACCCGGTTCCTGCTCCTTAAACTGGTTGCACGGAAACGCAAGGATTTCTAATCCTTTGTCACGGTATTTGCGGTAGAGCGCCTCCAGTTCCTCATACTGCGGGGTGAACCCGCACTTGCTTGCAGTATTGACGACAAGGAGGATCTTCCCCTTGTACTTCTCCATGCTTTCCACCGTACCGTCAATACGCTTCAATTCAATCTCGTTCATATTCATAAGCTTCCACTCCTCCTGGTAATAATCTTTCATTTAGTATGGATGGAAAATGAAGTGATTATTCCCAATTAGGAGTTACATAAACCAGACGCTGATGGGGAGGTATGGGATTCGCATCACTGCACCTGCCTGTGCCGCGGAGCCGGACCGCCACATTCCGCTTCTCTTCCGGTCAGTATCGCGAGCCCGTGTCCGAGGGACGGCAGGATGAACCCAAGGCTTTCCCTGACCGCCTTAGGGCTCCCGGGAAGATTCACGATCAACGTCTTTCCACGTATCACGGACACGCCGCGCCCGAGCATTGCCCTTGGCGTAACCTGAAGAGAATAAAGACGGATAGCGTCTGCAATCCCCGGCGCGTTCCTGTCCCCGACATGAAGCGTAGCTTCCGGCGTACGGTCGCGCTCTGCAAATCCGGTTCCTCCTGTTGTGAATATCAAATCCATATGTTCTTCGTCGCTTAGCCGGATGAGTTCCCGCTCAATCATATCCTGTTCATCCGGCAGAAGGACATTTTCGACAATATCATAACCTTCTTCTGACATAATCTCCTGAATCAGAGGCCCGCTCTTGTCCTCTCTCTCTCCATGATACCCTTTATCGCTCAGAGTGACTATCGCTGTCCTCCATCTGTATGCTTCCATGTGACTCCTCCTTTGTGCCTATATTATACCGCTTATCCTGTCACATGTACACACTGCTTTTCTGGCAGATGCTGCTATCTGAGCATGACCGGCGTGCCTGCTTTGACGCAGGCTGATACGATGGTAAGCATCCAGGTGATCCCCCTCTCCTTCCGCTTATCATTGCACAGGCTGTGTATATTGTCATAGCTGTCTTCCATCCGCTCCCTGCCGGACAAAAGGGATGCCACTATCTTGACTGCCGCCCATATCTGGCTGATTATGTACAGTACGAGCGCGGTCTCTTTCAGCACGCTCTGTTTCCGCCTCGTGTTCCGCGTTCTTCTGTCCAGTGCCCAGATACCCGCGGACAGTCCCGTGAATGTGGCTGCATGGTGAATCCACGTACAAATCTTTAATTCTCTTTCCTCCATACTCTCTGTACCCCTTATACTGATTGTTTTTCCTCTATTATAGCTTATCCAAATGTCAAAACATAGTAAAAAATATCGCAAGTATCTACATATTTTTACAAAATGCGCGAACTGTGGTACAATCAACTCCGTATAATAGAGAAAGCAGGTGATGTTATGGGAATGACAGTAAATAAAGAGCTTCCTCTGCCGGCGGACTTAAAATCGGAGTATCCGCTTGCAGATGATATGATTGCATTAAAACAGAAACGGGATAAGGAAATCCGTGACATCTTCACAGGATTATCTGACAAATTTGCGGTAATCGTGGGTCCATGTTCCGCTGACAATGAGGACTCCGTATGCGAATATGTCAGCCGGCTGGCTGGGCTGAATGACGAAGTATGCAGCCGGCTTGTGCTTATCCCAAGAATCTATACGAATAAGCCCCGCACTACAGGCGCGGGGTACAAAGGCATGCTCCACCAGCCCGTGCCGGATAAGGCCCCCGACCTTCTGGGAGGCATCATCGCCATCCGCAAGATGCACATACGCGCCATAAAGGAGAGCGGGCTCACAGCCGCGGACGAAATGCTGTATCCGGAAAACCGCAGCTATCTGGACGATATACTTTCCTACGAAGCCATCGGCGCACGCTCTGTCGAAAACCAGCAGCACCGGCTGACTGCCAGCGGCATGGATATTCCCGTCGGTATGAAGAACCCTACGAGCGGGGATCTCTCCGTCATGCTCAACTCAGTTACCGCGGCCCAGAGCTCCCACAGCTTCATCTACCGCGGGCAGGATGTGACGACAGACGGCAATCCGCTCGCACATGTAATACTCAGGGGTGGCGTGGACAAGTATGGCACATGCATCCCCAACTACCACTATGAGGATCTGATGCGGCTGCTTGCTTTGTATCAGGAACGGGAGCTGAAGAACCCTGCGGCGGTAATCGACACGAACCATTCTAATTCCGACAAGCAGTTCAAAGAGCAGATACGGATTGTCAGCGAAGTGCTTCACAGCCGCAGATACGATTCCGGGCTGAAAAGCCTTATCAAAGGGGTGATGATCGAAAGCTATCTCGAAGAAGGCTGCCAGCCGATCGACGACAGCCGGGTATATGGAAAGTCTATCACCGACCCGTGTCTTGGATGGGAGGACACACGCCGGCTTATCCTGAAAATCGCCGACGAGGCGTAGGATTTCCGGCACCGCTCCCGGGCGGCTCTACTTTGAGCTTCACAAGATCGTTGGCTTTCCTCATCATATTCTCCCGGTAGCTCCTGCCACAGTAGCGCTTGATCTGCGTCACTGTAATTCCGAGCTGCCTGGCTGTCTCTTCTGGGCCGGCCCCGTAAGCGAACAGGGTGAACGCACAGGAATTCTTAAGCTCCTGTGCGCTGTATCCTGGAATCCCTGCCTGTAACGTATACTTCTTCATAAGGCGGCTTATGTACATCACGTTCAGCTTCTTGCCGCGGCTGTTGCGGAACAGGTACCCTTCCGCGGATTCTTTTTCAAGATACCGCTCCAGCACTTCTGCCGCGTCAGCCGGTACAAAGCATGGTTCCGTCCGGTCCCCTGCCGCTACATACACCCCATCGTCGTAAGCCGCGAAGTCTTCTATGCGAAGCCCGGCAATCTCTGTCGAGGACAGAGATACTCTGTACAGCAGGGTGAAGATGGTATAGGCCATCAGATCTTCTTCTGCAGCTTTGAACAGCGCATCCACATGTTCTACAGGTATTGACCCTGCCAGCCTTTCCTGCCTTTCAAGCCCGTCCAAGAGATGACTGTAGTGGTCTTGAAATGCCTCATCTACCTCGTATGTAGCCTTGTTTGCTTCTATAAAGCCGGCAAAGGAATGAAGTTCTCTTATCTTCTTGGCAACCGTCTGTGCGCCCAGAATATTTTGTTTCTGCCTTTCTTTCAGATACAGATAATATCGTTCTGCATCCTTCCGGTCCATCCCAAGAAAATCCTTTGCGCAGAATTCCATGAACTCCTGTACGTCCGCCCGGTATGACGCCGCAGTCGTGCTGCTTTTAAAATGCTTTATGTAATCCGGCCATATCCGTTCGCCGAGCTTCTTTGACGCCAGATCAGTCGTCAGCATGCACTCCATCGGAACCCCTCCCTGCTTGTACGAAAAAAGTCTTTCATTATGTTAATAGTATTATTCATACTATAACATTATTTTGCAAAAAATACAAGAGCGGGTGCGAATATGACGTGGACAGGCAATACTATTACATTATCTGCCAGTCAAAGCTCCCGCTTCTGCATTCATGCTCCGATAATGATTACCCTGTCTCCTTCCAGCCTTGCTTCCGCCCCAAGAGGCAGCGTCAGCGGGTCGCTCAGATGGCCTGCGCGCACATTGCAGATAACAGGGATATCTGTATCTTCCAGAATGGTACGGACAGCTTCCTCTCCGCTTCCGGGACGGCCTTCGTCGTCACATCCGGTCAGCCCGCCGATGATGACGCCGGCGGCATCGTCGAATTTACCGGCAAGCTTGAGCTGATAAAGCATTCCGTGGAGACGGTACGGCTTCTCTCCCACCTCTTCCAGGAATAAGATCCTGCCCTTTGTGTCAATCTCATAAGGTGTCCCCATGAGCCGGCTGACGATAGTCATATTGCCTCCGGCCAGCCGTCCCTGCGTGGTACCGCTTCTGACGATGCGGAACGGTTCACCGTTCAGGTTGGACAGTTCCTTCCTCTTCCACGGCTCTGTCACCATGTCTATAAACTGCCGCTGTGCATCCGGTGTGACCGGACGCTTGGGACTGTAGAGTGCCGGCCCGTGAAAGGATACGAGCCCGGTCTTATCCTGGATAGCCATATGTATGGCCGTTATATCGCTGAATCCTGAGAACACAGGCCGGTTCGTCCTTAACGCCTCATAGTCTATCTTGTCAAGCAGCGGTATCGTGCCATAGCCGCCCCACATACAGAGCACCGCCCTGTTATCTCGATTGCGCAGCACGCCGTTCAGCCGATCTGCCCGCTCTTCGGCCGTCCCCCGTTTGAATGCCATGTCCTCCGAGATGACGACTTGAAATCCGTTCCCTTCCAAAAAAGCCCGCGCATTGCGGATGCCCTCCTCTGTAAACGCATTGGCCGGATCGATGACGCATACCTGGTCTCCTTTTTTCAACGGGCGAGGATAAATCACTCTATGTTTCATATCTCTAACCTCATCACATACGATTTTTATACATTGTATAACCCATTCTAACATAATCTTGAAAATTTTTGCAAAAAGTTCTTGCAAAACCTGGCAAATACGCTATAATAATATTTGTGGCTGCGGTCAAGCAGTCGACAGGCTGGAATAGCTCAGTCGGTAGAGCACTTCACTCGTAATGAAGGGGTCGTCGGTTCAAGTCCGATTTCCAGCTTATATAAAATCAGCGCAAGCCTTCCGGGTTTGCGCTGATTTTAATTGTCCTGCTATCTCTGTTGTTCCTGCTGTGACATATGCACCGTTACCTGCTGGTACGGAATCTCGATTCCCCTTGCATCCAGCGTCAGCTTGATCTCTTCCAGCAGCCGCCACCTTGTGGGCCAGAAGTCTTCGCTTTTCACCCATGCCCGGGCTCCGATGATGACCGCGCTCGCCGCCAGTTCATCCACGAATACGGTAATCTCTTCGTCTTTTAATATGCAGTCATCTTTTTTTAACAGGTTTTCAATGATATCTTTTGCCTTTCTCAAGTCCGCATGATAAGAGATGTCTACCTTCAGGTCGAGCCGTCTCTCGTCCTTGGCCGTAGCATTGGTCAGGCTGTTGTTCGTGAGCATGCCGTTAGGTATGACAATCGTCTTGTTGTCAATCGTGCTGAGCTTCGTGTAGAATATCTGGATCTCTTTCACCGTACCTTCATTGCCGTTGGAATCTTCAATGATATAATCCCCCACCGTGAACGGCTTTAGAAGAAGGATGAGCACGCCTCCCGCAAAATTTGACAGGCTCCCCTGCAGCGCAAGGCCGATGGCAACGCCTCCGGATGCCACAAGCGCCGCCACAGATGTGGTATCCACGCCCAGTTTGGCGGCAATGGAGAATATGAGCAAGATGTAAAGCCCTACTTTGAGGACCGAATCTACAAACTGCTCCACGCCTTTATCGGCCTCAGAACGTTCCAGAGATGCCCTCACGATCTTCCTTGCCCATTTTATAAGGATCCTTCCGATAAAAAATGCAATGAGGGCAACCAATACTTTAATCCCAAATCCAATCAAAGCCGGAATATGGTCTTGGAAATACCGTACGAATTCATTGGCATTTTCCACCGCCTCCTGTGTAACTTCTGTGACTTCGTTTGTTCCCATATCTGATACTCCTCCTGTGCTTACTTAAGCGCAAGAAACGCACTTAAGTTCCCTCTTTTCTCTCCTGCCGCCCTGTGAGAGAAAAGTATGTCCGGATTGCAATGTGTGCAGACATTCGTCGTCGCTATATGTCCCTTTGTGATACCAGCATCCGTGAGCACATGTTCATTGGCTTTCCATAAGTTCAGCTGGTACTTTCCATCCCCTTTATTATAGAACAGATCCGGCCAGCATTCATCAGGAAAATTTTCCCTGAATCGGCAGATCACATCCTCGCTCACCTCATAACAGTCCTGGCAGATCGACGGGCCGATGGCCGCAATCACGTCTTTCGGGTCTGTGCCATAATTGTGGGCCATCTTCTCGACAGCCGCCTTGCCGATACGCCCGACCGTGCCCCGCCACCCTGAATGGGCAAGACCGATGGCCTTGCGCACCGGATCCACAAAAAAAAGCGGCACACAGTCGGCATAGAATGTGACGAGGCAGATACCTGGCACGTTTGTTACCATACCGTCTGTCTCCAAAAAACGGGTGCCTCTGTCCTCTTCTTCAACTACCGCTACGTTTGTGGTGTGCGTCTGGTGCGTATATGTCATATCTTCCGGCTGCACACCGATAGCCGCGGCGATACGTCTGCGGTTCTCCTCCACGGCTTCCGGCGCGTCCCCCCGCGTCGTGCTGATGTTCATCGAAGCGCAGCTTCCCGTGCTGACGCCTCCAAGCCTTGTAGAGAACCCATGCTTTACGATGCCTGTCTCTTCCAGCAGCGGATAGGCGAGATACGGCACTCCTCCCTGTTCTCTGATGTCAAATATATGTTCCTTGTTCTTGTATTTCAAATCCAGCTTCATATGTTCTCCTCAATATTCAAATGCATTCTTGATATGGGTTATCTCTTCGCCCAATATCGCCACTACATCAAACCGGCAGGGTATCTCGGGCAGCCTGTTCGCGGTGATATAGTACATGGCGCATCTTGCAATCACGCGCTGTTTCCTTGCATCCACCGCCTCAGCAGGATGGCCTTTGGATGTATTCCTTCTGTATTTTACTTCACAGAATACGAGAGAATCCCTGTCTCTTGCAATGATATCAATCTCCCCGATACGGCACCGGTAATTATAGCAGATAATCTCATAACCACGCTCTTCCAGATACTTCCCGGCTATCTGCTCGTACCGGCCTCCCTCTGCTCTCTTATTGTATCCCATCTCTACCTCTTAGCATCGCGGATTCCCTCTCATACGAAATTTCTGATGAAGGTCGCTCTGTGTATAGGAGAAGGCCCCAGTTCTTTCAGTCCGGCAATATGTGCCTTCGTACCATATCCTTTGTTATTGGCAAAGTCATATCCCGGCAGAACCTGTTCATATTCCACCATAAGCCTGTCCCTTGTCACCTTGGCGATTATGCTTGCCGCAGCTATGGATACGCTTTTGGCATCTCCTTTGATGATGGGGACCTGGGGAATGTCCACTTCGGGAATCGTTACGGCGTCATTGAGCAGGATATCCGGCCGCACCTTCAAGTCCGCGATTGCCATACGCATCGCCTCATATGTAGCCTGCAGGATATTGATTTCATCAATCCGCTGCGGGCCTGCGATACCGATGCCCGCCGCTACGGCCTTCTCCATAATCTCATCATACAGCAGTTCCCTTTTCTTAGCCGACAGCTTTTTGGAATCATTCAGATACAGTATCGGATTGTCTTTAGGCAGGATTACCGCACCGGCCACTACCGGCCCGGCAAGCGGTCCCCTGCCTACTTCATCTATGCCGCAGATATAGCGGCACATGTCATATTCCTTTTCATATACGCTCATGCTCTCAGTGCGTTCCAGCTCTTTCAGCAGCTTTTCTTCCTGCTTACGAAGCTTTTCTTCTTCCCGCTTATTCATGCTTGATAACTCCTATATGGTCAAACGGATAGACACGAAGGAAAGCCCTCCCCATCAGATCCTTCCGTTTGATAACGCCTACGCTCGGGTCCCTGCTGTCAGAGCTGTGGTTCCTGTTATCGCCCATCACAAAATACTCATCCTCGCTGAGCGTGATTGGACTAGCCGCCGTCTGTGGGGACTGTATAGGTTCTGCTCCATACGTGTCGCTTTCCAGCTTCTGCCCGTCTATATATACATAACCGTCTGTCACCTGCACCGTTTCGCCAGGCAGGCCGATAATCCTCTTAATATAGTAAGTGTTCTTTTCATGTTTATATGGAAATACTATGATGTCAAACCTTTTCGGATCCCGGAAGCGATAGCTTATCTTATCTACGATCAGGCTGTCGCCGTCGCTCAGGGTCGGTTCCATGGAATAGCCGCTTACCCTGGTACGCTGCCCCACGAAGGTGATGATCAGGTACGTCAGGCCTACGATGATCAGTATGTAGAGAAGCCAGCCTCCCAGCTCCTTCAGTACACTTCCCCCCACATCTCTTTTTCTGCGTCTTGACATATGTCGTGTG
The DNA here is from genome assembly GCF_004345005.1 of Extibacter muris. Lineage (GTDB taxonomy): Bacteria > Bacillota > Clostridia > Lachnospirales > Lachnospiraceae > Extibacter > Extibacter muris. The sequence continues at coordinate 251,942 of NZ_SMMX01000004.1, forward strand.
CCCCTTTCTCAATGCTTACCTAAGCATTCTATCATACTTCCGGCGGATATTCCAGTGTCAGGCGTCCCAGCTTGCCATTCCGGAAGTCGTCCAGAAGGAGCAGCGCAGCTTTTTCCGTATCCAGCTCATTGCCACGTACGAGGCAGTGCCTGCTTTCTGCAATCCGGCTTAAAGTGGTATAGGCATCGTCGTCCTCTTCTACTGCATACTTGCTTTCCAGCACGCCCGGATAATTGTCCAGCATAAAGCGGAGCAGTTCTGCGCCCAGCTCCTCTGTCTGCAGTATGTCGTCTTTTATAGAGCCGACGAAGGCCAGTTTCAGCCCCACCTGCTGATCCTCAAACTTCGGCCAGAGAATTCCCGGCGTATCAAGCAGCTCCACCTGCCTGTTCAGACGTATCCACTGCTTCCCCTTCGTAACTCCGGGCTTATTCCCCGTCTTGGTACATGATTTCCCTGTCAGGCTGTTGATGAATGTAGACTTTCCTACATTTGGGATGCCGACTACCATGGCACGCACAGGCCGGTTCAATATGCCGCGCTTTCTGTCCCTCTCTATCTTTTCTCTGCAGGCTTCCTGGATCACGCCGTGGATGGATTTCATTCCGCCGCCTTTTTTAGAATTGACTTTCACGACGGAGAATCCTTTTTCCCTGAAGTATTCCGCCCATGCGTCATTCCATCTCTCTTCTGCCAGGTCTGCCTTATTCAGCAGAATCAGCCTCGCCTTGTGCCTCCCAAGCTCGTCTATGTCAGGATTCCTGCTGCTGAGCGGAATCCTGGCATCTACCAGCTCGATCACCAGATCTATCAGCTTTATATTTTCCTGCATCATACGTTTCGCCTTCGTCATATGGCCCGGGTACCATTGAAAATGCATAATTGCTCTCCTTATCTTACAAATCCAATATTTTTTCTAGGGGATACCGTAAACCAGACTTCCCCATATATATAGCTCCTCTTCACATTGCCTACGTCCGCGTTACGGCTGTCCTCACTGTTTTCACGGTTGTCTCCGAGCACAAAATACTCGTCTCCGCCAAGCGTAATCTTCTCGGAAGCTATCCCGACGTCACCGATGTCTGTCGTCTTGTAATCTTCCTCTATCTTCTTGCCGTTAATATAGATGCTGTTTTCAATAAGCTCTACCGTCTCACCCGGCAGGCCTACGATACGTTTGATATAATAATGCGCATTTTCATTGCCTTTCGGCTTAAATGCTATGATATCCCCTCGTTTTGGGCTTGTGGCATTGTAGACGATCCGGTTGATAAGCACCACATCACCATTTTCAAGCACCGGATTCATCGAATCTCCTATCGTGCTGACCCGCTGCCCGAAATACCACACATACACGAAGGCCAGAAGGCAGACGACCGCAATTTTAAAAAACCACTTTCCGATTACAGGGAGATATTCCCAGTTGATGTGGATTCTCCTTCTCTTCCTGGCAAAGCCAAGGCTTTTCCTTCTTCTTCTCATACAGTATGAAAGGCCGAAGCCTTTCTAGGCACCTCCTGTCCCTTATATCAGAAAGAGGACAATATACATTATGTACTTGTCCTCTCTTCGTACTTCTTGGAACATGAACCGTTCTAAAAGTATACGTTCTTATTTTACTAGCTCTTTTACTTTTGCCTTCTTGCCGACACGGTCTCTCAGGTAGTTCAGTTTTGCTCTTCTTACTTTACCTCTTCTTACTACTTCTACCCGTTCTACGTTTGGTGAGTGCAGCGGCCATGTCTTCTCTACGCCTATGCCGTTAGAATTCTTTCTTACGGTAAATGTAGCCCTTGCTCCGCCGCCCTGTTTCTTGAGAACAGTGCCTTCAAATACCTGGATCCTCTCACGGTTGCCCTCTTTGATCTTACCGTAAACCTTTACCGTATCACCGACGTTGAATACCGGCGCGTTTTCTTTCAGCTGTTCCGCTTCAATATTTTTGATAATATCGTTCATTATGTGTGACCTCCTCGTTTGCTTGGACGTTCTTAATACATTCGTATCAGAGGACCATCTCTTTTCTTCACAACATGCTATAGTTTATCATATTATGCAATGTTTTGCAAGTATTTTATTTATATTACGGGCGCTGTCCCATACCGCCTTCGAGCGTAAGCGTTTCACCGGACATATATTTGAAGTCAGGCGATCCAAGATGCACGCACACACGTCCGATATCTTTCTCCGGATCCCCGAAGCGTCCCATCGGAACCGCTTTCAGATTCTTCTCGTACGCCTCCGGGTATGCCTCCTTGAAGTTCTCAAGCTGTGCGGTCATTGCCAGCGGGCACACTACATTGACATTGATATTGTCCTTGCCCCATTCCGTCGCCGCCACACGGGATATCCCGCGGATGCCTTCCTTCGCCGCCGCATAGGAACTCTGTCCCGCATTGCCGAACAGCCCTGCCCCAGAGGCAAAGTTGATGACAGATCCCTGCGTCTCCTTGAGGTACGGATAGCATGCCCTCATATAATAGAAGACGGCATAAAGGCCGGAATAGATGCCGAGATCGAAATGATCCTTCATGTGCATGGACAGCGGTATCCCTGATGCGGATGCCTGCGCATTGTTGATGAGCACGTCAATGCGCCCAAACGTATCTGCAACCTTCTTCACCGTTTCCTTCACCACTTCTTCGGATTTTTCATCCGGAGTCACATCTGCCTGCAGTGGCAGTACCTTGATACCATAGAGGCGTTCCAGCTCCTCTTTCGCGTCCAGCAGCTTCTTCTCATTCCTGCCCGTGATTGCCAGATTCGCGCCTTCTTTCGCATAAGCGACAGCAATGCCGTAGCCGATAGATTTTGCTTTTCCCCCACCTGTTATTATTGCTACCTTTCCATCAAATATTCCCATCCTGACCTTCTCCTTTACCGTTTGAATTTGTCTCTTCTTTTATAGTATCTGCCTGCGGGACAGACGTCAATCTAAATATACCTGTATTTGTGATTAATATATATCTCTCCCGAGCACTTTCCTGACAAGTTCTTTTTCTGTTTCATCCAGATCCGCTTTTTCCAGCAGGTCCGGCCTGTTCCTGGCCGTGCGTATGACAGATTGTTCCCTTCTCCATTTTTCCACATTGGCATGGTGTCCGGACAGCAGCACCGGAGGAACCTGTTTCCCATGCCAGACTTCGGGACGTGAATACTGCGGATACTCAAGCAGATTATCCTGAAAGCTGTCGAACTCTGCCGACACGTCATTGTGAAGCACTCCCGGCACGAGACGGGAGACGGCATCTACTATGACCATTGCCGGAAGTTCGCCCCCGGTCAGCACATAATCTCCGATGGACACGTAATCGGTCACGATCTCTTCCAGCACCCGCTCGTCAATTCCTTCATAATGCCCGCACAGCAGTACGAGTTCTTCTTCCCGGGCCAGTTCTTCTGCCATCTCCTGATGAAACGTCCGGCCCTGTGGAGACAGATATACGACCCTTGGGCTTCTGCCCACCTTTTCCTTAACGGCATTGTAAGCCTGATACACCGGCTCCGCCTGCATCAGCATGCCGGCGCCCCCGCCGTATGGGTAATCATCTACGCTGTTATGCTTGTTGAACGCATAGTCCCTGATATTGACAGCCTCCACTCCGAGCAGGTCCTTCTCCATCGCCCGCCCTGTAATGCTTGTACCAAGCCCGTTCATCACCATGTCGGGAAATAATGTCATGATATAAAACCGCATCATATGAGCCCCTCCATCAGATGTATCGTCATCATGCCCTGATCAACGTCTATGTCCCGTATACATTCACGGATAGCCGGTACAAGCACCTGGCCATGGACCGGGCTCGCGATGACGTACACATCGTTGGCCCCGGTCTCTATGACATCTTTGAGCCTGCCAAAGGGCACGCCGTCTTCCGTCTGGACATCCATGTCAAGCATATCTGCGATAAAGTATTCTCCTTCCCCCAGAGGTACTGCGTTCTCCCTCTCCACGAGAAGGTTACGTCTTCTATACCTCTCCACGTCATTTATATGATCAATGCCTTTGAACTTGAGAATGACAAACTTTTTGAAGAATTTGACTCTCTCGATCTCAAGCTGTGTCGTACTCTTTCCCATATCTACTATCACGTGCTCCAGCAATTTAAAACGTCCCGGGTCATCAGTTGTCGGTAATACCTTAACCTCGCCCTGGATTCCGTGAGTCGATGTTATGACTCCCACCTTAAGCATCTTTTCCATCTGTATTCTCCTTATCTGGGGCACCCCTGTCCTCACGGATGCCAAAAAAGGACCGGTACCCTGCGTGAACAGGGGGCCGGCCCCCAAAATTAATCCATAATATCTACGATTACTTTTTTATCTTCCTTTGCCGCGGCTGCCTTGACGACAGAACGGATTGCTTTGGCGATACGCCCCTGTTTTCCAATCACTTTTCCCATATCGGAATCCGCAACATGTACTTCCAGAATCGTCGTCTTCTTGTCCTCCCGCTCCGTAACCACTACGCTGTCAGGATTGTCGACAAGTGCCTTCGCAATTACTTCCACTAATTCTTTCATGCTATACGCCTCCAGACTTCAGCCTATTTTTCGATTCCGGCTGCTTTGAAGATCTTGTTTACAGCTTCTGTCGGCTGTGCCCCAGTGCCTAACCACTTCTTAGCTGCTTCTTCATCAACTTTGAATACGCTTGGGTCCTGGTTCGGATTGTATGTGCCGATTTCCTCGATGAACTTGCCATCCCTCGGGGATCTTGCATCTGCCACAACGATTCTATAGAAAGGAGCCTTCTTCTGTCCCATTCTTTTTAATCTGATTTTTACTGCCATCTGTTTCACCTCCACTTATTTATCTTTCATTTGATCTATAGGTTAAAAAGGAAGCCTGAACTTGCCTTTCTTACCACCTTTTCCCATCATCTTCATCATCTTCTTCATCTCGCCGAACTGCTTGACCATACGGTTTACATCACTGATGTCCACGCCGGCCCCCTTTGCAATTCTATGCTTCCTAGAAGGATTCAGAAGGTCAGGATTCCGGCGCTCTTCCAGGGTCATGGAATATATCATAGCTTCCATGCGCGCCATATTCTTCTCCGCCTGGGCTGCCTGTTCATCGTCAAGCCCCTTCATCTTTCCCATGCCGCCGAGCCCCGGCATCATGTTCATGATATTTCCCAGGCCGCCCATGTTCTTCATCTGCTTCGTACTCTCCAGATAATCCTCAAAATCAAACTGGGCTTTCTTGAGCTTTCTGCTCATCTCTATCGCTTTTGCTTCATCTATCTCGGCTTCTGCCTTTTCGATAAGGGTGAGCACATCTCCCATACCGAGGATACGGGACGCCATCCTGTCCGGATAGAACTGTTCCAGGTCGGACAGCTTCTCCCCCATGCCTGCATATAGTATCGGCTTGCCGGTAACTGCCTTCACAGACAGCGCGGCTCCGCCTCGTGTATCACCGTCAAGTTTGGTGACGATGACACCGTCAATCCCTATCTTATCGTTGAAATCAGCCGCCACGTTGACCGCATCCTGACCGGTCATGGCATCGATGACAAGAATCGTCTGATGGACATCAACCGCTCCCTTGATCTCCTGAAGCTCCGCCATCATATCCTCGTCGATATGCAGACGGCCCGCGGTATCGAGAATCACGATATTGTTGCCGTTCTTCTGCGCGTGCAGGACGGCGGCTTTCGCGATATCCGCCGGCTTGTGGCTGTCTCCCATGGAGAACACGTCCACCCCCTGCTTTTCCCCGTTTACCTGCAGCTGCTTGATAGCTGCGGGACGGTATACGTCACAGGCGGCGAGCAATGGCTTCTTTCCCTTTAGCTTATACTTTCCTGCCAGCTTTGCAGTTGTCGTCGTCTTACCCGCGCCCTGAAGGCCGGCCATCATGATGACCGTGACGGCACTTCCCGGCTGGAGCTTGATCTCTGTCGTCTCCGAGCCCATCAGCTTTACCAGCTCTTCATTGACGATTTTAATCACCATCTGTCCCGGATTCAGGCCGTTCATGACGTCCTGCCCCACGGCTCTTTCCTGGACGTTCTTAACGAATCCTTTGACTACCTTGAAATTGACGTCTGCTGCCAGCAGCGCCCGCTTGATCTCTTTCAGCGCTTCCTTTACATCATCTTCTGTCAATCGCCCTTTGCTTCTTAAGATCTTGAATATGTTCTGCAGTTTTTCCGTCAAACTATCAAATGCCATGCTACAGCTCCTCTATAATCTCATCGGATATCTTACGGATGTCTGCCACAAGTTCCCGCGGCTTTCGCTCCTCATATCCGTCCAGCAATTCATCTATCTGCTTTACTTTCTCTTTGATGCTGACGAACTTCCCGACAAGATGCAGCTTGTCTTCATACCCCTTCAGCGTTCTGCCGCACCGCTTGACGAGGTCGTGCACTCCCTGTCTGCTGATGCCCGCCTCAGCGGCAATCTCTCCAAGCGACAGATCTTCCAGCACGAACTGTTCGTATATCTCTTTCTGATGTTCCGTCAGAAGTTCACCGTAAAAATCATAAAGCAAAGCCTGTTCTAATATTTCATTCATGTTGTTCACCTGTGATATCATATAACAAAATGGAGAGGGTGTCAAGTGTTTTTTCTTGACACCCTCTCCATCTATGATTTCATCACGTAATGTCCCTGTCCGTCCGGTGCAAAGACTCCTCCGATATGAAGCGTTATAACACCGCTGCCATATGTTCCGCTTCTTTCCGTATCGTAACGCCCGTCATAGTAAAAGACGTCCAGCGCTATCCGAATACGCTTCTCTGCGGGAAGCCGCCTATTGATTTCCGTGACAAGTGCTTCCAGATCCTCCGTATCGACATAGTCCATATACCCGATATCACGCTCTGCTGCAGCTGCTTCAAGTATCTCCTCAGATATCCCGGCCTTATCTGACAATAGCCTCCAGAGGCACTGTCCGTTTTCAACCTGGTTGCTTCCTATATCATAGCTTCTGCCGCTTATCGTAAATATGTCGCCAGCCATTTCCATCAAAGACAGTCCTTCTTCCTCTTCCTGCGCATCCTCCGTCTCATCCATGTCCTCCAAAGGCTGTTTTTTCTTCTTCCCATTCTGCATATCCATCCTCTCATCAGCGTCCTTCTCAGGCAGTATCGGAAGCCTCTTGACCGTTTCTGCCGGCGGACGCCGTTTCGCCGGTGGACGCTTTTTCGCCGGCAGACGCTGTTCCATATCAACAACATGGATGCTTACGATATAAGGAGCGAGCAGCGCCAGCGATTGCGGGGACTTAAAACCCACATTCAGAGAGCTTAGCTTCTGTTCCCCTTTCTGGAGCCGCCGAGCAGATAGGCGAGATTCGGTGCAAAATACTTTTCCCCTCCCTTTCTCCCTGGCGCGAACGAAAAGAGAGGCTGCCCCGTCTTAGCACATCCGTCGCACAATTCCATGTATTCTTCAGCACTCATGGAACGGTACAGCGTCACGACCGGGCCGGAATATCTCAGGAATACCATATTAGAAGGGTATATCTTTTTTCCAATCTGTATAGTCCCGTACTGCAGCACCTCTTCACCGGACTCTTCTTCTGTCTCCTCTTCTTCCTCTGCTGTCATCCTTCCGTCTGTCGACTCTTCTTCTGACGCTTCCTCTTCTTCTGTATCATCTGTAACGTGGATCAGGTCTTCCCGTCCCATTCCCCTGGCAATCAGATTGTGAAACTCTGTCTCGTCAGCCAGATCCTCCCCGTTGAAAATATTCCGGACTGCCACCCTGAGCTTTTTCGCATCTGGCTTTTGCACGCCAACAGACTTAAGCCAGGCGATTGCCGCGGCAAAAAGACTGTTTTCATCTTTATATTCCTTTTTGTCTATCACAAGACGCTGAATGACCGGGCTATAGAAGTTCTGGATGCGAGGTCTGCATTCCTTTTTCTCTTTCTGTACATATTCATACATGTTATCACACGCCTTCCCTATATGGTTCCCACCAGTTATACGCTTATTATAGCATATGGCTTCCTGGCAGAGACAGCATAACAGAACAATAATTTATTCCAGGCGTCTGCTGTCCAGAAGCTTCGAAATCCTGACCCTTCCCCATCCCTGCTTCTCTTCCATCCTTTCACAGCTCTCACGCAGCTTAAGCTTCACCTCTACATTGGACATGTCACCATACTTCGACAGAAGAAGCGCGATTGCTCCCGACACGACCGGCGTTGCCATGGAACTCCCGCTTTTAACCGTATAAGGCCTCTGCCTTCTTATGCCGAACCTGCTGTTGCATGATATGATCTGGTTTCCCGGTGCCACGACGTCTGGTTTTACGACGCATTCATGTGTTGGGCCACAGCCGGAATAGAAGCTGGTATGCTTTCCGCCTGCTGATACTATGATATCCGATGAACCTACGGTTATTATCTTCCTGCTCGTTCCCGGCACGGACACGGTTCCTTCCCCGGGGCCATAGTTCCCCGCCGACGCGACCACGACAAGCCCTGCATCCCACAAAGCCTCTGCCGCCTGCTCCAGTTCTTTTCCCTTTTCATCTTCCAGTTCCAGATTCGCACCGACGGACATATTAACGATTCGGATGCCGTATGCATACCAATTCTCAAGGAGCCACTGCATGCCCCTCAATATGCCGTCCACCGTCCCCTGTCCTCTTGCATCCAGCACTTTGATGCTATAAAGGTCCGCATCCGGGGCCATCCCCGCATGGACGCCACGCGACATCCTCCCGTCTCCTCCAAGTATGCCTGTCACATGCGTCCCGTGCCCATTGTCGTCATACATCCGCCCACGTCCGCCCACGCAGTCTTTAAATCCTTTGATTCTATCTTTAAGGTCCGGATGCGGTACTATACCGGTATCCAGAACCGCTATTCCAACATTCTTACCTGTATACTTGCCTGTAACAGTGTCCTCACACCAATAATCTGTCATATCCTTTACATGTTTCATGATTATTTTTACCCTTTTCTATTAGGATATTCAAATCATCCTGATAGGCTTATGAAACAAATTTAAAAAGCATTGATATGGAAATTAAAATTGATTTCTTCCATATTTTGTCGTAAGATATAATAGATTCTATATCCATATATGGCTTAAGGGGAGGATATTGTGGAAGATCAGAATTACTATGATATATTAGGGGTTTCAACAAAGGCGACGCAAGAGGAGATCACTGCCGCCAAGAATATGCTTGCCAAGCGATACCATCCGGACGCCAACATCAAGAACGGAATTGATACGACAGACAAGATGCAGGAAATACTGGAAGCATATGGGGTATTGTCCGATACGGGCAGACGTGCGGAATATGACAGGGGGATCGGCGGCCGCAGGCAGGACATGCAGACGTTTGACCTGAAAGCGGATGCTTCCGGCCGGGGACAGACGGAAGAAGATACGTTCGTTACATACTGGAAGGCTGCCGGTGCCTTGTATGAGATTATAATGGAGAGCAATGAACTGTTCCGCCAGAAGGAAGAGACGAGCCGGCTTGCCCAGCTGTCCATGCAGGCGCTCAAGCATATCATTATCCTGAAAGATGCAGCCATACCGGAAAAATACTGGCATCCCGACATCATGAACTGGCTCTTGTTCACATGGTATAAGAACCGGAACATCACCGTCGCCTATCTGCTTACGATGTACGATGAATATGTGAAGAAAAGCGTCACTCCGGTAGAAAAGCTGAAGCTTCAGGGCCGGGCGCACAGATTCCAGCATTCGGTCAGAAAGCTAATAAAATATTAAATAACCTTTTGTTTCACACATCTGCACCCCACGCATATTATGTAGTGTAAATAACATATATGGAGGCTTTCAATTATGAGCGATTTAAGTGCAACAAACTGCGGATGTGGTTGTGAATCAAGATGTGGTGGAGACTGTGGCTGCGGATTTGGCGGCAACAGCTGTATCTGGATTATCCTGTTACTGTGCTGCTGCGGCGGCTTCGGCGGTAATGGCTGTGGCAATGGCTGTGGCGGCGGATGCGGCAATGACAGCTGTATCTGGATCATCCTGTTACTCTGCTGCTGTGGCGGCTTCGGCGGCAATGGCTGCGGAAACGGCTGCGGAAACGACTGCGGATGTGGATGCTAATCTGACATTTAATTGAATATGGAAAGGGCTGCCACTTCGTTGTGGCAGCCCTCTTTTCTTTATGCCCATGGCAGGCTTCTTAACTTCCTATTCATACGGGATGACCGCCCCGTCATATGTCTCTTCTATATATTTCCGGATGTCATCGGATTTGAGAACTTCTACCAGCGCTTTTATCCCTTCCTTCTCCTCGTCCCCCTTTTTGACAGCGATGATATTGACATACGTCCTGGCCGCCTCTGAATCCGATGTCTCATATGCCAGCGCGTCTTTTGCCACTGAATACCCTGCCTCCAGCGCATAGTTTCCGTTTAGCACGACGTAAGCAGTCTCTTCCACGACCCTGGCAATCTGTGCCGCTTCCAGCTCGACTATCTTCACATTGTGTGGATTGTCGGTGATGTCGTTCACCGTCGCATCAAGCCCCGCACCATCCTTGAGCTTAATAATTCCATTATCCTGCAGAAGCAGCAGCGCTCTTGCCCCATTTGTCGTGTCGTTGGGTACCGCTATGCTGTCACCATCCTTGATGTCATCCAGGCTTTTCTTCGTACCCGCATAGATGCCGAACGGCTCGTAGTGAATCTCTTCCGCCGCGGCAAGATGAGTCCCCTTCTCTTTGTTAAAGCTTTCAAGATACGGCGCGTGCTGAAAGTAATTGGCGTCAAATTCACCGCTCTCGACGACTTCGTTCGGCTGCACATAATCGTCAAACACGGTCACTTCAAGGTCATATCCCTTCTCTTTGAGCAGCCCCTTCGCCTCTTCCAGTATCTCGGCGTGGGGCGTCGCGGAGGCGGCCACTTTGATCGTCTTGTCCTCAGAACCCTTCGGCTCTGCTTCATTGTCTCCCGATCTGCCGCAGCCTGCCAGCACCCCTGCTGCCAATACTCCTGTCAATAAGATTGCTACTATCTTTTTCATGATTATTTCCTCCATTTCTACTTTCTTTTATCTAAACGGGAAGCAAATGACATGCCTGCCGTTTGGAACAGCTGTACTAATAGGACGAGCAGGACAACGGTTGCGACCATGATATCTGTCTGATAGCGGTAATATCCGTACCGTATGGCTATGTCACCCAGTCCTCCCCCTCCGATCGTCCCGGCCATCGCCGAATATCCGAGAATCGTACCTGTGGCGATGGTGGCGCCTGTAATAAGTGACGTCCTCGCCTCCACGAGCAGCACTCGCCTGACAATCTGCATATTCCCTGCTCCCATGGCCCTGGCGGCCTCGATCACCCCGGCATCTACTTCCTTCAAGGAAGATTCCACCATCCTGGCGATAAACGGGACCGCCGCGACGACAAGCGGCACTACGGTCGCAGAAGAGCCATAGCTCTGCCCCACGACCAGGCGGGTAAATGGGATGAGCAGAATCAGCAAAATCAGGAACGGAATGCTCCTCACGATGTTGGCTGCTGCATCCAGCACCTTGTACAGTATCCGGTTCGGCCTGATGCCTTCCCTGCCGGTTACCGCCATAAGCACCCCCATAGGAAGGCCAAACAGGTAGCCTGCCCCGGCAGACAGCACCGTCATATATAGGGTTTCTTTCACTCCTTCTGTTATCATAATAAAGATGTCACTGCTCCACATCTTCCTTCACCTCCTCAGCCTCCAGCCCCCGATGAGACATATATGTTTTCATTGCTTCTATATTAATGCTGCCAGGAGCGAATTCCAGTATCATCTCCCCTTTAGCCACACCACCTATATTCTTCGTATCTGCCCTCAGTATGTTGACCGGCTCCCGGAAGGCCAGAATCATATTGGCAATGACCGGTTCAAAGGCTGAATTTTCCGAAAAGACTACCCTTATCCGTCTGCCGCTACGGATCTCCTCTTCCGGCCGTCCGTATCTTTCCTGCATATCCCCGCCTCTGTCGCTGCGGATAAGCTCTCTGGCAGCCGCGGACCTGGGATGCGCGAAGATATCTTCCACCTTCCCCTCCTCCTCTACCTGTCCTCCTTTCATGACAGCGACATGCGTACATATCTCCCTCACGACAGCCATCTGGTGCGTAATGACTACGATAGTGATTCCAAATCTTTTGTTGATGTCCTTCAGAAGCTCCAGTATAGATGAGGTCGTCTGCGGATCCAGAGCGCTCGTGGCCTCATCGCACAGCAGGATTTCAGGGTCGGAGGCAAGCGCCCTCGCGATAGCCACCCTCTGCTTCTGCCCGCCCGACAGCTGAGAAGGATACGCTTTCCGCCGCTCTTCAAGCCCTACCAGCTCGAGCAGCTCAGCCGCTCTCTTTCTGGCCTCTTTCTTTCTCTTTCCCTGTATGTATAGAGGAAAGCATACATTCTCCAGGACGGTTTTCTGCATGAGCAGGTTAAAGTGTTGGAATATCATTCCAATGCGTTCCCTCTGCCTGCGGAGCTCTCTTTCGGACAGGCTGCCAAGAGGCCGCCCTCCTATGAGAACCCTTCCTCCTGTCGGGCGCTCCAGGAAGTTCATGCATCTTACAAGCGTGCTCTTTCCCGCCCCGGACATTCCGATGATGCCATATATATCACCATCTCCGATCGTCAGGCTCACCTCCTTAAGCGCGTCCACCCTGCCATCTTTGGAACCGAATGTTTTACATAGGTTTTCTATCATTATCTCTGACATCTTATCACCCTTTTTTGTTGAATTTGTAGATATTGATACTATATCATCCTGCCGGAAAATGTGTTAATTCATAAAAAATACAGCTGGCTATAGTCTGTAACTATAGCCAGCTGCCCTTATAAGTCCTGCTCTATCATTACCTGAGCTCTTTATCCCTGAACTTCGCAATTTCTTCCAGATATTTCTGCCCGAGAGGGCTGATGTTCACGCCTTTCCTGGCGAGGTATCCTATGGACATCTTCTCGTCCGACTTAAGCTTTACGGTGCAGTAATCGGAGCCATACAGTTCCTCGCATATAATGCCGGAGCAGAGCGTATACCCGTCCAGCCCCACCATCAGGTTCAGGAGCGTAGCCCTGTCATTGGCTTTGATGAGCCGTTTATATTCATATGTGCTCAGCACTTCTTCTGCAAAGTAAAACGAATTATAATTCCCCTGTTCAAAGGAAAGGCACGGATACTCTTCCAGCTCCTCCAGTGCAATCTCCTTCCGGCCGGCCAGGGGATGCCCTTTCCACATGAATACATAGATGCCGCATACGAGTATCTCGTGGAATTCCAGGTTATATTCATGGAACAGCTTCGTCAGCACATTGCGGTTGAAGTCATTGACATAGAGGATGCCTATCTCGCTTCTGAAATTCTTCACATCTTCTATGACTTCGTACGTCTTCGTCTCATGGACGGCAAATTCATACTCGTCCATCCCGAACTGCTTTACCATCTCTACGAATGCATGCACCGCGAACGTATAATGCTGCATCGATACGCTGAATTTCTTTTTTGTCTTTTCTTTCGCGATGTATTTGGATTCTACGAGCTCATATTGTTCCACGACCTGCCTTGCGTATCCTATAAATTCTTCGCCTTCCGGCGTGACGGATATCCCCCGGTTCGTCCTCCGGAAGATGTCTACGCCGATCTCCTCCTCCAGTTCCCTGACAGCCGAGGACAGGCTCGGCTGTGATATGAACAGCCTTCTGGCCGCCTCGTTGATGGAACCTGCATTTGCCACAGTGATGGCATATTTCAATTGTGTGAGTGTCATATAAGATTCTCCCATCTGCTTTTGCTACGTGTCATATGGCTAAATATAGCACGTATCGCCGGAAGGTGCAAATGGATCCGGGCCGATTACTTTCTGCTGCCGCTGTCATCCCGGTTTTCCGCGTGTTCCTCTTCTTTTTTATCCTTATCATCGTTAACCCTGTTTTTCAACATGCAGTCCTCGTCTATCTCATAGATTGCATTCCCGTCAATGATCAGTTTCCGGTTCATATGCCATATCCCTCCTGTTCTCCTGCTCATTGTTATTATATGGAAAATATATAGATTAGTTTTCCCCGTTTTCATATTTCTACTCTTACCCACATATATATTTACAACGTTATAAAAAGGAGTGCTTATGGAACGTAGACCTCCAAAACCCATGACTCCGTTTGACAATATGGTGACTCCTCCTTATCTATATACACTAAAGCTGATGCTTCCATACACTCCTTCTTCTAACCAGAGGTTTCTCGCCATATATATCAAATTTCTGGAATTCCGCTATACGATGGATTATTTCCACGGCTTTCCGGAGCGGGGCGCCGCAAGGAGCTCCGGGAAAGGCTTCGCCCCTCTCGGAATGTTCGAGGACCTCAAGCCTTACATGGCCCCGGAAGAAAAAGAAATGATGGATCAGATGGAAATGATGATGAATATGATGGAAATGGTCCAGAGTACCCAGGCCGCGGACGGCAGCAGCGGCGCGTCCGGCGGCTTCAATCCCATGGACATGATGATGGGCATGATGGACCCGGAACAGCAGGAAATGTTCCAGACCTACAGCAATATGTTCGAATCGGACATGGCGCAGGCATATAATAACAGTAACGAAAACCCTAAGAAAGAAGGAGAAGAAAGATATGAACGAATGGATGAACAATCCGGCCATGAAGAACCTTGACCCGCTGAAGCTTGAACTGATCAAGACGGCAGCTAAACAGACGGAAGGAAAATCAGGCAAGAACCTGGCCCCGGTACTTATGGCGCTCATTACGAATGCGAACAAGAAGGGAATCCAGTTCTCTCCAGATGAGATTACACTGATACTCGAAATACTCAAAGAAGGAAAATCAAAACAGGAAAAAGATCAGATTGACCAGATGCTGAAGATGGTCATGGGATATATCAAAAAATAGGATGACATGAAACTGACGCCCGGAAGGGATGGATGGCAGAAATCCGCCTCCCCCTCCGGCGTATATGTCCAGGCTTCTGTCTACATCAGAAGCCTTCTTCCTTCCTCATCATCCTGATCTCTCTTCTTTTCTTGGCCTTCTCCCACTCTTCCCTTTCCTCGCCGCTTTCCAGGATGAGCCTTGGAACCGGCGTCGGATGGTCTTCGCCGTCCAGCGCGACCATGGTAAAGAACGCATGATTGATTGGCGTGCGTTCTCCGCTCAGCGACTCCACGTAACTGTCTACCTTTACTTCCATGGAAGTCTTGCCTACGTAGGTCACCTTGCCGATAATGATGATCACGTCCCTCTGGTATGCACCTCGAAGGAAGCGCAGGTTATCGACCGATGCGGTGATAACATTCATTCTTGTATGGCGTTTGCCTACCAGCCCCGCCACTTCATCTATCCACTGCATGAGCATGCCGCCGAACAGACGGCCCGCTGCATTCAAATGGTTCGGCCTGACCATATGGACGGTCTCGACCACTGATTCTGATACTTTTCTGCTCTCAGCTTTCATTCATGACACTCCAATCCGCATTCTTTGGCAAGTCCTGTGTAACAGGCAAGCGTTTCCCTGTTTTCACAGAATACCGGAAATTCCATATTATAATTTCCCCAGATTATGGCTTTTTTATGAGCAAAGTAAAAAGTGGAGAACAGCCAGCCTGTGACCGTAATTTCCAGAAGAACCTCCATGATCTCCCTGTCCGCACGATAGTATACCTGCCTGCTGCCGGTCTCCATCCTCCGCAGGACAGCCATCTGGCGGCTGTCAAGCCCTGACAGGAACTTCTGTTTCTGGTCCTCTTCCAGAACCGGATAATAAAAGTCCGCATAGGCGGCATCTTCATTTACTGCCAGAATCCTGTCAAAATAAGCCGTCATCTTCTCTCTGCTGCCGGCAGATATGATGACAGACTCAAATGTTTCAAATGCCTCTTGTACGTTGCCTGCCCAGAGGCAGCCATGACGCATGAGTTCTTCTTTTGCCATGGAGCGTACCATATGCATTCCCCTTTCTTCTGCAACTTTCTACAATTTCTTGCCAAGCCCTTTCATTATATCATAAGATCTGGTATACTTAAACTGATTTTTCATGTACTGGATTACATACGAATGAACAGCATAGGTTACCAGGCCACATTTATATAGAAGATAAGGAGCGGAAGAGATATGAGGAACATCAGACTGACGATAGAATATGACGGAAGCCGGTACCAGGGCTGGAGCCGCCTTGGCAAGGAGGAGTCCAACAACACGGTGTCGAATAAGATCATAGAAGTGCTGCGCAAGATGACGGACGAGTATATCATCGAGCTGAACTGCGGCTGCCGGACAGAGGTAGGCGTACATGCATATGCACAGGTAGCCAACTTCAAGACAGGTTCGGATATGGATATATTAGGAATCAAGCATTATCTGAACCGGTATCTTCCGATGGACATTGCCATCACCAACGTAGAAGATGTGCCGGACCGTTTCCATGCGCAGCTTAACGCCACATCCAAGACTTATGTGTACCGAATGACGATTGACGATGTGCCGAGCGTATTTGACCGCAAGTATACATACCACTGCTTTAAGATTCCGGACAAGAAGCTCATGCAGCAGGCCGCCCTTCTGTTCATCGGCAAGCATGACTTCAAGAACTTTTCCACTGTGAAGAAGAACAAGACTACTGTGAAGGAAATATTTGAGATCGAAGTGTACGGTGATACGGAAGAGATGCAGATCCTCATACATGCAGATGATTTCCTCCACAACATGGCCCGCCTCGTCGTCGGCACGCTTCTGGAAATCGGTTTTGGAACACGTAAGAAAGAAGATATCGAGGAAATCTTTGCCGGAACCAAGCCGGTCAGCGTCCCCTGCGATCCAAAGGGGCTGTACCTGCAGGAGGTTTCCTATTAAACAGACCAAAAGGGACGTGGAACATCCGGACATATCAGACGCAGGGCTTATTGCCCGGTCTCTGTCCCGTGTAATCCACGTCCTTTTGCATACCGCTATATACAGGCCGTCAAGCCTGGAGCCGCCTGCGGCCCGGTCCGGCCACATTCGCTGAGGCCCGGCTCATTCAGACGACGCCTTTCTGCAGCATAATGTTGGCAAACAATGCCCCTTCGCCGGTGGCGATGATGGCATATGATTCCTTCGCCATCTTTATAAATTCCGGTTTTTCTATCGTCCCTGCCACAGCACCTCCACACTCGTCATGCTTTCCGATGATGACCTTAAAGATGTCCCAGATTGGCGTCTTTACATCTTCTCCATCCGGTACCTCCATAAGCATGACCGGCTTGTCCGTGGAATGGTCAAGCGGGAACAGCTTCAGTATGGCATCCAGAATCTCGGGGACCGTATGGCCGTCGCACCTTATGACGATACCGTCCTTTCCGACAGACTGTGCGGGAAAGTTGCCGTCGGCAATGACCAGCCTGTCTCCGTGCCCCATCTCGCTTAATACTTTCAGCAGTTCAGGGGATATTATTTTAGGTATTCCTTTTAACATAAAGCTCTACATCTCCTCTTCCGGAACGATCTCTATCCAGTATCCGTCCGGGTCTGCGATAAAGTACACGCTCTTCTGAATGTCCGGCTACATAGGCAGGAGCTGTATCTACAAGCGTAATCCCCATATCGATCGCTGCCCTTACACATTCTACCGCAGGCTCGTCGACGATGCCGCCCCAGCCGGAGCCGCCCATTGCCCATGTTCCGAGACCTACTCTTGTAATCTCCAGCCCATCTACGGCTGCCTTGAAATATTCCATAATCTGTTCCTCTTTATATCTGTATTCCGGTATACCGGTTGATTCATGAGATAATCATATTAAATCATTGCCATTCTGTCAACCGTTTTTGTGTATTATCTATATCTTCTACGACTCATTTTGTGCATTATGTACATATTCTTAGCTGCGTTCCCCGAGCATAATTTCTTTCGGCCTCTCCATATGTGCCACGATTGCATTGTTGACAGCTTCGATGTCACCTGATTTCATAGATCTTATGATATCTTCGTGCTCCCTCAGCGTCTCCGCTACACGGCCAGGATGCATCAATGATGAGATTGCCATGTTCCTGATACGATGGATATACATGCCGAACATCTCATCAAATGCAGAGTTGCCTGCATAGGACACGAGCATCAGATGAAACTGGTTGTCACACTCGACAAAGCGGGTCATATTATTATCCTCCGCCGATTTGACGAGCTTCCCCATAAGCCCTTCCAGATCCGTGAACAGCTCTCCGGCTTTGTCTGAATCTGCCTCTCTCGCCGCAAGCATCGCACAGTATCCTTCGATTGCGGTGCGGACTTGAAACGTCTCTACGATATCCCTCACTTCCATTTCATGCAGCATAAACCCTTTGCTCGGTATGATATCGATATACCCCTCCTGCACAAGTCTCTGCACAGCATCTCTGAACGGTGTCCTGCTGATGCCTATCTCGGCAGCGATCTTTGTCTCGGAATAGATTTCCCCAGGTGTAAATTCATTGTTCAGGATCTTCTCTTTCATGTACTCATATGCCTGCATCTGCAGTGGCTTCAGTAGCTTCATCGTGGTTTCCCCCTCAATATTCGTTCTATAGTAAAGCATATAATAATTTCTGTCAGCGGGTCAAGTTTCTTCTCCCTAAAACATGCACAATAATAGATGATGATATATAGTAAATATTATGAAATTCCTATTTTTCCATTGATCGGTATACCGGTATTTGTTATCATGCTATTATGATGCAGGTTGCATATGCAGCGGAAAGGAATATAAACTATGGACAAAATCGGTTTTATCGGCCTTGGAATCATGGGGACTCCAATGGCATTGAATTTACTTAAGCACCACGTAGAGCTACATGTATATGATGTAAGGGAATCGCTCTCAGACCGTCTCGTCTGTGAGGGCGCTGTCAAGTCCACTCCTGAGCGGATCGGAAGTACATGTAATGTCATATTTCTCATGCTCCCAAACGGCGGCATCGTAAAAGAGGCCTTATTTGCCGAAGGTGGTGTCTGCACGGCCATCGCCCCCGGAACCGTCGTCTGCGACATGAGCTCTGTAGCGCCGGAGGACTCCCACTACTGCTTCCGTCTCCTTCAGGAAAAGGGCTGCTTTTTTCTGGATTCGCCTGTAAGCGGAGGAGAGCCGAAAGCGGTTGACGGTACGCTGTCCTTTATGGTCGGCGGCGATGATGCGACATTTCACAAAGTCCTCCCCTATCTGGAAATGATGGGCTCCAGTGCTCTTCTTGTCGGCGGTACGGGTAGCGGAAGCATCGCCAAGCTGCCGATGATTCTGGAACGCAATTTTAAACCGGGCGGCCCCATCTACATCAATCACAAGGATATTAAGAATGTAGTAGAAGAAGCGCACCTGATCGGCACTCCGATACCGCTCACTTCCCAGCTCTTTGAAATCATGCAGGTCATGAAGGTAAAAGGGCATATGGGAGAAGACCACGGCGGGATTGTACAGTATTTTGAAAATCTGGCCGACTGCAAGGTACAGAAACGGGATATCTGAACTGTAAGGGAAAAGGAAGAGAGGAATGAACAGCCATGAATACAGATGTACTGAACGAATATCAACGGCCCGACGAATCAGCGGCCGACAGGCTGCTGGCAGATGAGATAGCATCATTTCAGGGGAAGATCGTCGTGCTGGACGACGATCCGACCGGGACGCAGACGGTCCACGGCGTCTCCGTGTTCACACGCTGGGATTACGGCAGCATAAGAGAAGGCTTTGAAGAACAGGGAAAGCTCTTCTATGTCCTGACGAACTCCAGAGCGCTCTCCTCTGCGGAAAGTGCCGCGGTACATGAGGAGATTGCCCGTACGGTCCACCAGATCTCCGAGGAGGCAGGCACCCCTTATCTCATCATAAGCAGGAGCGACTCGACGCTCCGCGGACACTATCCGCTTGAGACGGAAGTACTGAAGGATACATATGAGACATATGCCGGCCATACCATCGACGGCGAGGTGCTGTGCCCGTTCTTCAAAGAAGGGGGGCGCTTCACCATAGACAATATCCATTATGTAAGGGCCGGGGACGAGCTTATCCCTGCTGCCGAGACAGAATTTGCCAGGGATACCACCTTCGGATATGCTTCTTCTGATCTGAGGCAGTATGTAGAGGAAAAGACAGAGGGCCGGTACCCCGCCGGCGATGCCATATGCATTCCGTTGCGCCTGCTCCGCAATGCGGATACGACCGGCGTCGAATCACTTCTGCTCTCAGCGTCGGATTTCCGGAAGATTATCGTGAACGCAGCCGACTACTGCGATCTGAAGGTGTTCTGCACGGCATTGTACCGCTCATCCTGATCGGATCCTACACCGGCAAGACGACAGCCCAGCTTGGCATGCTGGAAGGGTTGGACGGAATCGAGCTGCTGGAATTTAACTCGGACCTTATTACCGACCCGGAGGCCCTTGAAACGGAACGGCAACGGATATTGTCCCTGGCCTCCTCCTGCATCCGTGAAGGCAGGCATGCGGTCATCTATACGAAGAGGAAGAAGCTGATATATGACAGTGACACGAAGGAAACCGTCTTAAAACGTTCTGTATCCATATCAGATGCCCTGCAGTCCTTTGCCGTGCAGATAGATACGGCACCCTCCTTCCTCATCGCCAAAGGCGGCATCACTTCCAGCGACATTGCCACGAAAGCGCTGCATATCAGGCATGCTGTGGTGCTCGGCCAGGTGGCACCCGGCATCCCCGCCTGGGAGACGGGGCCCGACAGCCGGTACCCGGGCATCCCCTATATCATCTTCCCGGGCAATGTAGGCGAGGCCGGCACGCTGAAACACGTCATCTCCTTTTTTGTGTAGATATATTCAGACGTGCAGGATAATGTGTAAGCACAATCCTGCACGTTTTCTTGTCTAGTGAAGCGTCCTGCTCCCTTCCTAGCCGTCTTTCCTCTCCTTTTCCATCAATACTTCCTGCCTTCTTTCGTCATGCGTAAAGCCGTATCTCTCGTAGAACGCTCCCGCGTCTTCTGTGTGCAGCACCCCGTGCAGGCTGCCCACATCCTCCATGACAGCATCCATCAGGAGCGTGCCAAGTCCTTTCCCCCTGTAGTCCTCGTCGATAATCACATCCATCAGATAAAAGGTAGTGGCAAAGTCGGTAATAATACGGGCATATCCGACCATGTATCCTTCTCTGTCATACACGCCATAGCAGACAGAACCTTCCATCGCCTTCCTGATCATCTCTTCAGAACGCGTCCCGGCCCAGTACGACTGGCGCATCAACTGTACGATGCGTCCAAAATCCAGCTTTTCCTTGTCCCTGCTCACATGGAACGTTTCTGTTCCGCCGTGCTTTTCCGCCCTCTCTTTCGCTATCTTCTCGATGCTGCCCTGTTCTACAGCCTTCCTGAGCTGCCTCGTATAAGGGAATGCCTCTGCCTCCATCTGCCCGTATGTAAGCTGGAGGTCATATTCCAGTGGCAGCCATGTGCCGATCGGAGCTTCATTATGCTGTATGAGGGCTTCCATCTTGTCAAGCGCATGGACAAGCTTAGCCTCTCCTGTCCTGCCCGCCTCCAGCTCATCAAAGAGGGCGTCAAGCCTCTTTCTTCTGTCCGCCGGAAGCATCTCCGTTACACGCCGTACGGCGCTTTCCTCCGTCTGGCGGTCCTCTTCCTTCTTCTCGAAGCATGGGATATCTCCGGTGACAGCTTCTCCCAGGTCATGGAACAGGCACATCTCCATCACCTTCTCCTTATCCAGATCCGGAAACTCCTCCTGCACAAGCCATGCAAAGACACAGAGACGGTACACGTGTTCCGCCACGCTCTCCCTCCGACCGCCGGATGTGAAGGAGTGCCTGACCGTACATTTAAGCCGCTCCGCCACAGACATGAAATCCAATAACGTCTTGTTATCCATCCTATCAGCCCTCTATAATCTTTACATAGAATCTCCGGTTTCTTGGACCGTCAAATTCACAGAAGTACAAGTCCTGCCAGATGCCAAGCAGCAGATCTGCGTCGTGGAGAATCAGAGTCTGGGAAGGGCCAATGAAGCTCGTCTTGATATGTGCATGGGAATTGCCTTCCACATGCTTATAATAGTCTGCATCCGTCGGCACCGCGCGTTCCATGCCGCAGAGCATGTCATGGACGACGTCCGGGTCGGCATTTTCATTGATCGTGAACCCTGCCGTCGTATGTGGCGAGTACACGACCACGATGCCCTGTTCCAGCCCGCTTTTTCTGATATCTTCACGTACCATGTCCGTCACTTTGGACATCTGCTGTGCCCCTTTTGTTGAAATGCTGTGTTCATATAGATACATCTTTTTCCCTCCTTGTTATCTGTCGAGATACTCCATCAGGTTTCCAAATTCCCTTTTCATGAGATGATAGCCGTGCTGATAGAATTCCATAAGCGTGTCGTAGTTCTTTTCCAGCCGCGATACGGTCGGAATAAGCGGGCGGAGTACGAAGATCCTCCCTTCCTCTTCCATCTGTTCGACGAGGCGCATCGCTTTGTTGTATTCAAAATTCCGCCGTATCGTCGTCCTGACGAGGTTCGGATACTTCCGGTAGGCCCGGC
Organism: Extibacter muris; assembly: GCF_004345005.1. Lineage (GTDB taxonomy): Bacteria > Bacillota > Clostridia > Lachnospirales > Lachnospiraceae > Extibacter > Extibacter muris. The sequence continues at coordinate 274,447 of NZ_SMMX01000004.1, forward strand.
GGTATACATTGGCCAGCGCCTTTGAAGTCATCTTCTTGCGGTACCCCGGATTCCTTGTCAGCATGAGGACAATCTTCTCATTGCCGAGTTCTGACGCCCTCTTCACAGGTATGGAATCGGCCAGTCCGCCGTCCAGGTACGGAATGCCGTCGATATTCACGATAGGCGAGACGAGGGGCATGCTGCTGGATGCCCGGCACAGCTTCATGAGCCTCACTCTGTCTCTGTCCTCTTTCATATATTCTGCCTGTCCGGTGACACAGTTGGTCGTCACGATCTCGCACTCCATATCGGAGGCAAAGTATGTGTCGAAGTCAAATGGAAAAATCTCATTCGGATATTTGTCAAACACCATGTCCATATCGAGCAGGCTCTTTTCTTTTATGAACTTTGCAAATCCATGGTAGTAGTCATATTCCTTCTCTTTGTGTATCATACAGTCCCTCGTCCTTCCGGGCTGCCTTGATACGTAATCCACGCCGTTGCACGCTCCCGCTGAGACTCCTATGACATGTGACAGATACACGTCCCTCTCCATGAGATAATCCAGTGCGCCTGACGTGAATACGCCCCTTGTGGCACCGCCTTCCAGTACGATCGTCGCTTTCTTCATCTATACTCCTCGCTTTCTGTTACCGCATACGCCCGATGATTTCATTTGCCTTTGCATACACTTCCTCCGGTTCTGCTCCTATATGGAAGGTCCCGTTCTCATACAGCACGTTCCCATTAACCATCGTAAGCACTATATTCTGCTTGCTGCCGCTGTATACGATATTTTTCGTAATGTTGTTCAATGGCTGCATGTTAGGCTGGTGCAGATCGATTATGATCAGGTCTGCGCATTTGCCTTCTGCCAGCACATCACAGTCCTTAAGGCCCATGGCATGCGCCCCGTTTACCGTCGCCATCCTGAGCACCTCCGCCGCGTCAACGGCAGACGCATCGTGCTCCCTGAGCTTGGCAAGCCCTGTTACGAGGAACATCTCCCGGAACATGTCAAGGCAGTTATTGCTTGCCGGCCCGTCTGTCCCGATGGCAATCGGAATCCCTTTATCCATCATCTTCCTTATCGGTGCGATGCCGCTGGCAAGCTTTGTGTTGGATCCGGGATTCGTCACCACATACAGGCCCTTTTCCGTGAAGATATCCAGATCTTCCTCTGTCATATGCACGCAGTGGTAGCCGCCTCCGCCGTAATCATAGATGCCAAGGCTGTCAAGCAGCGCGGTCGGCGTCTTGCCGTATCTGCCGATACACTGCTCCACTTCCTCCCTGGTCTCTGAATTGTGCAGATACACCGGCGCCTTATACTTGCGGGCCAGCCCCGCAAGCCCTTGAAGCAGTTCCATCGACGTCGTATACTCCGCATGGGCCCCGAAGCAGAAGCTGATAAGCTCATGATAGGAATTCAGCTCCTTATACCACTGTTCTTCCTCCTTCAGCGACTGGCTGAAATTGTTCATGGCGCCGCAGAGCACGGTCCTGAATCCGCAGTCTGCAGATGCTTTCGCGACGCTGGCGGGATCCATATACATGTCAAAATTGGCTGTGATGCCGCTCGTCACATATTCCATGACCGCCAGCCTGGACAGATGGTACATATCGTCCGGTGTAAGCTTTGCCTCCATCGGGAATACCTGTTTGTCCAGCCAGTCCAGAAGGGGCAGGTCATCTGCGTACGACCTGAGGAACGTCATGGCGGAATGTGTATGGGCATTCTTAAAGCCAGGCATCACCACATTGCCTTTTACATCGATTTCCCTGTCCCACACGGTCTCTGTATCTTTCCGGGGACCTGTATAGGTGATATGGCTGCCCTTTACCCATACTTCCCCTTCCTCTATGCCGGACCCCGCCTGCATAGAAAGGATTCTGGCATTGTAAAGCCTTATATTCATGATATGTCCCCCTCGTCCAGCCTGTTGACTATGGCTGTCAGCAGAGAGCGGAACCGTCCGCTCACGACATCTTCCACCTGGTTGACGTCTTCCGTCACATCGTGGTCAAGTACCCTGTCCGCACTCAGATTCGTCGCCAGGGACAGGCAGAGGACGTCCATCCTGCAGTGGGCTGCCGTAATCGCCTCCGGGACGGTGGACATGCCTACCATATCCGCACCGAGAAGGCGCATGGCCCGGATTTCTGCCGGCGTCTCAAACTGTGGTCCGGGTGCGAAAAAGTAGGTTCCCTCCTGAAGAGAGAATCCAAGCTCTACCGCCGTTTCTTTCGCCAGCTTGCGCAGCGAAGGCGTATATACGTCGTTCATGCTGAAGAACCGCTCACCGAATTCCGGGATGTTTTCCCCACGCTGCGGGGATACCCCGCACAGGTTGATGTGATCCTTGATGACACAGATATCGCCGGTCTCAAAGTTGAGATTGACGGCACCTGCCGCATTCGTAAGAATCAAGGTGCGGATGCCGAGAAGCTTGAATACGTAGACCGGCATCCTGAGCTCTTCAAAGCTGTACCCTTCATAATGGTGGAACCTCCCTGCCATGCAAAGTACCCGCCTGTTCCCGAGCGTGCCGCACACAAGCTTGCCGGCATGTCCCGGTGCTGTGGAGACGAGAAAACCCGGGATATCTTTATAGAATATCTCTGTCTTATCCATAATCTCATTTTCAATCTCACCGAGGCAGGTACCGAGGACGACACCGACGGTTGGCGGCGTCCCGATCCGTTCTCTTATATGATCCGCGATTTTCCTGTAGCATTCATAGTCCGGTCTTTTCTTCATCTTCTTATCTCCTTCTGATCAAACAATCTTCTTATACTTTCCTCATACGGTGCCTCCAGTATGCCTTCTTCTGTCACGATACCGGTTATGAGGCTGTGGTCTGTAACATCAAATGCCGGATTATAGCACTTTACGCCGTCCGGCGCCATCGGATGCTTATAATACTTCTTCTTTATCTCTTCTTCCTCTCTCAGCTCGATTTCTATCCCGTCACCTGTAGTACAGTCCATATCTATCGTGGAGGAAGGTCCGAGCACATAAAATGGGATGCCGTAATACTTCGCCAGGACCGCGACGCCGCTCGTTCCGATCTTGTTCGCCGTATCTCCGTTGGCAGCCACACGGTCGCAGCCTACGAAGCAGGCCTGTACCCATCCGTTTTTCATGACGGTAGCAGCCATATTGTCGCAGATGAGCGTCACATCGATCCCTGCCTGCAGCAGCTCATAGGACGTAAGCCTGGCCCCCTGGAGCAGCGGCCTCGTCTCATCTGCATATACTTTGAACTTCATGCCGCGCTCCGCCCCGAGCATGAGCGGGCCGAGCGCCGTTCCATAGCGGGAAGTCGCAAGCGGTCCCGCATTGCAGTGGGTAAGGATGCCGTCGCCTTCCCGGATAAGGCTCAGGCCATATTCAGAGATGGCCCTGCACATGGCGATGTCTTCTTCCTGTATGTTCCGGCACTCCCGGCCAAGCACGTCAAGAACTCCGCCGCGGCCCTCCTGCATATGTGCCCTGGCCGTCTTAAGCATCCTTCGGATGGCCCAGCTTAGGTTTACTGCTGTCGGCCTGGAGGAATCGAGGTAGTCCCCGTAAGCCGTAAGCTCTCTCATAAAGGTATCCATATCCTCCGCCTCTATCTGCCGGGCCAGGCAGTACATGCAGCAGGCCGCGCATATTCCTATGGCCGGCGCGCCGCGCACCTTCAGATTCCGTATGGCATCATACATCTCCCCGGGTGTTCCAAGCTCCAGCAGGACCTTCCTTGCCGGAAGTTCGGTCTGGTCTATGATGACGACTTTTTTCCCGTCGCTGCTCAGCCCTACATTTTCAGCCTTGCCATACCCTGTCGCTTTTGTTCCGTCCATGATGGCTTCCACCTCCTATCTGTATTTTCAAGGTTTTTGCCTAAAATGTCAACCCATAGCTTAAGCCTTGCTATTTCCTTACATATTTGATAATATAAGCAATGGAACGTCCGTGTATACTGGCGACGTGCAGCTTAATCAACAGCACCTGGCCTTCCCCGGAAGAAATGATATGCGTTGTCTATGTGTTGAATTTCCTGCGGGCGCGGAAGGTGCACATTGAAATCAGATAAAATATAAGGAGATAGATAGTATGATAAGCACAAGCAACATAACACTCCGGGTTGGAAAGAAGGCTTTGTTTGAAGACGTCAACATCAAGTTTACAGAGGGCAACTGCTACGGCCTCATCGGCGCCAACGGAGCCGGAAAATCCACTTTCCTGAGAATCCTTTCCGGGCAGCTGGAGCCTTCCAAGGGGGAGGTCATCATCACTCCCGGGGAGCGTCTTTCTTTCCTGCAGCAGGACCATTTCCAATACGATGAATACATGGTCCTGGATACGGTCATGATGGGGAACGCCAGGCTGTATGAAATCATGAAGGAAAAGGAAGCCATCTACGCCAAGGAGGACTTTACAGACGAGGACGGGATCAAGGCCAGCGAACTGGAAGGTGAATTTGCGGCCATGAACGGCTGGGAGGCGGAATCCGACGCCGCAACCTTGCTGAATGGCCTCGGCATCGACGCAGAGATGCATGGCAAGATGATGAAGGACCTGAATGGACCGGAGAAGGTAAAAGTCCTCCTGGCCCAGGCATTATTCGGCAACCCGGACATCCTTCTGCTCGACGAGCCCACCAACCATCTGGATCTGGATGCTATCGCATGGCTGGAGGAGTTTCTCATCAATTTTGACAACACGGTTATCGTCGTGTCCCATGACCGTTATTTCCTGAATAAGGTATGTACACAGATAGCAGACATAGATTATGGCAAGATCAAGCTATACGCCGGCAACTACGACTTCTGGTACGAGTCCAGCCAGCTGCTCATCCGGCAGATGAAAGAAGCGAACAAGAAGAAGGAGGAGAAGATCAAAGAGCTGCAGGAATTCATCTCCCGGTTCAGCGCCAATGCATCCAAATCCAAGCAGGCTACCTCAAGAAAACGGGCGCTGGAGAAGATACAGCTGGACGATATCCAGCCGTCCAGCCGCAAGTACCCGTACATCGACTTCCGCCCGAACCGTGACATCGGCAACGAGGTGCTGACTGTCGAAGGCCTGAGCAAGACGATCGACGGAGAAAAGATACTGGATGACATATCATTTACCCTGAACCACGATGACAAGGTAGCTTTCGTCGGCGGAAACGAACTGGCCAAGACGACACTGTTCCAGATACTCTCCGGCGAGATGGAGCCGGATGAGGGAACGTATAAATGGGGCGTGACTACATCCCAGGCCTATTTCCCTCTGGACAGCGGAAGCGAGTTTGACAACGACTATACTATCGTCGAATGGCTGACCCAGTATTCCGATGAAAAAGACGTCACCTACGTGCGCGGATTCCTTGGACGTATGCTCTTCTCCGGCGAGGACGGCGTCAAGAAGGTGAAGGTCCTCTCGGGAGGTGAAAAGGTACGCTGCCTGCTGTCCAAGATGATGATATCCGGCGCCAACGTCCTCCTTCTGGACGAGCCGACCAACCATCTGGATATGGAGTCCATCACGGCACTCAACAACGGGCTTGTCAAATTTCCAGGCGTCCTGTTGTTCAGTTCACGCGACCACCAGATCGTCCAGACGACGGCAAACCGTATCATGGAAATCGTACCGGGCGGAAAACTCATCGATAAGATTACGACATACGATGAATACCTGGAGAGCGATGAGATGGCGAGAAAGAGACAGACCTATTCCATACAGAGCGAAGAAGATGACTAAATTTTGAAAGGGGTCAGCCCCCTGCTGCGGCAGGGGTCTGACCCCTTTGCAAATTCATCGAATTATCTGACAATAATCTTTACTTTTCTATTTATTCTTTTATATCCTTTACGTAAAAATATGCTTGCAAATTTTATATGCGCATTATATAATTAGTTTATATAAATAATTTATATAACTCATTTATCTGCGAAAGGCGGTATAATACATATGCCAAGACAAAGACTTACGAAAGACATGGTTGTCAAAGCAGCTTTTGACCTGGCTCGGGAAGGCGGTCTTGAGAACGTGACGGTAAAAGGGATTTCCCAGAAGCTTGATTGTTCTGTGCAGCCTGTCTATTGCTATTGCCGCAATATGAGCGGCCTGAAGCAGGATGTCATCGATTATACAGGCAGCTATCTCCGGAGCTTCATCACCGAACGGCTGGATGTAAATGACATGTTCCAGAGCATGGGGATGGCCCACGCACAGTTTGCCAAGGCGGAACCCCACCTGTACCGGCTGTATTTTTTGCGCAAAAGGGATGATATCCACTCTTTTGAAGATATATATAAGAAGGAAACCAATCCTCAGATTGCAGAATTTATCGCCCGGCAGCTTGGCATATCTATAGAGAAGGCCCGGCAGCTTCACCTGAATATGCTCATTTACAATACCGGCATATCTTTTATCCTTACTGTCCTTGGCAGCGATACCGATATCGGACACGTTCAGGATCTGCTCACCCAGGCAAAGGATATATTTACCCATTCCATAATAGCTGACAGCAAACAGGAGGAACCTAATGAAAACAATCGTACTTTTTAATTCAAAGACAGGATTTACCAAGAGATATGCCGAATGGCTCGGGGAAATGACCGGCTGTACCGTAATGCCATTTGAGAAGGCCGTATCCTTGGACCTCACGCCGTATGGCACCGTCATCTTCGCCTCCTGGTTCCATGCAGGGATGATACAAAAGCTAGGTTCATTCAAAAAAATGAATCTGAACGGCAAGAACAGGATTGTCATGGTAACAGGAAGCAATCCGCCCGGTCTCGCTGAGACTGATACAGCCATTCAGAATAATTTTAAAAACGACGGCGAAAAATACAAAGTATTCTATCTGCCCGGAGGCCTAAGTTATGAAAAAATGGGAATCGGTGATAAGATAATGATGGCTGGCTTCCGTAAGATCATCAAAAAAGCAAACGGCGAAGACAGCGACATGTACAAAAGGATATCACATTCTTATGACAATACTTCTAAAGAATATTTACAGCCGCTTGTAAGTTATCTGAATAGTCTTTGAATTTGCAAAGGGGTCAGCCCCCTGCCGCGGCAGAGGGCCGATCCCTTTCAAAATTATCGTATTTTGTCTGGAAATCCGACTTTTTTCTGTACTTTTCTTAACGTCTTATTGGCAAAATACTGTGCTTTTTCTGCATTTGCTTTTATCACGCCGTCGATATAGGATTTGTCTTTTTCCAGTCTGGCCACTTCATCCTGCAGCGGCTTCAGGACAGATACCGCTGCTTCTCCGACTGCCATCTTGAAGACTCCGTATCCTTTGCCGTCAAATTCGGCAACGACTTCTTCCGGTGATTTCCCGGTACAGGCACTGTATATGTCGATAAGGTTCTTGACTCCGGGCTGTTCATCCCGGTACAAGATCTGGGCTTCCGAATCTGTCACCGCCCGTTTGCACTTTCTCATTACCGTATCCGGGTCGTCCATCAGGTAGATGCTGGCGTTTGGATTCTCATCGGATTTGGACATCTTTTTAGCCGGATCCTGCAGGCTCATGATCTTGGCCCCTACCTTCCCGATATATGGCTCCGGCACGGTGAACACATCGCCGTATATATTATTGAACCGCTCCGCGATGTCCCTTGTGAGTTCCAGATGCTGCATCTGGTCAATGCCGACAGGTACGACATCCGCCTGATAGAGCAGGATATCCGCTGCCATCAGTACCGGGTAGGTAAACAGCCCCGCATTGATATTGTCTGCGTGCTTCGCCGACTTGTCCTTGAACTGCGTCATACGGTTCAGCTCTCCCATATACGTAAAGCAGTTCAATATCCACGTCAGCTCCGCATGTCCGGATACATGCGACTGGTAATAGATACAGTTCTTCTCCGGGTCAAGTCCCGCAGCGATATAAAGCGTAAGCAGTGCCCTCGCCCGCTTCCTGAGCGTGGCCGGCTCCTGCCGCACGGTGATGGAATGCATGTCTACCACGCTGTAGAAGCACTCATATTCATCACTCAGAGCCACCCAGTTCTTCAGCGCCCCCAGGTAATTGCCGAGCGTCAGGTTCCCCGTCGCCTGCATGCCGCTGAATAACACTTTCTTGTCATTGATCATCTCTCTAATCCTCCCTGTCTATTCTTCCCATGGTGCCACTTCATCCTCATAATACACCACATTCTCCGATATGATATGTGCCCTGCCGCGGGACACTTCCACTTCCGTGACCGCACAGTTCTTATGGACCCCTACGCCCCAGTAGTCTCCTAAGGGCCTGCCTTTTATATTGTTCAGGATTCCAGCAAGCGCTGCGCCGTGTGTCGTCACCAGAACGACGCTGTCCTCAAGCTCATCCTTCTGGAAAAGCTCTGCCAGGAATTCGCCGGTCCGTCTCTTCACATCCGCAAATCCTTCTCCCCCTGCCGGGACTATATAATGCTCCGGATCATCAAAGAAACGCTGGAACTCTTCCGGAAGCTCCCACCCCTTTTTAGAACAGCACTTGCCTTCATACGCTCCGAAAGCCATCTCTTCGATACGCTCCTCTTCAATGACCGGAACCTTTCTGTCCCCAAGTATGATCCGTGCCGTCTCTGCCGCCCTCCCGAGCGGGCTTGTATAACATATGTCAAAGGGGACATCCGCGAGGCCTTTAGCGGTCTCTTCCGCCAGATGCCTGCCGAATCCGTTCAGGGGAATATCTACCTGCCCCTGGATGCGCCTTGCCTTATTCCAGTCTGTCTCCCCATGTCTTACAAAATATATCTTCATCTCTGCTGCCTCCTGCCTTCCCCCGGGCTTCCGGAACCCGCTTATACGGTCCGCCGGGGCTACTTTGATAGTATAGCACATCTCCTGCCGTTTTTCATAGAAAATTACGAAGAAAAGTGCTATAATACGCGTAGTGCCGGATTCTGCAGCCAGACGCATCTGCAAGACGGCGCAAGTACACGCAAAAAGGAGCATTGCCATGGATAAGATTACTAGCTTTACCATTGACCATACGAGATTGGTTCCCGGAGTATATGTATCAAGGAAGGACCGGCCGGGCGGACAGACGATTACGACCTTTGACCTTCGTTTGACAAGGCCGAACTATGAACCCGTCATGAACACGGCAGAAATGCATACGATCGAACACCTTGCGGCTACTTTCCTGCGCAACCATGCAGAATACGGAAGCCGTACGGTCTACTTTGGGCCGATGGGCTGCCGCACCGGTTTCTATCTCCTTCTATCGGGAGACTATGAATCCCGTGACATTGTACCACTCATGAAGGAGCTGTTCTCTTTCATCGCCGGTTTTGAAGGCGCTGTCCCGGGTGCTTCCGCAGATGACTGCGGAAATTATCTGGATATGAATCTTCCGATGGCAAAATATCTCGCCGCCAGATATGTGGAAGAAGTGCTGGATGGCATAACGGACCGGCAGCTCATCTATCCCTGATCGTACGTCTGCCAGATGTCCCTACTTTAAGATGTACCATCCTTCTTCCTTAATAAAACCGTACTTTTCATATACCGGCCTGCCGGGCTCCGAGGCCAGGAGCCGCACTTCTCCTGCCCCGGCTTTCCCGGCCTCCTCAACAAGCATGTCCATGATCTCAAATGCCAGTCCCCGCCTGCGGTAGTCCGGGCTCGTAAACATATTCGCAATATAAGCCACTTTGCCAGAGGGATTGGAAAAGCCGGGCGGATATTCATAGAAGAGGACTGCTCCGGTCGCAGCCGCTACGCCGTCCTCTTCTGCCAATATCTGTATGATTCTGTTTTCTGCAAAGACCTTTTCAAAAAATGCTTTCATATAATGCTTGATCTCGACCTCTTCCTGCGCCTGCTCATGGATGAGCTGTATGCGCCTGAGCTCAATTATCAGATCAATGTCCTCTGGCGTCGCCTTCCTGTACTCCATCCTTCTCCCTTTCTATTTCTTTAGTTGCGCCAAAGCACATTTCTTTCTATAATGAATATATATCATACAAAGGAGAATGCTATGGCACTTTCATATGTCAAACGTTTCATCCGCCTCCTGGCGGGATTATTTCTCTTCGCACCTGGAACCTGCTTCATCGTCCAGGCAGAAATCGGCCTGGCGCCATGGGATGCTTTCAGCATGGGACTTTCCCATGCCACAGGCCTGTCATTCGGCGATATCGTAATCGTCACCGGCATCCTCATCGTCGATTATGCGATGCACGAGCAGCTTGGCTTCGGAACCATACTGAATGCCCTTCTTATAGGAAAATTTATGGACCTGATCCAGTGAGGCCATCTTGTTCCCAAGATGGAACATTACGCCAGCGGCATTAGTATACGTTCAAGCTCCTGCGCTTTGATGTGACCGCAGTGCACCACGAAAGCCTGCTAGATACGCTGATCATCTGGAAAGGCGGGAAATGCAGAGAGGATTAAAGCTCTGCCGCCCGCCGGAGCGTATCTCCGGCGAGCCGGTAGCCGCTCCATTCCTTCATCTGTTCGGCTCCAAGCGACAGGTAGAACTCTATGCTTGGCTCATTCCAGTCCAGGCATGACCATTCAAGCCTTCCGCAGCCCCGCATCGTGGCAATTCTTGCCAGCTGTGCAAGCAGCGCCCTGCCGTACCCCCTGCCCCTCTTGTCTTCCAGTACGAACAAGTCCTCCAGATATATGCCCGCCCTGCCTAGAAAAGTGGAGAAGTTGTGGAAAAACAAGGCAAATCCGACTTCCTGCCCTTCTGCCACCGCAAAGAGGACTTCTGCCTTCTTCTTGTCAAATATCCATTCCCTGAGCAGCTCTTCCGTGGCCACTACATCCTCCGTCATATGTTCATAATCTGCCAGCTTCTTTATGAAATCCAGTATAAGTCCCGTATCTTCTCTCCCGGCAGTCCGGAAGGTTACGTCCGTCTTATCCATCCTTTTACCTCCTGTCCTTATCCTATCTATCCTCCCGGCTCATACCGGTCATATGGTGGGGAGCCATATCCTGCTGCCGGCCCTGCGTCCAATCCAAACTCCGAAGCTTTCTGCCAATCCCCTCCGACCTCCGTTCCGCCTTCACATACACGGTCGTCTCCACCGCCCAGTCATAGGCGGCCCTGTCCTTAAATGCAGCCACATAGGCATATCCTGTAATCTCACCATCTTCCTCCGCCAGAAGATAGGGATATCTTTCCTTCACTTTGCCCATGCGTTCCATAAACTCGTTGATAGACGGTACTTCATATTCAAATGTCACTGCCGTATGCTCTACATAATACGCATATATCTGAAGCAGCAAAAGTGCATCTTTTTCTTCTGCCATCCTTATGATCATTATCTGTACCTCTTCTTTTCGCCAATGCCGGACAGCTTAAGGATACCATACAAGACGAATAGTGCCGCACCACCCGCTAGTATCCATTTCCCGCAGCCAGCAAGCGTGTCTGCCGACACTGTCACCTCGCTCCCCGCCATCTCTCTGCCCAGTTCATCTGCCGCTGCCGTAAGCAGCGCCGGAAAGGCATAACCTGCCGCGCTTCCGGCCACGATGCCGCAAAGCCCCAGATGGAAAAGGAAACGGCCCTTTGAAAGCCGGAGCAGTACGATTCCAAATGCTGATATGAAGACAATGGCAATTGCCGCCGTCCTCGCCTCCTCAGATGTCATAACCGCGTACAGCTTAGCCGCCTGCTTCTGCTGTCCTGTCATTTGAGACAGCGCCTCGTCTGCAGCCACGCCAAGCTCCGTCTCCAGCTCGCTGCCGGCCGACTCGGCCGCACTTTTCAGGACGGCCCTGGGCAGGCCGCCAAGTTCTACGCCAAAAGCTTCTGCCACGGCATCTATATTGTCGTCTACTGCTTTTTCCATATACGATGACACGTCAGGAGACGAAAACGGCGTCCCGTCCGCCGCCGCATATGCCAAGGCATCCATATAATCGCCGACCAGCGCCCGGAGGTTTTCATCCTGGCTTATCTTATCGGCGGCGTCTTCTATCTGTGCTTCCGTGGCGTCCGGAAACATGGCACGGACGCCATCCCCTATCGTAGAGGCGACGGCCTTCTTGACAAGCGCATCTGTCGCTATCTCTGCACAGATATCCTTCACAGACATGCCCGCCAGTATAAATACAGCCGCCAGCACCAGAACCGCATCCAATATAACGCTGATTACCCTTTTCATACCCTGCTCCCCTTATTCATCCAGTACCTTGATCTGGCATACCTTCATCGCCTCCAATGCCTGACGGTGGCTCTCTGGCGTCACACCCGCGCAGCACGCCGCATCTACGATAATCTCCGTCTCCGGAAGAAATGCTTTGACTATCATTGCATTTGAGATGACACATATGTCAGTACACAATCCGACAAACGTGACAGACTCTACCTTTTCCCTGCTGTCATACTCCTTGAGCATCCGTCCGAGCTCCACGCTTCCAAAGGCAGGCTTGTCGATCGGAACCTCCTTGCACAGCGCCTTTATCTTCGGACAAAGCTCCCATCCTTCTGTCCCCCTGATGCAATGGGGCACCGGCAGCTTCTTCCCCTCCAGCGTCTTCAAGTAATCGCTTTCATGCGTATCCTGCGTGTAGAGTACCCGGCCGTCAAAACTCCGGATCCTCTCTGCCACCGCCGGGACGATACCCACGGCCTCCTCCGTTCCAAGCGCGCCGTCCACAAAATCGTTCTGCATATCTACTACAACAAGTATCCTCATAACAGCATCTCCTTTTCACAACCTGTATCCATCGTCTTTTCCATAATATCATATCCTGCCGTCAACTTCCAGATGGCAGGATCAAAAAGAAAGCGGAAAGAGATATCTCATGACATCTCTTCCCGCTTTCGATCTTCGGCCTGATTCTCCAATTCAGCAATTATCTAAAAGTTAAACTCCTCTTCCCATGCAAAATCTGCCGACGCCTCTATACTTTTCGGCCAATGGCCGCACCAGTCCGGAACCCCTGGCTCTTCCACCCTGTCAAGGCTCGGTGTGTACGGCTTTATGTCAAGCACCGGGCTTCCGTCATTCGCATCCGTGTACGCAATCTGCACAATGCCGTTTTCATAGTCTATGCCTATGACCTCAGACGCGGTCAGAGCTAAAGGATTGGGCCGTATCGGCGACCTGGTCGCAAAAACTCCCATTACATCAGGTGCTTTTTTATACGGCTGTTCCGCCGTAAGGACAGCTCTTGCCTCATCATTGTCAAAGCCGCTGAACCACCAGATGACATTCACATGGCTGAATCCCTCCAGGGCGGTAAGCGCCTGGAAGTACTCTTTCTGAATCTCAATAAACGTCCCTTCTTCATTGCTTCTGATTATCCCGACAGGATGCACTTCAAATACTGCCATAATTGTTCCCTCCATATATATTTATTTGCTGTACGATTATTCTGTACCCTGACACAGTGTGAGAGTCAAGCATTTTTCATACGGAAACCCGCATCTGCCACACGGCAGGGGCAGTATGGAGGGAAGTCCTGTCATCTGACACGCTGTTCTGTCGGAATCTGTATCTCCGTAAGATAGTTCTCTTCCGACTCTTCATTCCACGGGCCGCGGTGCACAATCTGGCGGCTTTGCCCTGTCATCTTAAATCTGCTGTTCTCCTGCAGCCATCGCGCCAGATTAAGATAGGCTCCCGCAATGTTGGAAAATGGACCGTACACCATCGTGCACGCCATGAACGGTACTGCCTCCACTGTCCTGTACGCAATTGCGCCACTGCTCTCCACGGGCTTCTCTACATATGCACAAATCTCCACATCCACATTATTTTCCTTATATTCTTGATCGTGGTAGATGGAAAATGTCTGTCCCGATACGGCAATCTTATTCCGTGCGGCAAAGGAGGCCAGCTCTTCCCACAGCTCACCCTCCGCATAGTAGGTGGGTATGACCTTGCGTAGGGAGAGCACCTGGCACGAGGGAATGGATCTGATCGACACGTTGTAGTGCATCTTGCAGCCATGTAAAAGTTCTCTTCTGGCCAGCGTTATCTTCTCGAGCTTCTTGTGTTCTTCTGCGATTCTGCCCGTAATCTCTTCGTACTTCTTATCAAGCTGTTCTATGATAAACGCATCCCTTCCGCTTTCTAGGGCTGTCAGGATTTCTGCAACCCCGAATCCACTGTCCCGCAGATATACGATCCTGTTAAGTACAGGTATCTGAGCGGCAGAATACATGCGGTACCCGGTAAAGGGATCCGTCCTCTCCGGCTTCAGCAGCCCTGATTCATCATAATAACGCAGCATCCTGACCGACACCTGAGTAAGTTTGGAAAATTCACCAATCCTGAACATCTGATTCCCCTCCGTGTAGATGCAGCAGAGCGAAACATCCTGCAAAATAAAAAAGACGGCATGTCCTACGTGGGCTATGCCGTCTTGTATATCGTCCCTGCCAGATTGTAAGCTATAAAGAGCATTCCTGCACCCGCATCTCCTGTGCAGTTCGTTCTACTATGCCACCTTGCTCTTAGCAAGTTCTGCAAGCGTTGCAAAGCCAGCTGCGTCATTCACTGCCATTTCAGCCAGCATCTTTCTGTTCACATCAATATCAGCCAGCTTCAGGCCATGCATAAATTTGCTGTAGGACATTCCGTTCAGCCTTGCTGCTGCATTGATACGTGCAATCCAGAGCTGGCGCATCTGACGCTTGCGCTGTTTTCTTCCCGCGTATGCAGACGTAAGGGCTCTCATAACAGACTGCTTTGCAACTCTGTACTGCTTAGAACGTGCTCCTCTGTATCCCTTTGCCAGTTTTAATGTTCTATTGTGTTTCTTCTTAGCGTTCATTCCGCCTTTAATTCTTGCCATCTCTTATATCCTCCTTCAATACATTCCTTATCTTACAGATATGGTAATACTTTCTTCATATTCTTAACGTTGGTTGCATCTGTAACAGTCGGCTTTCTAAGATTTCTCTTTCTCTTCGCTGATTTCTTAGTCAAGATATGGCTCTTATAAGCTTTGTTTCTTACTAACTTTCCTGTACCTGTTTTTTTGAAGCGCTTTGCAGCTGCTCTATTTGTTTTAATTTTTGGCATGATAATATTCCTCCTTAAAGTTTAAATTTGTATTTTTAACGTTTTTCAGTTAAAACCATGCTCATACTCCTGCCTTCCATCTTGGCCGGCTTCTCTATCGTAGCCACATCTTCCAGCTGCTTCGCAAAATCATCAAGTATATGCCTGCTCTGCTGAACATGTGCCATTTCCCTTCCTCTGAAACGCAGGGTTATCTTAACCTTGTTGCCCTTGCTGATAAACTTCTTGGCATTGTTGACCTTCGTATTGAGGTCGTTCGTATCAATGTTTGGAGAAAGTCGCACTTCCTTCAATTCAACGGTCTTCTGCTTCTTCTTCGCTTCTTTTTCTTTCCTCGCCAGTTCATATTTGTATTTGCCGTAGTCGATAATCTTGCAAACCGGCGGCTGAGCCTTTGGCGCAATCTTTACGAGGTCAAGTTCCGCCTCCGCTGCAAGCTTCATCGCATCCCTGGATGACATGACGCCCAGCTGCTCTCCGTCTTCGCCAATCACGCGTACTTCCCTGTCTCTGATTTGCCCGTTAATCATTAAATCGCTAATAGTAGTGCACCTCCATCATAAAATAAACATTAAAATAAGTGAACAGTCCACAGACTATCCACTACTATAACTGCATACGACGACCATATATGTCCATACGGTTCATCCATATTCAATATCAGACCGATAGTCACCCTATTGTGCTACGGTGAGAGTGGATACTCTGCTTTGTTTTTTGCTTCATGCAAGGTATAATTTAACACAATTATACAAGGATGTCAACTCTTTTCATATTTCTTCTTGAAAACAGTGTCCATTCATGTAATAATAGAGCATAATCTATTTTACAAAAGAATTTTACTATGGAATGTCGAGAGACATGAGGAGGTTTTTATGCAACAAAAGAGAAGTAATTTTTCCAGCAAACTAGGGTTCGTGCTGGCTGCTTCTGGTTCTGCCGTAGGACTTGGGAACATATGGCGGTTTCCGTATCTTGCAGCAAAGTACGGCGGAGGCACTTTTTTACTTATTTATCTGATACTTGCGGTTACGTTCGGCTTTTCTCTTATGATTGCCGAAATAGCCATCGGAAGAAAGACCGGCTTAAGTGCCATCGGCGCGTTTAAAATGCTGGACAAGCGGTTTGGATTTCTAGGAGTCCTGGCATCCGTCGTACCGATCATCATCTTCCCTTATTATTCTGTCATCGGAGGATGGGTCGTCAAATATTTTACCGTATTTATAAGCGGCGGCGCTTCTGCCTCTGCTGCAGACGACTACTTTTCCACATTTATCGGAGGTACTTTCAAGCCCCTCGGCTGGTTCTTCATCTTTCTCGCCGTCACGGCAGTTATCGTCTTATGCGGCGTAGAAAAAGGAATCGAAAAGGTCAGCAAGATCATGATGCCGATACTTGTCGTCCTGACGTTGATCATATCTGTCTATGGGCTGACACGGGAAGGTGCCATGGAAGGCCTTGTATATTATATCAAGCCGCATATGTCCGACGTATCGGCCAAAACCATTCTTGCCGCCATGGGCCAGCTCTTCTATTCCATGTCGCTTGCTATGGGTATCATGGTAACATATGGCTCTTATATGAAGAAAGACAATCATCTGGAAAGCTCTGTCCGCCAGATAGAATTATTTGACACCGGAATCGCTTTCCTGGCAGGACTTATGATTATCCCTGCCGTTTTCGCCTTCTCCGGCGGAGACCAGAGTGCCCTCAGCGCAGGACCAGGACTTATGTTCATCACGCTTCCGAAAGTATTTGCCAGCATGAAGCTTGGCGGGGCAATCGGGACGATATTCTTCCTGCTCGTATTCTTTGCCGCACTCACTTCTGCCATCTCGCTCATGGAGACCATCGTGTCCATCTTCCGGGATAAGTTCAACTGGAGCAGAAAGGGAGCCTGTATCTTTGTCGCGGTTCTTGCGCTCATCATGGGCACGCCTTCTTCACTTGGATTCGGACCGCTCAGCTTCATCAGCTGGATGGGCATGTCCGTACTTGACATCATGGATTTTTTCAGCAACAGCGTACTCATGCCGATTGTAGCGTTCTTCACCTGTATCTTTGCCGGTTTCTTTATCAAGACAAAGTCCATCTCCGATGAAGTACGGGTAACAGACGGCAAGTTCAAAGCGGAAAAGCTGTTCACCGTCATGATAAAATGGGTTGCACCTATCTTCCTGCTTCTCATACTGCTCAGTTCCGTGGGGGGCGCACTTGGAATCGACTTCCTGCAGGCGTTGAGCGTCTAGTAAACTATAGCGCCGGTGGGGAGGTATGGGGCATCTGCTGCGATGCGTCCGGGAACTGCGACTATCACACAGATTCCTAAGCCTGTGGAGTGTTCGCCGATAGCGGCTCTCACCCCTCAAGCCAAGGAATCTGGTGAGGGTTCTTACGTCCCTCCCGCTTACACCTTCGCATCTGTCCCATACCTCCCCAGCGGCTATCTACTTTACTGCCACGGGCGGGGGTGGCTGTGTGGCGCGGCTTGCTGATGGAAAGGATTTGGCTATGTCAGCATAGTGATTAAGGGCTTGGCAAGTTGATAACCTTAGATGAAAATAATCGTAATGAAGAAGAGCCGGAATCAGGTATGTGGATGTTATGTAATATAACATCCAACGCCTGATTCCGGCTTTTCTTGCAGTAACGGCGTGCACGCCTCGCTGCAACCGCTTAGCAAAAGCCAATTGTCTCTTTATGCTGCACATATTATAAGCTTGTTACATTATATCATCCATCTCACGCAGCCAGCGGTCATCCGCTGGCCAGTAATGTCACACAGCCATCCTCGCCCTTGTTAAGTGAAGTAGATAGCGGGCGGGGAGCCGGGTGGGAGATGCGCAGGTGCAAGCGTAAGAGGCGGAGAATCTGTCCCGGAATCCTTGGTTTGTGGAAGAGGAGCTGCTATCAGCGACTCTGCCGCAAAGCTAGGAGGCCGTGGACTAGTCGGAGCCTCGGACGCATCGGAGCAGATGCCACCCGGCTCCCAGTCTGCAGCCATTTCACTTCACAATCCAGCATTGCATTTCCTGCGCCCCGGCGTATCTTTCCATATACCCTCTTCCATATTCCAGAGCTTTCTCCAGGTCTTTGTTATCTGAAAAGGAATATATGAGCGTGAGGACTTCTTCTGCATCCTCTGTTATCATCGCCCGTTCGGAGTCGCTCGTGGAGCTGCCGATGGCACCTTCCCTGTCAGCAAGTACGGGCAGATGCTCTATATTGATATCTTCTTTTCCTATCCCTTTGTACGTCTCGCCGTCCCTGCCGATACGCAGTACAAGCTCTTCCCCGATATTGGCTGTGTCGTAGGAACCCACTGAGAAGCCGGACTCGATAGAAATAAGGTTGTTGACGTCCACTACCGTATTTACCTCATACAGCCCCTTTCCCTGACCTATCCTGCGGACCAGCGCCTCTGAGGATACCCGGTATCTGCTCGGGTCTTTGCCGAATGCCTTGTAGGCCAGGCGGGATTCCCTGATATTGGGCATGTCATTTACCCCGAAGTCAAATATCCTGTCCTTTGTCTTTTTGAATATATCTTTTTTCAGATAAGCCCACATCTCTTCATTTTTCTTATCTACCTTCACCTTATACTGCATGCAGCCGATTCTGACGGCCGGCCACAGTTCTTTCATCCCGGCATCGATCTCCAGTTTCTTCATCTTCAACCGCCTTTTCCCTTTTCCGCTCTGCCTGATATGGCGGAACATCTTCTGCAGCGTTACAAAGAGGACAGACAATCCGGCGCTGAAGCCCCGGAAGTATCTGCCCCTTATTCTTGCGTTATATTTCCAACAACAGCCTACCTCTTGTTCCCCATGTTGAACACCGCCAGAACTCCGGGGCCTGTATGGCTTCCAATCACCGTACCGATATTGTTGATCAGGATATTGTCCACACCCATCTTCTCACGCACGAGAGAGGCTACATATTCCGCTTCTTCGATGCAGTCGCCGTGTGTAATCATGATAATATCATTGTCCCATCCTTTTGACTGCTCTACTGCCATGTCCACAATCTTGTTCAGAGATTTCTTACGGCCTCTTTCCTTCCCTACTACCTGCAGCGTTCCGCTGTTGTCCACATGTATGATCGGCTTTATCTTTACCATCGTGCCGACTACCGCAGTCGCTTTGGAGACACGCCCGCCCCTGTGCAGATGGTTCAAATCGTCCACCGTCACATTGTGGCATACATGGAGCTTGTTTTCTTCTACCCACCGTGCCGCCTCATCAATGGTCTTGCCGGCCTCCCTGAGCTGAAGCGCCTTGTATAGCAGCAGTCCTTCCCCCAGGCACGCGCACAGCGTATCTATGGCAATCACCTTCGCTTCCGGATACTCCTCCTCCAGTTCGGCAGCCGCTATCTGCATACTGTTGCATGTGCCGCTCAAGCCGGACGAAAATCCGAGATGAAGCACATCTTTTCCTTCTTTTATAATAGGTTCCAGCGCTTCCTTCGCCTCCTCAGGATTCACCTGTGAAGTCACTGACATTTTACCTTCCCGCAGCTTGTTAAAAAATTCTTTGGAAGTCAATCCTTCCATATCGGGGTAAGTCTCGCCGTCAATCGTATAATGAAGCGGTATCACCGGTACATTTCGCTCCTGCAGCCATTCCTTCGGCAAATCAACTGTGCTGTTTACAGTTATCACATAATCTCTCATACCCTAGTCCTCCTTCTCCTTGCCTGCACTCATCATACCACTTTTTCCCATGTTACGCAAAACGTTTTTAAATGTAAAGGCAAACAATACCGATGTCGTAAGCACGGATATGATATCTGCAATCGGTTCGGCCCGGTATATTCCTATGACTCCCATGAATTTGGGTAGTATGATTGCAAGGGGTATGAGCAGAATCACTTTGCGCAGCAATGCGATAAACAGCGATACCTTCGCCTGACCCAATGCCAGAAATGTAGACTGGCATGCGGACTGTATCCCAAATATCATGATGCCGAAGAAGTAAATCGGCATAAACCTGCATGTCAGTGTTACCAGCTTGCCGTTATTCGTGAACAGAGCGGCATAAGCTTTCGGTGCAAGCACCGCGATACCCGCCAGGACGAATGTGGCTGCGAAGCAGACAAGCAGCATCCTGGCAAACGCCCCTTTTACCCTTTTTTTGTTCCCTGCCCCGTAATTGTAGCTGATAATCGGCTGTATTCCCTGGGTAATTCCCTGCACCGGAATGACGATGAGCTGCATGACGCTCGTCATGATGGACATTGTTCCTACGTATAGGTCGCCCCCGTATCTCTGGAGACCTGAATTCAGCGTAATGCTTACGAGGCTTTCTGTGCTCTGCATGATGAACGGGGACACGCCGAGCCCTGCAATATGCAATACGATATCTTTCTGTAGCTTCATATATGTTACCCTGAGCCTCATGACGCTCTTTTCCGAGAGCAGGAAACGCAGCACCCATGCAGCGCTGATGGCCTGCGAGATGATTGTCGCGAGGGCGGCCCCCTTTACCCCCATGTGCAGAGCGAAGATAAATATCGGATCCAGGACGATATTTATCACCGCTCCAATCAGGACGGAAAACATGGCTGTCCTCGCCTCGCCCTGGCCGCTGATAAATGTATTCAGCCCTACTGCTATCTGCACGAACACCGTGCCTATGAGATAGATGGATATGTACGACTCCGCGTAGGATATTGTCTGTCCGCTGGCACCAAACGCATACAGTATCGGCGTCTTGAAGACGGAGAAGAAAATGGTCAGCACTACGGAAAATAGGATAAGCAGGCCTGCCGAGTTGCCAAGGATTCGCTCTGCCCTTTCGTGATCCCTTTTCCCAAGCTGTATCGATGCAAGCGGCGCTCCCCCCATGCCCGCAAACGCGCTGAATGCGGCGATAAGCATGATGATGGGGAAGGTGACTCCCACGCCTGTCAGCGCCACGTCTCCGTATCCCGCGATATGTCCGATATAGATCCTGTCTACAATGTTATAGAGAACGTTGATGAGCTGAGCCGCAACCGCCGGTACCGCCATTCCTGCCATGAGCCGCCCGAGAGGTGCGGTGCCAAGCCGTTCATCCCGTCCTCTGTCACTGTTCTTATGTCGAGTATCTGCCTCCATATGTAACCTCCTGATATGATCTTACACAAAGTATTCCTGTCCACAGGCATACACTAAGACCAAGAGCCCGGCAAGCCGGCCTCTTGGTTTTTATTTATAGCTCTGTAATTATGCTTTCTATATTATTATAACACATTTTAGTTCAGTTTTATATTCAAATAATTCCGCCCGGATAAAGTCTTGTTGAAGCAGAGGCTGCACACGATGATAATGCAGCCGGCCGCGAAGCCGATCCAGTTGAACAGGGCGGTCAGCACAAGCAGAAGCAGCCGCATGAACTTCAGGGCGTAGCCCAGCTCGAAGTTTGGCTGCGTGTAGTTTGCCACGGCTACGAACGCCATATAGAGCATGACCTCCGAATTGAACCATCCCGACTTTACCGAGAATTCCCCCATGACAAGGCCCGCGATTACACTCAGCGGGGTGCTCAGCATGCTGGGCGTATTGAGTGCCGCAAGCCGCAGCCCGTCGATGGCAATCTCCAGGATAAGCAGCTGGAAGATAAGGGGGATATTGACCATGTCTTTCACTGCCACGAAAGCGAACACATCCGGAAGCCAGTTCAGGTTCTGCATAAACAGCAGGAACAGCGGTGTCAGGAAGACGGTCATGATTGAAATCAGCGCCCTGGACACTTTCAGGTAGATTCCTGTCAACGTCGGGAAATAGTAATCATTCGCCTCTTCTATCATATCCAGGATAGAGGTCGGCAGAATCATAGCTGACGGCGAGTTGTCGACAAGAATGACCACTTTCCCTTCAAGCAGGCAGGCCGCCGCCGTGTCAGGCCGTTCCGTAAATTTGAACTTTGGAAAAGGATTGAACCATTTTCTCTTATACAGGCACTCCGCAAGGCTCTGCTGGTTCATCCGCAGATCATCCGTCTTGATAGATTTTATCCTTGTCATAACCGTATTCAGAAGTTCCGTATCCACCCGGTCCTTCATATAGCAGACTGCCACATCAGTCCGTGAGCTTTCGCCTACCTCCAGCATCTGCATCGTAAGCTGGGGATCTCGTATCCTTCTTCTCATCAAAGCCGTGTTAAACACGATAGTTTCGACGAATCCGTCCCTGGAACCGCGCAGTGATTTGTCCTTGTCCGGCTCTTCTACGCCTCGTGCAGGATACGTCCTGCAGTCTATCGCGATGCATGCTTCGTATCCTTCGATGAACAGGCATGTTACCCCGGAAAGAATATTTCTGAGCACCTGGTCAAAATCACCGATGACATCTACTTCCACATAAGGAATGCACTCCCTGGCAAACGCCGTCGCGTCTACGGGCATATCTTCCTCCGTCACTTTGAACATGGAATCCATGATTTTCAACATGGATTCGTCTTTTGTAAATCCATCGATAAAGAAGAAGGACGCGACCCTCCCCCCTATCATCATATCCCGCTGTATGATATCAAAACTGTCCTGCACCGGCAGAACCTTGTTCAGATATTCCGTACTTTCTTCTCTCGATGCAGTTACTTTCTTCTTTTCCGGCATAACAGTCCCTCCATGAATCTGATAAGATAATATTCCACGGTTAGACTGCCCCGGAAACAGAGAAAATATACCATCGGGGACAGGTCAAATGCCGGTTGGGGACGGAGGTTTTTTAAAAAACCTCCGTCCCCAACCGGCATTTGACCTGTCCCCGAATGAAATCAAAGCTTATTTTGATGTGCTTCCGAACCCACCGTTACGGGTTCCGGTCACATCGTCATCCATCGTGATTCCGTATTCGACGAATATCCCCTGCATGAATCCGGCGCCTGCCTCAAGCTCTACTATTTTTTCTTCATTTGTATCATTTGTTATTTTTGCAAAAATATGCCCTTCATTGTCAGAATAGAAGTAATCGCTGTCTATGATGCCGACCGTATTGTTGAGCTGTAGCCTGAATTTGAACCCGAGCCCGCTTCTCGGATAGCATTTCAGCACCCAGTTTTCCTGCATCTCGACGCGGATTCCTGTCGGTATCTTCACTGTTTTTTCCGGATGGAGCACGATAGGTACCGGTGTGAAGAAGTCATATCCGGCGGAGCCTGCGGTCGCCCTCTCAGGCAGGCGGACAGATTCATACACCTCCTGTATCTCACTGTCTTCAACTGCTCCGAATGTATCTCTGAAATCTGCCTTAAACTGTTCAAAACTTACTTTGTGGAACTGTGCAACTCTTTTAGCCATGTAACACTAACTCTCCTGTCTTCTTCGTATTTTTCACATCGATAACCAGCTGGTTGGAACTCCCCTTCCAGTGGAGCGTGCTGTCCTTTTTCTCTTCCATAAACTCCCCATCCACAAGCACGTCCACGTAATCCATCACTTCCAGGTCTTTGACTTCCTCCCAGACGCTGCCTGTATAGAGCCAGATCGTCTTGTCTGGATATCTCTTCCTGATCTCGCCTGCCAGAGCCGTTATTTCCGCAATATTAGCCGCATGGAGCGGGTCGCCTCCCGAGAAGGTTATCCCATTTACATAATCTCTGTCCAGCTCATCATATATCTCTTGCTTTGCAGCTTCATCAAATATGAGGCCGTCCTCCGGGTTCCACGTCACCTCATTGTGGCATCCTTTACAGCCGTGTGAACATCCGGAAACCCATAATACAACGCGCAGTCCGTCACCATTGAGCATATCATCTTTCGTAATATTATGATACCGCATCTTCTACATACTTTTCCTTTCTGCTATTTCTGCCATCTTGGCCTCATTGAGACGTGTGTCCCCCTTTACTCTTGAGTAGGAAAGATATCCGTTCATACGGTCTATCTTCGTCAGATTCTTGCTGCCGCATACGGGGCAGACATCCATGGACAGCTCCTCGTGCCCACAGTCGTCGCAGTAAGACAGGGACAGGTTCACACCTTCGTAAAATCCTTTCTCCATGGCCCGCCTGACAAGTGCCCTTATCGCCTCTTTATTGTAATTGACCGGATATTTTACATACTGTATCTTTCCACCATTGCTCAGGTTCCAGAAACGCCCTTCGAGATCCTGCTTCTGAATCGGGGTAATCTCTTCCGATACATGGCAGTGGAAGCTGTTGCTCACGTATTCCCTGTCTGAGACATTCTCAATAATGCCGTATTTCTTACGGAACTGCTGGACCTGTACGCCGCAGAGATTCTCTGCCGGGGTTCCATAGATGGCATAGAGGTGTCCATCCTCTTTCTTATACTCGTTAATCTTATCATTGATATGCTGCAGGGTTTCTATCGCGAACTGGCCGTCCTGCGCAAGCGACTTCTTGTTGTGCAGCTGCTGCAGCTCATTCAGGGCAGTAATGCCAAAGGATGCGGTTGCAGACTTGAGCAGCGGCTTAATCTTGTCATACAGCCCGAGATGTCCTCCGTAAAAGCCGCCTTCACAATAAGCGAGCGGATTGGTGGAAGCCTTCATCTCCCCGAGATACTCATAGGTCCGGACGTGCAGCTGGCGGATGAGTTCCAGATAATAGTCCAGCACCTCGAAGAACGCTCTGCTCTCCTGCTTCGCCTTTGCATAGATCATAGGCAGATGCAGGCTGATGGCTCCGATATTGAACCTGCCTACGAACACAGGCTCGTCTCTGTCATCCGCAGGCTCCATCCCCCCTCTTTCATACCAGGGTGAAAGGAAGGCACGGCATCCCATCGGGCTTATGATCTTGCCGTATTTCTTGTACATGCTGGAGACATAACCTTCTCCGGTAAGGCTCAGCCAGTCAGGATACATCGTCCTGGCCGAACATTCTATGCCTGCTTCAAACAGATCTTCCAGCGGTTTTCCAGGTCCGTGAAGGTTCTCATCATATAAAAATACAATCTTCGGGAACAGCACCGGCTTCTTATGCCCTGCTTTGCCCTGCCCGTTACCGCGCACTTCCAGCATCTTCTTCGTTGCAAGCTTGCCGTACTTATTCGTCACGGTACCTGCCGTAACGGTGATGAACGGATAGTCTCCCCTGCTGGAAGACACGGAGTTGAACTTGTACTCCCATCCCTGGAACCCCTGTTCCATCTCTTTTTCCAAATCTGCCCAGGCAACCTTCTGTACCGTCTCTTCATCAAGTCCAAGTTCCGTATATTTCTCCATCAGCTTCCTGTAGGACTTTTCAGCGTAAGGCGCCAGGATCTCATCCACGCTCGGTACGGTAAATCCGCCGTACTGCTGGCTTGCAGCGCTCAGCACGATATCGCCGATAACGTCAAATGCCGTGTCCAGCGTCTTTGGTTCATTGTACCAGAGGTTCCCCATCTCAAATCCGCCGTTTAAAACTGCATTTACATCAAAGAGACAGCAGTTCATCGTGTCGCGCCTCGCCGACATGTCATGAATATATATGTATCCGTCCCGAATCGCCTGCACTTCCTCGACCGTAAGGAAGAACTTCTTGTACAGCTCCCTGTTCAGCTCATTAAATATAAGGCTCCGCTTCGTAGACACGAGCGCGCTGTCCGTATTGCTGTTTTCCTTGTCCCCGATGTACATGATAGACTGGCTCTTCTTGTATACCTCATCCAGCATCTGTACAAAGTCCTGCTTGTAGTTCCTGTAATCCCTGTAGCTCTTGGCCACGACAGGATTCACTTTCTCAAGGGCGCCTTCCACCACATTGTGCATCTCCGCAATCGGTATCTCGGCTACGTTCCTGGCATCCACCTTCTCCTCCACGAAGCTGCAGATGAAGCCAAGCTCTTCCTCTGTAAATTTCACAAGTGCCCGGTAGGCAGACTTATTTACAGCAACTACTACCTTCTGCACGTTAAACTCTTCTTTTGTACCGTCTTTTTTTACTACTTTTACCTCATTTTTCATTCAAGCATACCTTCCTTCTCACCGATGTCAACCTATATTTAGTATAGACATCCGGCACCATCACAATATCATGTGTTTTTACTCACCTATTAATCTTACCATTCCCGATGTATAGCGTCAATGACAGCGCCAGAAAAATAATTCACAAAAACCTGCTAACAAAAGTCAAGACTTTTTAGCAGGTTTTTAAAATTATTTTTATTTCTATATTTTCCCACGACAATTAGACCGGCATGAATCCGGTCAATCAATTCTATATTTCCATCTTT
>NZ_SMMX01000050.1 GCF_004345005.1 Extibacter muris
AAGAGAGAGGGGAAGCGGGATACCATAGAAAATAAAAGGGGAAAAAGAGAACTGGATGAGTGGCCTTACGTAAGAGAGGAAAGAAGGGGGAAAAGAAGTTCCTTACTTGGGAACCCATTCCCTTGGAAAAAGCTTCTCGTCATTTGAAATAGGAGGAACAGAGGTGAAGGAGGGGAAGAAAGGGGAGGGAGAGGAGGAAGAGAAAAGGCAAGAGAGGAAAGGGGGGAAAAGAGAGAAAAGGGGGAGAGGAGAAGGGGAGAGGGGGGGGGAAGGGGGGAGGAGGAGGAGAGGAAGAGGAGAGAAAGGAGAAGAGGGGGGAAACCGAGGGAAGAACACAGCGCAGGAGAGGCGGCTGCGGATGGAGCGGCCGGAAGAAGAGGGGAGGGAAGAGAGGAAGAGGGGAGAGAGGGGGGGGAAGGAGGGAAAAGGAAGAGGGAAAGGGAAAAGAAAGAAGGGAAGGAAATTGTCGTCTTCTCCGGAAGCACCAGAGAAGGGGAGAAAGGGAAAGGAAAAAGAGAAGAAAAAAGAGAAACACGGAAAGACCTTATCTGGGAAAAGGAGGAAGAAGAGAAAAAAAGAGAGAAGAGGAAAATAGAAAAGGAGGCTATAAGGGAGGAGAGGAAGGGGGAAAAAGAAAGAAAGGAAGGAGGGGAGGAAAAGGAGAAAAGAGCAACGGTCTCAGATAGAGGAGGCGTAAGAAAAGGAAGAAGAAGGAAGGGAGGAAAGGGGGAGGGAGGGAGCATAAAAGGATCCTCGCAGAAAAAGGGGAAAAGGGAGAAAGGAGAAAGGAGAAGGGAAGAAAGAAAAGGAGGAGAGGGGGAGAAACCAGAAAAAGAAGAAAAAAAGCTGGGGGGATACAAACGCAGAGAAGAAAGAGGGGAAGGAGAAAGGGAGGAGGAAGGAGAAGGGGGGGGAAAGGGGGGAAGGGAAGCGCAGACTGGTGAGGACGAGGCGAGAAAAGAGGAAAGAAAAGAGAAAAAGAGGGAGGAAGGGGGAAAGAGAAGAAAACAAGCAAAAAGAAGAAAGGGGGAGGAAGGAGGAGGAAAAGGGGGAAGAAAGAAGAAGGAAGGAAAGAGA
>NZ_SMMX01000051.1 GCF_004345005.1 Extibacter muris
ATCTGGAACAGGGTCTTACGGAGTCTGCCGGTTCCGCATTTGGAAGCCTTGTTGCTCTTTGAGCTATGCTGCCCCGATTGGTCTACACCGGGGTCAACGCCTGCAAAAGCGGTGAGTGCTTCCCTGTGGGTAAACCTTGAGACATCACCAATCTCAGCGATGAGCTGCGGGCCGTAGGTTTTGCCTACGCCATACATGCCCATGACAACCTCATATTCGGGAAGTGTGGATGCAAGTTCGTTCATCTCCCGGCGGAGGCGTTCGATATGGGCGGAAGCAAGGTTGAGCTGCTGTATGCTCTGTCGGATCAGAAGCCTGTAGGATTTCTCTTTTGGGAAGACGGCAACAAGCTCTTTGGAGGCGTTAAATAGTTCCTCCGGCTTGGATGGCTGGTAAATGTAATGGTGCTTCCTGCAAAAGGCTTCATAGCGCTCTGAGAAGGCTTTCAAACCGATTTTGCGGACACAGTCCACATGCCAGAATGAGTAAGCATAATCGACCCATTTTTCGCTGCCATCTTCACGGGCAGGGCTGCTGAACAGCTTGTTTACACCGGGATATGTATTATCCAGCAGTGCAATCAGGTTTGCTTTTGCAGCAACCTTTTGCCTCATAAAGAAGCTGAATTGTGAATTTAAGGTTTTCAGTTGGTTGCGTGTATTATCCATACTCGAATACTGACGCAGTTCAGCCCAGTTGTCAAGAGTATAGCGAGCTATCTTTTTAGCATCAGCAGGATCGGATTTGACCTTGCGCAAGGTATTATTACCGAAGTTTTTAATAAGGTGCGGATTAACGACAGTTACGAATAATCCGGCATCAGACAGGGTATTTGCCATAGGTTCATGGTATCTGCCGGTGCATTCCATCACGACCCTTGTATCCCCTTCAAGGGAAACGAGATAATCAGACAGTGCTTTTAAGGACTGGGAAGTGTGGAAAACATCAAAGGGTTTCCTGACAATGACACCTGCGGGCTGCAGGACTGCGATGGTGCTCTTGCCCTTTGAAACATCAATACCGACTGCGTTGTAC
>NZ_SMMX01000052.1 GCF_004345005.1 Extibacter muris
TTTTTTCCTTCCTCTTCCTCCCTCTTTCCCTCCCCCTCTTCCCCCCCTTCCCCCCTTCTTTCTCTCGCCCCTTTTTTTTCCCTCCTTTCTTTTTCTTCTTTCTGTGGGAAACATCCCCTGAATCGTTCTTCTTTTCCTCCATTTCTCTCTTCTTCCCCTTTTCTTTCTCTCTCCGTGACGGTGGAGACGCTCCCTTCCCCCTCTTCCTTTCCCTCCCTTCCCCTCTCTTCCTCCTTTCCCCACTGTCCCTCTTTTTCCCTTCTCCCCTTCCTCATCTCCCCATGCGCTTGCAAGCTCCGCAGAACTGGGCCGCTTCGCAGGATGCCCTTTCCCCTCTTCCCCTTCCTTTCTCTACATCTTCATATCAAATCTTTCCTCCCTTCCCTCCCCTCCTCTTTTTTGTTCCCCCCTGGTACTTTGTTTTTTATCTTTTCTCTCTTCCTCTTCTCCCTCTCTTTTTTCCCTCTTTCCCTTCTTCCTTCCTCTCCCCTCCCCCCTCTTCTCCCTTTTCCTTCTTCCCTCTTCCTCTTTCCTCCTCCCCCTCTTTTCCCCCCTTCCCTCTTTCTTCCTCTCTTCCCCTCTTTCTCCTTCTCTTCCTCTTCCCCTTTTCTCTTTCTCTCTTCTTCTTCTTTCTTCTCTGGCAGAGGCTTCTTCGGAAGGTATATGTCCCTGTCTGATCCCCTTCCTCCTCTTCCCTTCCTCCTTCTTCTTGTCGTGCCGGCCGCTCTCCTCTCCTTTCTCTCCTTCTCTCCCTCCTTTTTCTTTCCTTTCCTCTGGTCTAAATCTTCTCAGACGAGCTTCTTCTCGTTTCTCTTTTTTCTCCTTCCTCCTTCTCCCCTTTCTCTTTTTCTTCTCCCTCCTCTTCCTTCTTTCCTCCCTTCCTTTTCTCCTTTTCCTCCTCCCCTCCCTTCTTCTCCTCTTTCCTTTCTCCTTTCCCCTCCTATCGCCCTCCTCCCTCCCCTTCTCCTCCCTTCTCCCTTCCTCTCCTTCCCTCTCCCTCCTTTTTCCTCTCTCCCTTCCTCTCT
>NZ_SMMX01000053.1 GCF_004345005.1 Extibacter muris
ACAAATGCGGATTTGTCTTTGACAAATAAAAGTTTCTCCACTTTATCGAGCAAAGTAGATGAAAATTGCAGTTTTGAACAGATTGGTAGTTGGCGTGTTTATAAATATGCATCTGGCAAAGCAGAAGCATATTATTGTCAAAACTTTGGAACTGTTGCATTAACGGGGAATAGAGCGGCAGGTGTTTATACACACAATGACTTTGTGACAAAAACATTCACAATACCCACGGGTATATTTAAAACAGCATTTTATGCGGATGTTAACGTTCTTACAAGCGGATATACAAGTTGCCAAGTTAGTGGTTTAACGAGCACTACCTGTTCTATAAGAATTTGGTCTTCTTATGCAACAACCGTTTCAAATTTAAATGTATTTCTCAAAGTTGTAGGACTTTGGAGATAAACTATAATAATGCTAAATAGCATACGCTGGCTCAATAAGAGTGGCCATTTATATATCGTATGGAGTATATGTTAGTTCCGCATATAACAGATTCTTGTTCTGTCGAATAGTCTAATATCTTGCTATGCTTGCTTAATATATCTGATAAATTTATATTTTTTTCACAATTAACGCATACTTTGAATATTATTAAATCATTTCCAACTGCCTATAGCTCTCCATGTGAAGTAAATATTCCAATTACCATTTGTCTTATTGCATCCACATACGGTACTCGAGGATGATCTTATCAAATTGCCTCCTTCGTTTCCTTCAAAGAGTTTTGTGGCTATATTACCATTTTGTCCAAGTGAAAGTGAGAAATAATATGATGTATTGTTAAAAGATAAGGGGAAATTTACAGTTTTTATCTGGACAAGGTTAGTAGTAGCTGTAAAATTAGTTCGTCCCCACATCTCCAAAAGACCATTGTTATATTTTTTATAATACCCGTTAGAATTGCTGCCATATACAAAACCCAGGTTACGATTTAGCTCATCCAACATATAACTAATATTTGTGTTTGTAACTGACAAATCCGCATTTGT
>NZ_SMMX01000054.1 GCF_004345005.1 Extibacter muris
GGAGGGGGAGGAAGGTTATCAGACCAAGGAAACAGAAGAAAGGAGGGAGAGGGAAGCTGGAACCAGCGGAGAAAAAGAGGGGGGAAAGCAGGGAAAAGAAAATGCCCGGGAGAGCTTTTCAGCGTCTCATGTTCCATGCTGAAGATATCGGGGGAAGAAGAGGGAAGAGGAAGAGAGAAAAGAGGAGGAGGGAGAGAAAGAAGAAAAGAAAGACAAAGACAAGCCCAATAGGAGAGAAGGAAGAAGAAAAAAAGAAGGAGGGGGAGAGAAAAGGAGGAAAGGGGGAGAGAAAGGGGAGAGAAAACAAAGGGGTACTGCTGAAAAGGAAGGAGGAAAAGGGAAGAGGGGAGGAGAGAGGGGGAAGGAGGGAAGGAGAAAAAGCTTAACTATGTCGTCCTGTGCGGAGAAAGAAGGGGGAGGAGAAGAGGAGGGGAAGGAAAAGAGAGGAAAGAAGAGAAGAAGGAAGAGGGAGAGGGGAGAGAAGGGGAGGGGGGGAGGAGGGAAAGAAAAAGAAGGGGGAAGGAGGAAGGAAGGAGAAGAGGGGAGAAGGGAATCTGCCAGCGCTTTACCCATGGAAGAATAATCCGGGGAAGGAGGAGGGAGAAGAGAGGAGGAAAGGGAAGAAGAGGGAGGAGTTTCCTCGATGATATGCAGAGAGGAAAAGGCGAGGAAGGGGGAAGAAAGAAAGGGAAGGGAAAAGAAAGAGGAGGGGGAAAGAAAAGAGGAGGAAAGGAGAGAGGGGAGGAGAGGAGAAGGCAGAGGGAAAGGAGCCAGAGCTACACGCGGTATCCTCTGGTCTCCCAGAGGGAAGACAAGGAAGGGAAAGAAAAAAAAAGGAAAGGGGGGAGGAAAGGAAGAAAGCAAGAAAGAAAAGGAGAAAAGCGGAGAGGGAGCGACGAGCGGAAAGGAACCGAGGAGAGGGGCGAA
>NZ_SMMX01000055.1 GCF_004345005.1 Extibacter muris
TCCCCTCCCTCCTCCCCCCCGTTCTCCCCGTTCCCCTCTCTTTTCCCCTTCTTTCTCCCTTTTTCCCTCCTCTTCTCCTGTTCCCCTCTCCCCTGTCCATCTTTGGCAGTATATAAGTTTAAAGTGTTTTGGCCTCACTCTCGTAGTCTCTCCCCTCTTCCTTTTTTTCCTTTTTCTTCCCTTCCCTTTTTCCTCTCCTTTTTCTTTTCCTCCTCCTTTCCCTCTTTCTCTCTTCTCCTCTTCCTCTTGATAACGATTCCTCTTGCTTCCCTCTTTCTCTTCCTTTTCTTCCCCCTCCTTTCTTTTCCTCTTTTTCCTTTCTCTCCTTCCTCCCCTCCTTTTTCCCCCTTTCCTGACAGATGCCTCCTTTACCCTCCTTTTTTTTCTTTTTTCTTCTTCTTTCTTCCTTCTCCCTCCTCCTCCAATATAAGTGTAGGGTTTCCTTCCCCCCCCTCCCTTTTCTCCTTCCTTTCTTCTTTCTTTCCCTCCTTCCCCTTCTTTTTCCCCCTCCCTCTCTCCTCTTCTTCCTTTTTTCCCCCTTTCTTTTCTTCTTCTTTCCTTTTTTTCTTCTTTCCTCTCTTCTCTTTCTTCTCCTCTTCCTCCCTTCCTTTCTCTCCTTCTTTCCCTCCTCCTTCTTTTTCTCTCTTTTTTCCTCCCTCCCGAAAAGAGCTTTCTCCCCTCCTCTCTCTCTCCCCTCTCCCTCTCTTCCTTTTTTTCCCCTCTTCCCCTCTTCCCTTCCACTTCCTCTTCTTCTTCCCCTTTTCTTCTTTCTCCTTCTTCTCTTTCTTCTCTTTTCTTGATTTGCTCTTCTTCGACTCCTGTGTGTCCTACCCTTTCTTTTTTTTCCCCTTTTTTTCTTCTCCCTGCTGATCTT
The DNA here is from genome assembly GCF_004345005.1 of Extibacter muris. Taxonomy (GTDB): domain Bacteria; phylum Bacillota; class Clostridia; order Lachnospirales; family Lachnospiraceae; genus Extibacter; species Extibacter muris. Next base: position 875 of record NZ_SMMX01000055.1, read on the forward strand.
TCCTCGTTGATAGCGTGTACAAG
>NZ_SMMX01000056.1 GCF_004345005.1 Extibacter muris
CAAGACAGACAATGTGTATCATAAGTATTATGATGATGTGCTGATACTGTTGAAAACGGGACTTCGCATTTCTGAATTATGTGGGCTGACAATGGCGGACATTGATTTTACGAATGAGGTTGTAGTAATAGACCACCAGCTATTGAAAAGCAAGGAACAAGGCTATTACATTGAAACACCTAAGACCAAAAGCGGAGTAAGGAACGTGCCATTGAGCAAGGAAACGATACAAGCATTTCACAGAGTGATTAAGAAACGCTCAAAGATAAGGTCAATGGAGATAGACGGACACAAAGATTTCTTGTTTGTCAATTCCAAAGGCAAGCCAAAGGTGGCGATTGATTACACAACGCTATTTGTCCGTATGGTAAAGAAATACAACAAGCACCACATGGACAACCCTTTGCCACATATCACACCGCATACGCTACGCCATACGTTCTGCACAAGGTTGGCAAGCAAGAATATGAACCCAAAGGATTTACAGTATATCATGGGGCATTCAAATATCAGTATCACAATGAACTGGTATGCTCATGCGTCCATAGATACCGCAAAATCAGAGGTTCAGCGTCTAATCGCATAAAAAGTATTTACCACGATTTTAACCACGATTGACAGGGAAAATATAAGAAGATAGACCTGGATATGTGAGGTTTACCACAAAAGCAAAATGCCCGTAGAGCCGATAAAATAAGGCTTTGCGGACATTTAAGAAGATATAAAAAGATAGTCAAAAAGACATATATAATTTATATACAAATATAAAATTTTTCTATATCCTCTATCTGTAATTAGATATTGATCCAAATTTCTTTATTAATTCTAATGTTGAAAACATACTTAATAATCGCTTAAAATTATAAGCGATAAACATAGAAGACGCT
>NZ_SMMX01000057.1 GCF_004345005.1 Extibacter muris
GGGCAGTCTCCCTTCCAGGCCCCGCCCCCGGTCCCTTTTTCATAATTCCTCTTCCTCCTCTTCTCTCCCCCTCCTTCCCTCTTTCCCCTCTCTTCCTTCTCTTTCTCCTCTCTTCCTTTCCTTTCTCTCCTCCCCCCTCTCTCCCTTTTTCCCCTCCCTCTCTCTCTCTTCTCCCTTCCCCTTCCCCTCCCCTTCTTCTCCCTTCCCCTCTTTTCCTTCCTTTTCTCCTCCTCTTTCCCTCTTCCTCCGTGATATCGGTAAGACGCTGTCTTTCTTCTTCCCCTTTCTTCCCCCCTTCCTCCCTCCCTCCCTTCCCCCTCTTCCTCCCTCCTCCTCCCTTCCTTCTTTCCCTCCCCTGTTCCCCCCCTTCCTCCTCTTCTCCTCTCTCCCTCCTCTCCTCCCCCTTCCTTTCTCCTCTTCTTCCTTCCCCTCCTTCCCTATCTCCTTTCTTCCTCTTTTTTCTTCTCCTCCTTCCTTCCCCCCCTTCTTTTTCTCTTCTCCTCCCTCTCCCCTCCCCTTTCCTCCTTCTCTTTTATGTTGCACTTTTCCAACCGGCCTGATTCTTGTTGTCTCCCCTCCCCCTCCTCTCCCCCTTTTCTTCCTCCCCTCTTCCCCCCTTCTCCCTTCCTTCTTCCTTCTTCTTCTCCCTTCTCCTCTTCCACAATACTACCTCTCTAGTTGTCTTCTTCTTTTTTCTGGTCTCCTCTTCCCTCCTTCCTTCCCTTCTCCTTCTCCCCTCTCCTTTCTTCCCTCTCCTTTCCCCTTCCCCCTTCTCTTGTCCTCCGGCGGGAAGACTTGTATATTGTGTGAGCCAGCTGCTCCTCCCTTTCTTCTTCCTTCTCTCTTTCCTTCTGCTCTCTC
>NZ_SMMX01000058.1 GCF_004345005.1 Extibacter muris
AAGGGGAGAAAAGAAAGGAAGAGAGGAGGGGGAAGAGGAAGAGAAAAGAAGAGAGAGAAGGGAGAAAGAAGGAGGGGAAAAAGAAGGGAGAGAAGAGAAGAAAAGGGAGGAAAAAAAGAAAAAAAAGAGAGATAATGGAGGGAGAAGGGAGGAGGAAGAAAGAGGGGAGAGAAGGAAAGAAAAAGAGGGAAAAGGAAAGGAAAGGAAAGGGAGGGGAAGGGGAGGAGAGGGGGGGAGAAGGGGGAGAGAGAGGAAAAGGAGAAAAGAAAAGAGAGGGGGAGAAGGAGAGGGGAGGAGGAGGGGGAAGAAGGGAAGGAAAAAGAAAAAAAAAGGGAGAAAAGGGGGAGGTATAAAGTTTCTAATCTTGAGAGGGGTGAGAGGGAGGGGGAGGGGAGGAAGGGGAGGAGGGAGGGGGGATGAGGGAGCCTTGCGGGAAGGGAAAAGGGGGGGGAGGAAGAAAAGAGAAAGGAGAAGGGAAAGAATCTTGCAAAGGAAGGGGAAAAGAGAGGGGAGGAGAAAAAGAAGAAGAGGAGAAAGAGATGGGGAAAAGAGAAGGGAAGAAGGGGTTTACTTTCAGAAAGGAAAAGGGAGGAAAGGAAAGAAGGAGAGGAGGGGGAAGGAGGGGAAAGGAAGAGAAGAGGAAGAGAAAGGGAGAGGAGGGAGGAAAAGAAAGAAGAGGAAAAAAAGGGGAGATCTTAATAGGAGGAGGAGGAAGAAGAAGGAAAGGAAGAGGAGGGAGGAAAAAGAGGAAAGTCGGGGAAAGAGGAGGAAAGAAGGGCGAGAGAGAAGGAAAAGGGAAAAAGAGAAGGAAAGAAGAGGGAGGGGGAAAAAGA
>NZ_SMMX01000005.1 GCF_004345005.1 Extibacter muris
AGGGCAGAGGTGGAAGTGCAGCAATGCATGGAGCTGACTGCTACTAATCGGTCGAGGGCATGACCAGATATGATGGTGGATAGGTAATGGATGCAGGTATTTCTTGTGTGCAGTTTTGAAGGTACATGTACAGGACCTCTTGCATAGTATAGGTGCAAGAGGATATAATAATATGGTGGTCCTCGATAGCTCAGCGGTAGAGCATTCGGCTGTTAACCGAAGGGTCGTTGGTTCAAACCCAACTCGGGGAGTTAAGAAAAAACCTGCAAACGATGACGTTTACAGGTTTTTATGTATAAATAATTAGTCCTCAATCAGAGTAACTTTGAAAACAACATACCCATTATCAGGACAAGCCAAATTTCCTTTTGACTTTGGGTTTTCTTCAAAATTAAAGGTAGATCCATTGTGTAGGGCGACTTGAAAAATGAAAAAAATACATGGTTTAAAGTGTTAATTATGATTACCCAATGTTTGAAGATGGCATACAACTTGTCGATATGGTATATTTGAAGAGGGAACGATAATATCCAATATATCAGGGAGGTAGAGAAAAAGTGGCATGTAGAATAAGAAAATGGGAGATGTCGGACGCCAGGGATTTAGCAGAGGCATTATCCAATACAAAAGTGCAGGATAATCTCCGGGACGGATTGCCCTACCCTTACACTGAACAGGATGGAAAAGATTTTATTTCCGATATGCTTGCCGCGGATGAAAATGAAACGTTTGCCTTTGCTGTCACGGCAGACAGCAAAGCAATAGGCAGCATCGGAGTTTTCCGGCAGCAGAACATACACAGACGGACTGCCGAGCTGGGGTATTACATAGCAGAAGGATATTGGGGCAGAGGATTAATGACCGAAGCCGTAACACAAGTCTGCCGGCACGTCTTTGAAAATAGCGACATCATCCGTATCTATGCAGAGCCTTTTGCTTATAATGCCGCATCCTGCCGGGTACTTGAAAAAGCAGGTTTCAAATACGAGGGGACGTTGCGAGATAATGCTGTAAAAAACGGCAAGGTTATCGACATGAAGATGTACTCACTACTGAAAGTAGAAAGATAAAAACTAAAAGGAGGAACGTATATGGCAAAAACAGCATGGATATTTTCATACAAGCTTAAGAAAAATGTTGGCAAGGAGCAGCTTATGGAACAGACACAAAAGCTGCACGATGAAGTCATTTCTAAAGCGAAAGGCTTTATTTCCTGGGAACATTACTTACAAGGAAACGTGTGGACGGACTTTGTTCTCTGGGAGACGGAAGAAGATGCAAATAATGCTACGACAGTTGGACAAGGAAAGAAAGTGACAGAAGATTTCTATGCATGTATCCAAATGAATACTTGCAGGGCATTGATATCACAGCTTGTCAAAAAGCATTATTATGCATATGGTTATTAAGGAATATCAGCCTGGTGACTGTAAGGAAATGACTGAACTGTTTTATAATACCGTCCATTCAGTTAATGCAAAAGATTACACAAAAAAGCAGCTAGATGTATGGGCCACAGGAAAAGCAGATTTAGAAAAGTGGAACATTTCATTTCAGGAGCATTATAGTGTAGTTGCACTTGATGAGAATATTATCACAGGCTTTGGAGATATAGATAAAACGGGCTATCTCAACCGTCTGTTCGTACATAAGGATTATCAGCGCCAGGGAATTGCTACTGCTATATGCAATCATTTAGAGCAGGCTGTCCAGGGGAATATCGTTACCCATGCTTCTATTACAGCAACTCCATTTTTTGAGAAGAGAGGTTACAGAATTATCAAAGAACAGCAGGTAGAACGGCAAGGGATCTTCTTAAAGAATTTTATTATGGAAAAGGTCAGATAAAAATGAACGGCAGGGATAATTGGTTTGACAGAATACCAATGCTAGTTGTTGGGGGAGTCTTGATGATAAGAGCCCCTCAATTTACTCAGGAAACGCTTGAATGATAAGGAACCTGAAATGGAGCAGAAAATAGTTATTGTCCTGTCTAGCTTAGAATTTATAATTTGCTTTATAGTAGCAGGGCTTGATTACCGTTTTGGCTGGACAAGTCTGCCGAACGGGCTAATCAGCGTTTTCTGTATTGTATTTCTTATATCCTATGGGATCTATGCAGAAGTGATCAGAGAAAATGCGTATCTTTCAAGGACGGTTGAAATACAGGAAAACCAACAGTAATGGTGCCTTTTCCCTTATTACTTGCAAAACGTATCCGGAACGAAGAAAAGGTACTTGAAGAAGGCTTACCGGGATATAAAGATTATGAAGATAGAGTAAAGTACAGGCTCATTCCATTTGTATGGTAAGATTGGATGACGCGTATAGATTTGAGGTGGAGGAGCAGGATGAAAGAAATTATTAACTTTATTGAGGCGAATGTAAATGGTAAGACACTGTTTACAAAGGAGTTAGTCTACGAGCTGGAACATGGTACGCTACAAGGCGTATACTCTGATCAGATATCCTTTTCCAATCTGAAATATTCTCAGAGTGGATTTCAGTTAGATATGTTTATAGTTTCTAATGAGAAGATATGGCTCATGGGAGAGAATGGACAACGAGAAAAATTACGAAAAGATTTCAGCGCCGTATCATTATTTCGCTTTGAATTGGCGGAACGAAAAAGTACGAATGATGTAACAGGCTGTTTCCGAATGATTTCAGCTTCAGGTACACATGTGGCAGCGGAGGCTGTCGTAAGCGGTATTTATGATATACGTCTTGATAAGGGTGTGCTGAAACTATCGGAAGATCAAGTATTATATCGGGACCAGCCCATACAAGGAGGGGAATACAAACCTGTTGCATTTCAATCGGAACATCGTTTTTACAGTAAAGACGGTAAACTGCACTATGAATACGATGGCAGGTGTTTTGACGTGGACACCGCGACGATGCGGCGTAAGGATAGCTCCGATACCTTTCCTCCTTTTATTTCCATCGAAAGGTAAGCCATGGGAGAAATGAATTTGAATTAATAGCAGTATCATATCGTAGGAGGTAACTTAGATGAAATATGAAGGCGTATGTATAGCAGTGAAAGACGTAAATCTCTCTAAAAAATTCTATCAGGAAATATTTGGACTTGAGGTCTTACAAGATTATGGTACGGGTTTATTGCTAAATTAGAACAACGTAACGATATCCAATACTTAGGGGATGGTGTGAGGGAAGCTGGATGGGGACAACGCTCTGTACGTTTCTACGATTTGGACGGCCATATTATCGAAGTTGGTGAAAACATGAAAATGGTTGTAAAGCGTTTCCTGGATTCCGGAATGTCAATGGAGGAGACTTCTAAACGGATGGATGTATCTATGTCCGATCTGGAGTCGATTCTTCACAGTTAATGATTTAAGGAGCCACCGCACATGGCCGGGTTATTTTCAGATATTGAAAATAACCCGGCTTTTCCATGTACCTTGTCATACATATAAAATCCTTCGTAATCTTATGGTTGACAGATTAAACTGTATATGATAAAGTTACAGTATAATCTGTAACTTAAAAATATACATATAAAGCGGAGGTATGCCATGTCAGGAAATAATTATTATGATGCTGTTGTCATTGGTTTTGGTAAAGGAGGCAAGACGATAGCGAATGCACTCGGAAATGCGGGAAGAAAAGTTGCAATGATTGAACAATCGGAAAAGATGTATGGGGGCACTTGTATCAATGTCGGATGTATTCCCACCAAATCGCTTGTTCACAGTGCCAGGGAAGCGTCAAGGGGATGCAAGACAGGCAGAGAGGCGTATGCGGAGGCCGTAAAGAAAAAGAGCGTGCTTGTCGAAAAGCTGAGGCAAAAGAACTACCAGAAGCTGGAAAGCAGCCCGAACGTGTCGGTCATCCAGGGCAAAGCAAGATTTCTCTCTCCGCACGAAGCAGAGATTGACAGTTCGGAAGGGAAACAGACCATTTATGGCGAACAGTTTTATATCAATACAGGTTCTTCACCGTTCATCCCTCCTATCAAAGGAATTAAGGCAAACCCTTATGTATATCTCAGCGAGACATTGTTAGACTTAGAGGAGCTGCCTGCACGTCTCGTCATAATCGGAGGTGGCCGGTGTTCAGACGAATGAGAGAGGCGGCATCATAACAGATGATACAAGGACGACAACCGCTCCTCATATCTTTGCGATGGGTGATGTAGTGGGAGGGCTGCAGTTTACTTATATCTCCCTGGATGATTATAGAATGGTACGCTCTAAAGTATTAGGAGATGGGAGCTATACGTTAGATAAACGGGGCGCAGTTCCGTATAGCGTGTTTATGAACCCCCCGTTTTCCAGGGTGGGAATGAGTGAAGAAGAGGCAGCCAAAGCAGGTTACAAAGTTAAGACCGCGCGGCTTGAAGCCACAGCCATACCAAAAGCCCTGGTAGTTGGGCAGCCCGACGGTCTTCTGAAGGCGGTGGTAGATGCCGGCACCGGTAAGATACTCGGGGCCCATCTCTTCTGTGAGGAATCTCATGAGCTGATCAATCTCGTCAAACTGGCTATGGATGCGGGGCTCCACTATACCACATTAAGAGATATGATATTTACACATCCGACGATGGGAGAGGCGCTGAACGACCTTTTTAACATATAGCGCATCTGCCTGAGGTAAGGATTTTCAGAATGTAAGAGACAATAGAATAGGCCTGCAGATTGGTCAGCCAATCCGCAGGCCTATTCTATTGTTTCTTATATTATATACGTACCTATATCGTGATATAATGATAAATAAGCGGGAGGTGCTTAAAAAGTGAAGACAAGAAACCTAGATATGATGATTTATGGATACCTGCTGACCCGTATCCACTATGGGTTTTATCGGGAAGAGGAGCCGCTCCCTTCTGTCCAGAGGCTCGGCAAACTTTTTAACGTATCTGCCATGGCGGCGCGCGGGGCCTACCGGCTGCTGGAAAGGGATGGCTACATATTGAATGTAAGAGGGAGGAGAACGGTTGCGGGCAATCATATTGCTGGACAGGAGAAAGCCGATCTTGATGACTTTTTTGTGAGCGAGGAACTTATGCAGGACATCTGCAGCATCTTTGACCTGTTCTTCCCGGAAGTCTTTCTATACGGACTTGATGCATGCAGTGAAAAGGAGATTCAAAAGCTCTATGGAATCCTGGACCGTCCTGCCCTCTCCTGGGACGAACCGACTCTGGATTTTTTGGCTCATGTAATCAAAGGGCTGAAGAATCCTCTTTTAATTGACTTGTATTATGATGTAGCCTTATTGACATATCCGGCATTTCTGGCGCATCTCGGAAAATCAAAAGAAGGGTGGGAAGAGGAGCACGAGAAACTGGCGCCGCTGCTATATAGACTGCTGCAAGTCAGAGAAGAGGGGGACAGAAGAATTTTATGGAATCAGATTGCCGGGCGATGTCCGGTATCCAATCCTGAAAAGGGAGCGGCCACAGAGGACCCGTACGAGTGGGGCAGGCGGCAGACCTGTCTGGTGGCAGCCGGTAAGATTTTATTCCAGATCGACAGTGGCGAATATCCTGTTGACACCTTCCTCCCCTCTGCCAGGATCCTGGCAGAACAGACATCAACGCCTATCATTACCATGCGGAGGGCTATCGCGCTGCTGAATGACCTGGGGATAGCCGAGTCCGTGAACGGTAAAGGGACCAAGGTGATATCCCCGGAGAAGGGCCGCAGGAAAGTGAAATGGCGTTCACCTGCTGTCAAGAAAAACGTCAGGCTGTACCTGTATGCGGTGCACATATTGGCAATTACGTCCCAATCACTGGCGGTCCGTGTATTTCCGCTTATGGACGTTGAGATGAGGAAGAGAATAAAACACGATATCGAGAGCCTCATAGAGAGGGAGGAACATGCAGGGACCATAAGCTATCTATGCATTAAGATGATGATAGATGAGATGGATCTGCCGTCGTTGCGGGAGATATACAATAAGCTTCTGCAATATCTTATACTGGGCCAGCCTCTATCCCGCCTGCAGCCGTATCTCAACCTGGACGGGCAGGCAAAAGAGCTGATGGCCGGACTGGAGGGCGGCGATGCCATGCTGTTTGGCGAGGCGATGAAGAGCTCCTTCTCCGTAATGTTCAGCTCTTCCAAGGCGAAGGCAGCCGCTATGGGAATCGAGGGGCTAGAAGAATTGATTCTACCTTTTAGTATAGAGGAAGAATGATAACATCTGCATATATTTACCAGAAACGGAGCATGCTATACGGGAGGTGAATAATATGCAGAACAAATCCTACTGGAAAGAGTCCGTGTCGGTTCCGGCACGCAATCCACTTGCCGGGGACATCAGTATAGATACCGTTATTATCGGGGGCGGGATGGCAGGGATCCTGACTGCCTTTCTACTGCAGAAAAAGGGGCGGGAATGTATTGTGCTTGAGGCAGGACGCATCGGATGCGGACAGACAGGCTGCACGACTGCCAAAGTGACATCGCAGCACAACCTGATATACGCAGGGCTCATAAAGACGAAGGGCGAGGCGCTGGCGAGGCAGTACGCGCAGGCCAACCAGGCGGCTGTAAGAGAATATGAGTCAGTGATACGACGGCTGAAGATTGAATGTGACTGGAAGGAATGCCCGGCATATCTGTATGCGGACAGGAAAAAGACAGAACTCCACAATGAATATATGGCGGCGCTTCGTCTCGGGATTCCGGCAAAATGGACGGAGGATACGGAACTACCGTTTCGGATCGAAGGGGCCCTTCGTTTTGATGCACAGGGACAGTTCCACCCGATGAAGTTTTTAAAAGCTCTGTCTGAGGAAATTACGGTATGTGAGAATACGAAAGTATTAAAGGTGACAGATAACGGCGTGGAAACAGATAAAGGCAATGTGCAGGCTGCAAATATCGTATTTGCCAGCCACTATCCGTTCGTAAACATGCCAGGCTATTATTTTATGAGAATGCATCAGGAGAGAAGCTACGTGCTGGCAGTGAAAGGGGCGTCCCCGTTAAATGGAGTCTATCTGGGGGTTGATGATGACAGCCTTTCCCTGCGGACAGCCGGAGAGCTCCTCCTTATCGGAGGGGGAGCGCACCGGACAGGAGATAACGCGTACGGCGGCCAGTACAAGAAGCTGGAGGGGGCGGCCGCCCGCTGGTGGCCGGGCAGCAAAGAGGCGTTCCGGTGGTCGGCGCAGGACTGCATGACGCTGGACGGAGTCCCCTATATCGGCCGGTTCAGCGCCAGGAAGCAGAACTGGTATGTAGCAACGGGGTTTCAAAAATGGGGCATGACTTCTTCGATGGTGTCTGCTATGATACTATCCGACCAGATATGCGGTGAGAAGAATCCTTATGAAGAAGTCTTTTCCCCACAGCGCCATATCGGGCGGAGCGCGGCCGGCAGCCTTATCAAGGAAAGCGGCCACACGGCGGCGACATTGGCAAAGCCGTCCAAGCTTCCGGAGGAAAGGAAGGAGAACGTACGGACTAGCCGCTGTTCCCATCTCGGATGCCATCTGTCATGGAATCCCGATGAGAAGACGTATGAGTGTCCGTGTCACGGCTCCCGGTTTGATTGTAAAGGAAGGGTGACGGATGGTCCGGCACAGAAAGACATAAGCGTGGGAGGTGAGAGCTGATGGAAAAGTTTCCTTATTTTGAAGGCTGGTACCTGAAGCATCAGGCTGACGGTAAAATGATCGCATTTATCCCCGCGGTCCATGCAGGAATAACAGGGGAGTGGGAGGCTTCTGTACAGGTCATTACGGGGGAAGGTTCCTGGTGCGTCTCCTACCCGGTATCCGAGTGCAGGATTGATAAGAAGAACTTCAGAATCAAAATGGGCGATAACCTATTCTCAAAAAAGGGCATCCGGGTTAATATAAAGAGTAAGGAACTGACAATCCAGGGCCATGTCAGCTACGGGCCGTTCACGAGACTGAAAAAAGATATCATGGGTCCGTTCCGGCTGCTCCCGTTTCTGGAGTGCAACCATGGCGTCGTGAGCATGAGGCACCGGGCAGAAGGGACTCTGACGATAAACGGAACTGCGATAGAGATGAAAAACGGCCTGGGGTATATTGAAACTGACTGGGGGCATTCCTTTCCGAAAGAATATGTGTGGACACAGTGTCTGCTTACCGGGAAGCAGGAGGGCAGCATCATGCTCTCGGCCGCTGATGTGCCCCTCTGGGGAAGGAGTTTTTTTGGCACGATCAGCGCGGCATATATTGGCGGGCATATGTACCGCATGGCTACGTACCTCGGAGCCAGGATCACACACTATAGTGAAAGCGAAGTGCTTGTGAGGCAAGGGAAGATGCACCTTAAAGTTACGAAGCTCGGGGAGAGGTCTTTCGGGCTGTATGCCCCGCAGAAAGGCAGCATGTGCAGGATAATACGGGAAAGTCCGGTATGCAGGGTACGTTACCAGATGTGGAACGGACAAGAAAGCATATTGGATATTACAGATAACTGTGCATCCTTTGAATCTGTAAGAGCACAGCGGACATAATCTTTGCCGCTGTGCTTTTCTTCTTGTTAAATTTATGGCATAATAGAGGTGCAATATCTTTGATTATCAAAATATCAGAAAACAAGATGGAGGAGAGGTTATGAAGAAGAAACGGAAAAATGTCTGGCTCCTGGGACTTGTGCTGCTCGCGGCCGCCCTGATGGCCGGAGGGTGCGGCAAAAAGGCGACGCCGGAGAATCTGCTGACAGATATGGACAAGAACAGCAAAGAAGTTAAATCAGTATCAAGCAACATGAAGCTGGCTGCTGAGCTGGGAGATGATACAGATACCCTGGCATCAATCTCGACGTGGATGGAATGAAGGACGCTAAGATTCCGTGTGTCATCGACATCTACCAGGACAGTATCCTGCCGGCCAGGATCTATATAGATATGAAGGATGTCCTTGCCAAATTGATGGGGGATGAGCACGAAGGACTTGAAGTGGACGAATACTATGTGGAGCTCACTTACAACGAATATGACAAAGCAGATGAAATCAAAGTACCGAAAAAGCAAAAGAGGCTGCGGATGCCGGGGGCGGCCTTGACTGGGATGCCGGTGACGATGATACAGACAAGGCAAAGACGGCTCCGGCCAGGCAGAGCAAAGAATTAGGTGACAAATGGGACAGCTACACGGTCCAGATCGGAGAGAAGGTCGTAACGCTGCCCTGCAGCATATCTGACCTTGAGGCGGCATAGCTGTTGGAACCGCTAAAGATGACGTGCTGGCGATGTACGGGGAGACAGAGGATACATATGAAGGCGATTCGCTGCATATGTTTACATGGTCAGACGAAAGCAGCTATTTCAGCCAGTGTGAGATTGACATAGACCCTGAGACGAATAACGTGTGCCAGAAGTCTATGACAAAATACGAATAGGCATAACAGTTCAAAGGCAGCCGGTACTGACTCCGGCTGCCTTCTGCACGTCAGCCCTCCTTGTTTTTACACATATCTTCCACTGGTAATCGTGCCGGAATATTGTTAGACTTAATAGCAGGAGCAGGAAAAGTGGACGGACATGAGAGGTACATATGGAACATAACAGAAAAGACGGTATGAGACAGAAAGACGGGAACATGGGAAGGATGACAGCCGGGTGCATATGCTTTGCAGCGGGCCTGCTTCTGCTATATATGGCGAAAAAGGTTACAGGTATGGCGGACTGGTATTCCCGGCATATTTACAGCAGGCTGGAAGGGGTACTGGGACGGATATCCGGGCTGTTCCCTTTTTCACTCGCTGAGATCGGGCTGTATGTGCTGGCTTTGACACTGGCATTGTGGGCAGCACGCACGGTGCTCAAGATTCTGAGGAGGCAGGACGGCCGGGCCGCGGCGGCAAAGCTGCTGACGGGGTATTTTCTGGCAGCAGGAATACTGTTTCTGGTCTATGCATTGAACTGCGGGGTGAATTATGAGCGGACATCTTTTTCAGACAGCGCAGGACTGCAGACGAGAGAATATACGGTGGCAGAGCTGAAGGAAGTGTGTATCTGGCTCACGGACGAGGTCAACGCAGCCAGCGGTTTGGCCCGGCGCAACGAGGATGGGGTCATGGCGCTTGACAAGAATGAAACTAAGGGAGCGGTTGAGGCAATGGAGGCGCTGGGACGGACATACCCGGAATTGTCGGGATATTATCCGGTTCCGAAAGGCCTTCTCAACTCGTGGATATTATCCGTACAGAGCTTGACCGGCATCTATTCTCCGTTTACAATAGAGGCTAATTACAACAGTGCGATGACAGATTATAATATACCGTTTACGGCCTGCCACGAGCTTTCTCATCTGAAAGGCTTTATGCAGGAGCAGGAGGCCAATTTTATCGCCTGGCTCGCCTGTACCAGCTCAGAAAGAAGAGATTTCCAATACAGCGGGAAGCTCATGGGATGGATCTACTGTATGAATCTGCTGCACAAGGAAGATTACGAGGCTTATCAGGAAGTGCGCGCCAGACTGTCTGCCGAGGTTGAACCTGATCTGCAGGCGAATCATGACTACTGGGAGAAGTACGACGGAAGGATCGCGGAGGTGGCTAACCAGGTAAACGATACATATCTGAAGGCGAACGGACAGGAAGAAGGTGTGGAAAGCTACGACAGAATGGTAGATTTGATAGTTGCATATTATTTTGCCCGTACAGATTGAGGGCAGCCATGGAGGTGAACAGGCATATGGACACAGGATCAAGGCTTACGGTCCGGGCGTATCACGTAGAGGATGTCTCCTATGGTGGGGAGAACCGGATTACGGTGGACGGCAAGATGACAATATGCAGGGATCCTCTTGTAGAGATCTTGTCGGAAGATCAAGATGTGAACCTGAGAGGGATAGTGATTGTCGGCTCCCCGGATAAGGATGAGGACAAGTATCTGTCCGCGGAGCGGGTGGGGGCATCCCTTGAATGCATGCGCGTGGACGGAGCGGTATTCTCCTGCAACGGACTGGGGAATAACCATGTAGACTACGCACATTCTATTGAAGCGGCAGAAAAGAGAGGCATTCCTGTCGTGGCGTTAAGCCTCTGCCCGGCGGAGGACTTCGTCGTTCAGAACCAATACATGGACGGCGTCCTCTGCTATTACAAGACTTTGGATGAAGGCCGGCAGGCCGGAGACGAGACGACCGTACTGGCGCAGAATACGGTGATGGGGACGGACGCCAGGAAAGCGCTGGCAATGTTGAAGCTGAAAATGAGAAAAAAGGAAAAGGAAGGGTAGGGCGGGGCATGCCCTTACAGGTGGCAATTATGGAAGATTCAAAGAAGCTGTCCTGCATCGACTGTGCAGTGACGAATTGTAATGACGGTGATAAGGGGTTCCCTGCTTTCTGCCTGACGACGCATATGGATGAGAAAGTGCTTGCACAGGCCCTTGCCTGTTATGAGGAAGAAGATAACAAGAAAGCCATGGTTGCGGCGGCAGAAGTAGAATATGAGCATTACTGCCAGTATACCAGAGTGGAAGAGATCATGGACTTCGCCCGTAGGATAGGAGCACATAAGATAGGGATAGCTACCTGTGTCGGCCTGATCAGAGAGAGCAGGACGCTCGCTAAGATATTGAGGAAACATGGATTTGAAGTCTATGGTGTAGGCTGCAAGGTTGGAACGGTGCCAAAGGTGGATGTGGGCATACCGAAGGAATGTGAAGGAGTGGGCAAGACGATGTGCAATCCGATACTGCAGGCAAAGCTGCTGAATGAGGAACAGACAGACCTGAACGTAGTGGTAGGCCTCTGCGTCGGGCATGACAGCCTGTTTTATAAATATTCCGATGCACTTGTCACTACTGCCGTGACAAAGGACAGGGTGCTCGGACATAATCCGGCGGCGGCCCTGTACAATGCAGAGAGCTATTATAAAGGCAAATTCGGGCTGTAGGCATATAGTGCATTGGCATATAGAGATAACAAGATGGCGGGAAGGGGCATAGCTCGTTGGACAGAGGCGCACCGAAGCTGCACATCCTTTCCTGCCATCCTGCCTTGCCTCCCCTTAATCCAACTTGATTTTGGCCAGAGCATCGGCAAATGGATTGTTGAGAGGCTCCTTATTTTTGTTCTGTTCTTTCATATAGCGCTGGACGTCTTTTTTGGATACGCCCGCGCCTTCTTTTTCTCTTCGCTTTTTGAAAGCGGAGAGCTTTTCTTTATAGCCGCAGGAGCAGACGAAAGTTTCCTCCTCATTCCTTTTGACAAGTTCCATCTTTTTATGGCATACCGGGCAGCGTGCATTGCTTGTGCGGGCTATCGTTTCCCGGTAGCCGCACTCTCTGTCCTGACATATGAGCAGACGGGAGTTTTTGCCGTTCACGGCAAGCATCCGTTTGCCGCAGCGGGGGCATTTGGTATTAGTCACATTTTCGTGGCGGAAGGTACCGTCCCCGTGCCGGATCTCTTCGATGAGCTCCTTCGTGTAATCCTGGATTCCCTGGATGAATTCGGTATGCTTATGGCCCCCCTTAGCGATGCCTGCCAGTTCCATCTCCCAGCTTGCGGTGAGCTCTGGCCTTTTTAAGTCTCCGGGGACTAGTTCCAGGAGCTGCCTGCCCTTGGAAGTGATGAGTATCTCCTTGCCTTTCTTCTCTATATAGAAAGAATGGAACAGCTTTTCTATGATATCCGCACGGGTGGCCACCGTACCAAGCCCGCCGGTCTCCCCGAGCGTCTTGCGTGCTTCCGCGTCTGTGGACTCCATGTATCGGGCGGGATTCTCCATAGCAGAGAGGAGGGTGGCTTCGGTAAACCGGGCCGGCGGCTTTGTCTTGCCTGTGGTGTTGCGGATACCGGATACGGTGAGGGCCTCTCCCTCCGTGAGCTCCGGCAGGGCCTGGTCCGCGGGTCCGGGCTCGGAAGCGGTATCATCGGCTTCGTCGTCCCATCTGTCTTCGTAGACGGCTTTCCATCCCACAGAGCGTACCACTTTGCCCTTTGCCAGAAATACCTGGCCTCCGGCAGCAGCCTTCATGGTCGTCTGCTCGTACTCTAAGGGAGGGTAGAGCACGCTCAGGAAACGGCGCACGACGAGATCGTATATCTTGCGTTCTTCATTGGACATATGGTCGAGCTGTACATATTCCTCTGTCGGAATGATTGCATGGTGGTCGCTTATCTTCTTATCGTCCACAAAAGACTTGTTTACCTGGAGCGGCCTGTTTATCAGACTCCCCGCGATTCTCTTATATGGCCCCGTGGAACATGCCTTGAGCCGCTCTTTGATTGTGGGGACGATATCGGTGCCGATATAGCGCGAATCCGTCCTTGGATACGTGAGCACCTTATGGTTCTCATACAGGCGCTGCATGATGTTCAGCGTCTCTTTGGCGGAGTAGCCGAAGCGTCTGTTGGCGTCCCTCTGGAGTTCGGTCAGATCATACAGCCCAGGAGAAAGTGTTCTTTTGGATGCTTTTTTGATCTCTTCAACCTTCATGGAGGCATCCTTCAGTCCGGCAGAGATGTCCTTGATATAGCTTTCGTTGAAGCTGCGGCAGCTTCCGCTTTTCTTATCCTGCCAGGTCCATCTCACGTTGCCTGCCGTACATTCCAGCCCATAGTAGTCCTTTGGCCGGAATTGCCGGATTTCCTCTTCACGTCGTGCGATGATGGCGAGGGTAGGGGTCTGGACACGTCCGCATGACAGCTGGGCGTTATATTTACATGTCAGCGCCCGTGTCGCGTTGATGCCCACAAGCCAGTCAGCCTCCGCCCTGCTTTTAGCGGCGAGGTAAAGGGGCGTATAGTTCCTGCCGTCCTTCAGGTCTGCAAATCCCTCCCGGATCGCTTTGTCGGTGACAGAAGATATCCAGAGGCGCTGTATCGGCTTATGGCAGCCGGCTTTTTCTAGGATCCACCGGGCCACAAGCTCACCTTCCCGTCCTGCGTCGGTGGCAATGATGATATCTGCGACATCCTTGCGGAAGAGCTGCGTTTTGACGGACCGATATTGCCTCGATGTCTGCTTGATAACGACGAGTTCCCACCTTCCCGGAATCATGGGGAGGTCCGACATGTTCCATTCTTTGTACTTCTTGTCATAGCCTTCCGGGTCAGCCAGGGTCACTAGATGTCCGAGCGCCCATGTCACGATATATTTATCACCTTCGATAGCGCCTGGAATCTGTTTCCTGCAGTGGAGCACCCGGGCGATATCCCGCGCTACGGAAGGCTTTTCTGCTAATACTAAGGATTTCATAAGCAGTCTCCTTTCAAAATATCTCTTACCAACATAACGAATCGGAGGATGTTTGTCAACCGCGGCGGTTTCGGATATATGGGATGCTGCAGAAGAAAAGAGCGGTTTTTGCAGAAAACTGTTGCAAAACCTGATAATTTATGGTAAAATAGATTTCGGTCACGCTTAAGGAAAGCGTGGTATGGCCCCGTGGTCAAGCGGTTAAGACATCGCCCTTTCACGGCGGTAACACGGGTTCGATTCCCGTCGGGGTCATCCATAAAGTCCGCTGGATTCTTTTCTGAAGGAATCCAGCGGTTTTTTTTACGCAGGAAGCATATTTAGCTGTTCAGGCCGTTTGATGGATGATAGAATATTGTCAGATATATGGACATACACGAAAGATAACGACGTTGGGAAGGGGGGGCATATGGTTCTGGACATCTTTATGAATCTGATGCTGAATATCGGACTGTTGGCATTGATTGCCCAGGGGCTGACGAAATCTGACAGGATGAAGCGGATATTTTTCCGGTATGCGGGGAAGACCGGCGAATGGAAGGACAAGATATTGCTGTCGCTCCTGTTCGGTGGAATCAGCATACTTTCCACTTACACCGGAATCAGTGTACAGGGAGCCATCGTAAATACGCGGGTAATCGGAGTGATGGCCGGGGGAATCCTAGGCGGTCCGGTGGTAGGCATAGGAGCGGCTCTCATCGCGGGGGCCCATAGATATCTCTGTGATATCGGAGGATTGACGGCGGCGGCCTGCGCGGTGTCTACTATCGTAGAAGGGCTTCTCGGCGCGGCTTTTTCCGGATATGTGAGGAAGCATAAATGGCGGCACGGGGATCTGTTTATTATCACTACAGTGGCTGAAATCCTGCAGATGGTCCTGATTCTTCTGATTGCCAGGCCATATGAGTCTGCATGGGCGCTCGTGAAGGTGATAGGGCTTCCTATGATCGTCTTCAATTCCTTTGGCCTTGTCATCTTCATCCACATCTTCAATTCTATCCTTATCCAGCAGGATAAGAAGTCTGCGGACAGCGTGCGCAAGGTGCTCGGCATTACAGACCAGTGCCTGCCCTACCTTAGGAAAGGTCTGTATAATATAGACAGCCTGAACAAGGCTGCGGAGGTAATCGTGGATTATACCGGTGAAGACGGGGTGATATTTACCGACTGGAATGATATTCTGTGCACCCATGCGCTTCACCCTAACCTGGATTTGAAGAAGCTTGATAAGGTTCCCCGTATTATCATGGAGGCGATGGAGACTGTCCGAATTGCAGAAGCAGAAAGAGCTGCGCCAGAAGGCAGAGTTTGAGGCTCTGCAGTCCCAGATAAATCCGCATTTTCTCTTTAATTCCCTCAGCATCATAACGGCGCTTTGCCGGGAACGGCCGGAGGATGCACGGGAGCTGCTCGTAGTTCTGGGTGATTACTTCCGCAATACGCTGCAGACGAAGTCCTATATGATAGACATCCAGGAGGAGCTGAACCATGTCAGGGCATATCTGCGGCTTGAAAAGGCCCGTTTTGAAGAACGGCTTTCTGTTGAGATAGATGTCCCGGAGGAACTTCATATCGAAGTGCCTCAGTTTATCCTTCAGCCTCTGGTGGAAAATGCCGTGAAGCATGGAGCCATGAAGCGGGAGAGGGGAAGCGTGCATATCAGCGTGTCGGCTATCGAGCGGGGCGTGCGGGTAGTTGTCGAGGATAACGGGAAAGGGATGCCCGGTGAGGTCATGGGCGCACTTGCGGAAGACAAGATGCCCCATGAGAAGGTCGGATTAGCCAATGTACATAAAAGGCTGAAAAGCATCTATGGGGCTGCAGGGGGACTTCACATACAAAGTTCCGTGGAAGGTACGGCAGTCAGTTTCCTTATACCAAAAGGAGGGAGACACGGATGAAGATAATGATTATTGAAGATGAGAGGCTTACAAGAGGCGAGCTCATATACCTGATTCGCCAGAGCCTTGAGAAAAGGGGGATGGAGGCAGAGATTCTGGAGGCTGCAAGCGGTAAGGCGGCTGTCGAAGTCCTGGCGGAAGAGGAGCCGGATCTCATTTTTCTGGATATCCATCTCGGGGACATCGAGGGGACGGTGCTGGCATCCATGATACGAAGAAGCCATCCTTGTGCACAGATTGTATTTGCCACTGCGTATAACGATTATGCGGAGAAGGCGTTCGATGTAGAGGCGCTCAACTACATATTGAAGCCATATGACAAGGCGAGGGTGGACCAGACGCTGGAGCGCTTCTTTGCGCTGGATGATAGGGCGACAGGGCAGGGACAGCCGCTTACGAGGATCTCTATCCCTACAGAGAAGAAGCTTGTGGTCGTAAACGTAGAAGAGCTTTTTGATTAATCTGAAATACGTTGTGGAAGTCTATCCGTGGATCAATAACTGCAGCTGTGTCAAGCTTCTCGGCTATGAAAAGGAAGTGCTGACCGTGAGCCGGGGGCTGCTGAAGCAGCTCAAAGAACTGCTCGATGCGTGAATGGCGGCGGAAATGATGGCATCATGCACATGAAAAACAACATTTTACACAGATATATATACATGATAGACAAAAAAGCACCAATCCTGAATCTGTATATGTTAGAATCCTTTCAAACAAAGGAGGGACTCAAAACAGAGGAAGGAGAGGTGTTTTTATGATTACTTTTTTAGTATGCCTGATAATACTTGTGGGCGGATATTTGATTTATGGAAAGTTTGTCGAGCGGACGTTCCAACCGGATAACAGGCCTACCCCTGCAACTACGATGGCAGACGGGTCGGACTATGTAAAGATGCATCCGGCAAAAATCTTTTTGATTCAGCTCCTCAATATCGCGGGGCTTGGCCCTATCTTCGGCGCGATACTGGGGGCTTACTGGGGGCCGGTCGTGTTCTTGTGGATAACATTCGGAACTATCTTTGCAGGAGCGGTTCATGACTATCTGTCCGGGATGATATCGATCCGGCACAAAGGCAGCAGCATTTCCGAGATTGTCGGCCTGTATCTTGGACCGGTCATGAAGAACATCATGCGGGTGTTTTCCGTGGTTCTGCTCGTCCTGGTAGGTGTCGTATTTGCGACAGGACCTGCGAACCTTCTTGCAATGCTGACTCCAAATTCACTGAATGCGGCATTCTGGCTTACAGTGATAATCGGATATTATTTTCTCGCGACGCTTGTCCCAATCGATAAGATCATCGGCAGGGTATACCCGATATTCGGTATCTGCCTTGTAATCATGTGCATAGGCGTGGCAGGCGGAATTATCGTAAAAGGATATCATATACCGGAACTTACGCTGAGCAACCTGCATCCGGACGGACAGAGCATCTGCCCCTTCATGTTCATAACAGTGGCGTGTGGTGCCATCTCCGGATTCCATGCGACACAGTCCCCGCTTATGGCGAGATGTATGGAAAAAGAGACGGACGGCAGGAAAATCTTCTATGGCGCGATGGTGGCGGAAGGCGTCATCGCTCTTGTGTGGGCGGCAGCCGGGGTTGCTTTTTATGAGACTACAGGCGGACTTCAGGAAGCGGTCGTTCGCCTGGGCGGCCAGGGCGGCGTCGTGTATGAAATCTGTAATACTTTGCTTGGACCGGTCGGCGCCGTAATAGCGATGGTTGGCGTCATTGCCTGTCCGATATCTTCAGGGGATACTGCATTCAGAAGCGCCAGACTGACGATAGCAGACTGGTTCAAGATAGGACAGAAGCCTATTACGAAACGTCTTGCACTTACGATACCTCTGTTAGCAGTGGGCGCACTGCTGACACAGGTGGATGTCACGATAGTATGGAGATATTTTTCCTGGAGCAACCAGACGCTGGCGATGATAGCACTCTGGGCGGCAGGCGCGTATCTGGTGAAGAACAAGACTGCCCCATGGATAGCCGTGGTTCCGGCGACATTCATGTCAGCAGTCAGCCTTACATATATCCTGATGGCGCCGGAAGGCTTCAAGCTTGGCGCATCGGTTGCCTATCCGGCGGGAATTATATTTGCGATCGGATGTCTAGCGGCATTCCTGCTGCTGATATATAAGAAGACGGAAAAAGCAGATGGTAAAGAATTAGCTGCTGAATAATAACAGTCCCTCCCAGACTCCCCGCCAGGAGAAAATCCTCTGGCGGGGAATTTGGGTCTTAATTATGAATATTCTTATTGACGAAACGGCAAAGCTTTGATATAATAATATCTGGTCACTTCCAAAAGATATGATGTGGCCTCAATAGCATATGGCGCCATAGCCAAGCGGTAAGGCAAAGGTCTGCAACACCTCTATCACCAGTTCGATTCTGGTTGGCGCCTTCTGAAAAGCCAGGAAATTCAGGTTTCCAAGGCTTTTTTGTTTTTTCAAAAATATGAACGGCTGACGACAAAAAAGGGAATACTGAAAATATGCCTACTGGGCAAGCGGATATGATGGTCAATGGAAAGGAGAAAGACATGACAACAGAGCAGGAGAATAGAAAAGTAAGTGAAAAAGATCTGCATACCATTTATCTGGCGGGCGGATGCTTTTGGGGAATGGAAGCCTATGTAAAGAGACTTCCCGGCGTGAGCAGCACCGATGTGGGATATGCCAACGGGAACACGGAAAATCCGACTTACGAGGAAGTGTGCCATAACAATACCGGGCATGTCGAGACAGTGAAGGTGGTCTATGATACTTCCCGCATCTCAACCGATATGCTGCTGGATGGTTTTTTCAAAGTAGTAGATCCCATAAGCGTAAACCGGCAGGGAAATGACCGGGGGTGCCAATACCGTTCCGGCATCTATTATGTGGATGAAGCTGACAAGACAGTCGCGGAAGCCGCTGTAACCAGGCTGCAGAAAAAATATAAATCAATGATTGCCACCGAGGTTCTCCCGCTGGACAACTTTTATATGGCGGAGGAGTATCATCAGGACTACTTAGACAAAAATCCAGGTGGCTACTGCCATATTAATTTAAACGAAGCCGACGAATTTGCTAAGGAGTGCGGTCCTGGACCAAATGATGTGGCCGCCCTCATTAAGACGGAAGATTATCCGGCTCCCAGTGATGCTGAGCTTAAAGAAAAGCTTACTGATATCCAGTACAGGGTGACACAGAAGGGCGATACGGAACGTCCTTATGCCAACGATTACGCCGATAATTTTGAAAAAGGAATTTATGTTGATATTGTGACCGGTGAGCCGCTTTTCAGTTCTGCTGATAAATTTGAATCTGGTTGTGGATGGCCGAGCTTTTCCAAGCCAGTTGTAGATGAGGTAGTGAAAGAGAATCAGGACAGCAGTTTTAACATGTTACGTACTGAGGTACGCAGTCGCGCAGGTGACAGTCATTTAGGACATGTTTTTAATGACGGGCCGGAAGAATCAGGCGGGCTTCGCTACTGTATCAACAGTGCATCTATCCGTTTCATACCATACGACAGATTAGAGGCGGAGGGGTATGGATTTCTGAAATCAATCTTCAACTAACACAAAGACCTGATATAGTTTGGACGATTCCACAAATCAAATAGATAATATGACAATCCTTTTTCTGCCCCCGTCCGATATAATGGATGACAGCGCAAGAGCTGTAAAGAGACGAAAGGGGAATAACGTACATGGACAGAAAGAATTTGTGGAACACATATGATGAAGCGCACCTGCAGGAACTGGAGTGGGTGATCGGCCGGTATCTGACATGCCTTGACCTGGGAAAGACGGAGCGGGAATGTGTACGCATCACGAAGGAGCTGGCGGAAAAAGCGGGCTATCGTGATATGAAGGACCTGATTAAGAGAGGGGAACCGGTAAAGGCAGGGGACAAGGTATATATGGACTATGCGGAAAAAGCCGTTATACTTTTCCAGGCAGGCTCTGAGCCGCTTGTAAACGGAATGAATATTCTCGGCGCGCATATCGACTCGCCGAGAATCGACATCAAACAGAACCCTCTGTATGAGGATGCAGAGATGACGTACCTCGATACCCACTATTACGGTGGAATTAAGAAGTACCAATGGGTTGCAATGCCGCTTGCACTCCACGGTGTCGTCATTAAGAAGGACGGGACAAAGATTGATATTGCCATCGGTGAACGGGAAGACGAACCGGCACTTGCCATAACAGACCTGCTTCCCCATCTTGCCTACGAGCAGATGGAGAAGAAGGCAGACAAATTCCTGGATGCGGAGAAAATGGACCTTCTGATAGGAAACCGTCCGGCCAAGGGAGAAGAAAAAGAAGCGGTAAAAGCGCAGATTCTTCAGATGTTAGATGAAACTTATGGGATAGAGGAAGGAGACTTCCTCTCGGCAGAGCTTGAAGTTGTCCCGGCGGGCAGAGCAAGGGTGTGCGGACTTGACCGCAGCATGGTGATGGCATACGGCCAGGACGACAGGGTGTGCGCATTTACCTCTCTGCTCGCCATGCTTTCAAAGAAAGAGGTCAAAAGAACCTCCTGCTGCATTCTGATTGACAAGGAGGAGATCGGCAGCGTCGGCGCAAGCGGCATGACATCTAAATTTTTTGAAAATACAGTGGCGGAATACCTGTCTTTATGCGGACAGTATGATGAACTGACACTTCGGAGGACACTCTCTAATTCAAAAATGCTATCCTCTGACGTGAGCGCCGCATTTGACCCGATGTTCGAGGAGGCCTTTGAAAAGAAAAATGCAGCGTATCTTGCACACGGGCCGGTATTCAACAAGTATACAGGAAAAGGAGGCAAGGGCGGCTCCAATGACGCCAATGCCGAATATATGGCAGAGCTTCGCGCTGTCATGGAGAGGAACAATGTACAGTTCCAGACAGCAGAGCTTGGCAGGGTAGACCTTGGCGGCGGCGGTACGATAGCCTATATCATGGCAGCGTACGGTATGGAAGTGATTGACAGCGGCGTGGCGGTACTCTCCATGCATGCGCCGTGGGAGATTGCAAGCAAAGCCGACATCTACGAAGCGGTGAGAGCATACGAAGCATTTTTAAAGGCAGAGTTTTAAAAACGGGAAATTGGATAATAGTGGTAAAAAACGCAAGGC
Source organism: Extibacter muris (assembly GCF_004345005.1). Classification (GTDB taxonomy): domain Bacteria; phylum Bacillota; class Clostridia; order Lachnospirales; family Lachnospiraceae; genus Extibacter; species Extibacter muris. The sequence goes on from NZ_SMMX01000005.1 coordinate 21,198, forward strand.
GTATAACCCCAGGTCATGGGTGCTGTACGCCTTATTTTATTTCCCGCTTACGGTTCTTCGTACTGGTTTTTTTCAGCGCTTCGGTCATCCCTTTGATGGAGGAAGAATACTTAAGGGGCGACATTCCGGTTGCCTTTTTGAACTGCTTGGAGAAATAGGGGAGAGAGCTGTAGGACAGGAAATATGCAATCTCCGTATAATTCATGCTGCCCTCACGGATGATTTCCTTGGCCCGCTCTATCTTCATCGCATTGAAATAATCAATGGCCCCGCATCCTTCCTTATCATGAAACAGAGTCTGGAGGGCAGAGCGGCTCATAGAGAAGTCTTCACAGATGGCGGTGACCGTGAGGCGTTCGCAGATGTGGTAGCCCATGTACTGGATAATCTGATCAAGGAGGGTTTCATTCGCCATCTCCTTTTCCGGTGATGACCTGCGTACCAGGGTCTGGGCGTGTCCTGCGCTTTCCTGATGGTTCCGGCAGACGGTAATGAGGAACAGCTCTAAGTATTGAAGCACCATCTGCTGTGAAGCAAAAGGCGTCTCGCTCTTGATCTGGACCTGTTCCACGGAAGGAATGTGCATCGGTGTGGAAAACGTATCCCTTGCCTCTCTGATGATGAGTGATATCAGGGAGCGCTCCTGCATGTCCAGGGTGAAGCTTTTATTGCAGAAGAAGGATATGGCCGGAGATTCTGTCGTGAAGGACACCGCGACTAGGTTCGGCGAATTCTTCCCGATGGACCGTATGGCGTGGAATTCATTCGGCTTATGGAAAATGATGTCTCCCGTGTTAAGCGTCAGCCAGTCGTCGTCGGAACGGACGGAGACTGTTCCTTTATCCACATAAAGAAATTCCCAGAAATCATGGGATTCCCCCTGAAAAATAAAATCCTTCATGTATTCAAAATAGTGAAGGGTGATAACGGAGTCTATTACAATATCGCGTTTGAGACGTGTTTTTATATAAGTCATGATACGTTCCTCCTTAAAAGTCATTCTAGCAGAATCAGGATAATATGACAATAATGGCAGACAATCCTGTAAGTAAAATTGTGCAGAAGCCAATATAATAGTAGAAAATGGTAAATATATATAGGCACTATTGCCAAAAGAGAGGGACGATATGACAAGTGTAAAAGCAAATGATATGGAATTACGCCTGGATGAAGAAAGTCTTTGCTATATGTTCAGTAAAGGGGAAGAGAGCTGGAGCTGGAGAGAGGAAGCAAAGGCAAGGCTGGAATGTGAGGAGGGCACATTCTGTTTTCAAGAGGCAGTCCTGGTGACACATAAAGTCATCGAAACCGGTTTGGGGAACGGAATCCAGAGCCACTTTGAAGGGTTTGAAGTGGATGGAATTAAAGTACCTTATTCGTTTGACACGATTGTCTGGATGGAAGCGGCTACCGGGGACGTGTTCTGTGAATGGATTCCGCTTTGCGAAGAAGGGCTTCGCGTAAAAGCTGTATACTGGCCGGGGGAGATGGAATTTGAAGAGAAGAAGGAGAGCTGGTACACGCTATTGAACCACCAGCAGGGGCTGATGATTCCGAACGACTGGGCGACAGAGCTTACGTCTGTGGTATTTGACGGATTCTTCGGAACGGCAGGCGGTTATATGCCGTGGATAGCCCAGGTCAGGGACCGGGCAGGGTATATAGCAATCTGCACCACGCCGTGGAATGCAGGCTATAATGCAGAGCACCCGGCGGGGGGACCGTACACCCACACTGGCATCCGGTTTGAACCAAGCCTTGGAAAGATGGAATACCGCAGAATTGTGAGATATACTTTTTTGAATGACTGTGATTACAATGATATCTGCAAGGTATACCGGACCTACGTGAAAGAGCAGGGAAGGCTGCGGACTCTTACTGAAAAAGCGGCCAGGAACCCTTCGGTGGACAGGCTCATAGGGTGTGCTTTCGTACATAAGGGGATCAAGAACGCGGTACAGGAGGATTCCGATTTTTATGATACGGAAGCGCCGGATAAGAACAACAGCCTGACGACCTTTGCGGCCAGGGAGAAGGAGATGCGCCGCCTGAAGGAGCTCGGGGTAGAGAAGCTTTATCTTCATCTGGACGGATGGGCGGAGCCGGGCTATGACAACCAGCACCCGGACTACTACCCGGCATGTGAAGCGGCAGGCGGATGGGCAGGCATGAAATCCCTTGCGGATACGATGCATGAGCTGGGATATCTGTTCGGTGTCCACGACCAGTACCGTGACTACTACCTGGCCTCCCCAAGCTACGACGAGCACTATGCATGCAGGCTGGCGGACGGTACGGTCCCTGCCCACCAGAGATGGGCGGGAGGCCCGCAGGCATTCCTGTGCGGTTCACAGGCACCTTTTTATGTAAAGCGTAATTTCTCAAGAATCAGGCGCCATGATATTAGATTAGACTGTGCCTATCTTGATGTGTTCACCTGCAATGAGGGGGATGAATGTGCGAACCCGTTCCACAGGATGACAAGGCGTGACTGCTGCGATTACCGGAACCAGTGCTTTGAATACCTTATGTCAGTGGGGCTGCTCCCAAGTTCGGAAGAGGTGAGCGACTGGTGCATCCCAAGCCTGGTATTCTGCCACTACGCGCCGTATGACTTTATGATGAGGGAGCCGGGCGCACCTAAGGAGGGGATTCCGGTACCGCTTTATAACCTTGTATACCACGACTGCATCATTGAGCCGTGGATGATGGAAAAGGTGAGTGAAAAAGAAGATTATATGCTATATGCGCTTTTAAACGGAGGAGCACCATATTTAATCAGGGAGGGAGCGTACCCGAACACGGACGGCTCCTTTGAAGTCGGGGCAGAGGTGGCGATAGAAGATAACATCAGGAGAAGCCGGATTGTCTCTGATCTGCATAAAAAGGTTGCAAAATGCGAGATGATACGGCATGAGATGGTCGATGGCGACTGCCAGGTACAAAGGACGTATTTTGCAGATGGGACGACAGTGACTGTCGATTTCAATAAGCAAGAGTATGTGATAGCCGGATAAAAAGGAGAGGATATTATGGGAACATGTGTGACTGTCGCGATTGCGGGGCTGGGCAGCAGAGGGCATGATGTATATGCCCAGGCTGCGAAAGTATACCCGGACAAAATAAAAATTGCTGCTGTGGCTGACACAGATCCGGCCAAGGTGGAATATGCGGCCAGGGAATTTGGCATTCCAAAGGAGTCCTGTTTTGCAAGTGCAGAGGACATGCTTCAAGCAGACCGTCTGGCGGATGCGATGTTTATCGCCACACAGGACAGGCAGCATGTGGGACATGCGATACCCGCTCTGGAAAAGGGGTACCATCTCCTGCTGGAAAAGCCCGTTTCACCTGATTCGGAGGAGTTTCAAACGCTTTCCAGGACGGCAAAGGAGTATAAGCGTAAGGTGATCGTCTGCCATGTACTCCGCTATACGCCGATATACAGAAAGGTGAAAGAGCTGATAGATGCAGGGGAAATCGGTGACATCGTTTCCATTGCGGCAGTGGAGAATGTAGGCTGGTTCCATCAGGCCCACAGTTTCGTGCGGGGGAACTGGGCGGATGCAGACAAGACAAGTCCGATGATACTGCAGAAAAGCTGCCATGATATGGATCTGTATCTGTGGCTGGCAGGAAAGACGTGTAAGTCACTGTCCTCCTATGGGAACACCTACCTGTTTAAAGAGGAACATGCCCCAAGGGGCAGCACGATGCGCTGCCTGGACGGCTGTGCGGCCAAGGAGGACTGTCCCTTTGATGCAGAAGCGATCTACATGGACAATAAGCTGATCGGATACAACAGCGGCAACAGAATCTGGCCGCTTAATGTACTGGCGCCTGGAGAACCGACCGAAGAGAAGATAAGGGAGGCGCTTGAGACAGGACGTTATGGCAGGTGCGTGTACCACTGTGACAACAATGTGGTGGACCATCAGGTGGTGAACCTGAACATGACAGACGGTACGACCATGAGCTTTACCATGTGTGCATTCTCGGCGGATACTTCCAGGTACGCAAGGCTTATGGGCACGAAGGGCGAGCTGATTGTCAATATGGATGTCAATACATTTGAAAGAAATGAGATTGTCATCCGAAAATTCAATCCGAACATCACAGAGACACGTGTGGATATCGCCTCTCTGTCCGATGATTTTTCCGGCCATGGCGGCGGTGATATGAAGATGGTAGAGGAATTTGCTGATATTGTAAGCGGGCGGATGCCAGAGAGCCCCAATGTGACCTCTTTGGATAAATCTCTGGAGAGCCATTACTGCGCTCTAGCCGCGGAGGAATCAAGAATCCACGGCGGTGCCGTAATAGAGTTGGATACATTCTGCAGTCAAATCAGTATGTAGCTTCTTAGCCAAAGAAGCATCATATAAACCGGCCGGTTCCGGAATCAGCCGGAGAAACAAGAAAACCTACAAGAAAGAAGGAGGAAAGTTTATGCGAAAGAACTTGAAAAAACTTGCAGCTCTTGGACTTGCATTCGTAATGGGGGCAGCTCTGCTGGCAGGCTGTGAAAGCAGCGGCGGCGGAGACAGTTCAAGCAGCGGTGGAAAGACCAAATTAACATTGGGAATCTGGGACGAGAACCAAAGGCCCGCGATGGAGGCGCTCGTTGAAGCGTATGAAGCAGAGAACGAAGACGTGACCGTCGAAATCCAGCTCACCCCATATAAGGGAAGTGAATACTGGACGAAACTCGAAGCTTCTGCGACAGGCGGAAAGGCACCCGATGTATTCTGGCTGAATGTGCTTCATGTAGACTCTTATGTAGACGGCGGCATCCTGGCAGATCTGACAGATGCAATTGCTGATTCAGACATTCCGGACAATTATTCAGAGACGCTGATCGACAACTATGTGCGGGACGGCGTTAACTATGCCGTTCCAAAAGACTTTGATACCAATGCGCTCTGGTACAACAAAGAAATCTTTGACGCGGCAGGAGTGGATTATCCGACGGATGATATGGACTATGAAGATTTAAAGGCGCTGGCCTTAGAATTACAGGCAGCAGGTCTTGACGATGGCGTATATCCGTTTGCCTGCCCGGTCGATTTCCAGACATGGTACTACCAGACCGTATATGCGAATGGCGGCTGGATATTGAATGACGATGCAACAGAGACAGGATATGGCGAAGCAAAGACCCAGGAAGGCATCCAGTGCTGGATTGACTTAATCGAGGCAGGACTTTCACCAAAAGCATCAGCGCTGGCTGAGACTACAGCTGATGCTATGTTTTCAGGCGGACAGCTTGCCATGAACTTTGCAGGTTCCTACATGGTGCCAGAATATGCAGGAAACGATGCAATAGCAGATAAGGTTGACTGTGTGGAGATTCCAACCTTCAACGGGGTGGAAGACAACTGCATCAACGGACTTGGATACGCCGTATACGAAGGAAGCAAGAATAAGGATGCGGCGATAGAATTTGCAATCTGGCTTGGAAGCGAAGAGGCAATGAAGATCCAGGGCGAGACTGGTGTTGTCATCTCTGCAAGGACGGATGCACAGAAATATTTTGCGGAAGCTAACCCGGATTATAACCTTGCGGCATATACGAACCATGCAGACGAGGCCTATCCGCTTCCTGTCTGCCTGAAGGCGGCAGAGCTGTATGATCTGGAATCCACATGGCTGACAAAAGCTTATACAGGCGAAATGACGCTGGAAGATGCTTGTAAAGAACTGAAAACAGAAGCAGACGCACTGCTGGCAAAATAGAAAGTAAACAGGTGAGAGTATGGCTGGTGAAAAAGTAAAAACAGGCATACCGAAGAGACGGGCAGGCAGCAGAGAGAAAAAAGACTGGGTGGCGGCGTATATATTTATCGCACCGGTTACTTTGGGGCTTATCGTATTTTATATCTGGCCGTTTATTCAGAACGTCTGGTTTAGTTTTAATGAGGTCAGCAAATTTAATGTAGCTACTTTTGTCGGGCTGCAGAACTACATAGACATATTTAAGGATTCAGAAGTGTGGAGGACCTTTGGCAATACGCTCAAGTATGTTATCTTCACGGTACCGATCGGAATCTTCCTATCCATCTTTCTGGCGGCGCTTTTGAATTCCAAGATAAGAGGAACCTCCATATACAGGACGTTGTATTTTCTTCCGTCTGTAACGATGGCGGCAGCGGTATCTATGGTATGGAAATGGATCTATAACGAGAAAATGGGTATCTTGAACAGCGTGATCAAGGGGCTCGGAGGAGAGGGCCATGGCTGGCTTACCAATGGAACTACTGCGCTCTATATGATCATGCTGGTAGGCATCTGGATGACGGTGGGATACAATATGATCATCCTGCTTGCCGGCATGCAGGGGATATCCCGGTCTTACTATGAAGCGGCATCCATTGACGGGGCCGGTACCTTTGCACAGTTTTTCAAAATTACGATACCGATGCTGACACCGACAATATTTTTCGTCCTGATAACATCCATTATCAGCGGATTCCAGGTGTTCGATGTCATCTATATGATGATAGGCAAGACGAACCCGGCCTATGAAAATACGCAGACGGTCGTTATGCTGTTCTACCGCCAGGCGTTCGATTATGGGCATAAGGGGTATGCCGCGGCAATATCAATCCTTATCTTTGCCGTTATCATGCTTGTAACAGTCATCCAGATGGTTGGACAGAAAAAATGGGTCAACTACGAATAGGAAGGAGAAGTGCATGAAAAGTAAAGCGAGTACCAAAAAAATCATCGTGCATGTGATTCTTCTTGCAGGTGTTGCAATCGTGGTATTTCCATTCATATGGATGGTACTTACATCCTTTAAGACGGCAGGCGAAGCAATGCAGATTCCGCCGACCTTCTTTCCAAAACAGTTCTTACTGGATGCATACACGCAGATAATCACAGCACTGCCGTTTACAAGAGTGTACCTGAACACGATCATATCCACGCTCGTTACGACAGCGGTACAGGTAACATTCTGTTCCATGGCTGCATATGCATTTGCGAGGATCGAATTTCCGTTCAAAAATGCAATTTTTATCCTGATTTTATCCGTACTTATGGTTCCGGGACAGATCTTCCTGATTCCACAGTACCTGATCATCCAGAAAATCGGCCTTCTTGACACGATACCTGCACTTTTTCTGCCAAACCTCTTCAGCGCGTTTGGTACGTTCCTCCTGAGACAGTTCTTTATGTCTCTTCCGAAGGAACTTGAGGAAGCTGCCATTCTGGACGGCTGCAACAGATTCCAGATATTTGGGAAGATTATGCTGCCGCTGGTGAAGCCGGGCATCGTGTCGCTGGTAATCTTTACGGCAAAGTTCGCCTGGAATGACTTTATGTGGCCGCTGATCGTCAATACATCGCCGAAGATGATGACGCTTGGTCCGGCGCTTGCCACATTACAGGGGCAGTACACGACGAAGTATCCGATGCAGATGGCCGGGGCGGTTATGGCGGTCATCCCGATCATCGTATTGTTTTTCATCTTCCAGAGACAGTTTATCGAAGGTGTAGCACAGTCCGGTATCAAAGGCTAAAGAGCCGTAATCTCTATTTACATGGGAGGGGAGGGTAGAACCTTCTCTCCCGTTTTCATAATACAGGAACCTTCTTTGTGAAATAACGGGTAATAAGGAGTAAGAACATGCAGAAATTTTATACGCTGGTCCGTATGACCTTTTTGTCAAAATTTGCGTACATGAAAGCATTCTGGTTCAACATTGCGGGTACGGCGACATCTATCTTCATCTATTATTTTCTGTGGAAATATGTATTCCGTAGCCAGGAATCTCTGGATGGCTTCACCATGGCAGAAATCACCACCTATGTGATTGCTGCGAGGATGCTGTCGTCCCAGTTCGGGGGCGGCATCAATACGGAGCTTTCCCTGTGGATATATGAGGGGACGATAAGCGTGGAGCTGCTACGTCCGGTATCACTATTTTTTACGCTGTTTGCAAAGAGGACGGGAGAGTTTTTCTTTTTTATCCTGTTTAAAGGAATTCCTATTACTGTCTTGTGTACGTGGATATTGAAAGGGGCACTGCCTTACGGGGGCGCGGAGTTTCTTTTGTTTGTCGTGAGTGTCTGCATCTCTATCGGCATCATGTTTTTCATGGAATTTATGGTAGGGATCTGCGCTTTTTATACGCATGGATACTGGGGGTTGGCGTTTACGAAAAGTGCCCTCCTTTCGATTCTGTCGGGAGGAATCGTACCGCTGTTTCTATTTCCCGAGGGTCTTGCGAGTGTGCTTGGCTACATGCCATTTGCAGGCATGGTGTCCGTTCCGGTTCAGATCTATCTCGGTAAGTACGATGCAACGGAGACGTTAGTTTATATCAGTATCCAGATCATATGGGTTATCATACTATATCTGGCTGCCAAGCTGTTTTATATACATATGCTGAAGAAAGTTGTAGTGCAGGGAGGATAGAGTATGAGACGGTTATGGTATTATGCCCGGCTGTGGAAAGGCTACATGCGGATTGGGCTTCTGATTCTGGTGCAGTATCCGGCAGACACGGTGATATGGCTTGTGTCTATGATTCTCAGGGAGGCATCCGGCTTCCTTGGAGTTGTCACGATTGCAAATGTGGCGGGAGGTCTGGGGAACTGGAATCTATATGAGATATGCCTGCTGTTCGGACTATGTGCAGTCGTTGAGGCAATCGGGCAGGCATTTTTTGACTGTGTGTGGGAGATATCAGGTTCGGTGCGGAAGGGGACGATGGACGTCATCCTCGTCCGTCCCGCCGCGCCATTTATCCAGCTTCTCGGGAGACGTTTCCATTATCCGGCCCTCCTTAGCATTATCATCTATGGTGCGGTGATCGTCTGGGCGCTTGCACATCTGCGTATCGCGCCTGGCGTGGGAATGCTGCTGTTTCTTATCGAATTTATTGTCTGCGCTACCGTAATCAATTCAGGTATTTATACCATTTTTAATTCCTTTAATTTCTGGATCGTACAAGGGGAGGATATGGCGGTACTTGTGCAGACCTGCCGTGAGTTTGCAAAATATCCGCTTGCGGTATTCCCGGTGCTGATAAGAAGCTTTTTTACCTTTATCATACCGTTTGGGTTTGTCGGATTCTACCCCGCAGCGTTTCTAGCGGGCAAGGCGGGAACGGAGGTCGTGCTTACACTGCCGCTGTGTGCGGGCGCAGTAGGACTTGCAGCGGCATTCATATGGAAAAAGGGACTGGGAAGTTACGACAGTACCGGAACATAATATTGCAGAACGGAGAGATAGGATGAGTCGGATAGCAGATCAGAACACAAATCAGGATAGTAATCAGATACAAGTCAGGCATTTGGTGAAGGAATATAAACGGAAGAAAAATAAAGGCAACGTTAGGAAAGCGCTCGCAGGCATGTTCCGCCCGGACTATGAGGTGCTCCGGGCGGTAGATAATATCAGCTTTACTATCGGGCGGGGAGAGGCGGTCGGCTATGTAGGTCCCAACGGCAGCGGAAAGTCTACGACGATAAAGATGCTCTGCGGAATACTGACCCCGACGGAAGGGGGGATCTTGGTAAATGGTATCGTGCCGCAACAGGAACGCATGAAAAATAATAAAAAGATTGGTGTCGTGTTTGGCAACCGGTCACTGTTGTGGTGGGATGTGCCTGTGATAGAGTCATACCGGCTGTTTCAGAGGCTCTATGAGATTCCGCCGAACCGGTTCAAAGAAAATCTGGACAGATTTACTGAAATTATGGGAATCGGCCCCCTTCTTGGCATCCCGGAAAGGCAGCTTTCGCTTGGTCAGAAGATGAGGTGTAATATCGCGGCGGCATTTTTGCACAATCCTGAAATCGTATATCTTGATGAACCGACGATCGGCCTGGACAGCGAGTCGAAAGCAAGTATCAGGGAATGTATCCGCCGGATGAATGAAGAAGAGAAGACGACATTTATCGTAACGAGCCATGATTTTCAGGATATTGAAACACTTTGCAGGAGAATTATCCTGATCAACCATGGCAGGGTGGTGGTGGACGATGACATGCAGAAGGTGAAGCTGGATTTTAACAGGGAAAAAAGGATTCAGTTCGAGGTGGACAGCAATCCATGGTATCACAAGGGCATGCCCTCCATGGAGGGGGTGCGGATAACAGACGAGAAGCCCCACAGCATCACGCTGGAGTATGATGTGGAAAAGGTTTCCAGTATTCATATCATGCAGCAGGTGTCAAAGCTCTGCGAGATTAAGGACGTTGCCATAAGCGGCAGGGATATTGAAGCAATCATACGGGATATTATAAGAAAAGACAATCATAGTATATAAAGGGAGAAGCAGTATGGAGATGAGGGAAAAGACAATAGAGGAAATGATGAAAAGCGGTGCGATGTACAATTCATCAGACGATGCTCTGTATGAGGAACAGTGGCGCCTCAATGATATCGTATATGACTATAACCAGACCAGACCTTCCGACAGAGAGCGGCAGCAGCAGCTTCTTCGGAATCTTCTGGGCAGCATAGGCGAACGCTGCGTGATAGAGCCACCTCTGCGGGCAAGCTGGGGTAAGAATACCTACCTTGGAGATGACGTCTATGTCAACTTCAACCTGACGCTGGCCGATGATACGGATATCTGTATCGGCGACGGGGTCATGATTGGGCCAAACGTGACGATTGCCACAGCAGCGCATCCTCTCGATGCAGGCTTGAGAAGACAGGGGATGCAGATGAATCGCCCGGTTACGATAGGCAGCGGGGCATGGATCGGCGCAGGAGTGATAATCCTTCCGGGCGTGACGATCGGAGAGAATACCACGATCGGGGCCGGGAGCGTAGTGACGAACGATATTCCCGCTGATGTGGTAGCATACGGGAATCCATGCAGGGTGAGAAAAGAACTGAGATGACAGATAAGATCCCGCCAACTGGATCATATAGGAAATACTGTTGCGGAGTGCAGGCCTCAGGCCTCCTCCGTTTCGTATTTTTTGAATATGCTGCTGAATAGAATGCAAGCCGTAAAAGAGAACACGGAGAAGCCGCAGAGGCCGCTGAGCACGACCACAAGGGCAAATGTCTTAGTGGAAAAGGTGCAGAGAAATACGATAAGGGCATGGCCTGCCAGAAGTAGAAAAGTGTAAGGCAGGTGGGCGATAGCCATAAGCGCGGCATTTTTCAAAGCCTGTCTGGTGGTGCAGACGAAGTGGGATATAACCGGGAAGATATAAACGAACATGGAGAACAATATACCGCATATGACCCAGAGCCCGGTACGGACAACCGCAAATAGAACCGTGTCCTGGGAATTGATAATGTAAAAGTCCATGCCAAGGAATAGAGATATGGCAATGAAAAGCAGCCAGACAATGGTACTCTGCTTAAAGTTCTGCCGGAACGATTTCCAGAAGTTCTGCCAGATATACGGGTCTTCCTCCCGCACCATCTTGAGGCTGACGTAATAAAGGGCACTGATGGACGCACCTATCGTAATGACAGGCACACAGCTCAGGATAAAGATCAAATTCAGAACGACTAGATCAAATATTTTGGCAATAAACTGCATAACCGCATTATCAGGGCTAAATAAACTTCTCATATGTTCCCCTTCTTATCTTTGGATTTTATAACGCCCTATAACGGGCTGCATATAAATAGTATACCGAAAACGGCTGTTAAAAGCAACGTGACACTGATGAATATAGCAGGAATTTACAAAGGAAGGAATACGGGTATGGAACAGAAGCGCGAATCCGATATGACCAAAAAAGAAAAGAGACAGTTAGAAATCAGGAAGCTTAAGGCAATGAGTACCGGTGGTAAGATAGAGTACATCTGGATGTATTACAAAGCGTGGTTCGCGGCGGCACTGCTGGCTGCAGCCGCAGTCTACCTTGGGGCGGCTATGTATCAGGGCAGCAGGGCTAACGTAGCAGTAAGCGTGGTAATCGTCGGCGGCAATGCACAGGATACGGATAAGCTGGAACGGGAGATAAAAGAGTATCTTCATGCCAATGAAAAGCATGATACGGTGCGAATCCAGGCGAACATATCCGGGGAGGATGATACTTCCGCATCCGAGACGGCGCTCACAACTTTGATCGGTGCCAATTCCGTCGATGTGCTCATCTGTCCCGAGGAGGTATATGTTAGATATAAGGAGCAGGGCGGATTTGACGGTGATGCGCTTGTGCTTGCCAATGAAGGGGCGATAAAAGAACTGGTAGACGTACGGTATGATGAGATCTATGCGGGCATACCCGTCAATGCGCAGCATAAGCAGGCGGCGCAGAAGGTATTAGAATTAATAAATGACATTGACAATATATGGAAATAGGATTGCACTAATAATAGTAATAATTATCGATATTGGGCCAGAAAGAAGTACTATTATGGAGGAAAGTAAAAAACTGACGAATGAAGCAGGAGCACCGGTTGCAGAGAATGAACATTCGCTGACCACGGGAGTACGGGGGCCGGTTGCGCTGCAGGACGTCTGGCTGTTGGAGAAGCTGGCACATTTTGACAGGGAAGTCATACCGGAACGCCGGATGCATAACCCAGCAGGGCATTAAGAATCTGACAGATGAGGAAGCAGAACTGGACCTTTCCGGCGCACTCTATGCGTATGACCCTCAGGACGACCCGACGGATAACTGCTTCAGGGCCGGCGGTGATTTGTGGCGGGTGATGACAGAAGATAAACGGGCGCTTCTCATCGAGAATACAGCACGTAATATAGAACCGGTAAGCGATAATATCAAATACCGCCATGCAGTCCACTGCCATTGGGCAGATGAGGCGTATGGCCGCAGGATAACGGAGGCCATGGGCCTGGATATGGCGAAGGTAGAAGAAAGCCGGCACAAAGTCTCTAATACGAAAAGTGTCAGCAAGACACTTGCCATACTTTCCACATTTGACGAAACAGCACCCATGCAGCGTACCTCGGACATAGCGATGAAACTAGACATGAATGTCAGTACGGTGTCCAGGCATCTTAACACGATGCTGGACTGGGGATTTTTAGAACGGGATGACTTTACGGGCTTCTATTATCCGGGGCTCGAAATCGTCGCACTTGCGGGCGCGGCCTTACAGAATAACGACGTGTTCCGCCATGCCTTTCCGGAGCTGCAGCGACTCTCCTACAAGTACGATGTACACGGTCATATGGGGATTCCCCGTAAGACGGAAGTTGCCCATCTGATCAGCAGCTCTTCTGAAAGGACGATGGAGCTTTTCATACCGATGGGTCATCGGCAGCCTATGTATTGTTCGGCCATGGGACGAGTTTTGCTGGCTTATATGGCGCCTGCCAAGGCGGAGGATATACTGAAGAACAGTAATCTGCAGAAGCGTGCTTTCTGTCTTCTGTTGCATGATATGCAATTCTATTTGCAGTATATAAAACATCAATTCACACTTTAAAATCATATTTCGCTGGCGGGAAAAGAAAGCCCCGTCTATTGCTATTATGCGCGGCGCATCTGTATAATACAGGCAAGTTAAAGCATGGAGGAGGAGAAGGACCATGAATACAAGAAAACGCTTCATCTGCATTCTGCTAGGGCCCGTTATATTTGCCCTGACAGCCCTGCTGCTTAAGGACGCGCTTACGCTTCGCGGCGCACAGGCAGTAGGAACCGCGTTTTGGCTGATCTTCTGGTGGATAACACGTCCCGTACATACTACCGGGAACTGGGACCAATGAAGCGGGATGAAAAGATCTGTTCTATACTTTTCAAAACTGCTATGTTAGCCGCCTTTACACGCCCTTTGTATGCTGACATCTTGCCAGGACTTGCGCCGGACTATGTATATCTTACGCTTGGCTGCCTCTGCTTCTTTATCACGGCAGCCGACAAAGGATTCCTGCTGAAATGGGAAGAGGCCCAGAAAGGGATGATGTGGGGGATGATGATTCTCTTCGCGGGCGGTATGGCTCTCGGCAAGCTTATCAACGACTCCGGTGCAACGGCCCGGATTGCAGACATCGTATCCAACCTGGCTCTGGACGGGGGGCTGCTGACTGTCGTAGTCTTAGTCATCTTTACACGTATGATTTCCGAGGTGACAAACGGCACGACTGCCGCCGCCCACGCGATCTGTAAAGTGATCTATGACAATGCAGAGATGCTCGGCCCCATGGTGGCAGAAGAGACACGTCTGGGCAGCGCGGCGGATAAGATTACCAAGTGCCGCATGAAGTCCGCACTCATCTGGAACAGCTTGAAAGGTAAGAAATCCGTAGGTATCATCAACAGGATAGAGGACCGCCGTATGATTGAGATTGCCAAGCCTATGGGCGTCGTTGCAAGTCAATGTCTTTGGAGGCATCAACAACTGTGCGGATATGGCAGACGGAATTTCCCGGGCCTTTACCGAATTAGGCATTCAGAAGCCTGTTGTGGTGAAAAGCCGTGGCTTCAATCAGGAGAAGGGCTGGAGCATATATGAGAAGCTCGGTTTTGCACAGACGAAGTATGGCACGACAGACGAGGCGGTGCAGACACTGCTCAGAGTGAAGGAGGTGAAGGAACATGAGCATTTTAATTGATCAGGATACCTCCATGTTGATTATCGGTATTACGGGAAAACAGGGCCGGATCCACTGCAAGCATACATTGGAGAGCGGCGCTAGGCTCCTTGCAGGTGTTGCACCGGGAAGGGGCGGGCAGACGGTAGAAGGCGTCCCGGTATTTGAGACTGTAGCAGAAGCACGTGCCACATTCCCGGAGATCCGGGCTGCCATGCTTCTCGTACCGAAGCAGTTCGTGCTGGAGGCAGCACTGAAGGCGCTGCGGGAAGGGATCGAGCTGCTGGTCGTCATTACAGAATTTGTTCCCGTGATGGATGCGCTGATGATTGTGCATGAAGCGAAGCAGCTCGGAGCGAAAGTCGTGGATCCCAACACGATCGGAGTGATATCCCCGGGCAAGTCGAAGCTCGGAATCATGCCGGACTACATCTACGGCAGGGGGCATATCGGCATCATCTCCCGCAGCGGCACGCTCACGCATGAAACGGCCTCCAACCTTACATTTAAGGGGTTTGGACTCTCCACTTGCATAGGGATCGGGGGGTGACGCTATCGTAAGCATCCTGGCTAATCCGAGACAGTCGAATGTGAAGGATATTATTGAATTATATAAGAAAGCGCTATAAGAGCAACCTGTAATTGCCTGCACTCTGGGTGTTTGGAGAAAATTCCAGACACTCAGGGTGTCTTTTTGGGCTATAATGAAGCTATAGTTCCCTGTATGTTGTATGTTCAGAAGACGGAGGTGTTAGGATGAAGCGTGATGTTAAGATAGCAGTGATTGGGCTTGGCGGCGTGGGGGGATATATCGGGGCCGCCCTGGCAGATACGTATGAGAATGTCTCTTTTGCCGCAAGGGGCGGGCGGAAAGAATCTCTTGAAGAAAAAGGGCTCATACTGCACAGCGATTGCCTGGGAGAACGCACGGCATATCCGATGCGGGTGGTCGAAAGTGTGAGAGAACTGCCGGCGCAGGACTTTATATTCGTATGTGTGAAGAATTATTCACTGGAAGAAGTGTGTGATGATATACGTGAAGCAGCCGGTGCGGACACGGTAATCATTCCGGTCATGAACGGTACAAATCCGGGGACAAAAGCCCGCCGGCATATAGGAAGGGGAACCGTGCTGGATGCTTTGATCTATATTGTCTCATATACGGATGAGGATTATGAGGTCTTCCAGAAAGGGGATTATGCACATATCCATATCGGTCTGGAGAATCCGGACGGACAGGAGCAGGCTATCATGAATGAAGCGGCGGAGCTGATGCGGAATGCGGGCCTTGACTGCCGGATAGATGAAGACATACAGAAGGCAATCTGGAAAAAGTACAGCCTGAACTGTGCGTTTAATGTCATGACAGCTTATTATTCTACTGATACGGAAGGAATCCGTAACCACCAGGAACGGCTTGCAGATTTTAAGGCAATATTGTATGAAGCCCGTGAGGTGGCGGGAGCAAAAGGGATTGACCTGCCGGAAACTTTTCTGGACCGTCAGCTGGAACATTTTATAAACGTACAGGAGCCGGATGCTACAAGTTCGCTCCGCCGCGATATGGATGCCATCAAAAGGTGTGAACTGGAGACGTTCAGCGGATACCTCGTCAGCGAGGCGGGACGTCTTGGAATAGCGGTCCCGGTATCTAAACGCTATTATGAAGGACTGAAGGAAAAGCAGATAAAGCTTGAGGGCAGATAGCTTTCATGCAAGTGCGTGGCATCATCCCGGCTTCTTGGCGCTTCGGGTGGATTTTCTATTGCTTTTCTGGATCTGGACGGGCTTAAATTGCTCAATGACAGAGAAGGGCACGATGCCGGAGACCATTATCTGATAAGGTTTTCCAGAGAGATGGAGACAGGGCTCGGTTCCGGCGGCCTGCTTTCGCATGTCGGGGGAGATGAATTTATCGTACTTATGCCGGATACCGGGGCATAGGCGGCGGGCAGCCGGATGGAGGCGATCAGGGATATGCTGGAGTCAGGGTATTGGGAGCGTCCCATGCGCTTTTCTTTTCGATGAATGGTATCCTGTATGGGTTTACGATTAATATCTTCTGCCGCTATGCGGTCTCGATATACAGTTCTCAGCCGCTCATGTCATTTGACAACAGTGCTGCGAGCCTGAAGGCGGTTCCAGTATTTATTGGCTTTCTGCTCGGTGGTATCGTCCTTCATATGATGGCATTATGGAAAACGCAGAGCTCCTTTTGCACTGTGCTGGTGCACCCGGACCATCTCAAATTCCAATTGGAGGTCATGACCGGCATGTTTCTCTATCTGTACCTGAATCTGCTGCCTTATCAGACGCCGGGCAACTCAATTCTGCTGAAGCTGTGGGGCATCAAGTCGTGCATTTTTTCTCTGACGGGTGCAGGTCTTGGAATGCGCTATTCCCTGAAGATGTGCCAGATGGCTGACTATCGTGAGCAGAACCGGGTAATCCGGCGTAAGATTGCACAAAAAGAACAAGAAGAGCGCGAGCTTCGCTCCACTGCCTATTATGATACTTTGACAGGTACGTATAACCTTCAGTATATCCTGGAGCAGCTATGGAGCCTGCTTCAGAGAAAGATACCATTTGCGCTCTGCTTTCTGAATCTGGACAATCTCAAGGGTGTCAATGACTCTTATGGCCACGGGGAAGGGAACCGGTATCTGATTATTGCAGCCAGGGAGCTGAGGCTGGCCTGCAGGCAGGATTGTAATCTGCTTGCCCGGTACGCCGGAGACGAGTTCCTGATATTGTTCACGGAGACGGGAGTGGCCGAGGCAGATGAGCGTGTCCGCCAGGCAGACGAGAGGATCCAGGGGATAAGCAGGAGCGGGGGCGTCCCTTTTGACATGTCAATCAGCTATGGAACAGTAGACAGCAGTGTGGCAGCGGACGCAGAGGGCCTGATAGCGGCAGCGGATAAAATGATGTACCGCAGAAAGCAGGATAAAGTCCGTTCATAAGAAGCCTTCATAACGATTTTTATTGACACCTGTGAAAACAATGCTATGATTACATCATGTGATATTTTATACCAGGGGGAAAAACGATGGATTATAACAGGATAGTACAGGGAATTCTCGACATTGGAGAAGCGATGCTGATCTGCGGAGCAGAAAATTTCAGGCTGGATGACAGCCTTTACAGGATGTGCAGAAGCTATGGGTTCAAACGGTATGACGTATTTGCCATACCGAGCAATATCCAGATAACGGTTGAGACTCCGGATGGGGAGATTATTACCCAGGTCCGCCACATCGAATCGACGGATATTGATTTTGACAGGCTTGATTACCTGAACAACCTGTCCCGCTATGTATGCCAGCATACGCCGGATGAAATAGTGCTGCAGGAGAAGTACGAAGAGGTCATGGCCAGGCCGCCGCAGAAACCGTATACGAAATACTTCGCGGCTGTGATGGGAGGGACCGGATTCGCGGTCTTTTTTGGGTGCGATTTAGCGGACGCGGCTGTGGCGGCGATCGTATCGCTTATGATCGCACTGGTCGGAGGCTGGCTCAGCAAAAGGGAAGAAAACCTGATGGCATACAACCTGATTCTGTCATTTCTCTCGGAGGTGATTATCATCCTTGCGGTCCGCCTGGGGCTTGGGAGCCATCCGGAGAGGATCATGATTGGAATCGTCATGCTTCTGATAAGCGGGCTCAGTACGACAAATGGAATACGGGAAGTGCTGCAGAGGGACTTTATATCCGGTTCCTTGAACATTATGAACTCCATGCTGGGGGCGGCCGGCATCGCCTTTGGAACGGCACTTGCGATGCTGGCGCTGGACGGGGTATCTGCGGAAGGATATGTGCTGAACCACAATATCCCGATTCAGCTCATTTCCTGTACGGTGGCCTGTATCGGCTTCGCCTTCTGGTTTAAGATTCGCGGCCGGCAGGTCGTCTATTCCGGTGTGGGCGCTTTCTTTACCTGGGGAATCTATGTGGTGGCCTATCATTTCTGGCCGAGCAACTTTCTGGCGACGCTGCTTGCCTCTATCTTTGTTGCGTTTTATGCATTCATCATGTCCAGAATCAACAAGGCGCCGTCCACCATATTTCTGACAGCCTCTGTGTTCCCGCTCATTCCGGGACCCAACTTATATTATATGATGTATGGGTGCGTGAGCGGCGATTATGGGATGGTGCTTGGCGAGACGATCGTCCTGCTGGCGACATGCCTGGCGATCGCCTTTGGCTTCAATATCGTAGACATCTTGTCGAGGACGGGCATGCGGATGTTGAAACGGGAATATCACATCGGGAAAAACTCGTAATAAGATTGAATTAAACGAGATAGCAAGTTGGATTTATGATGAGAAAATTAATAATATAAGAGTAGTGTACGTAGAACCGGACTGGCGCATATAAGCCTTCCTGTTCTCCGTATATTATGTTACATTTAGTTTTGCAAAGTGGTGACCATAAGCCGTATGGCGGGGGTCAGGCGCAGCTCGTCCAGGCCGATTTCCTGGTTGCGCAGGTATTGTTCTGCTGCGGGGAACTGCCAGCCGATGAGCTCCTTTACGGCGCTTCCACAGCGGCCGACGTCATTTTCTCTCAGGCTTTGGATCATGACGTCCGTAAAATGTAGCATCGTCTCGTCCAGCTTAGGAGTGCCGCTTGAAGACGCTTTCAGAGGATAGCCCCATAGGGACAGGCTGTATATGCGGCCGTATATCTCCCGTACCCCTTTCAGACGGCTATGCCTGTAAACGAACAGCAGGCAGGACCACAGGGCAAGCTCCTCCCTGCCGGTATGGAGCTGTGTCTCCAGTTCGCTGATGAGAAGATCCCTCTCTTCGATGGTAATCACGGTCAGGATGTCCTGCATTACATGTTGGAAGGAGTAGGCGAGCAGTTCAAAAGACTGTACTGAAGGCGCTTGGTGCAGGAGAGGACGGTTACCGGCTGCTGTCACGGATCCGGCGCAGGAACGGGGATTATGTCTCGGTACAGTTTTCTACCCAGTTTGCAGATGAGTATATTGACGGCTATCAAGTGGCCTATTCTGTCCTTACCAATGTAGACGACCTTGTGAAGATGCAGAAGGAGCAGTCGGTTGCCTATGAAAGTCTGCCAGGTTTTCCGCAAAGTACCGGATAGAGAACGCCGGAGGCGAACTGGACTTGGTGCTGCTGTCAGCCAATGGACGTTTTCTGGATTACTTTGGGGAGTCGGGCGGCCGGGGCGGCAGTCCGCTGTACCGGAAGAACATACAGGACAATATCGAGATTATCAACGAAAACAGACATAAGATGCTGGCCGGGGAGCCGCTTCACTTTACCATGCACGTCATAAGCCGGGCCGGACAGCCGCTGTGACTGCAGGTCAATGCCACCTGTATCGACTGGCAGGAAGGACAGCCCATATATCTGGTCATCTTTATTGATGTCACGGATGTGACGGAGCTGCGGGAGATGCAGAGGAAGCTGACGGCCCAGGCTGAGGCGCTTAGGGATGCCCTGGCCGTGGCAGAGCATGCCAACCGTGCCAAGTATGAGTTCCTCTCCCGGATGTCCCATGAGATCCGTACGCCGATGAATGCCATCATCGGCATGACTACGATTGCGGCTGCATATCCAAGCATCTGATGACGCTGATTAATGATGTGCTGGATATGTCTAAAATTGACGAAGGGAAACTTCAGATTGTCTGGGAAGCATTTAATCTGGAGACGGTCGTGGAGGCGGTCACATCTATCGTCTATCCACAGGCAGTGGAAAAAGGGCTGACATTCACGGTACCATTGGTCGACATTATGGATACGGATCTGATTGGTGACGAGCTGCGGTTGAACCAGGTGCTGCTCAACCTGCTATCCAATTCCCTTAAGTTTACGCCGCAGGGGGGGCACAATCCGGCTGGAAATCCGCCAGCTGCAGCGTACCGAGGGTCGCGTGCGCCTGCGTTTCACTGTCAGCGACACCGGCATCGGTATGAGTGAAAGCTTCTTAAACTGCATATTTGATCCTTTTGAACAGGAGAGTGCAGCCATCGGTCAAAATACGGGGGTACCGGACTTGGCATGCCGACAACCAAGAACCTTGTGACTCTGATGGGAGGAACGATCTCTGGTGGATTGGAGATTGCCCGACATCGATGGCATAGGGGTTACCCGGCGCATGAGGGAAGCTGTGGGTGACGATACGCTTATCATCATCATTACTGCCTATGACTGGGGAGCGATTGAAAAGAATGCACGTGCCGCCGGTGCCAATGCGTTTCTCGCGAAACCGATATTTGCGTCTACTCTTTATAATGCGCTGCTGTCGGTGACAGGTATTGAGAAGGCGAATCCATTTTTAGTGCTGAGTGACGGCATCAGGCTATCTTCAATGCATTTAAAATGGGGTTTACCGATATCGTCAGACATGAAGTAGAAGAAGATGTCCACAGCATGCTCAATGCCTTCAACCAGTGGGAATGAAGACGGACGAGGTGAGAAGATGAACTATCAGATAGATGATATTCCTGTGACAATAGAATACCGTAATGTGAAAAATATCAATCTTTATATTAAGCCGCCTGACGGCCGGATTCTTGTCACGGCCCCAAGGCGGGTGCCTAAGAAAAGAATTATGGAATTTGTCCAATCAAAGGCCGGCTGGATAGAGCAGGCACGCCGCCGGATGCTGGAGGCACGGGAAAGGCAGATGGCCGATGAGCTGACCGGGGTGACCAAGGGGCAGCTTGAGGCGATGCGAAGCAATGTGGAAAAATATGTGGACAGATGGGAACCGGTGATGGGCGTACATGCGGCTGCCTGGACACTGAGAGATATGAAGACGAGATGGGGAAGCTGCAGCGTGGACAGTGGGCGTATCCGCCTGAACAAGCGCCTTGCGCTCTATCCCGATGACTGCCTGGAATACGTGATAGTGCATGAGCTTTGCCACCTGCTCGAGCCAAGCCATAACGAACGGTTCAAAATGCTTATGAGCAGTTTCATGCCAGATTGGAAAGAAAGGAAAAAGCGTCTGGGGACAGGTTAAAACGCGGATGGGGACGGGGGAAATCTAGATTTCCCCCGTCCCCATCCGCGTTTTAACCTGTCCCCCTTAGATTTTGCGCTTCAGTAGGATGATTCCGGTAAGCGCTAGAAGCAGCCCGCTTCCGGTCATTATCCAACGGATATCTACCCAGTCTGCCATCGGGCCGAATATCAGCATACCTGCCGGCATCACCGCAGCCGAGATGATCTGGAAGACAGAGAAGACTCTGCCGAGCCTCTGCTCTTCGACCTGCTCTTGCAGCATGACGGTGGACGCGGTAGCGAGTGATGGCATGAACGTGCCGGATAGGAACATGATGGCCAGGTACATCCAGAAATACGGGCTGACGCCCAGCAGGGCGAAGGTAATTCCGAAACCGATATAGGATACGGCGATTACGAGCCATTTGTTTTTGAAGCTGCCCTTCCATGATACATAGACGCCGCCGGCGAGGGAACCCGCTGTCCATATGATTTCATTGGCGGAAAGCCGCCATACTTCGCTGCCGAAGATCCGTTCAACCATCAGCGGGGACAAGAAAGCCGCCGGCGTGATGAGGAAGAAGGCGATTCCGTAAAATACGAGAATGCGGGAGACGACAGGATGGCCTGTCGTGTAGGCAATGCCTTCTTTCAAGTCGTGCCACATGGATAGGACTCCTTCCGACTCGGGCTTCCGGACTTTTAGAAATGCCATGACACAGATTGCCATGGCGGCGGTAATCACATCCGCCATCATTGCCCACACGATTCCGGCGGCCCCGAGCAGTGCACCGCCTACAGCGGGGGAGACCATCATGAGCAGGGAGCCGCACGTCTGATTTATCCCATTGATTCTTGTCAGCATCTCCGTTGGCACTATCTGGGGCAGCAGTGCGCCCACGGCAGGCGTCTGAACACCGGCACCGGCAGAACGGATAGCAGAGACGACCATCAGCATGGAGAGAGGGGCCTTCCCCTCAAAGAACATGATGACAAGCCCGAGGGTAGCTAAGGCGATAAATCCGTCTGCACACATGATGAGATATTTACGGTTATAGCGGTCCGCCCAGACACCGGCGAACAGGGATATCAGCAGCTGCGGCAGCAGGCTGCACAGTATAGACGCTGTCATCCAGACACCAGAGGAGGTCTCCAGCGTAATATACCAGGTTATCGCATAGCTTACGATAGAGGAGCCGAACAAACTGATATTCTGGCTCACGAGAAACAGTGTACTTTTTTTCTTCCAGTCTTTCATATAAACCTCATTTCCTAAAATAAAAACAGACAAATGTCCTGGATAGGACTTTTGCCTGCTGCTTGTTCAATATAAATGGGTACGTAAAGACAGACTTCCCGCTACAACGTCGGGGACTCTGTTCCATCTCCATTCTTACAAAATAAGCATCAAAAAAAAATCCCTTCCGGGAACACTATTTCCTCAATAACTTATCTCAACTGAATGGAAAACATGAACGTACCTCCTAGTATTATGAATTGTTTATAAGAGTAGCACAAATGCAAGTGGTCTGTCAATACAATACTTCAGATTAAAAGGACCATGAAATAATTCAAGGTCCTTTTACTTGCATAATCTAGAGATTGGTTTAGGAATTACAAAAATCGGGGTCATTTAAATATTTTGTTTCCTGAGTACAATATATCATGTATTATACACTTTGAATATAGTTTCGACATACATAAAATCTGTCAATGATTGTGCTTGGAGCACAAAAGAAGTATAATAGCATCAGCATAAGAAAAGAGAGGTCAGATATGGCGGTAGAATTAGAAGACTTGTACGCGGCAATCAAGCCGCAGTATGATATAAAGCTTCATACAAATGGATGTTTCCGGAGGATGATAGACTGGATCCATATGGTAGAAGAGGTCAACTTCGTATCCCTGCTTCACGGGGATGAGCTTGTGTTCAACTCGGGACTTCACTATACATCGGAAGAGTGGCTCGTACAATTTATAAAAGAACTGGATAGCGTGCATGCCGGCGGTCTGATTATCGCGCTGGAAGAGGGGCACATGTTTGCAAAAGAGACGGTAGATTACTGCAACAGGATACGGTTTCCGCTTTTTTCTGCCACTATGACGTCACCGTTTATTGACATCATGCGCATGTTTTCAGCCATTCTGCTGCGGAATGAGCAGAGAGATACTAATCTGATCGCGGCACTTAAAAATGCAGTTTTTTATCCGGAAAATACGGAATTATACGCAAGCCGTTTAGAGCGGAACGGGTTTTTCAGAAATATGAGCTACCTCGTTGTGATGCTCAGCTGCCATGCTTATGATACAGAGAATGGAAACGAGAGGCTTGAGGAACTCCATAAGTCACTAAATCATGCGATAAAAAGCGGAATTGTCTACGAAGAAAAAGGGCTGCTGGTAATACTGCTGGCCGGGTATGAGCAGAAAAGGGTTAAGGAGAAGATGCGGGCGCTCTGCCGGAAAGATAGCAATATTTATATCGGAATCGGTTCCCAGGAAGAGGATATGCAGCATATATACAAATCATACCACAATGCATACACGGCATATCAGCTGACAAAGACGGCAATCAACAAAAACTTCTTGGTATATGAGGAACTTGGTGTATACAAATTGCTGGCAGATGTAAAGGAAAAAGAAATATATCCGGCGTTCGTGCAAGAGACGCTCGGGTCTTTGATTTCATATGACAGGGATAACAAGACAGAGTACACGGAGGTATTGAGAGTATTCTTTGAAAATGAATGCAGCATCTTGCATACTTCCAAGGCTTTATACTGCCATAAGAATACATTGGCTTACAAGATAAATAAAATAAAAGACCTGCTTGGCTATGATATAATCAGCAATGAAAACAGAACGAGGATAATGCTGGCATTCTACATCATGAAAATGCAGGAAAATTGAGCGGGACAGGGGAAAACGTGGTTGGGGACGGGGGAAATTTGAATTTCCCCCGTCCCCAACCACGCTTTCCCCTGTCCCTTTTTGAAAATCCCCCGTCCCCAAAAAAATGTGTTATAATATAGCAAGAAGCGAATATAATAAAAGGGAGGGAACAAAATGGATATTAATCGTGTTAAAAGAAATAAGCTGCTGGGCGCGAGAATCATCAAGGGATTAGAATCCCGCAGCATGGAAGGTTATTATGCGGAGACGAAGGATGATGCCCTCGCAAAAGCGCTGGAGCTGATACCGGAAGGGAGCTCTGTCGGATGGGGCGGCTCCATGTCGATCAAGGAGATTGGCCTAAAGGATGCCGTCTGTACGGGTGATTATAAAGTGTTCAACCGTGATGTCTGTAAGACTCCTGAGGAAAAGCGTCAGGTTGAGCTCGCTACATACGACTGTGATTACTTTATCACAAGTGCCAACGCCATTACGGAAGACGGTGTGATGGTAAACATAGACGGCAATGCAAACAGAGTATCCGCTATTGCGTACGGACCGAAGAACGTAGTGATGATAGTCGGTATGAATAAGGCGGTAAAGAGCGTGGATGATGCAATGTCACGTGCCAGGAATGAGGCGGCCCCAATCAATGCAGAGAGGTTTAATCTCGATACGCCATGCTGTAAGAACGGTATGTGCTTTGACTGCAAGTCGCCGGATACGATATGCTGCCAGATATTGATCACCAGATTTTCTAAGACACCAAACAGGATTAAGGTCATACTTGTAAATGAAGAATTAGGGTTTTAAATTATTGACTATAAAAGGAGCATTTGTTATAATATACAAGTGCTCAATACGGCGCCATAGCCAAGCGGTAAGGCAAAGGTCTGCAACACCTCTATCACCAGTTCGATTCTGGTTGGCGCCTTTTTGAAAATCCGGAAACTTTAGTTTCCGGATTTTTTGTGGTTTCTGCCTTGTATGCGTAGCATAATCAGGATATTAGCTTCTATACCTGCTTTATATATTTTTTCAGCACGCGGGTTAATTCTTTGACATCGATAGGCTTTGCCATATGTGCGTTCATACCACACTCTAAGCATTGCTGGATATCTTCAGAAAATGCATCTGCACTCATAGCAATGATTGGTACAGACAAAGCATCAGGACGATCCAGCCGCCGGATTGCTTTCGTAGCTTCGTATCCTGTCATAAGAGGCATCCGGATGTCCATAAGGATAGCATCATAATAGCCAGATGGCGAGTTTTGAAAATACTCCAGGCAGACCTGCCCATCTTCTGCCCAATCGAGCTCTACGCCCAAGGCGGATAACAACTCTCTGGCAATCTCCCAGTTAAGTTCGTTATCCTCGGCAAGCAGGATACGGTAGCCGGACATATCCATCTTGTCATCCGGAATCTGGCCATGAGATTCTTCGCTGCCTATATATCTGCGCAGGCCATAGAATAATGTTGATTTAAACAGCGGTTTGGAAATGAAACCGCTAATCCCGGCCTCGCGGGCTTCTGCCTCAAATTCACTCCAGTCGTATGCAGATATCAAAAGGATAGGTATGTCATCTCCTAGATTATGTCGAATCTCCTTGGCAACCTGAAGGCCGTTCATACCTGGCAATTTCCAGTCTAACAGTATAATTTGATAGTCCTCTCTCATCTTGTGGTGCCGGATTACCAATTCGATTGCTGCTTCTCCACTCAATGCCCATTCGGCTTTAATACCAATAGACTCTAATGATTTCGCGGTGGTTTTACATAATAATTCATCATCGTCAACGACGAGCATATTCCAGGGAGGGAGAACCATATCCATATCTTCTGCCGGAGCTTTTTCAAAATCGACCGTAATATGGAATTCTGTACCTTTATCTAATTCACTATGAACAGCAATCGTTCCATCCATTGCGTCTACTATGTATTTCGTAATTGACATCCCCAATCCGGCACCTTCCGTTTTGCGTATCCTCGTTCCATCAGCCCGGCTGTAGGATTCATATATTTTTTCCAAGAATTCCGGTGACATGCCGATTCCATTATCCGTTACATAAATATGGATTCGGACATAGCTGTCCCCTTTTGGAGAATTTTCCTCGAACAGGGACAGGCGTATTGAACCTTTCTCGGGGGTATACTTTGTCGCGTTAGATAAGAGGTTCAATAAAACCTGATTCAAACGTACACCATCGCACCATACATTTTCTGTCAGAATATTTTCAACATGTATATCAAAATTTTGCTTTTTTGCCTTTATCTGCGGCTGCATGATGTTGACAATTCCTTCAATGACCTCCTTTAAAGAGACCTGCTCTGCTGATAAAGTCAATTTGCCGCTTTCAATCTTCGACATATCCAGTACATCGTTGATAAGTCCTAACAGATGTTTGCTTGACAGAGTGATTTTTCTTAGGCAGCTCTGTACCTGCTTCCTGTCATCTATGTGTGCAGCTGCAATAGCTGTCATTCCGACAATTGCATTCATAGGTGTGCGGATATCGTGGCTCATATTAGCTAAAAATTCACTCTTTGCCTTATTTGCCTCTATTGCAGACTGCCGGGCCTTCTCCAGTTCCTTAAGCTGTAGACGCGTTATGGAGAAGTACCGAAGAAATATTAATGTCAGGATAATCAATACGGAAGCACAGGCAAATAATGTAATGATTATACGTTGGGCACTCAGGCCGTTTATAATTGTGTCCAATATACCGTAAGGCATCACTGCCACCAGACACCATTCCGAATAAGGCAAAGGCGTTCCATAGATCTGCCGGCCCTCACCATTTACTTCAAGTGTTGTGGTATATTCTTTATTGTCTTTTAATGCAGCGCCAAACTCTTTTATGGATTTTCCTTCTGCTGTTTCGTTCTCGGCGGAATCTGGCAGCTTCTGCAGCAGCTCCAAGTATTCCCATAACTCGGTGTTGGGGTTACGAATTACAAAACTGCCATCAGGCCGGATAATGTGATAGTATGTCATCTGCTCATCGTCATCAAGAGAAAGGCTATCGGTAATATAATCTAGGGGGACGGCTGCTATAAGCCCTAGCCCTTGTTCTCCGTTCTGCATAGGATAGTCGGCCCGGACACCAAATAATACGACATCATTCCCTCCTGCATCGATACCTACGGCAACTCTTTGGTTCCCCTGTATTAATGATTCCACAAAAGGCGATGGATTAATTGGCTGTATCGGCTCTCCGCAGAGCGTATCAAACTCCCCTTCGTCAGAACAGATTGCCAAATAGTCAAATCCCCTGACCTGCGCTCTGTAAACGAGTTCTTCATATAAGCTATCTTTATCGTAGTTCTCTGGCGAGACCACAGAAATGATTCCGTCTACCTGGTTGAAACGGAGCTCGATAATATTTTCAAAATGCCAGGACATCTGTTCATTCATTCCAGACATGTAGATTTCTCCCACTTCGTAAATGGTCTTCTTGCTCTGTCGGTTCATATATATCCCCAGTATGCTGAAAACAATTACGCTAAACAGCAGAAGACCGATAAAGCTGTATAAAAGAAAACGGGTGGTAGGATTCCTTTTTTTACTGTGTCCCATTGATGCTATTCCTCCTTGGAGCCTTAATTCTTCTATGGTCTTAATTGTCACGGGAAAGCCGCCGGATAGCTGCGGCATCATATTAAATGCTAAAGGTGATGCTGGTATAAAAACATCGTAATTAGCTATACGGGTATATTATAAACACATTTTCAACAACTAGGCAATACCGATATTGGACAGGTATGCATATAGCTCCCTGTTTTTTACTGACAATCAATATCACTTGGGGTATAATTTAAATGGATTCAATAGGAGATGAATTATGGAACAACAAGAAACCAAGTTCTCATTTATATATGACGAAATAAAACAGCGCATTATAAACGGGCAGATACTCCCTGGAAGCTGCCTGCCATCTTCGAGGATGCTCTGCAATCAATTCCATGTAAGCCGGTATACGATAAATCGCGTTTTTGATGCACTCAAAGAAGATGGCCTGATTGCTATTTAGCCCCGTCTTGCTCCGGTCGTCCTCTCAAGAGCAGCTGCATCCGGACGGGAGAATCTGCTGTCTGACATTTTGAGGGAAAAGGACAGTATCATACAGATATATCAGAAATTTGCCATCATATTGCCGCCACTCCTGGTATTTGCATCACAGGACTGCAACCTGGAGATAATGCCCCACTATAAACAGGCTTTGAAAGTATCACGTTTGGGGATTGCGGCAGGAGGGTGGAGGCCTTCCTCCGATTTTATTAAGGAGGTACTGGAAATCGGCGGGAATCCCTTGTTTGCAAATTTATATTCAATCTTTGAACTTCATCATAATCTGGGATTTTTTACAGAAAAGTGCCCTTACTTTTTAGATAACTTTTTGCAAGGGTCTGTATCTGTTACGGGTATTATTATAGATATTTTGAAAGGGGATGACCCTTCCGTCAAGCACAGACGTTTGGCAAGTTTAGGACAAAGGTACCAGACGACTCCAGAGTTAATCAGATGCTGCCAAATCCGAGACGAACAGAGGAAGCGCTGCTGTATCTTCATGCGCTTCAGTTGATTGTACTGATAATCTATTCGGCAGCTTTTGCTCGCAGCTCCAGAAATAACTGCAAGAGAACTAGACGAGCTGGAGGAGAGATTCGCACAGCTGGATTCTGTCTGTATAGCTGTCATTTATGAAGCCATCTTAAAGCATATGGAATTGAAACCCTTGCACGCTATATTGACGGAAGCGTTCCGCCTTACGGAAGGGCCATTACATTGCTTATTATGATAATAAGAAGCTGGTTCTACAAAAGTTCAATAAACAGATTATCGCAGCAGTCCGGCACCTGCGTGAAGGAGATGAGGGTTCATTTGCAGACGGTATTACAGACTGCTATCGATATTCTCTAATACGTGCCGAGGAGTATATGATTAAAAAATATAAATTTTACAGGGTAGCTTATATGCGGATTCCAGAGATATACTAAGTAAAACAGTAATGGTGGACGTATCCGGGAAAGCAGATACGGCAAGAGAGGGGGACGGGGGAAATTGAGATTTCCCCCGTCCCCAACTTAGCGAATAAAGTCGAAAAATCAGAAAAAAATATTCGGATGCTGGAAATGTATCCACTATTTATACACATTTTGTGGATTAATAGGATAATAAATGTGGAAAACTTTGGAAATACATGGAAATATGCCGCAGGCATATAAAAAAATTGACGAAAAATGAGGACACATCCTAGTGGAGGTGCCCCCTTTTTCAGCTATCCATTTCGTCCAGCTTCTTCAGACATTTTTGTGTGAATACTTTTGCGTGTTCTATATCCAGGCTGTCCGGATGTGTCATCGCCTCATCGAAGTTACGGATATACATATCCATCTGTGCCTCATTTTCCGGGCTTCTCATAGTTTCATATTTTTCCCGTACCTTCCGGGGCATCTTGCCCTGGCAGATGAATGCGCCGAGGTAGTCATTATCATTTTCTATCCATGCATGGACGCTCTTTTCTATCGCTTTATAATAATCAGGGGAGTCACCCATGCCGCAGGTGCCGAATAAAGCAATCCTCTTTCCGCCGAGCCCGTTAATAAAGTCGCTCACTTCCATACTGCACGTGCCACAGTTCACGCGGAAGCCGATAAAGTAGACTTTCGCTTCCGGAATTGACTTGTCTGTCGTGATATCGATGAGATCTTTGGAGTTGCCGGGCAGGTTAGAAAATATGGCGGCAGCGATTTTCTTCGTGTTGCCGGACCGGCTCTCATATAGTACGAGGTATTCCAACATATCAGTTACCCCTCCTTTAACATATCTTAGCTGTTCTTGATAAATGTCGTACTGCATTTGGGGCAGCGGACCTCTATCTTGCCTTTACCTTTTGGTATCCGTATCTTCTGCCTGCAAGAAGGGCATTTGTAGATATGGTACATTTTGCGCTGTGACGCCGAGCTTTTCTGCCGGGAGAACCAGGCGCGTATCTTGTACGTCTTATTTAGCCATTTCTGGTTTTCCGCAGCTCGCTTATAGACATTCCGGGAGAACATACGGAAGTAAGAGTAGACGACGCAGGCCCACGCAAAGATAGTGAGGGCAGAAAACATAAGGCCGTCAAACCAGCCGGACAGTATGAGTGCCGCTACTGCGGCTATTAAAGTAAATTTGCCAAATGAATCGATGCCGTATCTTCCGGACATAAAACGAATAAACTTTTCTTTCAATTTAAATCACCTTCCTAATTAAGCATCATACGCTGTCTGGGCGTAAAGTCAATAAACTCCACATTAAAAATATATTAAATAATAAGTTATCCTGATTGGCTGCCTGTGGTCAAATGTTCAGAAGTCATGTTAATACATATGATTGATGCGGACTATGAAAATGAGATTGCAATTACTTTCATATTGGTATATGATGAAAATATAATACAAGCTATAATACGAGTTGTTAGGAGAATGTATAAATGGGCGTTATTGAAAAGACGAACGCAACACCGCTATATCTGCAGTTGAAGAACAAGATTAAAAAGGAGATCAGAACAGGCATGCTGAAGCCGGGGGACAAGATTCCGTCGGAGGCGCAGCTGCAGAAAGAATATCATATGAGCCGGGTCACTGTCCGTAATGCCATGGAGGAACTGACGGTCGAAGGGTATATCATAAAGGTGCAGGGGAAAGGCAGCTTCGTTGCAGACTCAGATATGCTCCGCCTGCCCATAGGGGTGAACAGCTTTACGGAGGATGCCAGGATGCAGGGAATCAATATTACGTCCGAGGTCATCAAATTCGGGATTGAAGATATTAAGACAGAGTTGGACCGGGAATTTTTTGGTGGCAATACGAACGGAGAAGTTCTTGTGCTGAAAAGGGTCAGAAGCGCGGACGGCGTGCCGATTACAATTGAGGAAAACCATATGTCGCCGGATCTGATAGATATGCGTGAAGAGGACTTGACGAAGTCGTTCTATGACATACTAATTAATAAATACCATATGGTGCCGTCGAACAAGGGGCGAAGAAGTGTGAGGATAATATTTGCGGACGAGGAGATAGCAAAGTATCTGGATCTGTCATTGGGGACGCCCGTAATTGAATGCGAGGTGTGCGTGTTTGATATGAACGGCGACCCGATACATACGGTGAAAGATATCGTAAGAGGAGATAACGACCGGTTTTTGAAATGGTATGTATAATATGATTTGATACAAGTCAATAAGAGAGTAGACAGGCTTTTCGGATGAAGAGCCTGTTTTTTTACTAAAAATGGATTAGAAATTTATAAATTATGCACAAAAAGGCATTATAAAAGAGAATTTTATTGACAAAAAACACGGTTGTCATTATAGTAATATATAAGACGTATTAATACATTTTAAACGGAGAGCGGGTATGCGCTTGTAGATTTGAAAGATGGAGACCGCATATTTCTTGACTGGAACAGGCAGGGTGTGACAGACCTCTATCCCTTTACTTTTACGGAAGAGGAGATTGCATATATTAAGACGTTTGATGTGGCCTGTACCAGCCGGGGAGCCAGAGTAGGTGCGGATAAGATCAGGAAGCTTGCCGGAGCAGGTATACCAGTGTGCTACGATTTTTACGATACCTTTACACAGGAAGATATAGCGAACATATCGCCATATATAAAGTATGCATTTCTTTCCTGCAGCCATGTAGATGAAACAGAGACAAGAGATATCCTGAAAGAATGTGTCCGCCTCGGGGCCCGCATAGCAGTCGGGACAAGAGGCAGCGAGCCGGCTGTGGCATATGACGGCGCAAGATACTATACGCAGGACATATGTAAGGTGAAAGCTATCGACACGATGGGTGCAGGAGATTCCTATATCAGCGCATTTCTATCGAATTATTTATCAGTGGGGGCTGACGAGCCTATATCTGCTGAAGATAAGATAACTGCTTCATTAAGAAAGGCGGCGGAATTTGCCGCGGAAGTAGTAGTAAAGGACGGTTCGTTAGGTGTGGGGTATGACGTCGCCCCGGAGAACCTGTCGGAGATCATTAATATCTAGTTGCCACTTGAAGAAAGGGAGGAAAGGGATTATGAAAAAAAGGTTCTAACAGTTGTTATGATGATGGCGATGACCGTATCGCTCATCGCCTGGTGCGGCGGCAAGGAAAAAGAGGCTGATTTTGAAGATGCCCATCCCGATGTCGATATTGAATATGAGAACACCAGCGTCCAGGCCATCAAGGAGAAGCTAAGCGTGCTGGCGGCAGGCGGCGATCTGCCGGACATTTTCTTCGCGTGGGGTGGCGAATGCCTGAACCGCTTCTCCCGTGCAGGGCGTACGCTGGACCTCACCCCATATATGGAAGACGACCCGGAATGGAGAGACAGCTTTCTTCCGTCGTTTTTAAGCAGCAGCGTGTATGACGGCAAGAATTATGCAGTGCCTTACAGGAGCTCCGTACTGTATATGCTCTACAGCAAGCAGGTATTTGCAGACAATAATCTGGATGTGCCTGAGACGTGGGATGAGTTCATAGATGTATGCGAAAGATTAAAGGCAAATGAGGTCGCTCCGATTGCATTCGGCAATTCCGACAAGTGGTATACGATGTGGTACGTGGGCCAGTTTAATGCAAACTATGTAGATGCCGGTACACGTACGAGTGATTATAATCCAGAGTCAGGAGCGTTTACGGATCCAGGCTATACGAAGGCCGTTCAGACATTCCTCGACCTGAACGATAAAGGGTACCTCGGAACAAATGTCAATTCGCAGGATTACTATCAGGTACGCGAAGAGTTCGCGTCAGGTGATGAAACATCCAGCATCGTGACAGGCGGCTCTGAGAACTATGCCGTCTCGGCGGAGTGCAAGCACCCCGATGAAGCGGTTGCATTTCTCAAGTTCATGACTTCCAAAGAGCAGGCACTGAAGCAGACGAAAGAGACAGGACTTCCGAATGCACTGATTGGAGGCATAACAGAGGACAATTCCGATCCCGTCATTGCAGCGGCATATGAGACCGCAGAAGACTACACCGCAATCGCCGAATGGCTGGACCAGTGCGTGGACGGCAATGTGGCCAATACATACATGGCAAGCCTGCAGGAAGGCCTGGACGGTAAGACGGCGGAAGATATCATAGCAGATGTGCAGAAGGCGGCAAAAGAGGTCGCAGAAGCGAACAAGTAAGAAGCGGCAGGGGAGCGGGCCGGTCCCCTCCCTTACCTGAATAGGAGGATAATGTCGTGAGAAAAAAGAATCAGAGGACGGTAGAGCTATATCTCTTCCCGGCGCTTTTTATCGTAATCATCGTATTGTATCTTCCGATTTTCATCAACCTGTATGAGAGCTTCTTCAGCTGGGGCGCGATGAGCACGAAGCATGAGTTCGTAGGCTTCGCAAATTATATCAAGATGTTTAAGGACGAGGTGTTTTACGTTGCGCTGAAGAACAACATGATATTCATGGTGACGTCCGTCATATTCCAGATTGGCATCTCTCTCATCATAGCAAATGTGCTGGAATGCAAGTTCATGAGGAGGTCGCAGAACTTCTTCCGGTCCATTTACTTTATCCCGTCCCTGCTCATGGTGACGGTCGTCGGTATCGCGTTCAAGATGATAGTAAGCCCGTCCATCGGAGTCCTGAACCCTCTGCTCGAACTGGCCGGGGCTGACGCATCTAAGATGGATCTTCTCGGCAATGCAGGCGGCGCGACCTATGCGATTGCGGCAATGTCCCAATGGCAGTACATCGGATATACGGTAATACTGTTTATCGTGGCGTTACAGAATATTCCGGGGGAATTGTATGAAGCCGCGGATATCGACGGAGCGAATGCGGTGAAGAAGTTTTTCTATATTACGGTGCCGGAGATCAAAGATACGATACTGATCAATACGATCATAACGGTGACAGGCTCTGTCCGAGAGTATGACGAAGTCTTCGTGACTACCAACGGAGGGCCCGGATATGCGACAGAGACGCTGGCGACGTACCTGTATAAGGCAGGATTTCGGAACGACCAGATGGGGTATGCGTCAGCACTGGCGTTCTTCATCTTCATCGTAACATTTATCATCGGGCTGGCGCAGATGAAGGGCTACCGCCTGGACGACCAGCAGTAGGAGGGAGATATATGAAGAAGACAGTTTCACATGTGGCTGCTTATGCGTTCTTTATAGCATTTGCCATCATCATTATCCTGCCGCTCATCTGGATGATAATCACGGGATTCAAAACGAACCAGGGAGACAGGTCATGGAAATCAGAGAGATTATAGAGAAAATTGCAAAAGACAAAGAGGCGTCCGGAGGTATTAAAAGCGTCGTATGGCTGGCAGCAGGCGGCTCAAACGGCGGCAACTATCCGGCGCAGTATTTTATGGACCGTGAGTCGAAGACCATCCGTTCCCAGATGTTCACAAGCAATGAGTTCGTATATGCGGCGCCGAGATTTGTCGATGGGAATACGGTAGCCGTCGTCACCTCCATGAGAGGTACGCCGGAAACATGTGTTGCGGCTCAGGTGGCCAAAGACCTCGGAGCGACGACGATTGGACTGTATGTACAGGAGTCGCTTCTGACAGAGACGTGCGACTACAATGTCAGATATGACAGTATCATGTTTGACGAATCAGATCAGAGCAGGACGAATGCAGCGCTCGGGATGCGGATAGCCATTGATATCGTGGACGTCATGGAAGGTTATGAACATTATGGGGACGCGATGTCGGCCTATGATATCCTCGATAAAGTGTATAACGACGCTAAGTCGTACTGCATGCCTCTCGCAGAAAAGTGGGCCAAAAAGAACAAAGAGGAACATGTGATTACCGTCATGGCAAGCGGCCCTGCCTATGCGGCAGGCTATATCTTCTCGATCTGTAATATCATGGAGATGCTGCAGATCCAGTCTCCTACGATAAACTGCTGTGAATTCTTTCACGGTCCGTTTGAAGTGCTGGATAAGAACGAGTCGTTTTTCCTTCTCGTATCAGAGGGGAGGACGAGGAGGGCAGATGAAAGGGCCGTCAGGTTCTTAAAAGAATACGGCGGGGAAAAGGTATATATCCTGGATGCGAAAGAATTAGGCATCAACAGATTCAAAGATTCTGTTGCAGAGTATTTCAACCATATGTTATTCTCTCCTATATTAAATAATACATATATGAAGCAGCTTTCCGCAGCGGCTAAGATTGACTATATGACACGCCGGTATATGTGGAAGGTACAGTATTAGACAGTAACAGAGGTGCCTGCATTGGAGAATCATATTATCATAAGAATCCTGATCCGTATTTTTGACTTGATAGTTTTAAATATACTGTGGCTCGTCTGCTCTGTCCCGATTGTAACGATTGGAGCATCTACGACAGCGTTATATTCGGTCATGCTGAAAGTCGTAGCCGGTGAGGAAGGCTACATTATGAAAGACTTTTTGAAAGCCTTCCGGGTAAGCTTCTGGCAGAGCACGGCCGTGTGGCTCATACTGCTTGCGGCAGGCGCCGCACTCGGAGCAGATATTGTGATATTCCAGAGGGCACCTGGAGTTGCCCGGGCAGGGCTGGCAGTGTTCTATATCATCGCAATTTTTTATGCAATCGAAGTGATATTCGTATTTCCGCTTATTGCAAAGTTTG
Organism: Extibacter muris; assembly: GCF_004345005.1. Classification (GTDB taxonomy): domain Bacteria; phylum Bacillota; class Clostridia; order Lachnospirales; family Lachnospiraceae; genus Extibacter; species Extibacter muris. Next base: position 57,197 of record NZ_SMMX01000005.1, read on the forward strand.
AAAACACGACAGGCAATATGCTGAAGAATGCCATACTGATTCCGGCCTCCCGCCTCCCATTCGCCGCGGCTGTCCTCGTCATGACAGGCACGTGCCTTGTACTTACCTTCCTGAACTATACCACGCTTATGGTGGGCGCGGCAGTGTGGGGCATAATCGGAGTGGCTGTGCTTGCTTATGTGAATTCCATATTTATCCGTAAGATTATAGAACCATATATGTAAAATCAGGTCGGCCATACTATAACGGTTGATTCCATTATAGTGTACCATGGCCGGCCTTTTTCACCCCGCTTTTTCACTGCCCATGTCCACTACGGTCTGCTGATATGATGCTGGTATCCGAGACATTTAAGGTGAAGACATTCTCGCCGGCTTCTGTATAAGCTCCTTCTTCGATTGTCTTAGATTGCCGATACAGGCAATAAGAACCATCCTTTGTAAATGTCAGGTATTCATCTTCTTCACCTTTCCCATTGCCCGTGCAGTACGTCCCCACGATATCATCGGAGATTCTCTGGAGGATACATATTGGAAGATATTTATTTCCAGAGATATTAACAATAAAAACACAAGTATGGAAATGAATATAGGTTTTTTCATAAAATTCGTGCCCCCCCTTTTGCTATCATATGGTTTTAACCTACTTTTTAGGCAAGTGAGCCCACCCATTGAATATTTTGAGTATACCTTAAATCGATGTAAATACAAGAAACGGGTGATTGACATTATGCAAAACGTTTTTGCCGGATACACATAAATTCATAAAATAATTGAGCAGTTGCCGATTGAATGCTATAATGGGAACATAGCGGTACTATGGAACCAGCCGGGAAAGTGGCGGAGCAAGGAGGGAAAAGGCATGCAGGAGCTTACGAGACTGATAAAAGAGGATATGAAGCCGGCACTCGGGGTTACAGAGCCTGGAGCTATCGCCTTTGCGGTTGCCAGGGCAAGGGAGCATACGGAAGGAGAGGTCAGGCAGGTGCGGGTGGCGCTGAACTCGGGCATGTACAAGAATGCATTTACGTGCGGCCTCCCTAATTCCGGACATTTCGGCAATCTGTACGCTGCGGCACTTGGAGCGGTGGCGGCAGATGCATCGCTGGGGCTTCAGTCTCTTGAACATATAACGGAAGAAGACGACGCACATGCGGCAAAGCTTGTGGAGGAAGGCCGGGTAGAAGTGGTTCTGGACCATATCGGCTCGGAGATAACGATTGACGCTTCGGTCACTGCGGGACAAGATCAATGCACGGTCCATATCCGGGGAGGCCATACAGATATTACTTGTATAGAGAAAAATGGGGCCGTCATCTTCAGTGCCGGGGAAAAAGCGGCAGAAGGTCACGAATCCGGACCGGAGATGCCCACCATACACACGTATACGCTTCACGAGATTCTGGACTATGTAAAGACCGTCCAGGAAGGGGAGATCAGCTTTATTCGGGATGCATTTACGATGAACATGGACCTTCTTGAAGAAGGGATACAGTCGCCGAAGACGAAGATTGTCCATCAGCTGCTGAAAGAGAATGAGAGCAGGATTATCTCCGATGATGCGAGGAAGACCGCACAGCTGCTCTGCAATGGTGCTATCGAGGCGAGGGTCCTTGGCCTGGCGCGGCCGGCAATGAGCATAACCGGGAGCGGCGCGCACGGAATTATCGCGAGCATGCCGCTGTTCGCGTTTTATGAAGTGAATTATGAAGTGGTAGATGACGATATCCTGCTGCGTGCGACGGCGCTGAGCTATCTGATTACGATGTACATCAAAGAGTATTCCGGGAAGCTGTCTGCATTCTGCGGGTGCGGGATAGCCGCAGGCACAGGGATGGCATGCGGGCTTGCATATATGAGGAACGCTTCCCAAGAGCAGATTACGATGGTCATCCAGAATATGGCGAGCGGGCTCACGGGCATGATCTGTGACGGAGGGAGCCAGGGATGTGCCATGAAAGGGATCGTGGCTGTAGATGCGGCGTTCCGGGCTGTGGACATGGCCATGGAACACGTATGCATAGATAATATCCATGGCATTAACGGGAAGACGCCGGAAGATACCATGCGGAATATGGGACGGATTGCTTCCCCCGGTATGGTGGAGACGGAGAAGACGATAGTAGAGATAATGGAGCATAAGTAATACAGAGGAGAGACAGGGGATAAGGCACATGAGTACAGACGGGAAGAATAAAAAACGCCACAGAGGGAGAAGAAAGAAGAAGGCAAAGAACAGCCTTGTCACAAATATCGTGCTGGCGGCTGCGGTAGTCGTATTCTGCGTATCGGCATTCCAGCTGATCAAGATTGCCAAGGGATATCTGGACGGGCGTAGCGAGTATAAGAAGATTGCGGACCTGGCACTGAAGGATACCGATGGCAAAGATAAATTCCGGGTGGATTTCGACGAGCTTCTGAAACTGAATCCGGATACGGTAGGCTGGCTGCGTTTCCATCCCGAACCTTCCATCATCAATTATCCGGTCGTACAGGGAGAGGATAACCAGGAATATCTGCACAAGACATTTTCCGCAAACGAAAATACGCTGGGAACCATTTTCCTGAATGTAGATAACAGTAAGGATTTTTCAGATAAAAACTCTATCGTATACGGACACAGGATGAAGGACGGTTCCATGTTCCGGCATCTGTGGGATTATGATGATCAAGAGTTCTACAGCAAGAATCCGTACTTTTACATCTATACGCCGGACGGCAGGGAAATCACGTACCATATCTTCGCCGCCGCGAAAGTGGGGGATACGTCCAAGGCTTATACCACGGTGTTTGGTTCAGAAGCGCAGTTTGAAGAAGTTGTCAAAGGAATGAAAGAAGCGTCGTTCTATAACACGAACGTAGAGGTCGGCGGGGACGATTCGATCGTCACGCTGTCCACCTGTACGGCAGAGAGCGACGATAACCGCATGATAGTATGCGGCGTGAAAGAAAAGGAAGTAAAACTGGAGGATTGAGGATGGATTATACTTATGAAATCGGGGATATCGTCACGATGAAGAAGAAGCATCCGTGCGGCTGCAAAGAATGGGAGATCCTGCGGGTCGGCGCGGACTTCCGCCTGAAGTGCCTCGGATGCGGACATCAGATAATGATTGCCCGCAAATTAGTAGAAAAAAATACGAAGCAATTAAGGAAAAAAGCTTGAAACAAGCATCGTTTTATGATATCATATTAAATCGTGATACATGAAATGTCCGTACGCAAATTGCGGCGGATATCCTTGCTCCCACCAATGAGCGGGGGCCAAAAGACCAGAAGGAGGTGCGAAGACGACATGAACAAATATGAATTAGCTGTTGTTGTCAATGCAAAAATCGAAGATGACGAGAGAGCACAGGTTATCGAAAAGGTAAAAGCGTTAGTAGAACGTTTCGGTGGCAGTGTGACAGACGTCGATGAATGGGGTAAGAAGAGATTGGCTTACGAGATTCAGAAGATGAAAGAAGCATATTACTATTTCATCCACTTCGAATCTACAGCAGAAGTTCCAGGCGAGATTGAACAGAGAATCCGCATTATGGACAACGTGCTCAGATATTTATGCGTGAAACAAGAGGCATAAGCAGGAAGAAGAGGTATAAATATGAATAAAGTAATTTTGATGGGACGCTTAACGAGAGATCCGGAAGTCAGATACTCACAGGGGGATAACCCGTTGGCTATCGCAAGATATACGCTGGCTGTCGACCGCAGGTTCAAGCGGGACGGAGAGGCTACCGCGGATTTTATTTCGTGTGTTGCATTCGGAAAACAGGCAGAGCATACGGAAAAGTATTACCGTCAGGGGCTCAAAGTTACAATCAGCGGCCGTATCCAGACAGGAAGCTATACGAACAAAGACGGTGTCAAAGTATATACGACCGAGGTCGTCGTAGAAGAGCAGGAATTTGCCGAGAGCAAGGCTGCAAGCGACGCCAATGCGGGAAGTTTCCATCAGGCGGCTCCAGCACCGGCACCGGTGTCAGACGCTGGTGACGGCTTCATGAATATTCCGGATGGAATAGATGAAGAATTACCGTTTAATTAAGCGAAAGCAATCGAATATTCATTTTCAGAAAGGAGAACAGCTATGGCTTACGATAAAGGAAATCGTCCGGAAGGCGGCTTCAAAAGAAGAGGCGGCGGACGCAGAAGAAAGAAAGTATGTGTATTCTGTGGTAAAGAGAATAACGAGATAGATTACAAAGATGTGGCAAAGTTGAGAAAATATATCTCTGAGAGAGGCAAGATTCTTCCAAGAAGAATCACAGGCAACTGTGCCAAGCATCAGAGAGCTCTTACTGTTGCTATCAAGAGAGCAAGACATATCGCTATCATGCCATATGTCCAGGAGTAATCCGAACAGATGATATGTGACCGCCGCTGCGCTGCAGCGGCGGTTTTTTGTATCATAGGAAACTTCGTTCCCTATGATATAAAAACCCTCCGGGGGATGCGCACTCGCTTTCGCGGAAGAAATCCTCCCAAAGGTCGGATGCGCTCGGCGCGGAGAGTCCGCAAGCGGACTCTTTGTTCCAGTGGTGCGCCCGGCGGGCGCACGTTCTAACCGGTGAAAGTCCGGAATCCGAACGGTAAATTCGGGGTATTGGGGACAGATGCACGCAATTATTGCCGCTGAACGCGGTACGGCTGCATTCGGCAGCACGGGGAAATAAATTATACAGAGGCGGCGCCCTCCCGCAATTTTTCCATATTGGTTGACAAAGCGAATGAATCAGGATAAAATAACATATACTTTATATTATCCTATGTAAGGAGGGCGCACAATGCAATACATTGAACGCACACTGGAAAGAAAATTTTTGCACATGAGTTCCTTTTTCAAGGCCGTTCTTGTGACAGGCGCCCGGCAGGTCGGAAAGACGACGATGCTAAAGCATTTGGCCGAGGGGCAGAGCAGAACCTATGTGTCGCTGGATAACGCGATGGTGCGGATGCTTGCCCAAACGGATCCCGTGCTGTTTTTTCAAACCTACAAGCCGCCAATTATCATTGACGAGGTACAGAAGGCCCCACAGCTTTTTGAGCAAATCAAAATCCTGTGCGACGAGAGCGAGGAAAAGGGCCTCTTTTGGCTGACTGGCTCCCAGCAGTTTAACATGATGAAGAACGTCCGGGAAACGCTGGCCGGGAGAATAGGCATCCTGGAGCTTTACAGCCTGTCAAAGAATGAAATCGAGGGGATTGCCTTTTCAGACGGCCTCGACTTCTCTCTGCCTTGCCTGCTGGAGAGGCAAAAGCAGGTTAGGAAGAACGACATCATCGACGTATTTGAGCATATTTGGCGGGGCGGTATGCCGCAGGTGCTTTATGCCGACGCAGAGCAGCGGCAGGAATACTACAATTCCTATGTGGACACTTACCTGATGCGCGATGTCGCGGAGGCGGGCGGCATCACAGATGCGGTGCGCTTCCGCAAGTTTTTGAACGCCTGTGCCGCGCTGGTGGCCGAGCAGGTCAATTATAAGACGCTGGCCGAAGCCGCCGAAATCGCACAGCCTACGGCAAAGGAATGGGTGCGGGTGCTGCAAGGGCTGGGGATTATCTACCTTTTACAGCCGTTTTCCAACAACGAATTGAAGCGGCTCACTAAAACGCCAAAGATGTATTTCTGCGACACCGGACTTTGCGCCTATCTCTCCATGTGGCTCACGCCGGACACCTTAATGAACGGCGCGGTCAACGGACATTACTTTGAAAACTATGTGGTGATGGAGCTGTTGAAATGCTATACCTATGCTAAGGCAAAGGCCAACCTGACCTATTACCGCGACTCCAACGCCAAGGAGATCGACGTTTTTGTGGAGGAAAACAATCTGATACACCCGCTGGAGATTAAGAAGTCCGCCAATCCTGACCGCCGCGAGGTGAAAAAGTATGCGCTGCTGGATAAGATGAGCCTGGAAAGAGGCTGCGGCGGCATACTCTGCATGTGCGAGGAAGTCATACCCATTGACGATAAAAACTGCTTCATTCCCTGCAATCTGATTTAGACGCGGAAACGCAAGGAACCGCAGGCGGACCGTTTCACTTCTTGCCGTTCAGTTCCTTCATGATACCGAAAATATAGGGCAGAGCCGCAAATCGACTTTTGGAATCCAGTACGAAGTATTTGCAATGTGAAATTTTAAGTTACTTGGCATTACATTGGGAAAGAACAGGAGTTAATCATTCCACCCTGCTCGTTTACAGATTTTTTACTGCCCGGCAGGGATTGCCGATCGCCAGACAGCCGGGCGGTATATCCTGGGTTACGACGCCTGCACCTACTACGGAATCCCGTCCGATTGTCACGCCGGGCAGGACTATCACGCCGCCTCCGATCCATACGTTTTCCCCGATGCTGATTGGCCGGGCGCAAGTGTGGAAAAAGGGACGGGACATGGGTGGATGCCAGCCTTCCACGAGCCGCTCGCCGGCTTTTAACGGATGGGCCGCCGTGTACAGCTGTACGTTGGAGGCAATCAGCGTATTGTCCCCTATTACGATTTTATTGCAATCTAGAATACTCTGCCTTACGTCAACGGCGTCATATTCGGAACTGTTGTACATGCGGGTCAGCCGTCGCGCATTTTTAATCATAGATACGATCTCCGGAGCATTGGCTATAAAATTTTCGCCGTCATGACATTTCTGTAATTCATCTTTGTTCATAATCCTCTCCTTAACTTGTTATCTTGCTGATTCCAACAGTTGCTGCATGTAGATTGCTGTTTATGTATTTTTATCTTATAATAATAAAAGAGCGGTGATAAGAGGATGTTATGCGCAAGACTTATAATATCATTCACATCAGAATCTATAAGGAGCATAAAAATGCAAAACAGATTTTATGTAAAACATGAGATCATTAATGTCATTAACATATCAAAAGTTGTCACGATACATTATTTTGAGGACAAGGTGGTCAAGATACCGTCTGGACTGAAAGATTTGATCTCGCAGATTATGTCGGAGGGAAAATCTGCATTCGTCCTGCCTATGCGAATAAGGATAGGCTTACGCCGAAGGAGGGTTAGGCAATCGGACCGCAGCAGCTTGTCCGGTTAAGTCTGGAACAGCTGCTCATCATGCTGCTGAGGTGCGGACAGGAAAACGAGGCGGACAGACAGGTATTTACGTCCAAGATTAAATTTGATAATTATGTGGCGGAGCAGATAAAGAGGCTGTTATAAGAACATCTGTATGGAAAGATATCTATATCCCAGATCAGCGCGCAGCTCCACTATGGAAAGACCCATGTATCGAATGTATTCAAAAAGGCATATGGCAGAAGTATCATCGACTATTATACGTATATCAAAGTGGAAGAGGCAAAGCGGCTGATTCGCGAACGGAACCACTCTATAACTGAAATCGCAGACCGCCTGAAGTTCGATACGCTGCAATACTTTTCCATGCGTTTTAGAAAATATGTAGGGATGTCACCGAGGGAATATGCAAAATCGGTTAAGGTAGATTAGAGAAGACGGAATATATTGTGCAAATTCTGAAAGTAAAAGTACACAACTATCTGAAAAAGAGTTATAATAACCATATAATCAAAGGAACCGGAGTCGGGCAGAAGGCGAGGAGATGGTTAATATGAAGAAGAACACGATAATCACGATAGGGAGGCAGTTTGGAAGCGGCGGACATGAGATTGGCAACCGGCTGGCAGAGCGCCTGGATATACCGCTCTATGACCGGAACCTGATCCAGATGGCAGCGAAGGAGCTGGGCATCAGCCATGAGACGGCAGAGACGGTCGATGAGACGATTCTCGGAAAGTTCCTGTCGGCATATGTGGTGAATATGGGCGAGTACACTTCTTTCCTGGACGGGGAGGCCACAGAACCTCTAAGCGACCAGGTATACCAGACTCAGTCAGACATCATCAGGAAGCTGGCGGGGAGAAGCCCGTGCATCATGGTAGGGAGGTGCGCGGACCACATCCTGAAATATGATTTCAACTGTATCAATGCATTTATATATGCGGAAAAAGAAGACCGGGTGCGTCGTGTCATGAGGATATACAACCTGAATGAAAAACAGGCGCAGGAGAAGATGAAAAAGACGGACAAGGAGAGGAAGCTCTACTATGAAGCCCACACGGGCCGTCCGTGGGGCAGCATAGAGTCGCACCAGATGCTGTTCAACGTGAGCAGGCTCGGGATAGATGATATCGTGGATGTGCTGGCCGCCATGTTCCGTGCCAGAAGGTAATGCAGGAATTGGAATATGATAGATTAGAAGCGTACGCCATCGTAAAGATGTGGAATAATTCCTGACTGGTCAGTGCGCTTGCAAGCTGTAAGCAAAAAGGACGCGGAAAACGCAGACTCCAGATGGATTCGAAAGGAAAGCTGAATGCTTTCCCGTCTCAGCCATCTCAAAAACCGGACTAGAGTTCCGGTTTTTGGCCTGCGTTCACCGCGTTCTTTTTGCCAACATCATGGCAAAGCTCCCTCCAACAGCCAGGAACCATCCCACATCTTACCGCTGTCTGATACACCTCAGAGCTCGAATTTTCCAAATCTTCAAGATTTCCCGCACTGTTCCAATGGATATGGGTGATATGGGTGCCGGCTGGCGCCGGGCATGTTTGCTACTTTGACCTCCAGAGGATCTCGCATGGCTTTAGCGTTATGGTCTCGTGGTTGCCTGCTCCGTCGTAGAAGGCGGTCGTCTGCACTTCGTTGGAATTGTTGAGGATTGCGTATTTTCCGCTTTCGGGGTAGGCGTTGACTTCGCAGTTCAGGTTGTCGGCGTACCATCTTTGGAAGTGATTTTCTTTATGGGCAGCGTAGTACAGGGCCCGCATCAGGAGGCGCGTGTTCTCATAGCTGTACGGAAGTCCCGCGATGTATACGCCGCGGCCTTCTCCGTAAGTGTTGGATGCGAGGTGCACTTCGTTGTCAGAGTATTCGATAATCTCCGTACCGGCGGAGAGGGCATAGATATCATGCTTGCTTTCTCCAAAGTCGAAGACGGATGTCCTGTCCTCTGTGATGAAGTGTGTATCGAGCGCTTCTTTATGATATTTGTCCGTAGAGAGGGTGAAGCCAAGCTCCTTGTCTACGCCGAGTACGTCGGCAAGCTGGAAGAAGCGCCCGCCGTGGTGCACCGCAGACGGTTCGCCTACGCCTACGAATCCGCCTCCGGCATGTATCCACCGGCGTATGGTGGTGATAAGCTGCTCATCCAGCCATTCTTCTCCGCCTGAGAATGCGGTTCCGGCATCGCCGGCATTGAGGATGATATCGATATCCTCCGGAATGCCATTGCTTCGGATATCGTCAAAGCTCAGGAACACGACATCCACGGCAGCGCCGCTCAAGGATTCCAGGATACCGAAGTAGGAATAGGTCTGCTTATACCAGAGCGCGTGGGCTACCATGTAGGTCTGCCAGGAACGTAAGCGCCCCCAGGAGTTGAGAATGGCAACCTTGAGGCCGCAGTAAGGTTTCTTTCCTTTTACATTGTCATATATAAGCCGGAACTCGTCCGTAACCTTTTCGATATAGTCTACAAATTTCGGGAACTTGTAAGCCAGGCTCAGGTATCCCCCGTAACCGATCCGGTCTACCGGGTTCCTCATAAGCGCCCTCCTTGCACTGAGCCAGTTGTCGATTGCCTCGATGCACGGGTCGTTCCCCACGTAGAACGTGTCCGGGAAGAAGTAGGGAAGGAAACGGCCTTCTGTATACTTTACTCCCGGGATGTCGGAGATGAGGCGCAGGGTGGCGCCTCCACCCACGCTGCCGACTACGGCGTCGAGCCCGATGCTCTCAAAGTGCGGGCCATATGGCTCTGTGCCGATCCAGTTGTCCCCGAGGAACATCATGGCCTCCCTTCCGGCATCGTGCACCAGATCGACAAGTTCTTTTGCTTTCCCGGCCACGAACTTCTGGATAAATGCCATGTAATCCCGGTATGCTTTCGATGGAACACGGAAGGTCGTGTTGTAATATCCGTTGTCTACGATATCCTCCGGACGGAGCGCATAGCCATACTCCTGCTCGAATTCTTCCAGTGCGCGGATAGAGACGGTGGCACCGTAACCAAACCAGTCGACAAACTTTTCCCGGGCATCCGAATTGAAGACGAGCGTAAAGTGGTAGAAGAAGGTCGTGAACCTGACCACATCCGTGTCCGGATTCTCGATAAGCCATTGCTTCAGATAGTCTTTTGCGAAGGTTCCGGAAGCAGGCTGACGGACATCGAACGGTATATCGTGAGGCTTGTCCCCCCAGTTATTCGTAATGTGATTGTACATCTGGGTCGGGTCCCATATGGCATACACGAAGAAGGATACGGTATATTCGTGGAACGGGACGGCATCTTCCACCGTGACAAGATCCTTATCGGTATCAACGGACCAGCAGCCGGCGGGAACCAATTCCTGGGTCGTACGGTCGATGACTTCCCACCACTTTTTCGGATCATGTACGTAGTCGGCCTGTACCTGTTCACGGTAATACCCGTCCAGAAAATCGATGGTGACGGTCGTATCGACTGCGAGATTGTGCCTGGACATGAGCAGCATCTGCTGGCATTCGTCCATATGTTCTTCGGCGAATGCATTATGGCCTCTTGCAACAAAGTATGTCGTATATATTTTTGCATCTAAAGATTTGATTTCATCGTCCAGTTTCGTGCCATCGCTGTCACGAAGGGCATCCGCGCCCCAACGGTCAAGCATCTCCTGCGTTTCTTTTAAAAAATCCGATTCGCTCGGAAGAGTGACCCTTCCTTTTGTTTTAGACATAATTAACCTCCCTGATTCGACGCGTGCAGAACGAAGAGTTCTGTACGCAGTATTTAATTTGAGTATATGGAATAACAGGTGAGATTACAATAGCACGATTGTTGGTTTTTTTTGTACATTTGTGTCTTATCATTTGTACAATCTTGTATTTCACAATACGGTCTGCTACATTAAAAGGCAGAGTAACAGGATGTGAACAATTGAATATCAATGTGAAAAAGGAGCTGCAAGATTGTCTATGAAGTCTATGGAAGTCGAAGTGATTCAGAGCGCTGAGGATTTGGAAATGCTGTCCCCTTTTAAAGTGGACAACAACTTGTGGGGAACAAAAACTGTCCCGGAAACATATGGGTATCTTGGATTTGTCCCGGGTGACGGATTCTATCTGAAGATGGTATGTAAGGAAGAGGATCCGCTGCGGAAGTACAGGGATATGAATGCGCCTGTATACCGTGACAGTGCCATGGAAGCCTTCTTTCTGTTTGAATCGGAACGGGAGAGGTACATACAGCCGACTTATCTGAACTTTGAAGTGAATGCCAACGGCGCCCTGCTGGCGGCATATGGCAAGGAGCGCATATACCGCACTTATTTTGCGAAGGAAGAGCATCAGGAATTCGCTTGCAGCGCACGGATAGAAGCGGACCGGTGGAGCGCGGCACTGCGCATACCGCTTTCGATCCTGGAACATATATACGGCCCCCTCTGCCTGGAGGCGGGCAGTACATTTACCTGTAATTTCTACAAGATATCGGAGGCGGCTGAAATAGAGCATTATGCATCCTGGTCTCTGATAGAGACGGACGTGCCGAGCTTCCATCTGCCGGAATACTTTGGAACGGCCGTGATATCCGGCGGACGAAGGGGCGGCGGGCAGGGCTAGAAGCTGCCCTCGGCCATCGCTTTTATGGAGGAGGCATATTCGGAAGGCGTCATTCCCGTCACCTTCTTAAACTGCCTGGAAAAATAATGGATGGAAGTATAGCCAAGGTGTTCGGATACCTGCGTGAAGTTCATGCGGTTCGTACGGATCATTTCCTTGGCTGCATCTATCTTCATCTGAGAGAAATACTCGATGATGCCGAGGGAGCTCATCTCCTTGAAGATTTTCTGCAGCTGTGAACGGCCGATAAGGTTATCACGGCAGATCTGTTCTATCGTGACGTGTGAGCTGATATTGCTTTCGAGATAATCAACGACACGGTTGAAGATCTCATTGTCGCTTCTGTTTTTGGTCGTCTTCTGGGTCGCGGCCTTCGGCAGCTTCTTATCAAATATGATCGGATTGGAATATCTTCTTATTATATGTATGAGAAACTGTTCCAGGAAGAGCCGGATAAGCTGTTCCGAACCGAACATGTCGGATTCCTTCTGAGGCATATTCTGCAGATAAGGGTCGTCCAGCCTGCAGTCAAAACACCGGCGCGCCTCAATAATAATTGAAGCGAGCAGATTCCGCTCTGTCTCGTCGATTTTCAGAATACGCTTTTTGAAAAACCGCATGGCTTCGCTGCGGCACTGGAACGACACTACGACGAGGTTAGGGGCAGAGTCGCCGGTCGCTTTTACATTATGGAATTCGTTTGGCTGATGGAATGCCACATCGCCTTTCTTCAGCACGGTGAAAGAACTGCCGCCTGTCACGCCGACCTCTCCTTTGTCCACGCAGATAAATTCCCAGAAGTCGTGGAATTCCCCTTCAAATGAGAAATCGCTCATATATTCAAAGTAGTGGATGCTGTAGATTCTGCCGACAGAAATAGAATCTTTTAATTCAACTCCGTTATATCCCATAACAATCCCCCTGTTTTGTGTGATTTGTAATATGAATGCTGTAGATTTTTGTCTAATCTTACTAATATTATACCTCTTGTTTTGTGAAAAATCAAAACTAAAATGCGGATAGTGCAAATTAAGAGGATTTTAGGACAAAGATTTTTGTGCATATTTGTAATACAATAAATCTATACACAAAGTGAACTTTATAGGAGGTAAAGTATTATGAAAAAAAGAGTTTTGAGCGTATTATTGTGCGTAACAATGATCGCTGCCATGGTTGTCGGATGTGGCAAAAAGTCTGACGGCGATGGGGGAGACAAGGGTGGAAAGAAACTTGTTTACTGGGCGATGTGGAGTGAAGGCGAACCACAGGCGAAAGTAATCAAATCCGCTATTGAAAAGTATACGAAAGATACAGGAGTAGAAGTTGACGTACAGTTCAAGGGACGTAATGGACAGCGCGAAGGTCTGCAGCCTGCATTGGATGCAAAGCAGCAGATCGACCTGTTTGATGAAGACGTCAACCGTGTGAATGGTTCATGGGGCAAATACCTGCTCGACCTGGAAGACCTTGCAAAAGACTTTGAAGCTGAGCACGGCAACGAGACACTGTACAAGATAGCCCGCAACGCATATGCACAGAACAACGACGGAGACGAGACGCTGCATTCTATTCCTTATCAGCCATCGATCTTCGGATTCTTCTACAACAAGACATTATTTGACAAAGCCGGCATCGAAGCAGTTCCTACGACATGGGAAGAATTAGATGCTGCATGTGCTAAGTTAAAGGATGCCGGTGTTACACCTATAACAGGCGACACTACATACATGACATCTTTCATGGGATACCACTTGGGACGTTACCTTGGACAGGACGGCGTGAAGGCTCTCGTTGGAGACCCGGCTGTTGCTGATAAGGTTGAATCCGGCGATATCGAGAAAGTATCCTGGGATGATGAGAAAGTAGTTCAGGCTGCAAAGGATATCGAAGATTTTGCAGCTAAGGGATACTTCTCCAAGAACATAGCATCCAACATCTATCCGGCAGGACAGAATCAGGAATTTGCTCCTGGCGAAGCTGCAATCATCCTCTGCGGTTCCTGGCTGCCGAACGAGATCAAGGTCGGAGAGAATGCTGAGGGCGATGACAAGATTGAAGTGGCAGATGACCTGACATGGGGTTACTTCAACTATCCATCTGTCAAAGACGGGAAAGACGACAGCACGGCAAACAACATTGCGAACCAGGTGCTGGCAATCAACAAAGATTCCAAGATGACAGAAGAAGCTTTTGAACTCATCACATATATCACAGCAGGAGATGCTGACAAGCAGATGACGACGGACGCTCTGTGTATCCCGGCAGACCAGGCAAATTCTGATGCATGGCCGACAGAGCTCACAGAAGTGAAGCCAGGCTTCGACGCTACGACAACATACTATGACTGGGCTGTAGGCGCAGAAAACAATGGAGACCTTACACCGGTTCTTAACGAGAACGTTGTGAAGCTGATGGCAGGAAGCATAACAGCAGATGATTTCATCAAATCTTGCAAAGAGGCATCAGGACAATAAGATCTGTGCGGTTGACAAGAACAGAAGTAAATAGGTAATATATATATATGGTGGCATGGCGTCATACGCTGCCACCATATTTTTTAAGACAAGGAGGTTGTCTGATGAAGAAGAATAAAGGAATGATTGTGGGGTTCCTCGCACCGGCCGTTATTATCTTTCTCATTGTATTCCTGTACCCGATTGTCCGTACGGTGATGATGAGCCTGTATAAGATAGAAGCCGTGACAGACACCATGGATTTATGGACATTCGTAGGAGTACAGAACTACCAGAAGCTTTTTACGACGGCTATTTTTAAGACGGCCATGATGAATATCGTGAAGATATGGCTTATCGGCGGCATTATCGTAATGGTCGTATCGCTGTTCTTTGGCGTAATCCTTACAAGCGGCATCAGAGGGAAGAAATTCTTCCGTGCCATCATCTATCTGCCGAATATCGTAAGTGCGGTCGCACTGGCTACGATGTGGCTGCAGTACGTATACAGCCCCAAATTCGGACTTTTGAAGAGCGTGCTGAACGCGCTCGGGTTACATAAGCTGGCACAGACGCAGTGGACTGCCCCGGAGAACGTATTCTGGGCCCTGCTGCTTGCATACTGCTTTGGTATGATTGGCTACCATATGCTGATCTGGATGAGCGGCATCGAGCGGATCAGTCCGGACCTGTATGAGGCTGCCACGATCGACGGGGCCAACAAGCCGCAGCAGTTCCGCTACATGACGCTCCCTCTGCTGAAGGGTGTGTTTAAGACGAATATTACGATGTGGACCGTCAGTACGGCGGCATTCTTCGTATGGTCACAGCTGTTCTCCTCTGTTACGGCCAACCGGGCCACGATAGTGCCGGTACAGTACATGTACATGCAGATATTCGGCGCGGGCAACGCAGTGACAGAACGTAATGCAGGATACGGCGCGGCTATAGGCATCATCTTGTGCCTGTGCGTAGTCCTGGTATTTACGGTATGCAACAAGTTCATCAAAGATGACGATCTGGAGTTCTAGGAAGGAGGAGCGGTCATGTCTAAGAATAAAGAAAAGAAAGTTAGAGAAAAGATTAACTGGAAAAAAGAAGCAAAACTGGCTCCGGGCTATATCGTCATCATTTTGTGGGTATTATTTACCTTGATGCTGCTTGGATGGATTATAGCAGCCAGCCTGTCTACCACCGGAGATATATTTGCGGGGAAGGCGCTGAAGTTCCCGTCAGGGCTACATTTTGAAAACTATATCGAGGCGTGGGGTTCCGGAGGCGTAGCTACCTTCTTCATGAACTCCCTGATGTACTCTATCGTCTCTTGTATACTGCTCATACTGATCTGTGCGCCTGCGGCATATGTTCTGGCGAGATTCACGTTTCTCGGGAACAAGATTATCCAGACCGGATTCGTGTCCGCGATGGGAGTCCCGATTACGATGATCGTGCTTCCGCTGTTCTGCATCGTCGCAAACATGGGGATACTGAACAGTATCGTGGCGAGCAAGGTGACGCTGATGTTCCTGTATATAGGTATCAACATACCATATACGACCATATTCCTGCTGACATTCTTCGCCAACCTCTCTCGTACATATGAGGAGGCGGCGGCTATCGACGGATGTCCCCCGACGAAGACATTCTGGAAGATTATGTTCCCGATGGCACAGTCAGGAATCGTGACAGTGACGATCTTTAACTTCATCAATATATGGAACGAATACTTCCTGTCCCTCATATTTGCAAACAGCGACGCGCTGCGTCCTGTAGCCGTAGGACTATATGGAATGCTTCAGTCCATGCAGTACACAGGCAACTGGTCAGGTATGTTTGCAGCCGTCGTCATCGTGTTCCTGCCGACATTCATCCTTTATATCTTCCTGTCAGAGAAGATTATCGGCGGTGTTACCGGTGGTATCAAAGGTTAGCTGTTACTGTTGAATAAGAATAGAGCTTGGAGGAAAGACAATGAATAAACCGGTATTGGTCATCATGGCGGCAGGAATGGGCAGCCGCTATGGTGGATTGAAACAGATTGACCCAGTAGACGAAGAAGGACATATCATCATGGATTTCTCCATGTTTGATGCCAAGAGGGCCGGATTTGAAAAGGTCATCTTCATCATCAAGAGGGAGAACGAGGCTGACTTCAAAGCGGCTGTCGGTGACCGGATGGCGAAGTACATGGATGTATCCTATGCTTACCAGGAGATTGACAATATTCCGGACGGCTACCAGGTTCCGGAAGGGCGTGTAAAGCCATGGGGAACGGCCCACGCTGTCTTAAGCTGCATCAATCAGATAGATGGCCCGTTTGCGGTCATCAATGCAGATGACTACTATGGACAGGAGGCGTTCCGGCTTATCTATGACTATCTTGCATCCCATGAGGATGATGAGAGATATCGCTACACCATGGTCGGATATGAGCTTGGCAATACGGTAACGGATAACGGGCATGTCGCACGCGGCGTATGCGATATGAACGAAGAAGGGGAGCTTGAAGCCATCCATGAGAGGACACGCATTGAGAAACGAGACGGCGGAATCGCCTACACAGAGGATGACGGCAAGACGTGGGTGAACGTACCCGCAGATACGACGGTCTCCATGAACATGTGGGGATTCACGCGGAGCATCTTGGAAGAGGTCGAGGCCGGTTTCCCGGCATTCCTGGACGAGGGGCTCAAGGCCAATCCGATGAAATGCGAGTATTTCCTGCCGGCAGTAGTAAGTGATCTGCTCAGCCAGGGCAAGGCCACGGTCGCAGTTCTTAAATCTGCGGATAAGTGGTATGGTGTTACCTACAAAGAGGATAAGCCTGTCGTCATGGCTGCAATAAAAAAGATGAAAGAAGATGGCATCTATCCGGCTCATCTCTGGGAGGAAGCGTAATGTCACAGATAACAAGGGAGCAGCGTGATGAGGTGATTGCGCATTTCCAGTATGAAGGTATGCTGGTGGAGGAAGGCCCATATGGAAGCGGGCATATCAACGATACGTTCCTGCTCGTGTTCGAGATTGCCGAGATGGGGCAGATTAAAGTGATTCTTCAGCGGATGAACAAGGACGTGTTCGAGAAGCCGGTGGAGCTTATGGAGAATATCCTTGGAGTTACGTCCTATCTCAGGGAACGGATTATCGAAAATGGCGGCGACCCGGAGAGGGAGACGCTCAATGTGATACCGACCGTGGACGGGAAACCATACTATCTGGATTCCAGGGGCGACTACTGGAGGTCTTACAAATTCATCACAGATGCCACGAGTTACAATCAGGTGGAGAAGCCGGAGCATTTTTACCAGAGCGCGGTCGCTTTCGGCAACTTCCAGAGGCTGCTGGCGGATTATCCGGCAGAGACGCTGCATGAGACGATCAAGGGCTTCCACGACACGAAAGCCAGGTTCGCGGCATTTAAAAAAGTAGTGGAAGAAGATGTGATGGGCCGGGCGGCGTCTGTACAGGAAGAGATCCAGTTCGTGCTCGACCGGGAAGAGATTGCAGATTACTTCTGCGACCTGCTTGCCAAAGGGGAGATCCCGCTCCGGGTAACGCACAATGACACGAAGCTGAATAATATCATGATTGACAACAAGACCGGGAAGGGTATCTGCGTGATTGACCTGGATACGGTCATGCCAGGGCTGGCAATGAATGACTTCGGCGATTCTATCCGTTTCGGTGCAAGCACCGCGGCTGAGGATGAGCAGAATCTTGAGAAAGTATCCTGTAGCATGGATCTGTTTGACTTATATGCCAAGGGGTTTATCGAAGGATGCGCAGGAAAGCTGACCCAAAGGGAGATAGAGCTGATGCCGATGGGGGCGAAGACGATGACTTACGAGTGCGGCATGCGTTTCCTGACAGACTATCTCCAGGGAGACACCTATTTTAAGATACACAGGGAAGGCCATAACTTGGACAGGTGCCGTACGCAGTTCAGGCTGGTTGAAGATATGGAGAAGAAGTGGTATACTATGCAGGACATCGTTAACAAGTATAGCAACAGCTAGGAGGCAGAACATATGGCAAAGATATTGATAACAGGCGGTGCTGGCTACATTGGGAGCCATACGGCGCTGGAACTGCTGAATGAAGGTTACGAAGTAGTCGTATATGACAACCTGAGCAATTCTTCCAGAGAATCAATCACAAGGGTGGAGGAGCTGACAGGGAAGAAGATTGCATTTTATGAAGGTGATGTGCTGGATGAGGCTGCGCTCGAGAAGATGTTTGACGAGCAGAAGGTGGATGCTGTCATCCACTGTGCAGCGCTCAAAGCTGTAGGAGAATCCGTACAGAAGCCTTTGGAATACTATCACAATAATATAACCGGTACGCTCAGCCTCATGAAAGTGATGAGGAAGGTGGGGGTTAAGAACATCGTGTTCAGTTCCTCTGCAACGGTGTATGGAAGTCCGGAGATCATACCGATTACGGAAGACTGCCCGAAAGGACAGTGTACGAATCCCTATGGCTGGACGAAGTCTATGATGGAGCAGATTATGACGGATGTGCAGAAGGCAGAGCCTGAGTGGAATGTCATCCTCCTGCGTTACTTCAATCCGGTGGGCGCCCACAAGAGCGGCCGTATCGGGGAGGATCCTAAGGAAATCCCGAACAACCTTATGCCTTACATCTCCCAGGTGGCGGTCGGCAAGCTCGACAAGCTCGGCGTCTTCGGAGATGACTATGATACGCCGGACGGAACCGGTGTTCGGGACTATATCCATGTCGTAGACCTGGCGGTCGGCCACGTTAAGGCGATTCAGAAGATATTCGACAAGCCGGGGCTTGCGGTATACAATCTCGGAACCGGCAAAGGGTATTCTGTCCTTGACATGGTCAAAGCGTTCTCCAAGGCGAGCGGCAAAGAAGTGCCTTATGAGATCAAGCCCCGCCGTGAAGGTGACATCGCCATGTGCTACGCAGACCCGAAGAAGGCAAGGGAAGAGCTTGGATGGGAAGCAGAGCACGGTCTGGACGAAATGTGCGAAGACACATGGAGATGGCAGTCCATGAATCCGGACGGATACAGAAGTTAAAGGAAGTAATTTTGGACAATGAAGCGGAAGCCATCGTACCCTTCACATAGGGAAGTGAAAGGTACGATGGCATCTTTGTATCAAAAAACGGGATAGTCTTAGTGGCTATACCGTTTTTTCTTTGTCTGAATGCTTCTGTTTCAAGCGTTCTTGAAACATTTCTTATATTCTTCAGCAGATGGAGCATTAATAATACCGATACCGTTATAAAAAATGTCAATGGGATATATGATTTTTCTGTCAGATATACGTTTTCTCCTTTTTCGCTGATAAAGGTTCTTGTAAAAGGGTCAATCTGAAATCCTTTTACTTGTTGCTTAATGAAAGCTGGAGAACTGGAAATTTAGCAGAAAGCCATTCGACGGTTTGCTGAAACAGTTGTTCTTTATCATCCCTAAATGAAGCGACTAATATTTTCCCATATTACCACCACCTATCTTTTAAACCTAGATACTTAATCAACGATATATATACAAGCCATAGGAATATACATAAACATTAATGATAACCGTTGCCACAATCCTTCATAGGCGATAATTGTGTTTTGGAGATTTGGTTTATCTGCCATAACAAATAGCGTAAAAGTTATGATTGCTAGAATAAAACAAATTAATGAACAAACTGCAAAAGTTGTTCTCTCCGTTTTAAAACCGTATAGGCTAAATAAGAGTGGCGTTAAAGCTAAAACCATAAAACCTATGGCTGAACCGTACCCATGTACCTTTTGTGTAATTGTAACAAGGCTTTTAGTTTCTCCTACAGAAAACAATCCTGATAGAACACAACCTCCTATCGCATAAATTAATATAGCAATAAATAGCAGTATTGCAAGTAATGTTGAATGCCTAGAAACAATTTTATATATCAGAAAATTGTTTAAGATGAGGACAATTCCTAATATTATTAGCCATATATTATAAATACCGTGTAGTGGTGCTTTATCATTTCCTAATACACTCATAACCTGCATCAAATGATTATAACCCTTGTATGATGGAGCTAAAAGAAATGGAATTAGTAAGTCAAATAATAAAACAATAGGCAATATATTAAGTATACTATTTTCCATCATCTATACCTTTACTTAAACCACCAAGCCCTTTTAGTATTTTTACAGCTAGTTCTTTCATTACATCAGCTTTTACTATTGCTATGCCTTGCTCTTCATCTCCAAGCACTAATAGTGTATCTCCTGCTTTTATATCAAAAAGCTGTCGGGCTTCCTTTGGAATGACAATTTGTCCTTTCTCACCTACTTTTACAGTTCCAAATATGTGTTGACCTTTCTTCATAGACATACAATTACCTCCGTTCATACTTTGCTATTAAGCCATACTTTTCATACTCGCAGTAAATAGTATAACTAAAATAACAATATAAGTCAAGCATAAAAGTAACATGCATTCCTATATGAGAAATACATGCTATGTTATTTCATCTAATCGTTGAAAGCGTGCATTTCTGTATGGATTTGCACGCTTTTTTTGACAAACAGTATACAACACTTGACAACAGTTGCAAACTGTTATATACTGTTATCAAGAAAAGGGGAAAGGATATAAAAATGAAAATAATAATCAACACTTCCTTAATGGTTCCTATCTATGAACAGATTGTAGACCAGATTAAAATGCTTATACGCAATGGGGAACTAAAGGAAAACGACAATCTTCCGTCTGTCCGTACTCTCTCTAAGGAATTAAAAATAAGTGCTTTAACAGTAAAGAAAGCATACGATAACTTGGAGAGTGAGGGCTTTACTATAACAGTACATGGTAAAGGAACATATGTAGCGGCTACAAATACAGAACTTCTTCTGGAAGAACAGAAAAAAGAGCTGGAAGCAGATTTAGAGCAGGCTATTCAAAAAGGCAGACGTTGTGGTATTAGTGATGAGGATATAAAAAGTTTATTTGAGTTAATATTGGAGGGCTGATGTATGTTAAATATCGAACACTTAAAAAAGCATTATGATAATTTTTCTCTTGATTGTTCATTGGAACTTATGTCTGGTTGTGTAACTGGTCTGATTGGACAAAATGGAGCCGGAAAAAGCACAACATTCAAAGCAATATTAGGGTTGATTTCAACTGACGGCGGAAACATTACGATACTTGGAAAAGATATAAAAGATTTCACGGCAAAAGATAAAGAGGATTTGGGTGTTGTATTGTCTGACTCTGGTTTTAGCGGTTATCTGAAAATAAAGGATATTATCCCTATATTGCAGAATATGTATACTAAATTTGATAAGTCTTTCTTTATTGAACAGATACAGAGATTTCAGCTACCTTTGAATAAGCAGATAAAAGATTTTTCAACAGGAATGAAAGCTAAATTAAAAGTGTTGGTTGCTATTTCACATAACGCAAAACTGTTGATACTAGACGAACCGACAGCGGGTTTAGATGTAATTGCAAGAGATGAATTGCTTGAAATGTTAAGAGAATTTATGGAAAAAGATGAAGAACGCTCCATTTTGATTAGTTCACATATTTCCAGCGATTTAGAGTCGTTATGTGACAACCTCTATATGATACATGACGGAAAAATCATTTTGCATGAAGATACGGACGTTCTACTTAGTGATTATGCTTTGTTAAAAGTGGACGCAGAACAATATGGTAAGTTGGATAAACAGTTTATATTGCGTTCCAAAAAGGAAACATACGGTTATAGCTGTTTGACAAATCAGAAACAGTATTATATAGAGAATTATCCCAAAATTGCGATTGAAAAAGGTACAATAGATGAAGTCATTACTATGATGATAAGGGGGACTGAACAATGAAAGGATTATTAGTAAAAGATTTTAAATTGATGATGTTACAGAAAAATTTCTTGTTGCTCATTTTGGCCATTGTAATTGGAATGATGGTGTTTACTGATGATATGGCATTCCCGTTAGGATTTTTGAGCTTTGTTGTATCGCTGTTTACAGTAAGTACAATAAGTTATGATGATTTTGATAATGGAAATGCGTTTTTATTTACATTACCTATTACCCGTAATAATTATGTGATTGAAAAATATTCTCTCGGCTTGTTATTTGGGTGTATAGCATGGATTTTAGCCACTGTTTTAGGAATAATCGCAACTGTATTGAAAGGAACATTGCCTATTACAGATTTATTGCTGGTTTCATTGATAATTCTCCCTATTATGATTATCATTCAAGCAATCATGCTTCCTTTTCAACTTAAATTTGGTGGCGATAAAGGTAGAATTGCTATGATTGGGGCATTTGGTGGTTTAGCCATAATTGCTCTCATTATCGTAAAAGGAGCAAACATAATTTTTGATATTGATTTGGTTCACATATTAAATACTTTACCAACTGTAAGTATGGGATTGTTAGTTGTAATTGCAGTCATAGTTGCTTTATTGTTATTACTAATTTCCATGAAAATCAGTCTGTCAATCATGAATAAAAAAGAATTTTAAAGGGGGCAGTGTATGGACTTAACAATATTAGCTGTTGTACTACTATTATGTGGTGGTATTCCTTTAAGAAATAAGATATATAAAGAACGTAAAAGGAAAAAGGAAGATAACAAGGTGGAATAACATATACACAAGGACCCATACTTTGTTTGGGAAAATACCCGTAATACGTTTTGTTTGTTGTAAATGTGGGTGTGTAGAAAACTGGATTGAAACAAAAGAAGAATTATTAGAAGTCAAGAAAGTATTTGGTTAATCGAAAGGTGGAATTTGATAATATGAAAGAATACGAATACGTAGAAGTGAAATTTGAAGCGAAAGGAGTATTATTTCACTGTACTTTTGAACCAAAAGAAATAATCAACAAATATGCGAAAGAAGGATATTCTTATGTTGGGTTTGTTCCAACATTGATAGACGCACATGGCAGTCTTAGAAAAATAAATTTAATTTTTGAAAAGTAAAAATAAAAAGGTTCGTAATAAATGGAATAGAACAATGATAAGACTAAAAAAAATGTGAAAAAACCTAAAGTGAAGTAGAGTCATAGCCATGAGAAAAAGGGAGATGTACAGTTTGTGCAATCTCCCTTGCTCTTTTTCTGTCATATCTAGGCTCATTCAATCGTAGTAAATTCGTGGTAAAACAGTTGCTTTTTTTATTGATGAATAGTTCTTAAATGCTTTATTTGTGCGGATAATCGGATTTTCTATATCAAATTTGACTTAAATAAAAAATGGAGACAACAGGACTTGAACCTGCGACCCTTCGCACGTCAAGCGAATGCTCTCCCACTGAGCTATGTCTCCATGATAGTATTATATCAATAGAAGGCTGGAAAAGCAACATATAATATAGCGTGTGGTGAGAAAGGACGGGAGCGGACCGCTCCCTCCTACTCGATTCCGACGTCACCGTGGAGCATCTTGACATATCTGCTTGGTGACATGCCGGTGGATTTCTTAAATATCTGACTGAAATATTGCGGATTGTTTCCACAGCCTACCATATCCGCCACATTCTGAATGGAGTCAAGGTCGGAGGACGCCAGTATCTCCTTTGCCCTTTTTATCCTCATGTCTGTCAGATATCTGGAGAATTTGCAGCCGGTTTCTTTTAAGAATCTTTTGCTGAGATAGTCAACGTTCATGAACAGGTAATTTTCTGCAATCCATTTCAGAGAAAGTCCTGAATCGCAGATATGTGCCTCCACGTATTCCTGTATCTTATGGCTGATATCGCCGGTGTACCGCTGTGAGTGGTATTCTTCAAAAAAGCAGGTAAGCTGCGCATCTAACAGCTTGGCGATTTCACCGCAGTCTTTTTCCTTTTCCAGCTTTATGAGGAATTCAGCCGCATCCACCATATCGAATGAGCGCAGCCTGGCGACAGAAAAGATAATCACTGAGGCCGCAAGCTGTTTTAAAAAGTCGGCGTCAGAGAGGGAGGCCAATGTACTTTTGAGTTCCAGATATGCCTGAGTGGAGACTGGCTTTTCCGGCGAGTATACGGACGCCGTCAGCCGCTGTACCTCCTTGATGATATTCTGGTAATTATAGATGGAAAGCGTATTGCTGCCCTCTGTGAAATATATGATCTCATATCTTCTTATGTGGGGAATAAGCTCTGTCAGCATATCCGCAAGGCTCGGGCAGTAATTGTGCCTGTACTTGATGGAGACGGCCTGCTCTAATGCGACAGAATTGAGATACTCATATATCTGTTCCAGATTGTCGTTTACCGACTTAAAGAAGAATATCATAGTGTTGTATACATAGATGATATGGAACGTAATGCCGGGGCAGGATCTATCGCGGAAATGCTGTAGCTTATCCAGCAGTATCGGATGGTTTTCCGGTGTTACAAAATAAATATAAAATATCTCATAAGATATATTGTCAAAATCAATGTAGCGCTTGTAGTTTGAAAAAACATAAGAAAAATCTGCATCTGTCTCCTGGCTGAGACTGTCATTGATAATGCCGACCATCAGATTCAGATTCATATTTCTGGCGATAAAGGTCTGCGCGGGGCTATCCTTCGATGTGAGGTAATTGGCATAATCCTTCTGTACGTCCCGCAGACTTTCTATTATCTGTTCCTCGTTACAGGGCTTTAGCAGATAATGTCTGACGCCGTACTGCATGGCTTTTTTGGCATATTCAAACTCCCCGTACCCGGATAGAATGATAAACTGCGTATCTTTGTTGACCGCGTGTATACGTTGAATGAGGTCGAGGCCTGAGAGTCCGGGCATCTTGATATCCGTGAGAACAATCTCCGGGTATTCGTCCAGAATGATATTGTAAGCTTCTATTCCGTCTTTCGCAGTTCCGATGAGCTGAAGGGAGAGGGAATCCCAGTCAATCAGGTCCGCTATAGTCTCGCGTATTATTTTCTCATCATCTACTATCAATACTTTCAGCATGCGTTCCTCCTGGTATTATGATTCTTGCGACTGCGTGTTCTTCGTCCCTGTTAAAAAGAATCAGGCCATAGCCGGTTCCGTAAGTAAGCTGGATGCGTTTGTGGATATTCAGAAGCCCGATGCCAAATCCGTGCGGGGTGATGAGGCCATTTTCGAGCTTCTCGAGCAGATTAGCTTCAAACTGGGAGCCGTTATTGATGACATCTATGGTAATAGTGTCCCCCAGACGGGCGCCTTCCAGCCTTATATGACACACCTCGGTGCTTTTTTCCATCGCGTAGTTGACAGAATTTTCTACGAGCGGCTGTATCGTAAAGTGAGGCAGGGAAATATCAAGTATGCCGGGCTCCACTTCCTGGGAGTAAGTCAGCCTGTCCTCAAAACGGATGCGCTGAATTGTCAGGTAGCACTGTACGATTTCCAGTTCGTGGCTCAGAGTAAAGTTCCGCGTGCCGGAGCTTAAGGTTTCGCGCAATAGAGTTCCGAGCGCCTCTACCATGGAGGATATATCCTTTTCGCCGATTGCCTTAGCCCGCCAGTTCACCGCCTCCAGCGTGTTATAAAGAAAATGAGGATTGATCTGGTTTTCCAGCGCCTTCAGCCTGGCGTCTTTAGAAAGGATTTCATTGACATAGTTCTGCTGTATCAAGTCCTGTATCTTCATGGTCATCTGGTCAAACTGGTTGTGAAGGACGCCGATCTCATCTATCCTGCTGCTGTAGTCGTAGCCGATATCAGGGGCTTTTGACTCATCTTTCCCAAAGGCCTTCATCTTATTTACAAGACGCCGGAAATCTTCTGTCACAGAACGAATCAGCATTCTGGACAGCAGAATTGCAATGAGCACGGATATGAGGATAATGGCCAGCGCCAGCAGCATGGTAAAGCTCAGAGCCTGAAAGATGCGGTCATAGGGTATCAGGCAGATATAATCCCAGGAAGTGTTCTTGATCGTTCCCTGCACCGCAAAATACCTGTCTGAATCGACAGTAACAACTCCGTAGTCCGAACTTAGCTGACGGTTTATGTCCTTGAGCTGCTTTGAGCTGATGCCGTCGGAATGATAGAATTCCGAACCATTTTCCAGCAGGGCGTACTGTGTCTCTTCCGACGGCAGGACGGAACGGGTCGAAGAACGAATCAGCCGGTTCATGTCCACACATACAACGACAGTGCCGAGCCTGTGGAAATTCATCTGTTCCACCCTTCGGGAATCACGGCCGAGAAAGAGTCCGTAGGAGTTGCAGTAGTCTGTAACAGCGCACGGGTACCCCGATACATTATTCGCCGCAGCAATCACTTCCTTGTGAACCTGTTCGGGTACGGAGGAGCTTTGGGCTTCATAACTTTGTACGACTCCGCCTGGATAATAGAGATTGATATAGCTGATGCTGTTGTTTTTGTATGTGGAATAATAATCTGCCAGCAGTGTTTCCAGAGCATTTTCCGCATTGCCGATTCGAATCTCGGATTCCTCATCATTCAGTGTGATCAGGTTCTTGCGTATATTTGAGTTAGAGACTATGGCACTTGTCATCGATTCTATATTGGATATTTTTCTGGAAATATCCTCGGCGCTGTAGGTTAAGGAACCGGCAAGGGCCTGATACAGCAGTTTGTTGCTTGAATTTAATACCATTGTAATACCTGCAATGGAGGACGATATCATAAGAAGCATTACAATTAATATGATGCCTACGATTTTAGTCCCAAGCTGCAGATTAGCGATTCTGTTTATTATTGTTTTTTTATTCTTCATCGTAAATATCTCCATGTCCGTGTGTCAACAATACTTATTATAATGTATATAAGCCGCAGGAAAAAGGCCTGAAACAAATAGAACGGAATTTTAGAAAAACAAGACGGAAAAGTTTATATCATATTGGAAATAAAGCCTCTATAATGTGCTTATGCAAAAGAAAACAAATGTAAGGAGGAATGAAGATGAAAAAATTGGTTTCAGTATTATTGTGCTTGATGCTGACGGCTGCAATGGTGACAGGATGCGGGAGCAGTGATGCAGGTTCAGGAACCGGGGGCAAGAGTACGAAGGAGACAAAAGAGACGGGGGAGGAAAAGACCGCAGACCCGGAGGAGTATCAGGTTGTCATGGTCGTAAAGCAGAGCGATTCATGGTTCGATGACATGGCTACGGGCGTAGAGCAGCTGAAAAAGGATACGGGACTGAACGTCTCGGTCCAGGTTCCGGAGACGGGAGATGCCGCAAGCCAGATCTCTATTATGGAAGATCTGATTGCACAGGGAGTAGATGCAATCTGCGTCGTTCCAAATGACCCGGAGGCGCTTGTGCCGACGATTGAAAAGGCAAGGGAATCAGGTATTGTGGTAGTTACACATGAAGCGCCGGGTATTGCAGGTGATGTGGACCTGGATGTAGAGGCCTTTGTAAATGAGGAGTTCGGCAAGCTGTTTGGAGAAAAGCTGGCAACAGCCATGGGCGGCAAAGGACAGTACGCCGGGTTTGTAGGCGGACTGACGATGGAGACGCATATGGCGTGGTATAAGGCGGCAGTTGCCTATATAGAAGAGAACTACCCGGATATGGAATGTGTCTCGAAAGAACCATATGAGGATGGAAACAGCATAGATGGAGCGCATGATAAGACATTGGAGATTCTGAAGGCTTATCCGGATATTAAGGGATTCTTTGACTGTTCCGCACAGGGAGGCGGTATCTGTGAGACGCTGCAGGAGAAGAACAAGACGGATGATATAAAGGTGGTATCCCTGGCGCTGCCGTCCATGTCCGCCACTTATCTGGAGGACGGTTCTATGGCGGCAGGACTGGCATGGAGACCGGCGGACGCCGGATATGCGACATGCTATGCCGCATATCTGCTGGCATCGGGGCAGAAGGTAGAGACAGGAACCGACCTTAAGATTACCGGTTACGAAGAGGTGGAAGTAAAGGATGGGGTTGCCTATGGCAATGCACCTCTCGAATTCTCAGCCGACAACATCAATGATTACAATTTCTAAACAGAATCAAAGCTGCTGCCCGATTATGTCAATCGGGCAGCAGCTTTATGAGAGACATGCTTGGAGGTAGCATTATGGGAACAGTCTTAGAAGCCAGACATATATACAAGTCATTTGTGGGTGTTCAGGCACTGAAGGATATTAATATCAAGATTGAAAGCGGCAAGATCCACTGTCTTGCCGGAGAGAACGGATGCGGCAAATCGACATTTGTAAAAAACATCTCGGGCGTATATACGCCTGATTCGGGAGAAGTCGTCTTGAACGGCAGCCTGTATCATTCCCTGACACCGTCGCAGGCCATGCGGGAGGGGATCCAGGTGATCTATCAGGACTTATCGCTCTTCCAGCACCTGACGGTGGCAGAAAATATAGCGATCGGCAGGCTTAAGTCCGATAAGAAGCGGATCGTAAACTGGAAGAAGGTACATGCGATTGCCAAAGAGCAGCTGGATAAGATTGGCGTACATATGGACATTAACCAGCCGGTAGGAGAGATATCAATGGCAAACAGGCAGATTACCGCCATATGCAGAGCGCTTGCGCAGGATGCCAGAATTCTTTTTATGGATGAACCTACGACCGCGCTTACGAGGACGGAAGTCGACAGACTGATGAATATAATGCTAGATCTTAAGAAGAAGGGTCTGGCGATTGTCTTTATCAGTCATAAGCTGGACGAAGTGTTTTCCGTGGCAGACACTATTACAATTTTCCGCAATGGTGAGAAAATCGGTGACTTTGAGAGCAAGGAGCTGGATAAGAAAAGTCTTTCCTATCATATGACAGGAAGGGAAGTGGAGTACCCGCGATACCGGCGTTCCGTAAAAGATAACACACCGGTTCTGGAGATAGAAAATCTTTCGAGAAAAAAACAGTATGATTCGCTCTCCCTTCGTGTATGTCCCGGGGATATCGTAGGGGTAACCGGACTTCTCGGTTCCGGGAGAACCGAACTTGCATTATCGCTTTTCGGACTGAATCCCGCGGATAGCGGTCGGATCAAGATAGATGGAAAAGAAGCTGCCATATCGTCGCCCATGGCTGCTAAGAAACTGGGCATCGCCCTGCTCCCGGAGGACCGTTTTCATCAGGGACTGTTCATGGACAGAGAGGTGAAGGAAAATATATCTTCTGCCATAGTAGATGACATTTCCGCAAGAGGCCTTCTGGATAAAGAGAGAGAAAAAAAGATTGCAGAAGATTACACGCGGCAGATGAAGGTGAGGACGCCTTCTGTTGAAACTGCAGTAGGAACTTTGTCGGGCGGCAACCAGCAGAAAGTTGTGATAGGAAAATGGACTGCGGCCAGGCCGAGAGTATTTATCATGGACACTCCTACGGTTGGAATCGACATCGGCTCAAAGGCGGAAATATATGAACAGATACATGAGCTGGCGGCGGACGGAATGTCAATTATCTTTATTTCTGATGAGATACAGGAAATCATCGCAAACTGCAACAGGGTAATGGTTCTCGCGGACGGCAGATGTGTACGGATGCTGGAAGAGGATGACTTGGAAGAAAATGCAGAGCAGACGATAACAGAACTTATTGGACGGCATGCAGAGGAGACCGCAAAGGGGGAAGCATTATGAAGACGAAAAAATTAGACCGGTTTCAAGGAATTCTTCTGTTGATAATTATTATATACAGTGTTTTTGTCGCAATTAAGAATCCGGCGTTCATACATATAGAGACTATTTTTGATATCACCCGTGTCGCGTCAACTACGCTGATGGTTGCGATCGGCCTTCTCGTGGTGATGATATCGGGGGGGATTGACGTATCATTTATGGCGGTTGCCCTGTTCGGAAGCTACACGACGATCAACATTATGATTGAAACCGGAATAGATAATCTGGCATTCGCGTTCGTCAGCGCTGCGCTTATCGGCGGGCTTCTTGGCGTTATCAACGCGCTGCTCATCAGCTGGCTTAAGCTGCCGCCATTTATCATTACACTTGGAACGCAGAATCTGTTCCATGGCATCATGACTACGTTTATCAGTGACAAGTCCTTTGGTGCGGGCGTGCTCCCGGAAAGTCTGCATGCCTTTGGACAGGCGTCTGTATTTAAGATAAAAGATGTCGGGCTGACGGCTTCCGTGCTTCCGGTACTGCTGGCCGGCCTTGCGACCTGGTTCATATTATACAGGACAATGATTGGAAGAGGCATATTTGCAATCGGAAATGACGAAGAGTCAGCCAGAAGGGCGGGGTTCAACCCGTTTAGGATCCGGCTGTTCGTATATGTGTATTCGGGGATCCTTGCAGGAATCATGGGTATGATGTATGTGGCACAGACAAATGCCCTGTATCCAAACAAGCTCGTCGGCGATGAACTGATCGTCGTAGCCGCGGTTGTTATTGGCGGGACAAAGATTACGGGAGGGCAGGGCAAGATATTTGGAGCCGTCCTCGGCGTAATCATCATCTATCTTCTGAATACAACGTTGATTATGATCGGTCTGTCATCCTCGTGGAACAATCTGTTTGTTGGGACTATTCTGGTCATCTCAGTAGCTGTGACATCATATCAGGAGAAGGTGAAAAATCGAAATAACCTTATCTTTACAGAATAGGGAGGCAGAAGATGAATAAAGTAAATAAAATAATCCGCAGAGATTTGAATCTCAGTATTCTTACAGGAGTGACCATGCTTGTGCTGCTGTGGTCGGCCGTATTCTTCGGGGATGCGATGTACTCTCTGAAAAATATACAGTCTATGACGTTCCAGATACCGGAATTTGGATTTTTGGCTTTGGCGATGATGCTATCCAACATGATTGGAGGAATCGACTTGTCCATTATCGCCAATGCAAATACAGTTGCAATTACGAGCGCATACATTCTCAATGGACAGTGGGCATTTGGCATGACTGGCTCAGCAAGAATCGTGGCCGCTGTCGCGGCGGCGGTGATTGTCAGCCTGCTGTTCGGGCTGCTGAACGGGGTGCTCATTTCCAGGACTTCGGCTCCGCCCCTCATAGCAACGCTTGGGACGATGACACTGTTCCAGGGTATCGGGATGGCGGTGACTGGGGGCGCCAGCGTCGGAGATATTGACAAAGGGTTCGCGCAGATGGGCAAGGCCACGCTGATGCAGATTCCCCTCATCTTCTGGCTGTTTCTGCTGACGGCAGTGATTCTGGGCACGGTCTTGTCAAAAAGCAAGTTTGGAAGAAAACTATATCTGTATGGGGACAATCCTACCGCCTCCAGATTCTCTGCGATCGATAATGATAAGATGTGCATCTGTACGTTTCTTCTGACAGGCGTTCTCGCAGGAATGGCAGGCCTGATCGTACTCAGCAGAGTCAATTCCGCCAAAGTAGGATACGGCGATTCCTACCTGCTTCAGACGCTGATTGTATGCGTGGTCGGAGGGATAGATCCAAACGGCGGCAAAGGCAGGGTGTGGGGAGTGCTGATAGCAGTCGTGCTGATGCAGATCTTATCCAGCGCTTTTACGATCATGTCATTGTCCCCTTATACGAAGAAATTGATCTGGGGTATTATGCTCGTACTTGTACTTGGCCTGAATTATGCATTAAGAAAGTATACCAACAGGATGGAACTTAGAAAAAGTCTGAAAGAGGGATGTTAGAAGTGAGAGAAGAAAGATATAAGGATTTGTATAAGACGATACTTCTGGAACACGAAAAGGTGTTTGAAAAGCAGGATCTGACAGAGCTGGGACAGTTCATGGAACATATAAGAACAGCCCGACGCATATTTCTGATGGGCGTCGGAAGGGAAGGCATTGCGGCGAGAGCGTTTGCAATGCGGCTGATGCATCTTGGAAAAGAAGTGCATTGGGTCTGGGATGACACGACGCCCGGCATGAAGGACAAAGATCTGTTCATCGCCGTCAACGGCTCGGGCAGAATAGGACATATTCACTATGTGACGGAACGGGCGAAGGAAAGCGGCGC
Source organism: Extibacter muris (assembly GCF_004345005.1). Lineage (GTDB taxonomy): Bacteria > Bacillota > Clostridia > Lachnospirales > Lachnospiraceae > Extibacter > Extibacter muris. The sequence goes on from NZ_SMMX01000005.1 coordinate 89,160, forward strand.
GGCTGTTGCGGTCGTCACTGGCGGGCCGAAAGAAAAGACACCGGCTCTTGCAGACTGCATATTGTTCGTACCGGCATGCGTCTATAATGGTACCGACGAAAGGGCGGTGCCGTCCATACAGCCGATGGGCAACTTATTTGAGCAGCATCTGTTCCTCTTGTTTGACATTATCATCATACAGCTGGAGGAAGAGATGCAGATTACGCATGCGCAGATGGAAGCAAGGCACAGAAATATAGAGTAGCATCCGGATAACTGCAAAAGCAGCAGATACATGACAGAACGCCGTGTTAACGGCGCAAGCCTGTATCTGCTGCTTTTATCTATAGAAGGGGCAGGCGGCGCTCCTGTCTGCGTCCTATTCCTTCCGTGTGACCGGAATCCATACTTCAAACTTGGCGTTGTCCGGATCGGCATTCAGGTATACCTCGATATCAGGTGCGTCTCCATATTCATATCCGGAACCCGGCAGCCATTCGGTGACAATCCTCTGCTCCAGTTCCTGGATGGAACGGTTGGTCCCTGAACCGGAGAAGATGGCCCATGTAGCGGCCGGTACATGGTATTCTTCCAGATTGCCGGTCAGCTCCTTGCTGCTAGATACTGCCAGGTAGTATCTCCAATCTTCGTCGTCATGGCAGGCGCTCACGCCTAACAGCCCCAAAGGTTCGCGGTCCATCATCTGTGCCAGTGCCGGGATAGTGCCGTCCGCGGCTGCTTTCTGCCACATTTCCGGTACGACATGAAAGTTCTGTTCAATCTCCTTACTAAGAGGTTCCGATACTCCGATTATGCGGAAAGCTTCTTTTGATTCGATGCGGTAATTCATTTCTTCTACTCCTTTTATTGTGATTTGAAAACTTACCGGCGGAAACGACTTAAGAGGTGCACCTTCCTTTTTTGCGGCGGAAGGCGTGATACCATGTACGTTCTGAAATGCCCGGTTGAAGGCAGTAGGAGAGGAATAGCCGTATTTTAATGCGATATCCAGAATCTTTGCTCCGGCATCCTGAAGATCTGCAGCGGCAAGCGTCATCCGCCTGCGGCGGATGTACTCGGAGAGCGGGGTGCCTGACATATAGGCGAACATCCGCTGGAAATGATAGGTGGAGCAGCAGGCGATCTTGGCGGCCCGCGTAAAATCTATCTCCTCCGTAATATTTTCTTCTATATAATTCACTGCTTTGTTAAGACGTTCTATCCAATCCATCCGTACCTTCTCCTTTTCATATGTATCATTATAGTTGCTTCTGTCTCCGGATACCTCTCTTTCCATGCACGAAAAAGAGAGGATTTTTACATAAATGAACGGTGTTATTATTATACAGTTTTACCGAAAAGATACAAGTCCTTTCCTTTCGCCGGGAAAGATGATATAATATTGACGTATATTGTGGCTTTGTTTATGAAAAGAATGTGACTGAGATCAGTCAGATTAGAGGATGGAGATATGAAAGAAAAGAAGAAAGTCCAGCTGAAAGGCCAGCTGAGACTGTATATGCAGTGGCCGGCCATCATGGCGCTGTTCCTTGTGGCCGTGAACATATGGATATATAAGATAGACAGACGTGCGGGAGCGCTGATGTTCATATTCCTGCTCATCTATATCGTGATGGTCGGGATACTGTACCTGTACAGCAAGTCCATCATCATGAAGGATCTGGTTGAATTTGCGGCCCAGTATGGCATCGTGCAGAATACCCTTCTGCGGGAGCTGTCTGTTCCGTACGCGATTCTGCTGGAGGACGGCAAAGCGATATGGATGAATGACAAGTTCGAGGAGATATTTGGAAAAAGGCCGAAAGGGGAGGCATATATCAGCAAGTATATTCCGGAGCTGAATAAGAACATATTCCCGAAAGAAGAGAACGAATCCGTGGAAATGGACGTCTACTACGAGAACCGGGAATATAAGGCGGAGCTCCGGCGCGTGTCGGTTGAGGGATTCAACGAGACAGAGCAGCTGATGGAGCTGCCAAAAGAGCGGGAGTATTTCATCGCGGTACACCTGAATGATGTGACGGAACTGAACATATGTAAGAAGGAAAATGAAGAACAGCGTCTCGTATCGGGGCTTATATATATTGACAATTATGATGAAGTGATCAACAGCGTGGAAGAAGTGCGCCAGTCGCTCCTGATGGCGCTCGTCGACCGTAAGATCAACCAGTACATCGCCAGGGTGGACGGAATCGTCAAGAAGCTGGAAAATGACAAGTATTTTATCGCCATAAAGAAACAGTATTTCAAGAAGCTGGAGGAGGATAAGTTTTCTCTGCTGGAAGATGTGAAGTCTGTCAATATCGGGAACGGGATTCCGGCCACCTTGAGCATCGGGCTGGGCCTGAGCAATTCCGCGTATTCACAGAGCTATAACTATGCCCGTGTGGCCATAGACCTTGCGCTTGCCCGAGGCGGGGACCAGGCTGTAATCAAGGACTGCAGCGGCATCACCTACTATGGCGGCAAGCGGGAACAGACCTCGAAGAATACGAGGGTGAAGGCGAGGGTGAAGGCGGAAGCGCTCCGGGAATTTATCACGGTGAAAGAGCATATCCTTGTCATGGGGCATAAGCTTACGGATGTAGATTCTTTTGGTGCTGCCGTCGGTATATACAGAGCCGCGGCGGCGCTTGAGAAGAAGGCCCACATCATCATCAATGAAGTGTCGGCATCGCTTCGCCCGCTGTATGAGGTGTATGCCAGCGACCCTGCCTATCCCGAGGACCTGTTCCTGAACTCGCAGCAGGCCATCGATATGGCGGACGGAGATACGATGGTCGTCGTCGTGGACACGAACAGGCCGCAGATGACAGAGTGCGAGGAGCTGCTCCGCATGACGCGTACGATCGTCGTGCTCGACCATCACAGGCAGAGCAGTGACAATATCGACAATGCGCTGCTGTCCTATATAGAGCCGTATGCATCATCGGCCTGTGAGATGGTTGCGGAGGTCCTGCAGTATATCGTGGACGACATCAAGATACCGAACATAGAGGCGAGCAGCCTGTACGCGGGTATCATGATCGACACGAACAATTTCATGAACCGGACGGGCGTGCGTACATTTGAGGCGGCTGCCTTCCTGCGCCGCTGCGGCGCGGACATTACGCTTGTCCGCAAGATGTTCCGGGACGATATGGACGCATACCGCGCGAAGGCGGAGATTATCAGCAGCGCGGAAGTGTACAAGGAAAAGTTTGCCATAGCAAGGGGGGCGGGCCTTCACATAGAAAGCCCGACCATCATAGGCGCGCAGGCGGCCAACGAACTGCTTGACATCAGCCAGATCAAGGCATCCTTTGTACTGACAGATTACAATGGGAAGATATATATCAGCGCCCGCTCTATCGATGAAGTCAATGTACAGATTATTATGGAGCGGCTCGGCGGCGGCGGACATATGAATGCCGCGGGCGCGCAGCTGCTAGACCTGGACATCGACGGGGCGGTGGAGAAGCTGAAAGAAGTCATACGAGACATGGTAGAAGGAGGAGACATCTAAGATGAAGGTAATATTAAAAGAAGACGTAAAATCACTTGGCAAGAAAGGGGATATCGTAGAGGTAAGCAACGGATATGCCAGAAACTTTATCCTTAAGAATAACAAAGGCGTCGAGGCCAACAGTAAGAACCTGAATGACCTGAAGCTGAAGAAAGCGAATGCAGACAAGGTGGCGCAGGAGCAGTATGAGGCGGCGAAGGAACTGGGAGCCAGGATCGAGGCGGGCAAGATAGAAGTGTCCATCAAGGTAGGGGAAGGCGGCAAGGCGTTCGGAGCCGTGTCCTCTAAAGAAATCTCCGCAGAGGTGAAGGGACAGATGGGCCTGGAGATAGATAAGAAGAAAGTGCAGCTTAAAGAGACGATCAAGACGCTTGGGACCCACAATGTCCCGATTAAACTGCATCCGAAGGTGACAGCAGAACTGAAAGTCGTTGTTACGGAAGAAGTATAGGAGGATTGCGGTATGGAAGAGGCGCTCATTAAAAGAGTCATGCCCCATAGCGTGGAAGCGGAACAGTCTGTCGTAGGTGCCATGCTGATGGATAAAGATGCCATCCTGACGGCATCGGAGATTATCAGCGGGCAGGACTTCTACCAGTCCGCCTACGGAGTGATATTTGATTCCATGGTGGAACTCTTTAACGAGGGAAAGCCGGTGGACTTGATTACGCTGCAGGAGCGGTTGAAAGAGAAGGACGTGCCGGCAGAGATCGCAAGCCTGGAATTTGTCAAGGATCTGGTGACGGCTGTGCCCACATCTGCCAATGTGAAATATTATGCCGACATCGTGTCCGACAAGGCCATGATGCGCAAGCTCATCAAGCTCAATGAAGAGATCGCCAATATCTGCTATGCGGGAAAAGAGCCGCTCGAATCGGTACTTGAAACGACGGAGAAATCCGTATTCGATCTGCTGCAGAGGCGGAATACCGGTGACTATGTCCCGATAAAGGATGTCGTGCTCAACGCGCTGGACCGCATTGAGAAGGCGTCCAAGAACAAAGGGACCGTGACAGGGATCCCGACTGGCTTTGTGGATCTGGACTATAAGCTGTCCGGCCTTCAGCCGTCCGACCTGGTGCTCGTGGCGGCCAGGCCTTCCATGGGCAAGACGGCATTTGTACTGAACATCGCCCAGTATATCGCGTTCAAAAAAGAGAAGGGCGTGGCGATCTTCAGCCTGGAGATGTCCAAGGAACAGCTCGTGAACCGTCTGTTCTCCCTCGAATCCCAGGTGGATGCCCAGGCTCTCAGAACGGGTAACATGAAGGATTCCGACTGGGAGAAGCTCATAGAAGGCGCCGGAATTATCGGCCAGTCCAACCTGATCATAGATGATACGCCCGGCATATCCGTGTCCGAGCTCCGGTCCAAATGCAGGAAGTACAAGCTGGAGCATGGACTGGATGTCGTCATCATCGACTACCTGCAGCTTATGACCGGAAGTATAGGCAAGAGCTCGGAGTCAAGACAGCAGGAGATATCGGAGATATCCCGTTCCCTGAAGGCGCTGGCAAGGGAGCTGAGCGTTCCCGTCATCGCGCTGTCACAGCTCAGCCGTGCGGTGGAGAGCAGGCCGGATAAGAGGCCGATGCTTTCCGACCTGCGTGAATCCGGGGCGATAGAGCAGGATGCCGACGTGGTCATGTTCATATACAGGGATGAATATTATAATAAGGATTCAGAATATAAAAGGCAGGCAGAGATTATTATTGCAAAACAAAGAAACGGCCCTGTAGGGACCGTTCATCTGGCTTGGCTTGGCGAGTACACGAAATTTGCCAACCTAAGCAGGCAGGAATAATTTTTTGAGCTTTTCCACTGGGCCGGTTCCCGCTGCAGCTTTCCGGTAAGATTGCTGCTGGCGGATGAGCTGGTCCAGTTTTTTGAACTGTTCTTCTTCCTGGCGCTCTTTTGCATCGAGCAGGAATGACATCTCTTTGCTGAACATGGAGAGAAGAACTTCATTGTTGTTTTCCAGCATCCGCTTCATGTACAGCTGCTCCCGCGTACGGCGGATATCGGGGATCAGAGCCTTCAGATCTGAAAAAGGCACCCCCTGCTCGTACAATTCTTTGATACAGCCATACAGTTTTGCGTCGTCTTTTGTCTCGCGTCTCAACTGTTCTAATGCGTTTCCCATTATTATACCCCCTTATGAATAAAGATTCTTTCATGGAATTATCATAGCATACTAATATGGTAAAACGAGTCAAAACCCGTCGAGGACAAGCAAAAAATAAAAAAGGCATATTTATTGCATTTTATGCAAAAATTGTGAAAAGCATTCTAAAAAAATGATATAATAAAAACGAGAGCAATTGTTAAAATATGGAATAGATGAGGGTAAGATATGTATTGCAGAAAGTGCGGTGCAGAAAATGATGCAGGCAGCAGGTTCTGCTGTAAGTGCGGCGCCCCGGTCCAGGGGATTTCGGAAGGGGCAGAAGGAGCGGACGGAGGTTCCCATAGAAGAAACAGGAAGATCCTGTGTATCGTCCTGGCGTCCTGTGTCCTTGTGGCGTCTGTTGCCATAGCCGCGGTAGCAATATCAAAGAAGAGCAGTGAAAAAAGGTTCGGCGATAATGTGGCCAGGGCGGGCAAATATATGGAAGAGCTGGACTATGACAAGGCCGAGGACAGTTATCTGAAAGCTATCAGCATTGATGAGAAGCAGGAAAGCCATACTTGCAGCTGGCACGCATATATGAGAAGAAGAATGAGCCGGAAAAAGCCAGGGCGATTCTGGAAAAAGGCGTTAAAAACACTGGAAGCGGCACGATAAAGAATAAGTATAACCTTTATACATATGTGGATGAGGTGCTCATCCCGGAGCTCGGGCAGTGCAGCCCGGGAACTTACACGACAGAGTATAAAAAGTCCGGCCAATACAGTGCATACGTGGAGAGCATACACAGTGAGAAAGGGGTCGTCACGTCAAGGATAATGGACTTCGATTCCGACGGGGAGGAAGAGCTTCTGGTTGCGGTGATGGACAACACGGCAGAGGATGAACTGTTCCATACGCAGAGAAATAAAATAGTTCTGCAGATGTATGAAAATTCAGGCGGTAAAGTTGTCAAGAATGCGGAGTGGGACGCGTCACAAGCAGTTCTCGGAATGTTTGACTTTGAGGAAGATATATTATTTTTAAAAGAGATAGATAATATTATCTATATTTGTGGCAGCTTTTCAAGCCTAATGAATGTTCTGGGGGACGGCTGGTCATTTGAATCATTTATTCTGACATACGATGGTAATTTCCAGAAGTATGCGGGTACTGATGGGCCAGACGGTGGATCATTTTTTGATGAGAGGATGAATGAAGCCTATATCATGGCGGACAGGCTGGATGGAATTGGACTTACAGCATCAGCATCTGCTATGAGAGACACCTGGATGCTGAAGCTGTCTATGGAAGACGACAAGGATGATGTACTCTTTACTATAAAAGGAAACAGGCAGGAAGAGTACCACTATGTATATCAAGACGAGATTACTCCGGAGGCGCTTGGAAAAATTGATTTGGAATTTGCTATCTGGCAGCAGGGAGAATACAAGAAGCAGGAGGGCCAGGGCACAGCCGTCACAGGAAGTGATACGAATCCCGCCGGGGATTACAGGGCGGCGTCGATATGAATAAGGAGCTCGTTGTCAGTGAAAACATGTCGCCCCACGCGTGGAAGAATCCGGTATGGCGCCACAGGGACGGTTCCATAGCAGAATGGTGAGACAACGGATAGTTCGGCTGTCCCAAAGCCGCCGATAATAAAAAAGCATTGACTGTAACCGCATAGGATTACAGCAATGCTTTTTTCATTATCACTTGATTAAAAAAGCCGATTAGCCCTGAGAAATAGCTCCTGTTGGACATTGAGCTGCACATGCGCCACAATCAACACAAGCGTCTGCATCGATTTCATAATGGTCTGCGCCCTGAGCAATAGCTCCTACCGGACATTCAGCTTCGCAAGCTCCGCAGCTTACACATTCATCACTAATTACGTGTGCCATAGTATGTACCCTCCTTCTTAATTATCGATAGACATAATCCAATTTTGTCTATTCCTATCATAATACAAATAAATTAAATATACAAGTAAAATCATGCTTTAAATTAAGTACAAAGCGCGAAGGAAATCCCCTTTATCCGGGTGCTTCTTTCGCTGCCTTATATGCGGACAATATGACCTTTCTGGCCGCTTCGGCGTCCTCTTTTGACGGCTCTTTCGTGTCCTTCAGAGGATAGTCGTATCCCATGCTCTCATATTTGGAACGGCCCATGGAATGGTACGGCAGGACATCGAGGGCCTTGACATTGCCAAGCTCCGCCATAAAGCGCCCCAGTCCCTGCAGATATTCTTTATAGAATGTGATGCCGGGGACGATGACGTGCCGGATCCAGACCGGAATCTGCCTCTCGTCCAGATAGCGGGCAAAATCCAGGACCCTTTCATTGGAATGGCCCGTCAGTACCTTGTGCCTGCTGTCGTCCATGTGCTTGATATCGAGCAGTATCAAGTCTGTAAGTGATAATAATTGATCAAGTTGATTCATGGATATCTCATTGTTCGGGTTGAACATGATGCCTGACGTATCCACACATGTGTGGATATCATGCTTTTTCAGGTTCCTAAACAGCTCTGTGAGAAATTCCATCTGCATCATCGGCTCTCCGCCTGTCACAGTAACGCCGCCGCTTCTGTAGAACGGAAGGTTAGAGTAGAATCCGTCCAGCACCTCATCCACCGACATCGTCTTGCCGGTGCGCAGCTCCCACGTATCCGGGTTGTGGCAGTAGAGGCAGCGCATCGGGCAGCCCTGGAAGAAGATGACATAACGGATGCCAGGGCCGTCCACCGTCCCGCAGCTTTCAATTGAATGTATAAATCCTTTCAATAAATCCACCCCATTTCTATAGAAGGGACAGGGTAAAGAGCGGTTGGGGACGGGGGTTTTTTAAAAAACCCCCGTCCCCAACCGCGTCTTGCCCTGTCCCTACATGTTATTGTGGAAGGTTCGGGCGATGACGTCATCCTGCTGTTCTTTTGTAAGCTTGATGAAGTTTACCGCATATCCGGATACGCGTACGGTGAGCTGCGGGTAGCTTTCGGGATGCTTCTGTGCGTCCAGCAATGTCTCCTTCGAGAATACATTTACGTTCAGGTGGTGTCCCCCCTGTTCTACGTATCCGTCCAGCATTGCTACAAGATTATCTATCTGCTGTTTGTTTACTGCCATAACGAGTTCCTCCTCTTAATGATTGTTTATCATGGCTGCCTTATGATTTGCAGCCGGGTTATTCGTTGTCGATACTGTCTTCGATGTTCGGTATGCTGCATGCCAGGTCTTTGCAGTCTTCGATTCTGTCCAGATCCAGGTCTCCGGCAAATATCTGATCTTCCTTGCCGAGTGCGCCGGGGATGATGGAAAAGGTGTTGGAGATTCCATCCTGTGCATGCCGGAACGGTATCTTGGCGACGGAGGCGAGGGAAGCCAGGGCGCCGTGGGTGTCGCGCTGATGCATCGGGTTCGCGCCTGGCGCCAGCGGTTCGCCCATTTTTCTCCCGTCCGGGGTATTACCGGTCTTTTTGCCGTACACGACATTGGAGGTGATAGTCAGGATGGACATAGTCGGTACGGAATGGCGGTAGGTGTGGTGCTTGCGGATCTTGTCCATGAAGCTGCGCACGACTTCAACCGCGATATCATCCGCCCGGTCATCGTTGTTGCCGTATTTGGGGAAATCTCCTTCTACTTCATAGTCCACGACAAGGCCGTCCTCATCTCTGACAGGCCTTACCCTGGCATATTTGATAGCCGACAGGGAGTCTGCCACGACAGACAGGCCGGCGATCCCGGTTGCGAAGTAACGCTTTACTTCCCGGTCGTGGAGCGCCATCTGCAGCTTTTCATAGCTGTATTTGTCGTGCATGTAGTGGATGATATTCAACGTGTTCACATACAGGCCGGCCAGCCATTCCATCATGTCGCCGAACTTGGACATGACATCGTCATAGTCAAGATATTCCCCCTCCGCCGGGCGGAACCGGGGCCCTACCTGTACCTTCATCCGCTCATCGACCCCGCCGTTGATTGCATAGAGCAGGCATTTGGCAAGGTTCGCCCTCGCGCCGAAGAACTGCATCTCCTTTCCGACACGCATGGATGAGACGCAGCATGCGATCGCGTAGTCGTCGCCGTGGGTCACCCGCATCAGGTCGTCGTTTTCATACTGTATGGAAGAAGACTTGATGGACATCTTCGCACAGTATTCCTTGAAGTTCCTCGGAAGCTTCGTAGACCAGAGCACAGTGAGGTTCGGCTCCGGGGATGTCCCGAGGTTGTCCAGCGTGTGCAGATAGCGGAAAGAAGTCCGTGTCACGAGCGTCCTCCCGTCGATGCCCATGCCGCCGATGGATTCCGTAACCCATGTCGGGTCCCCGGAGAACAGAGAATTGTATTCCGGCGTACGTGCGAACTTCACAAGCCGGAGCTTCATGATAAAGTGGTCGATATATTCCTGCGCCTGTTCCTCGGTAATCAGCCCTCTGTCCAGGTCCCGCTGAATATATATATCCAGAAATGTGGACGTACGGCCAAGGCTCATGGCTGCGCCGTTCTGCTCCTTCACCGCCGCCAGATAGCCGAAATACAGCCACTGGATAGCCTCCTTCGCATTCCGGGCAGGTCTGCGGATGTCAAAACCGTAGATGTCTCCGAGCTTCTGCAGGTCGCCGAGGGCACGGATCTGTTCGGACAGTTCCTCTCTCAGCCGGATGTTGTCGCCTGTCATCCTTACGAGAGAAGTCTCCAGCTGCTGCTTCTTGTCTTCTATGAGCCAGTCTGTGCCATACAGCGCCACGCGGCGGTAGTCGCCGATGATCCGCCCGCGCCCGTAAGCATCGGGCAGCCCGGTTATGATTGCCGACTTCCTTGCCAGGCGCATCTCTGGCGTATACGCGTCAAAGACGCCCTGGTTATGGGTCTTTCTATATTCCGTAAATATCTTCACGATCTCAGGGTCGACCTCGTAGCCATTTTCTTTGCAGGCATTTTCTGCCATACGGATGCCGCCATACGGCTGTAAAGACCTCTTGAACGGCTTATCTGTCTGGAAACCTACGATCTGTTCTCTGTCCTTATCCAGATAACCCGGTCCATGTGACGTGATTCCTGAGACGATACTCGTGTCCATATCCAGGACGCCGCCTGCTTCCCGTTCCTGCCTGGACAGTTCCATCACCTGGTCCCAGAGCCTGTCTGTGGACTCGGTCGGACCTGCGAGAAAAGAATCGTCTCCCTCATAGGGGGTATAGTTGAGCTGGATGAAATCCCTTACGTTTACAGAGGTACGGTTCCAGCGCCCCGGCCTGAACCCATCCCAGCATTCAGCATGCCATTTGTGTTCCATCATGTCTCCTCCTGTTGTTATATGAATTGTAAAATGTTGGTTAACTTAGACTAACTACTGCACCATCATTATATGGGATAAGATGCCGCTCCGTCAATATATTTGCATGTACAAAATGGGATACAGTATACAAACGTAAAAACTAATATAAAAATTAAGAAAATTTTCAACACTTATTCACCGTTTTGGTGTATAGTGTTTGTTGGCAAAGCAGATTTTATTATATACGGGAGTTGGAATTATGAAAAGATTATGGAATGCTGTTGCAGCGGCGCTATGTGTGACGATGCTGGCAAGTGCTTGCGCTTCGGGTAATGTCAGTGATGCAAAAGCAGATAATTCAGAAGATAAAAAGAAGAAAAGTACAGAGAAAGAATATCAGGGCTGCCTCGATATGATACAGCCTAGGGCGTACAGTAACATCAACGGATTGAACCTGGAGCCGGGCTCTTATATCTCCATCATCGGAAAAAGTGCCGACGGGCAATACTGGGAAGCGGTAGAGAAGGGGGTCCTCCAGGCGGTCAGCGATCTGAACAAGGAACTGGGTTATAAGGGAAAAGACAAGATTAAAGTGACATATAGCGGGCCTGCCACGGCTTATGATGTGGACGAGCAGGTAAACATACTTGATGAAGAGCTGGACAGATATCCTGTGGCTCTTGGGATTGCCATGGTAGACGCGAAAGCGTGCGATGTACAGTTCGACCTTGCCGCGGAAGGAGATATACCGGTCGTGGCGTTTGATTCCGGCAGTGATTACCAGGGGCTGATGGCTACGGTCGAGTCCGACAACGATAAGAGTGCAAGGGCGGCCGCCGACAAGATGGCGGAAGCCATAGACGACGCGGGAGAGATTATCATATTTGCCAATGACTCCAAATCCAAGTCCTCACAGGAACGGGAACAGTCTTTCGCGGCGCAGGTTGCGGAGCAGCATCCGAATGTGGATGTGGTGGATGCCTACCACAAGGATCAGCTGCCTGAGATGCAGAAACGGGTCGCAGATGAGATAAATGCAGGAACATACCTAAGGGACGGAGAGGAGCAGCCGACGGAAGAGATAGCGCCTGACAGCATATCGGAAGAAGATGTCATAAAGTACCTCTTTGCGAAGCATCCAGACGTCAAGGGCTGCTACGCAACAAGCGGCGAGGCCGTCAATATGGTCGTGGACGCCGTAGACAGGCTCGAACGCAAGGATCTGAAGATTATCGGATATGATGCAGACGAAGCAGAGATGGAGGCTCTGTCAGACGGCAAGATTACGGGGCTCATCGTACAGAATCCATTTGGCATGGGATATGCGACGGTAGTCGCAGCAGCGAGGGCCGCCATGAAGGCCGGCAATGAAGCGGTCGTGAATACGGGCTATACTTGGGTGACTGAGGAGAATTATAAAGAGAAAGATATCAAAAAATTATTATATTAGATTCAGATGGATGTTCTGCACTGCTAAAGTGCGGGCTGCGGTGAGACACTGCCGGGGTATATCCACAGCCTGTCCGATTTTTACGAGACGAGGACCGGTGCCGGCAAAGGGCTTATGATAACGGAGACTACGATAGGAGGCTTCAATGTCTACGATGCAGAGAAGGTTCCGTAATTCGCCAGGATCCGTTATGCGGTCCGGTATGCCGTGACGCTGGACGAATTCGTTGAGCTGTTCTGGAAAGACAACAATGGCGGCTATGCAAACACCTGGTTCGTGGGCGACTTAGTGACAAATGAAATCATGCGGTTCGAGGCAGGGCTTAAATTCTGTCATATCGATAAGACGAAAGACGGATATTACGCTGGCTTCAACGCGCCTCTGGATCCGTGTATCCGTAACCTCGAGTGTGCAGACAGCGGATTTGCGGATATACGCAGACACCAGGGTGCGGGACAGGTAAGGATCCCGCAGCTTATGGAGGCGTATAAGGGCAGGATAGATAATGAGGCAGCCCAGAAGATAATAGCAGATCATTATGACGTATATCTTAAAAAAGGGAATCCGTGCTCCAGGACGGTATGTTCCCGTTATGAGCTGGATATGAGAGAATATATGTGCCAGCCAGGACGGCCGGCACCGTATGAACCGAGGGGAGCTGTCGATGGCGTGACGGCCGCTTCTGCCGATGCGCTGGAACGGAGCCTGTGGGCCAGATGGGGGAGCTCATGCGGCATGCCGTTCTGTGCGGCGGAATTCTTAGAGGCCAATCCCCAGTTCGGCCACCTGAGAGAATTCCTAAGAGACCGGCTGAGCCGGCCTTGGACGAGATTCGGACATGAAGCAAGCCGGCAGTAGGTTACCTACTCCGGCTTGCTTTTGGGAAGGGAAAAGCTGAATTCTGTGCCGACGCCTTCCGTGCTCACTACATTTACATTCTCACCGTGTGCCTGGATTGCCTCTTTGACGATGGCAAGCCCGAGCCCGGTGCCTTTCTTGTCTTTTCCCCGGGACAGGTCTGTCTTGTAAAACCGTTCCCAGATTTTGTTAAGTGCATTTCTTGGTATGCCGATTCCATAATCTTTGACAGAGGTATATACCTTATCCCCGCGCTCCGTGGTTTCGATGGTGACGGTGGAATCCGTATCGCTGAACTTGATCGCATTGTCCAGCAGGTTATAAAGAACCTGCTGGATTTTGCGCCTATCTGCATTCACGCATAAGTGCTTTGTGGCAAATATAAGCTCGATGGATATCTTTTTCTGGGTACATGTGCCCTCGAAGGAAGCCGCCACATTCTTTATCATTTCGTGGATGTCGAAGGATTCCTTGTTCAGCAGAAGATTCTGCGTGTCGAATTCATTCAGCGTAAGCAGATCCTGTGTCAGATCGGTGAGCCGATCTGTCTCAAATAAAATAATCTTTAGATACTTTTCCTGAAGCTCCTGCGGTATCGTGCCGTCCACCATAGCTTCTACATACCCTTTGATGGAAGTGAGCGGAGAGCGGAAATCATGTGACACATTAGCCACGAACTTTTTCTGGTAGTCTTCCATATCTCTCAGCTGCGAGGACATATAGTTGAGAGAAGCGCCAAGATATCCCATCTCATCTTCCGTGTTCAGGGGAATCTCGTAGTCCAGGTTGCCGGAGGCATACTGGGTGGCGGCTTCTGTTATCTTGCGCAGCGGGCGGTAGACAAAGAACTGGAACGCCAGCAGGATGATAAAGGACAGGATATATATGACGGCCATGGAGATGTATACCGAGTTCAGGAGCAGGTCGCGGATTTCCATGACATCTGCCATATGCTTGTGTATGATAAGATATCCTTTTGGAGTATAGTTATATACCACCGGTGCGATGACGGTTATGACCTCTTCGTCGAAGCATCCATGGTAATCGCCTACCTGATACTGGGAACTTCCGCCTTCCGCCGGATCAAAGTCTTTGATCTGTCCGGGGGCCATCGGGTAATTCTCGGACTGGGCAGATACGATTATCTTTCCTTCGCGGTCTACGAACCATATGGCAGCGTCCAGATGCGACACCATGCCCCTCAGCTGCAGATGCACGTCTGAGGACGTCAGACGGTTTGAAAAATAATCCGGGAGATAATCGCTTGCCACGATATTGGCTTCCTTGTACATGCTGCCGGACGTATAATCCTCCAGCCGCCCTTCCGTCAGTCCTGAGGTCAAAGTGGCGATCGTGAAGAAGCCGAGGAATCCGAAGATGATATATACAATTATAAACTTTAGATACAGTGTGCTGCGCATGTGCATTCCTCTTATTTTACTTCAAATTTATACCCGATACCCCATACGGTGCTGAGTCCCCATGTACCGTGGTCTTTAATCTTTTCACGGAGCCGTTTGATATGGACATCCACGGTACGGGTGTCCCCGATGTATTCATAGCCCCATATCTGGTCCAGCAGCTGCTCCCTTGTAAAGACCTGGTTCGGGGAGGATGCGAGGAAATATAAAAGCTCCAGCTCCTTTGGAGGCATATCTACATTCACTCCGTCTACGACGACGGAATAGTTGGTCAGATTGATGACGATACCGGGATATTCCACGCATTTCCCCTTGTCTTCCGACGGCTCTTCCACCTTCGGGACCGCCTGGTAGCGGCGCAGGACCGCTTTTACCCTGGCCACCAGTTCCTTGGAGTCGAAAGGCTTCATCATATAGTCATCGGAGCCGAGCTCCAGGCCGAGGACCTTATCGAATACCTCCCCTTTGGCGGAGAGCATGATGATAGGTACGTTGGACTTGGAACGGATTTCCCGGCAGACCTGGTAACCGTCGATTCCGGGAAGCATGAGGTCGAGCAAAATCAGGTTCGGCTGGTACGTATCATAAGCGATAAGCGCCTTTTCCCCGTCATGTACCATCATCGTGTCGAAGCATTCCTTCGTCAGATACAAGGAGATGAGTTCGGCTATATTTTCATCATCATCTACAATCAATATTTTCTGCTTGTTTACCATAACTGGCCTCCTTCAAGTATTATTTCAGTTCCACTATCGTAACCCCGGCGTCCCCTTCCCCAAAGGCGCCGAGACGGTATGATTTCACACGTTTCTGCCGCTTCAGGTAGTTATGGATTCCTGTGCGCAGGGCACCGGTTCCTTTTCCGTGGACGACACGAACTGTAGACAAGTGTGCAAGCGACGCATCATCAAGGTACTTATCCAGTTCTGCGACGGCTTCGTCTACCGTCTTGCCGAGAAGATTGATTTCAGGGCTTACCGAGAAGGCTTTGCCCATCTTCATCTTGCCCTTGCCTGTCTTATGCATCTGCTTTGCGGAGTATGCAGGTGTGTCCTCTATGATCTCCAGGTCAGATATATGAACCTGGGAACGGAGTATTCCCATCTGAACTGTGACATTTCCTTTTGGGTCGGGAAGAGAGCCCACGGTACCGTTCAGGTTCATGCTCAGTACCCGGACGGATTCGCCTAGCCGGAAATCTCCCGGCTTGTGCTGCTTCTTCGGCTTTTTCGCTTCCTGGCTCATGCCGGTGGCGGCGGAATTCATTTTCTTGCGGAGCCGTTCTCGTTCTCTCTCCATGTCCGCGGCAGAGATGTTCTCTTTGCCGAACTTGTGGAAATTACGTATCGTTTCATCAGCCACATCCTTGGCCTCCGCCAGGATAGCATGTGCTTTTTCATTTGCTTCACGCAGGATGCGCTCTTTCTGTTCATCCAGTTTTTTCTGCTTCTGGCTTGCCTCGTTTTTCAGCCGTTCCAGCTCCCGCCGGTAGGACGCTATCTCATCCTGCTCTTTTTCTATCGTGCGCCTGCTCGTCTCCAGATCTGCAAGGAGGTCTTCAAAGGATTCGTCCTGTTCGGACAGGTGCCGCTTTGCCTCTTCTATAATATAGGAAGGAAGTCCGAGCTTTCCGGCGATGGCAAAGGCATTGCTCTTGCCCGGGATGCCGATGAGCAGATGGTACGTAGGACGAAGCGTCTCCACATCAAATTCACAGCATGCATTTTCCACGCCCGGTGTTGTGAGGGCATATACTTTCAGTTCGCTGTAATGGGTAGTTGCCATCGTGCGGATGCCCCGCTCGTGCAGATGGTTCAGGATAGAGATGGCGAGGGCGGCTCCTTCTGTCGGGTCGGTGCCTGCTCCCAGCTCGTCGAATAGGACGAGGGAGTGTTCATCCACCTGTTTTAAGAAGGATACGATATTCGTCATATGTGAGGAGAAGGTGCTCAGGCTCTGCTCTATGCTCTGTTCGTCCCCGATATCGGCATACACGTCATGGAACACGGACAGCTCAGAACGGTCAAGGGCAGGGATGTGGAGCCCTGCCTGGCCCATGAGTGTAAAGAGCCCGACGGTCTTGAGGGAGACGGTCTTTCCTCCCGTATTCGGGCCGGTGACGATAAGCAGGTCAAAGGCATCGCCTAATGTTATCGTTATCGGTACGACGGTATGCTTTTCAAGAAGAGGATGCCGGCCTTCCCGGATATGGATGCGCCCTTCTGTGTTGAACAGGGGCATGCTGGCATTCATGTCCAGGGCAAGGGAGCCCCTGGCAAAGATGAAATCCAGCTCCGTGAGCACCGAAGAGTCCAGCCGGATTGCGGGTATGTGCTCGGCCGCCCCGGCGCTCAGCCGGGCCAGGATGACCTGTATCTCTTCCTGTTCCTTTGCATACAGCTCTTTCAAATCATTATTCAGTTTTACGACGGCCATAGGTTCGATAAAGAGGGTCGATCCGGTGGAGGACTGGTCGTGGATGAGCCCCTGTACGTGGCTCCGGTGTTCCGCTTTCACGGGGATGCAGTACCGGTCTCCGCGCATGGTGACGATCGGGTCCTGCAGGTATGTCCTGAGCGAACCATTTACCATGCTGTTCAATGTCCCATGTACTTTATCGTTGATCTGGCCCATCTGGCGCCGGATGTTCTTCAGCGTGCTGCTGGCGTCATCACTGATCTCATCCTCTTCGATGATACAGCGGCGGATGTCGCCGGACAGTACGGTAACCGGCTGGAGCTGTTCAAAATAGGAGTCTAGGCAGTCGGACAGCTCGTCTGTGGTCTCATGGCGTCCGTATGCCTTGGCACGGCCCGCGGCTTCCAGCAGCTTGCAGATACGAAGCAAATCTCCGCTTCCGAGGACAGCACCGATCTCCAGACGTTTCATGGATTCCTCAACAGTGCTGTTTCCACTAAAAGAAAGCCGTCCCTTCTTTACTATACGGGTAAAGGCGGCGGCCGTCTGTTCCTGGGCGGCCTGTATGTCCCTGGGAGACGTCATCGGTTTCAGCTTACGGCACCGTTCCTTTCCGGCTGGAGAGGATGCGTGTCCGGTCAGCATCTCTATTATCTTATTGTATTCGAGTTTTACTAATGTTTTTTGATTCATTTTATTCACCTAGACTTATTCTAACCTATTTGTCCCATAAAGAAAAGGATAAATATTGAACATTCACCGGTGATACGGTATACTATATTAAGGATTGTAAAGGAGTATTGCTATGTCTATGGAAGAACAGAAAGATCCACTAGAACATACAGAAGAGCAGGAAGAAGAGCAAGAATTTTCCTTTCTGCAGGAAACAATCAAGGACGAGGCGGGCGGAACAAAGAAGACAAGGAAAAATATACTGCGGATGATTGGACTTGGACTTGTATTCGGCATTGCGGCCAGCTTTAGTTTCTGTGTGCTTAAACCGTGGTTTGAGCGGCAGCTTCAGAGCAATCCTGAGAAAGTAACGATTCCGAAAGAAGAAGAGCAGGAGGACACGGCGGACGAGGACGGCACAAAAGACGGCACGCAGCAGGTTCTCGACGAGGAGAGCTACCGTCAGATGAACCAGGCTTTAAACGCGGTCGCGCAGGAAGCGGCAAAGAGTGTTGTAGAGATAAACGGGATATCAGGGGAGGAAGGCTGGCTGGAGGCCGATTACGATAAGAAGAACAGCGTGTCGGGCCTCATCATTGCGGATAATGGACAGCAGCTTCTCATGCTCGCAAAGACATCCATATTAAAAGAGAGCAATGAAGTGACAGTTACATTTTGCGACGGAAAGACGTATAAGGCGGGGGTGAAGAAAAAGGATTCCAACCTCGGGCTTGGCATCTATGCGGTCAACAGAAATGACATCCAGGAGAGTACCTGGTCCCAGTCGAAGATTGCAGTGCTGGGAAGCTCTAATTCACTATCAAAAGGCGAGACTGCCATTGCGATAGGAAAGCCCTTTAATTATGCGGGCGCCGCCGGTTACGGCATCATCTCTTCCAACAAGAATGTCATCGACGCCGCGGACGGACAGTACCGTCTCATCTGTACGGACATACCGGGAACGGTGAAGGGGACCGGGTTCATCGTCAACCTGAAGGGGGAAGTGACCGGCATCATCGACCAGAGCATATCCGATGAGGACAGTATGAAGCTTACGACTGCATATGGCATATCTGACCTGAAGGAACTGATTGAACTGCTTTCAAATGGGAAAGCGGTGCCCTATGTCGGAATATTGGGCATAGACGTGACAGAGAGCATCGAACAGCAGGGGATTCCGCAAGGCGTGTACGTAAAAGAAGTAGAAGTGGATTCGCCGGCCATGTCTGCGGGGATCCAGAGCGGCGACATCATCACGAGCATCGGTGGGGCAGAGATCAAGACGGTATCGGCCTACCAGTCCGTGCTCATCGACAAGGCGGTTGGCAGCAAAGTGAAGATAAAAGGCCAGCGTCAAGGCTCCGGCGGTTATGTTGACATCGATTTCAACGTGACGATAGGAAGTAAAGAATAAAGAAAGAGGCAGCTATATGAGATACATTAATACCCTACAGGAGGGCGAGACAATAAGGAACATCTACCTTTGCAAAGGAAAGCGTTCCGCAGAGACAAGAAACGGGAAGCCATATGACAACCTGCTGCTGCAGGATAAGACGGGAACGCTGGACGGAAAAGTCTGGGACCCGAATTCCGGCGGAATCGCCGACTATGATGAGATGGATTTTATTGAATGTTATGGGGAAGTGACGAGCTACAATAACAATCTCCAGTTGAACATAAAGCAGATCAGGAAGGCCCAGGAAGGGGAATACGTTGCGGCGGACTATATGCCGACGACAGAGAAGAGCCCTGACAGCATGTACGAGGAATTGCTCGGTTATATCAGAAGCATCGACAATTCATACCTTCGTCAGGCAGTGGAATATTATTTCGTGAATGACGAAGCATTTATTAAGAAATTCAAAGGGCACTCCGCCGCAAAGAGCGTACATCACGGATTTTCGGGAGGACTGCTGGAACATACATTGAGCGTCGTGAAATTGTGTGAATATATGGTGGGCGCTTATCCGATACTTAGCAAGGACCTGCTCTATGCCGCGGCAATCTGCCATGATATCGGCAAGACAGTGGAACTCTCCGCATTTCCGGAGAACGATTATACAGATGACGGACAGCTTCTAGGCCATATCGTCATCGGCGTAGAGATGGTAAGCGATGCCGTCCGCACGATACCGGACTTTCCGGAGAAGCTTGCCAGCGAGCTGAAGCACTGCATCGTGGCGCACCACGGAGAGCTCGAATACGGCTCGCCGAAGAAGCCGGCGCTGGCAGAGGCGCTGGCGCTCAACTTTGCAGACTGCACCGATGCGAAGATGCAGACACTGACAGAGATATTCAAAGACAAAAACAGCAATGACTGGCTCGGCTATAACCGCCTGTTCGAGTCGAACCTGCGGAAGACCAGCGTGTAGATAATTGGGGACGTAACAAAATTCAAAAGTGTTACGTCCCAAATTAGCTTTTGCCCTGTACCTTTTTGGGGAAAGGAGAATTATTATGCAGAAAAATGATGTAGTTATGGTTGCGATAGAAGATATCGGAGTGAACGGGGAAGGGATAGGAAAGGTAGACGGATACACCTTGTTTATAAAGGATGCGGTTATCGGGGACGTGGTGGAAGCCAAGGTGACGAAGGCCAAGAAGAATTTTGGGTATGCACGGCTGGTGAATATTCATACAAAGTCCAAATTCCGCACCGAACCGAGATGCGACGTGGCCCGACAGTGTGGGGGATGCCAGATACAGGCGATGTCTTATGAACGGCAGCTTGCATATAAAAATGAGAAGGTCAGGAATAACCTCATACGGATTGGCGATGTACCGGAAGAATTGCTGCAGGAGGTGATGGAGCCCATCTGCGGCATGGAGGAACCTTTCCATTACCGCAACAAGGCGCAGTTCCCGGTCGGTATGGACAGGGAAGGCAATATCATCACCGGCTTTTACGCAGGTCGGACACACCAGATTATCCCTCATATGGACTGCGTTATCGGAAGAGAGGAAAATAAGGATATTCTGGAGACCATCTTAACATTCATGCAGGAATATCAGATTCCGCCTTATGATGAGACAAGCCACAGGGGGCTTGTCCGCCATATATTAATACGCAGCGGGTATAAGACGAACGAAATTATGGTGTGCCTCGTCATTAATGGAACGGAAGTTCCCCATAGCCATATCCTAACAGAACGCCTGGCAGCAATTCCGGGGATGAAGAGCATTACCTACAGCGTCAATCAGGAGAAGACAAATGTGATTATGGGTCGTGAGACCGGACTTCTGTGGGGACAGGAGTACATTACCGACTTTATCGGCGACATCAGGTATCACATATCGCCGCTTTCCTTCTATCAGGTCAATCCTGTGCAGACGGAACGGCTCTATGGAACTGTGCTGGAATATGCGGGCCTCGGCGGCAATGAGACGGTGTGGGACCTGTACTGCGGCATCGGGACCATCTCTTTGTTCCTGGCCAGGAAGGCAAAGCAGGTGTACGGAGTTGAAATCGTTCCCCAGGCCATCGAAGACGCAAAACAGAACGCGAAGATAAATGGAATAAAGAATGCGCAGTTCTATGTGGGGAAGGCCGAGGAAGTGCTGCCGGAGCGATATGAAAGAGACGGAATCTATGGCGACATAATCGTCGTGGACCCGCCAAGAAAAGGCTGTGAGGAATCCGTGCTGGAGACGATGGTGAAAATGCAGCCGGAGAAGATCGTGTATGTGAGCTGCGACTCTGCTACGCTGGCCCGGGATGTGAAGTACCTGAGGGAGAGAGGGTATGAAGTGGGGAAGGTGAAGGCGGTGGATATGTTTCCTCATAGTGTACATGTGGAGAGTATCGTGTTGCTTTCCAAACTTCATACAAAACAGAATATAGAAGTGGAAATCGCAATGAGTGAGATGGATTTGACGGCGGCGGAGAGTAAGGCAACTTATGAAAAGATTAAGGAGTATGTGTTAGAGAAGACAGGACTTAAGGTATCTAATCTGTATATTGCTCAGGTAAAGAATAAGCATGGATTGAAAAAAAGGGAGAATTATAATCTTCCTAGATCAGAGTATGCAAAACGGCCAAGATGTCCAGAGGAGAAGGAAAAGGCGATTGAAGATGCGCTAGAACATTTTGGAATGATATAAGGGATAAATATCAATTACTGTATTTTATTATATGATATTGATGTGTTTCAATTTATGATAGATAATAAATATAATGTGAAGTAGGAGTTGATTAGGGTAGTGGAGTTGAGGGAGCAACAACGAAACCATTTTGAAGAAAGGAACTTCTCATGAATTATAGCGTATTGAATAAAAATCAAAAAAATAGAATGAGAGCTATTAGTAATCATGCATATGTTATGAGATGGGAAGAACCAGAGTTTATGGATTATCTTCTAGGGGAACTACCAAAAGTTAGAAAATATCAAAATGACAGGGAAGTGGAAGCTGAAATATCAGCATTAGAAAAAGTGCTGACAACGTATAATGCTTTTCTTTCAGAAAAATCAACTTTCCTAGATGAAATAGCAAAGAAAATTTCAGATATACATAATTTGAAAGATTCTTGGTACGGATTAAGCTTATATGAAATAGAAACATATATGAAGCTCCATAGCTTTTGTTTGATTTCAGGAACAGGTGGTATTGGTAAGAGTTATTTTATAAAATGTTTCGAAGAACAATTGGAACAAAAAAATATTGAGCATTTTAACAGAACTTAAAAAATATCCTAGAATACGAATTGTAATATCGTACAGAACAAATTCAATGGATAATATGATTCTAAAAAAGTATCAAGAAATATCAGCATATGAGTATAAGTTTCCAGGGGTATCTTTTGAATCGGCATTAGGCGAAATACTTAAGCTATCTGTACCAGATGTATATATGTATGAAGATATTTTGTATTCAAATAATGCGTTATTGTTAAGTATGCTATGTGATGTACTATCGTCACAAAAGATTGTTGATGAAACTGAAAATGGAATTGCGTCTGTTACTTTTATTTTGGAGCAATATATAAAAAAGACCATAGGTAAGGTGTTCAAGGATCATCTAACTTGTCAAGGTGTAGATGTTTGGAAAGATACGAAAAGAGTTGCTCAATGGATGTATAGAAATGGGGAAAAGAGTATTGATGAGAATAGCCTACTTTCGGTAATTAAAACAGGAGAAAATTTTCTTCTATCCATGATACAGATGGGTTTTATGGATTGCTATGAAAGAGATAATAAAAAGCAATATTATTTTGTTATTGATTCTTTGACAGATTTTTTGATTGCTCGTTCCTTATTTGAAGATATCGGGGAGAAAAATTACGAGGAAAAGATTAGTATTATAAAATCAAAAGTAGAGTCTTTGTATAATCTTGAAGAAGCCTTGATTATAGCAATATTCGATAATATGTCTCCGGATTATGAGAAAATAAAGGACTTATTAATTGGTACAGAACTAATTGAGAACTTGGATTTTAATACATTGGTTAAAGTTCATTTTAAACAAGATGATATTGCAACTTTTCTGAGGATGTTTAAACCCATTGATCATAGTACATTATTGCAGGCGATGGGGGGATATACTGACAAACCATTTAACTGTAGCAATTACTTATTTAATTATTATTGTGCAAGTCGTGAAAGATTATGTGATTTGTCAAACACATTGGCAGGGTATCATTTCCAAAATGGGATAAAGAATAGGCTGAAAAATGTATTGTACTTTACAACATTAAATGACAGAGAAGACAGAAGAGACGATGAGGCCTTTTATTTGGGATTGCTCTGTTGTGCAGCACCTAATAAAGATGTTAGATGTTTGGCAATGAAACTACTATATGAGGTGGTTTCAAAGAATGAAGGCTATGTTGATAGACTTATTATTGAATATGAAAGAATTTTTGACTTCTATATACAAGAAGCTATTATTTATGTTCTAAGCCAAATAAAAAAAGATAACGGCAAAATTCTAGACTTTTATAATAAGATTATCGAAAAGCAGGATAATCTGACTGCAAAAAGCATTCGCAGAATTTCAACTTATTTTGGTAATCCTTACTCTTATATTAAGTGGAACAGGAAAAACTTATTTAAATATAATAAAGATGCTATTGTTTCAGATTATTTGAATGACATATTATTTAGCGTTGATCTTATGAATAAAGATTTTTTGCCATTCAGATATTGGGGAAAAGATCATATAGATATGTATACTCGTTTTCTTATAAACGATAAGCATGAAATAGAAAAAATAAACGACTATCTATGCAGAAAATATTCTTGCGTTCGCGGTGGGAATTGTAGTGGATTAATGGCATTTGAAAAAATGATTATGCCAGAGATAAAACCAATGGCAGAGATTGAAACAATGGATATGAATTCTTTTTTGGAAAGCTTTGAAACTGTTTTTAGATATGTTTTTGAATATTTCAACATTCCAGTGGATAGAAAATCTATGAATATGCGGGAAGAAGATTTCCGTCATTCTGTATATATGAAGTGTGTAGATATTGCAACAGGTTTGTATTATGGAAGCTTGATGTGTAACTACTATACCAATCAGTTTGCTACATACAATAATAATCAGAATAGTATTGGATATGAGGTGTATGACCCTTTGGAATATGGAGAAGATGTTATTATTACAGCACCAATTCCAACGTATCAGGATTTTATAGAAAGACTGGGGGATTATGTAATAAACTCAATAGAGATACCTGTGTCACGTGATATTCATTGGGTACGAAATGCCGAACTAACAAGAAGAAATGTATTGCATATTCTTGAAAAAATAGAATTAAAACATCAAGAATGGGTAATACTGGCTTGCAGAGTATCGTTGCATGAGGAAGATAACTATGATACGAAATGGAGAGATACATATGATGTGTGGTGTTGTACTTCGGAAAATGAAACAATCAATAATGATGGCAATGCTCGATATTTGACTATTGAATTGGAAGAATATCTTGGTGAACTAAAGGCGTATCCAGACAATACTTTAAAACCTTGGCTTTGCAAGGATGTAAAGAACATCAATAGTCAGTCTGAAGTTTTTGAGAATACGTCATTGGTTCTGCCGCCATCAGAAATTATTAGTTTTTTTAATCTTAAATTGAATGTTTCAGATTTATCATGGGAAACTCAAGAGAAGGAAAAAGTGATAATATGCAACAATAATAAGAATTCATATTATAGAGACCCTATCGGTGGAACTGTATTTATTCGCAAAGATTTTTTGGATAAGTTTCTTGAAGAACATACAGTTAAGTATTTTGCTTTTACGGAGCGACTAATTCCAGAAACAGGTTATGCAGATGAAACTTCTTTACATTTTGAAATTATAAATGGAAAGATTGTAAAAGAGATTAAAAATGCTGGTGGTTATGGTAGACGGAATAGTGAAAGTAATCCATTGTGTTCGGTATGTCCACATACCAATATTATCGAAAACGAGTCAGACGATTCCCAGCTTTCTGACGTAGAATGGCTTAATAATATGCTTGTTAAATATGGAATTGTAGATGATATTGATACGATTGACGAGAAAGATTTTTAGTACTAAGGAAATTCTTCATAAAGAAATACAGCTTATTGGCAAGATTCCTACTTTGGGCGAAGAAGACCAGTTAAAGTTGCGGATGTTGGTAAAGCCTTTATTGATTTTAAACGGTGACACTGTGCTTGGTGGATTCAAGGAAACAAAGTGAACGAAAAAATTGATTATTAATATATCTATAGATAAACAGTTGTTACTGAATGTCTGAAATTATGGGATATCATGTTTGAAAAGCAGATGGGTTCTATAGGAGTGCTTAGTTAAAAATTAATAGAACGATGGAGGTTTGCAGATGCAAAATGATAAAGATAATTCCAATATTGTCGCAAATGATATTATTATATATCAAACGGAAGATGGACATACCAAAATTGATGTTAAATTAGAAGACGAAACAGTTTGGCTTACGCAGGCGCAATTATGTGAGCTCTACCAAACCAGCAAATCTAATATCAGCGAGCATATTAAGCACATTTTCGAAGAGGAAGAACTGGAGGAAGATACAGTTGTTCGGAAATTCCGAACAACTGCGGTTGATGGGAAAAAATATAATATAATCCACTATAATCTTGATATGATTATTTCTCTTGGATATAGGGTGAAATCTAAAATTGCTACAAATTTTCGCCGTTGGGCTACCGAACGCCTTAAAGAGTATATGATAAAAGGCTTTACAATGGACGATGAACGGCTGAAAAATCTGGGTGGTGGTAATTACTGGAAAGAGTTATTAGACCGTATACGTGATATTCGTTCCTCTGAGAAGGTTATGTATCGTCAGGTGCTTGATTTGTATGCAACAAGTGTTGATTATAACCCAAAGAGCAGTGAATCTATTGCATTTTTTAAAATGGTGCAAAACAAATTACATTATGCAGCACATGGACATACAGCAGCGGAAGTTATATATGAGCGTGCAGATGCAAGTCAGCCTTTTATGGGATTAAAGAGTTTTTCTGGTGATTTTCCTGCATTAAAAGATATAAGTATTGCAAAGAATTATCTCAATGATGAAGAATTAAAAATTCTAAATAATATCGTATCAGGTTACTTTGATTTTGCGGAAATTCAGGCTATGCGTCATAATCCTATGTATATGGCAGATTACGTGGAGCATCTGGATAATGTTTTAAGAACTACAGGTGAAAAAGTATTGCAAGGGGCAGGGACAATTAGTCATGCACAGGCAATCGAGAAAGCGACAAAAGAGTATAGAAAGTACCAAGCACATAATTTGTCTCCAGTTGAAGAAGAGTATTTGGAAAGTATTAAAAATCTTCACAGCACAGTGAAGAAAAATGGTAATAACTGATAGAGAAAATATGCTCTCACATAAATGAAAAAGCCAAAGAGATATTTGGAGGGGGAAACAGTGTACATATAAGTTTGGACAATGATACTCATGTTGAGACTGTCTGCCTCTTGGGCAACCGAAATGCAAAGCCGGATACCCGTGTTAAACTTAGCGTAGACACAGAAGAACTACAGAGAGTGAAGAACGGAGAAGAAATTTAATACACTGAACTTATAGAAGAGAACTGTTAGTGCGTCAAAGCATTAGCAGTTCTTTTTTTGCGCGAGTAACAATCGCTGGTAAATTGTGTGCCTCGGTCACTATGGATAATAGCCCCTCCAAGAGATGGATACGCCGTAAGAGCATTTTCCAGTGTACGGACACATAACTCCGCTTTCATGTTCGTATCCATTGCAGGACCGAGAACAGCAAGATCAAAACAGTCGTAGATTGCTGATACATACAGTTTGCCATCGGATGCTTTGATCTCCGTGATATCTGTGACACACTTTTGAAGTGGGCATCCGAATGGAATTCCCGTTTCAGTAAGTCATCCGATTTCATGGCTTCCCGATCAGCTTTTGTAATCCCGTTTGGCTTCCTCCAGAAACTCGTTTTCCTCTTTCAAGCGGCGGATTTCCTTATCTTGGTCTTTAACGCGCTTACGGAGCATTGTGATTTCTTCGGTCAGACTCATTGCACTGGCAGGTGTATGGGCGCCTACGCCGATGTCCAGTTTCCCGTTTCTGACTGCTTTAAGCCATGTATGAACGGTTCCCTCAGGAATCCCTAATTCCTTAGCAGCCTTATCGCCACCGATTTCTTTTGCCAGTTTTACCGCCTGTACTTTGAATTCATGATCATATTTACGTGCCACTTTTAGTACCTCTTCGAGAAGATTAAAGACAGGAACCCAGTATTTACCTGTGGATTCCATACAGGCATCATGGCAATCATTGTCGAGAAGCCATTGCTTGAATTCAAGAATTGAATTGTTAAAGGTGGAAAAGCGCTTCTTTTGGTAAGAGGACTCAATACCACCGGTAGTTTTGACGATTGTGGCAACGAGAAATGATTTGCGAACATCGACACCACAACAGATTTGGTAAGTAACTTTCATAGTCAGACTCCTTTCGTAAAAGATAAGAAGCCATTGACTGAACTGCCGCACAATTAAACTAAGGCGTTTAAACAATTCTTAGTGTACGGATTCGTGATGCCACTTATTTGTGCTTGAAAAGGCAGAACTTACACTGATTAAAATGCTGTCTAAAACGAAGAAAGTTGTTACAACTCCTCCTCCCGTGCTTTGTAGTGTAGTTTCTTGCAAACTATTTTACAGCACAACGTAGAGAGTTGAAACACTTTCATTACTATTTGTGCCGCCAGCCGAAGGCGGCGGAATGGAGATTAATATGAAAAAAGGGATGGAAAGTTAGCTTCCATCCTATTTTTTTAACATACGCCAAAGTGTACTCCGGCTGATTCCCAGTCGTTTGGCGGTTTTTTCTTTATTTCCTTTTTCTTGCTCTAATACAATTTGGACAATCTGATTGTTCATTTCGTCCAAAGTAAGAGAAAGATCAAATCCATGATTCTTGCCGGATGTCTTTTCGTCCGGTTCATTAGCAAGTACATTTTTCACATCTTCGTAAGATATATAAGGTGTTTTTGTGATAATAACAAGTTCTTTGATTACATGATGCAGCTGATCTAAGTTATTAGGCCAAGAGAATGCAAGCATCAGATCTTTTGCTTCGGTTTCAAAACCAATGATCTGTTTTCCTGTAGAGACATTCATCCGGTGGATGTATAAGGCGGTGATACTTGGAAGATCCTGAATGCGTTCACGCAGTGGAGGAAGTCGTAGTGTCAGACAGGATAATTTGTTCTCCAGATAAGTCCGGCAGACTTCTGTCTGGTCGTTCTCTCTGGAGTTCAGAATCAGGGAGAAAATCAGACGATTCCTTTTTGCCAGGTCTGAATTATCTATATAATTAAAAAGCCCCTCCAGTTGCACTTTTGATAATGAGCCGGGATTCTTGATGTAGATTGTTGTGTTGACATTGGTAAATGGAGAACTGTCGCTGTTCATTAGAGCGTTCCATTTACGTTCGCCCATAAGTTCACAGTTGATGATATAAAGCGGGTAGGAACTGTAATTCCCGGTTTCGTATAAATGTTTGGCGATTTTATCTTTGCCTGTGCCATTTTCTCCGACAATCAATACGGGAAGTGTACTTTTGGAGTATTTCTCGATCATATGTGCGGTATTCCCGACTTTATGAGAACTACTGTATTCATTGGCGAAACCATCTCCTTCCTGATCTAAACTGTTATAGATCGTGAGACCCATATCATCTTCAGAAAGGATCGCAGCCTGCTGATGAATCGTGATCGCTGTATATTTCTGGTCTTCGTAGTAAATATGCCGGTTGCTTAGAATATAGATTTGGTCTCGGATTTGTCTGGTCACAGTCTGATCCGGGACTTTTAGGAATGCTTTCAGGTAAGTTTCTATCAGATTCATAAGGGTGGTATTCTCCTCATCAACAGACAGGCTGGAGAACCACAGGGTTCCTGCTGGGTTGAAGATGAGAAATTCTCGTTCTTCGCCGGTAAGGAGTTCTTGGAACAAATCTTTTTGTTTGTGGACATGTTCGGAAGAGCGTACCAGTTTCACGGCTTCATCTATTGCGGAAGTGATACTTTCTGTACCAGATGAGATCAGGATAGAATTCATGCCAAGTTTCTGCGCGGCTTTAGAGCCGACCATATCGCAAAGGACAAGTGTGCATCCCTCCTTCTGTGCCTTACGCAGTGCCGGAACAGTATCGGTCTCATTGGTAAATGTAATGATATCAATATCGTACTGTAACAGGTCACAGAGTACTTTGGAGCAGTTTGTTATGGCAGAGAAGCCGGCAATGATGAATTTGCCGGAGTAATTCTCGGCAAGTTTGATGGTGCGCAGTACGTCATAGACGGAGATGGGGATGTCAATAACCGGAAGTTCTACATTCGAGCGGATCAGTTCTGCGGTACCGCCACGGGATATGATGACGTCATAATTATTGTGGGCAAGCTCTACTGCAATTCGTTTCCCGGTATCCAGGTCTCCGGTCTGTACAGTCATGCGGATATCGTCACGGGATTGTGCAATGGCAGAGATGGCATCCGCCATGCCTTCGTACGGTGCCACTGCAAGGATTTTGGTTTTCTGCATAAATATTCCTCCTGGATTGTCAATAGTAAGTGTTTTGTCTGGAAATAGAACATAGTGTTTCTATATTCTGTCTCAAAAATCATTTCATAGGCAAGTATATTATTATGATAAATTGAAATGTTTTAAAATGCAACAAAAATATTAATAATGGTTTCGAAATTAAACAATATTTAATAAAAACTAAATTGTAGATTGCTGCAAATAGCAGTATGATATAGAAAATTAAAAAATAACTTGTAAATGTTTCGAAATTAAACAAAGGAGGAAAAATGAGTTATCAGATTAAAATACCACCATATACATGCGGAGGAGAAGGATGTATTGAAAATGTACCGGCAATCATCGAGAAGGAACGTGTAAAGAAGATAATAGTCTTTACAGATAGAGGTATCAGAACAACCGGTCTTTTGGATGTGCTGACAAAGATTCTTGATGGAGTAGATGTAGAATATCAGATATTCGATGATCTCACTCCTGAACCGGCTTATCAAGATGTAGAAAGAGTAATGGATGAGGCGGCGCGTTACGAAGGTGACTTCATTATTGCAATCGGTGGAGGAAGTGTTATGGACGCAGCAAAACTCTGCAGCGTATTAAAAGGAGCGCCTTACACAGTGAAAGACCTTTTGGAAGATCCTGCAATTGCTAAGAAACAGATTAAGACACTTATGATCCCGACAACCTGCGGAACCGGATCAGAGGCAACATGCAACGCCATTGTAGCAATTCCGGAAGAACAATCAAAGAGGGGAATCGTTAATGACGATATGATTCCGGATTATGTATTCCTCGATCCCCAGATGATCAAGAGACTTCCAAAATCCATTATCGCTGCAACAGGCGTTGATGCACTGGCTCATGTGGTAGAGTGTTTTACATCTAAGAAAGCGACACCATTCTCCGATACATATGCAATGGCAGGAGCAAAACTGATTTTTCACAACATCAGAGAAGCCTACAATGACGCTGACAACATGGAAGCAAAGAACAATATGATGCTTGGAGCATTCTACGGTGGCGTTGCGATTGCAGGAAGCGGCACAACAGCAGTACATGCACTGTCTTATCCATTAGGCGGCAAATACCACATTGCACACGGTGTATCCAATGCGATTCTTTTTGCACATGTGATGGATTTTAACAAAGATGCATGCAAAGACAGACTTGCGCTGTTATGTGACGGAGTATTTCCGGAATTTTCAACTAAGAGTGTTGACGAGAAAGCTGATTACATGATCGAACAGATTGCCGGTATCGTGAAAGTTACGAATATTCCTACAGACCTGAATGAATTCGGTGTGAAGATGGAAGACCTTGATTTCCTTGTACAGGCAGGAAGTGATCAGAAGAGGCTTCTGGTAAACAACATGAAAGAACTTTCAATGGATGACATAAGAAACATTTACCTGAAAGTATTAAGATAAGCAGATTGATTTACAAAGAAAGGAATTTGAACATGGCAAAGAAACCGATTATAGGAATTACAATGGGTGACCCTGCAGGAAACGGATCAGAGATCTCGGTAAAAGCACTTGCCGATTCATCAATTTACGAGAAATGCAATCCGATTATTATAGGTGATGCGAACTGTATGGAGAAAGCAGTCAGGATCCTCGGTAAAGAAGATGAGATCAAGATTCGTGTAGTAGAAGATGTAAAAGATGCATTGTTCCGGTTCGGAACGATTGATGTCTATGATATGAAACTGGTAGATATCGAAAAGCATATGTATGGTAAAGTTTCCAAAATGTGCGGAGAAGCAGCTTTCCAGTATGTTGTAAAAGTTATCGAACTTGCAATGAAGAACGAGATCGATGCAACTGTTACCAATGCGATCTGTAAAGAGGCTATCAACATGGCTGGCCATCATTATTCCGGACATACAGAGATTTATGCAGATTATACACATACAAACAAGTATACTATGATGCTTGCACATGGCGATTTAAGGGTTGTGCATGTATCTACCCATGTATCTCTCAGGCAGGCATGCGATAAAGTCAAGAAAGACCGTGTGCTTGAATGCATCAGAATTGCCAATAACGCATGTAAGGCAATCGGGCTTAGGGAACCGAGGATCGGAGTAGCCGGATTGAACCCACACTGCGGAGAAAATGGTATGTTCGGTACAGAAGAGGTCGAAGAGATCCAGCCAGCAATCGACGAGGCAATGGCAGAAGGAATCAATATTCCGGAAAAGAGACCGACGCCTCCGGATTCTATTTTCTCAAAGGCAATCGGCGGATGGTATGACATTGTAGTTGCAATGTACCATGACCAGGGGCACATCCCGCTTAAGGTTGTTGGATTTCAATATAACAAGGAACTGAAGAAATGGGATGCTGTATCAGGTGTCAATGTTACACTTGGTATTCCAATTATCAGAGTTTCCGTAGATCATGGAACAGGATTCGATCTTGCAGGAACAGGAGAATGCAACCCAATCAGCCTTGTGAACTCTATTGATTATGCTATCCGGCTTGCAGAAAACAAACAATAGCAGGAGGAAAAAGACGTGGTAAAACTGTTAATAATAGCTGACGATTTTACCGGTGCTTTGGATACAGGAATTCAGTTTAAAAAATGTGGA
This sequence comes from Extibacter muris, assembly GCF_004345005.1. Classification (GTDB taxonomy): domain Bacteria; phylum Bacillota; class Clostridia; order Lachnospirales; family Lachnospiraceae; genus Extibacter; species Extibacter muris. The sequence continues at coordinate 121,505 of NZ_SMMX01000005.1, forward strand.
ATCAGTACCCAGGTTTTTACTAAAACCAAATTAGAGAATAGTGAAATTAAAACTGATACAGAAGTTCTTGTAATAGACAGTGAAACAAGACCATTGTCAAAAGAAGAGGCTTATCTCCAGGTGAGAAAAATTACGAGTTGGGCGCTTTCCATGGGCGTTGAGATCATTTTTAAGAAAACAGATTCTGCGCTCAGAGGAAATATCGGAGCAGAACTGAAGGCCGTTTCCGATGCGGCAGGAGAAGCATCAGTATTCTTTCTGCCGGGTTATCCTGATATTCACAGAATTACAAAGAACGGAACACATTATATTGATGGCGAATTGTTAGAGAATAGTGTGTTTGGCAAAGATCCATTTGAACCAGTAAAAAGGTCGTACATACCGGATATCATCCATGACCAGAGTGATATCAGCGCAGTGAATATCCTCGTCGGGGAGGAACTCCCGGAGACGGGGAAGAATATAGCGGAGATCATCGTATGTGATACGGTCAGCACGGAAGATATCGATAAAAGACTGGATGAGATGGCTGAAAAAAAATGTTTAAAACTGATGGCAGGATGTGCAGGACTGGCAGACAGACTGGTTGAAAAACTTGAGTTCAACCGGAAAGAGAAGATGCGGTTCAGAAAAACAGACAGTATGTATGTGGCATGCGGAAGCATGAACAAAATCACAGAAAACCAATTGGACTATGCGGAGAAGAACGGCGGATTCGCAAGAGTCCATCTGTCAATGGAGCAGAAACTGATGCCTGAATATTATACAACAGCGCAGGGAAAAAGTTTTATGAATGAAATTGTAGAACTTTGCAGGATGAAGAAAAAAGTGATTGTGGATACATTTGATCTGGATGATTCGAAAGAACAGTTTATGAGAGAGCATGAGATCAGACCGAAATCGGTACGATTTAGAATCTCAGATTCTCACGGGTGTATCGTGAATGAGATTGTCCGTCATAATGTGGATGTTACCATTTTGATGACAGGTGGCGACACCCTGATGGGCTATATGAAACAGATTGGATGTACACAGATAGAACCACTGTGTGAGATCGAGCAGGGAGTTGTAGTTTCCAGCATCGAGTGTGGCGGAAGATTTGTGCAGGTAATTTCAAAATCAGGCGGATTCGGAACGGAAGACATCATGTGCCGGATCGCTGAAAAAGTAATAAATAAAGAATCATAATATTTCAGCAATGAAAGGAGAACTTATCATGAAAAAAGTGAAACTGAAAGGAATCATTACACCTATCTTAACACCAATGAAAGAAGATGAAAGTGTAAACACAGAGGAACTTCGTAATCAGATTGAGCGTCTGATTGACGGCGGTGTACATGGTATCTTTCCATTTGGAACAAATGGCGAGGGATATATCTTAAACGAGAATGAGAAAGTGGAAGTTCTTGAAGCAGCTATCGATCAGGTAAAAGGAAGAACTCCGGTTTATGCAGGATCAGGATGCATCTCTACAGCAGATACCATCCGTATGAGCAAGAAAGCCGAACAACTTGGAGCAGATGTGCTTTCAATCATTACACCAAGTTTTGCGGTAGCATCGCAGAAAGAGTTATATGATCATTATGTAGAGGTCGCAAAACACGTAGATACACCCATCGTACTTTACAACATTCCTGCACGTACAGGGAACAGACTTCTTCCAGAGACGGTTGCAAAACTTGCCAAAGATGTAGATATCATCATTGGTGCAAAAGATTCAAGCGGTGACTGGGAGAACTTAAAAGCATACATTCATATGACACAGGATCTGGACAAAGATTTCTATGTATTGTCAGGAAATGATTCGCTGATCCTTCCATCTCTGCAAGAAGGTGGGTTCGGCGGTATCGCAGGATGCTCTAATGTATATCCTCATGTATTATCTTCTATCTACAACCTCTTCAAAGAAGGAAAGATCGAAGAAGCAGAGGCGGCTCAGGAGTCCATTGCAAGTTTCCGTGCAGTATTCAAATACGGCAATCCAAACACTGTAGTTAAGAAAGCGGTTGCAATGCTTGGATATCCTGTAGGAGAATGCCGTAGACCGTTTAATTATCTGTGTACTGAAGGTGTTGAGGCGTTGAAGGAAGTATTGAAAGAAAATGCTGACAGAGGTATGAACTGATTTGTAACATATTTGAAATAGCAGGCATTCGCAATATGCCAGTTAAAAATAAGAAAAGTGAGGAATGAAACATGAAATTCGTAATGACACAGGCTGTGTGCCCGGAAGGTCTTCAGATGCTAGATGGTGTCGCAGACATTTACGTAGCGGATGACCAGGATCCGAACAACTATCTGGACGAGATGAAAGATGCAGACGCCCTGATCGTAAGAATTGCTCAATGTGATGGACATGCAATTGAGAATAGCCCGAACTTAAAGGTAATCGGACGTACCGGTGTTGGATATGATTCTGTAGATGTGAAGACGGCCACCGCACATGGTATCCCAGTAGTTGTTACACCGGGAGCCAATAACAGAAGTGTGGCGGAACATGCAGTAGCAATGATGTTTGCGCTTTCCAAGAATCTCGTAGAGGCGCAGTGGGAAATGTGCAGAGGCAACTGGGAGATCCGTGGAGCCAGGAAAGCATTCGAACTGGAAGGCAAGACTGTCGGAATCTTAGGACTTGGAGCAATCGGACGTGAGACAGCGAAGATCTGTGAAGGATGCGGAATGAAAGTGGCGGCTTATGACCCGTTCTTGTCCAAAGAAAAGGTGGAAGGATTCGGAGCAGAATATTATGAGAATTATGAAGATCTCTTAAAAGCAAGCGATGTGGTATCCATCCATGTACCACTTACAGATGAGACAAGAAATATGATCGCTAAGGAACAACTTTCCGAGATGAAAAAGACAGCACTTATCATTAACTGTAGCCGTGGCGGAATCATCAACGAAGTTGATTTGGTAGACGCATTAAAGGCAGGAGAGATCGCAGGGGCAGGAACAGACGTATTCTGTAATGAACCTCCGCAGACCGGTGATCCGCTTATGAACTGCCCGAATCTGATCGTAAGTCCTCATTCGGCAGCACAGACAAGAGAAGCAGTAATCAAGATGGCTCAAATGTGCGTGAAAGGATGCCTGGCAGTAGCAGAAGGTAAGAAATGGCCATTCGTAGCAGATAAGTCAGTATATGATCATGAAAAATGGAAAGATGCTGAATGGGCTGAGGTATAGAGATTAAGGAGATTATGAGAATCGTAAAAATTCTGTAAATACAGGAGAGATGATAGAAGTAATTTTCAGGTTAGAAAAACAAGAGAGAAAAAATACGTGGGGAAACGGAGAAGAAAACTATGAGTTCAAGTATTATAGCAATTATAATTGCGGCAATCACAATTGTATTGTTCATGTGGAACAAACTTCCGATGAGTGCTGTAGCAATGGGAAGTTCAGTAGCAATGGGAATTTTTATTCCCGAAATGGATCTGTCTGCAGTATATGCTGGATTCAGTGCACCAGGATGGGCAATGGTAGTCGGCATGTGTATCGTAAGTGCTGCGCTTTTTGAGACCGGTGTTGCACAGGATATCGGTGAAAAGATTGGAAATTCGTTTCTGGCAAAGACTGAACGTAGGTTTATCGTAACAGTAAGTGCAGTATGCTGTCTGATGTCAGCATTCATGAGTAACAATGGAACCGTTGCTATTTGGATGCCATTGATTGCAGTTGTAGCAGCAGGATCAAGCGGACGTATCCGTTCTAAGATGGTCATCTTCCCGGCAGGTACAGCGGCCATCATCGGAGGTGCTTGTACATTGGTTGGTTCAACATCGCAGCTTGCAGCAAATGCGGTACTTCAGGGATATGAAGGATACAAAGACGGTATGGGAATGTTCGATATGACAAAGATCATGCTCCCGGCAGCCGTTGTACAGGTTGTTTTCTGGGGGACAATCGGATACACATTATTGAAGAAAGTTCTGAAACCAGAAAGCCCGGACTTCAATGAAGGAAATATGTATGCAGATGCGCCAGCAGTAGAAGAAAAAGCAGCAGAAGATCCGGTAGTTAAGCAAAAAGGTCATATCGCAGCATTTACAATGCTGCTTTGCATCTTCCTATTCGTAGCAAGTGGATTTGCGCCATTTAATAAATGTTTTAACATCGGTGTTATCGGTATGTTAGGTGCAGCAATTGTTCTTGGAACCAGATGTATTTCGGTAAAAAAAGCATACTCGGATCTTCCTTGGGACGTACTGATTACAATCGGTGGTATCGGCGGACTTGGAACAGGTCTTGACGTATCTGGTGGCGGAGCCCTTATCGCTAACGGAGTGCTGAATCTCTTTGGTGGAAAGAATGCGTCTGTAGTTGTTCTTACAATCGTAATTGCAGTATTAACAAGTGTACTGACAAATTTTATGTCAAACAACGCAACAGCAGCTATGTTGAGTCCAATCGCCATCGCAATGGCACTGGGACTTGGAATCAGCCCTCTACCGTGGGTAATCGTAATTGCAGCTTGCTCCAACCTGGCAATTGCAACATCGTACGGAACAGCTGTTAACATGCAGATCTTACCGGCAGGATATAAGTTCTCTGACTTCGTTAAAATCGGCGGACCACTGCTTATCATATTGATCGCAGTCGTAACTGTAAGTTCAGTTGCATTCCTCTTTTAAAAGTTGAATATGCCGCATGGTGGGAAGTATAGAATACGCTATACTTCCTGTTGTGCGTTATTTTGCTATAATAGTAAACTTGCAGTTTCTTCCCCATGTAGCTGCAAAAGTATAAAATAATATTGGATTATATATAATCTGTTCACCTGTAATAAAAGATAATGTTGCAAAAAAATTGAGGGAACAGAAGATAAAGTGTAAAAGAATGGAGAATGTGTATGTCAATAAAATCGGAATATCAGGATTATTTGGAACGACAAGAAAAAATCAAAAGTAAAAGTACAGGAAAATTCTGGATAAATCAAGAGAGCCGTTATGTAAAACCATTTCAGATTTACGGAAATCTGTATTATGTCGGAGACAGCTGGGTATGCGTACATATCGTAGATACGGGAGATGGCCTGCTTATGTTTGATGCAGGAAACTGTGGCGCTCAGGCAATGCTGATTCAGTCCATCTGGGAAATGGGATTTAATCCGGCAGATGTAAAATGGATCATTCTTTCCCACGGCCATGCGGATCATTTTGGAGCGGTCAATTTCTTTAAAAATATGTTCGGCACGAAAATATATATGGGCGAACCAGATGTGAAAGCCTTTCACGAACGTCCGGAACTTGCATTGGTACAGGAAAGTGGAAACTGCATGGATACATTATTTGATGCCGACGTTGCAATCAAAGAGGGAGATGTTCTGACATTTGGCAACACTACCATTGAATTCCTTTTGGTACCAGGACATACAAAAGGCTGCATTGCATGTTTCTTTGATGTAACGAATGGTAGAGAAAAAAAGCGTGTCGGTTATTACGGTGGATTTGGCTTTAATACCCTGCAGACTGATTATCTGAAACAAATCGGCGATACCACATTCGAGGCAAGGAAAGAATATTTGAATTCCCTTGAAAAAGTCCGCAATCAAAAAGTAGACCTCTTCATGGGAAACCATACAGATAACGTAGATTTACTGAATAAACGACAGTATATGTTGGAACATCCCGGAGAAAATCCATTTCTTGATGGCGAGGCATGGAAGAAATACCTGGACGGAAAGAAAAAGCAGTTAATGGAATTTTTGTTGTAGGTAATCCGATCAGCCGTTAGATTACGAAAGATAATGATTTTAAGATGGAACCGGATTGTAATACGTATCATGCAGATGAAGTTCCCGTATAGACACTACGGAATTATATGATGAAATTGAAGCGGTTGAGAACAGCATAGAAGAAGTGAAGATCAGAATGCTGAATATTCAACAGCAGAAGATTTCGGAGGATAATGTCTATCAATTTCTGCTATATTTATGCTAAATCAAACTATACTTTTTGACTATCTCTTTATAAGTTCTTATATGCCGGTATAGCCTGTATTTACAGGCTTTCCGGCATTTATCATATCGGAAGATGTTCTCAAATATTCTTATATCCCCTCATGTTTCTGCGTTCAAAGGTAGTAGAAAGAGTAGTAAAACCTCTATTTACTACTACGCAATCAGCCGTTCCATTTCCGCTAATGCACTGTCAGAAGTGGCATGAGCATAATAGTTCAACGTCATGTTGATGTTGGAATGTCCCATGATATACTGTAATGCTTTCGGGTTCATTCCGGCGTTTGCTAAATTGGTACAGAACGTATGACGTAAGGTGTGTGGCGTTGTCACGTTCGGTAATGCTTCCTCATGGCACTTGTTGTATTTCTTCACAAGCCCCCGGAACATACTTTCATAGTTTGCCGCCACTTTTGGCAAGCCGTTACGGTTAAGGAAAAGGAATTTACCGTAACCGTCAATAATGATAGGCTTTGCCCGTCCTCTGTTTTTCAGCACTCGCTCGAACGCTTCATATACCTTTGTACTCATGCGAAGCTGCCTGATACCGCTTTTTATTTTCGGCGTTTCAATGTGATAACCAATTCCCGATACTTTTAAAAGTTGGTGGTCTATGTTGATTAGCCTGTTCTCAAAGTCAATATCATTTTCAGTCAGCCCGCAAAGTTCAGAAATGCGAAGCCCTGTTCCTAACAGTATGATAATCTCGTCATAATACTTCTGATAGACAACATCATTCTGCAAAAAGGACAGGAAAGACGCTTCCTGTGTGGGGGATAAGGGAACCTTTGGTTCGGTGTTATCTTCTAACACTGTGTTCAACTGGAAGTCAAACGGATTTTTCCGAATACAATCATCCTGTATGGCTGTGTAAAAGGCAGCTTTCAGAGAACGCTTGTGGTTGTTGATGGTCTTGAAAGAGTAGCCTTTTTCTTTCATACGCAAAGCCCATTCTTTCGCGTCGGACAGCTTCACGTTTTCAATACTGCAAGCTCCAAGACTATCTTCTTCCAATATCCGCATAAGCTGTTTGCGTCCCTGTTTGGTGCCATGCCGTACATTCGCCCGGTGTCGTATCTGCTTCGCGTAGAGCTGGCAGACAGTCATTTACTTTCCTATGGGGTCGATACCGTCGTCAAGGTCTTTCTGAATTTCTTTTTCCTTTTCCCGGAGTGAAATATCGTCCCGCTTTCCTGCCGGGGTTTTGTCCGTGGGTACTAACTTCCAAGCATAAACAAATTGCGGCTTTCCAAAGGTATCAGTATATTTGTAAGCATATCTTCCGTCTTCTCTCTGGCTTTCTCCTGTCCGTAAGATACGGTTTTTGTTATCTCGTCTTTTTTCCGACATCTCTCGTCATGCTCCTTTCATGACGGAAAAAGCCTTGATATGCCTACATCTATTATAGCATATTCAAGGAAAAATTACATCATATTACGTCCAAAGTATCTATGATTTTTTCAAACTGTTTCCGCTTGATTTGTATACGGTTCCCATTCATAATTACCCAACCTGCGGTGGGGTTTTCCTCTGCCAGTTTGCGGAGTTTGTTCTCTCCAAAGCGGAAAGGGGGACGCTTCGCCTATGCCCTTAGTAGTCTGCCTTGAAGTTCAGGACAGCCCGCATGAGTTTGGCTTGCAGCCGTTGGCGTAAGTCCTCGTCTATGCCCCAATAGGTATTACCGTTTTCGTCACGGATTCGTCCCATTCATCAGCACGTTACTCCAAATATCGTTTTAGCAGTCAAAAGAGCTTGTCCGGCGGTACTGTACTGTGCTGCGGGGTATCTTCATTGCTTCCGCAATCTCAACGTCGGTCATGTTGAAAAAATAGTACAGCAACACGGCTTGCCGTTTATCCTCCGGCAAGGAGTGCAGGGCTTCGGCAAGCAGCTTCGCGGTTATCTTCAAATCTCCCACGCAAAAGGCTTCTTCTTTATCCTCGTTGACAAAATACTTGTCCACGGTATAAAGCTGCTTTTCCTCATGCGGGGTAAGGTCTGAAAAGGTCACTTCGCGGCGATGCCGACGTTTGCGTTCCCGGCTTGCGTCAATTAGTTCATTGCGTAACGTGCGCTTGCAGTACGCATTAAACTCGCACCGGGTCTGCCATTCAAACCGAGCAGGGTTCATGTTCTCACCCCCTTTCCAATCCGGGGGGCGGAGTAGTGTTATCCCCTTTCGGCAGCCCTCCACGACAGCGGCGGGAATATGCCAAAGAAAACAGCAAACTTTTTCAAAAAAGTTTTGTCGGTTTATGTCGATACAAAAATAACACGGCAGCACCTCCTTGATACCGCCGTGTCCTACTGGCTATCCCTTAGTCGCCATCTTTTGATAGTTATTTAGTTCATGTTCACCCATTCTAAAATTTCGTTCTTGACTTCATCTAAAATGTTCTGCCCGGTCACACTGTCCTCATTCTGACCTATTAAAGTGCAGTTTAGCGTACACACGTTTTGAAATGTGCTTACAGATAATTGAAAATCAGGTGGTAATCGGTACGTCCCCGTTGTATAGCAGCTTTTAATTTTGCAGCCCTCAAAGAACAGTTTTGTATGATCTATTCTTCCGAAGTTCGTATAAGAAACAGGGAATAATTGGTAAGTCCATTTAATAATCTGTGCCATAACAGGGTGCGGTATTTTGTGAAACACATAGTCTAACGGGCGTATACCGACAAAACAACGATAACGTGATTTTTGCAGTTGCATTTCTATATGAACTTGCAATAAGGTTTCGTGGAAAGAGTGCTGCGGCTTAATTTCAACAACTATCTTTCTATAAATTCCCGTCATGTTTGCTATGCTCAATTTATCCGACATAGACGAAAATCCACGCAAGTCTGCCGGACAGGGAATAACAATGGTCTGTATCTTATGCAAACGGGATATTACACGTGCATAAGCTGTAATAAATATGTCATTGAGTGTTACATTTTGTTTTTTACTTTTGCTGTAAAGAGCTGAAAAGTCTTTAGGGCAAATACGGCTACACAAACAGAAATACAGTTTCCCGTCGCTGTCCGCCCTTAAAGGTGGAACGGTAATGTGCCGTTGTCGCCATGTCTGTTCCGTTGGTCGCCCAATATGGATATTCCTCAAAACAGGCGAAATATCTCTGCTATTCTCCAATGGAAAAGAGGGGGTCTGTCCGTTATAAAGGGAAGCCAACAAGTATAGATATTGCAAAAACCCCTCGCCGTCAGTCAGAATGTGGCTCATGCCGATTGTTATTTCATTTTCATCACCATTCATCACAATTTGAAGCTGCGGTTTTTTGCCTAAATCCCATTGTAGCAGGACAGAGGCGCGGCTAATGGTATCGTCCACGGTAAAGCCTTTATCAATAAAGCGTCCTCTTGTAAAATCGTAGGTGTAGAGGATTTCCGGCACATATTGACAGGATCGGGCGATAGCAGACCGCAAACGGCTTATATCTAAATTTCCCTCAACTTCCATGTGGCAATACATAAGAGGATATACCTTGTGTCCGTGTGCTGCTTCGACAAAATCCAAGCTCTCACATTTTGCTGTTAGCCTTTTCTCTTTGTTTGCCCTGCTTTGACAGAAACGGATTACTCGTTCCTTAAAACCAATCCCAACTATCCCGATGATTCCCGTGACTAAAAATACAATCAGAGAAATTTTCCATTCCCCCTGTCTCATAGTTGAGCCAATAATTGTTGAGGAAAGGACAGAGGGAATACGGGCAAACGTGGATATGCCTATAAATTTCCAAACACTCATATCTGTTACGCCGACAATGTAAGTAAGCATATCTTTGGGCGTTCCGGGTATTAAAAACAGAATGAACGTCACCATTGAACATTTCCGGCTGTCTTGCAGCCATTTCCACCCCTGCACTTTTTCCTTGCTGAACAAGCTATATAGAAGCGGCTTTCCGTACCGTTTGGATAGGGCAAATATAATTGTTGAAGCTATCACACACCCGGACAAGCAGATAAGAAGCCCGCCCACCGTTCCATATAACGCGCCAGAAAAAATCTCTACCGGCTCACCGGGGATAAAGGCAATAACAACTTGTAAAATCTGAATACCCAATACTACAAGGAAGCCCATAACCCCCATTTTTTCTAATAATGCTTCTATGTCATTCTGAGATTGAGGGTCGGACAGGCGTTCAATATAGGGAAATAGTGCAATGGTTATTCCTACAATAAGCCCTACAAATAAAATGCAATAAACAATCACTCGCTTACGAGTTTTCTTCTTCATACGCATTATCTCCGTTATCTAAAACAATCCTGTCTACAAATTGCAGCTTTCGGTAATAGTCAAGCTCTATAAAATCTGTTGGTCTGACGCGGGCGGCTTTCTGTTCAAAATAATTCAGCCCTGCAATTTCCAACATGGTATATGTGAATTGTGAACAGAACATAATATTGGGTTTCCGCGAGAATTTGAATACCAATCCAATTAAGTTATAGGCGCTTCCCTCGTTATTTATTTCCTGTACCTTGTTAAGCATGGTTTTTTTCTGCTGACGGGTCGCCGGAAGTTGATAAAGCATAATTGACGCGCCTGTTTTCTCTGTCAGATGTTCAAGCAGTTCAGGGTTAAGTCCGGGTGGCTTGATCTTTTCGCCGCCGTTATAGCTGATAATCGTCTGCAAATCTCTGTCAAAAGAAAGTGACACATGGTTAAATAGCCTGTTGGTAAACAGTCCGATTACTTCACTTGACGCACTTTTTGTCTGTGTAATGACAAGATAAATAAAGCCGTCGTTAAAACTTTCAGCAGCTTTTTGAAAATACTCTGCTGTAAGGCTTCCGTTGTTGATGTAAGAAAATGAGCTGTGGCGCGGCAAGTCATGTAAAATTTCCTGCAAATGCGCTTTAGACAATACCTGTCCTGTACTTTTCAGCTTTTCAATTTTAGAAGCTATTTCATTTTTGTTACTCATCAGTTCAGAATAGGTCAGTGCCGGATATTCACCTAATACGCAAAAGGGAAAACCATTGCGCCTGTAAAAGAATATCTGCTTAATAATAATGGGAATAAAGATAAACAGTATTCCAAGTAATCGGCATAAACAGCCAATTATACCGTTGTTCTCAAACAAACTGCGTAATACTAAGGTATTGAAAAGTATCTGTACTACCATAACAAGTGCATATATAATAATCTGCACTATTTTTTCCAAAATTGTTGAAGCCGAAAAGAGAGCGTAAAAGAGCAGAAACACAAAGGAAAAAATGTATGCAAGGTTATATTCGGTGTAGCCGCCGCCAAAATAAAACGCGATACAGGCTAAAATGACTACACCTAATATCAATATGGGAAAAAGACGCTGTTTCATTGCGTCACCGCTATATTCCCGTTGTTGGTTTCTGTTTTTACCGTGACGGCGGGAGTGCTGCCGACAGTTCCACGGGTAGTACGTCCGTCAATGCTGATACTTTCTTGAAATGATGTAGAAACAGAGCCGTTTTTTGTAGTCGCTTCAAACTCAAATTCCAAATCCTGCGGGAGTATCAATTCGATATCGTCATTCTTGTTAAAAAATGATAGGTCGCCTGTCACTTCGGTATAAGCCACTTTTAGATTGCCGGAATTATTTGCCCGATAGCTTCCAGAGCCGACAGCAGATTTTACATCAATGTCACCACTTGTAGAGGTATAGGTGACAGCTCCGTTAAGCTCCGCACAAGTCACGTTACCGCTGGTGGTATCAAGTCTGATTTGTTCGCCTGTTATGTTCCCTAAATCCAGTTTTCCGCTTGTAGAGGACAAATGAACAACGGAAGCGTCGGCGTTGTCTAATTGTACTGTTCCGGCGGTGCTGTCAATACGAAGCGAGTTTAAGTCTAAGGTTAAATCAGACATATCAATGTTGCCGTCAGTAGTTGTAACAGTAAGGTTTGCCTGATATTCCTGCGGAAAATATATTTCTATGTACCTCGTAAAATTGCTTTTGAGGAATGGCTTTCCACCTTCGCTAACGTGAATACTTCCACTGTCTTGCTTCACGTCAGCATAATAGCGGCTTTTGTTTTCAGTCATATATTCCTTGATTATTAGCTCGTCATTTTCTGATTGGAAAAAGGTAACGCTTTCTTCATCATAAGAAATAGTTACGTCTGAAATACCGTTTAGATTAAATTGCAGCTCGTTTGCCGCTTGTGCAGGAGTAGAGTGTGAACAGCCCGACAGGGTAAAAAGGCAAGCCGCCATAAGCATACCGTTAATGATTTTTCTTTTCATTGTCATTTTGAAAACCTCTCTTTCTTTACTAAATGAATTATTCATTCATACTGTGGTAAAAAATCAGGGACAGTTGACTGCCACTAATTTTTAGGATTTATATGCAGATATAATATTGTCTATACAGACTTTTTTTGCGAGTTCGGGGGGAATGTCCTGTGTTTCAAAAGACGTGTACCGTATATCCATCGCCCACCATGATAAAATTTCAATAATCAAGGTAGTAGTCAGTTCAAGCTGCTCTAATGGTCGTACGTTGCCGCTTTCAACAAAGGATGTTAAGTATTGTGTCATAGTTTCAAGAAATTTTTTGCGGTACGCTCTGTAATGCTCTGCTAAAAATTTGAAATCAAATTGATTTTTTTCAATGAATAGACAACCAACTGCATATTGAGCAAGAATGTCAAAAGCGTCGGACACAAGTGTTTCAAGGTCATAATCGGCTGCTTTGTTCACAAGGTGCTTTGCAAAATCGCTTCCTGTTTTTTCAAATACGGCAATAATATCATTTTCCAAACCGACAAATAAATCATCTGTAATAGGTCTTTCAAAATTTTGATTGATAAATGCCGGTTCTATGGTACATTTTAAGACAAAGTGCATGATTTCCTTTTTCCCGGCAAAATCGAGATAGATTGTACCAACAGATACACCGACAGCTTTTGCAATATGGCTAATCTGTGTTTTGGAATAGCCTTGCTGTAAGAATAAATACGTTGCAGCGCCTGTGATTGACTTTATGCGGTCATTCATGTTCCACCCTCCATTTCTTGTGAATGAATTATTCATTTACATAATACCACCACGATATTTTAATGTCAATTACCGTTCAAATAAATTTCCCGGTCGTCGAGTCTGCATATATGCTCTATTACTATCAATACTATGATATGTGTAATCATATCCAAGAAAGAAAGGTGAACGGTAAAATGTAATAGGGTGAAAAATATGAAGCAGGACAAAGTGAAGTATGATTTTAAGGCTTTCGGGCAAGCCATAAAAGAAGCAAGAAAGGCAAAGGGCATATCGCGCAACCAGTTAGCAGACAGGCTGAACATTGCGCCGCGCTATATCGCGTCCATTGAGAACAGCGGACAGCACCCAAGCCTCCAAATCTTTTATGAGTTTGTTACCTTTTTAGATGTGTCAGTAGACCAGTTCTTTTTTCCAAATGCGGAAACGGACAAATCCACGCAACGGCGGCAGCTTGAAAGTCTGCTTGCCGATATGGACAGTCGGGATTTAACGATTATGACGGCAACAGCAAAGGGAATACAGGAAGCGAAAAACAAAGAAACGGGGGAATGAAATCCTCCGTTTCTTCGTCTATACCACCGTTAGAAACGTCGCAAGGTGCGGCGTTTTTTCTTTTTCCGGGGATAAGTTGGCATTTCCCCGTCTTTGACGTGGAAGTATGCGAAAAGAAGAATAGCAAGCATAGGAAGAGTGGTTCCGGGCAAAGGCAGCAAGGGAAAAAGCTATGCAGAATACCAAGCGGAAAAGACGGGGACGAGTTGGAAAGGCAAGCTAAAGATTGCCGTTGACGCGCTTATTCCCCAAGTGGCAGACTTTGAGGAATTATTGCGGCGGTTGGAAGCGGCGGGCTATGAACTCAAACGGGGGAAATACATATCCTGCCGCGCTCCCGGACAGGAACGGTTTACCCGCTTGAAAACCCTCGGCGCGGACTATACAGAGGAAGCCATAACCGAACGGATAAGCGGCAAGCGCATACGCGCCGCCAAAGCTCCACGGGCAGAGAAAAAGGGCGTGTCCCTGCTGATTGATATTGAAAACAGTATCAAGGCTGGGGAGAGCCGGGGCTATGAGCAATGGGCTAAAATCCACAATCTGAAACGGGCGGCAAAGACGCTTAACTTCCTTACGGAACATCAGATTGAACAGTATGCGGATTTAGTCAGCCGGATAGAGGAAGTCACGGCGGCAAGTGAACAGGCTTCCAACGCACTAAAGAGCATGTAAAACGGCTTGCGGATATGGCGTTGCTGATTAAGAACATCACGACATACCAAAAGACAAAGCCCGCCTATGACGCATACCGCAAGGCAAAGAACAAAGAGCAGCATCGCGCCGTCCATGAGGGAAGTATCATTCTGCATGAAGCGGCAGCAAAGGCTTTAAAAACGGCGGGCATATCCGGCAAGCTCCCGAACGTCGCCGCCCTGCAAGCTGAATATACAAAGCTCCAAGAGCAGCGGAAATCCCTATACGCTGATTATGGCAAGATGAAAAAACAGGTCGGGGAATATAATGTTATCAAGAGGAACATTGACAGCATTTTGCGGCAGGACAGAGAGCCGGAACGGGATAAGGAAGTGGAACGCGGATAGATTTTGTCACATAGACATTCTTTTTGCGGTATGCTATGATTGATTACATAACTTTATTAAGACAGGAGGGAGTTTATGGGTACGCTTGTTGCCTATGGTGTGCTTACCGCAATCAGTATTGGCTCCGGGGTTGTCGTTGCCGTAGCCCTCCAAAAGATTGATTACTCCCCAGATACCAAGTCCGGCTCCAAGAGCGATAACAAGGGTCTGCAATACGTCTACTGCGCTGTTGAAAAATTCCATATATAGTCCTCACTTTCTGCCGCTATGCGGCTGTCAAAATTGTTTGGTTTTGTTTTTGGGTATGAAAAAAGCCGCCCTGTGTGTAAGGCGGCTGTCCCCACGCTGCGGCATATCTGCGGCGCGGCGGTATTCGGTTGTAAGGTTTGCGGTTCCCAAAAGTAGGGGCGCGTACCATGTAGCCTGTGTTTACGTTCTTGCTTTTCCATGTGCTGTGAATGGCGTTTTCCATAGCGCAATAGCCTGTTATCCATATTTCCATGACGCGGTTTTAAAGCTCTGTGTCCTCTGGCAACTCTGCCGCGTCGATTTCGTAGTAATCAAATACTTCGTCCGGCTTCACGATTGGGGGACGGCGTTTCAAGTGCTTTTCCATGTCAAAGGCGTTCCTCTTGTCAAAATCGGAAAGGTACTTGTATTTCGGGTGCTTCGTTATGTCGTACTTTTCGCTAAAGAATGGGCGTACCCCTCTAAGTTGCATGATACATTTCCCGCCGTCCATGACTGCGATTTCGTCCTGTGTCATAAGTTCCTTGCCTAACTTCTGGTAGTTCAGCCCGTGGGAAACCTCCCGTCCCCGGTTCTCCGACGTGTTGAAACTGTCTATTGTTTCTTTCCCCAAGATTTCCGATATTTCTTTGAGGGTCGTTTTTTCCTTGCCGCCCAAGAACAGGGTCGTATCATGAGGTAAGGTTCAGCTCATCCTTTGCAGGACTTGCATCCCCTCCCTCCCAAACCGTACGTACACCTCTCGATGTATACGGCTTTCCGCTTATTATATTTGCGGTATTAAGAATGAATCAGTTTATGACATTCGGGACATATCACAAGAGTTTTCCGTCTCCTTTTGCGCATAAGGAGTATCCACTCCGCATTGCCCTTTAGGTCTTTTAGTTTCTTTACTTGATGGATTTCCAGATTTCTGCAATCCTTTCCACAGAGTTCACAGGTATGGCGTTCCACTCTCTGTTTCAGAGTGTTGGTTTTAGCGTATTTTGAGAATTGCGGAAGTTCGCTCACATTGTCAAACTTTGTAGCTGATTCTTTTCGCTTAAACCCATCTCTGTAAAAGGTCGTGGTTTTCCTGCCTGCTCTGGTATCGTATGCGATTGTAAACAGACCTCCAACACAATATCTGCGCTTGATTTCGTGAACATTTGTTTTATACTTACAGGCAAATGTCTTGTACATACTGTACTTCATAAGATTGGCAAATCTGCCTATCTTAAAGGAATCATTTGCTATAGCATAGTAGTTGTAAAGTCCACGAACTTCCGCATTATATCTTGCCAGAATTTCTATATCGCTTTGATTTACCAGTTTTCCCCTGTGCAGGGCTACAAATCTTTCTTTTCCGTTTTCGTTAATCTTGATTTTGATTGCATGATATTCCAGTAATTTTCCCACCCATTTTTCTCTGGGTACAAGCAGTTTCACCACACCTGCATTGCTTCTTATTTTGTATCCTCCTGCGGATTTCTTTAAATCCTGACTTCTGGATACCGTAATGTCATAGCCTAAAAATCTGGCTCTGTCTCCTGTATGCGTAACCTTCGTTTTGGTTTCGGACATTTCCAAATCCAGTTCTTCCCTGAGAAATCTGCCGACATCAGCTTTCATCTGTTCTGCGTCCGCTTTGCTCCCGATTACTCCGATAATGAAATCATCAGCATAACGGGTGTACTGAATCCGTTTATATGTCTCATCCAAAGGTTTGGTAGGAGTTAATTGTCTTGCTTGCTTTTCAAGCATTTTCAAGTGCTTATTGCGTTCCTGACGTTCTTCTGGAGGTAAATCCGTCCACTTCTTTTTGCCCATACATCTATAATAGGATGCCTTTTTGACAACTTTATTGTAGTCGGAGTTCATTTGTTTCTTCTTTCCTCGATTATATTTCTGCGCATATTCCTCCATGAATTTATCTAATTCGTGAAGGTACACGTTTGCAAGCACTGGACTGACACCTGAACCCTGCGGTACACCGCTGTAAGTCCGATTGTACGTCCATTGCTCCATATAACCTGCTTTTAGAAACTTCCATATAAGTTGTAGAAACATTTCATCATCAATACGTTTTCTCAGCAATCTGATGATTGTGTGGTGATTAAAACTGTCGAAGCAGGCGTGTATATCGCCCTCAACAAACCAGTTCGTTCCCGTAAAGGTTTTCTGAATCTGGTATAATGCTGTCTGACAGCTTTTGTTTGGTCTGAATCCATGTGATGTTTTCTTAAACACAGGCTCATAAATGCTTTCTAAAATCATTTTCACTACTTCCTGCACCAGTTTGTCATTGCCCGACTGGATTCCTAACGGACGCTTTTTATTACTTTTTTTCTTAGCAATATATTCCCTACGTGCAGGTTTTGGCAGGTAACTTTTATCTCGCATG
Organism: Extibacter muris; assembly: GCF_004345005.1. GTDB lineage: Bacteria > Bacillota > Clostridia > Lachnospirales > Lachnospiraceae > Extibacter > Extibacter muris. Next base: position 138,672 of record NZ_SMMX01000005.1, read on the forward strand.
GATTCAATGATCCTTTGGATTCTTTCGTCACTCATGCCATCAATGGTAGTTCCATCTGCACCGGCAGTCATACTGCCTGTGTTTGCATATATGTTTTTATATGCAAGCCAGTAGAACTCTGGATTGTACAGATTCCGATATAATCTCTGAAACCTGTAAGATTCATTCTTTGACTTTTCCGTCAAACTACTTAATACTTGGATTGGATTTCTCAATGCCTCTCGCACCGTCCTTTCATGTCGTATTAGTAAATAAGCTGCTCCCCTTCGCCATGTGAACGTCATTAACGTCTCGGACTACTATGGGAGCTGTGTGACCATGCCCGTTACCGGGTTTAGGTCATCCCCAGTTAGTATTTATGAAATTAGCGTTTCGTGTTGTCGGCACCGACTTTCGCCATTTACCCGCTGTCTTGCGGTTGTCCTTCCATGAGTATCGCTTACTTTCATAACTGCGAAATGAAACCAACATGGAATAGCATACGTTTCAATCCTTTTCGTATGCGGAGTCAGGATTCCCCCACTCTGGCTATCGTTCAGGCAGTTTAGCTTTGTACCTCATACACGAATTTTTATTCTTGAACTTTCAGATACACAGGATTAGTACCTTATGATTCAGGTTCTCGTCTATTGACAAGAGCGACAACATGCTACACTCCCCTTCGGGTTTCCCCTCTCGGATAAGTTGTAGAATAATAGGCTGTGATTTTTCATCACTTGATACTTTTACCTACTGCTTGCTAAAGGCAGTATTCCATAAATACCACGCCGCCGAATTTATAATGCGCTGGCGACTTCTGGGCGCACGCAATTCCCTACTATGGTGTCGGCGTTGTCTTTGTAAATGGCTTTTAACTGGCTCTGGCTTTGCAGAATGATACAAGCCGATATTTCCCGGCTTCTGATTGTGGCAATGAGCTTTTCAAACTTCGGTATCTGCCCGATATTCGCAAATTCGTCAAGCAGACAGCGCACATGGACGGGAAGCCGCCCGCCGTATACGTCGTCGGCTTTGTCACACAAGAGGTTGAAAAGCTGTGTGTAGAGGATTGAAACAACAAAGTTAAAGGTGTCGTCGGTGTCGGAAATGATAACGAACAACGCCGTTTTTCTGTCCCCTATGGTGTCAAGCTCCATTTCGTCGGTTTCCATCAGCGCCCGCAATTCCCGAATGTCAAAGGGGGCTAACCTTGCGCCGCAACTGACAAGGATTGAGGAACGGGTCTTGCCCGCACTTAACAGGAATTTTTTGTACTGCTTCACGGCAAAGTGTTTCGGGTCTTTTTCCTCCAAGCGTTCAAACATGAGGTCAACCGGGCCTTGAAATTCCGGGTCGTCCTCGCGGGCTTCCGACGCATTTATCATGTCAAGCAGGGTCGTGAAGTTCTTTTCTTCCTCCGGGGCTTCGTACCAGATGTAGCCGATTAGGGCGCAATAAAAGAGCCGCCCCGCAGTAAGAGCTTGCCGCACTCGACTAAAACCGTCCCTTTTGGGTCAGTGACTACATAGCTGCTGTGCATTTGCATGAGGTTAGGCTTCACGAAAAACCGGGTCTACATAGGGCTTTATGTCCTCTGCATTTCCCCAACGGGCAGAACCGTACTCTACATTCTTGCGGTACTTCTTCGCGTTCTTGCCTTTGACATACACAATCAGCCGGATAAGGACAGCCCCGGCAACGCCTACAAGCATATCCACGGGGGTAATGCTCGGCGCGAATGAGGAAAAGGCAGCGGTGAAGCCGTCCCCGATATGCAGCACTTTAGCGGAAAAGTCCGCACCCGGTGCAAGCCGCGCCGCCTGTGCCACCTTGTCAAAGAGGTAGACAAAGAGCAGATAGGGTATGTTGGGAAGTATCAGCTTTTTCAGATTGACGTTGCTCATAGTTCGCGCCCCCTGTCCTTGTTCTTCACCTTTTCCCGGCTGGCGTTCAGCAGCTTTGCCTTTTCCTTAAAGGCGGCTAATGCCTTGCGGATTGAGGGTTTTTGTTCCTGCGTCAGCTTCTTTGCGGAAAACTCCTTAAAGGCTGCGGTAAGCACGTCCGCGTCCCTGCCCTTGAAAAACACGAGATAACGGGGCGGGGTTTCCGTCGCGTCCTTTTTCAGCGCAAAATCAACGCCGTTTTTCTTCGCGGTACTCTCAAAGGCTTTGATATTGCTGTCAGTGATTTCGATATTCGACACGCCCGCGTTCTGCTTCATAAGCTGCTTTAAGGTCTGCTTGCCGTGGGGCGTTGCCTGTTTGTCAAGCTGCTTTTTTGCCTGTGCAAGCAGCTTTTTCATGGCGGCTTGTAAAAGTGCCGCTGTCAGTTTGGTTGCCTTTATGGATATGGCAACGGTCTTTTCGTTTACTTCGTCTTGCATTTACCGTCCTCCTTTCCCGGTAGGGTCTGCTTTAGGGTGGTACGCCGCTTTTCTGGCTGTCCCCGTCTGTGCTGCGGCGCATGGGCTTAAAGCCGCACCCGTAAGCCGTTCAAGTCCCCGGCGCGTACCCCCACAAGATACCATTCCTGTTCCGGGTTCATTTCAATGCGGGTCGGCTTCCATTTGCCGCCAATCATCACGTCGAAACATTCCCCGCAATGCAAGCCGCCGTAGTAGTCGGCAAGGTCAAAGCGAATGTCGTAGCGGTCGGTGGTTTCGTCAAAAATCAAGGCTCCCTGTTTCATGGTCTGTACTCCTTTCAGATTTTGCCGCTTGCCATGTCGTGAGCGACAAGGGCGGTATAATAGCTGTCAATGGTGGTCGGGGCGTTAAAGAGTACCGCCCGTAAATACTGCTTGATGTTGCGGATTTTGGTGGTGTTCTCCCGCATACAGTCAAACACGAATTGATTGTGTGAGCTGTTAAGCCTCATAAACTTTGTTTGAACACTTCCGTTCCTTTCCGTTCCGGCTCTGCCGTGTCCTGTTCCAAAGGCAGGGGATTTAGGGAATGGATAGGAATGGAATGGGTACTTGATAAATCCGTAGTTGATAAATCTGTTTTTTGTAAGTCAGTTCTTTGTATCTCTTTATTTAATTGCGTTGGATTTTCCAACGTAGGTAAATCCAACTTAGGCGGTTGTGGCTGCGGCTGCTCGTAAATCACATATTCCGCGCCCCGCAAGCGTCCTTTCTCGTCGCGCTCTCTGGAACGCACGATATATCCGGCGCGTTCAAGCTCCCGTACCGTTTCCCGGATAGCGTCGATTTTTTCCCGGTTGATAAGGGACAGCCCCGCAAGGATGTAGTCCCAATCCTCCGGCAAGGACAGCATTTGCGACAACAAGCCCTTTGCCTTTAAGGTCAGTTCCTTGTTGCGTAGGTGGTGGTTGCTCATGACGGTATAGCCCTTGTTTCGTTCCACGCGGAAAACTGCCATAGCTTCATCACTCCTTTGCTGTGGATTTGTCACGCGGTAGGACGGCGTTTTTGAGGGTTTCGGTATATTTCCCTTGCCCGGTCAAAACCGCACCCGTAAAGCCCCATGATATAAGGCTTCCTTTGCCCCTACTGCGTGACATGAGGGCATAAAAAAGCGGCGTTCTTGTTCTTCCATGTGGAAGTAAGAAACGCCGCCTGTCTGGTGGTGTGTTATGCTTTCTATTTCATTGCTGATGTACCACGCCATTTGATAACGGCGGTATGGGTTATCTTCAAAAGGATTTCGGCAGCATATCAAAGCTAACTCCGTAAGTAGTAAATTGGTAGTAATTTCAGCCTACAATCCTTTGAAAACGCCCGTAAATCAAGGGTTTTCCGAGATAATCATTGAATTTTATATAAATTATATGACAGTATAATATTGATGTATTTAAAATATTCAATAAAGAAAGATATGGAATAAGAAATGATTAGTGATATTTCAGGTTTTGCTTATGATTGCCAAGATGCTGATGCATTGTCAGATTTTTATGTAAAGTTACTTGGGTGGGAGAAAATCCTTTCAGGGAATGGCTGGGCAGGTTTACGCTCTCCTCAAGGTTGGATTTTTGCGTTTCAGGAAATTGAAGAATATGTAGCACCAGTATGGCCATGGCAGAAAGATAAACAACAACAAATGGCACACATTGACTTTCTGGTTGATGACTTAGAAAAAGGTGTTTTACATGCTTTAGAATGCGGGGCAACGAAATCTGAAATTCAGTATTATGACACTTCAACAGTTATGTTTGATCCAGAAGGTCATCCGTTTTGTTTAAGTACAGTCAAACAATAAAATCCTATACTTATTTTAAGGTATATGATTTGTTAGAAAGTGTTTCTTGGTAAAATCATATATTTATAGCTGTTGACTTCTCGGTTGCAATAATATATAATATGACTATAAAACCAAATTAGTCATATAGGAGGTATGTGGTATGTATAAAGAAGTTGACATTTCTTCAAATAATGTTCCGATAACACTTTCTATCTGGTATACAGAAAGAAGTAGTCCTACCATTGTTTTTTTGCCGGGTACTATGTCACATCCTCTCATGTATGAGAATTTTCTATGCGGATTGAGTGAAAGAGGATTTAATATAATAGGCGTTCACTATCTTTCACACGGAAAAAGCCCTAAAATCAAGAAAAATTATATAATGGAAGATATGTTGCATAATGTATATGACGCAACGACTTACGGAATAGAAAATTTCGGTGAAAACATAGCTGTCATGGGTTCCAGTCAAGGCGGGATTTTAGCTGCAATGGCGGCGGGTAGGGACACAAGGTTAAAAGCTGTTTTTCCACATAATATCATGCTGACTACATTAAAAGAAACTATGAGCCTAACAAAATATCCCGTATGGACACACCGTTTTATGGGGCTGATACAATGGGGCTTTCGCGTGGGCGGAAAGTTGTTACCTAACTATAAGGTACCGGGAGATGCTTATTTAGACTATAACAAAGTATTTTATAGTGAACAGGCAAAACACGATTGCTTAAATGACCCTATGCTTTTATCCTATTATCCTTTAAGATTTGTCGCCAGTTTATTCAATGCTGACTTATCGTGTCTGGAGAATGGGTCTATACAATGTCCAGTTATTTTAATTACGGCCAAAGGCGACCCGCTTTTTAGCTTTGATTATACCAACAAAGTATTTGATTTAATTCATGCGCCGCAAAAGGAATTGCTTACTTTAGAACTCAATCGTCACATGATTTTTAATGAGGATACAGACACGACGATAAACGCATTGGAACCTACATTGCATAAATATCTCGGATAGTATATTGATAATATGAGCAGTAAATGTTATACTTTTCGTGACGATACTAACAATTTAGTCATAAGGAGGTTATGAAAATTGCCACGATTTACAGAACAAGAGAAAGAAATCATCAGCAATAAACTTTTGATAGAGGGAGAAAAGCTGTTTGCATTACACGGTTTGAAAAAAGTAACGGTTGATGATTTAGTGGCCGCCGTAAACATATCAAAGGGTTCTTTCTATGCTTTTTATCCCAGTAAAGAACATCTATACGTGGACATCAATTTTCGTCTACAAAAAGAGCTGTTTGAAAGTATAGAAGCAACCATTAAAGAGAAAAAATATAAGAACCATAGAGATTTAGCAAAGGACGTTATTATGCTAAGTTTAACGGGTTTGATTACTTCACCTATTCTTTCGCAGATTGACTTATCTATATTGGACTATCTGCAAAGAAAATTATCACCGGATATTTTTGAAAGCCATATGCACAATGATATTCGTATATTGGAGATACTGGAAGATTTAGGGGTTGTATTTTTGGTTCCGCATACGGTTATCATAAAATCCCTGTATTCTGTTTTGTCCTGTTTGGAACAATTCAAAGAGGACGAAGAACTGAATATGATACAAAATCTTTTAGTGAATGGTATTATTCAGCAAGTAGTAGCAGAGTAACAATTTTGTTTGGTTATTTGACAGGCAGGTAGCCAAACAAATTTTTTACAGCATATATGACTATATATCTATAATCGTCATAAAGTTAAAGGAGGAAAGTGTAATGATTGATGTAAAAAAACTGTATTTTAGCTATACTGACAAACCGTTTGTTGAGAATGTAAGTTTCCATGTTGGGAGAGGAGAAATTTTCGGTTTTTTAGGACCCTCTGGTGCTGGAAAATCAACTATTCAAAAAGTTTTAACTGGGCTTAATACAAGATATAAAGGCAGCGTAAAAGTTGCAGGTACAGAAATAAGGGAGCATACAAATCGGTTTTATGAAAATATTGGAGTAGACTTTGAATTTTCAACCTGCTACGAGAAATTCACCGCACGACAAAATCTCGCCTATTTTGCTTCTCTATATGAAAAGCAACCTCGGTCTATTGATGAATTATTGCATATGGTAGGCTTGGAAAATGATGGGGACAAAAAAGTTGCTGACTTTTCCAAAGGTATGCGTTCTCGCTTGAATTTCATTAAAGCGTTAGTCCATGACCCTGATATATTATTCCTTGATGAACCTACAAGCGGTCTTGACCCTACAAATAATCGTTTAATGAAAGATATTATTCTTGCGGAAAAGAAACGCGGAAAAACGATTATCATTACTACTCACAATATGTTTGACGCAACAGAGCTATGTGACCAAGTAGCCTTTATCGTTGCCGGAAAAGTCAGTGCATTGGATAGCCCGCATAATTTGATTATGTCAAGGGGAGCTGCCAAAATACAATATACCTACTATGATAAAGGCGAGAAAACCGGAGAATGTCTGCTTGATAGAACCACAGAAGATAAATTGTTAAAAAGTTTAATTTCCGAAAACCGTTTGCTTTCTATTCATAGTAGTGAGCCTACATTAAATGATATTTTTGTTGATATTACAGGGAGGACACTTCAATGAGATTGGGACGTTTAATTTGTGGTGATATACATTTCCAATGGAAATATGGTTTTTATTTTATCTACTTTATATTAACAGTTTTATATGTGTGTGGGATTGCCGCTTTGACGGGACATTGGAAAACGGATATTGCTTCTATCATGATATACTCTGACCCGGCAGCAATGGGATTGTTTTTTATGGGAGCGATTGTCCTCTTGGAAAAAAGTCAAAAGGTGTTAAATGCTATGGTAGTATCGCCTGTAAAAGTATCGGAGTACATACTTTCAAAAACAATCGCGTTGATTGCTATTTCTACAATCATTGCGTTGATATTGGGATTTGTTTCCGGCAGCAATCATTTACTTGGTATCACAGTTGGTACGGCATTGACATCAGCAATCTTTACTATGATTGGAATTATTGCGGCTACAAGAATTTCAAACTTGAACCAATTTCTCATTGTGATTATGCCCATAGAGATTGTTTGCTTTGTTCCACCAATCGTTGGTCTGTTTGTAAAGTTACCAGATATATTTCGCTTTTTCCCTTTTACCGCCTGCATGAACCTTATAACCGGGAAAAACAGTTTACTATCGTTTGATATGGTACTTGTAATTGCTACGTTGATTATTCTCTACATAGTTGCGCGACGTACAGTTCGGCATATGTGGAAAAGTTTGGGAGGTGTAAAGATATGAAAAGGGTATTATCCAGTACCATGCAGATATTTAAGCAAATCAAGAGCGACCCTATGATGTTTGCAGCTTGTTTTACGCCTTTTGTCATGGGAGCTTTGATTAAATTCGGTATTCCGTTTCTTGAAAGGATAACAGATTTTTCTTTGCAAGAATACTATCCGATCTTTGATTTATTGCTTTCTATCATGGCTCCTGTATTGCTCTGCTTTGCATTTGCAATGATTACGTTAGAGGAAATCGACGATAAAGTGTCACGGTACTTTTCGATTACCCCTCTTGGTAAGTCGGGGTATCTCTTTACAAGGTTGGGAGCACCCTCAATTATTTCGGCGGTCATCGCTTTTATTGTACTGTTGCTTTTTTCATTAGAAAAGTTGTCCATTGGAATGACAATATGTTTGGCGCTTCTCGGCTCAGTACAGGCAATTATTGTTTCACTTATGATTATCACATTATCAAGCAATAAATTAGAGGGTATGGCAGTTACAAAACTAGCTGCACTTACATTACTCGGAATACCAGCCCCCTTTTTTATTGATAGTTACTACCAGTTCGCGGTTGGCTTCCTTCCGTCATTTTGGGTAGCAAAAGCCATGCAGAATGAAGCGGTTCTTTATTTCTCCATAGGATTGGTGGTAGCTTTAGTCTGGTACTACTTCCTTGCAAAACGTCTGTTTCGGAAGCTGGCAGGATAAGGAGGCATATTATGGAAAAAGGTAGACTTCTGCAAAACAAAAATGTAAATAAGGCTATTCAGGTTTCCAAAATCACACTAATCATCAACATGGGTTTATCGCTACTTAAATTTACTGCCGGATATATAGGAAAGTCAAGTGCTATGCTGTCGGACGCTGTACACTCGGCTTCTGATGTATTAAGCACAATCGTTGTGATGGTTGGAATTAAAATATCAGAAAAACAGCCTGATAAAGAACATCCTTATGGGCATGAACGTATGGAATGTGTGGCTTCCATTATTCTCTCTGTTGCCTTGGCTATAACGGGTGCTGGAATAGGATATTCAGGGATCAAGAAAATCTTTTCAGGACAGTACAATACGCTTTCTATCCCTAGTGGAATCGCACTTACGGCGGCAGTCTTATCCATTGTTATAAAAGAGTGGATGTACTGGTTTACAAGAAATGCTGCAAAGCATACAAATTCTGATGCGCTTATGGCTGACGCATGGCACCACCGCTCTGATGCACTCTCGTCAGTTGGTTCCTTAATTGGCATTTTAGGGGCGCGTTTAGGCTATGCTATTCTCGATCCTATTGCAAGCGTTGTGATTTGTGGTTGTATCTTAAAAGCTGCTTTGGACATTTTCAAAGAAAGCATTAACAAAATGGTAGACCATAGTTGTGACAATGCTACTGAAACAAAGATTAGGGAAGTTGTGCTTAAGCAGCAAGGGGTTGATGGTATTGATGAATTAAAAACCCGTATGTTTGGAACGAAAATGTATGTAGATATTGAAATATTAGCTGATGGCAATTTAGCTCTTTATGACGCTCATGGAATTGCTGAGGCAGTCCATCAAACGATTGAAAACAACTTTCCACAATGTAAACATTGTATGGTACATGTTAATGCGAATGAACTTCTCTATTCTACATAGGACAGGGAAGATGATTTAAGACTATTGAAAGGGAAAGGAGGGGAGTAGGTTATGGAACAATACTGGTGGATTATCATTGTTGTGGTTTTGATTGTCGTTGGTTTACTTAAACTTGTAATTATGAAGAAGTATAATCAAAAGAGAAATTCTAACAATCGTTCAAAAGATAGCGAGGACGACAAGATGTATTAAGGTTTATTGAAATTTGTTATGTTGTAGAATGATGTTTTTAGACACTAGAAAGTGCTTTAAGGGGGCTAACGTTATGGAAAGCTTTAAGTACAATTCTTTACAATCAAGCACAATCTAATAAAGCTTTAATAAAAATTGAATGCAATACAGCTTTAAAGGCTCGTACAAACCATATGTTTTGTGCGGGCTTTTTTATATAAATATGTATATTCTTCTTGACCTTATACCGCACTGTAAAGGTTAGAATAACAGTAGAAAGAGGTGAGCAGTATGTATCGAATAGGTGAATTTTCAAAAATTACAGATCTAACAACACAGACTTTACGTTATTATGACAGTGAAAAAATCTTATCTCCTTCATATCGAAATGAGGGAAATGGTTATCGCTATTATAGTGCAGACGACATTGAAACAGCTCAATATATTTCATTGTTAAGAAAATTCAATTTCTCGATTATGGAAATCAAAGATGTTCTATCCAATATGAGGACACAAGAGGACTTCAACGATTTTATCAATGAGAAAATTGTATTAACGGAAAGTCTAATTATGCAGCATAAATCTGTAATTGATGAAATGAAATCTTATTTATCTCTGAGACCTCTTGAAAAAAAGGAGGTCGAGAACATGAAATACAAGTCAACATCACAGAATTAAATTTAGGTATGGCATACAAATCCTTATTTGATTACGCAAATGATAACAACTTAGACTACACTGCACCAATTATTGAATTTTATGATAAGAATATGGGATATACCTTAAAGGGAAATCCAGACAAGTACGAAACAAGGATTTATTTGCCCATCAAAAAATAAAAATTGCTCCTATGCGGTAAATAAAAAAAACTGCTGCTGAATTTATTTTGCCTAACGGTGGACAGACTACTGGATGGTTTTGTTTTAGCGGCTTGGGAGGGAGCCGCATGGAACGCCTGCATATTCGACAACATTCGACCATTGGTAGACCGTTAAAAAAATCCGTTTAATTTCTGCGGTGCTACATACTCCTGTATATGGTTTATCACATCATATAGCAGGAACAATCCGGAAATCACAAGATCAGTACGTCAGTATTGCCCTTGTGCTTTTTTGATGGACAAAACTTTTTCAAAAAGTTTTTGTGGTTGGGTATCAAAACCCACCTCTTGCGGCGAGTGTTAGTGCGAAAAGAGGTAGAAGCCTTTTCGCTTTAGCAACTTTAGCTGGACTTATTCTCATGATTTTATTATGAAATCCTTGAGAATAAGCTGTCAACTTTTTTTATACCACACCATTTAAGGGGAGCGACGAGTCAAGAGCAATATGGCTTGAACGGAGCTATGGGAAGGATGTGTAAGCAGAATTCCCATAGTCAAAAGAGAAAGCCAGCGTCTTGAGGCGCCGGCCTAGTAACAAGGGCTTATAGCCCTAGAGCAAACCAACCGTTGGACGAGTGGTCCTGATTTAAACCTGAACCTCAGATTTATACGGATCTGCACTCATTCATTGTCCGCTGTAATCAATTGAGTAATCATCTTTTGAGATAATTTGATGAATGCTTTGGAACTGGCGGAAAGTGTTTTTTCGGATAAAATACCAATTCCCAGAGTTCTCACGGAACAAGGCGAAACCGGTATTTTCTGAATATTTGTATCATGCCCCTTCAAAAACATACTGGGAAGCAGTCCGACTCCCAGACCCTTTTCTACCATTGGAATGATTGTGTGATCATCATGGCAGGTGAAACAGGTCATCGGTGTAACGCCGGCTTGAGCCAGTGCAGCACTTACATCGTGATCAACACCGTTTTCGGATGCAATAAAAGGATATTCTGCAAAAGCAGAGATCGGAAATGTTTTCTGATACTCTTCGGGTATGGAATATCCCTTGGGCAGAATTGCGTACAAAGAATCCCTTGCCAGTGAAAGAAACTTAAAATTCTGGTTCTTTTTCCAGCTCAGAAAACCAAAATCAATGCTTCCTTCATATAACCAGCGTTCTACATCACTGACACCGCCTTCACGGATACGGATGGCGATATTCGGATAAAGCTGCTGGTATTTCTGGATAATTTCCGGAAGCCATTGAGAAGCAATACTGCAATAGGTACCGATACTGAGAGAGCCGCGTTGAAGACCGAGAATGGAATCTACAATGTCATCAAGTCGCTGATAGTGCGTGACGACCAGACGGATATAAGGCATGAGAAGTTCTCCTTCGGTGGTGAGTTCTACACCGTGTTTGGTACGCTTGATGATGGAAATTCCTATTTCAGATTCCAGTTTACTGATGGCGTGGCTGACACCGGATTGGGTATAACCCATCCGCTCGGCACTCAGCGTCAGATTGTTAGTATCTGCAACATCACAGAGTAATGCAAGCTTACTGATATCCATATAGACCTCCATTCTTAAAAATTTGTCAAGTCAAATTTTTGCCCTGAAAAAAATAATGCCATTTATTTTGAGTAAAGGCATGATTTATCAGGACTTTTTCAGTTATGAAAGTTTTGCATGTCATATATTAAACAATGTCAGTTCCTTCATTGGTAATTATAACATATAATCCAAACATAGACAAATAATTGCTGTGTGTATAAAGCACAAAAAGTGAAAAATCTACACAGATTATTGTGAAAAATTCAGAAAGGAGGTGCCGACGATGGAATTTGTTTTTGCACTTAAACAGCATGCGGGTGTGCCAGCCCAGCCGATTGTTTGTAAAGGAGTTAACATTGTAAGGGGGCAAATGATTGCTGCGAAACCGAAAAACGCATTGGGAAGCAATATTTTCTCAAGTATCAATGGAAGAGTAACAGCAGTCGACGATTGTAATATCACAGTCGAAGAATCCAACACAAATTATGCAGAGTACCGGAAACTGACAGGAAACTCTCCGGCAGAGCTGATCGAGGAAGCAGGAATCGTCGGATTGGGAGGTGCAGGTTTCCCTACATCCGTTAAATTGAATGTAAAATTTGACGGTGGCGGTGCTGTACTTGTCAATGCGGCAGAATGCGAACCAATACTTTCCCATAATATTGCAAGAATTGAAAAAGAACCGGAACATCTTATTGCTGGACTTAAGATCGTGATGGAACTGGTGAATGCCGAAAAAGGTATTATTGCAGAAAAAGGGATTCATAAAGAAGCAATCGCAAAATTAAAAGAAGAGATCACGGAAAAGAATATTGAAATTTCCGAGCTTGAAAATATTTATCCAATGGGCGAAGAGCGTGCTGTTGTGCGTGAAACTCTTGGAATCTTACTGGAACCGAAACAGCTTCCGATGGCTGCAAATGCAATTGTGATCAACGCAGAGACAGTTCTTCGAATCCGTGAGGCAGTAGAAGACAAGAAACCGTTGATCGATAAAGATATGACGGTTGCAGGAAAACTGAAAGAAGATGCATCTGTGCATATTTTCTTTGATATTCCAATCGGCATGAAAGTTGCGGATGTCATTGAGAAAGCAGGAGGTCTGGGAGAAGAATACGGCGAGCTTATTATGGGCGGACCATTCACCGGAAAGAGAACGTCAATGGAGGCTTCTGTTATAAAGACGACAGGAGGCATTATTGCAGCGGAAGAATTTCTTCCGGGACCGAAAAAAATCGGACTGCTTGTCTGTGCATGTGGTGCCAATAAAGAACGTCTGGAAGAACAGGCGAAGAGCATGGGCTCAGAGGTTGTAGGCGTTGAATATTGCAAACAGGCAAAAGAATTGAAAAACAGCCGTAAATGTGAGAATCCGGGACGTTGTCCTGGACAGGTACAGAAGGTTATGCAGCTGAAAAAAGACGGAGCCCAGGCGGTTCTGATCAGCAACTGTACCGATTGCAGTAATACGGTAATGTCATGTGCTCCACAGCTTAAATTACCGGTTTACCATTGCACAGACGGTGCACTGAGAGCGGTAAATCATAAGCTGATAAGAAGATTTAAAAAGGACGAATAAAGGGAGGTAGTAAAATGTCTATTACACAGGAAACATTGCAGCAGCATTTAAAGGATCCGGCAATCTTCTGCTGTAGAAGAGAGAAAGGACTTGTGATCAGCGCAGCAGATCTGGAGGATCCGGGACTGTTCGAAGACATGCAGGAGGCAGGTCTTTTAACACTCACACCGGACGGACTTCGCATTGAACAGGTAATTGGCTGCACATTACTTCAGGATGTTGAAGCACTTACACCGATTACAAAAGATGTGCTTGACAAAGTGAACGAAGTTAAAGGGGAAAAAGCAGAGGAACCGGCTGCAGTAGAAGAAGCAGCACCGGCACCGGTAGTACAGCCAATTACAGGAGGTAACGGAATGATTCATATTGAAATCGGAAAAGCAGAGAAATTTGATGGATTAAAACTGGACGTACCAGTATTTGCAGGTGGAGTACCGGCAGCACCGGCACCGGCAGCAGTACCAGTTGACGAAAAAACAGGTGAGAAAACAGTAATCAGAAGTCTGATTAAAAAACACATTAAAATTTCAGATGTTAAACTCGGAGATGAAACATCTATCAAAGATGGTGTAATCACAATCAACAAAGACATCGTAAATGACGCTGTAAAAGAAGACGTTCTCTGTAAAAGTCTGGAACTCGAAGTAATCCATCCGGATGAAAGACATATCTACACAGAGACAATCATGGACGTTTGCCCAATCGCTACAAAGGTAGAAGGTGTACTTGGAGAAGGTATCACAAAAGTAGCTGATGGTGTTGTATTCATGCTGACAGGTGTGGATGAAGATGGAGTTCAGGTACATGAGTTCGGATCTTCAGAAGGATACCTTGATGAGAAAATGTATTTCGGACATCCCGGATGTGCAGATGAAAATGATATCATCATCCGTTGCCATGCTGTAATCCAGAGATTATCAGGAATGACAAGACCTGGCCCGTTTGCAGCACACAAATGTCAGGATTATATCGTACAGGCAATCCGTAATGAGCTTAAAAAATACGACGGCGAAATCGTTCGTGAGGAGCTTTGCGAGGATGTAAGAAGAGTTGGAAATCCAAGAGTTGCTCTTGTTAAAGAAATCATGGGACAGGGAGCTATGCATGACAACGTACTTTGCCCAGAAGAGCCATGTGGAATCAAAGGCGGACAGAAGAACGTTGACTGTGGAAACGTACCGATCTTGTTAACACCAAACCAGGTAAGAGATGGATCCATCCATGCACTTACATGTATCGGACCAGCTACAAAAGAAATGACACGTCATTACATCAGAGAGCCACTCGTAGAAGGTCTTGCTGCAGATGACGAACTGGATCTGATCGGTGTTATCTGTGTAGGATCTCCTCAGGTTAACGATGAGAAACTCTGGGTATCTGAAAGACTTGGATCATTAATGGAAAGCATGAACCTTGATGGTGTTATTATTACAACAGAAGGTTTCGGAAACAACCATATCGATTTCATCCAGCATATCGGACAGGCTGGTAAGAGAGGTGTTCCGGTAGTAGGAGTTTCCTTCTGTGCATACCAGGGACAGCTTGTTGTTGGTAACGAGTACGCAGATGCTATGGTTGAAGAGAACATGGATAAAGGTGGATTCGAGAATGATATCGCAGGTACATCCTGTGTAACACCTGAAGTTGCAGTACGTGCGATTCAGATGCTCAAGAACAAGATGGCAGGCGTTCCGATTAAACCAGCTGAGAAGAAATGGAATAATGATGTTATCAATGCAAATAACAGATTATTAGGTCTTCCGGAAACAAAACTTGTAGAAAGTGGAACACTGCACTAATGGATTACATAATTAACCCTGTAAAAATGGGCGGCCTTGTAAAAAAAGTGACGGATGGAATGTTAAAAATTCATCTACATGGAAGATTAGGTGTTTTTATAGTACCCGAGAGCCTTGTTATCGACGATACGCCGATCGAGCCGGGACATGATCTTGAATTTTATTTCAGCTATATCCAGATTGTAGAAGATCCGTACGATTACGATGATTCAGATATGACAACTGATCACGAGCCGCAGCCATGCCTTGTAGGCGGCAAAATAACAGAAGTAAATGACACTGCGATCAGTGTAGCCATCATGAATAATAAAGGAACGATCAACGTTCCCCGCAGATGGGCATTTACACCAGTTGAACTGCAGGTAGGACAGGATGTAGAGTTTTATTTTAGCTGTATGAAAATTATAGGAAAAAAAAAATACCGATAGAATCAGTCTAAGGAGGTAATACAATGAAATTAACAGTAAAAGAAGGCATGCAGTCAGAAATCTTCGTTCCGGTTACACCAAAGCCGGTATTTACAGAATTAAAGAAACCATTAAGCGAGTGTAAAGTTGCATTTATCACAGCAGGTGGAATTCATAAAAAAGACCAGACTCCATTTAACACATCAGGAGATTTCGGTTACCGTACAATTCCATTTGACACACCATCTGATCAGTTAATGGTTACACATGGTGGATTTGATAACTCCGATATCAACAAAGACGTAAATGCAATGTTCCCGATCGATCGTCTTCATGAACTGGTAGACGAAGGATTTATCGGATCTCTTGCAAATGAGACATACACATTCATGGGCGGCGGCGGAAACGTTGAGAAATTCAAAGGTGAAACAGGACCGGAGATTGCTCGTAAATTAAAAGAGCAGGGTGTAGATATCGTTCTTTGTACAGGTGGATGTGGAACATGTCATCGTTCCGCAACAATCGTTACAAGATGCTGTGAAGAGGCTGGTATGAGCTGTGTAGTTATCGCTGCACTTCCACCAATCGCAAGACAGCAGGGTGCACCTAGAATCACAGCACCTCATGTGCCGATCGGATCAAACGCAGGAGAGCCAAACAACATTCCAATGCAGATTGCAATCTTAAAAGAGTCTCTGGAATGGGTTCGTGATTGTCCGAGCTTTAACCAGACAAAGATTCTGCCATACGAATATCGCCATAATGTATAAAAATATCATTTATTGTTAGAAAGGTGATACAAAACGAAGAGGCTGTCAGAAGAGATAGCCTCTTCGTTGTACTAAAGTAGCGATTTGAGATACAATTCCAAACTCTTGAAAAATCAGATTTCGGAAGTATATTTAGATCAAAATGAAGGAGGATGTTTATGGGACTGGGACCAAGTATTAAAATGACATCTTTACATCACTACAGATGTCCGGTGACAGCGGAAATCGTAAAAAATGATGATCTGGAATATGCAGGCATTATTGTAGATGGAGTCTCAGAGGTGTGTGATGATAAGATCTACACAGCAAAACGTGTAGGAGATATCGCACAGGTTCTGCGCGCAGACGGCGCGATCGTCGCAATCGACGGCTGGGGCAATCATCATGTAGATTTCGTGAATGTGATCGAGCAGCTGGGAATACGCGGAATACCAAGTGTAGGACTCAGTTATATCGGTCAGCAGGGAAGACTGGTTTGTACGAATAACTACGTGGATTGTGTTGTAGATTTTAATAAGAATATATCCGGATATGAATCGTGTGTAGTCGGAGACAACAACCTGACAGAATATGATGCAATGAAAGCAGTGGCTCTGCTCAAGAACAAACTCAGAAAAGCCGAAAAATACGATTCGGACCAGAAGGATGATTCTGCAGGAAATGCACAGACACTCAGACGGCTGACCAGAAAAACATTTCATATAAAAGAAGTGAGATTCGGTGATGAAACGAAGATCGAAGCCGGAGTTCTTACGATTCGTAAAGGTCTTGAAAAGTCTCTGATCATGCAGGAAGCAAGGATCAAAGATATTCAGGTGAAAATACTCGAGCCGGGCGAAAATGACATGTTTGTGAATTCAAATCTGGATTATTCTCCGATTGCATGCAAAGTTCGTGGTGAACTTGGAGAAGGTGTGACCCATCTTCTGTCTGGTGTGACGGTAATGATTACCGGAGTAGAAGATAAGAGTGGCTTCCAGCCTTCGAACATCGGATCATCTGAAGGTGTTTTGAAAAACCAGGTGGTTCTGGATCGTGCGGGTACGCCGGCATCTTCTGATTACATTCTTCATATCGATGTTCTCTTTGAAGAAGGAGAGGGAAGAACAGCAGAGGGTATTATGGCAGCTCATCGGGCGGCAGACTGGATCGTACAGGATATTCGTAAAGTTCTGAAGGATTTTCAAAACATGGCCTACACAAGAGAAGAGTTTACGGATGTGGCAAGACCTGGAAAACCGAGGATCATTCAGGTGAAAATTGTGTCTGGCCTTGGAAATATGTATGATTCGTCTATGTTCCCTTATGAGCCGGCAGGCTTCCTTGGCAGTCACAATATGATGGATTCCAAGAATATTCCTTATGTGATCACTCCGAATCAGGGAAGAGACGGAGCAATCCATTCGCTGTTATAGAGGCTTATAGTAAAGCGGTATTTGGTGGCTTTGAGTGCGTTTTTCATTGATAGCCACCAGATTCTTAAGTGGCATTGAGATTTGGGTCTCACGCGACAGAAATCTGTGAACCGTGTCAGGTCGGGAACGAAGCAGCACTAAGCAGAACCTTCTGGGTGCCGTGAGGGTCCCTGGGTTGAGTTAACTGCAGGAGTAACGTCTGGGGATACGTTCGAAGTGTGATGCACATGAAATAAAAGACAACATAAGAATTACCAAAGTATAATATATTTAATATGATGAAAAAGGAGGGAGAAGCTGAAAAGTTTCTCCCTTTGCTGTATCTGATTAGCAGCAAAAGCGGGAGGGGGAGATTCTGCTGAAAACAATTCTGGCAGCAGTCAATGCCAAATACATACATTCCAATCTGGCGGTTTACTGCCTGCGCGCATATGCCGGAGAACATCTGGCAGAAGAAGGCGCGGAGGAGATCCGGATTGCACAATACATGATCAATCAGCCGGTGGAATCCATCATTCAGGATTTGTATCTGCAGAAACCGCAGATCCTCTGTTTCTCCTGCTATATCTGGAATATCCGATTTGTGGAGGAATGTAGAGAGTTGTTTGCCAGAAATATTCGACAAAATTATAAATAAGAGTACTCAAATAAAATCGACAAGAAAAAATTTATCGGATGAAATTAAAAATAAGATGTCAATAATTATTGTTACACAACTCTTACGTACATAATTGTTATAAATCTTTTAGTCCAGAAGTTCCGCTTATTTTAAAAAGTACAAAAGAAAAGTTGCATCTGTTAAAAAAGCGAACAGGAGAAACTTATATTTCTAAAGTAGGAATAGAGGCATTTGCTAAAAACCAATATCTTGAATTAAGCAACAAGTGATAATCCAGTTATGCTATAAAATGAAAAGCTAAAATCATATAAAATGGAAGTTAATATAACTGACAGTAATAATTTTGAAATATGTTTCCGGTTCCTGTGGTGTGGTAAGGAAAATGGACGAAGGCCTTTCATAGTTGAATATATTGTGATAATTTCAGGTTATTTTTTAATAATATACTTTTGTAATAAGTGATATAATCATAATGTGATATGGGGGAGATGTCAAGGGGAATACCATGTCCGAATATGGCGGGATTTCAGAATGGAAATGCAGTATAGTGGTGATAAGGATGATTAGGACGGGAGGATGTGCCATGAAGAAAACGGACAGAGCTCTGTTTGAGGCTTTTAAGGCAAAGGACACAAGGTTTGACGGAAGATTTTTTGTGGGAATCGCTTCAACAAAAATCTATTGTCGCCCAGTCTGCCGGGCAAAGCAGGCCAGACAGGAAAACTGTACTTTTTTTCTACTGCTGCGGAGGCGGAGCTGGCAGGATACCGTCCCTGTTTATTGTGCAGGCCGGAACTTGCGCCTGGCCATTCTATCGTAGATGCTTCCTCTGTACTTGCTCATAGAGCTGCACGTCTTATGGAGGAGAACTGTGGGGGTGGACAAAGCATAGAGGAGCTTCCCACCGAACTGGGGTGCACGGGCCGGCATCTGCGGCGAGTTTTCGTGGAAGAATTTCATGTTACGCCCGTAAAGTATCTGCAGACCTGCCGGTTACTGCTTGCCAAGAATCTGCTGACAGATACGGACCTGTCGGTGCTTCATGTGGCGATGGCGTCAGGATTCGGCAGCCTGCGCCGGTTAAATGATTTATTTAAAAAGCAGTATTATCTGTCTCCCACCGCTCTGCGCAGGAATGCTGCGGGCGGGAAGATACGATCTAGTGAGAGTAAGGTTGCCTTGGGCTAGGTGTGATTGCATCCCGCTCTAGGAGCATTTTAGCGCTGGCAGAGGCACTTGAGAGCGGAGAGATAGAACTGGCCGGATGCGTTTTTAGAAACGGATATTGGAATCAGGCATGCACTTCCGGGTCATACGCCAAAGGAGCTGCTCGCATTGTCTGAAAAATGGCGGCCATGGCGCAGTTATGCAACAATGAATCTGTGGAATAGCTTGTGACAGTAAAGTGAAAAAAGGAGAGGTAAGATATGTATTATACTATGGGTTATGATTCTCCCATCGGCAGACTTTTGCTTGCGGAGAGGGATGGAGCTCTTACAGGGCTCTGGATGGAAGGGCAGAAATATTATTGTGATTCTCTGCAGGGGGAAAGGTTGGAAAAAGCGGATACCGAAGTTCTGCTTCAGGCAGGAGTGTGGCTGGACCGGTATTTTAAGGGAGAGAAACCATCTGCCGGCGAACTACCCCTTGCCCCGGAGGGAAGTGCATTCCGCAGGGAAGTGTGGAAGCTGCTCTGTGAGATTCCTTATGGGGAGGTCACAACCTACGGGGAGATATCCAAGAAAATTGCAGCAGTCAGGGGGCTTTCCAACATGTCAGCGCAGGCTGTGGGCGGTGCTGTCGGCCATAATCCTATCTCCATTATCATTCCCTGTCACCGGGTGGTCGGTACAAATGGGAGCCTGACAGGGTATGCAGGGGGCTTGGAAAAGAAGATTAAACTGCTTACCCTAGAAGGGGTGGATATGGACAAGTTGTCTGTCCCTGCCAGGGGGACGGCGCTTTAGGAAGGGAATGGAGGAATATCAAATGGCAAATGTGATTGTATTATTTGAGGTAATACCCACGAAGGAAGGAATGAAAAAATACCTTGACCTTGCGGCGATGCTGAAGACTATGCTGTGAGGATTTGAGGGATTTATACGGGCGGAACGGTTTGAAAGCCAGAAGGAAGGCCGGGAAAAATTGTTTGAGTCTTACCGGATTACGGTCTGCTCTGCCGTCCGGGAATATTCAGATACCGACCGCAGCCAGGCGCCGGAGGATTCCATTGAATATTTCCGGGAAAGGGTATGACAGAATGGCTGTACATGATGTTAAAGAAATGTCAGAATTTCGGATTTTTATTTCTTACTTTAGGCAGCACGGGCTTTAGTAATCACCATTATGATTCCCATATTTCTATTTGTCGCAGGCCGATGCCGCAGATTCATGAGGAATGCCTCTATACAGGTAAAACGGACGACGGCTTCCATCAATCCAGAATTTGAATCTTGTCTGTCAGGGATTAAAACGGCGAAAGCTTTTGCCAATGAAGCTGCGGAGCTAAATAAGTTCAATGCGGCGAACCATAAGTATGGAATTTTTATGTGTATCCTTTCTGCGGCTGTGATCGCGGTTGGTGGCGCTTTGGTTATGAGGGAAGAATTGAATCTGATTGATCTGATTACGTTCAGCCTTTATGTAACAACTTTTATCACCCCCATCCGCCGTCTGTCGGTGATATTATAGAGGTACCGGGTACAGCATATGGGAGCGTACCGTTTGGCGTTGCCGGACCATTATCCAGTACGATAACAGTCAGCCGGACCGGTAACGAACTGGTGGTGGGAGAAAGCGGCATCTACCAGATTACAATATCTATCAGCGCTGAGGCAACAGCTTACCCGGATACAGAACAAGAACCGTTCTTTAACACTCGTTCAGCTGAGCATGTAGCACATTTTTCATGTTCGGCAGTAGATGTTCCGATGAAGCATACTGCAATAGTGCCACCGTGTTCGGAGAGGTGGCACTTTTATATGGACTGACTGGCTGAAATATAGTAGACTGAATCTAGTCAACAATCGATGCGTGCAGCTTAAAAGCTCAGTTTAACCTTGAGTAGAAGGAGAAAACTACCATGCAGATTATTATGATTCTTATAGCTTTGGTGGCATTTATCAGCTTGTACGTAAATGCAGGACATAGATTATTCCTTTGGTTCCGTCCCCTATTTTCAGGTGTCGGCCTGGTGGCATTCGGAATTTCATATGGCGTTATCTTTGCAGCCGTCCTGGTGTTCTTCGTGCTCAGCCGCATTCCGGACTGCCCGGTACCTCGAACGCTTTTTCTGATAGACCATTATGCATTGGGTGTAGTTGTTCTTCTGATGCTGTTTGTCAACCTTGCGGATCTGGCCTTGTTATTGGCCAGGCTGTGCCATCTCGTCCCGACGCCTCTGCCACAGGGAGCTGCAATTACCGCAGGAGCGGCAGCGGTCGTTCTGTCGGTCGTATTATCGGTCTGCGGAGGAATCCATGCGTCGAAGATACAGACGGTAGACTATAAGATTCAGATGCAAGAGGGTAACGGAGCTACAGATGCAATGAATATCGTTTTAATCAGCGATCTGCATATCGGATATGTCGTGGACGAGAAGCATGTGGAAAAGATTGTGGCGTCGGTAAATGCTGCAGAGCCTGACCTTGTCTGCATAGCAGGAGATATATTTGACGGTGATATTACATCGGTGAAACATCCATCGGTGCTTCAGAGATTGTTTCGCAGCATAAAGGCACCTTATGGCGTATATGCCTGCCTTGGAAACCACGATGCAGGGGCTGGATATGAAGACATGTTGAAATTCCTTGACAAAGCGCAGATTCACCTGCTTCAGGATGAGTCGGTGCTGATTGGCAATAAGATGATACTGGCCGGCAGGAAAGATTCGGGTCCTGTTTTCTGCGGCAGAGGCCGGGAGCAGGGATTAAAAGGCCAATGTCCGCCCAGGCTGCCGAAAACGGCGCGGATCGGCATAAAGTTTATAGACCGTGTACACCAATGGGCCACTTCTGTCATATGATAGCAAGAGGTGAAAATATTATGAACATGTGCCGTTTAAGCAATAATACGAGAGATTATGTAGAGCAGTATCATTGCATACTAGATGAGATGATCCGCAATATGAACTGCGCCGAGCTTACAGACAGCCTCTCAGGCAGCTTCATTACGCAGATGATACCACACCATCGTGCCGCGATTGAGATGTCAAAGAACCATGTACGGATAATAATATCAACTGCAACTTTATGCGTGAGATGATACCGCATCACAGAGGAGCGGTACGCATGTCAGAAAATGCGCTGCGTTTTCCGCTCTGCCCGGAGCTGGTTCCGCTGCTCGATGCAATCATCGTATCGCAAAAAGAAGGAATCAGAAAGATGCAGTGCCTGATGAAAAGAGCAGGCTCTTCAGCAATCAGCTTCATAACGGAAAATATCAGGCCGCTGTTTGAAGATTATGAATAAAGAGTATATTTTTCAACAGATCCATGCTATACTTAGAGCTATAACCTGTAAGATTCATAAAAGGAGATTGCTATGGAGTTTATAGATGTACTTATAAAGATGGAGATTGATCCGCAGGAGACAATCCGCAGATTCTGCCAGAACGAGTCTATGCTCAAGAAGTATCTGCTGAGGTTCCGTGATGAAGCCACATATCCGAACTTAAAAAAGGCGATCGCGGAGAAAGACTATAAAGAGATCGAGACGTGTGCACATACGCTGAAGGGCCTGTCTGCCAACCTGGGTATGAATAACCTGAGCAAGAGATGTGCGTATATTGTGGATGCAGTAAGAAATGATACGTACGATAATCTGGATGAGCTGTTTGCGAAGGTGGAAGAAGAGTACGACCGGCTGACCGGCTGCCTGAAAGAATTGGAGTAGAGCCCGCCAGGGAGGGCAGTGCCCCCCCGGCGGTCCGCTGCGGCCTGCAATAGAGGAATATGAAAGGAAGCTTTGTATGTTTCATTACAGAGCTTCCTTTTGTCCGTCTATAAGCAGAACGGCCTTGATGACCGCATTCCGCTAATCCATCATGAACTTCTCTATCACATGGAGCACGCCGTCCTCGTCGTTCGACTTCGTTATGTAGTCGGCTTTTTCCAGCACGAGAGGCTGGGCGTTGGCCATGGCCACTCCCAGACCGGCGGTCTCTATCATGGTCACGTCATTATAGCCGTCCCCGCAGCAGACCATCTCATCCGCGGTCAGGCCGATGCTTGTCAGCAGCCGGAGCAGAGAGTGCGCCTTATCGATGCCCGGGGGCATGATCTCCAGAAAGAACGGGTCAGACAGATAGATATATAGGTAAGAGCGGAAGCATTCCGCGATTTCGGCCTTTACCTCCTGTATCACGTCAGGTTCGCCGGTCACGAGAAACTTGTTCGCGGGCGCAGTAATATGGGACGGGAAATCATCCACGGATACGACAGGCATATGGTTGATACGGGATTCCAGATCACTATATTTGTTCGTGCTGCCGCCTGACAGCAGCACATCAGAAGTATAGCCGACGATATCAACTCCCCGTTCCCGGTACTTGTTCACGATATCAAATAGAGGCGCCACGATGTCCATAGGAAGCGTCTTGTTATAGATGACCTCCCTGCTCCTGCAGTCCGTAATCCGGCCGCCGTTGAAAGACAAGATATAACTGCCGTAGCGGTCCAGGCTGAGCTGGCCTGCCAGCGGCTGCACGCCCTGCGTGGGCCGTCCGCTGGCGAGCACCACCTTCTTGCCCTGCTCCTGTATATGGATCAACGCGTCAAGCGTGGGCCTGGAAACCTCCTTTTTAGAGTTGGTCAGGGTACCGTCCAAATCCAATGCTAAAATCTGATAATTCATGCATAACTCCTTTAATTTAAAAAGGGGTCAGACCCCTATGAAAATTTTACGAGTTGTTCGACAATTTCGGGGAACCACATTCCGTGTGACGCTTTCACCAGGACGTTGTCCCCTTCCTTTATTATGCTGTTCATCTGTGCGAGGAAATCCTGCTTTGTGGCGAACCAGAGCACTTCTATGCCAGGAGCTCCGTCTGCTCCGGCGGCGATTTCTTTTGCCAGCTCCCCGATTGCGCACAGGACGTCTACGCCGTGCCTTGCGGCGTAGACGCCGACTTCCCGGTGGAGTTCTTTCTCATTATTCCCGAGTTCCCCCATGTTGCCGATCACGGCTACCTTCCGGCCGATGGCCATGTCAAGGACATCGATGGCCGCCTTCGTAGATATCGGATTGGCATTGTAGCAGTCATCCAGTATCATGAGACTGCCGGTGGAGATGATGTTATTGCGCCCCGGGAGTGTCGTGTGCGCCTCGATGCCGGCCTTGATCTCCTCTACGGCAAGGCCGAGGGCAGCACCTACCGCAGCGCCCGCCAGGGCGTTGGATACCATATGTGCGCCGGGGGTAGGGATGAGGCAGTCGAAAGCTTCGCCGTCCGGCATGTGTATCTTGCAGGCAGTCCCTTTTAAGCCCATGGGCACGATGTCGGACGCATGGCACTGGCAGCCTTCCGACGTGCCGAAGAGGACAGGTGTTACCCCTTTTACCGGCCCCATCCTGGAGAGCAGGTCATCGTCGCCGTTGAGGAGGATGCTCCCGCCATTTTTCATATCCTGTATCATCTGGGATTTCTCCTGGAGGATACCTTCCCTTGTCTTGAAGAATTCCAGATGGGCCACGCCGATATTCGTGATAACGCAGATATCGGGGCTTGCAACAGAGGAGAGGCGGCGCATTTCCCCGAAATGGTTGACGCCCATCTCGAGGATTACGACCTCATGCTCCTCGTTCATCTCAAATATCGTAAGGGGAAGCCCCCATTCATTGTTGAAGTTGCCTAACGTCTTGTGGACATTGTATTTCTGTGACACGACAGAAGCGATCATTTCCTTTGTACTTGTCTTGCCGACGCTTCCTGTGATACCGACTACCGTCACATCAAAAGAGTCCCGATACAGTTTGGCGATGTCCAGCAGCGCCTGCCCGGTGGACTCTACGAGAATATATGGAAAGTCCGTATCACCGAGGTCCTCATGAGACACCACGCAGAGGGCGCCTCTTTCAATTGTATCAGGGATAAACTTATGTGCATTGACATTCTCTCCGTCAATGGCGACAAACAGGTAATCCTTCTCGACTTTTCTGCTGTCGATTACGACACCAGCCACTTCCCGGCCCATTTTACTTTCATCGCCGTGGTACGTGCCGTGGCAGGCGTCTGCAATATTTTCCAGTGTAAGGTTCTTCATATTCCTTATCCTCTTACTTTCATTGATTCTTCAATTATTTTCTCACACAGTTCTCCGTAATCCATGCCGGCATTCAGGGCGGCTCTCGGAAGAAGGCTCGTAGGCGTCATGCCCGGCAGCCCGTTCATCTCCAGGCAGTAGAACCTGCCGTCCGTCTCATCCACGATAAAATCAGCCCGGGCGTAGACGTCCATGCGCAGCGCCTCGAACGCTTTCTCTCCGGCGCGCTGAATCTTCTTCATCGTCTTCGCGTCCAGGGAGACCGGCGGGCATATCTCGGTCGCGCCTCCGTCCTGGTACTTGTTTTCATAAGAAAACACTTCGTCCCTCGGTATGATCTCTACAAGAGGCAGTGCCTTGCCTGCAAAGATGCCGCATGCATACTCACGTCCCCTGATAAAAGGTTCGATGACGACTTCGTCCTGATGGTCCTCGTCAAAAGAGCGGCGGACCGCCTCCTTATAATCCTCTTCGGTGTAGCAGATATATACGCCGAGGCTGGAACCGCTGGAACAAGGCTTTACGACAAGCGGCAGATAATAGCCGAGCTCATCGAGCGTCGTGTCCTTCGTCTTTTCCGTGAGGGAAGTCCCTCTCGGGGTAGGCACACGCGTCATCTTGAACACCTGCTTAGCCACAAGCTTGTTCATGGACATGGCGCATCCGAGCGAATTAGGTCCGGTGTACTTGATTCCGAGGACATCGAACGTGGCCTGCATCTTTCCATTTTCCCCCACGGAACCGTGAAGCCCCATGAACGTAATGTCGGCCAGACGGCACAGCTCGACGACATTCGGACCAAGGTAGCAGTCAGACTGGTCTGGGCGGGAAGCTTTGACAGCCTCGATATCCGGTGCGGTCGTCTTGATGCCCTGGGCAATCTCAAGCCCCGCGCCGGGAAGATCGAATACTTCTTCCAGCTTATCAGAATCGTAAGGTAATCCAAGATAGACATCCAGCAGAAATGCCTTGTGTCCCCGTTCTCTTAAGGTTCTGCAGATACCGGCGCCCGAGATAAGGGATACATCCCGCTCGGGGCTCAGTCCTCCTGCTAAAACGATAATCTTCATAAACAAATGCTCTCCTTTTTAGTTAGTCGTGCTTATCTGATCCAAGAGTGATTTCTTTACTTCATACAGATCCTGTGACAAATCTACATATACGCGGTGCGGGTAGAACAGCCGCTTCGTCTCTTCCCACAAAGTCTTCTTCTCCTGACGGCAGTATGCGGCAATTTCTTTTACAGATGGAGACTTATACACACATTCTCCGTTCTTGAAAACAGGAACGAGTATTTCACGCATCGTGTAGGAGCCACCCGGCAGCTTTGTCTTCTTCCATGTCTCGATCGGGTCGAACAGAAGCAGGTCGCTGCCCGCGTCATATTCTTCTCCGACAAAGCAGATCAGATCGGCTTTTACTTTACCTGTTGTTTTATCATAGATTCTATAGATCGTTTTGTTACCAGGATTTGTTATTTTCTCAGTGTTTTCTGATATTTTTATCTTCGGTATGAATGCGCCGTCCTCGTTCATGATGGCCGCAAGCTTGTACACCCCGCCGAATGACGGACAGTCTTTGGACGTTATGAGGTTTGTCCCGACCCCCCAGGAATCGATGGCAGCCCCCTGCATCTTCAGATCGTGGAGCAGGTATTCGTCAAGGTCATTGGAAGCGGTGATGGTCGCATCGGCAAATCCGGCCGCGTCCAGCATCTTGCGGGCTTCTTTGGAAAGGTAGGCAAGGTCGCCGCTGTCGAGGCGGATGCCGTATTTTTTGAAATGGACGCCTTCCTCCTTCATCTCTTGGAACACGCGTATCGCATTCGGCACGCCCGACTTGAGCGTATCGTACGTATCCACAAGCAGGGTACAGTTATCCGGATACATCTGTGCATAAGTCCGGAATGCGGAATACTCGTCCTTGAAGCTCATGATCCAGCTATGCGCATGTGTGCCCATGACCGGTACGTCAAACAGCTGCCCCGCCAGTACGTTGGATGTTCCTACGCAGCCGCCTATCATGGCAGCTCTCGCCCCGTACAGCCCTGCATCCGGGCCCTGGGCGCGGCGCAGGCCGAATTCCATAATGCCGTCCCCGTTGGCGGCGAACACGATACGGGATGTCTTGGTCGCGATCAGAGACTGATGGTTGATGATGTTCAGTATCGCTGTCTCCACAAGCTGCGCTTCCATAATCGGGGCAATGACTTTCAGCAGAGGTTCTTTCGGAAATATGACAGTCCCTTCCGGAATCGCATAGATATCGCCGCTGAAATGAAAGCCGCTCAGGTAATGGAGGAAATCTTCGCTGAAAATGCCCAGGCTCCTGAGATAGTCCACATCATCATATGTGAAGTTCAGATTCTTGATATAGTCGATCACCTGGTCAAGTCCGGCACATATGGAATAACCGTTGTTACAAGGATTCTGGCGGAAAAACACGTCAAAAATCACAGTTTCGTTCTGTCCCTGTTCATAATAACCCTGCATCATGGTCAATTCATACAGATCCGTCAGCAAGGTCAAATCTCTTCTGCTCATTTTCCTGTTAAAACTCCTTTTTTCTCGGGGCAGTCCTGCCCTGTCTATATGAATACCCGGTATGGGATATTCTGTCTTATTATATCACCAGACGCATAAAATGTAAAAGAGAAAAGTAATTAACCAGAGGCTCAGACGAGCCCCTGGTTCTTGTTGATTGTTTCCTGTATGATATTCTGGCAGTACTGTCCGAGATGCTTCTTCGTCTCCTTGTCCAGGCTGCCCGGATAGATCGGTTTGCCGTATTCCAGCACGACATGCGTCTTTTTGATGCGCGGAAACTGCTGCTCAAAGATGGCATGCGTATTGTTGAGGCTCATCGGGATGATGGCACAGCCGGTCTTTTCCGCAATCTTGAAGGAACCGTCGTGGAACGGCAGCATGCTCAGCTCTTCCCCGTCGTTGCGTGTCCCTTCGGGAAAGATGCAGACCGAGATGCCTTCCTTCACATACTCTATCGCCTTCAGGATCGTCTTCAGCCCCTCTTTCGGGGTACTTCTGTCAAGAAACAGACAGTACAGCCGTTTCATCCAGTCTCTGAGAAGCGGATAGCGCAGCATCTCCTTCTTTGCAATATAGCCGGTGAGGCGCCGGCAGCGGGAATACGTGATGAGTATATCAAAGTAGCTTCTGTGGTTTCCGATATAAAGTACCGGTTCATCCGGGACATTTTCCTCACCTATGACGGTGACTTCCACACCGGAGATGCGCAGCATCAGGCGGAAGACCCACTGTACGAGACGCAGGGAGCTGACATCTGCAGTCCTGCGTCTGAACTTACGGATCATCCATTCCACACCGAGTACAGGGATGCCAAGTACAAGATACAGCATCAACACGATTACAACACATATAAATCTTATCATCAGTATAACCTCTCTGTTTTGTTATTTAATATCTTCCATATAATATGGCCATGTCTTTCAGCTCTTTTGCAAGCGGCGCGCTTAATATCCCCTTTTTGAAGCGCCAGTTCCAGTTGCCGGCGGCAACGCCCGGTATGTTCATCCTGGCTTCCTTCCCGTAAGACAGGACATCCTGCATCGGTACGACCGCATAGGCGGCGATGCTGCCCAGGCAGAGGCGTATGAATTCTTTATTGATCTTCGTGCCGTCCGAGTTGGTGTACCGTCTTACCTTCTCCTGGCAGACCGGGTCCAGCGTCTCATACCAGCCGAGCGTCGTGTCATTGTCATGCGTCCCGGTATAGCAGACGCAGTGAGGGGTCGTAAACTGGTGGGGGAGGAATGCATTCTCCTGCGTGCCCTCGAATGCGAACTGCAGGACTTTCATGCCCGGAAAGTGAAAGTCGTTCCGCAGCGCCTCGACTTCGGGCGTTATGACACCGAGGTCTTCCGCTATTATCGGCAGCCCCTCTCCAAGCGCATCTTCAATGGCATGGAACAATTCCCGGCCGGGAGCTTTGACCCACTCGCCGTGTACGGCTGTCTCTTCTCCGTACGGAACAGACCAGTATGCTTCAAAACCACGGAAGTGGTCGATACGGAGAATATCGAGCAGCGTTAGCTGATGGCGTATCCGGAAGATCCACCACGCAAAGCCTTCCTCTTCGTGCGCAGCCCAGTGGTAGAGCGGATTCCCCCAGAGCTGTCCTGTCTCGGAAAAGTAATCAGGAGGCACGCCTGCCACTTTGACAGGATATCCCTTTGAATCGAGCTGGAACAGATGCTGGTTCGCCCACACGTCCGCGCTGTCCATCGAGACGAAGATGGGGATATCGCCGACAATCCGTATGCCATGCCTGTTCGCATACGCTTTCAGCTCGCTCCATTCTTCAAAGAACAGGAACTGAAGGAATTTGTAGAACCCGCTGTCTTTTTCATAAGCCTCCCGCAGATGGGCTTTGCATTCCGGAGACGGATTTCTGCATTCATCCTCCCATTCGAGCCAGCTCACGCCTCCGTGTGCATCCTTGCACGCCATAAAGAGGGCGTAATCATCCAGCCAGCCGGCATTCTGATCACAGAATGCCTCGTATGCCGTTAAGAGCTCCCGGTGGGCACCCTGATAGGCGGAAGCGCAGAAGCGGCGGTAAGCATTCTTAAAGATACGCTGCTTCCAGGGGATGATGCCGCCGTAGTCGACGTGTTCGTCGTCGCGTACGGGACAGTGCAATATCTCATAACCCTGTACAAGCTCCAATTCTTTTAAATGTGCCGGGCTGATAAGGAGCGGCTGCCCTGCAAAGGCAGAGAAGCTCTGGTAGGGGGAGTCGCCGTAGCCGGTATGTGTGAGCGGAAGCATCTGCCAGATATGCTGTCCCGCGCGTTCCAAAAAGTCTACGAACTCATAGGCCTCTGCCCCCAGGTCTCCGATACCGTACGGGGACGGCAGGGAAGTCGGATGCAGCAGAATGCCGGATATTCTGTCGTGTTCATTCATATGGGTACGCCTGCTTTCTATAGAGATTAAGTAGTTTTATGACAAATATGCGTCTATTATACTACAAAATTGGAATTTTTCATAGCTTTGCTGTGTATGATGTTAAAGAGAATGTAGCTTTGAGGAATCTGATGAAAAGATTATGCTCCTATGTGCTTCTTCTGGCCTGTACATTCCTTCTGACAGCATGTTCCGTCACAAAGACGGACAAAGACAGAATACGCGATATCGACTTTACCGTGGTCGATACGGAAGCTGTCCCGGAAGAGCTGGCCGCACAGATAGAAGAGGCGAAGGCGGAACCATTCAGGCTTACTTACGGGGATGATGGATATCTGTACATTGCCCGTGGATATGGGACAAAAGATACAAGCGGGTACAGTGTGGAGGTGCCGGAATGCTATGAGACATCCAACGCAGTCTGCATGAAAAGCAGTCTTCTGGGTCCGGACAAAACGGAAGAAGTGCAGAACAAGCCGACTTATCCGTATGTTGTTATAAAAATGGAATACAGCGACAAAAACGTAGAATTTGATTAAGGAGGAATGAAGGATGGAATATATGAAAAAACAGGTACAGACTTACCGGACGGGGAAAGTCATTACCGACCAGTTCTACATTGACGATGATTATAATGTACCGGACGTAAAAAGTGACGTGATGCGCATCATACTCGGAGAGGGGATGCTGGATGTTGAAGACATGAAGGTCGTGGAAAATTACATCCGTGTAACCGGAAAGATGAACTTCAAGGTGCTGTACGTGACCGAGGAGGGAGAATCGAGGCTGTCCTCCCTGGAAGGACGGATTCCGTTTGAGGAGATGATATACACGGAACAGGTGCCGGAAGGGATGCCGTTCATCAAGGCTTCCAATATCGACCTGACGGTGACGACGATACACTCCAGGAAACTCAACCTGAAAGCGCTCGTGGAACTTCAGGTGTCATCGGACGGTATGGACGACCTGGAGGTGACGACGGATATTCTAAGCGATGCCCCTCTGTATAAGCGGTATGCCGCAAAGCAGATGCTGCGCATGCTCACATCCAAGAAAGATACATACCGCATCAAAGAGGAGGTTGCCATCAGCGGGACGAAGGAAAATGTCGGCACGCTGCTCTGGACAGATGTCACGAGCCGCAAGCTCGATACGAGGCTCGGCACGGACGAGATGCTCATACAGGGCGAGCTGATGCTGTTCTGCTTCTATGAGTCTCTGGAGGGCAAGACAGACTGGATCGAACAAGTCATTCCTTATGAAGGACGTATAGAATGTTACGGCGCACAGGATAATATGTATCATCAGATATATCCGGAGCTTGCGGATGTCAACATCGATGTGCGCATGGATGAAGACGGCGAGATGCGCCTGCTCGGCGTGGAGGCCACGCTGGAACTCAGGCTCATCGTATATGAGGAAGAGAATGAGGATGTGCTGGAAGACGTATATTCGCTGGACCAGACCTGCATCCCGAGGATAACAGAAGAGACGTTTGAAAAGCTGCTCATGCAGAATCATTCAAAATGTAAAGTGATAGAACAGCTCTCCCTTCCGGAGATCAAGGACAGCATGCTGCAGGTGTGCCACAGCAGCGGAAAGATCCAGCTGGAACGGACCGAAGTCGTGGACGGCGGCATACAGATAGAAGGTGTGCTTCATATCAGCTTCCTCTATGTGAAAGCAGATGATGTCATTCCGTTCGACACGTGGCAGGGGATGGTCCCCTTCTCCTATCTGCTGGAGAGCAATGAAACGAGCAGTGACATGACCTATGACCTGACGTATGCCGTCGAGCAGCTTTCTATCGGACTGCTCGGCAGCGACGAGATAGAGATCAAGGCCGTGCTGGCATTCAACAGCTTCCTGAAACAGCCGGTACGGGTATCCAACATCGAAGAAGTAGACTTTGAACCGGTCGATATGGAGGAGATGGAGCGGCGGCCCGGTATCGTCGGTTATATCGTGCAAGATGGAGATATGCTCTGGGATCTTGCAAAACGATACAGTACGACGGTAGAAGGGATCATGGAAGTGAACGGCCTGGAATCAGAGCAGGTGAAACCGGGGGATAAGATATTGATTTTTAAGGAAAATATAAGTATACTATGAGTACACTGTATACAAGATACAACGTTCTGAGGATAATGTAAACGTTAACATACAAGGAGATAAATTATGGATAGACTGGAGTTGAAAGCACTGGCTAAAGTGAACCTGGGCCTGGATGTACTTGGAAGGCGCAGCAACGGATACCACGATGTACGTATGGTGATGCAGACGGTGTACTTGTATGACCAGGTCATTATGGAGAAGAAGAAGGAGCCGGGTATCGAAGTTGAGACGAACCTGTATTTCCTTCCGGTCAATGAGAACAATCTCGCTTACAAGGCAGCAAAGCTGCTCATGGATGAATTTCATATAAAAGAAGGAATCAAGATTACGCTTAAGAAGCATATTCCGGTGGCGGCAGGCATGGCAGGCGGCAGTTCCAATGCGGCGGCAGTGCTCTATGGGATGAACCGCATGTTTGCCCTGAAGCTGCCGGAGAAAGCTCTGATGGAGCGGGGGGTGACGCTCGGCGCGGACGTGCCTTACTGCATCATGCGGGGAACCGTGCTTGCGGAAGGTATCGGCGAAGTCCTTACGCCCCTGAGCCCCATGCCGAAGTGCCATATATTGTTAGCGAAGCCGCCCATCAGCGTATCGACCAAGTTCGTGTACGATGAGCTGGACTCCCGTGAGATAACGAAGCACCCTGACATAGACGGTATCATAGAAGGACTGGATGGACAAGACCTGGCCCGGACGGCCCGATGCCTTGGAAATGTGCTGGAGGAGGTAACCGTGCGGGAATATCCTGTTCTCGAGCAGATTAAGAACGTCATGAAGGAACAGGGAGCTATGAACGCCATCATGAGCGGCAGCGGCCCGACCGTATTCGGTATATTTGAGGAAAAAAGCAGGGCAAGGGAGGCCGGCAGAAAGATAAAGGAAACAGGATTAACGAAGCAGGTGTATGTGACGAACGTGCATAATGCAAGGAGGAAATGAGCATGGAACCAAACTTTCAAGTCAATATGAACGAATACCTCCCGCTCCGGGACGTCGTATTCAACACGCTCCGCCAGGCAATCCTGCGGGGAGAGCTGAAGCCCGGGGAGAGGCTGATGGAGATCCAGCTCGCCAATAAGCTCGGAGTCAGCCGCACCCCCATACGTGAAGCGATCCGTAAGCTGGAGCTGGAAGGGCTTGTGCTCATGATTCCACGAAAAGGGGCAGAGGTGGCAGAGATAACGGAGAAGAGCCTGCGGGATGTGCTGGAAGTCAGGAAAGCGCTGGAGGAGCTGGCAGTTCAGCTCTGCTGTGACAAGATTACCAGGGATGAGATCAGAGAGCTGGAAAAGGCGGCGGAAGATTTCAAGACTGCCATCCGAAAAGGAGGCCTTACAGAGATAGCCGAGGCGGACGTCAAGTTCCACGATGTCATCTATATGGCAACGGATAACCAGAAGCTCATCCAGCTGCTGAACAACCTGCGTGAGCAGATGTACCGCTACAGGATGGAATATCTGAAAAGTGATGAAGTATATCCGCAGCTCATCGCTGAGCATAAAGACATTATCCGCCATGTTGCCGGCAAAGAGAAGGAAAAAGCGACCGAAGTCGTCAGCAGGCATATAGATAATCAGGTCGAGGGCGTCATCGATACGCTCCGTCTGAAAAAATCATAAATTTAACGCCTGCTTTTGTATAAGCGCCGGGAAATATGTACAGACTTCTTATAACATCCGAGGGGGTCGTGAATAAGGAGGTACATATTATGCGGGAAGAAATTGAAAAGAGATATAGAAAGAAACAACTCATCTGTGTTATACTTGGTGTCTGTATAGCACTTATCCTGACAGGGAGCATCGTCAGCCGGCGGATGAAAGTGGTCGACGCGAAAGTGCGGGAAACCCAGGAGAAGCTGGCAGGGGAGGTGTTCCGTTTCCACGTGCTGGCTAACAGCGACAGCGAGGAGGACCAGGCGCTGAAGCTGAACGTGCGGGACGCGGTGCTGGCGTATATGAAGGCTGATATGAAAGACGGGACAGACGGCGAGCCGACCGCGGAGGATACGAAGAGCTGGGCCCGGAACCACCTGGAGGAGATTGAGGAGAAGGCAGAGGAGGTCATCCGTGAGGAGGGGTATTCCTACGGAGCAGAAGCTAACGTGCAGTTCTGCCATTTTCCGGACAAGACTTACGGGGACATCACGTTTCCGGAAGGCGATTATGAGGCGCTTCGTATCGTGATAGGGGAAGGCAAAGGCCACAACTGGTGGTGCGTGCTCTATCCGAACTTATGCTTTATGAGCACGACGTGCGCGGTCGTAAGCGATGAGGGGAAAGAGGAGCTGAAAGAAGTGCTCACAGACGATGAATATGAAATGGTGACAGCCACTTCAGACTTTAAGATAAAATGGTTTTTCTTTGGGGGAGACGAGAAGGAAGACCGGTAGAGACATGGAGGCAGTTTCATGACTGAGTTTTTAGTAAGACATTTCGTTAAGAATCATGAAGATGTAGAAAAGGTGTCTGTCCGTACGGCCTATGGAGTGTTGGCAAGTGCGGTGGGCATCTTTTGCAATGTATTGTTATTTGTGGTCAAGGCAGCCGTAGGCTTTCTGCTCCACAGCATATCTGTAACAGCAGATGCGTTCAACAACCTTTCCGATGCCGGATCCTCCGTCATCGGGCTCGTGGGCGTCAAGATGGCCAGCAAGCCTGCGGATGAGGATCATCCGTTCGGCCACGGCAGGATAGAATATATCGCGGCACTGATCGTAGCGTTTCTCGTAATGCAGGTCGGGTTTACCTTTTTCAAGGATGCCATCGGGAAGATACGCGAGCCGGAGATGATGAAGTTCAGGCTCATATCGGTCATCATACTCGTACTGTCTGTCGGGGTGAAGCTATGGATGGGCGTATTCAACCGGAAGCTCGGACAGCGGATCGACTCCAAAGTTATGCTTGCGACGGCGGCAGACGCTCTGGGAGATGTGATAACGACGTCCGCCACGATTGCTTCGCTCTTGTTCTGGAGGATGACAGGAATCAATATCGACGGCTTCGTAGGTCTGGGCGTATCGCTTGTCGTCATGTGGGCGGGAATCGGCATTGCCAGAGATACGCTGGAGCCCCTGATCGGGGAACCCGTGCCGGCGGAAGAATATGTGAGGATATCGAGGTTCGTGGAAAAATATGACGGCATCGTCGGCAGCCATGACCTGATCGTACATAATTACGGGCCGGGGAGGAGCATGGCATCCATCCATGCAGAAGTGCCGAACAATACGGATATAGAAGAATCGCATGAGATCATAGACAAGATAGAACGGGATGCGGCCAGGAAGCTTGGAATCTTCCTCGTGATACATATGGATCCAGTAGAGACGAAGGATGAGCAGGTGCTCGTGGCGAAGGAGCATGTGGAGGGTGTGGTGTCGCGTCTGGACGGCAAGGCGAGCATCCATGACTTCCGTATGGTGGACGGAAGACATCAGATCAACCTTATCTTCGACCTCGTTGTTCCGAGAGAATACGGCAGAGAGCAGCAGAACACCTTAAGCCATGCAGTCATGGAGGAACTTCAGAAGATAGATGAGAGATACCAGTGCGTCATTACGGTTGAGATGAGCTTTGTGGCAAGTGCACGGAAAGGACAGGAAGAATAAGAGATGTATTCATTTGACAGCAGAGTCAGGTTCAGCGAGGTGGACCACACGAAACAGATAACCCTGCCTGCGGTTATCAATTATTTTCAGGATTGCAGCACCTTCCATTCGGAGAGCCTCGGCCTCGGGGTGGATTACTTCGCGGAACATAAGCGGGCATGGGTGCTGAATGCGTGGCAGGTCATAACGGAACGCTATCCGAAGCTTGGAGAGCATATCACGGTCAGCACGTGGGCTACGGAATTCAACGGCCTGTACGGGCTCCGCAACTTCCGTATGGCAGACGGGCGGGGCAGGACTGCCGCATATGCCAACTCCGTCTGGGTCTATATGGATATGGCGAAGGGCAGGCCGGTGAAGCCGCTTCAAGAGGAGATAGAGGCATACGGGGAAGAAGAGCCTCTGGCGATGGAGTATGCGCCGAGGAAGATCGCACTCCCGGATGCATGGGAGGAGAGGGAATCCTTTCCGGTGAGGAAGTATCATATCGATACGAACGAACATGTCAATAACTGCCAGTATGTGCAGATGGCTCTGGAGGTGCTGGAGAGCGAGCCGGACATACGGCAGGTGAGGGTAGAATACAGGAAATCGGCTGTCTATAAAGATAGTATCATCCCCCGTGTGGCGAGGGAGGACGGCCGGACGGTCGTGTCACTAGGAGATGCACAGGGGAGACCTTATGCAATAGTAGAACTGAAGGAGAACATATGATGACGTTAGAAAAGGGATTAGGGAAAAAACAGATG
Source organism: Extibacter muris (assembly GCF_004345005.1). GTDB lineage: Bacteria > Bacillota > Clostridia > Lachnospirales > Lachnospiraceae > Extibacter > Extibacter muris. The sequence continues at coordinate 175,592 of NZ_SMMX01000005.1, forward strand.
CTGCGCGTAGTGAAGCTGGTAGACTTCGGGGTATACCTCGGATCCGAGGAAGAGAAAGTGCTGCTCCCGAAAAAGCAGGTTCCCGAAGGGACAAGAATCGGGGATGAGCTGGAAGTATTTCTCTATAAAGATTCTTCGGACAGGCTGATTGCCACCACGGCAGAGCCCGCTCTTACGCTCGGCGGACTGGCGGCGCTGACGGTGGCGGATACCGGACGGGTAGGCGCATTCCTCGAATGGGGGCTGGAGAAGGATCTGCTGCTGCCGTTCAAAGAGCAGACGGCAAAGGTGGAGAAGGGGGACAAGGTGCTTGTGGCGCTGTACGTGGACAAGAGCCGGCGCCTCTGTGCGACGATGAAGGTGTATGACAGGCTGCAGAAAGATTCACCGTATAAGAAAGACGACCATGTAAGCGGTACGGTCTATGAGTTCAGTGATAATTTCGGGGTGTTCGTGGCGGTGGACAACCGGTATTCTGCACTGATACCTAAGAGAGAGGCATTTGGCAGCCTGAAAGTGGGAGATAAGGTACAGGCGAGGGTCGTGAAAGTACATGAGGACGGAAAATTAGACTTGAGCATCAGGGAGAAGGCATTTATCCAGATGGACGCGGATGCCGCCGCAATCGTAAGACGGATGGAAGAATATGGGGGAGAGCTGCCGTTTACGGACAAGGCGGAGCCGGAGCTCATCCAGAAAGAGTTCGGCCTGAGCAAGAATGCTTTCAAACGCGCGGTCGGACGGCTGCTGAAAGAGGGAAAAGTTGAAATCAGTAAAAGCTCCATCGTTCTTAAGTAAATATTGCCATAAATTGGAGTGAAAAATTGTGCACTTTTTAAAAAGCGCCGAAAATCAACATTTGCCTTGATTTTGCCGTGGTTTTCGTATATATTGAGGGTGTAAAAAGAAAAGAGTAGAAGAGAAAAGGAGAGTAACAAGATGAAAGTTCAGAATATCACAAATATCGAAAAGTTTTTCGAAGTAGTAGACAGTTGCTCAGGTAAGGTAGAATTAGTAACAGGTGAAGGAGACAGACTTAATTTAAAATCTAAATTATCTCAGTATGTGTCTATGGCAAATATCTTCTCTAACGGAGAGATTCCGGAGCTGGAAATCGTAGCGCATGAGAAGGAAGATATCGACAAGCTCGTTGCATTTATGATCAACGGCTAAAGGCCAAGATCTTATATACAGGCTGGCAGGCGGCGGCAATATTACCCTCGTGACGAGGAGAATATTGCCGCCGTCTTTTCTTATGCCGCAAAATTTGTTATAGTAATCTTATCAGATACTATAAGACGACATTCACAGAACAGGAGTAATTATGAGTTTTGCACATCTACATGTCCATACGGAGTACAGTCTGCTGGACGGTTCTAATAAGATCAAAGAGTGTATAGCCAGGGTGAAGGAGCTTGGCATGGACAGCGTGGCAATAACAGACCACGGCGTCATGTTCGGCGTCATAGACTTCTACCGCGCGGCAAAGGAGGCCGGGATAAAGCCGATCCTCGGCTGTGAGGTGTATGTGGCCCCCGGTTCCCGGTTCGACAAGGAGGCGGGCGGCAGCGGTGAAGACAGGTATTACCATCTTGTGCTGCTGGCGGAAAACGACCTTGGTTACCACAATCTGATGAAGCTCGTGTCAAGAGGCTTCACGGAAGGGTACTATTACAAGCCACGTGTGGACCTGGAACTGCTTCAGGAGTACCATGAAGGGATTATTGCGCTGAGCGCCTGCCTGGCAGGAGAAGTGCAGCGCAATATCATGAGGGGGATGTACAGCGAGGCGAAAGCGGCGGCAGAGTGCTACGAGGGGATATTCGGGGAAGGGAATTTCTTCCTGGAGCTTCAGGACCATGGCATGCAGGAGCAGAAGATGGTAAACCAGTCGCTGCTCCGGCTTTCCCAGGAGACAGGCATCGAGCTTGTGGCCACGAACGACATCCATTACACGTATGAGGATGACGTCAAGCCTCATGACATACTGCTCTGCCTCCAGACGGGAAAGAAGCTGGCGGACGAGGACCGTATGCGCTATGAGGGCGGCCAGTACTATATCAAGTCAGAGGCCGAGATGCGGCAGCTGTTCCCGTATGCCCTACAGGCGCTGGAGAACACGCAGAGGATTGCAGACAGATGTAAGGTAGAGATAGAGTTCGGCGTGACGAAGCTTCCGAAATACGACGTGCCGGAAGGATACTCGTCCTGGGAATATCTGAGAAAGCTCTGCTTTGAAGGGCTTGAGCGCCATTATCCGGACGGGGGGGATGCGCTGGCGGAACGGCTCGAGTATGAACTGTCGGTCATCCAGTCTATGGGATACGTGGATTATTTCCTCATCGTGTGGGACTTCATCAAATATGCCAAAGACCATGATATTATCGTCGGCCCGGGCCGTGGCTCCGCGGCGGGAAGTATCGTGTCGTACTGCCTGGATATCACGAGCATAGATCCGATAAAGTATCAGCTTCTATTTGAGCGGTTCCTGAACCCGGAACGTGTGTCCATGCCTGATATCGATATCGACTTCTGCTTCGAGCGGCGTCAGGAAGTGATCGACTATGTGGTGGAAAAGTACGGCTCTGACAGGGTCGTGCAGATCGTCACCTTCGGTACGCTGGCGGCCCGCGGCGTCATCCGGGATGTGGGGCGGGTAATGGATCTGCCGTATGCGTTCGTGGACAATATCGCCAAGATGGTTCCGACGGAACTCAATATGACGCTGGAACGAGCACTCAGCATGAATCCGGAGCTGAGGAGGGTGTACCAGGAGGACGGACAGGTACGGGAGCTCATCGACATGTCGAAGCGTCTGGAAGGGCTTCCCCGGCATACGTCCATGCATGCGGCCGGCGTTGTCATCAGCCAGAAGTCGGTGGATGAATATGTGCCGCTGTCCCTCGGTTCCGACGGTTCGGTCACGACGCAGTTCACGATGACGACGCTGGAAGAGCTCGGCCTTCTGAAGATGGACTTTCTCGGGCTCCGTACCCTTACGGTCATCCAGAACGCAGCGCAGCTTGCCGGAGTGAGCAGGGGCGAGCCGCTTGACATGGACAGCATAGATTATGATGACAAGGATGTGCTGAGCTCTATCGGAACAGGCCGGACAGACGGCATCTTCCAGCTGGAGAGCGGCGGGATGAAGAGCTTCATGAAGGAGCTGAAGCCCCAGAGCCTGGAGGACATCATCGCGGGCATCTCCCTGTACCGTCCGGGACCGATGGACTTTATCCCCCAGTATATCAAGGGCAAGAACAATGCACAGAGCATCACCTATGACTGCCCGCAGCTGGAGCCGATCCTGGCGCCCACATACGGATGTATCGTCTATCAGGAACAGGTCATGCAGATCGTCCGCGACCTTGCCGGGTACACGCTTGGGCGGAGCGACCTGCTGCGCAGGGCCATGTCGAAGAAAAAGGGCGACGTGATGAAAAAAGAGCGCCGGAACTTTGTATATGGCAATGAAGAAGAGGGCGTTCCGGGATGCATCAAAAACGGCATAGATGAGAAGACGGCCAACAAGATATATGATGAGATGATCGACTTTGCGAAGTATGCGTTCAACAAGTCCCATGCGGCCGCATACGCAGTTGTCTCCTATCAGACCGCGTGGCTCAAATATTACTATCCGGTAGAATTTATGGCGGCTCTTATGACATCCTGCATCGATAATCCCGGAAAAGTGGCGGAGTACATCTATACATGCCGTCAGCAGATGGGTATTGACATCATGCCGCCGGACATCAACAAAGGGCTCGGCAACTTCACGGTCGAGGACGGCCGCATCCGTTACGGTCTGGCAGCCATCAAGAGCATAGGGCGGCCGGTCATCGATGCGATTGTCAACGAGCGGAGCAAAGGAGGGCCGTTCAAGACGCTGAAAGACTTTATCGAGCGCATGTCCGGGAAGGAAGTCAACAAGAGGACGCTGGAGAACTTCATCAAATCAGGAGCCTTTGACAGCCTTGGCGGGACGAGGAAGCAGTTCATGGTAATCTATGTGCAGGTCCTGGACCAGGTAAACCAGGAGCGCAAGTATTCCATGACCGGACAGATGTCCTTATTCGATATGGTGGACGACGACCAGAAGGCGGAATTTGATATCCCGCTGCCGGACGTAGGAGAGTACGAAAAGGAAAACCTGCTGTCTTTTGAAAAAGAGGTACTGGGAATCTACTTAAGCGGGCATCCTATGGAAGAGTATGAGGAGAAGTGGAAGAAGAGCATCACGCGGACGACGCTGGATTTCCAGCTCGATGAAGAGACCGGGAGGACGAAAGTACATGACGGGGCAAGGGAAGTCGTAGGAGGAATCATCGCCGACAAGACGACCAAGTACACGAAGAACAACAAGACGATGGCCTTCCTCACGCTGGAGGATCTGGCGGGTACCGTAGAGATCGTCGTGTTCCCGAAGGATTACGAGAAGAACCAGCAATACCTCACAGAGGAGAACAAAGTGTTCGTAAGAGGAAGGGTCTCAGAAGAGGATGAAGCGGCGAGCAAGCTTATCTGCGAGTCGGTCATCCCGTTTGAACAGACGAAGAAGGAACTGTGGCTACAGTATGAAGGGAAGGCAGATTTCCTGGCGCGGGAAGCGGAGCTGTATGACTTGATCAAAGAGTCTGACGGCGACGATCAGGTCGTCATATACTGCAAGGCGGAGAAGGCGGTCAAACGTCTTCCGAGAAGCAGGAATATCCATGTGGAACCAGGAATATTGAGCAGGTTGACGAATTACCTGGGGGAATCTTGTGTAAAAGTTATAGAAAAACCCATTGAAAACATTTCATAGATAAGGTAAAATGAACCACGAAGAAAAGATAGAATGAGAATGATCACAATACGATGGAGGAATTGAGATGGCAGACAAAGTGATTCGTACGATAGGTGTTTTGACAAGCGGCGGAGATGCCCCTGGAATGAATGCCGCTATCCGTGCAGTTGTCAGGACGGGATTAGGTAAAGGCTTGAAAGTGAGAGGCATCAGAAGAGGATATCAGGGTCTTTTAAATGAAGAGATCATAGACCTGTCGGCCAGAGATGTATCCGATACCATCCAGCGCGGAGGTACTATCCTCCAGACAGCAAGGTGTGAAGAGATGCGGACAGAAGAGGGGCAGCAGAAGGCTGCCGCCATATGTAAGAAATACGGAATAGACGGCCTGGTAGTCATTGGCGGAGACGGCTCTTTTGCCGGCGCGCAGAAGCTTTCCAGACTGGGAATCAATACAATAGGGCTTCCAGGAACGATAGATCTCGATATCGCCTGTACGGAGTACACGATCGGATTTGACACCGCGGTCAACACGGCGATGGAAGCGATAGACAAGGTGAGGGATACATCCACGTCACATGAGAGGTGCTCCATCATCGAAGTCATGGGAAGAGATGCCGGTTACCTTGCGCTCTGGTGCGGAATCGCTAACGGTGCGGAGCGTATCCTTATGCCGGAAGAGCACGATTACAATGAGGAAGCGATTATCGAGGACATCCAGGAGTGCAGAAAGCGCGGCAAGAAGAACTATATCATCATCAACGCAGAGGGTATCGGCGATTCTATGAACATGGCGAAGAGAATCGAAGAGGCCACCGGCATGGAGACGAGAGCGACCGTCCTCGGGCACATGCAGCGGGGCGGAAGCCCGACCTGTAAAGACAGAGTATATGCGTCTATCATGGGCGCTATGGCCGTAGACCTGCTTATCGAGGGCAAGTCCAACCGTGTCGTTGGTTACAAGCACGGAGAGTATCTGGACTTTGACATCGACGAAGCGCTCGGTATGAAGAAGGGTATCCCGACATATCAGTATGAGATAGCGAGAGAGCTGGCACTTTAGGATATCGGTTTTCAGGACATCAGAGACGTTCAGGGCAGAGAGTTTTCTTTCACTGGATGTCTCTTTTTTCAAATGGTACAGTCAGACAGAGTACACGAACACAGTGAAAAGAGGGAAGCAGTTTGATGATTCATAAAGACAGGACAGCGCCGGTAGGAGTGTTTGATTCCGGCGTGGGCGGGCTTACCGTGGCGCGGGAGATTATGCGCCAGCTGCCAGATGAGAATATCGTGTATTTCGGCGATACGGCGAGAGTTCCATATGGCAGCAAGTCGAAGAACAATATTATCCGGTTCTCCCGTCAGATTATCCGTTTTCTTGAGACGAAGAGCGTGAAAGCGATAGTCATAGCATGTAATACGGCGAGCGCTCTGGCACTTGACGTGCTGAAGGAGGAATCCGACATTCCGGTCATCGGTGTCATCACGCCCGGCGCCCGGGCTGCGGTGAAGGAGACCAGAAGCAAGAAGATAGGTGTCGTCGGAACAGAAGCTACCATCCGCAGCCATACATACTCCAAGGTCATCACGGAGATGGAGCCTGAGGCGTCGGTAATCGGCAAGCCGTGTCCACTGTTCGTGCCGCTGGTGGAGGAGGGGTTTGCAAAGCATCATGTCACGGATGAGATTATCGAATACTACCTGAAGGAGATGAAGCATTCGGATATCGATACGATGATACTCGGCTGTACCCATTATCCGCTGCTCAGGTCGCGTATCATGGAATACTTCGGAAAAGACGTCCACATCGTCAATCCGGCCTATGAGACAGCGATGGACCTGAAAGCGCTGCTTGTGGGGCAGGATATGGACAATGATTCGGGAAACCTTGCCAGATATGAGTTCTATGTGAGCGATACGGCTGAGAAGTTCAAGCATTTTGCCAATTCCATACTGCCGTACAATGTAGAGACGATCCAGCAAATCAATATAGAGGAATATTAGGTGAGAATATGACGAAAGATGTACTGTTAAGCATATCCGGCCTCCACTTAGACGCCGTGGGAGGAGAAGCGGACGATAATGAAGCGATAGAAGTGATCACGCCTGCCTGTTACTATAACAAGAACGGCAAGCACTATGTCATATATGAGGAGCCGGTGGAGGGCATGGCAGGCACGGTCAGGAACACGATCAAGATTACAGGAGACCGTGTGTTTGAGATTATCAAAAGCGGTCTGGCCAATGCCCACATGGTATTTGAAAAGGATAAGATCAATATGACCCAGTATGAGACGCCTTATGGGGAGCTGCTCGTCGGAATCCATACGAGGAAGATAGAAGTGGATGCCAGGGAGGACAACATAGCCGTAGCCGTAAGCTATGCGCTGGACATCAATGACGAGAAAGTGGCGGACTGTAATATCGATATGAATATAAAAGCATTGGAACGCTAGTCCCAATGCTTTTTATAATGTACCGTATCTGATTCTTGCTACCTGCCTGTAATCCGTTTGAAGAAGCCTTTTTTCTTGGGCGGTGTCTCAAGTGGTCCTCTCAGACCTTTAACACCTGTGATGTAGATGCCGCTCACCGTTGCCTTCACTTCTTTTTTGACAGGGATGAGCGGGAATACCTGGGCATCGCACATCAGCGTCATGACCTTTGGACCGACCTTGGCTTTGACGACAGGAACTTTGGAGCGGCGGAGATACTTAGGGGTGCCCTCCACCACGACGGGAGGGAAACCTGCGTCCTTAAGGCGCATCTTGCCCTTGTCGATGATAAGCATAGACGCGGTCTGCGCCACCGCATCCAGCTGTTCCTGCTGGGCAGCCTGCTTCTTTTCCGCTCTTTTTCCGAGAAAATATAATACAACACATGCTATAATTAATACAATTAAGATAACAAGCAGTACGATTGTTAATGTACTCATGGGGACCTCCTGCAAATAGACTTTTTCACGATGTACATTGTATCATTCTTTTTGTTGAAGTGCAAGAGATTTGACATTTTAGGGTTACTTTTCTCGGCAGATGACGTTATAATAGAACACATATATTATGAGGGAGTGAATTTATGTTACAGAATATAGCGCAGGGTGTGGGAACGACCTACTGGTGGATCCTCGACCATCTGTTGTTTATCAATATTATATTTTCCCTGCTGATCATCTTTTTCCAGCGGAGGAATCCTACCACTGTCTGGGCGTGGCTGCTCCTGCTCTACTTTGTTCCTATCCTTGGTTTTATACTGTATCTTGTCCTTGGACAGAACTTCCGCAAGGAGCGGATGTTCAAGATGAAGGAGATAGAAGGGGAGATCAAGTACGCCGTCCGGCGGCAGGAGGAGTCCATATACCGCAGGAAGCTGCGGCTGCGCGATCCGGAGCTGGAACGGTTCAAGAGCCTGATCTTGTACAACCTGAACGAAGGGGAAGCGGTGCTGACGGACAATAACGACATCCGCATCTACACGGACGGCAGGGAGAAGTTCCAGGCGCTCATGACGGAGATGGAGCATGCCAGGAACTATATCCATCTGCAATACTATATCATCCGCAACGATGAGCTGTGGCAGGAGATCGAGGAGGTGCTAGTCCGCAAGGCGAGGCAGGGCGTGGAAGTAAGGGTGCTTTTTGACAGCATGGGCTGCAGGGGCATGCACAACGCAGACTGGGTGAGGCTCGAGAAGGCCGGCATCGAGGTGGCGGAATTCTTTCCGGCTGTGCTCGGCAAGCTTCAGCTGCGCGTCAACTACCGCAACCACAGGAAGATCGTCGTGATAGACGGACGGATCGGCTTCGTGGGCGGCTTCAATATCGGGAGGGAATATCTTGGGCTGGACAAGAAGTTCGGCTACTGGAGAGATACGCATATCTGTATCGAAGGCTCGGCAGTCACTTCCCTGGCGGTCAGATTCGTGCTTGACTGGAACTATGCGGCAAGGGAGAACCTCTTCCTGGAAGACCGTCTCTTTGAGATACCGACTTATATCCGCAACGGGCGGGATCCCGTCCAGATCATATCGAGCGGACCGGACTCGAGGAGCCAGGAGATACGCAACAACTACCTGCGGCTCATCCATATGGCCAGAAAGAGCATCTATATCCAGACGCCCTATTTTATTCCGGACGAGGATATCAGGGACGCGCTCGTCATCGCGGCCAAGTCGGGCATCGACGTGCGCATCATGATTCCGTGCAAGCCGGACCACCCGTTCGTATACTGGGCCACCTATTCGTATGCAGGAGAGATGATAGAGGCTGGAGCGAGATGCTACACGTATGACAACGGGTTCCTCCACACGAAGTGCCTCTGCGTGGACGGACTTGTAAGCTGCATCGGGACGGCCAATATGGATATCCGCAGCTTTGCCCTTAACTTCGAGGTGAACGCGGTCATCTACAGCGCCAGGACGACGGAGAAGCTCATGGAGGCTTTCGTCAACGACATTCCGAAGAGTACGCTTATAACGAGAAAGGGCTACGAGCGCCGCGGGCTCGTCATCCGTGTCAAGGAACAGTTCTGCCGTCTCCTCTCTCCGGTATTATGACAGCCAGCCTTTAAAAAGTGAAATAAGTGTGAAAAAGGTTTCAAATTCAAAGGGAATGTGCTATAACTAATAGTGTGTGTCTGGGACAGAGGGACATAAAAGATAAAGAATCGACGAGGTGTAAGTATGAAAAAGAAATTAACTGCCGTATTGGCATTGGTATGTGCCGGTTCCATGGCACTGGCAGGATGTGCAGGAAGCAATAGGATCGATACCGATGCAGTGACGGTTGAAGGATATAAAGGTATTGAAGTACCAGAGGTTGAGAAAGCCGCCAAAGTGACCGACAAGGATGTAGAGAGCACGATCCAGTCCACGCTGGAATCCAAGGCGACACAGAAAGAGATTACCGACCGGGCGGTAGAGAACGGAGACACGGTAAATATAGATTTCGTGGGAAAGATTGACGGGGAGGCGTTCGACGGCGGAAGTGCCGAAGATTATCCCCTTACAATAGGCTCCGGCGTATTTATCGAAGGGTTTGAGGAAAGCGTCATCGGGCATAACGTCGGGGAGACGTATGACTGGAACGGCAAGTTCCCGGACAATTACGGCAATGCGGAGCAGGCCGGTAAAGATGTCGTATTCACGATTACGGTGAACAAGATAACCCAGGATGAAGTCCCGGAATTAAACAACAAGTTTGTGAAATCCGTATCCAAGAAGTCCAAGACGGTAAAGGAATACAAGCAAGAAGTAAAGAAACAGCTGTTAGAAGATGCTGATACCGCGTACAATGACAACCTGTCCTCTGCAGTATGGGAGGCAGTGCTTGACAAGTCGAAGGTCAAGAAGTATCCCAAGAAAGATGTCAAGGAGATAGAGGATAACCTCATCCAGCAGTATAAGGATGCCGCAGAGTATTACGGCATGGAGTATGAGGCATTCATCCAGGAACAGATGGGAGCTTCGGTAGAAGACTTTGAAAATCAGGTGAACAAGGCGGCAAAGGCAAGCGTGAAGCAGAGCCTTGTCACAAAGGCTATTGCAGATAAGGAGAACATAAAGCTGACGGCTGACGAATACAAGAAACAGCTCAAGCAGATGGCCGAGAATTACGGCTATGAGGATGCAAAAGCGCTGAAAGAAGCGGCACCAGAAGAGGATCTGAAAGAGATGGCGCTGAACAACCTCGTAAAAGACTGGCTTGCAAAGAACTGCGTGCAGGTGGCAAAGACAGAGTCAAAAGATACAGAGGAATAAATAATCGAGAAGAGCCGGAATCAGGCGACAGTATGTTATATGAGATAACATCCTCGTACCTGATTCCGGCTCTTCTTAATAAAAACGGCTTTCGCAGCGAAGCGAGGAAGCCAGACATGCTACAATCATGTTACAAAGCGTACCCTCGCCCATGTCAGTAACGTAGACAGCCGGAGAGCATCTGCCGGGCTGTATATATAGAACAGACAGGAGCCCTCTTTCCTTTCCTCCTTGATAGACGCCAACTTTTCCACAGGAATATCACATATGATAATATCGCTGTCCTGCCAACCAGTCTGCATAGATGTCGATGTATTTACGTTGTTAGTAACAGGCCCTTCTTCCATGACAGATCGAATCAGAGGTTCTAAGTCAGTATGTTCAGAGAAAATAGTTATTTTACGTTCTTCATGATACATAGTAAGACCTCTCCCTTTCTGAGTCCCGATGAATCCAAGCGCTAGCTGTTCCAGTATTTTTCTTCAAATTCTTCCGGGGTGACCGGCTTAGAGATATAGTACCCCTGGATGCTGTCTGCAGACATGCTTCGGACGGTGTCCAGTTCGTCTTCATATTCCACGCCTTCCACGCAGACCGAGATTCCGATGCTGTGGCACAGGCTGATGACGGCCTGGATGAACGAACGGTTGAAGAAATGCTCTTTATCATTAATCAATGAGATGAACATCCGGTCTATCTTGACGATATCCGCCAGTGTCTGTGAGAGCATGCCCAGGGAAGAATAGCCTGTCCCAAAATCATCCATGGCGATACATATGTCTATATCCTGCAGACGCTGGAACGTAGCTTTCAATGTAGGCATGTCCGTCACGAAATAGCGTTCTGTCATCTCGAGTACGATGTGCCTGGCAGGAAGGTCATATTTCTTCAGCAGCTCCTCTACATAAGATACAAAGTCATCTTCAATTATCTGAACGTATGATACATTGATATTCATGACGAAGTCAGGCCATCTGTCAATCCATTTCTTACAAGTGCAGAAGGCCTTATCCAGTACCCATTTGCCGACGGTTTCGATATTTCCGTTGGATTCCAGAAGAGGTATGAACTCCGCTGGCCCTACCTTTTCCATCTTCGGCGAATACCAGCGCAGCAAGGCTTCCGCGCCCTTCAGCCCGAGCTCGTCTGATTTGACGAGGGGCTGATACACGACGGAGAACCCATCCATGCCGTTCATCACGCAGCGCTGCAGTTCGTTCGTCAGTTCCATGATATGTAGGTTGGACTGAAGAAGGCCCGGAGTGAACGCGGTGCACATGTTCTTGCCTTTCTTCTTAGATGCCTCCAGTGCGCTCATGGCACATTTTAAGAGGCCGAGGTAGTTGTCCGTATCCGTGCCGAGCATGGCTATGCCGGCTGAAATCGTGCAGTAGTAGGAGATGCCGTCAATCTCGTGTTCTTTGTTGGCATAGATATGTATCTTGGAATATAAGCTGTTCATGTCCTCGAGCGTGGCACCCGGACAGAAGACGGCACCTTCGTCTCCGTCAAACCGGAAGGTTTCTGCCTTATGTGGTATCATATGGCTTCAATATGGCTCTTGCATTCCTCCTGGGTAAAAAGTCCGGTCGTCCGGTCCATCTTCCCCTTGCTGCCGACCGGAGTGACGACGCCCGCGAACATGGTGGGCTTACCGCCGCCGTCCCTGGACAGCAGGACGCGGCAGCAGACCCAGATGTATTCATTCTTCTTGTTCAAGATCTGGTATTCTACATCGTGGATATCCGTATATCCAGACAGCATCTCATCGATAGAGTCGTAATAACGCTGATTGTCCTTCTCATGTATAAGTTCCCCCCAAAGAGGTATGAGTCCCGGCTCGAGCCGCCCGGGCAGATCGAAATCACGGGTCATGTTCTCGGACACGAGGGCAGTATCCGTGGACATATCCACGATATAGATATAATCTTCGGTACTTTTGACGATGGCATTATAGAAGGCATCTGTATCTATGTAAAATGAATCAGGTATGCATTCATGATGTTTCATAAGCCCACCCTTTACACAAACAAGCTTTAAGTTCATTGTAGATGACCGGGTATGTTAAATCAACCAAAAGTAGCAAATAATTACTGTTTGTGCAGATTATGGGGGTTATTCGTCGAATACTTCTATCTCCAGGTCTCCCTGGTACTTCCGTTCCATCTGGTGCCGGGCTTTCCGGTGCTCTACCGTGTCAAAGATGATTGAAAAATCATAGTCCTCAGGATACAGCTGTGACGCGGGGACCTGCAGCTTCAGACGCTTTTTGTTGACGATAAGCTTCTCTTTCTGCACCTGTACGAGGACATTGCCGCGGCTGTCCGCCGTCTGGACGACGATGCCGATCTTCCGGTCCGGCAGAACCATGACACTGTCACCCCTCGTGAAACTGTCTTCCTGCGCTGCCGCGGGCTTTATATGATCGACGGGCTTCAGACGTGGGGCAGATACTTTGCAAAATGGTTCGGTTGCTTCATAGCCCTTCAGTTCGGCGATGACATGCTCCGCACGCGGCCCGTAAGCTTCTCTGGCGGCAGCCGCCAGCATCCCGTCGGGCACACCGAGCCGCTTGGCGATATACAGAGCGCAGCTGTCTCCAGATTCACCGATGGTGAGGCGGTAGAGCGGCTTTAACGTCTCCTTGTCGAATTCCATACGGGCATTGGAAATGCCGGGGTGACGTCCGGCGTATTCCTTCACTTCCGGATAGTGGGTCGTCACAAAGAACAAGGCGCCGCTTCTGCGCAGCTCTTCCAGTATAGAGATGGCAATCCCCATGCCCTCGGCGGGATCAGTGCCGGAACCGAGCTCATCCATGACGACAAGGCTGTCCTTGGTCACTCTTTTTAAGATATCCAGCACATTTTTGATATGTGCCGAGAAGGTGGACAGATTATCTGCTATATTCTGCCCGTCCCCGATATCACACAGAATCTGGTTGTTCATTGCAACGTCTGCAGACGTACATGGGACGTGCAGGCCGGCACATGCCATAGCGCTTACGAGGGCGACGGTCTTAAGGGCGACCGTCTTCCCTCCGGTATTCGGACCGGTAATGATGATACCGCTTGTGCCTCGGCCGGCCTCGAAGTCGAGCGGCACGCACGTCTCTCTCTCCAGCATCGGATGCCGCGCGCCGGTGATGGAGATATACCGGTCAAGGTTGATGGCGGGTTCTGACGCGTCCATATCGAGGCTCAGCTTCGCTTTGGCGAATACGAAGTCGAGGACTGCGATGACCCGTACATCTTCTTTTAAGGCCTCCTCATTCTGGGCGATCTGCTCGAGCAGCTCGTAGAGCACCCTGCGTTCTTCGGAATCTTCCTGGATCTTCCATACTTCCAGCTCTTCCCGGAGGGCAGCGACAGCCTCAGGTTCGATGAACAGCGTTGCACCAGAAGCAGACTTGTCTACGACGCTGCCGGCTACTTTCGTACGGCATTCCTTCTTGACCGGAATACAGAGCCTTCCGTTGCGCTGGACGATAAAGGAATCGCTGGCGCAGGCACCGGCAGCCTTCAGGGCGCGGGATGCCTTCTCGCTGATCTTCTCTTCCGAGCGCTGGATCTGCCGTCGGATGTCCTTCAGATACCCGGAGGCATAGTCATCTACACGTCCGGCACGGATACAGCGTTCGATATCCTCCTTCAGCTCCTCGGGAAGATACAGGTTGTCATTGTAAAAGGCGATCCGTATGCGCTGTTCCTCCCCCTTTTTCAGATAGAGCTTCAGGCGGCGGACGGCATTGAGGAACAGCCCTATCTCCTCGAGCTGTTCGGGCAGGAGCAGCTCTCCGATGACTGCCTTTTCTATAAACGCTTCGATGTGTTCCATTGCAGGAAGAGGCGGCAGGCCGAGCAGTTCGACCATTTCACGTGCCTGTGTCGTCTCACGCATGTTTTTGCGCAGCTTTGACTCGGACAGGAAGGGGTGGAGAGAGCGTATCTGCTCTTTTGCACGGGCGGTAAGGGCACAGTCTGCCAGTTTCTCTATAATTTCATAATATCCGATGATTTCTAATGATTTATTGTACATGTGCATATTCCTTTCTGGTATTAAAATAAAAGACCACAGAAGCGTATCCGCCCTGTTCAAGGCATACGGCTTCTGTGGTCCAAAGAACAGACAGACTGGGCAATAAAAAACACAGCCCTTACAAGCTGTGCATTCCATAGGATCCCTTCACTGTCTATATAAACAGGAAAGCGTATGAATGTGTATCGTAAGGCGAATATACCGGCGGAATCGGACGCACCGGCATAGAGAGTACGACGGCCCGAAAGCCAGGGTACTCCGACAACGTATTTATTTCGCTGTATATCCCTTCACTGACACAATTAACATACACTACCTCGTTCATTGATTATTCTATGATTATTGGATTTATTATAACATATGGGGTAAAGTTGTCAACCGGAAAAGTGGTTTTGCATAATATTGGCATGCATTTGCAGAAGATTGGGGCATAGCAAGTCATACTCGTTCGCCCCCCTGCATAGATTGTAAAAACAAATTGTGCAGGGGTTATTTATATGAAAGATTATATTCAGGAACGAGCAGTAGAGATTGCGTACTATATCATTGAGCATCAGGCTACGGTGCGTCAGACGGCAAAGCAGTTTGGAGTGAGCAAAAGCACGATACATACTGTTGTAACAAAATAGAACGGTTCGTTTGGGTAATAGAATAACAAACCAAGGAGGAACGAACCATGAAGGAATTGAAAAAAAGAATTACGGAAAATGGCATTGATTATGTGCTTGTTGGAGACTACTATATCCCTGACCTAAAACTGCCGGAGGAAAACCGCCCTATCGGGAAATACGGAAGCCTGCACAGGACTTATCTGAAAGAATGCCACCTTGCTCGATACAGCAATCTTATCCTGACCGGGGAACTCTGGACATATCTTGCCGACTTGAATGAACAGGCACAGGAAAGGCTTGACACTATCATGGAACAGATGAAAGCTGTTGAGGGCGTGACGGAAGAACTGAAAGCAGCAAATCAAATGGAATGGGTGCAGCGTCTTAACAATATCCGCAACCAGGCGGAAGAAATTATTTATGCGGAACTGGTCTATGTATAATACGGACGGTTTTATTTCCGAAAAGATAACTCTACAGCTGGGAAAGTGAATCCAAAATATGATATGTAATGCAAGAGAGCTACGAACCGTTTCAGCGGAAAACGTAGCTCTTTTGTGTCATTCTTTTGGCTTTTTCTTTCCAAACAGGGACAGCAGCTTTGATTTCCCACGCTGGCTGGCGGCTGCCGGAAGTAAGGGGGATTTTTTGAATACACGTGCAAGAGCGATACGGTCATCTTCCGGAAGTTTCATATAATCAATTCCGAATACCCGGCAGATAGTAAACGCCCGCTTTTCGTCTGCTGTTCCTTTGTGCATGAGGGCGTCCAGCAGTATTACGGGAATATTTCTGGCAAAATCCGCTGTGGGTGTTTCAGGTTCGGCAGTTGTCCTGTCGGATTCGTGCCGGGTGCGGAGGTCTTTTACAATCCGGTCAAGGTCATCATGGATAACATGGCTGAAAAACATCTCCTCGCTGACCTGCCCCAGCTCCAAAGTACGCATATAAAGGTCATTTTCGGGTGTCTGGTGCTGTTCCATGACGGACTGCCTTGCTTTTTCCAGAAGTAAATTCATGTCTTGGACACGCATATCTGCAATCCGGTCAATGCAGATTTCTATATCCGTCATCAGACGCATAAATCCGGGGTGGCAGAAAAGCTCACAAAGAAGCCGGTTGTTCATTGTACCGCTTTTTAATAAATCAACTGTGGAATCATTCAAATGCAGCTCATACAGGGAGGTATTTGGATGATTTTTATTTTCGGTCAGTCCCATGAGGTAATCCATAGACAGACCGTAATATTCTGCCAGTTTTGCCAGATTAAACGGACTTATATCTGTGCAGTTGTCGGATTCATATTTTCCCAGAGTGGCTTTTGATATGCCCGTTGCCTTTTCCAGTTCCGCAAGCGTCATGTGGCGTCTGGTTCTTTCATCCTTCAATTTTTCCTGAAGCGTTAATTTAATATACATCACTCATCTCCTCCCAAAACAGCGTTAAATTCATTATAACACAGAGCATTTCCGAAAACGTAGAAATTTCCGCTTTTTTGGCTTTTTTCTAACCTTTCGGACATACGGGGGAAGCCGGTTTATTTTGTTAAGATTTCAGTATCACAGGGACATTGAAAACAGAATGACCGGCTGCAAGTGATACCGTTCCCGGGGAAGTAGTGCCATGACAGGAGCATACCAAAGGAACGAAGAACGCTGGGATAATTCCGGGCAGGAACGGATTGCAGGTAAAACGGCGGAAATAAAAAAATCAATTTATGGAGGTAGGAATATGAAGTTAAACATGGAAGAAAAGAAAATTTTATATGCGTTCGGGTGCGGGAATCTTGAAAATACGGTACGCCGATTAAAATGGATTACCGCCATGACAGTGGACACAAAGGCAAAACGCCGGGTGCTGTGTCTGGCAAGAAAGCTGGACAGCAAAAATGTTAGAGAATGGTATCCCTGCTTTTACCGTCGTCTCCGCTTGGAAATGGAAAGATATTTTGAAGCAAAGAAATATATCCACGTTGTGGAAACAAGCACAGACTGGGAGGATTTATATGGGAAAGCTGTTTAAATACGAAAAAGAAACGATTGTGAATTTCAATGAGAAAGAAAGTGAAGCCACCATTTACACACATAATGCCGACCTAAAACGCAGGCTTGCGGAGTTTAGCAGAAAGTATCCTGCCCTGTGTCGGCTGATGTGCCAGAATTTGGAAGGCGGTGTCACTTATGTCATGGACAAGTCAAGGCTGTCCATTCGCCTGATTCCGCCTTACAGCGAGGAACGCCGGGCGGCGGCAAGAGAATATGCAAAACAGCATGGTTTTCAGGCATTACAGACAGAGGACAGAAAAACAGCATAATTTCGGGGCGATTTACGGTCAAAACATCGGGTGCAGACTTGATATTTTGATCGTTTCCTGTAAGCAGGGTACAAAGATAAGGGGAACAGTGAAAGGGTACTTTTGAGCGTTACAGGGAAGAAAATAAATAAAATATTTTCCAGAGTGCATGGCATTCTGGAAAGTGTCCTGTGTCGGAGTGCATGGGGCACTTTCATTTTGCAGAAAAAACGGGAGGATTGCATGGAAGATAAGAAATATCTCGGCTATATGCGTGTCAGCAGCCGGGAGCAGAATGAGGACAGACAGAGGATAGCACTTCTTGAAATGGGTGTGCCAAAAGAAAATATCTATATGGATAAGCTGTCGGGTAAAAATTTTGACAGACCACAATATAAGAAGCTGCTGCGGAAACTGAACGGGAATACGGTACTGTTTGTAAAATCCATTGACCGTTTAGGCAGGAATTACGCAGATTTGAATGAGCAATGGCGTATTATCACAAAGGAAAAGGGGGCAGATATTGTTGTGATTGATATGCCACTGCTTGATACCAGACGGGAGAAGAATCTGCTTGGAACGTTCATCAGTGATATTGTGCTGGCACTGCTGTCCTATGTGGCAGAGAACGAACGCCTTAACATCAGGCAAAGACAGGCAGAGGGCATTGCGGCGGCAAAGGCAAGGGGCGTAAAATTCGGCAGACCGCCAAAACCATTACCGGATAATTTCTATGAAGTTCATAAGGCATGGAAAAACAAGAAACTGACACAGAAAGAAGCCGCCAAAGCCTGTAATATGGCGGAAAGCACATTTCATGACAAGGCTAAGAAATTCGGAAAAGATTAAGTTTTCGGGGAGGTACTGTAAATCGGAAAAGTGTACTTTTTCGATTTTCTGTTCACTTAACCGATTGCATATAATTATACCAAAAAACAGCTAAAAAGCAAGGATAATATAAAGAAATTCTGATGAAAAACCATTCTTCAAATTAGTTGCGAAAAAGTACACTTTATCTAAGGAGGAATTTCTAAAATGGAAAAGCAACCTAAATTAGTCACATGTAAACACTGTGGTGAGGAAATTGCGGCAGGAGCAAAAGTATGTCCAAAATGTGGGGGTAAAAACAAAAAACCAATTTATAAGCGTCCTTGGTTTAGTGTTCTTGTAGTTTTGATTGTTATTGGAGCAATAGGCAGTGCTGGGGGGAAAAATGAATCATCTAATACTGTAAGCAACGAAAATAATACAACTACAAATGATAATGTTGCAGACAGCAAAGATTCAAGCCAAAAGGAAGTAGATGAAGAAATCAGTTATACCGCTTATGATGTTTCTGAGCTTATGGATGATTTAAAATCCAACGCTATGAAAGCAACTGACAAATATGAGAAACAATATGTAGAGTTGACTGGAAGATTAAACGTAATTGATAGCAGTGGAAAATATATTTCTATTACGCCTGTCGATGATGAGTTTGCAATTATGGGAGTTCAATGCTATATAAAAAATGATGACCAAAAGACTGTGATTATGGATATGTCCATAGGAGATACTATTATCGTCAAAGGAAAAATTACTGATGTCGGAGAAGTCATGGGATATTCTCTTGACATTGATGAAATTAGTAAATAAATTCACCCTTTAGTATAGAACAGGTTATGCTTTGAAAATGAATATTTGTGAATTTTTTAAACAGACCATTTTACTGGAAAGTAAGGTGGTCTCTTTTTTTCAGAAGTTTCCATTAAAGGACTTTGAAAAAAGCGAGAACGAGCCACTGGGAAAATTGCAGGATTCGGCTTTTTCGGGCGGGAGTGCAGAGGGCGGCAAGCCCTTTGTGCAAGGGTACAGGGAATGCAATATCCCTGTGCGGGTCAAGGGCGGCAGCCTTGCCCAGTAGGAGTGATGCCTGCGTCGCTCCATACTGGGTATTATCTGACGCAAAAGCACAGCAAAAAGTAGCTTCGCTGCCAGTGACCGCATAGCTGTCACTTTCCCCTTGTGGGGGAAATCTTGAAGAAACGGAGGGAAAAAGTTTGAAATTGACGAAACACAACGGGCGTGCCGGGAAGCATGGCGTTTACAATCCGAAGCACAATGACCGCAGTTTTGATGTGAGCCATAGCGAACACATTGACGGGGAACGGGCAGAAAGAAATGTTTATTGGGACTGCTATAACGGGTATCGCCGGCTTGCGGAAAAGAACAGTGATGAAATCGAAATGGCTTCCACTTTTGAGGAAGTTGAACAGCTTTATTATCACAACCGCTATATGGATTATACAGTCGGGCAGAATGCCCGGAATGAAAAGAACCGCCACACAGAACGGAACCGCACAACAGATGAAATCCTTAAAAATAAAAAGACCTGCCCGGAGGAAAGTTTACTGCAAATCGGAATGAAAGAAGAACACGTTCCGGCAGAAACACTTCTGATAATTGCGACAGAGTTTTTTGCAGAATTTGAGGAACGCTTCGGCTCCCATGTCCACATTCTGGACTGGGCACTGCACATTGATGAAAGTACGCCCCATATCCATGAACGCCATGTTTTTGACTGTGAAAACCAGTACGGGGAGCTTTGCCCACAGCAGGAAAAGGCTCTGGAAACCCTCGGCTTTGAACTGCCGGAGCCGGACAAAAAATCAAGCCGGTACAATAACAGGAAAATGACTTTTGACGCTGCCTGCCGGACCATGCTCTTTGATATATGTAAAAAACATGGACTTCATTTGGAGGAAGAACCGGAATACGGTGGTCGCAAATATCTGGAGAAGCAGGACTTTATTTTATCGAAACAAAAGGAAGAAATGGCGAAGCAGTACAGTCAGATTCGGTCGCAGGAAACCTTTCTTCAAAGCCAGAAAAAATCCATTCAATCACAGAGCGAAATGATGTATCAGCAGCGAAAAGCATTGCAGTCCCAGCAAAGCCGGATTGAAAAACAGGACGCAGTGATTCAGGAGAAAGAAGGGAAACTGGAAGAATTGACATTGAAGCTTGGTGATGTGGAATCCCTTATTGATGATGTTTCCGAAATTGCCTATGACAAGGCGGTGGAGGTTGTGAGTGATACTGTCCGGGTGGAAACGCACAGGCAGGATATTAAAATGGTGGAGCAGTCCAAAGCATGGGTACTCTCCCCGGAGCGTAAGGCTTCCCAGAAAGAAAAGGACTATGCCGCCGCCCGTCTGGACGGTGTGGTTACCAAAATCACAAAAGCCATGCAGACAGCAATGACAGCGATTAAGGCTACGCTGATGAAGCCGGAAGTCAGGAAAGCAAATACAGAGCAGATTAAGGAAAAAGCCAGAACTTCTATCCTTGATAAGCTGCATAAAAATCAGGCTGATATTGCCCGGCGGGAAGCGGAAAGGAAAAATACGCTGCCACACAGAAAACAGGATATGGAACTTTAACAGGCACTTACCATTTTCGATTGAGAATGATGAGTGCCTTTTTATTTTGGAGGTATTGATTTGAATGTGTTTGAAGCAGTAAAGCAGTCCGTCACGACAAGGCAGGCTGCGGAACATTACGGAATAAAGGTAAACAGAAACGGAATGGCGGTCTGCCCGTTCCACAATGACAAAAATCCCAGCATGAAACTGGATAAGCGTTTTCACTGCTTCGGCTGCGGAGCAGACGGGGATGTGATTGACTTTAGTGCCCGGCTGTTCGGACTTGGATTGAAAGAAGCGGCTGAAAAACTGGCGGACGATTTTTTCATCGCTTATGACAGCAGAGGCAGAGCGTCCCCGAAAGAATCTGTCCGGTTAAAACTGGCACAGGAAAAACAGTCCAGACAGGAAGAACGGGACTGTTACCGGATGCTGTGCGACTATCTCTACTCTTTGTATGAGTGGAAAGAAAAATATGCGCCCAAACCGGAAGATGACGAGTGGAATCCGCTGTTTATTGAAGTATTACAGCGGACTTCTTATATCGAATATCTTCTGGATATGCTCCTTTTCGGGGATAAGGAAGAAAAAGAATGGATTGTGCGGGAGCATGGAAAGGAGGTCAGAAAACTTGGAGAACGGTTATCAGAAATCAACAGAAAACGGAGAAGAAACAGCATTGCCGACATTAGGGGATACCGAACCGGCAGGGAACGTGGCAGAAGTCTGGGATATGCTGGAGAGGAACGATAAAGGGAATGTGAAGAATACGATTGGGAACTGCCTGACGGTCTTTCAGTCTGACCCGGTATTGTTTCATGCAGTCCGCTATAACCTGCTGACAGAGCGTGTGGACATTGGAAAGCCGCTGTGGTGGGAGAAAAATTCCCCTGCTCTTACAGACACTGATATATGCTATTTTATGTATTATCTGGAAAAGAATTACGGTCTTACCAGTGAGAAAAATATCCAGAAAGCAATCCGGCTGACAGCCGATCAGAACCGCTACCACCCGATAAGGAACTACTTAAATTCCCTCTGCTGGGATGGAAAAGAGCGTATCGGTCATGCCCTCTCCCATTTTCTTGGTGCGGAAGAAAGTAATTACTGCCGGGAAGCGTTACAGCTTTTCATGCTGGGGGCAATCCGCCGGGTATTTGAGCCGGGATGTAAATTTGAGGTCATGCTCTGTCTGGTGGGCGGTCAGGGTGCCGGAAAATCCACTTTTTTCCGTCTACTTGCAGTCAAAGATGACTGGTTTACAGATGATTTGAAGAAGCTGGATGATGACAATGTTTACCGCAAATTGCAGGGACATTGGATTATTGAAATGTCGGAAATGCTTGCTACCGTTAATGCAAAGAGCATAGAGGAAATCAAGTCTTTTCTGAGCCGGTCAAAGGAAGTCTACAAAGTTCCCTATGATACGCACCCGGCTGACCGTATGCGTCAGTGCGTGTTTGGTGGAACGTCAAACACCATAGACTTCCTGCCCCTCGACAGAACCGGAAACAGGCGTTTCCTGCCGGTCATGGTAGAGCCGGTCAAAGCAGAGGTTCATATCCTTGCGGATGAAGCTGGTTCAAGGGAATATATCGGGCAGATGTGGGCGGAAGCAATGAGTATCTACCGAAGCGGGGACTATCCCCTTTCTTTTTCCCCTGCCATGCAGGACTATCTGAAAGAATATCAGGCTATTTTATGCCGGAAGATACAAAGGCTGGCATGATACAGGAATTTCTGGATGATTTTAAGGGAAATATGGTCTGCTCCAAACAGCTTTACAAAGAAGCCCTGAACCATGCCTTTGAAGAACCGAAGCAATGGGAAATCCGGGAAATCAACGATATTATGAACCACTCTGTTTCCGGTTGGCAGGCATTTAAGAATCCGAGACGGTTTCCCAGCTATGGCAGACAGAAAGGCTGGGAACGTGCAACCGGCACTGACAATCTGTCCGGGAACGGGACAGATGGCTTTACGGAACTGACAGAGGAAGAAGCCTGTCAGATGGAACTTGTCTTTGAAAAATAGGGACGGGTTGCAGGTCTGGTTTATGTTTCGTTGCAGGGCGTGTTGTCAGAGAAATCCCCTGATTTTACAGGGTATTTGCTGTACTGGCAACCATAACAACCAAATAATAATAAAAAAAGAAAACAGTAACAGATACAACCATAACTGCCTGACAAAACAGGAATCTGCGTTTTTTTACGTCCGTTGCCGGACTTCGTTGCAGCTTCTTCCTTGTCGGGCATATTTCATTCACAGGAGGTATTGAACATTTAACAGGACTATTTTACAAAATGTTTTCATAGTTATGGACAAGGAGATATGGGAGGAGGTGGAAGTTCCGCTATGAAAAAGAGAAAGCTTAATTACAGGTTTCATAATCCGAACACAGCGGAAGTGACCGCCGACTATTTGTTAAAGGTATTGATTGAAGCGAATGAGGGGAAAGTGGAACAGGCGATACAGGAAGCTGCAGATGAGCTTCCTGAGGATACAAAGGTTATAGAAGCATATTTGGTATGATATTATGTAAGGGCATTTTTGGTGAATAAACCATTTTTCTTACGAAAAGTCAAATTGTAAAAAGAACAATATGTCCCAAATATATTGACTTTTGTCCCAATGTTTGGTATGGTATTTACAGAGGTGAAAGCGATGAAAAAACAAAATCTAATCAATTTAGTTAAATATCATGTAGAAAAAAAAGATGATGCATTTATTAACGAAGTTGCAACAATCGCTCGTGCTTTTGATGCTAAAGGAGATAACGCGGTAGCACAGTATCTTATGGAATTGATTTCTACGGCGAATTTTTATGTGCCACAAGCAAGTTATAAAAATTTAAACTATTTAAGAAAAGTAAATTATTCGACCAATCCATTGATTTTGCCAGATGTTATAGAACAAGATATTATTGGTATTACAAAAGCTATAAGTAATAAAGTAGGTTTGTCTAAATTCCTTTTTTATGGAAAGCCGGGTACAGGAAAAACAGAGTCGGCGTATCAGATTGCAAGAATATTAGAACGAGATATTTTGTCTGTTGATTTTGAACAACTTATCGACAGTAGGCTTGGGGAAACTGCAAAAAATGTTGCAAAACTATTTGACGAAATTAATCATTTGCAATATGGGAAGGTAATTATTGTATTTGATGAAATTGATTCATTAGTTTTAGATAGAATCAATAGCAATGATTTAAGAGAAATGGGACGAGTTACCTCAGTTTTCATTAGAGAGTTAGAAGAACTTAATGAAAATATTGTACTGATTGCAACCACAAATTTATTTGAAAAATTTGACAAGGCAGTCGTACGTAGATTTGATGCAACAATATCATTTAACCGTTATAGTAAAGAGGATCTTATTGAAATTGCAGATTCTATGTTGACAACGAGCCTGAAAAAAGCAAGTAATTTACGAAAAGATATTAGATTGTTTAATAAGATTTTGAAAAATCTAAAGGAAATTCCATATCCTGGAGACTTAAAACAAATAATTAAAACGGCTGTAGCATTTAGTGACGAGACAAATGAGTACGACTATTTGCGGAAAATTTATCTCGCATTGAATCCGACAAATGAGGAAATGCAACTTCAAAAATTGAGCGAAGAGGGATATACAGTTAGGGAAATAGAAATTCTATCCAGAGTACCTAAAAGTAGCGTTTCGAGAAAGTTGAGGGAAGAGTAAATGAATAAGATTTTACAAGTGAAATTGAAATTCTCAAATGAGAAGAATAATCAACGTCCGAACGCAAGAAATTTAAGAGCACATGCAGAAACTTCAATTGATAAGATTGACAGTATATGTGATGATTTGCGAACTATATTACGATTTTATAAAAATTCTCCCCAATTTTTAGAAAATATTTTAGTTGATGTAAATTATAACGATATTATAGCAAAATCTAATAGAGTGCAGGCGTTATTAAAACCATCAGGGAAGAAAACTAATGATATGGTAGTGGGAGCAAGATTTTCAGATGCTCCAGAAGGTCAAGAAAATCATATTATAACCTATTATGTGGATAGAATGACCATAGAAAATACAATAGAAAATTTAAAGAAAGTAAAAAAGTTTTTACAAAATAAGTTGAATGGGAAGGCTACTGCAAGCAATTTTAATGAACCTGATAATAAGTTAAAGTATGAGGGGTATGAACTTTCAAAAAGTAAGATCCGCGATTTTATAGTAGATTGTTCAGTGGTTGAATCGCTTTCAGTGCCACATATTTCTAATGTTCCAGATAAAGAGTCGTTCCTTGTAACATTTTATAAGACAGAACTGTCTGTTGCAAAACTCTTGGAAAAACTCAAAGTTGATGATATAAAGCATCAATATTATTTTTATGGTGATGATACGATTTCTGTAAATAAAGAATTATATAATTTTTTAGAAACAAATGTACCATATCTTATTTCGATGGTATCATCTGATTTTTCGAAAATTACATTGGCAGATATAAAAGAAGATAATGCAGAAGAAGAGATAATTATCCCTGATCCGGCTCATGAACCTACCATAGGAGTCATTGATACCTTGTTTGACGAAAATGTATATTTTGGTAATTGGGTTGAAAACGTTGATTATTTGGATGAAATAGAAAAGTTGATGGATAAGGGGAAAGATAGAACTCATGGAACGGCAATTTCTTCCATAATAGTGGATGGACCAAGATTGAATCCTTGGTTAGATGACGGATGCGGAAGATTTAAGGTTAGACATTTTGGAGTTTGTGCTGAGAGAATATCTACAGTAAAGTTGATGAAAAAAATTAAGGAAATTATTGCAAACAATTCTGATATTCATGTGTGGAATCTTTCTTTAGGAACAGACGATGAGGTGTCAAAAAATTTTATATCGTATGACGCAGCAGTATTAGATGAGTTACAAGCTCAGAAGAATATTGTTTTCGTTATTTCGGGAACTAATGATAATCGTAGCACAAAAAATGGAATATTGAGAGTTGGTTCGCCAGCAGATTCACTTAATTCAATAGTAGTTAATTCAGTTCGTCGGGATGGAACTCCAGCAAGTTATTCAAGAAAAGGTAATATTTTGTCTTTTTTTAATAAACCTGATGTTTCATACTATGGTGGAGATTATAACGAAAGAATTAAGGTTTATACTTCAAATGGAGAAATGAATGAATATGGGACTTCTTTTGCAGCACCATGGATTAGTAGAAAGTTATGTTATTTAATTGATGTTGTGGGTTTACCAAGAGAGGTGGCAAAAGCTCTTATAATAGACTCTGCTGCAGGATGGGAATATAAATTAGGTGCATATAAAAACAAAGATATTTTAGGATATGGTGTTATTCCTATAGACATATCTAGAATACTGTCTTCTGAGAGTAGAGAAATAAGGTTTATTGTTTATGGGACATCACAGTCATACAAAACAACAAATTATGCAATTCCGGTTCCAAGAGATGATGAAAATAAATATCCATATATAGCAAGAGCAACGATGTGTTATTTCCCAGATTGTAGTAGAGCACAAGGGGTCGATTATACTAACCGAGAATTATCGATGAAGTTTGGACGAGTAAAACCTAATGGGCAAATAGATGATATAAATGAAAATATACAGGACGAAGAAGGACTACATGCAGATGAACGTCAATCAAGAAAAGAATTTAGAAAATGGGAAAATACAAAATTTATTTCCAAGGTGCTAAAGGCTAATCGTCCAATAGTATCTTATGGTGAGCGCTTGTGGGGAATATCAGTGATTTCTAAAGAACGTTTATCTTCTCAGATGGAAAAAGATTTAAATTTTGGTGCTGTAATTACGCTGAGAGAAGTTAATGGTATAAATAGAATAGAAGATTTTATTAAAGCATGTACCTTGAGAGGATGGATTGTATCAGAGATTGATGTTGAAAATCAAATTGATGTATATAATACAAATCAAGAGGAGATTGTATTTGATTAGTATCAATTTTTAGATTAAGAGATTGTGCTTAAAAAAATTTATTTGAATAGCGTTAACAAGGTATTGCTGAAAAATTTGGTAATACCTTGTTTTTTTTACTTTACAAATAGCGAGTTTGAGATATAATAAGGATGTAACAGAACGGTTTAGTTATAACAGAAAGGTATCGGATATGAATATAGCTGCCTATTGCCGAGTTTCCACTGATAAAGCCGACCAGCTCAACAGTCTGGAAGCACAAAAAGAATTTTTCTCTGAGTACACCCAGCGTACCGGTGACAACTTAGTAAGATTATATGCTGACGAAGGAATTTCAGGCACAAAAATCAAAAATCGTAAAGAATTTTTACGCATGATGGCAGATGCAGAGCATGGACTGTTTGATATGGTGGTTGTAAAGGACATCTCCCGTTTTGCAAGAAATACGGTTGATCTTCTGCAGAACGTCCGCAAGCTGAAAGCCTTGGGCATCGAAACGCAGTTCCTGACAGCCAATATGACCAGCATGGGAAATAGTGAATTTGTCCTGACGATTTTCGGTGCGCTGGCACAGGAGGAAAGCGCCAATACTTCTAAACGTGTGAAGTTCGGTAAGAAAATGAATGCGGAAAAAGGACGGGTTCCGAATATTGTGTACGGATATGATAAAACCATTGGCGATTATTTCAATTTGGCAATCAATGAGGAAGAAGCAGCTGTTATCCGGCAGATTTATCGATGGTATATCGAAGAGGGATATGGTGCCGCTAAAATTGCAAATATGCTGAATGCCAAGGGTATCCGAACAAAGCGTAATTGCCAGTGGAGTCAGAATGCAACTTGCCGGATTCTGACAAATGAGCTTTATACCGGTAAAATCATCAATGGTAAGCAGGAAGTAGCTGATTTCCTGACCGGACAGAGAACGGATAAAGATGAAACAGAGTGGATGGTGGTAGAACGTCCGGATTTGCGGATTATTGATCCGGAAATGTATGAAAAGGCACAGGAGATATTGCAGTTCAGAAGCAAAACCTTTAAGCTGGATAAAGAAAGACAAAGCAATAAATATCTTTTTTCTACACTTATCAAATGTAAGGAATGCGGATGGTCTTTCAGGCGAACCGTTCGTACCTATAAGAATACTTATATTCGCTGGGTCTGCTCTGGTCATAACGGACGTGGCGCCGATAGTTGCCCGAATGCCCAGACGGTAGATGAGGAAGAACTGATTGAAGTCTTGTCCGAATATTTTTCAGGACTGCTGAAAGCAAAGAAAAATGTCATTCGCCATGTGACAAGCGAATTCCAGCGGGTTTACAAGGCGAAAGACGAGAACTTGAATTACGAAAAAGAGCTAAATGCCCAACTTCAAAAGCTTCAAAAGATGCGTCAGAAATACATGGATATGTACACAGACGATCTTATTACCCGGGAGGAACTGAATGATAAAATCGGCGGCATGAGAAAAGAAATTGAACGGCTGGAAAACGAACTGAAGATGGTAGCGTATCATCTTACCAAAGGGGAACAATTGGAAAGCGTCCTCGGAAGGACATTCAAAGAGATTGAGGATATAACAGATGTACACCAGATGACCAATGCCCAGCTGAAACGCATTATCCAGAAAATCGAAGTGGATAAAGACGGGAATGTGGATATTTACCTGCGTTTGCTTGGGGATTTGGGCTTGGACGAAACCGTTCTAATTCATCACGACGAAACATAAGGATGTGACGGAGCGGCTCTTACAGATCAATCCGGCTCTGGCTAACCAGGCGCGCAAGGTGCTGGACATGAACAAGTCTGAGCGCCATATCCGCGGCGGGATGGCTACGCGTGAAAAGTATCTGCATAGCCGCCACGATGAGGAACAATGCGTTCACAGTGAAAGTATGGTATAATACATACATATACTGAAACGGACTTGTGTACGAATGAAGGAGATACGGTATTGAGAAGAACAGGAAAGCCTGCATCTGTAATTCTGGCCTGCCTGCTCACAGTGGTGGCTGCAGCATGCGGTATTACAGGATGTAAAGGTGAAGAAAAAGCGGAAGCGAAGAAGAAGGCAGAGATTGTCCTCTGGCATTACTGGGACCTTCCGCATCAGAGGAGAACGCTGGAATCGCTTGTGGATGGCTATAACCAGTCCCAGGATGCCGTCCGGGTTAAGACAAGGTATATACCTGACGCGGACTTCAAAAAAGAACTTGCGCTTAGCATAGCGGATAGCAAGACGCCGGACATCGCGCTTGTCGATTCTGTCGATTTCCAGTTTTTTCATTCCATGCAGCCGTTCGTGGATCTGACGGATGAGATCCAAGAGCTGGGGCAGTATCTGCCATCGGCAGTGGAGCCATGTACGGTAGAGGGGCGCACGCGCGGGCTTCCGGCGGGGCTCAACTGTACCGCCCTGTTCTATAACGCCGATATGTTTGAAGAAGCAGGCCTGTCCGTACCCGGGACGTGGGAAGAATTCCAGCGGCTTCAATGAGATGGTAAAGCACATCGAGATGCTCATCGACCAGGTGAAAGCCGCTATCCTGGAACAGAAGAATGCGGAGCTGTCCGCTTTGGAGGCCCAGATCGATCCACATTTCCTCTATAATACGCTGGATACCATCAACTGGAAGGCCATTGAAAGAGGCGAGTTTGAAATCAGCGGGATGGTGGGAGCGCTGGCGGACATCCTGAGGTACACGGTTAAGAACGCAGGGGGCGAGACGTCCATAGAGCAGGAACTGTACTGGCTCCGCCAGTATATCATATTGCAGAGCGCCAAGGCGGGCAAAGAGATGCTGGTTCGGCTGGATGTGCCGGACAGCCTGAGAGGCTGCCGCATACATAAGCTGCTGCTGCAGCCTTTTGTGGAAAATGCCATCAAGCACGGAATGAAGCACAAAGAAGGGGAGTGCAGGATTGACATCACCATGCGCAGTACAGAAAGCCAGATCCACATCATCATCACGGACAATGGGACAGGCATAGCCGCCTCCACGCTTGCGGGGCTTAATTCTCAGGAACTGGAGAATGATACGGAATATGCCGGGAACCATCTTGGAATTACGAATGTCAGAAAGCGGCTCAGGTTATATTACGGGGAGCAGGCCGATATCTATTTTGAGAGCAGGCCTGGCTCCTATACGAAGGTACACCTGTTTATTCCGGCGGTACCCGCCGGGGAAGGAGGAACACGGGCATGAAAATCGTAGTGGTAGAAGACGAGGCGCCAATCAGGAACGGCATGAGCAAGCTGCTGGAAAAGATCAATCCTGAATATGAGCTTGCGGGTACGGCAGAAAACGGACTGCAGGGGCTGGAGCTGATCGAGAGGGTAACCCCCGATCTCGTCATCATGGATATTCATATGCCGGACATGGACGGGCTTACGATGCTTGCAAAGGTCCGGGAAAAGGGGATGAACTGCAAAGCCATCGTCTTGTCTGCATATTCGGACTTCTCTTATGCCAAGATAGCGATCGAGCTTGGAATTGAGAACTACCTGCTGAAGCCGATCAAGATCCCGGAGCTGAAGCGGGCGCTGGAACAGGTGGAGAGAACGCTCATAGAGCAGCAGAGCAAGGAGGAGTTCTTCACGCTGGAAAATATATTTTACCGCAGCGCGACGGGGCAGTTCAAGTCTGACAGACAGACGGATATCACATTGGAAGAACACTTCCGTATCGCTCCGGACGAGGAGATTACGGTTCTGCTTGTCAAGCTCAGCGGCTGCTACGCCGTCTACCATGATACGGTCCGGTCGCTGCTGGAAGAGACGGGCATCCACAAGGGTACGTTTTCCTCCTGCCTGCTGGAGCTTGAGGAGAGAGAAAGCGTCATCATGCTTCTCTATAAGACGGACGATAAAGAAGAGCTGCGGCAGTATTTTCAAAAAGCCGTCATGCCTATGCTCTGCGGCCAGGTAAAAGGCAGCATCACGGCTGTCTGGCAGTCATGCGAAGGTCTGGCGGGAGTGAATCCGGCGCTGGCGAAGATGAGGGAGACTCTGGAATGGAATCTCGTCCTTGGACGGGAAACGCTCATCAGCGAGACCCGGATAGGACAGACGGAGCCTGTACCGGTCAAGTATCCGGTGGACATAGAGACGCAGGCCAGGCAGGCAATCGTCTCCAACAACAAGGCGGAGTTTGAAGCGTGCACGAAGCGGCTGAAAGAATATTTCCTGGCGGCTGTGCACGCACCGAAGGAGATAAAAGAAGCCTGCACCCGCTACTGCATGGCAGTGTACCATACGGCCAAAGAGGCGGGCAAAGTGTCTGAGGATATATCGACCCAGGACATCATGAATAAGATAACTCGCGCCTATACGTGGGAGCAGATAGGGGAAGCGTACCGCCAGTTCTTTGAAGGGCTCAGGTTCCACCGGGAAGAGGAGGCCACGAGCCTTATGGTGCAGCGTGCGGCGCAGCTCATACAGGAGTACTATAACCAGGGGATTACGTTGGAAGAGATTGCACGTAAGCTGTGTGTATCGGAAGAATACCTAAGCGCCCAGTTCAAGAAAGAGACGGGCAGGACATTTACAGAGACGATCCGCGGCTACCGGATAGAGAGGGTGAAAGAGCTGCTTCTTCAGACAACCCTGAAGCTGAACCAGATAGCAGACCTTGCCGGCTATACGGACCCGAAATACATGAGCAAGGTATTCAGGGATGAGGTGGGAGTGACGCCTGCAGAATATCGGAAGTTGAATAATTAGGGTAGAAAAATGTCGAAATCTGGACAAATCCTGCTAAATATTTCTACCTTTTTGAAAAATTTCCACCTTTTTAATGAAACAATATATGGTAACATGGCAATAATAAAATGGAACATATGGACTAGATATTGAAAAGCTCATTGAACATTCAACGTTCGGTGCGCATAGATTAAAAAGGTAAGGAGAGATTATTATGAGTAGAAAGACAGTGGTATTTCAAAGACCTGACGATGTCTTAGACTTTGTTAACAAGGTGGGCAAGTATCCTTATGATATGGATATGAAGCGTGGCAGATTCATCGTAGACGCAAAGTCTATATTAGGACTTATGAATCTCGGACTAAAGAATAAGATTGAGCTGCAAGTCTATCATGACAGCTGTGACGAGCTCTGGCATGATATCGAAAAATACATCGCGGCGTAATATAGCACTTGAAGGAGGAAACCCCTCGGCGTATAATATATAGTTACCGGGCCGTAAATGTCTGGTAAGTATATATGTGCCGCGCAGACGATGCGAGGCAGGATATACGGTGAGGAGTTTTTTATTATGGAAAATAAAGGAAAGGCAGGCAGGAGCGGCTATCTCTTTGACAATAAGACGCTCCTGGCATTGATTCTTCCGCTTATCATCGAGCAGCTTCTGGCAGTGCTCGTCGGTATGGCGGATTCTATTATGATTGCAAGCGTGGGAGAGCCGGCCGTGTCGGGCGTATCTCTCGTAGACCAGATTATGGTGCTGCTCATCAACCTCTTCGGAGCACTGGCGACGGGCGGGGCGGTCGTAGCCGGACAGTACCTCGGCCAGAAGAATAAGAAGCAGGCGTGCAAGGCAGCGACACAGCTTGTCTGGTTTATCACGATTAGCGCAGTCGCCATAACCATAGTCGTGTACGCGTGCAAGTATCTCATACTGCACGGCGTCTTTGGAAAGATAGAGCAGGACGTCATGGGCCATGCCAATACATATCTGATGATCGTGACCGCCTCCATTCCGTTCATGGCGCTGTACAACGGCGGAGCGGCTATCTTCCGGGCCATGGGCAATTCCAATGTGTCCATGCAGGTCTCCATCGTGATGAACATTATCAACGTGACAGGTAACGCCGTGCTGATCTACGGCTTCCACAGGGGGACGGAAGGCGTCGCCATACCGACGCTCGTGTCCCGTATCGTGGCTGCGGTGCTCATCATGGCGCTGCTGGTGAATGAGAAGAGGACGCTGCATGTAGAAAAGACGCTGCGTTACCGTCCCGACTGGAGGCTCGTCAAAAAGATACTAAGCATCGGCATCCCTAACGGGCTTGAGAACAGCATGTTCCAACTCGGCAAGATACTCGTGCTGAGCCTCGTATCGACGTTCGGCACGTATGCCATCGCCGCCAATGCGGTATCCAATGCCGTGGCGCTGTTCCAGATACTTCCGGGCATGGCGATGACGCTTGCGGCCACCACGGTCATCGCACGTTGCGTAGGTGCAGGCGACTATGAACAGGTCCGCTATTATAATAAGAAGCTCATACGGATTACCCATGTCTGCATGGTAGTGACAGTGGGAGCTATCTTCCTCATCCTTCCGCTAATTCTCAAGGCATACCATCTGTCGGACATGACCGCAGTAGTCACGAGGCAGATATTGTATTTCCAC
Organism: Extibacter muris; assembly: GCF_004345005.1. Taxonomy (GTDB): domain Bacteria; phylum Bacillota; class Clostridia; order Lachnospirales; family Lachnospiraceae; genus Extibacter; species Extibacter muris. The sequence continues at coordinate 208,786 of NZ_SMMX01000005.1, forward strand.
GGAATCAGCGCCATCCTCATATGGCCGGTATCCTTTATTCTGCCGGCTACGTTCCGGGCGTCGGGGGACGCGAAGGCCTGTATGTACATTTCCATCCTGTCCATGTGGATATTCCGTATCATATTCAGCTACGTTCTCGGCAAATACCTGGGACTCGGCGTATTCGGCATCTGGGTGGCGATGGTCATCGACTGGATATTCCGCGCGGTCTGCTTTGTCATCCGTTATTTCCGCGGGAGCTGGAAGAAAAAAGCCATCGTATAATCTTCCTAAAGTTACAGGTTACCCTTGTAAATACAAGGGGGCTCGTATATAATTGAAAAATAGTTTAGACATAGGAGGAACTTCTTGTGAAGAGAGAATTGGTGATAGTGATAGATTTCGGCGGCCAGTACAACCAGCTTGTAGCCCGCCGCGTCAGAGAGTGCAATGTATATTGTGAAATCTACTCTTATAAAACAGATATAGGCAAGATAAAAGAGATGAACCCGATGGGCATCATCCTGACGGGCGGCCCGAACAGCTGCTATGAGGCGGATTCGCCGACCTGCAGCAGAGAGCTGTTTGAGCTTGGAATACCGGTGCTCGGCCTCTGCTACGGCGCACAGCTCATGATGCATGTGCTTGGCGGCAAGGTAGAAAGGGCGGATGTCAGGGAATACGGCAAGACGGAAGTGATAATAGATAAGATGGATTCTAAAGTATTTGAGGAAGTCGTATCCCCGACCATATGCTGGATGAGCCACTTCGACTCTATCTCAAAGGCAGCGCCCGGATTCGAGATTACTGCCCATACGGCGGACTGTCCAGTGGCAGCGGCAGAGAACGAGGCGGAGAAGCTATATGCAATCCAGTATCACCCGGAAGTGCTCCACACAGTGGAAGGCACGAAGATGCTGTCCAACTTCGTACATGGCGTGTGCGGATGCGCCGGTGACTGGAGGATGGACTCCTTCGTGGAAGAGTCCATCAGAACTATCCGTGAAAAAGTCGGAGACGGCAAGGTGCTCTGCGCCCTCTCAGGGGGCGTGGATTCCTCTGTGGCAGCAGTCATGCTCTCCAAGGCAATCGGAAGCCAGCTCACGTGCGTGTTCGTAGATCACGGCCTGCTCCGGAAGAATGAAGGCGACGAAGTAGAAGCAGTCTTCGGGCCGGAGGGCAATTATGACCTCAACTTCGTGCGCGTCAATGCACAGGAACGGTTCTATGGAAAGCTTGCCGGAGTGGCAGAGCCGGAAGAGAAACGGAAGATTATCGGTGAAGAATTTATTCGTGTGTTTGAGGAAGAGGCGAAGAAAATCGGCGCTGTAGACTTCCTCGTACAGGGGACGATATACCCGGACGTAGTGGAAAGTGGTCTCGGCGGAGAATCCGCCGTCATCAAATCCCACCACAATGTGGGCGGCCTGCCGGATTATGTGGATTTTAAGGAGATTATCGAGCCGCTCAGAGATCTCTTCAAGGATGAGGTCCGCAAGGCCGGGCTGGAAATGGGGATACCGGAGTACCTCGTGTTCCGTCAGCCGTTCCCTGGGCCTGGGCTTGGTGTCCGCATAGTGGGAGAAGTGACTGCCGAGAAGGTGAAGATGGTCCAGGATGCGGATGCAATCTACCGGGAAGAGATTCAGAACGCCGGTCTTGATAAGGGAATCGGACAGTATTTTGCCGCACTCACGAATATGAGGAGCGTCGGAGTCATGGGCGATGAAAGAACGTATGACTATGCGGTGGCGCTACGGGCGGTGAATACGGTTGACTTCATGACGGCGGAGGCGGCGGAGATACCGTGGAGCGTGCTGCAGAAGGTGACGAGCCGGATTGTGAATGAGGTGGCGCATGTGAACCGGGTGCTGTATGATTGCACGGGGAAGCCACCGGGGACGATAGAGCTCGAATAAACCGAGAGGTCGTAAAATCCAGTGTTTATGCGGGTTTGCGGCACTCGGAGAAGTCTTTTGATAACAATTTGATAACAGTTATATCAGAGCGATTATTCTTGTAATCCACTGGTTTGTGGGTAAAAGAAAAATGGCTTTCTGATATAACAATCCATATTAAAACGCCCTTAGCTGTGGGTAACACGGCTAAGGGCGTTTTGTCGTTCTTATGCGGCTTGTTCAAAAATATGTTTTTGCATATTCAAATAATATTTCAAATCGTCTGCAGTTTTCTTTTTGAAATATTTTGGTCGGTTTATAGACTGTGTGCTAATATTATTAGCTTCAGCCAAACGCTTAGTATAATCGAATATGCAATTTATCAAGTCACCAAATTGAGCCATTGAAATGTTAAAGTTAATAGATTTTTTCGGACTGTCCTTTTCAATAGTTTCAATGGAACAAATAAGAGTATCTAAGATTTCGATACTTAAAGTTCCATTTCGAGCAGAATCTAAATATTCTTGTAAAGCCGTTCCAAATTGTTTGTCGAGTTTTCGCTGCTTTCTATGTGCTATATATCCGACTGTGCCAGCGACTGCACCGCCTATGACAAGGACACCACCAACTATGATAGTTCCTTTTTGATGTACTCGGATAAAATCGACAGCTTTAGATGCGCCCTCTTTGGCTGCATCAGCAACCGCAGGAATATGTTTGGCAACTCTTTTGTTATCTACTTTTTTGGCTAAACCACATAGCTCTAAAACACCTGCTTTAACACCTGCGTATGTTTTTTCGTCTATATCAAGATAGATAGGAACAACTGGCATTTTTTATCAACTCCTTTACTTATCATTAAGTTGGTCTTTGAATTGCTCCAGCAAAGCATCGCTCAATTCCTGAGATGGCACTTTCGCCCATCGCTGTGTGGTGTCGTAGTTTGGATAATGGTAACGCCATTGGTCGTACTGTTCTCTGTCGATTTCGTCAGCAGATAGCTTGTCCGCTTGCTCTTTCCAAGCATAGAGCATTTTCAGTAACTCAGCAGCGTCCTTGCTTTTATCCTTGTTGACTTTCAGACAGACTTCGCCGTCTGTTTCGCTGACAGTCAGACCGTAAATGTCCTCAAGGGTAAATAAGGTGTGCATAAGTCCGATGTAGCTGTCAATGTCGGGAACATCAAGAGCCTGTGGTGCAACATCAAGTACCTGTGCCAAAGCTGCTGTTAAGTCAGCTTTTGGTTTGCGTGAGCCTGTTTCATACTGTGCCAAACGGACATCAGCACTTCTTTCGGGGAAGCCGACAGCAGTACCGAGATACTTCTGTGTCATTCCACGCATAAGTCTGAAAAAATGTATTCTTTCGCCAATAGCCATATATGTTTCACTCCTTGTTTATGTATCTGCAAATAGTATAATTGAAAGCAAAGGGCTTTGTTACGATTGCAGGGCGTGTAAACCGCCAGTATTTTTATGAAAGGCTCTACGGAGCAGGAAAGGAGATGAAATAATGCCCGTATTTAAAAATGAGGACAACGGCACTTGGTATGTGATGGCTCGCTATGTGAATTGGAAGTGCGAACGCAAGCAGAAATGCAAGCGTGGATTTGCCACAAAGAAAGAAGCACAGGAATGGGAGCGAATGTTTCAGTTGCAGACTTCTTCCGACCTTGATATGAGTTTTGAAGCCTTTACCGAATTGTATATCAATGATGTGAAAAACCGTCTGAAAGAAAACACTTGGCTGACAAAGGAGCATATTATCCGCACGAAGATACTGCCCTTTTTCGGCAAGTTGAAAATCAGCGAGATTTCCACAAAGGAGATTATCACTTGGCAGAATGAAATGCTTGCCTATCGTGATGATAAGAAAAAACCGTACTCACAGACCTATCTGAAAACGCTGCATAATCAGTTGTCGGCAATCTTCAATTATGCGGTTCGATATTATGACTTGAAAGACAATCCATGCAGAAAAGCTGGAAGTATCGGAAAGAGCCACGCCGGGGAAAAGGAGTTTTGGACGAGACAGGAATTTAAACAGTTTCTTGTGACTGTGGAGAACAAGCCGGAAACAAAAATGGCGTTTCTGCTCCTTTACCGGACAGGCATGAGGATTGGGGAATTACTTGCTATAACTTATAATGACATTGATTTGGAGAAGCGCACAATTTCCATAAACAAGTCTTATCAGCGGATAGAGGGCAGGGATATTATCACGCCGCCCAAAACACCAAAGAGCAAACGAATTATAACAATACCGCCATTTTTGACGGAAGAATTAAAAGAGTATATTTCACATTTGTATGGAATTATGGCAGACGAAAGAATGTTCCGCTTTACAAAATCCTATATGGAGCATGAGATTATCAGAGGTATCAAGGCTTCGGGAGTAAAAAGAATATGCTTGCATGATATTCGTCATTCACATGTTGCACTATTAATCAGCATGGGGGTGAATCCATTGATCATCAAAGACCGTCTTGGCCACGAAAAAATCCAGACGACTTTAGGGACCTATGGACATCTATATCCTAACAGCAACTTTGAGGTTGCTAAAATGTTAGGCGGAGTTATTAACTTCACGCCTGCTACGGAAAGCGTAGCTGATTACACGCATAATCAGTTCACCGCTTCTTATCACAGGAAATATAAAAATGCAATGATAATGCAATCCAGAGGCACCGGTGCCGGAAAAGCCCGTAAATAAAGGCTTTCTGTCCCACCACCGACTATTCGAGCTCCTCGGCGGATAGCTTGAACTGGCTACTTTTCTCTGATTTTTAATTGTTTTATTATCCATATTCTTCAAAAAATACTCTTGTATTTGTACCAGTCAAAATTTTTAGAACCAAAATAGAGCCAAACACCACCTTCTAAATTTTCTCCTTATCCGCCCTTATTACATGGTGCTAGCACCATGTGTAAAACCGTCAATTAAGAAAATTTAATATGCTTCCTGCCATTTCCTCTCTTTAGGTTTTGCAAAATTCAATCGCATACTATTGATATTCAACAAAAATTATGCTATGCTACTTTACAGATTGGAGGGTTGAAATTGAGTGAAGCAAATACCTGCGGAATTTTAATACGTCAAATACACAACGCTTTGGAGAAAAGGGCAAACAGCCAACTGAAAGCCGACAACCTTACCTATTCCCAAATGTCTGCTTTAGTTGCAATCCGAAATGCGCCTGCAAAAAAACTTACGTTTAAGGGACTGGAAAAATGCTTGTCACTTGCTCAATCCACGACTGCCGGATTGATTTTCCGTTTAGAACAGAAAAAACTTGTTTTGGTTTCGGGGGATACAGAGGATAAACGGATAAAGTATGTGGAAATAACTGCTCTTGGAGAGGAATTTTGCAATAAGGCAAAACAGGAATTGGAACATACAGAAAAAATGCTCTTAGAAAATCTTTCAGCCGTGGAAAAAGAAAGCCTATTAACTTTGTTGGAAAAAATAAATCACACAGCAAAGAAGATGTAGTGTCTGCCTGTATCGGGCAGACAAAAAAATATCCATATCAATCGCTTGCTTTCAATCGCAAACAATCATTAAAGGAGGAAATACAATGAATAATCAAAAATCTATGGAAGTCTTTAGTAAAGCACCTGTTTCACAGGCAGTATTCAAAAATGCCCTGCCCGCTATGGCGGCAATGCTTATGGTTCTAATTTACAATTTAGCTGATACGTTCTTTATCGGACAGACACATGACGCTTTACAGGTTGCGGCTGTATCGCTTGCAACTCCTGTATTTCTTATATTTATGGCAGTAGGAACAGTTTTTGGTATTGGCGGCACATCTGTCATTTCCCGTGCATTAGGTGAAGGGAAAGAGGACTACGCAAAAAAAGTCTGCTCTTTCTGTATGTGGAGCTGTATCATTGCAGGCGTAATTATGGCGGCATTATTTTTAATTTTTATGAACCCTATCCTATCACTGATTGGGGCAAGCTCTGATACATGGAATTTAACAAAGACCTATCTGACAATTGTTGCGTGCAGCGGACCTTTTGTACTAATTTCAAATTGCTATGCAAATGTGATCCGTGCAGAGGGAAAATCGGGTAATGCCATGATGGGACAACTCCTTGGAAACCTTTTGAATGTCATTCTTGACCCGATTATGATTCTGGGTTTTGGTTGGAACATAGCAGGTGCGGCGATTGCTACCGTAATCGGAAATGTAATAGGCGCAGGGTATTATATCTGTTATTTTCTCCGGGGAAAATCAAACCTTAGTATTAGTTTCAAAGATTTTACAGTAAAAAATAAAGTTTGCAGCAGCGTTTTTGCAATCGGTATTCCCGCAGCATTAGGTTCTTTGCTAATGAGTATTTCACAAATCATTGTCAACAGCCAAATGGCAGAATACGGGGATATGGCGGTTGCCGGTATTGGCGTTGCCATGAAAGTAACAATTATAACCGGTATGATATGTATGGGGTTAGGGCAGGGAATACAGCCCTTGCTAGGTTTCTGCGTAGGAGCAAAATTATGGAAAAGGTTTAAAGATATTTTTAAGTTTTCAGCCATATTTGCGTTGATTTTAGGTGTTTTTATGACAGTCCTCTGTTATCTGTCACTCAATCAGATAGTCAGTGTATTTCTGACTGATACGACTGCCTTTAATTATGCTGTCCAGTTTTCACGCATTTTGTTAATAACAAGTTTTTTGTTTGGTTTATTTTATGTTCTTGTCAATAGCATACAAGCTATGGGGGCAGCTACCGCTTCACTCATTATCAGTTTAAGCAGACAGGGCATTGTCTACATTCCTGCCCTGTTCATCTTAAAGGCGGTTCTTGGTCTGACCGGGCTTGTATGGGCACAGCCCGTAGCTGATATATTTTCTACTATCCTTGCCGCCATATTGTATATCAAAACATACCAGAAATTAAGCAGGGAACAGATAACAAGACAAATTGAAAATAATAAATAAACATGCTAATTGATGAAAGGGGAGGTATGTATTGGGAAAATATTAATGCGGATACTTAATGAACAAGAGGAAAAAGTAATTGATAAAATCATATCGGCAATATCTGATTGGATACAATTTGAACCTATGCAGATTGCTCCTGCTTCTATTCTATCTTTTCCGGGACTGGAAATCAGACAGCACTACCACCGGGTGCTTCAAGACGGAAGGGAAATTAACCTTACCTGTCTTGAATACCGTACCCTTGTACTTCTTGCTTCCAATCCCGGAAGTTAGGTGTCGGCTATAAATTTGACATAACAAATGCCGGGGAATGACTTTCTGTAACTGTCATTCCCCGGCAAACTTTATCGCTCCAATGCCCTCTCTATCTGCTGTTTCTGTCCTTTCAAATCGTTCTGCTTCTCATACAGACTATTTCGCTCTTTACAAAGTTCTTTCATACGCTCCAACTGCGCCCGCACTCCCACCCGGCAGTCCGGCTGTATCTTTTTATATTCCCCAGTTAGATTACGAATTGTATTATTGTTTTCCTTTATCTGCTCCGATAAGCATACCCAGTCTATCAGATTTTGTACTTCCTTATCCGTTTCGTAAAGGTCTGTTTCTGCCACGATATTAGCACACAGCCGCACCATGACTTTCTTCTCCATATCCGTCATATCCTATCAATCCTCTTTCCTATCTGCTCATTTCAAAGGCACGTTTCGGGCGTTTATTTGCCCTTTCTGCCTGTTCTAATACCTTTGATCGTTCCACTATCGACTGCACCTGTTCCCTGCCTAAATGACGTTCCAAACGCCTTAAATCAGACATTTTTTCCTGCAATCGGTCTATGGTGTCGCTCTGCTCCATGACCTTATCCGTCAAGCGGCTAATCTGCGTCTGTTGTCCGTTCACTTTAGCAGTCAGCTTCTTGCTCTGTTCCGTAAGCTGTACGCACTTGATAGTCAGATTTTTTACTATCTCTTTCAATTTCTCCACAAGTGGTAAAGCCTTTTTATCCCGGTAAGCCTTTGCGCTCATCAATGCCCCCCGGCTCTGCTAACTGCCATTTTACATCTTCATCATAGGCGTGAATATTGCGCTCCATGACTTCCTTAGACTGCACCATTTTGTTGATTTCCTGCTGTAACTTTTTCTGCTGTTTCTCCAATTTCTCATTTTCGGATAACAGCTTTTCCTTATCCTCTGTCAGCGTTTCTGTTTGCTCTTTTAGCAGATGATTTGTTGCGGAAAGTTCAGACACTTCCTGCCGGATTGCTTCTCCCTCTTTCCGTATCTGCTCCGTTTCCTGTTCTGCCGCTATCTGCTGATGAAGAATAGATGATAATTCCTCTTTACTGCCGGAGATTGTCTGTTCCAGTTCTTCAACCTCTTTCTGCCGTTCTTGCTTCTCAAAATCAAGTACAGACAAATGTTTGTGTGGCAGAACTCCACGTTATCCCGGCTTCGTTCCTTATCCACATTTTAGCTGTAAAGGCTCTTGTATTGTGATTGACCGAACCTTTCCCTACCATGCCGCTAATCGTTCTTTCCAATAGGCATATCCTCCACATTCTCTATATTTGTGTCACTATTTTTACTGCGCCGAAAGGCGTAAGGCTTTGTTACTTTCCCGAAAGTAACGCAAAAGCACTTTCGACAGGCTACGCTCTATCAAAAGTGCCTTTGCGCCCTGCCGGGGGCTTTTCCGTCCTTACGGACGGGGCGGCTTTTCGCCGCCTTGTTGCCGCCGCTTTCCGGCTTTCTTCCCAATACCGCAACAATGCAATCTCTATAATCTTTGCAACCTTGCAATCTTCAAGAACGCAATTCCAAGACTGCAAAATTCTAATACCCTGCATTGTTGCGCTGTTGCCTTTCTCCGTCACTGTCTGATTTTATCCAGTTCCCAATACCATGTATTGTTTATCCGCTTCGCTCGTATACCTAACTCTTTCTTTGCATTTTCCAGTGTCCGTTTCGATATAGCCTGTTCCTCTGCAAGATTAAAAATTTCATTGCTCTGCATGGCGTTGTTTGTTTCTGCCAGTTCCCGGAGTAGCCGCTTTGCCTGTTCCATTTTATTTGCTTTGGGAGCGATACCGCCTAATACTTCATCTGCTGTTATCTCATAATCTCCAAGCCAATGAAAACCGTCCTCTGACAATGCAAATGCTTTCGGGTGTCCAAACGCCGCAAGGTTATTTTTAATCTGCACCACAGCCCTTGTATTTTCCTCTCCCTCTACTCTGCCGACCAAGAGAACACTTCTTGCAACTGCAAAGAAATCAATCGAACCCATTCCCCGGTATGCCGCCTTATTTCCTGCCGCTTTGTTCATGTGACCAACAAGAACGATAGCACACTGATATTTCTCTGCCAGTGCCGCTAACCGCTTTGTCATATCCCTTACTTCATTCGCCCGGTTCATATCCATACCACCGCCCAAATAGGCTTGTATTGGGTCTAAAATCAACAGCTTTGCTCCTGTCCTTATAACAGCTTCTTCCAACCGTTCATCTATCATGGAAAGGGATTTTATCTTTTCATCAATGACCGAAATTTTCTCACAGTCTGCCCCTGCCTGTTCTAACCGGGGCTTTACCGTATCGGCAAGTCCGTCCTCTGCACTCTGATAGATTACATTCAAAGGCTCTGCGAGGTTCATTACACTGTCTATGCCCTCTCCCTTAGACAGTTTCGCCGCTATATTCAGTATAAAGGTTGTCTTTCCGTCACCCGGATCGCCTTGAATGATTGTCAGCTTGCCATAAGGGATAAACGGAAACCACAGCCAAGAAACTTCCTGCGACTGTACTTCTGATAATTTAATCAACTGTAATTCGATTTTTGTTTCTCCCTAATGACCTCCATTTCTGAAAAATCGTTGCCACTGGAAGAAACCTCTGCCATACCGATATTGTGAGGTTGATAACAGAGGTTTTCCAGTTATCACAGCCCTAACAGTTGCCGCTGTCGGGGCTTTTTTCTTGTTTGTCTTGCCACAGATATTTTGCTCCATCCAACACCCAAAGGATAGCTTTCAGCATATCAAGACAGTCATTCCGCATATCTTCCAATCCCTCCGGCGTTAAATAAATCTCTGCCTTTTCAAACTCTTCTGTCACTTCCCGGATATTTGTCTGCATTATCTTTAGTTCCTCTACCAACTGATAAACCAGTTCTTTTTTACCGACCACGCACACCCGGTTATAAATACAGGAACGGACAAAATAATCTTTCTTGGAAAGTCCGCTTGCTAAAATTTTTGCTTCGATTTCTTCCCTTTCTCTGGGGGAAATGTGAAAGCTGATTGTCGGGTATTTATGCACTCCGCTCATTCTACTTCCTCCCTGCTGTTCTCTATCTCCAATTTATCTGCAAGTTCCCCCTGCTTGTTTGGATATAAATGTGAATAAGTATTTAGTGTTGTTTCGATTTTCTCATGTCCTAACCGCTCCGCAATCGCTAATGGCGTAAAACCCATTTCTACAAGTAACGAAGCGTGAGAATGACGTAAAGCATGGATCTTAATTCGGTGAACGCCGGCAAGCCCTGCCAGCTTTACCAGGGCTCTTGGCAGGGTATGCTTGCTGGGGAGTATGAAAAATTTTCTGTAAATATGTTAGTGAAAAGTTCTTCTATGATAAAATCTAATTCATAGGAGGGCCTTTTATTATGGCAAAACAAAAGAAGCCTGTACACCGGGTACAAATGACGGAGGGCAAGCGTAACATCATTCATCAGCTACTGGAAGAATACGATATTCAGACGGCTGAAGATATCCAAGATGCACTTAAGGATCTTCTTGGTGGAACCATCAAGGAAATGATAGAAGCGGAAATGGAGGACCATCTCGGATACGAAAAATCGGAGCGTTCTGATAATGACGATCACCGAAATGGTTACAAGCGTAAACGCGTGAACAGCGGCTATGGCTCCATGGAAATTGAAGTTCCACAGGACCGTAAATCCACTTTTAATCCTCAAGTAGTCAAAAAACGCCAGAAAGATATTTCTGATATCGACCAGAAGATCATTTCCATGTACGCCAAAGGGATGACTACCCATCAGATTTCTGAAACGATCGAAGACATTTATGGTTTTGAAACCTCCGAAGGATTTATTTCTGATGTAACAGATAAGATTCTTCCCCAGATTGAAGACTGGCAGAACCGGCCTCTGGATAAGGAAGTCCTTACCATTCAGGTTGGAGATAACGAAAGTTCTAAATACTGGCTGTCTGTTCTGAATGAGCTGAAAAACCGTGGTGTAAAAGATATCCTGATTCTCTGTGCTGACGGCCTCACTGGGATTAAAGAAGCTATTGCGGCTGCATTCCCTAAAACAGAATATCAGCGCTGCATCGTCCATCAGGTAAGAAATCCACTGAAGTATGTTCCAGATAAAGACAGAAAAGCTTTTGCAACGGATCTAAAAATAATATATCAGGCTCCAGATGAGAAGAAATCCCTGGCAGCCCTTGACCGGGTAACTGAAAAGTGGACTCTGAAATATCCGAATTCCATGAAACGATGGAAAGACAACCGGGATGCGATTTCTCCAATTTTCATATCTTCTTCCACTGTACCAATTCCCGCAATACCGAAGTTCTCAACCAAAACTTTTGCCACATTGGGGCTGAGGAATGCCGGAAGCGTAGGACCGAGATGGATATTCTTCACACCAAGATACAAAAGCGCCAGCAGGACGATAACCGCCTTTTGCTCGTACCATGCGATATTATAGGCGATCGGCAGATCGTTAATATCATCCAGACCGAAAACATCCTTGAGTTTCAGGGCGATTACGGCAAGAGAGTAGGAATCGTTACATTGACCGGCGTCCAGAACACGCGGAATGCCGTTGATATCGCCTAAAGGCAGTTTGTTGTACTTGTATTTTGCACAGCCGGCAGTAAGAATCACAGCGTCCTTGGGCAGAGCCTTAGCAAATTCCGTATAGTAGTCACGGCTCTTCGCCCGACCGTCACAACCTGCCATAACCACAAACTTTTTGATTGCGCCGCTTTTTACAGCTTCTACAACTTTATCCGCCAGAGCCAGAACCTGCGCATGGGCGAATCCGCCGATGATTTCACCCGCCTCGATTTCATTTGGAGCGGCACATTTTTTTGCCTGCTCAATAATCACGGAAAAATCCTTCTGTTCGCCAATTTCTCCCGGAATATGAGTGCATCCCGGATACCCCGCAGCGCCGGTGGTATAGAGTCTATCCTTGTAGCTGTCCTTAGGCGGCACAATACAGTTGGTCGTCATAAGGATAGGACCGTTAAAGGATTCAAATTCCTCTTTTTGCTTCCACCATGCATTTCCGTAGTTGCCAACAAAGTTGGGATATTTTTTGAAGGCTGGGTAATAGTGGGCGGGCAGCATCTCAGAATGCGTATAGACATCTACGCCGGTTCCCTGGGTCTGCTCCAGCAGCATTTCCAGATCACACAGGTCATGACCGGATACCAGAATACCGGGATTCTTTCCAACGCCAATATTTACTTTCGTAACTTCAGGATTTCCATAACTATCTGTGTTAGCCTTATCCAGCATTGCCATACCGGATACCCCATATTTTCCCGTTTCCATAGTCAGGGCAATCAAATCCTCTACACTGAGGCTGTCATCCAGCGTAGCTGCCAGTGCTCTCTGAAGAAACGCGTCGACTTCATTGTCATCCTTCAGCAGCACATTTGCGTGCTTGGAATAGGCAGACAGCCCCTTCAAGCCGTAGGTGATCAGCTCCCGCAGAGAACGGATGTCCTCGTTTTCGGTGGAAAGTACGCCAACCGTCCCGGCCTTTTCTTCCCAATCGCCGGAGCCGTCCCACTTTGCGGCTTCGGGCAGGGCGGACGGGTTTTGAACCTGTGTCAGCAGGACTTCTTTTTCCGTCAGCGTAGCACGGATTCTTGCCTCAATGCTCTCTTTATCAAAATTCGCATTGGTGATGGTAGTGAACAGGTTCAGGGTGATTAGATGATTGATTTCAGCAGATATCTGCTTACCTTCCTGACGCAATACAGTTGTAACAGCTGAAATCCCTTTTGTTCCATAATTTACCTCCATAATAAAAAATATATAAATTTGTTATCTCAATATAAGGATTCGTTTTAATCGGTTTTATCCTCAATTTCTAGCTTAAAGACATTGATTACATCTACATCCGGGCAGCAAAAAACAACGGAGCCGTCCGGTTGACTTGGCAGGTTTCCACCATAGCGCAGGATATCTATATAATGAAATGCGACATGCATAGTCATAGGACAAAGGTTTCCTCTTTCGGTATCAAAGTAAAAGTGTCGTCAATCTGATGACCACGAGGACATCCCTTGTGACCTTTTTGAGCAATCAAGCTGATTTTTATTTTTGTTTTTTCATCATCAACTTCCTATATAATCGCTGTTCTCGCTTAGAATACAACAACTAAAAGCATCTTGAACGCTTCCTGCCCATATACCGCATGAGGGTGTCCTGCCGGCATGACAATGGATTCTCCTTCGTGCAGCAGATATTCAACGCCATCAATGGTGATTTTTCCAACACCGTCTAAGCAGGTGACGAAGGCATCCCCACCCGATTCATGGGTGCTGATTTCTTCCCCTTTTGCGAAAGAAAACAGGGTAATACTTACCGCTGGGTTTTGTGCCAGAGTTTTGCTGACAACCTGTCCCTCCTGATAAGAAATCTGTTCTTTCAGCGTCAACACTTCTGATTGGGCAATGTTTTTCATTTTCATATTCATAGTAAACCTCCTCCTTTTATTCCAGAATTTTACCGTCAACTGATATGGTGACAACCTGCCAGGGAATGAATTTTCCGCTTGCCTGTAATGCTTTTTTTGCCGCTAATTCCAGTCCGCCGCAGCAGGGAACTTCCATTCGCACAATTGTCACACTTTGAATGTTATTGTTTTGAATGATCTGTGTCAGCTTTTCGCTGTAGTCCACGCTGTCAAGTTTGGGACATCCAATAATCGTAATCTTCCCGCGCATAAAATCATCATGCATTCTGGCGTAGGCGTATGCGCTGCAATCAGCTGCAATTAACAGCTTTGCGCCGCCAAAATACGGTGCATTGATTGGAACCAGCTTAATTTGACAGGGCCATTGTCCAAGCTGTGACTCAGCCTGCACCTGAGCGGGAGAGGCAGCTTCCTGTGAATGCTGAATACGCTGCATACGACTGCCGGGGCATCCCGCGTGAGGAACAGCAGAGGTATGACTATTTTCTTCCTTTTTCCTCATATTTTCCTGTACAGCCTTTTCGTCATATGCGGCGGCTTCCCGTTTTTCAAAGGAAATTGCACCTGTTGGGCAGGTCGGCAGACAATCTCCAAGACCGTCACAATAATCGTCCCGTAGAAGTTTTGCCTTTCCGTTTACCATGCCGATGGCTCCTTCATGGCAAGCGTCGGCACATGCGCCACAGCCGTTGCATTTTTCTTCGTCTACTTGGATAATTTTTCTAATCACTTTAAATTCATCCTTTCTCTTGCGTTTCTGGGTATAGTATACTATAATCAAACTTGAAAGTCTGTTGTTATAACAACAAAAGGAGAAAAATATGAAATTATCCGATACGCAATTATTCCGTGGGTTAGGAGAAGATGAAATCACCTCTCTTTTAAGCTGCCTGAATGCCGTAAAACGCAGTTACAAAAAAGGAGAGGTGATTCTTTCGGAAGGGAGCATTACAGAAAATATCGGAATTGTGTTGTCAGGTATGGCTATGATATCCTGTAACGACATATGGGGCAATACCGGCATTTTGGGAAATGTTGCTCCCGGTTCCGTATTTGCCGAGGTATATGCTTGTATTCCGGGACAGCCGATGCTGGTTACGGTGTCTGCTTCGGAAGATACTTCCGTACTGTTTATGAATGTGGGGCGTGTCTTGACCACCTGTACCAATGCCTGCCCCTTTCATACAAAACTTGCACGGAATCTACTGACTGTCTGCGCCCACAAAAGCCTCCGGCTTTCTCAAAGAATTCAGCATACCGGTTCAAAATCCATACGGGGTCGGTTGATGTCCTACTTTTCAGAATGTGCCAAATGCGCTGGAAGCAATTCTTTTCTGATTCCATATAACCGCCAGCAGTTAGCAGATTACCTGAATGTTGACCGCAGCGCTATGTGCAATGAGCTTTCCAAAATGCAGAAGGATGGCATAATTGAATACGAAAAAAATCGTATTTTGCTCAAAGACTAAAAGTATATGAAAAGGAAGATAGATGTAAAGTGCTTAGTTGTTCAGCTCACAGGGACAAGCGAAGTGTGGTATGAATCTGAATAGAGGTTGATTTTTTAAGCAAAATCGCTTATAACTTGAAGCAGAACATATTGCTATTATCCACAGTTACTTGAGCGAGTGATATCAACGCCGATAACAAAATGATAACATTAGCCCATATAGGCATGATAATATGGATATATCAAATAATCAGTCCAGTGTTTATGCGGATTTCAAGCATATTTTCTTAGTGAGTGGCAACAATTTGGCAACACTTTTCACATCACGCACTGAATAAAATACTTCAATAACATAGAGAAACCTTACTGATTTTCAGAAATGAAGCTGAAAGTCGGTAAGGTTTTTTGCGTTGATAAGAGCCGGGAGAGAATCATTCGGATTCATCTTTCAATGCGTCTGTGAGGAAGTCGCTTAGATCCTGTGGGAGAGCTTTTCGCCATTGCTTAGAGGTGTCCAATTCGGGATATTTATACCGCCATTGGTCGTATTCCTCTTTGGTTATCTCGCCTTTCTCTAACAGGGCAGACTGCTCCTGCCATGCATGGAACATTTCAAACGTAGAGGAATAAGCTGTGCCGGTGGACTTATCCAGCCGCAGGCAGATTTCTCCATCAATTTCCCCGATTTTCAGTCCGTACATATCTTCCAGAGCAAAGAGGGTGTGCATAAGTCCGATATTACTGTCTATTTCCGGCACTGTAATCGCACGGGGACTGACATCAAAGATATGCGCCATTTCTTTTACAAGGTCGTGTTTTGGTGTTCTTGCTTCTGACTCGTACTGTGCCATACGGACATCAGAGGTCTTTCCGAGAAAGCCGAGGACTTCGCCCAGTTGCTTTTGCGTCATGCCTTTGCGGTTGCGGAAAAACTTGATACGTTTGCCTATTGCCATAATAAAACCTCCGATATAGTATTAGTGGTACCGTCATGCCAGCTCGATTACGCTTCGCTTCATCTCGCTGTGGCGGTGCGCCATATAAGCATGTCAAAAAGCAGCCCGTCGTGTGCAAGCCCCCGCTGTTCTGCTTTCTGCCAGTCGTGCATGACTTGTATTAAATAAATTTGTTTAATTTAGTATAGCATGTGTAATAGAAATGGCAAGAATAACTTAAATAAAAAAAGTTAAGATTCTTTTAAAAACAACTTGGATTAACGGAATATATTTAGTATTATACACATGAACCGCAGAAAAATCATTTATGACTGTGGAGGAAGTGGCAGCGGAATTACGGGTGTCAAAGTCAAAAGCCTACCAGATTGTGCGAGAATTGAACGCAGAGTTACAGAAACAAGGGTATTTGACGGTGGCAGGACGTGTGAACGCTACATTTTTTCATAGAAAGGTTTGTAACAGCGATTAAGACGAAAGGAGCCGATGGAATTGGCTGTATACAAAGATAATGCCACAGGAACGTGGCGGGTAATCTACTGTTTTACCAACTGGAAGGGGGAACGCCAGCATCCAACGCCATATGGAGTAGCAGACCAACGACATGAATGCTGCGGAGATTATGGACCGTGTGGTCAAGGGCTACATAGAAGCGGAGCAAAGGGAGCAGAAAGAGGCTGGGAAGAGGCTCGGGCAGCAGCTGGAGTGCCGGAATTGAAATTGCTTGTAGACGCAGTACAATTGTCAAAATTTATTACGCGGAAGAAGACAGCAGAACTAATTAGTAAATTAGAGAAACTGACCGACCGGTTCGAGGCAGAACAATTACAAAGAAAAGTATGGTTAGTGATATTTTTAAGGGAGTCTTGCTGATTTGATTAGTATTATCTGAAAGTATCGTCTAAACAAAATCCCCCGTGGAAATATTTAACAACACATCAATTTTGGTTGACAAATCCCCACTTATAAAATATAATTAATTTAACTTTAATAAATATATGCGCGAAACAACGCATGGAAACACAAAAACATGCAAAATACAACATTATTACGGCATTTTTTGCCATAATTATGAAATAAACTTTAATTAATTAAAAAGTTCGTTTCATAATTATCAGTTCAGAAAGGGGGATGCCGCAGCAATTTATGAGACGGACGGCCGGTCACGGTACACAACGGTAATTCTATTTAAAGAACATTAATTCATTCTAAAAGGAGAAGGGTATGAAGAAAATTTACAAGAAAGTAATTGCGGTTTTGATGGTTTTGACAATGATGTTATCTCTGGCTGCCTGCACGAGCGGAGATTCCGGTAAAAGCGGCAGTGCTTCCGGCGGAAGCAAGAAGGACAGCAAGAAGGTCGGCATCGCCATGCCGACGAAAGACCTGCAGCGCTGGAGCGAAGACGGCGCCTACATGAAAGAGGCCATGGAAAAAGCAGGCTATACGGTAGATATCCAATATGCAAATAACGATATCGGCGTACAGGCGTCACAGATTGAGAATATGATTACAGGCGGGTGCGGAATCCTCGTTATCGCCTCTATCGACGGCGGGGCCCTTTCGGAAGTGCTGGAGAAGGCCAAGGCTGCCGATATCCCGGTTATCGCATATGACCGGCTCATCATGAATACAGACGCAGTTACATATTATGCAACCTTTGACAATGAGAAGATTGGAATCATGCAGGGACAGTACATAGCTGACAAGTTAGACCTGGAACATCAGGACGGGCCGTTTAACATCGAATTGTTTACCGGGCCGACCGATGACAACAACGTGAATTTCTACTTCGGCGGTGCGATGTCCGTTCTGCAGAAATACGTAGATGAAGGGAAATTAGTCATCCAGTCCGGCACAGAAGCATCACTGGCCGCATGTGCCACGCCGAACTGGTCGACGGAAGAGGCGCAGAAGCGGATGGAAAACATCATTACGAAGAGCTACACCGGCGGCGTGAAGCTGGACGCGGTGCTGTCATCCAATGATTCCGTGGCAAATGGAATAACGAACGCTTTGGTTGCCGCGGGCTACACGGCGGAAGATTTTCCGATTATCACAGGACAGGACTGTGAGATCACGTCGGTGAGGAACATGATCAAAGGGCTGCAGTCGATGTCTGTCTTTGTGGATACGAGAGAGCTGGCCAATGTGACGGCGGATATGGTCGAGTCCATCATGAAGGGCGAAGAGCCGGAGATTAACAATACAAAAGACTATGACAACGGCACTGGCATCATACCGACTTACCTCTGCGAACCGCAGGTTGCTGATATCGACAACTATAAAGAAGTGCTCATTGACTCCGGATATTATACAGAAGACAGGCTTCAATAGCAGATTTACAGATGGATCAGGTCAGGGCTGCTGCACATTGCAGCAGCTCCTTTAGAAAGGGAGAGATATTTTGAGCAGAATACTAATGGAGATGAAGGGGATTACCAAGACTTTTCCCGGCGTCAAGGCTCTGGATGATGTAAACCTTAGGGTGGAAGAGGGCGGGATACACGCACTTGTCGGTGAAAATGGCGCCGGCAAATCAACCTTGATGAACATCCTAAGCGGAGTGTATCCGTATGGGAGCTATGAAGGGGAAATCATCTATGAAGGGGAGCGCTGCGAATTTCAGAAGATCAAAGACAGCGAAAGAAAAGGGATCGTGATTATCCATCAGGAGCTGGCGCTCGTACCGTATATGACGATTGGAGAAAATATGTTTCTGGGCAATGAGCGGGGCAGCCGCTATAACGTGAACTGGAATGCCACGTTCACCCAGGCGGAGGAGCTGCTTGAGACCGTCGGATTGTCCGAGCCGCCCCAGACCCTGGTGAAAGATATCGGCGTCGGCAAGCAGCAGCTTGTGGAGATTGCCAAAGCGCTGGCCAAAGACGTAAAGCTGCTGATACTGGATGAACCGACCGCCTCACTGAACGAGTCGGATTCCAGAAAGCTGCTGGATCTGCTGCTGACGCTGAAGAAGAAGGGGATGACCTCCATCATCATATCCCACAAGCTGAATGAGATTGCCTATGTGGCAGACAAGATTACGGTGCTGCGGGATGGGATGACGATAGAGACGCTGGACAACGAGGCACATGTCATCGATGAAGATCAGATTATCAAGGGGATGGTCGGAAGGGAGCTGACGAACCGGTTTCCGGCAAGGGAGAATGTGGCAATCGGCGAGGTCAGCATGGACATCAGGAACTGGACGGTCCATCATCCCCTTGCTCCTGAGAGGAAGGTGGTCGATAACGTCAGCATGTATGTCAGACGCGGCGAAGTGGTCGGCATATCGGGCCTGATGGGAGCGGGGCGCACAGAGTTTGCCATGAGCATATTTGGCAGGAGCTATGGAGTGAATATCAGCGGCGAGATGACGCTTTGCGGAAAGAAAGTGAAGCTTACTTCCGTCCAGCAGGCGATCGACAATAAGCTGGCCTATATAACCGAGGACCGTAAAGGCAACGGGCTCATATTAAGCAATCCAATCCGGGTCAACACGACGCTTGCGAAGATGGATCAGGTGAGCCGCTTTGGCGTCATTGACAAGGACAAAGAATTTGAGATAGCCGAGACGTATAAAGAGAAGCTGCGGACGAAGACGCCATCCGTGGAGCAGAATGTGGGCAACTTAAGCGGAGGTAACCAGCAGAAGGTCCTGCTTGGAAAATGGATGTTCACAGAACCGGACATCATGATTCTGGATGAGCCGACGAGAGGGATTGATGTCGGCGCTAAATATGAGATCTACAGTATTATCAACGCGCTGGCTAAGGAGGGGAAGTCCATTGTCATGATATCATCTGAACTCCCGGAGATCCTCGGCATGTGCGACCGGATTTATATCATGAACCAGGGCAGGTTCGTAGGCGAGCTTGACCGGGAAGAGGCGACGCAGGAGAAGATCATGACACTCATATTGAAGCAGGGTGCAAAGCAGTAAAGGAGGAGAGGATTAACGTGAATCGTGTAAAAGAGATACTGAAGAAGAATACAATGTTGTTTATTCTGCTGATCGTCGCGTTGTTTTTCGGCTGGAAGACGAATGGGGTGCTATTTGACCCTCAGAATGTGACGAACCTGATTGCCCAGAACGGCCATGTGGTAATCCTGGCGGTCGGCATGTTGCTATGCATTCTGACAGGTGGCAATATCGACCTTTCGGTCGGTTCGGTCGTGGCATTTATAGGGGCTGTGGCAGGCAAGCTGATGGTGACATATAAGATGAACTTTGGGCTCGTTATCGTCATCTGCCTTGTGCTTGGCATCTTGATCGGGATGTGGCAGGGCTTTTGGATTGCTTATATCAGGATTCCGTCCTTTATCGTGACACTGGCAGGTATGCTTCTGTGGCGCGGGGTGGCGCTTATTATCCTGGATGGGCTGACCATATCGCCGTTCCCCGATGCCTTTAAGATGATATTCAACAGCTATATCGCGGATACCTTCGGGGGAAGTATCAATGTGACATGTATGCTGGCTGCCGTGCTGGCGTGCCTGGCCTATCTCTTCGTATTTATTAATGGCCGCAGAAACAGGCAGAAAAAGGGATATGCGGCAGAGAAGCTTTTGCCCTCTGCGGGGAAGGCAGGCGTCATCTGCCTTGTCATCCTTCTGGCAGCGTACCGTATGGCTCAGTTCCAGGGGCTTCCTACCATCCTTGTCATACTGGCGGCAGTGGTCGGCGTCTATACATATTACACGTCCAAGACGGTGGGCGGACGCTACCTTTATGCGGTCGGCGGCAATGAGAAGGCGGCGAAGATGAGCGGGGTCAATACGAACCGCGTGCTGTTCTTTGCATTTACCAATATGGCATTCTTAAGCGCCGTAGCCGCGCTCGTATGCGTGGCCAGATTCAACTCGGCGGCGCCGACAGCCGGCAAGAACTACGAGATGGACGCCATCGCCTCCTGCTACATCGGCGGGGCTTCCGCTTACGGTGGCACCGGAACGGTGATGGGAGCCGTAATCGGCGCGGTATTTATGGGGCTGCTCAATAACGGAATGTCCATCATGGGTGTGGATTCCAACTGGCAGCAGGCAATCAAAGGGCTGGTTCTCCTGGCCGCAGTTGCCTTTGATGTAATATCGAAGAAAAAAAGCAGATAAGGAGTGGCAGATATGGATTTAAAAAACTTATATAAATGGTGCAGCATTCCGGCCAAAGAGCTGGCAGAGAGGGACGACTTGAAGGTACCCCTGCGCATTGTAGAAGATTCCGGCGAACTGGGGACAGTTATGGCAAGGGACCTTGTGGACGAGATCAAGAAAGCGAACGAAGAGAAGCGCATCTTCCGGCTCATCGTACCGTGCGGTCCAAAAGAATGGTATGGGCCATTTACCGATATGGTGAATGAAGAGCAGGTGTCCCTGCGAAATATGGTCTGCTACCACATGGATGAGAACCTGGACTGGGAGGGAAGGCTGCTGCCAAAAGAAGACCCCAATAATTTCCGCACTTTCATGGAACGGCATTTTTACGGCGGCATAGAGGAGGAACTGCAAGTCCTGTCGGAAAACCGGCATTATCTGACTCCATATAATATGCAGGAGATGTCCCGGATGATCTCGGAGGTGGAGATTGACTACACGCTGGGAGGATGGGGCCAGGACGGGCACATCGCATTCAACCAGGCGAACCGCAACCCGTATGTGGAAGTGTCGCTCGATGACCTGCGCAATTCGACCGCAAGGATACAGAACAACAACAACGATACGATACTTGCATTATCCCAAAGGGGACTTGGAGGAGCGTGGCAGTTCATGCCGCCCATGTCGATAACGTTAGGCGTCAGAGAATGTATGAAGGCGAAGAAAATCAGGGTCTATTCCGCCACAGGGGCGTGGAAGCAGACGGCTCTGCGGGTCGCCTTGTTCTCCGAGCCGACGGTGGAGTATCCGATGACGCTTCTGCAGGAGCATCCGGACGCTTTGATTACAGCGACAGAAGAGACAGCCTCCCATCCCATCAGCGAGCACCCGGAGTGGGAGTTCAGGGCGGTAAACAGCAGATAAGGATAAAGGTGGGAGATATATGAAGTTTGACAAGATTATAGCGACCGGAGGTATCGGCACCGGCATGCTGTTTCTGAGCAGCAGGCAGGAAGCGCTTGGCAGAAGCGAGTCACGTCCTGTGACGCTGAGCTCCGCAAAAGACTATTGCAAACAGCAGATCGTCCTGTATTACGCAGCGGCCCTGCTGAAAGACACGATACCGGTGTACCCGGTTGGATATGTAGGAGCCGACAGCAGCGGCCGTGCCATCATCGAAGAGATGAGGAAACAGGGGATGGACGTGAAGTACATATCCCTAAGCCCGGACTTTCCGACGACCATCAGCATCTGTCTGCAGTATCCGGACAGGGAGACGTGCAACTTTACAGCCGCTAACAGCGCTTCGGGGCTCGTCACGCCGGAATATATCAAAGAAGCAATGGCACAGATTGGCGTGGATGAGAAGACGATCGTCTGTGCGATTCCTGAAGTGCCGGTCGCTTCCAGGGCAGAGATGATAAGAAGCGGAAAAATGGAGGGGGCCCTTACCGTCTTGTCGGTACCGGTTTCGGAGGCAGAGGAGTTTGAAGCGCTATCCATATACAGGCATGTGGATATCCTTGCCGTCAACATGGAAGAGGCGCAGGCAGTCGCTCATAGCAGAGAGACGGGGACGAAGCTGCTCAGGCAGCTGGCAGATAAGCTGGCAAAATCGAATCCCCGCCTGTCCATCCTCATGACATGCGGCAAGGAAGGGGCGTATACGTTCGTCAACCAGACGGTCGAAAGGATTCCACCATTACCCGGCAACGCTATCAATACGACCGGCGCCGGAGATGCATTCCTGGGCGGCACCCTGGCCGGCATCGCCCGCGGCATGGAGCTTCAGAAGGGCCGCAGCGACCGTGTGTTCGGCGAATCGGCGCTGTCAAGCGCGCCGGAGCTTGGAACGATCTGTGCGGGGATGGCGGTCGAATGCGAGGACAGCATCGCATTCCATGTGAGCCCTTTGACGATTCAGGAACTGATCCGCAAAAAGGGATGGGCTGCAGGAGATCATTTTATCAAGCAGGCAGGACGAATGAGATAATATACGAAAAAGAGGTGAATCATATATGGCACATATAAAGGTCCAGCCGTTTGGCACGCTGGTGACCGGGCAGGAGGCGTATCTGTATACGCTCAAGAATAAAAATAATATGACTGTCAGCGTCACCAATATTGGCGCTGCCGTGCAGGCCATCGTGCTGCCTGTCAAGGATGGGCAGAAGAGGGATGTAGTGCTCGGATTTGACAGCGCGGCCGGATATGAACGTACGGGCCTCTACCTAGGGGCCACGATAGGACGGTACGCCGGACAGATACGGGGCGGGAGCTTCTGGCTGGAGGGAAGGCAGTACCATTTATTTAAAAATGATCATGAAAATACCCTCCACGGGGGAAGGCGTGGCTTTGACAAGCATTGCTTTACCGCCAGCCTCGAAGAGGATGACAATAAAGTTACATTCCGCGCATGGATAGAAGACAAAGAAGAAGGATTCCCGGGGAATCTGGAAGTGGAAGCAAGCTACGAGCTGACCGATAAGGATGAGGTCATAATGGTACACCGTGCGCACAGTGACAAAGACACGGTGCTGAACATGACGAACCACAGCTATTACAATCTCGACGGGCATGACAGCGGCAGCATAGAGAACCACAGGCTGAAGATCTACAGCAGCCAGTTCCTCGAACTGTCAGAGGACTGCTGTCCCAATGGCAATGTGCTAGACGTGTCTGGGACACCGATGGACTTTCTCACCATGACGAGAATCGGCGAACGGATCAGACGCCCGGATCGGCAGCTCCATATCAGCGAAGGGTATGACCACAACTGGACTATAGGCGGGCCCACCGGCACGATGAAGAAAGTTGCAGAGCTGGAAAGCAGCGCAAGGGATGTGCGGATGGAGCTGTATTCCGACCTTCCAGGCCTGCAGTTTTACAGCGGCAACTATCTGAACGGCGGTGAAACAGGAAAAGGCGGATGCCGCTATGGCCTCCGGGGCGGATTGTGCCTGGAGCCCCAGTATTATCCGGCGGCGCCCAACTACAGACAGTTCCCGTCGGCCGTGCTCAGACAGGATGAGACTTATGAACATACGATCAGGCTGAAGTTCTGCTGCACCCCAGGGTAAACTGGGAATTGTTGTAAATCAGGCGGCATCATGGTATAATTGGCGTTAAACAGGAGGGTATGAGATGAAAAAAGGAGGCAAACCTGAAGATCTTGGCGAGGCGAACAGAATGTTGATTCTGAACTGCCTTCGCTTGAATGGAAGCATGTCGAAAGCCGATCTGGCCAGAAGGCTTGGGATGAGCTTTCCGGCAATATCAGCGAATGTGAAGATATTAATTGAACAAGGTCATGTCAGGGAATCCGGGGAAGGGGACAACTCATTGGGACGAAAGTCCATGCTTCTGTCATTTAATGAAGAGATGGGATTTGTCATCGGCGTCGACATCGGCAGGTTTTGGATCCGCGTTATGGTTGCCGACCTGATGGGAACGGTATTGGGCTATGTGAAGGCTCCCGCCGTCTCTGGCGGGGACGCAAAGGAACTGCACGATGCGGTGGCGGAAGTGATCAGACAGGCACTGGCAAAGAGCGGTAAGACGGAACAGGATATCCTCTGTATCGGAATGGGGCTGCCAGGTGTAATCAGAGGCGACACTATCCTGCTGGCACCATATTTCCCGGATATAGATCTAAAAGCGTTCAAAAAGAGGATTGCAGAAGAATTTGAGACGGAGCTGATTCTGGAAAACAGTGTCAACATGGGCGCGATAGGAGAACAGGCAGAGGGAGCCGGAAAAGGCTATGGCAACTTTATCGTCATCAACTATGGGGTGGGTGTCGGCTCGGCGCTCGTTCTGAACGGCAAGATATATTCCGGCAGCCATAACGCCGCGGGTGAAATCGGGTACATGGTGGCAGAGCCTATGAAGCTCAGGGGCTCGTTTGAAGAAGTAGGTGTGCTGGAAAGTATCATCTCAAAAGAGAAGATAGAGAAGTTCATCTCACATGATAACTTTCAGCAGGAAGTGGAACGGCTCGTGGAAAGGTACCGGGCGGATGATCTGTATGTCCGTTCGGTTCTGGATGAGATATCGATCAATATCGGAGTGACGCTGATCAACTTATGCGCCGCTCTGGATCTGGAGGCGGTCATCATCTCCGGCGGTCTTGGAACAGCATTCGGCAACGTGTTTATTGACACGTGGCGTTCCATGCTCCGCAACCATATTCCGTTTCCGCCGGAAATCGTCCTCTCGAAGCTGGATAACAAAGAAGGCGTCCTCGGAGCGATACATAAGAGTATCGAACACTTATTTACAGCAGACAGCATCATCTAGGCAGGATGCACAGTTTCCCGGAAGGGAAGCTCGAATTCAGGCAGCCCGCTTGAATAGGGGGCGATATCATACTGCTGGAAGTATATGACAATCCCGTCTGGATTCAGATAATAGTTCTCCATATGGAAGTTCTTCCGGATAAGTTCGGTATAATTGTCAAAATATGTCGAAGGGGCGGCCTTCAGCCTCTGGGCGGTCTGCTCCTCTATACAATCCTTTATGCGGTCTGAAACATCATTGTTCCCTGGATAGAAATCGGACAGCGCTATCCGGCGGCCGGAACGGAAGTCCCAGGTGTCGGATCTCCGTTCGGTGGCGCCATGGGCTCCGCCCATATACGTATACTGCTCGGTATAAAGGCTTGTGATGCAGCGTTCGTTATAAGTGACCGTGTACGTTTCTTCCAGCTCATAACTGTGGAACGGAGGATAGTTCTTCTGTATATAGCGGGCGCTTTCTACCGCTTCATCATACAGGACGGTACGGCAGTATTGTTCCAGCTTTTCTGCTTTGGCGGCATAATACGTATTGATGCCGCGTGCGGCCGAGGTGCTGCACGTAGTGAGAAAGAACGGGTAGTCTATCTTGTAGGTGAAGACGGCAATGTCATTGTAGAACAGGATGTCTTTCAGCGTTTTCTTCCGGATTTTCTGCATAGGACCCTCCAAACCATAAGGCATACTTATTGAACCGCTAACATTCAATAAGGCATACTTATTGAACTGCTAACGTTCAATAAGGCATACTTATTGAACTGCTAACGTTCAATAAGGTATCATATGAGGCAGGTCTAAAATATCCCGCCCCGTTTCCATATCATATATAATATATTTCCGGGCGGCTTAAAGTATGAATATTTATGGCCTCTGTCCCGGCCGTGCCGTGCACACCACAGCTTCGCATCTGTATCCGCCCAAGTGCGTATACCTTGCAGGTTGTGTTTTTCCTGATTATTCTTTATAATTAAGAAAGAGATTGACAAGGGAGCAGATAGCATGAAAAAAGTAGTCATCATTATAAACGGCAATGGGGGGGTAGGTAAGGATACGCTGTGCGATCTGGCGGCTGAAGCCTTTCAAGTGACGAATATATCTTCTATAACCCCGATCAAGGACATAGCGGCCGAATACGGCTGGAGAGGGGAAAAGGATGCCAGGTCCAGAAAATTTCTGGCAGATCTGAAGAAGGTATTTACGGAATACAATGACCTTCCTACAAGATATCTCGTGGAAGAATACCAGAAGTTTCTGGACAGTGGATCTCAGATTCTTTTCGTCCATATAAGAGAGGGCGAAGAGATAGACAAGTTTAAGAACAAGGTGGAGACGCCATGTGCCACGCTCCTTGTCCGCAGAAGCCATATGGAACATGCGAGATGGGGCAATGAAGCAGATGATAATGTGGCAGGCTATGCCTATGATTTTCAATATGACAACGACAAGCCGCTGCCGGAGGCAGGCCCAGACTTCGTACGGTTCCTGAAGGAGATCATAGAGAAGGTATAAGAGAAGATGCGTAAGAGAGACGTTCTGGTGATGGAACGTCTTTTTTGATGTTTACAGAGTCCATCTTGACAGGGAGCGGGAAAGAGATTAGCATTAAAGCAGCAGAGATAAAAACACAGTCTGGTTGGTAGTCCAGGCATATCCGCAGGATATCAGTAACCTTCCTCCTTAGGTCGTCCATTCTTTGTCTTTGAAAATATGTTAAGGAGGAAAAATCATGGACAAAGTATCGGTATCAGTATGTGTGTATTTCGAGGATCCATTCTGGGTCGGGGTGGTGGAGAGAACCACAGAGGAAGGGCTGTCGGCCTGCAAGGTTACGTTTGGGCCGGAGCCGAAGTCCTACGAGGTATATGGATTCCTACTTGAGAATTACTACAGGCTGCGATTCAGTCCGGCTGTGGAGACGGCTGTCAAGGAGCTGCATGTGAACCCGAAGCGGATGCAGCGCAAGGTGCGTAAGCAGATGGAAGTCCGGGGGACGGGGACCAAGTCCCAACAGGCATTGCAGCTGCAGCATGAGCAGATGAAAACAGAGCGGAGGGTATCGGTTAAAGAGCAGAGAGAAGCCGCGCAACTGCGCAAGTTTGAGTTGAAGCAGCAGAAGAAGAAGGAAAAGCACCGGGGCAGATGATGCTCCGGCGCTGCCTGCATAAAGATGAAAGACCAACTATTAAAAGTCAAGTAGATAATTAAAAAAAGTAAAAAGAAATTTTCTGGTAAAAAGAGCACGACAATAAGGCCTGCTATCATGCAAGCCAGAACTGGGATATAAGGAGTTACGCTTTTGGAACATAAGGCTCATTATTTTTTAGAACAGCATAGATGATGTTGCACATTTTTCTGGCAACAGCTCCCACACAAGTTAAGTGATGTTTTCCTTCACTCCGTTTTTTCTGATAATAGTCACTTAGTACGGGATCTTTGAAGGAGGCAATCAGGGCAGCTTGGAAAATAGCTTTTCTGAGATACGGTGAACCACGTTTACTCATAACATTGTGGGTGGCTTCAAATTCACCAGA
>NZ_SMMX01000059.1 GCF_004345005.1 Extibacter muris
AAAGAGAAAAAAGGGGAAAGAGAAAGAAGGAGGAGAAGGAAAGAGGAAGAGGGATTATTCACTGCCATGGCGGAGGCAGAAAAGGGAAGAGGGAAAAGAAGAGGAGAAAAGGGGGAGGAGAGGAGGAAGGACCAAAACAAGGACAAACTCTCACAAATACACAAGACGGAAAAGACGGTCAAAGGAAAGGGAGACAGGGAGAAAGAGGAGGGAAAAGGAAAAAAGGGAAGAGGAGGCCCGATAAAGGGAAGAAGAAGAGAAGAAAGAAGAGGGGAAAGAAAGGGAAAAAAGGGGAGAGGGAGAGGGGAAAGAGAAGGGAAGAGAAGAAAAAGGAAAGGGAAAGAGGGGGGGAGAAAGGAGGAGGGGGGAGAAGGGGAGGGGAAAGGGGAAAGGAAAGAAAAAAAAGAGAAGCAGCTGCAAAAGAGAAAAAAGAAGGAGGAGAGGGAGGCGCTTTCTCAAATGGTGGAGAAGAGAAAGAGGGAGGAAGAGGGGAGGAGAGGAGAGGAAGAAGGGAGAGGAGGGGGGCCGTCGGGGCAGAAGTCAGAGACACGTTCGGGGTGTCCGCCGAGGAAGGGAAGGAAAAGGAAAGAGCGGAAGAAGAAGGAAGAAAGGAGGAGGGAAGGGGAGAAAGGAGAGAGGGAAGGAAAAAAGGGAGGAGGAAAGGAGGAAGGAAAAGGGAGGAGGGAGAGAAGGAGAAGAGGAGGAGATTAACAAACGGTCACCAAAAAGAGGAGGGAGAGGAAGAGGAGGAAAGGGAAAGGAAAAAAAAGGAAGGGGGGAGAAAAAGAGGAGAGGGGGAGCGGGGGGAGGGAGAGGGGAAGAGGAGGGGAG
>NZ_SMMX01000060.1 GCF_004345005.1 Extibacter muris
GTGTTTTTCCTCTTTCTTTTCCCCCCTTTGCCCCCTCCTCTGGCTCTCTTCCCTCTTCTCTTTCCCCTTCTCTTTCTCTCCTTCTCTCCTCCTGGCGTCCGTCCCTTCATAGACCGCGTTTGCGACAACTTTCCCTTTCGCCCTTTTTTTCCTCTTCTTTCTTTTCTTTCCTTCCCTTCTTCCCTTTTTTTTTCTTCCTCCCCCTTTTTCTCTTTCTCTTTCCCTTCTCCCTCCCCTTCCGACAGACGATCCCCCCCTTTTCTTCTCTCCCCCCCCTTCCCCTTCCCCCCCTCTCTCTCCTCCCCTCCCAAGCAGCGTCCCCCCGTACCCTCCCTTCTCCCCTTCCCCCTCCCCCCCTCCTCCCTTTTCCCCCTCCCCGTCTCCTCCTCCCTCTCCCTTCTTCCTCTCTTTTCTCTCTTTTTTCTTTCCGAGTTTTTTTTCCTCTTTTCCTGGAATCAGTAATGCCCCTCTTCCTCTTTCCTCTTCTTTCCTCTCCTCTCCTTCGTTATTCCTCCTCTTTTTTCCCTTTCTCCTTTCTTCTGCTTCTCTTCCCCCCAAGCTGCTTTCTCCTGCAATTTTCTTCGGTTCCTTAACTCTTTCTCAAGTTTTCTCCTTTTTTCCCTCCTTTCCACCTTCCTCTCTCTCCTTCCCCCCTCTCTTTTTCCTCGTGGGCATAGTCTTTTGGATGATTTTTTCCCTCCCCTGATCTCCCTTCTTTTCCTTCTCTTTCTTCACTCTTTCCGGCGAGTGCAGAAAACGATCTCCCCTCCCCTCTCTTTTTTCCCCCTCCCCTCTCTTCTCTCTCTCCTCCCTTTCCCACTCCCCTGG
>NZ_SMMX01000061.1 GCF_004345005.1 Extibacter muris
ATGAGAAGGGCTGGGTCTCCCATGACCCGGAGGAGATCTACCGCAATACGATCCAGGTGGTCGCACGGCTCCTGGAGGAATCCGGTATCGACAGGGGCCGCATCGCCGGTGTCGGGATCAGCAACCAGCGGGAGACGTCCCTTGCATGGGACCGCACCACAGGCGCGCCCCTCGGGCACGCCATCGTGTGGCAGTGCGCCCGGGCGGCGGACATCTGCGAGCGGGTGGAGCGCCTCGGCGAGGCGGAGCGCATCCGCAGGGCCACCGGCATGAACCTCTCCCCCTACTTCCCGGCATCGAAGATTGCCTGGATACTGGAACATGTGGAAGGGGCGAAGGATAAGGCGGACCGGGGGGAGATCTGCCACGGCACGATTGACAGCTGGCTCATCTACAGGCTGACCGGCGGAAAGTCCTACAAGACCGACTACTCCAACGCCTCCCGGACGCAGCTGTTCAACATCTTCGAGCTTGCGTGGGACGAGGGGATCTGCCGGCTCTTTGGCATCGACCCGGCGAACCTGGCAGAAGTGTGCGATTCGGATTCGGACTTCGGGGAGACGGACGTGGAAGGGCTGCTCCCCCGCCCGGTGCCGATCCACGGGGTGCTCGGGGATTCCCACGGCTCCCTGTTCGGCCAGGGCTGCCGAAAGCCGGGGATGATAAAGTCCACCTACGGGACGGGCTCCTCGATCATGATGAACATCGGGGAGGAGCCGGTCTTAAGCACCCACGGGGTGGTGACCTCCCTTGCGTGGAGCATGGGCGGGAAGGTGAACTACGTGCTGGAGGGGAACCTGAACTACACGGGAGCGGTGAT
>NZ_SMMX01000062.1 GCF_004345005.1 Extibacter muris
GGGGAAAGAGGTATTCAGCACCGGGAGAGAAGGAGGGAGGGGGAGGGGAAGGAGGGAAGGAAAAAGAGAAAAGAAGAAGGGGAGAAGGGAGGGAGTGTGTGCAAGGGAGACCTATAAACCCTTAGACCTACTTCTTGACAGCGCCAGGAGGAGAGGAGAGAAGGGGGGGAGGAGAGGGAGGGGAGGAGAGGGGAAGAAGGGGGAGGGGAGGAAAGGAAGGGAAAGAAGGAGAAAGAGAGAGAAGAAGAAGGAAGAGAAAGAGGGGGAGGGGGGGGGAAAAAGGGAGGAGAGAAGGAGGGAGAAAAAGGGAGGGGAGAGGAGGAGAGAAAAGAGAGGAGGGAAGAGAGGGAAGGAGAAAGGAAGGGGGAGGAGAGGAAAAAAAAGGAGGAAGGAAGGGGGGAAGAAGGGGAAGAGAGGAGGAAAAGAAGGGGAAGGGAGAGGAGAGGGAGGAGAGGGAGAAAGAGGGGAGAGGAAGAGGAAGAAAAGGAGAGGGAGAAGGAGAGACTGCTAAGAGGAGGAAGAAAGGAAAGGAGGGAGAGGCAGGAAAGGAGGGGAGGAAAGAGAGGAGAGGAGAAGAAGAAAGAGGAAGAGAAAAGGGGAGGGGAAGCGCAAAGGGAGGAGCGGGACATAAACGGCATGCTGGCTGGGCAGGAAAAGAGAGAGGGGAAAGGGAGAGAGAAGAGGGAGAAGAAAGAAGAGGGGAAGGAGAAGAAATAGAAGGAGGAGAGGCTAAGGAAGGGGAGGGAGAGGGAAAAGAAGAAGGAAAAGAAGAAAGGGAAAAAGGGTGGGAAAGGCGGGAGAGGGGAAGAGGAGGA
>NZ_SMMX01000063.1 GCF_004345005.1 Extibacter muris
TCTTCTCTCTCCTTCCTCTTGCTTCTCTCAGCCTTTTTTTCTCTCTCCTCCCCTTCTCCCTTTTCCTTCCTCTCTTCCTCCCCCTTTTCTTTTCCTCCTTCTCCCCCTCCCTCTTCTTCTCCCTCTTCCTTCTTTTTCCCCCCCCTTCTTCCTTTCCTTTCTTTTCTTCCCCCCCCCCTTCTCCTTCCTTTCCTCTTCTTCTCTCTTTTTCTTTTTCCTTTTACTCTTTCCTCTTCTCCTTCTCTTGTTCTACCTTCCCCCTCCTCTCTTCCTTTCTTTTCTCCCATCCCTCCTCTTCCTCTTTCTAGCGCACTGTCCCTCACCGCTGCCGCTACGATACATTTCTCCCTCTTTCTCTCCTCTTTTCTTCCTACAGCGTGCTCTCCTGTATCTTCTCCTTTTCTCTTCCCTTCTTCCCCTTTCTTCTCCTTCTCTTCCTTTCTCCCCCCCTCCTCCCCCTCTCTCCCCCCCCTCTTCCTCCAAGTCAGATTCAGGAAGCCGGGGATCTTCTCCCCCCCTTCTTCCTTTTCTCCTTTCCTCCTTCTCCTTTCTCTTCCTTTCTCTGCTTTCTCTTTCTTCTCCTCCTTCCTTCTTTCCTTTTCCCGTAGTTTCCCCTTCTTCTTTTCCCTTTTCCTTCTTCTCTTCTCTTTCCCTCCTCCCTCCTCTCCCTCCTCTTTCTTTTCCCCTCCCTTCCCCCTTTTCCCCCCTCTTCCCCTTGTCCCTTCCACAGAAGCCTATAGATGGCTCTTTTCCCCTTTCTTTTTCTCCCTCCCCTCTCCTCTTCTCCTTCTCCCTTCCTTCTGCTCCCCTGA
>NZ_SMMX01000064.1 GCF_004345005.1 Extibacter muris
TTTCCCTCCTCTTCCTTTCTTCCTCTTCCTTCTCTCTCTTCCTCTCTCCCCTTTTTCCCTTTTTCCCTCCTAGCTAGACTTCCTTTTGCCGTATTTATCCTCTTTCCTCGTTTTTTCCTCCTCCCCCCCTTCCCCTCCCCCTTTCCTCTTTTCCTCTCCCTTCTCTTTTCTCTTTTTCCCCTTCCCCCTCCCTTCTTCCTCCCTCCTCTTCCCTTCTTCCCACCTCCCTCGCGCGTGCCACAGGGATGCTTCCCCCTTCTCCTTTCCTTCTCCCTTCTCCTTCTTCCCCTTTCCCCCCCTCTTCCCTCCCTTCTCTTTCCGCCCTCCTTTTTCTCCCTTTCCTTTCCTTCTCCCCTTAGACGGCGTCTTCCTCCCTCCCTCCCCCTTTTCCGCCCCCCCCTTCCCCCCTTTCGCCGTTACCCTCCCTGTGTACGTTCTGTTTATGTTTCCCTCCCCTCTTTTCTTCTCTCTTCTTCCTCTTCTCCCTTCCTTCCTTTTCCTCTTCCTTTTCCCCTTTCCCTCTTCTTCCCCTCCTTTTCCTCCTCTTTCTGTGGACACGTTTCCTTTTTCCCTCTCCCTTTTTCCTTCCCTCCCTCCTTCCCTCTTTCCTTTCCTTGCCTCCTTTGGCTCCTGGTTTACCTGTTCCCTTCCCTTCCCCTCTCTTCCCCTCCGGCACACATCCCTCTGTGTCTTCTCTCTCCTTCCTCCCTCCTCCTCTTCCTTTTCTTCTTTTCAGCCGATCGCTATAGAGGCAATGCAGCTTCCCTCCCCTCCCCTCCCCCTCCCTCCCTCCCTT
>NZ_SMMX01000065.1 GCF_004345005.1 Extibacter muris
CTCCTCCTTCTCCTCTTTTCCCCACTTTTTTTTCCCCCTTCCTTCCTCCTCCAGGCAGTCGCTCATATATGATTATATCAAGAAACACCGCGAGGTCTCTATCACCCCTCTTTCCCTTTCTTTCCCCCTCTTCCTCTTTCTTTCTCTCCTCTCCCTTTTCCCTTCCCTTACCTCCCCCTCTCCCCTTCCCTCTTTTTCTCTTCCTTTCTCCCCTCCTTTCTTCCCCCCTTCTCTGTCTTAATCTCATCCGCCCCTCCTTCTCCCTTTTCCTCCTTCCCTCCCTTTCCCCTTTCTTCCTCCTCCCCCCTCCTTTCTCTTCCCTTCTTCCTTCCTATATAATCCCTTCTATGTCGCTCCTCTTTCGGATAACTTCTCCTCTCTTTTCCTCCCTCCTCCCTTCTTCTATGAAGTGGCACCCGCCCCTCCTCTTCCTTTTTCCCCTTCTTCCTCTCCCTCTTCCTCTCCCTCCTCCTCCCCTTTTTTTCCCTCCTCCTCTTTGCAAGTGTTTCCCTTATTTCTCCTTTTTTCCCTTCCTCTCTCCTTCCCCTTTTTCTCTCTCCTTCTCTCCTCTTCCCCTCCTCTTTCTCTCCCTCTTTTCCTCTCCCTTCCCCCCCTTTTCATGCCTCCCCGGAAACATCCTCTCCCGTTCCTTCCTTCCTCTTTTTCCTCTCTTTTCCTCTTTCTGAAGATGATTTTTCTGGATGGAAAACATATAATGCTTTTTTTTCTCCTCCTCCCTCTCTTCCTTTCTCTTACTTTTTTTTTTCTTTCAACCGTGTCTATCA
>NZ_SMMX01000066.1 GCF_004345005.1 Extibacter muris
GGAGTAGGAGAAAACGCAGCGGAAGAAAGAATGGGAAAGGAGAAGAGGAAGGAAAGGAGACCGCATGATCAAAAGGGATTAAAAGAGGCAGAAAAGGGTGGTGCAGGAATGGATGGAAGAGGGGCATTTTACAGAAGATATCCGTCTCAGAAGGAAGGAGGAGAAGGAAAGGAGGAAGAAAAAGGAGGGAGGAAGGAGGGAAGAGAGAGAAGAGAGAAAGGACATAG
The DNA here is from genome assembly GCF_004345005.1 of Extibacter muris. Classification (GTDB taxonomy): domain Bacteria; phylum Bacillota; class Clostridia; order Lachnospirales; family Lachnospiraceae; genus Extibacter; species Extibacter muris. The sequence continues at coordinate 228 of NZ_SMMX01000066.1, forward strand.
CAAAGAGGGGAGGAAAAGGGAAGGGGGAAGGAAGAGGGAAGAAGAAGAAAGAATACTGGAAGGGAGTGAAGAGACACACAGCAAAGAAGGGAGAGAAAAAAGGAGAAGGAAGAAAAGAGAGGGGAAGGGGTCCCGACTCCCATCAGGGAGGGAGGAAGGGAAGAAGGAAGAGGAGGGGAGGGAAAGAAAAGGGGGGGAAGAGGAGGGAGGGGAGGAGAAAGAATGCCGAAAGGAGGGGAGGAAGCCGTGAAGAAACGAGAAGGAGGGGGAAAGAAGAAACGGAACTTCCCCACGGGGAAGAGCAGGGAGGAGGAAAGGGAGGAGAGAGAAAAGAAGGAAGAGGAGGGAAGGAGGGGAAAGAGAGGGGGGGGAGGGGAAGAGGGAAAGGAGATTACACCGGCAATTGAGGAGAGGAAGGAAGAAGGAGAGAAGGGGGGAGGAAAAAGAGGAGAAGAAGAGGGATAAAAGAAGTCTGCAATAGGAAGAGAAAAAAGGGGAGGGGAGGGGGAGAAGGAGAAGGGAAAAAGGGAAAAGAAGAAG
>NZ_SMMX01000067.1 GCF_004345005.1 Extibacter muris
CTCTTCCCTTTCCCTCTTCCTCCCCTCCTCTCCCCCCCTTTCTTCTTCTTTTCCCTCCCTTTTGGAAAATCTCCCCTCTTTCTTCTACCTCTCCTCTCTTTCTTTTTCCTCCTCTCTCCTTTCCCCTCCCCTTACCGACGAGCTTCCCCTGGATACCTCCTCTCTTTCCTTGCCCCTTTTTTCCCTCTCTTCCCCCTCTTTCTCCCTTTTTCTTCTCTTTCCTTCTTCCTTTCTTCTCCCTTTTTCTCTTTTCCTCTCTTTTTCTCCTTCCCTCCTCCTCCCTTTTCCTTTTCTCTTTCCTCTTCCTTCTTCTTCTCTTTTTTCCCCGTTCCCTCCCGCAACGTTCTGCATTCTTCTTCCCCTCTCTTCTTCCTTCCTCCCCCTTTTCCTTCTTCCTTTTTTCTTTTTCCTCCTTTCTATGTCCCTTTTCCCCCGTTTCGCCCTTTTTTTCCCCTTTTTCTTCTCTCCCTTTTTCCCCTCCTCTTTTCTTTCCTCCTCCTCTTCTTCCTCTCTTCTTGCCTCCCTTTCTCTTTTCCCCTTCTTTCCTCTCCTCCTCTTCCCTCTTTTCCCCTCTCTCCTCTTCCTCTTCCCTCCTTCCCCCTCCCCTCCCCCCTTCCTCCCTCTCCCTTTCTTTATTCCCCCTTCCCCTTTCTCATGTTCTTACCCTTTCACAAGCACTCATCAGACGGTGTTTCCTTCTTCCCCCTCCCTTGTTTCTTTCCTCTCTTTTATTTTTTCTCTTGCTGTGTCTGATA
>NZ_SMMX01000068.1 GCF_004345005.1 Extibacter muris
TCTCCCCTCTTTTTCTCCCTTTTCCCTTTCTCCTCTTTTTCTCCTTTCCTTTTTCCTCCTTCCTCTTCCTCCTTTCCTCTCCCTTCTTTTTTTTCCCCTTCCCCCTCTCCCTTCCCTTCTCTTTCCTCTTTTTCTTCCCCTCCTATGTATTATAAGTCAACTCCTTTCCCCTCCCTTTCCTTCTCTTCTTTCCTCCTTTTTTTTCCCTTTTCTTCCCCCTTCTCTTTTCCCCCCCTCTTTTTCTTTCTTCTTTTTCCTATGACAACCTTCTTTTTTTTCTTTTCTTTTCTCCCCTTCTCTCCCTTTTTCCTCCTCCCTTCCCCTTCTTTTTTCCCTCCCTTTTTCCTCCTTCCTTTTTTCCCCTTTTCTCCTTTTCTCCCCTTCTTTCTTCTTTTCTTCCTCTCCTTCTCCCTCTCCTTCCTTCTCTTCCTTTCCTCTTCCCTCCTCTTCTCTCGTTTCCCCCCGAAGAAAATTGATGGCTCTTTTTCCTTCTTTTCCCTTTTCCTCTTCTTCCTTCCTTCTTCCTTCCATTCCCCTTGGTGTGGACACTGGCTGGCTCCTTCTTCCTTTTCCCCCTTCTCCCTTTCCCTCTTCCTCTCTCTTCTTCTCCCCCTGGTTGACTGCTTTTTTGTCGTATGTATACTTCTGTTCGATCTCCCCCCTCCCCCCTCTCCTCTTTCTTCCCCACCAAAAGAGATGGCCCCTTCCCCCTCCTTCTTCCCTTCTTCTATTGCTGATTTCCTCTTCCTCTCCT
>NZ_SMMX01000006.1 GCF_004345005.1 Extibacter muris
TCTTCACCGAGCCTGGCATCGCGGAAGCTTCCTTGTTCAATCGCGGTCAGGATTAACTACTAGCTAATCCTATCCCGTTATTACTGTTTTTAGGTTGACATCTCATTCGATGTCCGTTCTGAATTTTTCTCTTTTCAAGAAATCTTCAGGGTCGTTGTCTATTGTTTAATTATCAAGGTGCTTTTGCTCCCCCGTTTGGGTCAGCTCAGATATAGTATCATTTAAGCCGCATCCGTGTCAAGTAATTTTTAAAGATTTTTTCGAGTACTTTTTACTCTTTTTTCTTTCTTACTACATCTATGATTTTTTCAAATCAAAACACAAGAATATGCGGTTGACTAAGACAGCAATCTGACGGAGAAGGAGGGATTTGAACCCTCGCGCCGCTATTAACGACCTACTCCCTTTCCAGGGGAGCCCCTTCGGCCAGCTTGGGTACTTCTCCAAAAGTGTCCGTAAAATACTATACACGAATTTCTCATCATTGTCCAGTATTTTTTCTCTTTTTTTCAATTTTTCTACACAGCTCTGCAAAATGCCTCTCATTCCGCCTTCCTGAAGCGACAGCTTCAGGGCCACTTCACGCCGCCCGATTAAAATGACAGTACCGGACACCTGTATACGGGGTACCCGGTACTGTCATTTTAGGTGAGCCTGTTCTGTATCTATCATAGCCCGGACACTATACTTTCTCAACCCGCCGACGCCATGTTAGTGTCATACATGCCAGAGCACCGACAAGCAGCAGCACATATAAAGCCGGTTCAGCATCGTCTCCTATCTTTGCACCGTCTCCGCCCGGCCGCATAGCTCCTGGCGTTCCATCCGTTTGACCGGCTGCCATATCCGAGGTATGCCGTTGGATGGTTACTTCTTTTATGATGACCTGACCGTCCGTCTCGATACGGAACGGGAATGTGCCACCCGGGATTCCATATCCCGGTGGAACCTCAACTACCTTATAATAATAATCTTCGTATTTCAAATCATCCGTCATAATTTTTCCGCTGCTGTCCGTAACTATCTCTGCGATAAGGTTTCCCTCTTTATCGTAGATCTCAACTTTGACGCCTTCCACTGGCTTGGGATGTCTGCCGTCATCAAGAACAGTCAAGTCAAGCTTTCCTTTTATAAGGCTATTATATGCCTCATAAGTAAATGTACTGTTTTTACTTACCGCAGCAGCACGTTCTGTACTGTCAAGCACATATCCTTCAAGAGCGGTTATTTCTTTGATATTGTAGCTTCCTGTTCTAATCTGTTCCAGACTAGATTCACCGTTCATGTCGGTAGGCTGCATCGTATAGGTGACATAATCATTATATACTGCAAATACCGCGTCCTTTAATACCGTTGACTTATCATCCGCATATTTTTTCACCGCGATATTTCCCTTAGGAATGCTGCTCCCGCCTGCAATGCTTCCTGCAATTCTTAACCGCGTTCCGGAATTTTCCTGATCCGCCTCAGAGCCTTCATAATATACCTGGTTGACCACTTCTTTATTCTTTGCGTCATCGCCAAAGTCAGTGCGGAACACAAGCAGGTATGCACGGTCTATCTGCTGTAGGAAATGGAACTTAAACGTATTGTCAGTCAGATCATATGTAATATTGTCTCTTGTTACAGGCACTTCGGTCCCTTGTCTGACCGAACCGTCCGTCTGCACTTCTGCCTCATATAGCCTGACGCTGGATGGATCAAGCTCCAGCTTCGGGTCTACAGACAGCTTGTCCACGATAACCGGCTTATTCATCTGAGCCTTGTTCCTGTTTACCGTCACCGCCCATTCCAGATAATTTACTCCGGCAGAGTCCTTCTTGACCTCCCCCTTTTTCAACAGCACGGAACCTGTCACCTCTTTTTCTGCCGTACACGTAATTGGCGCAGACATTTCGTCTCCATAAAGCACCGCTGTATTGCAGAATCTCTTTGTCGTATTGGCTGCCAGGAAGTCTCCGTCCGTTATCTTCGTCCTGAACGTCATGGTATACTGCTCATCCACATCGGACGGCAGGTCAATCCGCAGGGTCTTTGAAGATGCCTCGTAGGACTCTGACACCGGCTGCCTTGGCAAACATCTCGCTTATAATCTCAGGCTCAGACGTGACGGCATATTCTGCACCGCTGATTTTGATGACCGCCTCATTTTTAAACGGTCTGCTCTTATAACCGTTTACCGCCCATATTTCCGCGTTGTCTGCCGTCGTCTGAAACTGGAATTCTACCACCTCTGATATATCCTTTGTTATCTCCCCCGTCAGCTTGCGGCTGCCTTCGTCATATTGGAACGTAATACCCGAATCACTCCCTTTTGTAATATGGATATCATCTGCCCCCACGAAATCGCTGCCCTTTTTCACAAGAGTAAGCCCCTCCGGTATCGTATCTTCCACCTGGACAGGATTCCCCAGCGTGCTTTCATACTGATTCAATGTAATGGTCCATGTAATCGTGTGATTCTTCCGGTTATAGCTGCCTGCCTTATCTATCAGAGCATTGTTTACCTTGACAGACGCATCTTTCGAGACTGAAACCGAAGGGTCAGGCCCCGGACCTCCGATAAAATCAACATGGTTTTTGAACTCTTTCGTCTTATTTTCATCGTAGTATTCGTCAGCCACTGTCGTCGTATAATGTATAGTATATGTTTCATCTATATCTCCAAGGCAGACAGCTATGTTCTGAGTCGCCAAGCCCGGCTGAAAAACCGTCCGGGAACTTATAAGTGATTCTCCCGTCCGTACCCTTTGTAATGAAACCGCCCGTGACCGTAGTGCCACCTGATTCTTCACAATTATAGGCGTCAGGATCCGTCTCATCGAAGCTGAGCCCTTCGGGAAGCGTATCCGTTATCACAAGTCCCGTGACAGGAAGGTCAGCCGGGCCGCATTCTCCACTTTAAGCGTAATCCTCCATGGTATCGTCAGGCTACCAAGATCCGGACTGCCTGCTTCACGATAGATACCTCTGCACTCTGCTTGTCAATGGCAAAGTCAATGCGGGAAATGTGGCTCCATCTTCCATATGTATTTCCTTTGGGATGGAGAATGTATATTCTTTCCCAGTCTCATATCCTCCTGCCTAAATTTCATAATGATAGACGAGGTACACCTCTGTACCCCGTTTCACATCTTTTAATTCCGCAATGTCATTCCTGTCTTTGTCTACAACTTTAATCCCCGTAAAAAAATCCGTCTGTACCGACTCCGCTGCCGCAGAAGGCCCGTCGGCCCGCAGCGTCGTTCCGCATATGAAGCTCAGCGCAATGGACAGCAGGCATGCACCTGTTATTTCTCGTAATATCTTTCCCTTTTCAAACATGTTTTACACCCCTTCTGTATGATATGGTGTAGGGGACAAAAGTCGTTTGACCCTGGTATCATATATTAATATTTAATACAATTAAGGCAGTGCGTCTATATACTCTACTCGTTTGATACATTTATTACGGAAATATACAGCAAAGAGCCGGAAACTCCTTTACGGAATTTCCGGCTCCTCTTTTAAGAGCGGAGAGGGTGGGATTCGAACCCACGCGCCCTCTCGGACAAACGGTTTTCAAGACCGCCTCGTTATGACCACTTCGATACCTCTCCACATATTCAATCAGGCCGCGCTTTCTCAGCGACAATATGCATTTTATCATACATACATTATAGCGTCAATATATAATTCTCAAGATTTTCAAATTTTTCCATTTACGAAAGTACGGGCGACTGCCAGGTCCTCGGGTGTTGTAATCTTGATGTTCCGGTACGAGCCTTCTACAAGCTTCACCGGCACATCCATGTACCGTTCTACTGCCATGGCGTCATCAGTTATCCCTTCACAGTCTTCCCTCATCATCTTAGAATATGCATCCATAATCAAAGAATTTTCAAATACCTGCGGTGTCTGGACAGTCCACACATATTTTCTCTTTGGAGTCTTTACGGCATAATTATCGTCATCGATCAGCTTTACCGTATCCTTGCTCGGCATTCCTGCAACGCAGGCTCTGTATGTTCCAACCGCTTCATACTGTCTGTGCAGCATCTCTTCATCAACGAATGGCCTTGCTCCGTCATGTATGAAGACATAGCCGTCGCGCACCTGTCCCTTTTCATCACGGACTGCTGCCTTCAGCCCTTCATAGACCGAATCATACCTTTCCCTGCCGCCTTCCACGATGGCTGTAACCTTGGCAAATTGATACGGCTCTATAATCTGTTCACGGACATACGCCTCCTGTCCTGTGCCCACCACGAGTACGACATCATCGATAACCGAAGACGTTTCAAATGTCTTTAATGCATAACAGATCAAAGGCTTCCCTTCCAGCTCAAGATACTGCTTCTGGACAGACGTCCCCATACGCGTTCCCTGTCCTGCCGCCAGCACGACAGCCGTACACTTCTTCTTCACTTCCATATCTTCACATTCCCCCGACATGCCCGGGCTATCTTTCCCCAAGCTTTAGATTCGGCACCGCATTCAGGTCCCATCCGTGCCTTGTGCCGTTCCTATATTCATAATATGCCGCCACGCCTATCATAGCCGCATTGTCTGTACAGTAGACAGGCGATGGGTAGTAGAGTTCGATGTTCCTCTCCTCACAGGCTTTTGCCATGGCTTCTCGCAGTGCACTGTTGGACGCCACTCCGCCTGCTATGGCGAACTTGTCCATATGGTATTCCTCCACGGCACGCATCGCAGCATCTACAAGCACATCTGTAACCGCTTTTTGAAATGAAGCTGCTACGTCAGCCTGGCTGTATGCTTCCCCCTTCATCCGGCAGCCGTTGATATAATTCAGCACGGCCGACTTAAGTCCGCTGAAGCTGAAGTCGAAAGGGGCATCTTCCATATGCGCCCTCGGAAAAGCAATCGCGTCAGGATTACCTTCCTTAGACACTCTGTCAATCTTCGGGCCGCCCGGATAGCCAAGCCCGATGGCCCTGGCAACCTTGTCGAACGCTTCCCCTGCCGCATCGTCCCTTGTACGTCCGATGATATCGAACCTGCCGTAATCGTTTACCCTGACAAGATGCGTATGTCCCCCGGACACTACCAGAGAGAAAAATGGCGGCTCCAGTTCCTTGTGCTCGATGAAGTTAGCTGCGATATGGCCTTCAATATGATGGACGCCTACGAGCGGCTTTTTCGCAGCGTAGGCAATCGCCTTGGCTTCAGCCACGCCCACAAGCAGGGCTCCTACGAGGCCCGGACCATAAGTGACTCCTATGGCGTCGATACCGGCCAGCGTCACCCCCGCCTCGTCAAGCGCCGCCTGTATCACCTGATTGATCTTCTCAATATGCTTTCTGGATGCAATTTCAGGTACGACGCCGCCATATAGCGTGTGAAGATCGATCTGGGAAGAAATGACATTAGACAGCACATCCCGCCCATCTTTCACCACGGCTGCCGCTGTCTCATCGCACGAACTCTCAATTGCAAGTATCAGTATCTCTTTCTCTTCGCTCATAATATCTCCTATCCCTGTGAAAATGTCAGTTCGACCGTACGCTTGTCCTTGGCCGCCACTGCATTAGGGAATATGGCCCGCACATCATCCATGTAATCTTCCGGATGCGTAAGCGACGGGCTGTAGTGGGTCAGCCACATCTCCCTGACTTCTGCATCTTTGGCAAGCCGGGCAGCCTCATGGAACGTCATGTGCTTATATTCTTTCGCCTTTTTCAGCTTATCCTTCTCTCCATACATCCCCTCGCAGATGAACAAGTCGGAACCGGCGGCATTCTCCCGGATAGAGTCGGTCGGCCTCGTGTCGGTACAGTAGGCCAGCTTGATTCCTTTTCTTGGGGGGCCAAGTACCATATCCGGCGTATACACCGTACCGTTTTCTTCCACTTCCTCCCCATTCTGCAGGATACCCCAGTACCTCTTGGGGATGCCGGCTGCGGTCGCCCGGTCTACATCAAACTTGCCGGCCCGGTCTACCTCCATCGTATATCCATAGCAGATGACATTATGGTTTACCCGGAACGCCTTCAGACGGTATCCGTTCATCTCGAATACCTGTTCCGGCTCAGTAATCTCGATATATTTGACAGGAAACGGCAGTTCCGGCGCGATTACCCTGAGCGCGTTTACAACTCTCTCAAGGCCCTTCGGTCCAATCAGCGTCAGCGGCTCCGTACGGTCTGCATTGCCCATCGTCAGAAGCAGGCCGGGAAGCCCGCTGATATGGTCGCCGTGATAGTGTGTAAAGCAGATCACGTCAATGGGCTTGAAGCTCCATCCCTTCTCCTTGATAGCAATCTGCGTACCCTCTCCGCAATCGATCAGCACGCTGCTGCCGTTATACCGCACCATAAGCGCCGTCAGCCAGCGGTAAGGCAGCGGCATCATGCCGCCGGTTCCCAACAAACATACATCTAACATATCATACCTCTATTCTAAATCTTGATTTTAAATCCTTTTACCATTTCGTCATAACAGTCTTCACAAAGATCAAAGCAGTCTACCTGATTGTCTTTGCCGGACTGGTATCCCCATCGTTTTTCCACTTCAAGATAATCCTCCTGGGGAACCCCTCTGGAAATGATAATCTCTTTACCACATTTATTGCAAATAATTTTTTCAATATCTTTTGCTTCTTTTATCTGAACACTATACTGGCGCATACGATTCCTCCTGTGTGTATCTCACTTCGACTTCTCTGTGCTACGCCTATATTATAACGGACTGCCGCCGCCGTTCCTAGTGGGAACTGCTGTTAAAACTGTCAATTACCTGCCAAGCCTGCGGCTCATGAGCACCGCATCCTCCGCAGGGTCCGCATAGTACCCCTTCCGTACGCCGTCCTCTTCAAAACCGTAATCTTTATAGAAGGCAGCCGCCGCCTCATTGCTTTCCCTTACTTCCAGCATAAGCTTTGCAATCCTTTTTTCCTCGCAGAAATCCTCAAGCTTAAGCAGCATGTGCCCGGCAGCCCCTTGTCTCCTGCTGCCCTCCTCCACGGCAATCCTGGCAATCTCCCCTTCATCCATTACATAATATACGATGAGATAGCCAATCAGCCTCTCGCCGTCAAAAGCCCCGAACAGTACGGAATTGTCCTGCCGGTATGTGTCACGGACCGCTTCATAGCTCCAGCCGTCCGGAAATATCTGCTGCTCCAGGCAGGCTATCCTCTCAACGTCCGTTTCCTTAATCTGGCGCACTGTAAACATATCAACTGCCTCCCGCCTGTCCTACAGATCCTGAATGTCTTCCATCAGCTGCCGGACCGCTTCTTCCTTCGTCGCCCAGCTGGTACAGAATCTTACTGCCGTATGGCCTTCATCGACCGCCTCCCAGAAGCTGAATGAATACTTCTCGGCCAGCTTCTCCATATGTGCGTTCGGAAGGATGGGAAACTGCTGGTTCGTATAGGAATCATAGCGCAGCCCGTATCCTTTCTCCTGAAATGCAGCTTTAAGGCGCATGGCGAGCCGATCCGCATGTTCCGCCACCTTATAATATAGACCATCCGTAAACAGCGTGTCAAACTGGATGCCGAGCAGCCTGCCTTTTGCCAGCATCCCTCCATTATGCTTGATCATATAACGGAAGTCCTTTTTAAGCGCAGGGCTGACTATCACTACTGCTTCCCCGAACAAGGCACCCACCTTCGTGCCCCCTATATAGAATACATCGGTCAGCGCGGCGATATCCTCCAGCGTCAGCGTAGACGCTTCAGACATGATTCCATAGCCGAGACGGGCCCCGTCCAGAAACAGTGGCAGATTCCTCTCCCTGCACGTATCGTATAGTTCTTCCAGCTCTTCCTTGCTGTACAAGGTCCCATTCTCTGTCGGATGGGAGATGTATACCATGCCCGGCTGTACCATATGCTCATGAGCGGCATCGTCCCAGTGGGACTCATACATCCGGCGTACCTGGTCTGCCGTTATCTTTCCGTCTTCGCTCGGAAGGGTCAGGACCTTGTGTCCGGTACCTTCCACCGCCCCTGTCTCGTGTACGTTGATATGCCCGCTCTCAGCCGCTATCACACCCTGGAACGGGCGGAGGATAGAACTGATGACTGTAAAGTTGGCCTGTGTTCCTCCGACCAGGAAGTGTACGTCCGCAGTCTCACAGCCGCAAGCTTTCTTTATCTTCTCCCTTGCACTTTCACAGAAGGCGTCCGTGCCGTATCCCGGCGCCTGCACATAATTCGTCTCTTCCATCTTCTTCAAGATTTCAGGATGAGCCCCTTCCGTATAATCGCATTCAAATATGATCATGATTCTTTCAACCTCTCTTTCCTCTCCCGTTCCGCCTGCGATACTCTGAGATAATCCGGACGGTGTTGTGCCGCGGTCTCGCTCCTGCCCTCCAGCAGGTACTTCAAACCGAGCGTTCCAAGCGCGGCTGCCCGCTGGCGGTTCATATGCGCCGGCGCGTAGTAGTGCTCGATTGCGAGCTTCTCTTCCAGCATCCCTCTGTATACAGGAACTCCGTCTCCCAGGAATGTAACCTTCTCTCCGGCATCATTGAGCCGGCGGGCCAGCTCTTCAACCGGGACGGCCATCTGACCTTCCACCGCCTCAAACGTGTGCTCCGCCCTATACAGCCCTGTATATACCTGATTTCTCCTGGCATCCATGACCGGGCATATGATTCCCGACGTTCCATACAGGCTGTATGCCATGCCTTCCAGCGTCGGGACATGTATGAGCGGCTTATCAAGCGCCAGCCCCAGTCCCTTAGCGGTCGCCGAACCGATCCGCAGCCCGGTGAAGGACCCCGGTCCGCCCGCCACTGCGATAGCATCGATCGTATCCATGTCAAGCTCAATCATCTTCACCACTTCATCGAGCATAGGCAGAAGTGTCTGAGAATGCGTCTTTTTATAATTTACCGTGTATTCCGCAACCGTCTGTTCTTCCTCGACGACAGCGACGCTGGCAACCAGCCCCGAACTGTCCAGTGCTAATATGCGCATATGCCAATCCTCCGATAATCCAATCCCTTTTCCGGGTCTTTTTCTATCCTGATCTCCGTATAATGTTCCGGAAGGATCTCTTCTATTAGGTCCGCCCACTCGATCAGGCTCACCCCTTCTCCGTATACATAGTCTTCATATCCGATTTCATCCATCTCTTCTACGGAGCCGATCCTATAGACATCGAAATGATAGAAGGGCAGACGCCCTTCTTCATATACCTGTACAATCGTAAAAGTCGGGCTGCTCACAGGTTCCAGAATGCCCAGTCCGGCCGCAAGCCCTTTTGTGAAGATGGTCTTGCCGGTGCCCAGGTCCCCTATCAGTGTGTAGACCTCGCCGGGACAGGCTTTTTCCCCCATGCCCCGCCCAAGTTCATATGTCTCCTTCTCGCTGTAACTCTCTATAACCATTGCATACCCCTTCTATTCTTCCGGCCCTTTCTCCACTTCCGGTTCCCGCGTCACTTTCCCGTCCACATACGCTTTCCTATCTGCTTCCTTCCGGGGCCTGGGAGCTGTCCCCTTCCTGCCGTCCATACGGCGGATTCTGACTGCAGGTGCCGGCATGTGTGCGAAAATCATGTCCACAATCTCCGTATACCTGTCTCCAAGCTGGCTGACCGGAAGAATGATGGCACGCTTCTGGGCATCATACAGGAAGATAATCTGCTTTCTGGATATTGCTCTTTTGAACTTGCTCCAGGAAGCTTTCCCGCTGTCCTCGGATGTAGTTGTCAGGATGCCGTCGTCCATGAACTCATAAGTCACCGTCTCTTCAAGGCGTCTGGAGTTCTGCATCTGCTTGATGACCTTTTTCCTGATAAATACAGGAAACACGATAAATACCAGGCAGACAAACAGAAGGAAGACTGCCGCAAGCAGAAACTGCCGCTTCATGACAAAAGCAATCGTCAGCCCTACATTGAGCATGCCGAGTATAAGCGCGGTCATCCCCGCGCCACTTGTATAGATATGATAAATCATAAAATCTGCCATAGATTCAACATCCAGCTTTACTTCCACTTTAACAGACATCATCCGTACCCCCTGTCCTTTTGAAACAGTATAACACATCTTTTTTTCTTCCGCCACTAATGATATACTTATTTGCATACCAATGGATAACAGGAGGATCATTATATGAAGTTTACCTTTTACCACAACAATATCAATGTGCGAGATCTTGAGAAATCTTTGGATTTCTATAACAAAGCGCTCGGACTTACGGCCACACATGAAAAAGAGGCTGAAGATGGCAGCTTCCGGCTCGTCTTTCTCGGAGATGGTACGACACCCCATCTGCTGGAGCTCACATGGCTGCGTGATATGGACCGCCCGTATGAGCTTGGCGACAACGAATCTCATCTCGCCTTCCGTGTAGACGACTTTGGCAAGGCGCTTGCACATCACAGGGAAATGGGCTGCGTATGCTTTGAGAATGCTGAGATGGGCATATACTTTATCGAGGACCCTGACGGCTATTGGATTGAAATCTGCCCTTGCAAAGAATAAAATAATAGTATCCCGCACTTTTATTGACATATGTCAATAACTATAGTAATATACTGATAACACCATCTAAGCAATACAAGATGGACGACGAAAGGAGTATCTTATGGCACGTCCAGGCAAGACCCGCTGCGTAGGCAGCATGCCCCGATGCGTACGTTTCGCCGCGTCAGGCAGTCCGAGAACTGGAATCAACCTCTCTGTCGAGGAGTTTGAAACAATCCGGCTCATGGATTACAGCGGCATGACGCAGGCAGAGTGCGCGGTCCAGATGCAGGTAAGCCGCGCTACCGTCCAGTCCCTCTATACACAGGCACGCAAAAAGGTCGCCCGCTTTCTCGTCGAAGGGACATACCTAGATATCAGCGGAGGCGACTATACCATCTGTGGTAGATACTCCCGCAGCCGGCTTATGAAAATAAAAGAGGAAAAAGGAGATTATATTATGATAATTGCAGTCACTTATGAAAACGGACAGATATTCCAGCATTTCGGCCACACGAAACAGTTCAAAATCTATGAAGTAAAAGATGGAACCATCCTCTCTTCCGAAGTGAAGGGTACAGAAGGACAAGGGCACGGGGCACTTGCTTCCCTGCTCTTGAGCTTTGGCGTGGATGTGCTCATCTGCGGAGGAATCGGAGGCGGTGCAAGGAATGCACTGTCTGAAGCAGGCATAGACCTGTACCCTGGAGCTGTAGGCGAAGCCGACGCCCAGGTAGCATCGTTCCTGGACGGTACACTGTCCTATGATCCAGATACGATGTGCAGCCACCACCACGGAGAAGAGGGCCACACATGTGGCAGCCATGGCTGCGGAGGCCATGGGCACCACTGATCGTGATACAGCATAGCAGCTTAGGTTCACACTGCCACGGGCAGCCTGCATATCAGGCTGCCCGTTACGATTTTCCTATCGTTCATTCATCTTAAAAACAGGGCTGATTTTCTTATATATGAGCAATACGATCATAGATGCAAGCACACCTTTCAGAAGATTGAACGGTGCGACCGCAAACATCACGAACGTAAACAAGTCCGTGATACTTGCGTTTATTGCATTGCCCATCCCTACAAGCGCGTCTATCGGCATCTCAAAAGCCTTTGCGTATGCCGGAAGAAGGATATATGCGTTCAGAAAACAGCCGATTACGGTCATGATGACAGTCCCGGATACCATCCCGGCAATAGCCCGTGTCCTGGAACGTCTCCTCTTGTAGATCAGTCCGGCCGGAACTACAAGCGCACACCCGATAAGAAAGTTCGCAGCCTCGCCTACTCCTGCGGTAATCGTGCCGTTAATGGCAAAGTTCAGCAATATCTTGATAAATTCGATGGCGGCGCCTGCCAGAGGGCCCATGGCAAAGCATCCTACAAGTACCGGCACCTCGCTGAAATCGATCTGATAAAAGGCGGGAGCGAAAGGAAGAGGAATTTCAAACAGCATCAATACTGTAGCAATCGCCCCGAGCATGCCCGTCTGGGCCATCATCCTTACCTTTGTTCTTGTCTTTGTCCTTGCATCTGCATTCGTCATTACATCTGTACTCATTTTCTTTCTCTCCTTTTCGATGTTCATTATAGTTATCAAAGAAAGAAAATCTTCATGGAACTATACAGCATCGACGCTTTGTGCGTCAACGTGCGGCTGTGCGGCTGCCTTCCTCTGCACATTGCGTGCATCCCCCGGAGGTTTTTATTTCATAGGAAAAGCATCCCTATGTAATAAAAAAGACCTCGGTGAAAACCGGGGGGCCTGAAATACTGCAACAATCGCTGCTGTACATTTCTTCATCTCATCCAGACTTTACTGTCGGTTTTGGAATTGCACCAAATCAGCCGTGCCACCACTGGCACGGGTCGCGGACTATACCGCCGGTTGGGATTTGCACCCGACCCCTGAAGAATTTCTATTCAATTCGATATTATTATAGCTCATAGCCTTACAATATACAAGTCTTTTCAACAAATCCTCCCTGTCATAACGACGTTTTTTATCTGTCTTGTCAGTTGACTTGACATGTATATCTTTTTATGCAATAGTAAGTCATGAACCTGCCCGGACGGCTGTCCCGGGTATATTAGAAGGAGCGGATCATGACTACTTTAGAACGAATCAAACAATTAAAAAAAGAAAAAAATGCCGTCATCCTTGCACATTACTATGTGGACGATGACGTACAGGAAGCGGCCGATTATGTAGGCGACTCCTATTATCTGAGCAAGGCCGCGGCCTCAGCAGAGGCTGATGTCATAGTCTTCTGCGGCGTCTCATTCATGGGAGAGAGCGCTAAGATACTCAATCCCGGCAAGACCGTGCTCATGCCGGATGCAGCGGCCGACTGCCCTATGGCACATATGGCGGACATTGAAAAGATTAAAAAATGCAAGGAAGAATACGACGACCTTGCTGTCGTCTGCTACATCAATTCTACTGCGCTTCTCAAAACATATTCCGATGTGTGTGTCACTTCTGCCAATGCGATGGACGTCGTCCGCGCACTGCCGAACAGGCATATCTATTTTATACCGGACGCCAACCTCGGGCAGTTTATCGCCTCGAAGCTGCCGGACAAGCACTTTATCTTCAATGACGGCTACTGTCATGTACATAAGGATATCACTGCAGCAGATATCCAAAATGCAAAAGAAGCCCATCCGGACGCACTCGTGCTCATCCACCCCGAATGTACGCCGGATGCTGTAGCTCTGGCGGACTACGCAGGTAGCACGACCGGCATCATCAATTATGCTTCCGCAAGCAGCTGCAGCGAGTTTATAATCTGTACCGAGACCGGCGTATTCAAAGAACTGAAAGACAAGAATCCAGAGAAGGGCTTCTATCCTGTGCACGGACACCAGTGCTGCACAGATATGAAGCTGATTACGCTTGAGAAAGTCGCACGCGCGCTGGAACGTATGGAACATCCCGTAGAAATGGATGAAGAGACAAGACGAAAAGCGGCACGGCCGCTGGAACGCATGCTGGAACTGGCACAGTGATAAGGAAGTGTACTATGATGGAAGCATATTATGACGTTGTCATAGTCGGAACCGGTGCGTCAGGGCTGTTCACCGGCCTGTCCCTGCCTGGGCATCTGCGCATTCTCATGATAACAAAAGACAAGGTGGAAAGCAGCGACTCTTATCTGGCCCAGGGAGGCATCTGTGTCCTGAAGTCTGAAGAGGATTACGAAAGCTACTTCGAGGATACGATGCGGGCGGGACACTATGAAAACAACAAGGAGTCGGTACGTATTATGATACAGGATTCTCCCGGCATCATCGCCAGCCTTATCTCATATGGCGTGGAATTTGAACATGACGGGGAAGAGCTTGCCTACACGAAGGAAGGGGCACATTCGGCAAGCCGGATCTTGTACCACAAAGATGTCACCGGCAAAGAGATTACAAGAAAGCTGATTGCCTGTGCCAGGAAGCGGCCCAACATTACGATAGCCGCCCGCACGGCCATGGCTGACCTCGTCATACAGGAGGATCGCTGTACCGGTGTCGTCGTGCGCGAACCGGATGGCGGCATAAGGCCGGTGTCCTCCAGGGCAGTATATCTGGCAACCGGAGGAATCGGAGGGCTCTTTGCCAATTCCACCAACTTCCGGCATATAACCGGGGACAGCCTAGCGCTGGCGCTGAGACACGGAATCGAACTTGAGAACATCCACTATATACAGATTCACCCTACCACCCTTTATTCCCACAGAGAAGGCCGCCGCTTTCTCATCTCGGAATCCGTCAGGGGAGAGGGTGCCATTCTGCTGAACCCTGATGGACAACGTTTTGTAGATGAACTGCAGCCCAGAGACGTGGTGACGGAAGCTATCCGGCAGGAGATGGACAGATTCCACTCTCCCTTTGTATATCTATCGCTGGCACATATGCAGAAAGAGAAGATATTATACCGTTTTCCGAACATATACGAACGCTGCCTCGAGGAAGGCTATGACCTGTCAGGAGACCGCATCCCTATCACCCCGGCACAGCATTATCTCATGGGCGGAATCTGTACGGATTCCTTTGCACGTACGTCTCTTGGCAATCTGTTTGCCGTCGGTGAAGCCGGATGCAACGGAGTACACGGGGCCAACCGCCTGGCGAGCAATTCCCTGCTCGAAAGCCTCGTATTTGCAAGACGTGGTGCCGGGCTTCTCGCCTCCGCCATCGGCAGCATAAGCCCTCCACCCGTACCGGCATCCATAGACGTCTCCGCCTATGCAGATCCCCAGGCACGAAGCCGAGAAGATAAAGCACTGATACTGAATGAAATCAAAAGAAGGGACCGAGAATTTTATGATAAATGGTGTAACGATGAAAATTAATACGGATGAATACATATGGAATGCTTTAAAAGAGGATATCACGAGCGAAGATGTCACCACAAACGCGGTGATGAGGTCGCCATGCCCCGGAAGAGCTGAACTGATCTGCAAAGAAGACGGAATCATATGCGGCCTTCCCGTATTCGCCCGCGTCTTTGAACTACTGGATGAGACCGCCCTGTTTGAGACAGACGCAGCAGATGGGGATCCTGTAAAAAGAGGCCAGCTCATCGGAATAATCTCCGGCGACATCAGGGCCATCCTCTCAGGAGAACGCACTGCCCTCAATTATCTGCAGCGCATGAGCGGCATAGCTACCTACACGAACAGGCTGGCGAAAGAGCTGGAAGGTTCCGGCACCAAACTTCTCGATACGAGAAAAACGACCCCCAACAACAGGGCTTTTGAAAAATATGCCGTCAGGATAGGCGGGGGATATAACCACAGATATAATCTTTCCGACGGGATTCTCATCAAAGACAACCATATCGGAGCTGCCGGAGGCGTGGCCAAAGCAATCAGTATGGCAAAGGAATATGCGCCTTTCGTACGTAAGATAGAAGTGGAAGTGGAAGATCTGGACATGCTTGCCGAGGCTCTGGACGCCGGTGCAGATATCATCATGCTCGATAACATGGATAATGAGACGATGAAAAAAGCGGTAGCCGCCGTGGGAGGCCGTGCAGAGACCGAATGCTCCGGCAATGTAACGCTGGAGAGGCTGAAGGAAATCCGCGAAATCGGCGTGGATTACGTGTCCTCCGGCGCTTTGACCCACTCTGCCCCTATTATGGACATCTCGCTGAAGAATCTGGCTCCCGTCAAATAAATGTGGGTTTAAGTAAATTAGGCGGCGGGCGGGGAGCCACTTCACTTAAACTTACAGTTCCTCCTGATAGCTGACCCGCTCCATGGTAAAACCGCGCCCTTTCACTTCTTTTATCTGAGTGATGGTCGTGAATGCCTTGTCATCAATCCTGCTGATCGTATCATTCACTGCATACAGCTTCCGGTGCGGGATGATGCAGAGCACGCCTTTCTGCTGCTCTTTTCCGTAGCCGGTCTCGATGTGCACCATCGTCGCGCCTACGTTCATATCTTTAAGGATCCTCTGCCGGATCTCCTCATGCTTCTCAGAGATGATAAAGAGCTGTATCTGTGTCTGTCCGAATAGCACCACTCTGTTCATCACCATCGTCATGAGCATAAGTGCCAGGATGCCATACAGGATCTGCTCTGGGCCTGAAAAGAATATCTGGCATCCGAGTACGATGAAATCCACGATATACATGAACACCGCCACCGGTCCATGCAGAAACTTGTTCAGCACGAGCGCCAGAATATCCGTACCGCCGGTAGAGGCCCCCTGCCGCACGACAAGCCCGATGCCGAGGCCAAGCAGTAGTCCGGCGTACACGGTGGCAAGCAGTATGTTGTCCGTCAGGCTGCCCACCCCTGGAATCTTACTTGCGACCTCAAGGAATACCGGATATACGAAGGTACTGATAATGGTAGTAAGCGCAAACTTCCTGCCAAGCGTAAATGCCCCAAGCACAAAGAGTATGGCATTGACAATAAAGATGACGACAGACAGGTTGACAGATACATAGTGGGTGATTGCCAGACCGATACCGGTCGCACCTCCCATGATGATTCCGTGTGGCACGACAAATGCTGCCACCGCCAGAGCCAGAATCGCATTTCCCGCCAGCACCCCGAGTACAATTTTCAAATTTTTCTTCATTTTATATTTCCCCCAATGACACTACTGCGTCCCGTTAAGATATTCCCTTCATCGTCAGCTGAATCCGCTTCTTCTTAAGGTCGACGCTCATTACTTTC
Organism: Extibacter muris; assembly: GCF_004345005.1. GTDB lineage: Bacteria > Bacillota > Clostridia > Lachnospirales > Lachnospiraceae > Extibacter > Extibacter muris. The sequence goes on from NZ_SMMX01000006.1 coordinate 16,629, forward strand.
ACATCCACGATATCTCCGACGCTCACCGCTTCCAGCGGATGTTTGATAAACTTCTTATCCGTTATCTCAGAGATATGCACAAGGCCGTCCTGGTGTACGCCGATGTCCACGAACACGCCGAAGTCGATGACATTGCGCACCGTGCCCTTTAAGACCATCCCTTCTGTCAGGTCCTTCATCTCCAGCACATCCGTCCTCAATATGGGCCTCGGCATCTCATCACGCGGATCCCTGGCAGGCTTCTCAAGCTCTTTCACCATATCCCTGAGTGTAATCTCTCCGACACCGAGCTCTTTTGCAAGCCGGCTGTAGTCCTTGATCGTAAGCGACAGGCCGGTCAGCTTTCCGCCCCTGATATCCTCTATAGAGAACCCTTGCTTCTCAAGCAGCTTTTCGGCCGCCTCATAGGATTCCGGATGTACGCTCGTTGCATCCAGCGGATTGTCACCATTCTGAATCCGCATGAATCCGGCACACTGTTCATAAGCCTTCGGTCCGAGCTTCGCCACTTTCAGCAGCTGCCTCCGGTTCAAGAACTTTCCATTCTCCTCACGGTATGTGACGATATTCTTCGCTATCGTCCCCGTGATGCCCGAGATATAGGAGAGCAGCGGGGCAGAAGCCGTATTCAGGTCCACCCCGACTTTATTGACACAGCCTTCCACGACACCGGAGAGCGTCTCGCTCAGTTTCTTCTGGTTCATGTCATGCTGATACTGTCCTACGCCGATAGATTTCGGGTCTATCTTGACAAGTTCCGCAAGGGGATCTTGAAGCCTTCTCGCGATAGACGTGGCACTCCGCTGCCCTACATCAAACTTCGGGAACTCCTCTGAAGCCAGCTTGCTCGCAGAGTAGACTGACGCACCGGCCTCGCTCACGATGACATACTGTACCTTCTCAGGTATCTCTTTCAGAAGCTCCACGATGAACTGTTCTGATTCCCTGGACGCAGTCCCATTGCCGAGCGATATGAGTGTGATATTGTATTTTTTGATAATTTTCTTGAGCAGGTTCCTGGCTGCCTCCATCTTCTGCGGTGTCGTCGGAGCGGTCGGGTAGATGACCGTCGTGCCGATGACCTTGCCTGTCGGGTCTACGACTGCCAGCTTGCAGCCCGTGCGGAATGCCGGGTCCCAGCCAAGCACCGTCTGTCCCACGATCGGTGGCTGCATAAGGAGCTGCTCCAGATTCTTGCCAAACACTTCAATCGCCCCGTCTTCCGCCCGTTCCGTCAGGTCATTCCTGATTTCCCGCTCGATGGCAGGCGCAATCAGCCTCTTGTAGCTGTCTTCTGCCACCTCTTTCAGAACAGGAGCCGTATATGGGTTGTCCGAGACGATCGTCTTCTTCTCCAGATACCGGATGATGTCTTCCTCCGGCGCTTCTACCTTGACCGTCAGAAACTTCTCCTTCTCTCCCCTGTTCAGTGCCAGCACGCGATGTCCAGCCAGCCTGCTGACAGGCTCTTCAAAATCATAATACATTTCATAGACAGATTCCGCTTTTTCATCCTTCGCTTGAGACACGACGCGGCCTTTCTGGGCTGTGAGCTTCCGTATCCATATGCGGTAATCCGCCTCATCAGATATGCGTTCGGCTATGATGTCTTTCGCCCCGTCCACAGCCTCCTTAACCGTGCCGACTCCTTTTTCCTCATCTACATAAGGCAGCGCCTCTTCTTCCAGAGGATGTGCGAGCTCCTGAGAGAGGATGAGGTCTGCCAGCGGTTCCAGCCCCTTCTCTTTGGCAATCATTGCCCGCGTCCTTCTCTTGGGCCGGTATGGACGGTACAGGTCTTCCACGACGACGAGCGTCTCTGCAGCCAGTATCTGCCTCTTCAGCTCTTCCGTCATATTGCCCTGTTCCTCGATGCTTGACAGCACCTGCTCTTTTTTCTCTTCCAGGCTGCGCAGATACGTAAGCCGTTCAAAGAGCTTGCGGAGCTGTTCATCATCCAGCGTTCCCGTTGCCTCTTTCCTATATCTGGCAATAAACGGGATCGTATTGCCTTCACCGATCAGATTGACCGCGGCGTCCACCTGCCATCTCTTGACGCTTAATTCTTCAGTTATTTTCTGATTAATATCCATGTAAATGTATTCCCCTTTATTTTATATAAGCACTAAGCTATATTGTAATCGAAAAGAAAGCGCTTTTCAACCCGCACCCTTGCTTTATTTGCAATACAGAGTTTACCCTGTTTCATGTTGAAAAATGATCTTTTCTAAATTAGGAGGTAATTCCGTTTTCCAGTACAAGATATTTCACAAATGCATAAAAAAGCGACGAGTTTTTACTCGTCAACTTTTTTCATGCGTTTGACCTGGATTTCATATCCTTTAATGCTTCCAATTCCCCGGCCGTATTGGCATTTGTAAAACTGTGTCCCGACTGCAATGGATACCGCATTGGCTATGGTACAGAATCTTAATCTCTCCTGTCTATGTATGCAATACTATCCAGCGGGATACCCAGTACCTCGGAAATCATCATGCATCGTGTTGTTACCGACCCATTACCCATATCTGAGGTTCCGGTAGTAAATACTATGGTGCCATCCTCGTTCATCTTCATGGTAATGCCCGTGACATCCGGCATAAACGGGAACATGTATGTACCGTGAGAGCCACACCCCATACCGACTCCAATCGGTGAGCTTCCCTGCCGCGTCATATTCGGCAATGGAGACGTGAGTCTCTATTGCGCAATGATCTGCCGCAGGCATTTCAAACGTCTTGTATAGGTGCGGGATGCAGTTTTAAGTGCCGCTTCCTTGCATGAGGATGTGAAGAAAAAAGCATTTTTACATAAAGCATGCACGGAAGCTTCATATCTCCCGTATCTAATCTGTCCGGTCACTTTCAGTGACGCATCACGGACCGGTACACTTGCTCCGAGCATACCATTTTTAGGGATTTCACATGCCATTATTTTTCCCCTCCTCAATTAATAATTCCCCTGCTCATTTCACTGCCGCAACAATCAATATTTCTCACTCTCTAACAGCAGCAGCTTACCTTCCTTAAGATATACTTCATTGGGAATGTTCTGTCTCTTTGCCTCAAACCGGTCTTTTCCAATCTTCCACTGTATAGGTTCTTTCGCGTTTTCACTGGTATAAAATGCTATGTTGTATTCAAACAGGTCTTCTGTTACTCTTGGTCCGCAGACTGGAAATACAAGGTACGGCTCTTCCTGCGGCTTTTCTATCTGGAATTCATGGGCACGGATTGCCACCCCGCTAAGGTTATCCGGAAGCTTCCGCCGCATCTGAAACTTCATATCCCACGCTTTGACATCTGCTGTCCTGTCCCCCTCCTGCCTTGCTTGTGCAATATTCTTGCATCCGGTTAATTTCGCCGCCGCAAAGCTGCCCGGATTATTAAATACTTGTTTCGTATCCCCTTTTCCTTTTACTGCACCTTCATCCAGTATGAACAGCTCTTCACTAAACCGGTAGATTTCATCCCGGTTATGGGACACCATAATAACCGTTCCCCCGTAGTCTTCCAGAATCTCTAACAGCTCCTGCTGCATCTTATCTCTCAGATGGATATCTAAGGCAGAAAAAGGTTCATCCAAAAGCAGGATTCTCGGATTACAGACGAGTATCCTTGCCAGTGCCGCACGCTGCTGCTGTCCCCCGGACAATTGCCGTGGCAGACGATTCCGCAGACTTTCTATCTGGAACCGTTCCATCATCTGTTCCACTTTTTCTTTTCGTTCTGCTTTTGTACCCCGGATGCCGATTCCAATATTTTTTTCCACTGACATCGTGGGAAAAAGCGCATAATTCTGAAAGAGATAACCGATGCTTCTTTCCCGCGGTTTTAAATTTATTTTAGCTTTTGCATCAAAGTAGACATTCTGCTCCACCTTAACAATACCGGCATCCGGCTTTACAATCCCGGAAATGCAACGAAGCGTCATGCTTTTTCCGCATCCCGACGCTCCAAGTATCCCTATTCTCTTACTGTCACTTTTAACATCCACATCCAGCATAAAACCGCCGAAGTCTTTTTTCACACAGATATGTACAGCCATTTATCCATTCTCTTTTCTTTTACCATGGTTCTATATGGTTCATTTGCTTTCCAATTGCGGCATTCATCAGCACGATGATAACGAATGCTATGACCATAATAATCGCCACCCACACACCGGCCGTCAGAAAGTCCCCATCCTGAATGACCATTGCGATTTTCTGGGATATCGTTCCGGTCTTTCCAGCAATGTTTCCCGCCAGCATGGATGTCGCCCCGTACTCTCCCAAGGCTCTGGCAAAGGTCAATATTGTTCCGGCAAAAACCCCCGGCCCCGCCGTCGGTATCACCACTTGCCAGAATATCCGCACATCAGACATGCCGAGGGTACGTCCCGCATAGACAAGATTCACATCAATCTGCTCAAATGCGGCTCTTGCATTGCGGTACATCAATGGAAATGCTATCACGGCAGCCGCCAGTATACACCCGAGAAAACTTTGCACCACTTTTATATCAAAAGTCTCAAATAAATACGCTCCAAATGGACGCCTCGTACTAAAGATAAGCAACAGGAAAAAACCCGCAACCGTAGGTGGAAGCACCATGGGCAGCGTCAATAGGCCATCAACCACCGCTTTCACTGCCGGCCTCGCTTTTATCACTTTTCTCGCTGCAAAAATGCCAAGAAAAAAGGAGAGAACCGTTGCGATAATTCCTGTTTTCAACGATATCCATAACGGACTGAAATCCAGCCCCTTTATAATTTCCCAAAACTCATCCACCGATTTCTCCCCCCTTTTTTATTACCTTTTATTCATATATTTCTACCGTTCCACATCGGTATCAAAGTAGTAGTTGTCAAACACTGCTTTTGCATCATCGGAGAGGATGAATTCGTAAAAATCCTCTGCCGCCTTCATCTGCGTATCATCTGCTTCTTTATTATCCACAAGGCACACCGGATAAATGACATTACCTGTCAAATCATAACTTACTGTCTGCAGAATGTCCAGCTTATCTTCATATCCGTATGTATCGGAATAATAGGTCGTACCGACCTCGCAAGCACCTTCCGCTACTGCAATCAATACTTTGCTTACATTATACTGTTCACTGATCTCCACACCGCCAAGCGCTTCAGATACCTCCGCAGACGTATATTCAGATGCGTCTTCCTTACCGCTTAATACCCCAAGTTTCACAAAAGCTTCTCTCGTATATTTTCCTACCGGCACACTTCCGCCTGCCAGCGCAATACTGGAAGCATCCTGCAAATTTTCTAATCCGGCTACTTTTGTGTCACTGTCTTTTAATGATATCAGGACTACCTGATTATTTACTACATTCGCCCTTGTGCCTGCCTTCACAAGTCCGTCTGTTTCCAATTGATCCATCTGCTTTTGTGCTGCCGAAAAGAAGATATCACATTCGTAACCTTCTTCAATCTGGGTCAGCAGGGTGCCTGAGCTGTCTGCGTTAAATGTAATCTTCACTTCCGGATGTTCTTTATGATAAGCCTCTGCCAGTTCCTGCATGACCGTATTCAAGCTTGCTGCAATAAATACCCGAATTTCCGTTTCTTCTGTTTCCTGCTTTGTGTCTGCCTCTGCCTTGTCACTGCCACTTTTGGATGAGCAGCCTGTAATGCCTGCTGTCATACATAATACCAGTAATACGGAAAATACCTTTTTTTTCATAGCTGAGTTCCTTTCTGCTTTATTCAATAATGTTGATCTCATCTCCCGGCTGAATGTGTCCGCCTTTCAATACCTCGGTAAATACGCCTTCCCTGGGCATAATACAATCCCCCATGACTTTATATATCTCACAATGTGCATGACATTGCTTGCCGATCTGTGTCAGCCGGAGTACTGCATCCCCAACCTGAAACCGGGTTCCTATGGGAAGTCTGCTTAAATCATACCCCTCCACAATCAGGTTTTCACCAAATGCACCGAATTCTACTTCCGCACCTTTCTTTCGGAAATCCTCTATCTTCTCAAAGGATAACAGACTGACCTGCCTGTGCCATTTCCCCGCATGGGCATCTCCCGCAATTCCCCAATCTTCCCGGAGCTCTGCCTGATATACTTCTTGTTTTTGTGTCCCTTTTTTTTCACTGACACATATCCCTTTAATTACGCCCATGTCTATCCTCCTATCTGCCTCATGTCTTTCTTTTCTGTAATCGCCGCTTCCTGCTCAAACTGATGCATTCCTGGTTTATGTATAATCGCTTTTTCAATCTGCCGCCGAACCTTTGCCCGGTCCCCTAACCGAACTGCCTCCTTTACAGAAATACTCTCTCCAAAACAGAGGCATGGCTTCAACTGTCCTGTTGACGTTAAGCGGATACGGTTACACTTGCTGCAGAATTTCCCATGTATTGCACTAATGAATCCAATACTGCCTCTAAACCCGGCTATTTTATAGTAAATGGCAGGGCCGTTCCCATGCAGGCTTTCATCTCGTATGGCCGCCCCAAATTTCTCTTTTATCTTTTCTAAAACAACAGTATTGGCTATTGTCTCATAGGATTTCCCATGCCCTATAGGCATCATCTCTATAAACCGCACATCCAACGGATAGATTTCAGCTAATCTGGCAATGGACTTCCACGCTTCCTCATTCATATCACGCTGCAGAACGGTGTTCACCTTTATCCGAATACCAAGCTCCTGGCTTTGGGCTATTCCTTTTAAAACAGCGGGAAGAGCATCAAACCCGGTGATCTCACGATAGTTCTCCTGGTCTAATGTATCCAGGCTAACGTTAATCCCATCGATACCGGCCTTTTTTAAGTCCCCGGCATATTCCGGCAGCAGAACTCCATTCGTCGTAAGAGTCACCTGTGTAATTCCGGGGATCCTCTTCAGGCTGTGTACCAAAGACACGCAGTCTTTTCTTACAAGCGGCTCTCCCCCTGTTATCTTAAGCTTATGGATACCGAGCGCTGCGGCCTCTTTGCAGATCAGTTCAATCTCATCCAACGTAAGAATCTCATCTCTTGGCAAAAGTTCTATACCGTCAGGCATACAATACCTGCATCTTAGATTACAGCGGTCAGTAATAGACAGGCGCATATAATCTATTTCTCTTTCATATGTATCTTTCATAATCCGGCCCCTTTACCAAAACCACAATTTGGATATGTACACACATCACAGGATAAACACAGGCCGCCTTCTCCCATGCTGATAAAATCCGATGCCGCAAGCCTCTCCCCCGCCAGCACCCTCGGCAGTATTAAGTCAAAAATGGTTCTTTTCGCGTACATCACACAGCCCGGCAGCCCAATGACCGGCACTCCATTTTTACCGTAGGACAAGAGAAACATCGCTCCCGGAAGCACCGGTGCACCATAGGTGATAATGTGAGCGCCTGTATTCTTTATTGCAAGCGGGGTGCGGTCGTCCGGGTCTACGCTCATCCCTCCGGTACAAATAATCATATCCATTCCATTTTTCTGCATCTTTAAAATCGCCGCGGTAATCATCTCATGATTATCATCACAAATATCGTGCATAACCATCCGGCTTCCATACTCTTTTAATTTTTCTTCCAGAACAGGGGTAAATGCATCTTTTATTCTTCCTTTATACATTTCGCTGCCTGTTGTAATTACACCCACTTTTTTAGGCTCAATTGGCAAAATTTGAAAAACAGATCCTCCTTTCCCTGCTTCTTCCGCCTTTTCTAATTTTTCTTTCTCTATCATCAGCGGAATAATCCTCGTACCTGCAATCTTATCTCCCTTTTTTATAGGAAAATCACCATGCCTTGAGGCAATCATCATCTCGCCCAATGCATTGATCTTGTGAAGCTTTGGACGGTCTATCTTCAATAAACCATCACAATCGGCAATCAGTTCAATCTTCCCTTCTTTCACTTCACTGCCATGCATGTGATTTCCTTTGCAAATATGATATAAGACAGCCGCCGCATCATTTTCATGTATCACATGTTCGCTGTTTTCCCAAATATACAGATGCTCCTTACCGACGCTTAACAGAAGCGGAATATCCTCTTCCCGCACAATGTGTCCTTTCCGGAACACCGCATCTTTCGTCACACCCGGTATAATCTGTGTAATATCATGGCAGAGCATATGTCCGACTGAATCTTCTGTCCTCACCATTTTCATATATATAATCCCCCTCCGTCATTGGCCGTCTACGCTTATATAATCCCCGCTCTTTCCGCCGGTTTTCTCCAGCAGATGGATATCTGTCATTACCATGCTTTTATCCATGGCCTTACACATATCATATATGGTCAGCAGCGCCACACTTACACCTGTCAGCGCCTCCATCTCCACACCTGTCTTCCCGTCTGTTTTGACGGAGCAGACTGCCCGTATTTCACTGTCTTCCTCGTTGATGTCAAAATCAATGGTGCATTTCCGGATAAGAAGTACGTGACACATTGGGATGATTGCCGCCGTCTGTTTCACTGCCATGATTCCTGCCACTTGGGCCACCCCAAGCACATCTCCTTTTGCAGCAGACTGCTGCACAACAGCGAGGATAACTTCGGGTTTTGTCTTAATAATTCCGGCCGCCGCTGCCGTTCTGTCCGTCACCTTCTTTTCAGATACATCTACCATTATCGCATTTCCTGCATTGTCAAAATGTGTAAATTCGCTCAACGTATTTTACTCCTGACTATTCATATTTTCAAATAACTTCTGCGCATACTCTTTAATCTGCCTGTCCACTTCCGAGTACACTCTCATCAATTCTTTCCCCTGTTCCGTCACGATACAGCCGCCGCCGTTTTTCCCGCCGTGAAGTCTATGTACCAGCGGAAAGCCAAGTTCCTTTTCCGCTGTGTTCAGAATTTTCCATGCTTTAGAATAAGAAATCTTTGAAATTCTGCATGCATCCTTCATGGTTCCCGTTGATACCAGCTCTTTTAAAAGCATGGCAACTCCCGGTCCGAAAAACACATTGTCCCCAGCCATTCTTACAGTAATTACGGGACGATACCGCGTCTTATTTCCTGACTTTGCCTCCATTTTTCTTCTCCTCTATCCTGAAAGTTTTCCTGCTGCCCGCTTACATATCAGTTCTCCTGCAATACTGACCGCAATCTCTGCCGGTGTCTCTGCCTTGATGGCTGTACCAATCGGCATGTGGCACTTACCGATCTCCTCTTTCGTATACCCATCATTCAACAGTCGCCCGGACACATAAGCAATCTTATTACGGCTACCCATAATTCCCATGTAGAATGGATTATACTTTAGAAGCTGCGTCTGCACCTCATAGTCATACTGATGCCCTCTCGTCATAATTACCACATAGTCACAACTTTTAATATGAATATGTTCTTCCAGTTCATCATAGTCGCAGACCAGCGTCTCTACAGCATCCGGGAACCGCTCTTTGCTGGCAAATTCCCTGCGGTCATCTGTAACAAAGCACTGAAAGCCCAGATGGGATAAAAGAGGCACCAGCTCCTGTGCCACATGTCCTCCGCCAAAGACATAGACAATCCCGGTTTCTTCCAATGATTCTATATAATAATTACCAGAGCCGGTTTCTAAATAAGCAGGCTTATTTTTCATCAATTTTAAAATCTCTTCATACTCCTTATGGCCTGCCGCTTCCTCTTTGGTCATTACACGCATATCCCAGGTGTCTGCGTCTGTCACATGAAGCAATAACCACGCATCCTTTGTCTTCCCACACTGTGTAATGACTGCTTCCATGCACGGAATATCCTTCTTGCATAAGTACTGGAACAATACTTGTACCTGCCCACCGCATACCATACCCATATCCGCAATATCCGATTGTCCCAAGTTATATCCGGTCATAAAGGACCGCTTTCGCTCCAGCAGCTCTCTCGCCTTCATTGCTGCATGGTATTCCACATTGCCGCCGCCGATAGTTCCTGACATCTCCCCGTCCCTGGACAGCCACATCCTTGCACCAGCCCCTCGGGGAACAGAACCCTTTCCGGCGATGATCGTGACTAAGATCACATCTATATCTTCCTCTGATTTTCGTTTTATCTGTCTAAATGTTTTTTCCATATTATCCTCCCGAGTGTTTTCACAAAACAACTCGTTGTTTTATTATCATATCACGTTATTTTTTCAACTGCAAGAACAGTTTTATTCGCAATACAGAGTTCACTCTGTTTCGTTGAAAAACAAAGTTCCATATGCTATACTTGGACTAAACGGAAACGTACATATCAAGAAGGGATTATTCTATACTATGAATGAGATAAATGAAACACAGGAACTGTCCAAGCAGCAGCTAAAGTCAAAGGAAACGAAGGCCAGGATATTCCGTGCCGCCAAGTCTATCTTGAAAAAGCAGGGATATGAGGCGCTGTCAATCAAAAACATATGTGAGGAAGCCGGTGTCTCTAACGGCAGCTTCTACCACCACTTTAAGACAAAGGACGATCTGCTCTCCTACTATATCGAAGAGCAGCCGAGCATCAATCCCGACTACCTCGACCTTCCGGGCAATACAGAGGAAGCCAAGACGACCATCGTCCATGTGTATCTGAATTATGTGACCTACTGCAGGGAGCTCGGCGTGGAGTTCATGTCCAACTACTATACGCCTAAGAACCAGTCGCTGAACCCGCTCATACGTACGGAACGCCCTTATCCGATCGTAACAGTGCGCAACTATCTGGACAAGGCGATCAAGGCGGGCATCGTCACCCCCCGCACGAGCCTTGACGATATCACCACAGACATCCGGATAATCGTCATCGGCAACGTATTTGAATGGTGTCTCAAAAGCGGCAAAGCAGACTTCGAGGGCAACATGCGCCGCTCGCTGGAGACATATCTGGACGGGGCGCTGTAAACTTTCTTACCAGTCAGGAGGCCATACATGTATACTTTCATCGTCAACCCAAATGCCCGCTCCGGACTTGGACACAAGGTCTGGAAAGATATTGAACGCTCGTTAAAGGAAAGCGGCGCAGATTATCAGGCATATCTGACAAGATACCAGCGTCATGCCACCAGTATCGCCAGAGAGCTTACCTGCCACCGGAGGCCATGTACGCTTATCGTGCTCGGCGGCGACGGCACCGTCAATGAGGTCATGAATGGTATCACAGATCTGAGCCAGGTGACATTCGGCTATATCCCCATCGGCTCGAGCAATGACTTCGCCCGCGGCCTCGGACTGTCTACGGATCCCCTGACGGCACTCGGGCATATTCTGGCGCCGTCCAAATATACATATATTAATGTAGGAGCCATGTCCTATCAAGGTAAGAGGCGGCGTTTCGCGGTAAGCACCGGTATCGGCTTCGATGCGGGCGTCTGCCATCAGGTCGTGGTCTCCCGCCTGAAAGTCCTGTTGAACAAGATAGGGCTCGGCAAGCTGTCTTATGTCGGAGTCGCATTGAGTCTGATGATGTCCCTGAAACCGGGTAAAATGACCGTCACGCTTGATGACAGCCGGAAGATGGAATTTGAATCCGTCTATTTTGCCGTTGCCATGAACACGCGTTACGAAGGAGGAGGCTTCAAATTCTGCCCGGATGCCGACCCCTCGGACGGCCTTCTCGATGTCATCGTGATTGCCAACATGTCCAAGCTGAAGGCGCTGGCCCTCCTTCCCACTGCCTTTAAGGGCTGTCACGTCCGCTTCAAAGGGATACATATCTTTACTTGCAGGAAGGCGGATATCGTGAGCAGGACACCGCTTCCGGTCCACACGGACGGAGAACCGATCTTCCTCCAGAGGCATATATGCGCCTCCCTCGAGCCCCAGAAAATGAAACTCATATTATCTTAGATTAAGGAAAGGGATTCCGCCGTTATGTATATGATACCTGTTATCTTCCTTCTTATCCCCCCGCTCTACTTCTTTGCCGTCTGGCCACGTACCTCGAGGAAAGGGCAGATGCGGCGCTATGAGCACACGCTTTTTGCCCACCGGGGATACCACTGTATATCACGGGGCATCCCGGAGAACTCTCTGTCTGCTTTTCGGGCTGCTGTTAAGAAGGGATATGGAATTGAACTGGATGTCCATCTGACCCGGGACAGGAAGCTGGCCGTGTTCCACGATGACGACCTGCTGCGCGTGTGCGGCAGCAAGGAATCCATAGAGGATCTCACATACGAAGAACTGGGACGATACTGCCTGTCTGGCACGAAAGAGCATATCCCCCTGTTCACAGACGTGCTCTCTCTCGTCAACGGCCAGGTGCCGCTGCTCATCGAGATGAAGATTCCCTCTTCTGCAACCGATATCTGCAGCGTGTTATATGAGACGCTGAAAAGCTATCACGGGCCTTTTCTTGTCCAGTCTTTCAACACGATGGGGATACGCTGGTTCAAGCTGCACGCGCCAGACGTGCTGCGGGGGCAGCTGTCTGATAACCTGACGAAAAAGAAGAGCAGAGAACCGTGGCTTCTGCGGTTTATGGTGCGCTATCTTCTCACCAATTTTCTCGGAAGGCCGGACTTCATCTCCTACAAGCTGGCAGACCTCCCGAATCTCAGCGTATCTGCCCTCCGCTCTCTGACCCATACCCCTGTAGCCGTGTGGACGCTGCGTACAGAAGCCGCTCTTGCAGAAGGGATCCGCTGCTACGATATGCAGATATTTGAAAAACAAAATGAAAATTATTAACAAATTATATATGTCTTTTTGACTATCTTTTTATATCTTCACAAATGTCCGCAAAGCCTTATTTTATCGGCTCTACGGGCATTTTGCTTTTGTGGTAAACCTCACATATCTAGGTCTATCTTCTTATATTTTCCCTGTCAATCGTGGTTAAAATCGTGGTAAATACTTTTTATGCGATTAGACGCTGAACCTCTGATTTTGCGGTATCTATGGACGCATGAGCGTACCAGTTCATTGTGATACTGATATTTGAATGCCCCATGATATACTGTAAATCTTTCGGGTTCATGTTCTTGTTTGCCAACTTTGTGCAGAACGTATGGCGTAACGTATGCGGTGTGATATGTGGCAAGGGGTTATCTTTATGGTGCTTGTTGTATTTCTTTACCATACGGACAAAAAGCATAGTGTAATCAATGGCAACTTTGGGCTTGCCTTTGTGATTGACAAATAAGAAGTTGCCCCGTCCGTCAACTACAAATGGTTCTGCCTTTGGGCGTTTCTTCATAATCCGTTGAAATGCCTGTATCGTTTCTTTGCTTAATGGTACTTGCCTTATTCCGCTTTTTGTCTTAGGCGTTTCAATATAATAGCCCTGTTCCTTGCTTTTTAATAACTGGTGGTCGATAATGACAACTTCATTCTTGAAATCAATATCATCTACTGTCAGTCCGCACAATTCCGAGATACGAAGTCCTGTCTTTAACAGTATCAGCACATCATCATAATACTTGTGATATACGTTGTCCGTCTTGATGAATGACAGTAAGGTTTGTTCCTGTTCTTCTGTCAATGCGACTTTCTCTTTGGTATCATTTTCTAGGACTTCACTCAACTTGAAATCAAAAGGATTTTTCCTTACGCAATCGTCTTGTATAGCGATATAGAATGACGCTTTTAACGAGCGTTTATGGTTGTTAATGGTATTGTAGGAAAAGCCTTTGTCTTTCATGCGTAACGCCCATTCCTTAGCGTCAGAGGGTTTGATTGTGTCAATGCTCCTAGCACCTAACTTGTCCTCTTTCAATAACCGCATGAGCTGTTCCCGTTGCTTCTGTGTGCTTTTCTTCACGTTTGCCCTCTGTGCGTTCTGTTTGGCGTAGAGTTGGCAAAGCGTCATTTTCTTGCCTGTGCTGTCGATACCGTCCTCTATATCCCGTCTTATCTGCTGTTCCAGTTCTCGAAGTGAGGTTTTTTCCCGTTTCCCCTTTGGTGTCGGGTCTGTGGGTGTCAATCTCCAAGCATACACATATTTTGTGTTCCCAAATGCGTCCACATATTTATATAAATATTTCCCGTCTGTTCGTTGGCTCTCTCCAGTATACAGGATACGTCCTTTGTTATCCCGTCTTTTTTCTTTCATGGTATCTGCTCCTTTCCTTGTTGGAAAGAGCCTTGATATGACTTGTGTTCATCATAACACATACAAGGCTCATTTGCATTAGATTGCGTCCAATTTATCAATGACCTTTTCAAACTGTCGGCGTTTAATCTGTATGCGATTGCCATTCATAATGAGCCAGCCAGCGTCCTTGTTTTCCTCTGCCAATCGTCTTAACTTGTTTTCTCCGATACGGAAATACTTTGACGCTTCTTCAATGGTAAGGGTGTATTTTTCCCATACGGGAATATCCTGTGCATTACTCATAAAACACCCCCTCACTTTCAATCACTTCGGATATATCCATACACATCTGCAAGACCGTCATTTCCTGCTTTTCCGACAGCTTGGAATTCTCGTCAATCTCTTTCATATAACTTGTGCCTGTCAGCCTGTCGATTTCTTCTAACATGACGAGTGAGGGCATGACCTGTCTTTCCAGCCATGACAAAGTACGCTCTAAATTGACAGGTACGGGGTTCATTTCAAGAGGCAGGCTGTCATGGGAAATGAATATCTCCCACAATGAATAGTCGGGAAAATCTACAAAGTCAGTAATCAGATAAAAGACCAGCTCACGAGGATTCTGTGTCAATAACAGTTCCTCTACTGCCTGTACCGCCTTTGTGCTACGCAGACGGATTTCAAAGCGGTTTTTAATATCCGTTTTCTTGCCCTTTGCCTGTTGTTCCTTATCCTTTTCATACAGACAGAAATATTTCGTACTTGACTTTGAGCCGATATAAAGAGTGTTTGCGGACTGGCGATTTTTTCCGCCTAGCCTGCCACTATGGACACTTTCAAAACTTTTTGAGCGACATTCCGTATTTCCCCTGTGGTATTTTTCAGACAGGACAGGAATATCCAGCAGACCGCACATATCATTGACCGCTAAATCAATACGCTTGATGATACCGCCCAAATCAAGACAGTGGTTTAGAAACATATACCAGTCCCTATGCTGTGCCTGTAAGACGTACTCCATATTGCGTGAGCCAGTTCCTTTCAATTCCACGAATACGCCCATGTGTTCATCATCAGATACCATGACCTTGATTTCTCCATAGGCATAATGTTCCTTATATCCATAATACCCGTAGTCATAATGGATAAAGTATCTTGCTTTTATTCCCAGCAATTTTCTGATGATAGCCAGTCCGTCCGTGGTCGGGAAACGGACAGCGAGATAGTCAATCCATAAAGTAAATGGCTTTTCGCAGATACAGTAATTCAAAGAACGCAGGATAATGTTCTGTGTTTCCCTGCTGGCGTTGGCTTTTCCGTTCTCAAAGCGGTTGATACTATATCTTGATACATGGGTAAGACCTGCAAGTTCTCCTTGTGAAAGACCGCTGGCAAGACGCTTGTTCTTCATTTCAAGTGCAAATTCTAAGTTGTTCATTGTATTCCTCCAATCCCACAATAGCCTTGAAATACCTGTAAACCAACTTTCAAAAGGTGTGATATGCACTATCTTCTTAAAACTCCTCATAACTCCTTACAGCTTTGGGGTTGTATGGTTTTTTACTTGTTTTTTGTGAAATAGTGCCCCCCTGTTAGAGAACGGGGGCACTGGGCTCGCCACAGGCTCGCCCGACGCTGTCGCTTTCCGACAAGTCGGAACGCTTAAAAAATCTGGGAGATTTTCCAGCGACACGACAGCGTCTGTCTGTTTGTCTTATCCATGCCATATCAACCGTTATTCAATCTCATAAGTTTAATAGAATAGATTATCCAATCTTGAATAAGTTTACAATTCAATCTAATAGGCTTAATTTGTTTTACAAGACTATAATAATCACTCTATGCTTATTTGTCAACAACTTTTTATTGACAAAATGAATTTAATTAAGTATGATAGGCTTATAAGCAGAAAGATTTAACGGAATATGGAGGGCTATGCCATGAAATACAGACTTTTAGGAGAGAATTTACAGACCATAAGAAAAGCAAGGGGAATGAAACAGCAGGAGCTGGCAGACCAAATCGGTATCAATATGCAGAGCCTGTCCAAGATTGAAAGAGGGCTGAACTATCCGACCTTTGAAACGCTGGAAAAGATAATGAACGCATTAGGGATTACGCCGAATGAACTGTTATCGGGGGAATGGTCGCATACAGACCATGCAGAACCGTTTCTCATAGACGTTATCCGACGTGAGGCGGATTTTGACGTGTCTTTAGATACCCTGCATGAGAATGAATATTTCCAAAGTCATGAGCAGTGGCAGTATTACATGAAAGACAAGCTGGCGGAGTATGTCCGAAATTATTTAGACGATACGAAGACTTCCATTGAGGAACTGCTGGAACTCAAGCAGTTAGTCCAGCGTCAGAAAACAGAGCGACTGTTGAAGATGTACAAGGAACTGCACAGCCTTGACCGCTACGGGGAACAGCCACAGGGGTATGTGTATGACAATCCGTATGATGATGAACAGCTAAGGGAACTGGCAGACATCGGCAGAAAGCGAAATATTCCCGATGTATCGCCACAGTCTGATTTTGATGAGGAAGATTATAAGCATTACCTAGAGGAAATCGGTTTCGCAAAACCGAGGAGATAGTGTTTCCTCTTTACTAAAGATACAGAAATCTAAAAAGCCCGATCAAGAGTGCAAAGCACCACCTATGGTGGCAGGCTCTTGACAGGGCTTTTTATTTTCTGTGTTGGGTAATCAAGAGGAACAAAGGGGGAGTGTATTTTTCAAAAATGAACGCTTTTTAACTTCTGATTTTTAATAACGAACATCTATTGAAATCATTTTTAATTTCCCATATCATGTAGTCATGGAGGTGATATTGTGCAAGTAAAAAAAGAAGAAATAAGACAAACAATCATAGATGTAGCGACAAATGAATTTATGAGAATGGGGTATGAAAATGTATCTATGAGAGTGATTGCGTATAAGGCAAACACTACGATTGGGAACATATATCACTATTTTAAAAACAAGGAAGTTTTATTACAGACAATTCTTATACCCGTTTTTGACAATATTGAGAATTTGATGAAACAGCATTTTGAAAATGAAATAAAATGTCCTCTGACACAAAAGGAAGCTTTATACTATGCAGAACACTTAGAAGAATTTTTTGATAAAAGCGAATTGAGAGGTTTTCTTGATAAACGTATCGTTATCATATTGAAATTAGAGAGTTCATCTTTACTAGAAAGAAAAGAAAAATTCATAGAAGAATTGCAGGAGCATTTACAGCAACATATTCGCATGAAAGATGACGCTCACTATTCTAAAATCGTAATTGATGTATTGGCAGACTGTTTAAAACACGTCTTAATCGAACATGACAATATCAATGACGCTAAAGCAGAGTTTATAAAGTTATTCCGCTTATTCTGTACTGGCTTTATTGGTCAAATGAAGTAAAAACGCTTGCATAATTTCTGTTCTTTTATGTACGTGTTTTTCTTATGCTCTTTTTTAAGAAAGGAATGAAATTTATGGCTATGATACTTGCAAAAAACGTATCTAAAATATATGAAAATGGTGCTAAAAAAATATACGCATTAAACCATATAAATTTTGAAATTAACAAAGGAGAATTTGTTGTAATACTAGGACAATCTGGTGCTGGTAAAAGTACCTTGCTTAATATTTTAGGTGGCATTGATACTTTAAGTTCTGGGGAAATCACAGTCAATGACACAAATTTATCCGCAATGAATGAACGAATTTTAGCTGATTATAGAGCAAACGAGATAGGTTTTATTTTTCAGTTTTATAATTTGATACCTACCTTAACTGTTTATGAAAATGTTGCTTTGATGAAAGATATTAAAGAGGATATTCTTGAACCTACTGCCATTTTAGAAAGGGTTGGATTGAAACAGCATTTAAAGAAATTTCCGAACCAGCTATCAGGTGGCGAACAACAGAGAGTTTCCATCGCCCGTGCAGTTTCTAAAAATCCTGAAATTCTTCTTTGTGATGAGCCTACGGGTGCTTTGGATAGTGAAACAGGCTGTATGGTCTTAGAACTCATACAAGATATATGCCGGGAGTATCAAAAGACTGCAATTATAGTTACCCATAATGCCAATATTGCAAAGGCGGCAGACAAAGTAATACGTTTGCGAAATGGGAAAATCACTGAAATCATAGAAAATGAAAATCCAATTAGTATAAAGGAAGTGGAATGGTAATGTTAATTAGAAAAATGCTCCGAGATATATGGAAGAATAAAGTCCCTTTTATTGCAATTTTTTTAATGATGTTTGCAAGTAACTTTATTTTTTCAGGCATTACATGCGAATACAATGGAATCAACAAATCTTTTCATTCATTTGTGGATAAGACGAATTTAGCCGACGCATGGATAACAAGCGAAACACTCGATAAAGCAAAAGTAGATGAATTGGAAAGCAAGTCAAATATACTTAAAATCGAAAAAAGATTATATCTTTCATCAACACTTGAACATGATAAAAATAAATCTGTGGATTTCTATGTATTGGATAATCAAAATTCTATTTCTAAAATAGAGGTGGCAGACGGTGAAGCATATGACACGACGAAAAAGGGGATATGGCTTGATTTACTTTTTGCACAGGAGAATGACTATGCTCTCCATGACAAAATTGTATTGAATGTAAATGGACAGCTTATAGAGAATGAAATAATCGGATTATGTTATTCTCCTGAATATATTTACAATGTTAATGAGGGAGAAATGTTGCCAAACCACCAAAAGAATGGCTTTGCTTTTGTTAATAAATGTTCCATTCAAAAAGATGTATTATCAGTCCCTTATAACCAACTCTTGATAAAAGGAACTGGAAATATAGAAAAGACGATAGATAGCGTGTTTGGGGTGCAGGGAATATCCGTAGTCATGCAAAAGGACCACCCTAGCTATTCTATGATAGGTGATGAAGTTACACAGCATAAAGAAATAGGTTTGATTTTCGTTGCCGTATTTTTGTTTATCGCAGTCCTTATCACTATTACGACTGTTCACCGTTTATTAAATTCACAGCGTATGCAAATTGGTATCTTAAAGGCATTAGGCTTTCATAAAAGTAAACTATATTTGCATTATGTTTCTCATAGCACCTTTGTATGTTTTATAGGTGCAGTTATAGGGTGGTGCATAGGTTCTATCATAATTCCCAAATTGCTATATCCAACTATGGGAGAAATGTATGTACTCCCTAAGTTAGAGCCTGCAATTATTCAAGGAAGCTGGTGTTTACCTCTGGTATGTGCATTTTTAAGTTTTATTGTTTCTATGTTTATATGCCGAAAGTATTTAAACGATAATGCTTCCAAAATACTTTATACAAATTCTGGCGAAAAGGCTATGAAAGAAATATCATTCCATACACTGAATAGGTGCCGATCCTTTTACAAGCGTTGGAACATTCGTGACATTTTTCAAAATAGACTTAGAAGTATGATGACGATATTCGGAGTGATTGGCTGTGTTTCTTTATTGTTTTCTTCAATGGGATTATTTACATCAATGCAGAATTTAACAGATTGGACATTTGAAAAAGTGCAGACATTTGAAACAAAAATCACGGGAACATTTTCAGATGAAACGTATAGAAGTGAATTGTTAGAAGATACATTCGGCGAAGAACTTATGGAAAGCTCTATTGTTTTAAAAACGGAAAATAATGAAAAAACAACCTCTTTTACGGGACTGAAAAGTCAGGATTATATTCGCTTATATGATACGAATGATAAACAGGTGACATTGAAAAATGGTGTTGCTTTATCCCAAAATATCGCAGATGAATTGAGTATTCGAGTTGGGGAACGAATTCGGTTCAGGTTTTCTGGCACAGATAAATGGTATATGTCCATTGTGTCAGAAATCATTCATACGCCAATGTCGCAAGGCGTTACAATGATGAAGTCTGATATGGATAAGGAAAATATTCCTTTTTATACAACATCTATTATCGGATACAGTCCAACAAATGTCAAAATAGACTCTGATTATGTAAGCAATACCCAAAATAAATCTGATTTAAAATCTGGATTAGATACCATGCTGGACTCTTCCGTTATGCTATGCAGTTTATTTTTATTTATGGCAATTCTTTTAGGAAGTGTTATCTTGTATAATTTGGGAACGTTATCTTATATGGAACGTTATAGAGATATGGCAACTTTAAAAGTATTAGGATTTAACAATAAGCGGATTAAAAAACTCATGATACAACAAAACTTATGGCTTACATTTATTGGTGTAATCATTGGTCTGCCCGTAGGGTACATTTTATTGCTTGTCATGTTGGGCACGGTTCAAACTTCTATTGATATAAGTGTTTATACTCCGTATTACGTCTATCTTGCAAGCTTATTAGGGACATTCTTGCTTTCATGGCTTATCAATAAATTACTGACGCAAAAAATCAAGTATATAGATATGGTGTCAGCATTAAAAGTAAATGAATAGCATAAGTAAATAGCACCATTCATTCTATTTCTAAATGAAATAACAAATTAGAGATTATGTTTCTTAATATTCCAAAGGGGCTTGGTGATATGAAATGCTTTAGATATAAATTTAGATACTCAAATTAGATTTGAAAAAATTTCGTTTTTAGATAAATATTCCGATATATCAGCCTGTACAAATTGTATATTTTGTGCGGGCTTTTTTATACACCTTTTTTCTGCTTTTTTCAAAAGTTATAAACGGTATTTCCATTATGAAATATTTCGTTTATATAGTTTTGCTTTGGCAGAAAGGGGGTGAGATTATGAGGACATCTTCTTTCGAGCATATCGTCAGTTTACAGTTTAATTCTTTGATGATGATTGTTATTAAAGGCACATTATCAAGTCATAGAAGACAAATTGCCAGACGTTCTAAGTGTGAAGTGTTGTTTTGTGAATTGCCTGAAATAAAACAGTTTGAACAAGCTATGAATGATAGCTATTCACATGAATTTGTATCATTTCAAGTGCTGAATTTTGTAATTTGTATATCTGATGAAAAATTAAGTACAGCTTTGAAAGAATTAACAGAGAAACAGCGTAGTGCTATCTTGTTGCATTTCTTTCAAGACATGAGCGACAGAGAGATTTCAGAACTTTGTCATGTATCACGTTCTGCTATCAATAGCAGACGGGATAGAGGAATGAAAAAATTACAGAAGTTATTAAACGAAAGGAAATAGGATAAATGAAAAAAGATTATAGTTATCCCTCTTATGACCTCATTTGCAGAGCGACCAGCGGAGATGAAAAAGCAGTCAGAGAAATATTAGATTTTTATAACGCCTATATCTCCAAAGTATGCTTACGACCATGCTATCACGAAAATGGTACTGTACATATGCAGGTTGATGAAGAACTAAAGGGAGAAATCCATGCGGAAATGATGAAAGCTATCTTGAAGTTTGAAATCAGAGTGAAGTAGTCATTTAGTACGAACAAAGGGAGATACACAGCTTTCATGTGCTATCTCCCTTATCGGTTTTATTGTCATATCAAGGCTCTTCAATCGTGGTAAATTCGTGGTAAAATGAATGGTTTTGCAATTATGAAATTGCTTATAAGTATAGTGTTTATGCGGATAATTCAAAAACCCATATAAAATTTCTTAATAAATAATAAACATTGTTGTTGATTCTTTTTTTTCATGTTATAATCCGTGTTGAACCAAGAATATGATTTTATTGGCCGAAAAAGAAAAAGGGGTAATATGAATGAAAGCCTGGGATAAGATAACGCATTTTATTAAAAAATACAGGCACGCATGGGTGTTCTTATACGTATTCATCTATATGCCATGGTTCGTCTATCTGGAAAAGAATGTCACCAGTCATTTTTACCTGATACATTCACCGCTGGACGACTACATTCCATTTGTGGAATACTTTATAGTGCCCTATCTGCTCTGGTTCTTCTTTATCGCGCTTGCTATCGGTTATTTCTTCTTTACCGACAGGAAGGGATTTTACCAGCTCACCGCATTTTTGTTTACGGGGATGACCATTTTCCTCGTCATATGCTCGGTGTTCCCGAATGGTTTGAATCTCCGGCCGGTCGTATTTGAAAGGGACAACGTATTTGTAGATATGGTACAGAGGCTCTATACTACCGATACGCCTACGAACGTCCTGCCAAGCATCCACGTGTTCAATTCCATCGGTGTTACGATAGCCGTGTCCCACAGCAGTGCGCTTAAGAAGCATAAGACCATCCAGTACGGCACCTATATGATGGCATTTTTGATTATTCTATCTACCATGTTCCTGAAACAGCATTCCGTGACAGACGTTATTGCCGCCGCGGCAATGGCATGTGTCCTCTACCCGCTCGTATATGTAACTCAGGAAAAGAAAGCGCCGAAGCTTTCCCATCAGCCAATCTGAAAGGCTGGCTTACTACAATAATAAAGGAGACGATAACAATGTATGCAGAATTCAGTGAAAACCTCGTGACAGGAAATGAGATGATTGACGCTCAGCACAAAGAATTGATCGAAAGGATGAACGGCCTGCTTGAGAGCTGTGAAGGCGGCAATGAGAAGCTCACCGCTATCAAGACCCTTGACTATCTGTCCGACTATACAGATTACCATTTCAAGGCAGAAGAGCAGCTCCAGAAAGACATTGAATATCCGGGATACGAGAAGCACAAAGCACAGCATGAAGTATTCAAGCAGACGATCAATGAACTTCAGGAGATGCTGCAGGAAGAAGAAGGCCCGTCAGAGGCTTTCGTGGAGAAAGTAGAAGAAAACATCGTAAAATGGTTCTACGTCCACATCGAAGGATTTGACCGCTCTGTAGCAGAGTACAAGTTCATGCGCGGCAACAACGAAAGACTGTAAGACCGAAGTGAAACGATAAGAAGGGGCCTGGCCCCTTCTTTTTTTCTGTCCGCTGCCCCTTCGTGCCCCTGCTCTGACGTACGCATGTCTCTCGTCCTGCGCCCGCTTTACCGCCTGTACTTCTCCTGTCCAAGCCGGATGTCGATGAAGCCTGTATAATGTTCAAATGCTGCGGGTACCGGATACTTCTCCTGGACCTCTTCCGGGCGGACGAACAGGAAATCTTCGGAACAGGAATTCTCGAGTTCGTCCACCCGGATGAGATATCCCGTCATGTGCCACTCGACATGGCTGAAAATATGCTTTGCATCCCCGAGGCGCTTTATGTGGATCGGGGCCAGCCCGATACGCCTGCTATAGCCAAGAGCCTCCTCTTCTGTCAGCCTGCCCTCCACGTTGGGAAGCTCATACATTCCGGCGAGCAGCCCCCTTCCGGGACGCTTTCTGACGGCGGCCGTCTCCCCGTCCCGGAAGATGAATACCGTCCGCTCCTCGACTCGCCGCGCGCTCTGCTTTTTCTTTACCGGGAGATCCGACTCTATCCCCATCCGGTGGGCCCTGCACAGCTTTCTGGCAGGACATTCCCAGCATTTTGGCTCTCCGTTCGGCAGGCAGACGATAGCGCCGAGCTCAATCAGCCCCTGGCTGAAGTCGCTGGCCGCGTCGGCGGGAATGACTTCCTCCAGCTTCTTCTCGATATCTTTGCGGACGCTCTGCTTCATAATGTCCTCCGTACTTGCCAGTATCCTTGAGACGACCCTCAGCACGTTACCGTCCACGGCAGGCTTCGGGATACCGTAGGCAAACGCGCTGACCGCCCCGGCCGTATAGCTCCCAATCCCTTTCAGCGATAGTATCTCCTCATAGGTCCCCGGAAACTCGCCGCCGTAGTCCGCCATGATCTGCTGTGCCGCCTTCTGCATATTGCGCACTCTGTTATAGTATCCAAGCCCTTCCCAGAGCTTTAACAGCGTATCCTCATCGGCCTGCGCCAGATCCTTTACCGTCGGAAGCGCTTTCAGGAACCGTTCGTAATAGGGCTTCACCGCTTCTACCCTCGTCTGCTGGAGCATGATTTCCGACACCCATACATGATAGGCATCCGGCTGTTCTCTCCATGGCAGATCCCTCTTGTTGCTGCGGTACCAGACAACGAGAGGTTCTGCCAGCTCATACAGAAGCGGCTCATGAAGGATGACGGGGACTTTTTTGGCAAGCGTGATACTGCCGGTATCCACTTCACAGTCATAGGCCACCACATGGACGCCGGCTCCGGCAGCCTTTCTAAGCGCCTCGCCAAAGGCCGGATGCGTGTCCATATTCGGCGTAAAGCAGCGCACATCCTGCATCTGTATGACAAAGAACACATATGCCTCATATCCTTCCTTCACAGCTTCCGCAAGCTCTTGCACATGTTTGACAGCCCTCTCGCTGGGGGCATCCGGAAACCGCACGACGCCGTCTTCTTCCAGCGTCACGCCCTTCACCTCCACAAGGATCTTCCTATCCCCGGCTTCCACATACAGGTCGATCCTGGAATTACGGTACGTATACTCCGGACGGATGAGACGGATATCTTCTGTAAAATGCCCCTCTTCCATCCATTCCTGCACCACCCGGTTCGGCATCTGGGAATCCATGTTGATCATGCGGTCTCCTTTCCTGACGCTGATCAGGTCCCATGCTGTCTTCCGCTGCGGGTTCTCCGACTCCTGCACATATACCTCCGCCCCCGTAAGGAGCAGCTCTGCACAGCGGCCCGTGTTCTTGACATGGACCGTCTCCTTCCTTCCGTCTAGTTCAATATATGCGGTAAACCGGTTCGGACGCTCCAGAAACGTCCCTTTCCTGATCCGTTCGTACTTCATCGTTCTTCTCTCCTGACCTTTCCCTTACGTTTACAAAAGCCATTCTAGCACAGACTGCGGCTTCCCGCCAATACAGAATCATATTCTTCCTGAATTTGCATAGTCATCTTCTATAGCTATATCAGTATTTTCTATAAGGAAATGTATCGTTTGTCCTATACATTGCCGCCCTAACAACGTACAATATTCCTACAGCTATAAAAATGAAGAAAGAGAGGTTTACGTGTAATGGATTCACAGACACCCGTTTATGAAATAAAGCTGCTCAGCTCACTTGCGAAGGTCTTCCCGGACGAGACTCCCGTCTACCGGCCGGAGTGCCTTCCCTTAAGCTCGCTCAAAGGGGAGACCGTATCCTTCCAGGCCGCCTGCACCGTTTCCAACACCTTTTTCAAGACAGAGGCGAAAGTAGCCATCCAGTCTCCGATAAAGGACTTGATCCGGGTGCGCAATGTGCAGAACGTTCCCGTAGGCCGCGCATGCAATCCAGAGACAGACGACAACTATCTGAGGACCACATCAGGAATGTACCCCGATCTGCTGCGGGACCTGACCGATGACACTACATACATCTATCCCGGAATGTGGCGCAGCCTCTGGATCGATATCAGAGTCCCGGAAGATATGGAGCCTGGCGTATATCCGATAGAAATAGCATTGGCGGACGAGGGGCAGACGCTCTGCCGCGCCGAGTGTTCCGTCACCATATATGATGCCGTGCTGCCGAAGCAGGAGATCATGCACACCGAATGGATGCATGCCGACTGCCTTGCAGACTACTACCATGTCCCTGTATTTTCTGAGGAGCACTGGGCGATCTTAAAGAACTTCTTCCTGGAATATACGGACAGGGGATGCAACATGATGCTGACCCCGTTATTCACTCCCGCGCTGGACACGGCTTTCGGTGGGGACAGGACCACGGTACAGCTCATAGACGTCACCGTAGAAGGCGGTACTTATACCTTTGGCTTCAGCCGGCTGAAGCGCTGGGTGGACCTCTGCCGTGCATGCGGCATAGAATACTTTGAGATGTCCCATCTCTTCTCCCAGTGGGGCGCCAAATATCCGCCGAAGATCATGGCCGACGTAGGAGGCCGGCAGGAAAAGATATTCGGCTGGCACACGCCAGCCATCGGAGAATATACCCGCTTTCTCCACGCCTTCCTACCCGAGCTTACCGGAAAGCTCAAAGAGTGGGGCATAGATAAGATTACCTACTTCCATCTGTCGGATGAGCCCCGCCCGGACGACCTGGATACGTACCGGCAGGCGAAAGAATCTGTGGCGGACCTGCTGGAAGGCTTCCATACCTTCGACGCCCTCTCCAGCTACGATTTCTACCGGCACGGCCTTGTAGACAAACCGATTCCCGGCAATAATGAGATCGACGAGTTCCTCGGGCACGGACTTACCGATATGTGGACCTATTACTGCGTCGGACAATACCTCGAAGTGAGCAACCGGTTCATGTCCATGCCGTCGCTGCGCAACCGGATCTATGGCATCCAGTTATATAAGTACGACATCATCGGCATCCTGCACTGGGGATACAATTTCTATAACAGCCAGTTCTCCCTTGAACATATCAACCCGTATGAAGTCACGGACGCAGGGGGAGGCTTCCCCGCTGGTGATGCATTCCTCGTATATCCTGGAGCCGGCGGACAGCCGGAAGAGTCCTTACGCATGATGGTCCACTACGAAGCGCTCTGCGACCTTCGGGCATGCCGTCTGCTGGAATCCCTCACAAGCAGGGAATATGTCATGGAACTTATCGAGGAAAATCTGGCGGAGCCTCTGACGTTCAAGCGGTTCCCGAAATCAGACATGTACATGATCTGGCTCCGCAACCGGATCAACAAAGAGATTGCCGCAAGGACTTCACTTCATACCGCTTAAGGTCATGCCTTTGATGAACTGCTTCTGGAACAGAATGAATATGATGATCATGGGCATCATGATCATCGCTGCCGCCGCCATCGTGGCGGATAAGTCCACCGTCCTCTGGCTGTCGAAGATGACAAGGCCGAGGGGCAGCGTCATCTTGTCGATATCATTGAGCATCAGCAGCGGATTCAGATAATCGTTCCAGTTTGCCATGGCTGTAAAGATGCCGATGGAGCCGATGGCCGGCTTTATATTGGGCAGTATCACGCTCCAGTATATCCGCAGCGGCCCGGCTCCATCCATCTTTGCCGCCTCACACAGGCTGTCCGGCACGTCCGTGATGAACTGTTTCGCCAGATAGATGGAAAACGCGCTCACAAGCGCCGGAACGATCAGCGCCCACTTCGTATTGAACAGATGCATCTTCTGTATCATCAGATACCGTGGAATCATCGTCACCTGCGGCGGCACCATCATCGTCGCAAGCAGCAAGACGAACATCATCTTCTTCGCCCGGAACTGATACTTGGCAAATACATACCCGATCAGCGTACTTGTGAGTATGACTGCTGCCGTGATACATATGGTTATAAACATGCTGTTCGCAAACCAGTGCCCGATAGGGGCTTTGGCAAACGCAGTCTTATACCCTTCCAGCGTCCATTCTTCCGGAAAGAACTTTGTCTTGTTCGTACGGATGTCCGCATTCGTCTTAAAGGATATCATCAGCATCCATGCCATGGGATACATCATGGCAGCGGAAAACAGGCTCAGGAATGTAACGATTACATAATGGTATTTCTTCTTCATCATTCATAACTCCAATCTGCACGCATCATCTTATTCTGTATCATCGCCACCACAAATACGATCAGAAACAGTCCTGCCGCAATGGCAGAGGCATATCCCATATCAAAGCTTATAAAGCTTGTCCTGTATATATAGTTCGTCAGCACCATGGCCGAGTTGTTCATGCCGCCCTTCGGGGCAAAGATGCGGAACTGGGCAAACATCTGAAAATAGTTCGCCATGGTCATAATGGCAACAAACGCGAACGTACGGCCCATCAGCGGCAGCTTGATCGATAGGAACCGGCGTACGGGTCCTGCGCCGTCGATAGCCGCGGCTTCGTCAAATTCCTTCGGCACCCCTTCTATGCCGGCGGTAAACAGCACGACATTATAACCGATATCCGCCCAGAGCGTATACACGATTATGAGCAGCATCAGCGGGAGGGTCGTGAGGAACCAGTTCTTGGGAGCTGCCCCGAAGCCCGCCGCTATCTTGTTCAATACCCCGCCGTCCGTCCCCAGTATCCCGTACTTCCACACCATGGATGTCCCTACGACAGGGGCAATACATGGGATAAACAATATGGTCCTGAAGAAAGTCTTCCATCTCTTCCACGGAAGCACTGATATGATCTTAGCGAGAAACAGCGTGATGACGATGTTGGCACATACGGCTGCACCGCCAAAAAACACCGTGTTTTTCACTGCCTCCCAGAACACATCGTCCCGGACAAGCCGTTTGTAATTCTCCAGGCCAAGGAAAAGATTCTCTGTGCTCGCAGGGTTGTAGTCAAAAAAAGAGATTCCGAGGCCATAGACGACCGGAAACGCCGTAAACATAAATAAAAACAGAAAGCTCGGCACGAGTACCGCCGCTGTAAACCGATTGTTCTTCATATAAAGGACTCCTTCTCAGTCAACGAAAAAGGGCAGAGAATCCTGTCCGGATATTCTCTGCCGCTCCTGTACTAATCCATAGAATAGCCAATCTGGCACTCTTCGGTAATCTTCTCAGATGCCTCTTTTAAGGCACCTTCCACATCCGGGTTATCGGACTGGCAAAGGTCGATGAACATCTGGTTAAAGATATCTCTCATATCAGAAGTGTTGTAAGGCCCCATCCACTGTCCGCTCGGAAGGATATCGAGAAGGAACGTGACATTCGGCATGGCTTCTTTATATTCCTCGCTGTCAAGAAGAGACTTTCTCGGCGGAAGCTGGTTGCAGGCGATATTGTGCTGCACGAGATTCTCCGGTTCGCTGAAGAACTTGACAAACTCCCATGCCGCGTTTTTATTCTTACCGTTCTCCGGCACGATGATTCCCCATCCTGTCTCGGACGCGAATGCCATGTCCTCGCCGTACTGCGGGACCTTTACATATTCAAAATCCTCTCCGTAGGTAAGTTCATAAGAGCCGGTACCTTCGCCGATCGCCCAGGAACCTACCGATGACATGTAGCCTTTATCCTGGTATACATCATTATAGCAGTATTCATCCGCCGTCAGGTTCTCCAGATCGCATTCTCCGTCTTTTACCATGCTGAGTATCTCATTCATGGCTTTTACGCCTTCTTCGGTGGCGAAGTTGACAGAATTATCTTCCTGCAGATACTGTCCGCCCTGCTGCAGTATCATTGCCAGATAGTTGCAGATAAGCGCATCGGTATCGATCATCTCGAATCCTTTGACTTCTACGATATCGCCATTTGACTTCGACACCTCTTTGGACGTCTTGCGGAGTTCTTCCCATGTCTCAGGATAAGAGATTCCCGCTTCATCAAATAATTTCTTGTTCACGATCATACCGCCATATTCCAGGTTGAATTCCATCGGCACGCCATAATACTTGCCGTCTTTCTGATAGATGCCTACAGTTGGCTCCATATAGTCCTCGTCCAGCTCCTTGGAAAGTTCTTCCGGAACTTCAGACAATGCATCCGACTTGATAAAGTTCGGTGCCATCCCGCCCCATACAGCTATCACATCCGGCCCGGACGTGCTGGAAGTGAGCGCCGTCTGGATCTTATCGTTATATACTTCATACGGATAGTCCTGTATCTCTACCTTTATATCCGGATTGGCCTTCTCAAACTTTTCGGCCATCTCCTCGTATGCCTTCACCCATGGCTCGTTATCGTGGCACCAGAATGTAAGGGTTGTCTTTCCGTCGTCTTTTGACGAGACTCCGCTCTTCTTCTCCTCGCCGGAGCATCCGGCCAGCAAAGATAAGGACAGGACGAAAGCAAGCGCTGCTGCTAATCTCTTTTTCATAATTGCCTCCCATAAAATTACATAGATGTTGGGGTCAAAAGGTATTTGACCCCCTGATACCTACGGACTGCTCCGCATTATCATGCTCCCGCAATCCTAAAACATTCAAAATCCGACCTAATCGGGCTACTTTCTTATGTTTTACGGGTCCTAAAGTCACGCTTTTTCATGCAAGCATGAAACGCATGACCTTTTGACCCTGGTATCATAATACTACTTAATCAGTATATAATCGTCATGTCCATATCACAAATTGATATTTTATATGTCTTTATAGATGTCGTCTATATATGACGCCATATCCGATTCCGATGTCTCTGCCCTCCAACACGTAATTTTTGACCTTTTTCTGAAGGCTTGTCTCCTCCTGGTAGGCCTCTTTACTGTCCAGCACCTTTCCAAATATACGCTCTTCGGCCTGGCGGTACGGATAGGATACCTTCTGAATCTGGAAGCGCTTCTGGAACTTCATGATATTGCTGCCATCGTCCAGTACACAAGACAGGTTCGGCGACAGCAGCCACGAATCACAGTCATACATCATATAAGATGAATCGAAGAACGCATCTGCCTGGCAGAAGGAATCTTCACACGCTTCGTCCGTCAGAGGCTCCCCCTCCGGAACATGCACGTGCAGCACACCGTCCCCTTTTTCAAACTGAAGCCTTCCGAGACGGAAGATGCGAAGCTTCAGAGGAAGGCTCAGCCATCCCTCTTCTATCAGTCCCGCAGTCCCCCGCCTTTTCAGGCAGCAGCGGTACCAGATGGTAAAATCATAGAACGTATCAAAGTAAACCTTATCTTCTATCCCCTGCCTCTTATATTCTTCATACAGTTCAGCCGCAAAAGACACGTACAGGTACAAAAGGAGCTGTTCCTTCTGTTCCTCTCTCCCGGCCTCCCGCAGAAATCGTTCCGTATCCTTGTAGAATAATTCCTTCCACCTCCGGTATGCGGCTTCTGCCATATGACGGCCCTCTACGACGCGCTGCCCTTCCTCGGGCAGCCCGATGCCTTCCATAAGCTCCCTGTTAGTCATATACCTGTCCCGCTCCTTTTCTTCATAATATTTCTCTCAATCATATGTGCGATTTCATGGATGTCCGGAACGCTTTCCGGATAGCGGCATATATATTTTGGGTACGGGCTGTCTTTCAATCCTTCCAGCAATATTACGTCCGCCTCCGGAAATGCCTGTACCAGGTCACGTTCTGTGATACCCGGGCACTCTTTTGCGACCATCATCCTTCCGGCCGAGAACACGGCGGTGCCGCAGGCGCCAGCCTTGCGGTGCCGGAAGCTGTCCGTACCGGGTACGTCCGGTTCAAAGTCATGCCCGTCATGCTTGATGACCGCCGCTTTGTATCCGTGCCGCGCAAGCACCGGTATGAGCTTCGTGATAAGCGTTGTCTTTCCGGTATTCTTATATCCGCACACTGCAAAGATATATGGTTCTGTTACAATCGTATCACCCATACACTGTCTCCTTTACACAATCCTTGGTTGCCCGCCGGAATATCAATCAGGCAGTTGCAGTCCTTCATGGAACGGAGCGCGCCGGAGGAATGGGAGCCGGACGGTACATATACCTTTCCCGACCTGAAAGATGCCCTCACAAATCTCCGAAGCCCGCTTCCCTTTGGAAAATCCTCTTCCATGACTGCCGGCATGCGTACCGTTTTAAGCCGTCTGTCTCCGGTCATGTGATGCAGGACGGGACGGATGAGAAGCTCCATCCCCGCCGCGGCTCCGAACGGATTGCCGGACAGGCTGATAATCAAGGTATCCTTATATATGGATGCCATGGCAGGAGAACCGGGCTTCAGCTTGACCCTCCAGAACAGACGGTCTGCGGGAAGCCGGCGGACCACTTCATGCATGATATCTTTCTTTCCCACAGACACCCCGCCTGTCGTGATGACCAGATCTGCCTCCCGGCATAAATGCGCCAGACAGCCGGCCGCTTTACGGACATCGTCTTCTACCGTGCCCGTATAGGATGGGACGATCCCCCACTCGCGCAGCCTGGCCTCGACCAGATAGCGGTTGGCATCATAGACTTCTCCCTGCTTAAGGATCTCACCCGGCCCGCGCAGCTCGCTTCCCGTCGTAAGCAGGGCAATCTTCGGTCTCTTCCTTACCATTATCTTGTCATATCCCATGCAGGCAGCCAGCGCCACGCGTGCCGTATCCATCGTCTCCCCGTCTTGTATGAGCATGTCCCCGGCTTTAAAGTCTTCTCCCCTGAAACAGTAATTCTCGTAGGGCTTCACGCTCCGGCAGATACGCACCAGCTCTTCGCCATAATCGGTATCCTCCTGGCGCACGACTGCATCTGCTCCCGGCGGCAGGGGCGCGCCGGTCATGATTCTCACCGCCTGCCCGGGACAGAGGTCGTGAACCGCTCTGTCACCCGCCAGCAGTTCCCCGGCTACCTTAAGCTTAGCCGGACCGTCCTTTGAAGCCCCGTACGTATCCTGTGCGTATACTGCATAACCGTCCAGAGGCGACCGCGGAAACGGGGGCTGGTCTGTCCTGGCTGCCAGCCCTTCTCCGGTGATTCTCCCCAGAGATTCTATCAGGCCGCACTCTTCGGTATCATCTATTCTCTTCACATGGCTTTTCAGAATGCTTTGTGCCTCTTCTAGTGTGACCATCTTTATCTTCCTCCAGCATGGCATAATCCTCTGACGTATTTACATTAGCTACAGATATCGTATCCGCCGCGACAGTCTCATATTGGACGCACGGCGCGTTCCACAGCCTGCTCAGACGGTAATCCCCCTCGCCTATCAGCGCTTCCGCCGCGGGCAGCATCCCCTTGACGTAGACTGCCGGAAGCGGGAGCGGACGGCCTCCTGCAGACGGGCATACCGGCCGTCCTGTCCGCCTATACGTATCGAGAAGAGCCTTAAGAAGCCCTTCCGGTACCGGAACCATATCACAGGGCACCACGAGCAGCGCCTCCTCCATACACATCTTAAGTCCGCTTAAGATTCCTCCGAGTGGTCCTGCATCCTTGTATATATCTGAGATAAGGCCTGTATCCAGGCATTCGTACGGTGCACGTCCCTCGACAGATACATACACGGCTCCTGTATCCCGGAGGCTCTCCTTAAGCCATTCATAAAAGCTCTTTCCCTTGTAGTCCAATAACAGCTTTTTCCTGCCGCCCATACGGGTATTCTTACCCCCGGCCAGTATATATCCTGCTACACTTCTGTCCATCTGGTCACGCCCCATCTTCCATTGCCGCAGCCGTCACTGCGCCCGTCGGGCATGCCCGCACGCAGGCAGGCTCACGCCCTTCCTTCAGCCGGAGAAGGCATCCGTCACATTTGGCCGCTTTTCCGTCATAATCATACCGGATTGCCTGCACAGGGCATACCGTCTCACACGCACGGCACCCGGTACACGACTCCCGCCTGGCAAGGACGAGCCCGGTTGCCCCGTCAACATACAACGCACCGGAAGGGCATACGCGGACACAGGCGCCGCAGTGGATACAGCCCGGACATACCGTCTTCTGGAACCCTTCCGACTCTATTATGATCTGCTTTACACAGCGGAAGCGGATGCCCTCTTCTTCCGGACCATAGTGGGCATCCAGGCAGGCTGTCTGGCATGCGAAGCAGCCCGTACATTTCTTCTCGTCAAACCGGTATCTATATCTCATAGCTTCATGTCCTCCACCTTTTCTACCTTGCAGAAGTAACTCTTGTATCCTGGAAAGCCGGATATCGGATCAAGATAATCTTTATCTATCAATTCATTGGCATCCCCTCTGGAATCACCGTGGTACATGTACACGGCTCCTGTGCCTCCGCTGATATTGTACGCCGCCGTCCCAGTTACGGTTCCCACAGGCGAGCTGATCTTCACCACATCCCCGTCAGCAATCCCATATGTAGACGCATCCTCCGGATGCATCTCTATAAGAGGCGATCTCTGCAGAGAATCCAGCCACGGGACCCGGTAGACTCTCGCGTGAAAATACTGTGGCTTCCGGCATCCGGTATTTAAGATGAATGGATAGGCCTCTCTGTCCACCTCTGCCTCCTTCCTGAAGTCGTGAAAAACCGGAAGCCCATCATACCCATGGCTGTCTCTGTACCTTTCCAGCACGAGAGACTTTAATTCTATCTTCCCGGATGGCGTCTGAAACTTCTCCTTCTCAAAGTTTTGAAAAGAAGGCATGTGCAGATTCCTCCCCTGCATCCCTTCTTCGTTCCTTTTAAGCTCATTCAGGGACAGGCCCGACGGCTCCAGGATATGCTGCATGTAGCCGTCATAGCCCAGCTCCAGCACTTCATCTTGAAGCCCCATCCGCTTCAGGACTTCCATAATGATCTCAATATCGTTCTTCGATTCCCCCAGAGGCTCTATCGCCTTGTTGGAGAAGAAGTAACGTCCGCCTTTCAGGCTGTGCACCTCTTCCCGTTCATAGGATGTACATGCCGGCAGCACAAGGTCCGCCGCCATGCAGGAGTCTGACAGGAACAGTTCCACATTTACATAGAAGTCAAGCTTTTGAAGCGCTTCATTCAGATAGCCGGGCTGCGGCCACATACGGTGGTTCAGCCCCATGCCGAACACGGCTTTTATCGGATACGGCTCCTCTTTCATAATATAGTCTGCCAGCCTTGTGCATTGCGCCTCCTCACACGAAAGGTCAAACCATACTGGAAAATCGCGCTGTCCGATTGCTTCTTCTCTGTCATGCCGCTTTACTTTTCCAAACTCATTGCACGGAGAAGTTATGCCCGCTTTCGGACAGTTGCCGCCCTCCACATCATAATTGCCCGTGATGGCCAGCAGAGAAAAGACGGCCCGGTAATTCTGCACCCCATTCGTATGATGCACGATAGGCGAGGCAGAAAACAGGATGCAGGACGGTCTGTTCTGTGCAAACAGCCTGGCAGCGCGTCTGATCTGATCCGCACTGACACCGGTGATCCCCTCGGCCTTTTCCGGCGTGAATCTTCTCACGTAATCCCGGTACTCTTCAAAACCATACACATATTTCTCTACAAACGCTCCGTCATATAGCCCTTCCTCTATGATGACATGGGCCATGGAAAGCGCCAGTGCGCCGTCCGTTCCCGGAACCGGCTTCAGATGTATATGCGCGTCACGGGCTGTGACCGTATGTCTGGAGTCTACGTCGATGATCTTCGTTCCCCGTTCCTTAAGCCCCTGGTACATCCGGCTCATAGGGGTATTGCTGTGATACAGGTTTGAGCTCCACAGCATCACGGTTCTTGCGTGCACCATATCCGGACCGCATATGTGATTGCCATACGTAGAACGCCACGCCAGATCCGCAGCCTGGAAGCATGTACTGGATTCTGTACAGTAATTCGGCGATCCATATGCATTGGCAAGCCGAAGCAGCGCCGGACGGTACCATTTCGGGTATCCGGCGTAAAAGACCGTTGACCTGGAACCGTATGTATCCCGCACTTTCAGAAGATTCTCTGCAATGAGGTCATACGCCTCGTCCCATGTAATCCGTGCAAACGTTCCTTCCCCCTTTTTCCCGGTCCGCTTCATCGGATAGAGTACCCGATCCTTATTATATACGAATTGTTTTGCCGCCATCCCTTTGGCACACAGGCCGCCCGGCTGTCCGTTCACATTCCTGCTCCCTTCCACAGATATGATCTTCCCGTCTTTTACATATGCATCCGCCTGGCAGCACGGCCCGCAGATTCCACAGGCTGTCTTGACAATCTTAGACTTTGACATACTTTTCCCCCTTCTTTCCTGATGCGCCATACGCAACATTATAGCATATTTCCTGATTTCCTGTTCCCGAAACGCTTCCTGCCATGTTATAATTATTCAGAGGATCTACTGATATGGAAGGAAGGACGCCAAATGGACAAGCCTGAATTTTATTATATTATGGCATTTGACACTACGACAGATGCCATGCATGCAGAAGCATATGCAAAAGGACGCATAAAAGCCGCCGTCATGCCTGTACCGGGCGCTGTCAGCAGCGGATGCGGCCTGGCGCTCCGCTTTATGGAAGAACACGAAGAGAGCATCTTCGCATTCTGCAAAGACGCCCCCGTTAATGGCAGGTTATATAAGATGTATACCAGAAAAGTAGACGGTAAACATCCCGTCTTTTTTATAATGTGATTACCTGGTCAACCCCTGCCGGAGCAAGTGCCGCATATACATTCGGGAAGCAGCCGATTCCCGCAGGAGCGATAAGCTTATCGGCTATGTCCCTCTGATAGCAGCATCTGTCGCAGGCCATTAGCAGCATGCCGGTCTTCTCGCTTATGGCCTGCAGTCTGGAGGCAATATCACATCCCTCTACAAGCATGTACGCATTGTCAAAAAAGAACATCATTCCTGCCACCTCTGCCCCGTGGCGCTCCTCTTCCAGCTGTGGAATAATCATGTTTTCCAGAATCTCTCTGGCATGTTCCGATTCAAATAAATAAGCTACCTTCATCATTTGTACCTCCTGTGTACTTTTTTTATTTATACTTCAAATGTCGCTTTTGCTTCTTCCACTGCTTTATAAATGTCTGCTTTTATCACGGAAGCCGCATCTAGCTCCATATCCGTAACATACTGGTCAAATTCTGCACCGCTGCAGAAAAAGTTCATGACATTTCAGCAGGAGCCTGCCCAGTTGGTAAGCTCACCAAGTGGAAACGTCAGCGCATGGAGTGTCTCCGGCGCATATTCCGCTACCATCCCGTCCCTGACTTTTACATATACCGGACTGCCGCACGACGCACACACAGAGTGGACCTCTGTATCCTGATGAAAGGTAAATGCGGCTCCTATCGCATCGATTGCGCACATGGCCGTAAATCTTCTCCCGTCCGCCAATGTCACTTCATGGCTCGTCTCCAATGCTGACACCGGATAGATAAAGTTCACGTTCCGTTCTTCATCTATCACCATCCCGTCTTTCTCAAGCAGGCAGGACGTTATATCCCCGTACTCTTCTCTGGTCATCTTCAGGCTTTCCAGCGCCTGTCCCATATCGTCATCCAATCGGAACGGCCGATGGCTGTCAAGGATGAAGCCGATGATGTAGAGTCTCAGTTCGTTCTGTCTCTCAGTAAATTTCCTATGTATATTCTGTTCCACGATTTTCCCTTTCTCTTCTGCATATGTTCAGGCCGTAGTCCCTACTGCTTCACGCAGAGGTTCTTTGCCCTTTTCCACTCCTTGTATGAATTCCATGATATCCTTGTCCTCCTGGGTGAATACCCCGCCGTCCAGTGCAGACTTAAGTATATTGGTCAGATGATCCACATACGCATGGTATTCCGGCGCCGTCCTGTCACGTGGCCTTGGCAGATCGACTGTTACATCCTCCAGTATCTTGCCGTGGTTTCGCGACATGACAATCACCCTGTCGCTCAGATAGATTGATTCATCCACATCATGTGTTACCATGAGCGATGTCGTTTTTTTCTTCCCAAGGATATTCTCCAGCTGTACTTGAAGAAGCTGCCTCATCTGAAAATCCACTGCCCCAAGCGGCTCATCCATCAGAAGCACTTTCGGCTCACATGCCAGTGCGCGCAGAAGGGCTACCCTCTGTTTCATTCCTCCTGATATCTCGTGAATATAATAGTGTTCATATTCCGTAAGCTGCGCCATCTCCAGAAGTTCCTTTACTTTTTTCCTGCGCTCCTGTCTCGGCATCCTCGTCTTTCTCATCGGGTATTCGATGTTCTCTCCGACCCTGAGCCATGGAAAAAGGGCGTAATTCTGAAACATAAAAGCCCTGTCCGGCCCCGGTTTCGTGACTTCCTCGCCGTTCACTTTTATCACGCCCGAGGTCGCTTTCTGGAAGCCTGCGATAATTGTCAGCGTAGTTGTCTTGCCGCAGCCGGAAGGCCCGAGAAGTGACACGAACTGTCCCTCCTCCACTTCAAAATCAACATCTTTCAATACCTCATTCTCCGGTTCGCCTTTTCTCCTGCCTTTGAAATTCTTCGATACTCCCTGTACTATAATTGACATTCTAATCTTCTCCTGTCTCTTCTAATGTCAAGAACTTAATGTTCTTGTTATCCAGCCAGCTTATTTCCACGCCAAGCACCTCCGCCAGATAGCCTTTATCGTTAAGCCTGGATACCGCACGGTTATAGCTCTTAAGAAAGCTTTCAAATTCCTCTGTCTGTTCAAATTCTTTATCTACGACGAGGACATAGGATATATAGTCCGTCCCTGACAGGGGCTTGTCCTTATACTCCTGTACCTGTGCGGCTTTCGTCACATCCAGTATAGCTGCGTCCACCTGTTCATCCTCTACCGAGTACAGGATTCCCTTTTGGGTAATCTCGTTGAACCCCTGAATCTGTGGATACGTCTCCTGTGCCAGTGCTTTTGATTGTTCCCGTCCCTGCGTGACAGCTAGATTCCCCACCTTTTCCCAGTCTTTTTTGTATACGATCGTCTCCCCGTTCATAATGACAGGGCCATACAGTTCTACATCCTGATTCTGTTCCACTGTATGCTTTGCAATATGGGTACAGTAGAATCCCACGTTAATCTCTTTTGCATTCAGCGCCCACTGTGCCGTGTTGCTGCAGCAGTCCTGGAAGGAAGAGCTCTCCAGCGACTGTGTGACCTCATACTCTTTCGACAGGTTTCTGACGGTCTCGTCCATGAGCACCCCTGATATATCGTCACCTGCCCCTATCTTGATCTCCGCTTCCTTATTTCTTCTCTCTTCTTTTGGCAGCAATATGGACGCCGCTACTCCCGCGGTTAAAAATATGCCGAATACGGCCGCCGCTATTTTGTTAATCCTCATACCTTATGCCATACACCGCTTTCCCGCCTTGGCCTTCACTATCTTGAACAGCGAATAGAGCGCGTAGCAGACTAATATTCCGCTGCATATATTCTGCAGCCACCCAGGCATCACAACAATCATCTTATTGGCGTAAGAAATGGTATGCTGCGCCTGGTCATAGTTCAGAACCGGCGTAAATCCGGGCATCAGGAGCCTGTTCGTGATATACCCTACTGCATTGGATATGACAGCTACCATTCCAAAATACATGAGCATTGCCCGCTTACCTATCGTCTTGCTTATAGTAAGCAGTTCCGGAATATTCGTTCCGGCACCTGCCATCAGGAACGTAATCGCCACCCCGGGCGCCGCGCCGCTTGCAACGAGAGCCGCGATGAAGGGAATATGCCCGACCGCACATACATACATGAGCGCAGCAATCACCGTTATGCCCAGCAGAGATACCAACCCGGGATTCCCGAGATAATCCTGTATGAAAGACTGGGGAACGACGTTAAAAAGTATTCCCGCTATGAGCATCCCTGTCACCGTGTACTTGCTGATTGTCACGCTCAACTCAGTCAGCGACCAGTGCAGGCCGGATTTAATCTTCTCCCAGAACCCCGGCTCTTCAAACTCCAGCTGTATCATTGGTTCCTCTTTGCCGGTATCCTCCTCTTTTGGCATATCCATGGCAAGGGAAGGCTCCTCTTTCTTCTTTTTCAATCCAATATGCAGCTCATCCTTTGCAAAACGGTTCGCGGTAATACCGATGATCATAGGGGCCACGAATCCGGTAATCAGATATATGACCGCCACTTCTTTTCCAAGCAGGCCAAAAGCCAGCAGCAGCGCAATCGGATTGATCATCGGAGTGCTGGTCATAAAAGCAAGCGTCGGTCCCAGATATGCACCGCTGTAATACATGCTGATGCCGAGGGGAATCGTACCGCAGCTGCAGATCGGTATGAACATCCCGGATACCGTCGTCCAGAACACGCCGCTTACCCGCGAGGACCCGATTGCCGTCTTCTGCACCTTCTCCGGCTTCAGGAATTCGTGTAGAACTCCTGCAATGACAAAGCTGAATATCATCCACCCGGAAGAGCTGTTCAGCATATTCCAGGCAGAAGCCAGTATTTTCAATATAAAATGTCCAAAATCAACTAGCATGACTTAAGCGCCTCCCTGAACGCTTCACGTACCACAGGTTTTGTCAGCTTGGTGACCGCTTTCTTCTCATTGATCACGAGCATGCTTTTCGTTACCGCTCCATATTTAGGAATATAATCAAAGTCCTTTCCTGCACGGTATATCTTCACATGGACCTTCCCTTCATATTCCTCCTTTAGGACTTGAACCAAGTCCCCAAATACTTCACATCAGGCACAGGCACTGATATATTCAATACATGGTTTTTCCATATCCTCACCCTTTTCTATCGACAACATTTTCTAAACATTTCCATTATATCTGGTAAACGGTCTTTTTTGTTTCTTTATCAAAAATACCAATATTAACAAAGATTAATATTTTAATACTTAATATTTCTATTTTCTCTCATTTGATTTTGTTATGATTTCAATACCTTGATTTGACAATGGTATACATTCTGGAAGAAAGGAGGCACTTATATGGTAGAAAATAATGACCGGCAGGTGAACCGCATGAAAGCGGCAGCAAACGCCGGCGATCGGAACAGATGGCGCAGATTCGGCGGCAGCCACCGCAACATTGCGGCGCTGGTCGGGCTGGCTGTCATATGCATCATATGGTTTGCCGCTGCCCACATCGTTGACAAGCCTTTTTTGTTCCCATATCTGGAAGACGTATTAAAAGAAGTCGGATATTCGCTCACTGACATGTATGTCCTTCGCAACCTCGGCATCACGATGAGACGTGTACTGACCGGTTCCCTGTATGCATTTGGCATCGGCTTTCCTCTCGGGATGCTGATGGGTTATTCCAGACAGATACTTAGAGCGATATCGCCATTCATGAACTCGCTGCGGCAAGTACCGATCATGGCATGGGTTCCTCTGGCAATCGTATGGTTCGGCATCGGGGACGGGCCAACTATATTCCTTATCGCTTTCAGCGGCATCTTTACGATCATACTGAACACCATATCAGGGGTACAGGATATCAGCAAGGACTATTACCATGCCGCCAGATCCATGGGCGCCAATACCTTAGGCGTCATTAAGGACGTCGTCCTCCCCGGGTCGCTGCCCGGCGTACTGACAGGGCTCCGGCTCGCGATCGGGCTGGGCTGGATGTCCGTCATATGAGCGGAGTTCATAGCGACCAGTGCCGGATTCGGCTACTGTATGGTGGAAGCCCAGGCTAAGATGCAGACAGAAAAGGTGATTGCCTACATGGTGATTGCCGGACTGATCGGTTTCTTAATCGACACGCTCATGGTCCTGGCAGAAAAGTTCCTGCTGAGATGGAGGGCAACGTAAAGATGATACATGGAAGGCATGGCCACCAGATTGCCTGTCATCTTGCACAAAAATACAGGTCCTGCGACTTGATCGTAGGACCTGTATTTTTCTATATATACGAAAACGCGCTTATATGCTCTGACAATATTGCCTCAGTATCTTTATCGTGGTTGTGACCGGCACCGTCATCACTCTGTCCTTATGATACAAAAGGTACAGCTGCCGGCTTGTATCTATGTCCGGAAACTCGAACTTCAGCACTTTTCCCTGTTCTACGGATTCTTTTACCGCTAGGCTGCTGATAAAGGCAACCCCGATGCCCTGCTCCACTCCCCTCTTGACCAGCTCCGAGGACTCCGCCTGCAGCGCTACTTTCAAAGGCTTTGAATGTAAGTCCAGCGCCTGTTCGATACTCTCGGTGGCAAGTCTCGTACCACTTCCGGGCTCACGCAGCACATATGTCTCCTGCTTCAGCCTCTCCGGTGGAAAATTCCCTTTCATGTTACGGTATTCCTCCGTATTGGGAGCGGCCAGCACTATCTGGTCCTTCACCAGCGGAAGGCACATGCACTTCTCATTGGCGCTCTTTATGCTTCCGATTCCGATATCCGTTTCAAAATGCAGTATGGACTGAAGCACCTGGGCGCTGTCCCCCTCCGAGATGCGGTAATTAATGTCCGGATAGGCTTTTCGCGAGCATGACAGGAATTGAGGAAGGATATAATTGCCGGGTACCGACGAGGTCGCAATCGATACCGTGCCTTTTACCGCCATCTCCGTCTTGTGTATCTGTGAGAGCGCTTCATTTTCTGTTTCCAGCAGACGCACCGCAAAAGGGTAGAATATGACCCCGGCTTCCGACAGTATCACATCTTTCGTAGAACGTACCAGCAGCTGCACGCCCAGTTCCGATTCCAACTGCTTGATGTGAGTGCTGATAGTCGGCTGTGACAGGAAAATCTGTCTGGCAGCAAGCGAAAAACTTTTGCAGTTCACTACACTGATAAAACTTCTTATGTACTCAAGGCGCATACACTTCCTCTTTTCTCCGACCGTATTGATCCTCTGATATCATTTTAAAATGTATTCTGCCTCCCGTCTAATAGTTTGTATCAATATAGTTATAGACTATTTCGATTGTGCATTTTCAGGCTGATGCTCTATAATATTTCTTAACAAATATCAATATACGACAGAGGAGGTATATGAACATGTCTGAGCTGGTATTGCCCGAGAATTTCGAGACATATCCTGAAGCCAGGAAAAAGGCTTTTCTCACCATGAAGGAACTAAAGGAACAGGGGCGGCGCATCGTCGGCGTATTCTGTACCTATACGCCGTGGGAATTGATCCATGCCGCAGACGCGGTCGCCGTCGTCTTGTGCGGAATCGGAGATGACAATATTCCGGCGGCCGAAGTGCGTCTGCCAAAGAACCTTTGCCCGCTCATCAAGGCGAGCTACGGCGCCGCAGTGACAGATAAATGTCCGTTTTTCTATTTTTCCGACATGGTCCTGGCTGAGACTACTTGCGACGGAAAAAAGAAAATGTATGAGCTGATGGGTGAATTGAAGCACTGCCACATCATGCAGCTCCCGCCTGGCAAGACAGGACGGGGAGCACTGGATTTCTGGAAACAGGAAGTGATTGGCGTCAAGGAGGACCTGGAACAGTTTTATGGAATAGAGATTACGGAAGACAAGCTAAGAGCGTCCATCCGTCTGCGCAACCGGGAACGGAAGGCGGTTCTTGATTTCTTCGAGGTCGCGAAGCTGAAACCTTCTCCTATTACAGGATATGAAATCAGCACCGTCATATCTTCCAATGAGTTTTCACCGGACCTCGAAGACAAGATTGCATTCCTCGAGCAGCGGACTAAGGAGCTCAAAGACTTATATGAGCGCGAATTAAAAGGAAAGCCGTCCAGGCCCCGTATTTTGATCACAGGCTGTCCGACCACCGGCATCATGGACAAGATTATAAAGTGTATCGAGGAACTGGGCGCCGATGTCGTAGGGTTCGAGAACTGCTGCGGCCCACGTGAGAAGAAAGATCCGATTGATGAGGCAAAGGATCCGATTACGGCAATCTCCGAAAAATACCTTCGCGTCAACTGTTCTGTCATGAGCCCTAACCCGGGCCGGTTAGAAGCTCTTGATGTACAGATTGACGAATATCAGGTAGATGGCGTAGTGGAAGTGCTCCTTCAGGCCTGCCACACGTTCGCTATCGAATCAGACGCGGTGAAAACATTCGTCACCACGAAGAAGCATATCCCTTATATTGCGATAAATACTGACTACTCCCCTTCAGATCAGGCGCAGATAGATACGCGGCTCGGGGCCTTTATCGAACTGCTCCAGTAGCTGACGGAGAACGGAAGGCGACATTTATTTGGTTTTTAAATATTCCGTTTTCTATTTATTTGATTTCACGATATTCTTCCTCCCAACTTTATAATCAGCTGTTGTTCTGCTATCATTTAACTACTAAATATTAACAAATATTAATATTTATTACAAAGGAGGAAAGATTATGAAGAGAAAATTATTAGCCGCTC
This sequence comes from Extibacter muris, assembly GCF_004345005.1. Lineage (GTDB taxonomy): Bacteria > Bacillota > Clostridia > Lachnospirales > Lachnospiraceae > Extibacter > Extibacter muris. Next base: position 60,054 of record NZ_SMMX01000006.1, read on the forward strand.
TTCTCGTTGTTACACTGCTCGTCCCGGTTATCACTGCCTGCCATGACAGCGAGACGGAGACGGTGACAAAAGATGTAGAGACAACAGGATATGATCCGAAGGAGGCCGTAAAGGATTTTGAATTCGGAGAGCTGACAGGCGAAGAGAAGAGCTATACGGTAGAAATGGGGTATTTTAACTGTGACCACATGGTTGCAGGTATTATCGGCGATAAAGCCGGCATATATGAAGCTATGGGGCTCAATGTCAATATTACCAAATCCGCCGAGACGCTCAAGGCACTGACGAGCGGCGCCATGGATGTCGGCTATACCGGCATTGAAGGTGCCATACTTGCCGTAAACAAAGGTGCTCCGTTCTGCATGGCGGCTGCTAACCATATGGGAGGTTCCCGTTATCTTGTCGTTAGCAATGACATTGAAGAGCCGCAGGACCTTGTCGGCAAGACAATAGGTTCCATGACCGCTACGCCCGATATCGATCCTGAATTTCTGACATGGTCACAAAAGCTCGGCATACCCGCAGACGCATCCAGCTACAATATCGTGGACATGGGACAGCAGGATGCCTGCTTTGCGCTCAAGGCCGGACAGATTGATGCTTTTACCTGCTGCGATCCTTATGCCTCGATGGCTGAATTTGAGGGGTTCGGTAAGATTATGGGAATCGGCTGGGGCGCTGCTGATGTAGATGCCGAATCATCCGCAGATACATGGGGGCTCTGCTGTATCTACGCAATGTCCAATGACTTCAAGGAAAACCACCCGGAGCTGGCAAGACGCCTTGTATATGCACACCAGCTTTCAATCGAATACATGTATGAACATCCGTATAATGCCGCTATGATGTTCGCAGACGGGTTTGACGTGGATCCTTATGTGGCGCTCCGCACGATCTACATGAAGACGGTAGCCGAGGGACGCACCATCACCTGGCACTTTACAGAGCAGAACATTCAGAATTATGAACATTATTTTACCCAATATCCCCAGATACCAGATGAAGAGATACCACATGTCAATGACGTAAGCAAATTTATGCAGACCGAAATATCTGAAGACGCCGGAGTTGAAGATTTCGAAAAATTCATCGAAGAAAAAATCGATCCTGTCATGCCGATAGGAATGACCTTCGAAGACTGGTACGGCAAGGCAAAAGAAATCGATAATATATCAGACAAAGAAGCCGTAGACATATCCGATACGGCAACCTCTTATCTGAATAAAGATCTGAAAGACCGGATCACTTATGAATAAATGGGGGTTTTAAGTAAAGTGGGCTGCGGGAGGAGAGCCGGATGGCATCTGCTCCGATGCGACCGAGGCTTCGACTAGTCCACGGCCTCCTAACTTTGCGGCAGAGTCGCTGATAGCAGCTCCTCTCCCACAAACCAAGGATTCCGGGACGGATTCCTTGGCCCGTGGGATGAGAGCCGCAATCGGCGAACATTCCACAGGCTTAGGAATCTGTGTGATAGTCGCAGTTCCCGGACGCATCGGAGCATCTGCCCCATACCTCCCCCTCGGCGTCTGGTTTACTAAACCCCCAATTCATTCCGAACCCAGGGGAAGTCCATCATAAATACGGTTCCTTTCCCTTCCTCGCTTTTGACCCGGATAGATCCTCCGTGTTCTTCTGTCAGTCGCTTTACCACCGTCAGCCCGATTCCATTTCCTCCCTCTTCACATTTTGTGGTGAAAAATGGTTCAAAGATATGCTGGCGTACAGCTACCGGAATCCCGCCTCCGTCATCTTCTACCACGAGCCTAGCCATTCTCTCATCTTCGGTGCTCAGTCCGAACTGGATTCCTATCGTCCCCCTCCTTTCACCTATTGCATGTATCGCATTGGCAGCCAGATTCAGTATGATCTGGTTTAACGCGCCAACCTGTCCTCTTACGTAATACTTTGTCCGGCAGACCGCCGTGCGCAGTGTGATATTATCAGGAACAAGACGTTCCACCATACAGACACTGTTTTCCACCGCGAATGTTGCATTGTAGACAGACAGCACTTTCTCCGCCCTGCCTTGTCTGCTGTAATCCAGCAGCTGTCGTGCCAGATCCTCACAGCGCTTTGCCGTAGCCGAAAGTTCTGCCGTCTCATCCGGCATCTCCCTCTGTACCGTCTCATTCTCGATCAGCAGCTCGCTGTATAGCACGACCGGAGTCATGAGATTGTTAAACTCATGTGCTATTGCCCCTGTAAGGACAGCCATGGTCTTTGAATGGTTATATTTCTGCATCAGATTCTCCTGGTTTCTCAGCGCTTCATTCGCCTCATTCAGTTCCTTTTCATGTTGAAGCTCCATCTTAAGCTTCTCCTCTTTTCTACGCTGCTGCACAAGCCGGCTGATGAATAGGCTGATCCACAACAATAGCACCAGCCCAAGCACGGCAAGATAAAGTGCAATCCTGTCAATCGGCTCTACGATGCCGTCATAGCTTTCAACCACGCACAGTCTGAACGGCTCGCCCTCAAATTCTGCTGTATCATATGCTATCAGTCTGCGCGTACGTTCGGGTGTTCCGCCCCGGACTTGATAGGACCATACCATCTCACAGTCTGTCTCTTTGTATTCAGAGACGGAAAGCTCTTCTTCTTTTCCACCATCCCCTGACATGACTGTTATCCCATTCCTGTCCTTCACTACACAATATCCTCCATTGCCCAGTTTTAGATTAGACAATGCCTGTTCCTCTTCATAGACTTCATCCAGGTTCAGCTCAACCTGCACATACCCCGCAAGGCTTTTCCCGATATAGACAGCTTTGGTCAGATAGAGGGCATAATAGCCTTCATCCAGATGTCTGACCGGTCCTGCAATAACCTCCCCAGGCTGTACGGCCGCTTCATCGCATGCCTCTTTCTCCCACTTCTTCAGGCTCCCTGCATCTGCCTGCGGTATATATCTGCTCTTTTCACCCGTCTTCAGCATATTCTGTTCTATGGCTTCTACGTTATCCATATCACCTGACAGGGCGGCATAGACGAGATTACTTTTGGCGCGGAAACCGGCCTCAAGGCTTCTGGCACTTACCCTTGCAATACTTATCATGTTCTCCTTTTCATTATTGACAATCGTCTCCTTGACCGTACGGTAGCATATGAAAGCTATCACCAGAATCAGCAATGCCCCCACCGCTGTGATGGAAGTCTGTACCCGTCTGCTTTTCATGCTTGTTTTCATTCTTTTCTTCATCTTCTATTCTCCGGCAGTTGACTTTAAAAAACAGGGCAGATATAATCTACCTATGGTTATTATAACAGAAGGACAGGTGGCAGCAACATGCAGGATATATCGGTACTTATCATTGATGACGAACCCGCTGTACTAAGAGCAGTCGGCGCTGTATTAAAACGGGAGCATATGGATGTCTCTTGCGCTGGAAGCGGTACGCTTGCGCTGGAAATGTTAGAAGCACGCACGTATGATATCATTCTCCTGGATGTCATGATGCCAGAGCAGGATGGTTTTGCCTTGCTTGAGACACTTCGCCGGCGAAAGATATATACCCCGGTAATCATGCTGAGCGGCAGGGCAGAAGATGCCGCACAGGTAGAAGGCTTGAAGCTCGGAGCCGACGATTATATAACCAAGCCGTTCAGCAAATCTGTGCTCGTATCCAAGATACAGGCTATCATGCGCCGCACAAGCCAATATGCCGCAGCTCCTGACAGTATTCAGGCCCCGGTCCAAAAAGGGCCGTTTACCCTGCATATGAATTCACAGACCATATGGAAAGACGGCAGGGAGATTGCACTTACCTCCAAAGAATTTGCACTTTTCTGCCTTTTTATGGATCATCCCGGATATACGTTTACCAAACAAGAGCTGTTCCGCAAAGTATGGAAAAGCGATGCGGCTGACGACAGCACGATTCTCGTATATATCAAGAAACTCCGCGGCAAGATTGAAGACTGCCCTTCTGCTCCGGTACACATACGCACCGTGTGGGGGAAGGGATACCAGTTTTTCCTGTAGACAGGCATAGCGGACGCCATAACATCATGCGCGTCCGCTTTTGATACTGCTTTAGCAGCAGTCTTCCATTCCCTCCCCGAACAAGTCGACCATCTCTTCATCTATTATCCGGTAGATGGCATAGCCGACCGCCCCGTTCTTCTCCCCGGTTACGATAATCTCGATCTCCCCTTCTTTATCAATGTTCTTGAATTGAATCTTCTGATTCTCTATCGGCCCTGGAATCGGTGCCGTAAATGTATAATCGACGCCATCCCCGCTGTCTATGACCGTTACCGTCCTTGTCAGCCCCTCCTCTTTGTAGATAACGACCAGATCCTTATTGCCGTCATCTGTCACGTCTTCCTCACATGCAAGTATCACTTCCGCTTTTGGGAATTGATCTTCAAACGCTTTCAATATCTTGTTTCCGCTTTCCACCTGGCTGGCATACTCCACATCCCTCTGCGGCTTCTGCTGCTTTTCCTGTGCGGCCTGATGCCTGTCCCGCTGGCCTTCCAGTTCGTTATGTATGACAAAAGCCATAATCAATATGACTGCCACGATGATACATCTGCCTGCCGTACTTCCCGCAATCTTCTTCAACATGTCCATATTATATCCCTCTTCCGTCTTCTTACAATTGATTACAATTTTATATTACAGCATCTCTGCTGTCCTGGCAATTAGCAGATGAACTGTCAAAAACCATTGAGTGCCGCTCCTTATTATATTATATTGATACTGCTGTCCACCTATGGCAGCAGCAAAGGAGTTATCGAACCATGAGTATTTTAACTGTAGATCATCTATCCCATGGCTTTGGCGACCGTGCCATCTTCCATGATGTCTCCTTCCGTATGCAGAAGGGCGAGCACATCGGTCTAGTAGGCGCGAACGGGGAAGGTAAATCAACGTTTTTTAATATCGTAACCGGCAGGCTGATACCGGATTCCGGCAGAGTAGAATGGACCAAAGACATCCACATCGGCTATCTGGACCAGCATACCGTTCTGGAAAAAGGGATGACCATACGTGATGCCTTAAAATATCTGCTTTCTCCCATCTCTTTGATCTGGAGGCAAGGATGAACGACATCTGCACCGCGCTTGGCTCGGCGGACGAAGACAGCATGAACCTCATGATGGAAGAACTGGGTACGATTCAGGATACGCTGACCCTGCACGATTTTTATATGATAGATGCCAAGGCAGAAGAAGTGGCACGTGCGCTCGGACTTATGGACATCGGGCTGGATAAGTATGTCACCGACTTAAGCGGAGGACAGAGGACACGGGTCCTGCTCGGCAAGCTGCTCCTTCAGAAGCCGGATATCCTGCCGCTCGACGAGCCTACCAACCATCTCGATGCAGACGCGAAGGACGCTCTAAAGTCTGCTTTAGAGGAATACAGGGGGACCAGAATCGTATAGGCCGTCCATTCCTGTCCCTGTAATCCTCTCGCTCCGGTCTATCCTTCCGTAATCCCTTTGGGCATGGTCCCGATCCGGGCGCCTCTGCCATACTTTCGCGCCGCATAGATGAAGGCCTCCACGTTGGACTTTGGCGTCCCTATCGGGAGCTGGCATCCCGTATTCAGGATGAATCCGGCAGGGCTGTCCGCACATTTCAGCAGACATTCCCTGCATGACGCGATTACATCGTCAATGGTTCCTTCCTTCATCACGTCCACGGGAGGGACGTTGCCTGCAATCCGCATCCGGCTGCCAACAGCATGCTTGGCCGCTTCCAGATCTTCACAGTTGTCGATGCTGAAGGAAAACAGTCCCGCATCTGCAAGATCCCCCCATATGGGGCTTGTCTTGCCGCAGATATGAGCCCCGGGCCTGGATCCCATGATCTGCTCCGTGCCGTCGATCAGTTTCTTGATATATGGCAGTGAATATTCGTCAAACTGCTTCTTGCTGATGACATCCATGCAGGTGACAGGGTCTGAAAAGCTGGTCCCTACGGGGCCAAATTCCCGGTGGAATGCTTCAAACCATCTCAGGGAACATTCCACCGTCAGATCCAGCAGCTTATGCAGCATTTCCGGATTCTTCCGGGTATCTTTCAGCACCATTTCCACCGGACGGACCGCAATCGCCGTAGACATGGGGCCTGCCACGCTCGTCGTCATGCTCACGTCCGGGAACCGGTCTTTCAGCCGTTTCGCACTTTCAAGGATGGGGGACAGCACCGGGTTCTTATACGGGTCTGTCACCTCCAGCCTGTCAAAATCCGCATAATCCTTCAGCACATGTTCTTCTACATAATCAATCCCGTGTTCCGGCGCCCGTAGCTTGGACCCGAGGGCGCCTCCTATCGTTTTGAGTCCCAGGCCTACGTTGAAGCTGTCAAGGCCGAACTCTTCCTTTCTTCTGCGGATGACTTCGCTCTTTACTTCAAAGTCTCTGGCAAATTGAGCCGTCGTGAAACCAAATATATCCGCCATCGCCGGATCTGGCGCCTGCAGCGTATAGGGAGTATAATCTACCTCCTCCCCTGCATTATATGCCTTCATCCGTTCGGCGGCCGTCATCTCCCCCTTCTGGGCGCCCATCAGCCGCTTTAGCTCTTCATACTCCATCTTTCCACTCCTTCCTCCGTCTTGTCACGGATGCCGCAGCATTATCTCTGTCACGGATATTCGGGAAATATCATGCTCTCCGTAAATATCCGTTCATAGTTCTCAGCCTCCGCCAGCTCCAGATATTCCATCTTCCGGGCCAGTTCTTCCACTTCCTGCCTTGCCCTTTCTGACATCAGCGTCATATAGGCTCCAGTCTTAGAAGCGTTACCCACATATATCAGCTTATCTTCCACTTCTATCGGCAGGATTCCGGTTCCTGTCAATGAATCTGCCGGCAGATGGGCACCGAACTGGCCCGCTATCATCACTTTGTCAAGGTCATGCATAGAGATTCCGGCTTTGGCAAGCAGAGCCGTAAATCCGGACAGTATGGCCCCTTTGGCGAGCTGCACCTGCCGGACATCCCCCTGCGTGACGAGCAGCCTCGGCTCTTCATGCAGGATAAACTCCCGTTTGGATCCGTTCATCTGAATCATCGGATACCGGTAGTCCGTTTCCGAAAGCTTATCTTTCTTGATAAATACCCCGGTCTTTTTGACAATCCCGGTGCGCAGAAGCTCCTTCACTACCGCCAGGATTCCGCTGCCACAGATTCCCGCCGGCTCTTTGTTATCTATCGTTGAAAGCTTCACTCCCTGTTCCGTGATCACGGCGTCCTCTACCGCACCTTCAGCGGCACGCATCCCGGAACTGATATTCATCCCCTCCAATGCCGGGCCCGCGGCACAGGAACAGCACAGCAGTCTTCCGCCGCTTGCAAGCACAATCTCGCCATTCGTCCCGATATCGATGAACAGCACATTCCCTTTTTCCTCCTGAAGGCGGCACACGTACGCACCCGCCACGATATCCGCACCGATATATCCGGACACCTGTGGAAGACAGTAGAGCCTCGTACCCTCTCCGGCCTCTAGCCCGATCTCCTTGGCCGCCAGTTCACGGGCCTCTTTGAATACCGGCTCATAGGGCGCCCTTCCAATCGGCCGGGCATCCACGCCAAGAAGCATATGCATCATCGTGCAGTTGGCAGCCACATGGATTGCACAGATTCCCTCCTTGTCCACAGCCGCCTCCCGGCACACCTCTTCTATCATGGCGTTGATGGAGCGGACGATTGCATCCTTCAGCTCCTCTGCTCCCTGGTCCGGATTATCATACTCATAAGTAATCCTCGTCAGCACATCCTGTCCGTAACGCTTCTGGGCATTGAGCATAGATGCATCCGCCAGCTCCTTTCCTGTACGGAGCTCGACCAGGGTCGTTACGACTGTGGTCGTACCGATGTCTATGACAATGCCGTATCCGTCCTCAAAAGAATCCATCTCGAACTCCGGCACATATCCATTGGTCAGCACCTTGTGTTTTCGGTCCTTGTTAAGAAGTTCCACTTTCACATCGCCCTGGACATCCGCCATACAGGCCAGCCGGATTCCGGCCTCCTGCTCCATGGGGCTTAACCGGCTGCTTTCCGTGCCGGTTGGCTCTGACAATGTTCCGCTTGATACCTTAATCTTGCATTTTCCGCATACTCCCGTTCCGTTACACGGATTATCTATGAATATGCCGGATTCCAGCAGCACGTTCAGCAGATTCTCCCCCGTCCTGCAGGAAATCTTCTCCCCGCTTTCCCTTATCGTCACCGACGCCATCTTACGCATCCTCCTTCAGGCACTTAAGTATTGCCTGTACATTCGCCAGGGGTGATTTCATTCCGAGCCCGCAGGCAGGGGATATGATATCCGAACCGCTTTTTACGCAGCCTCTGGCCAGTGTCTTTACCTTTTCCGGCTCCCCGAATTCCAGCGCATATGTGCTGACGTTCCCCATCAGTACCCTGTCTTTCAGGTTCGCCTTCGCTTCTTTCATCGGAACGACCGAATCAAAGCTGAGCACGCTGCTTCGTACCTCCTGCACTTCCTTATATACAGGGCTCATCTGTCCGCAGATATGTACGATAGTCCCCATCTTCTCCAACTGGAGCCCGTCAAGCAGGCGGTTCAGATATGTCACGGCAAATTCTTTAAAATATCCGGGACCTAATATCTCGCCTGTCCCGCTTGGATCTGATATGGCTATTACGTCTGCACCGGCTTCAATCTGGGCTCTGCCAAACGTGATCAGCTGGCTTGTGATAAATTCCATGTATGCGTGGGCCTGTTCATTCTTCTTCCGCAGTTCCTTATAGAATATCACCGGTTCCATCACGGAACTGGCTGTACTTATCGGCCCGGTCAGATTCCCGATGACAGGAACACTGTCTGCATTCTCTTTTAGTATCCTGATTGCGTCCAGAACGACTTTTGCCCGGCCTCTGCCCGTATCCATACGAGGAAGTTTCTTGAACTCTTCCACGGATTCTATGGCATATCCGCTCACATGTGGCTCATACACCAGGGAACCCATCTCCACCCTGGCCCCCAGCTCTTCTGCCTCAATGGTCATGCAGAAGGGGACTCCATAATTTTCAAAGCATCCTGATTCGTATACGGCCCGGGCCAGCCCTGCCATCTTCTCTGCATCGGTATGGGCTTCCGGCATATAGATGCCCGCTGCATCCATCAGTTCCGCCGTGACCATGTTCATCATGCCCCCCGGACATATGCACGGTGGCCTGTCCACCGACTTCCCTTTCATAACATTATGCAGCCTTTCCTTTGGTGTCAGCATGTACCTCTCCTTCTCTCCTAAGCAATATTCAGGAGGCGTTTTGCAAGCTTCACTGCCTCCACCGCATTCTGCGAATATCCGTCCGCCCCAATCTTGTCCGCATATTTCTGCGAGATAGGACCGCCGCCTATCATCACCTTCACCTTCTTGCGCATCACCTCTTCTTCCAGCATCCGGATAACCTCCTCCATGCCGCCCATGGTTGTCGTCATCAGGGTGGACATACAGATAAAGTCGGCCCCTTCCTCTTTGGCCGTCTCGATAAACTGCGTAAGAGGCACATCCCTTCCAAGATCGACCATATCGAAGCCGGCTGTCTCCAGCATGATTTTTACGAGATTCTTGCCAATATCATGGGTATCGCCTTCCACGACTCCGATGACGCCCTTTTTCTTTCCTTCCCCGCTTTCCTCCGGAAGAAACGGGCGCAGGATATCCAGCCCGATGTACATGGCATCCGAACAGAGAAGCACGTCCGTGACAAAATATTCCTCTTCTTCGTACAGCAGGCTGGCACGGTTCATTCCATCCACCAGCCCTTCCATGATACCGTCAAATGCAGGATATCCGGCCTCCAGATATTCTCTGGCCGCCTCCTCCACATCATCTTCTTCCATATCAACTACGCCGTCCGACAACCTTTTCAACAATTCTTCCTTTTCACTCATCTGTCCTCTCCTTTACATTAGCTTCACCGTCTTTATGACTGCATTCTCCAGCTTATAGTGTATGTTTTTGATACACATCTGCCCTACAAATCCGGTTTTTCCGACCATCTCGATACAGGCCTCGCCATAATCTGACGGTCCGGACAATCGTGCATCCAAGAGCTCTGCCTTCTTTGTCCCGAGAAGAGCAAATGTAGTCTTTGGACATAGAAGTACGAGCGTCTCGCCTTCCATCCTCTCCTCGACTCTTTTCAGAAATCCATAGGTAAAGTCTTCCACTACCTGCTCTGCCATCTTAGGGCCAAGGATACTAAGCCCTCCGGAAGAATCTGCATAGCTGATCATATCCACTCCATATTTCCTGGCTTCTTCCATAAAACGCAGAATCTCATCTCCCAGCTTCCAGAATACGTCTTTCATCAGATCTGGCTTTTTGCGCATAGCCTTGAATACATATTTCGCATCGATCAGTACATTCAGAATCGTAAATGGCCCGGATACCTGGAGTACAACATGTTCGCCTTCCCTTCTAAGCGCCTGGCAGGCAAGGAGCACTTCATGAATCCTTCCTTTCCGGAAGTCCATCTCCGGCAGGTCCAGCAGCTCTTCCGGAGCCGTACAGACATATTCTTTGGCCCTGGGGCCCGTCTTTTCATTCCCATAATTGATGACGCCGCCCATCGCTTCGGCCTCAACCGTATGGCAGAAGGGCAGCTCGCAGAAGGATGCCCCGTCGTGCATCTTCAGCGCCTTGGACAGGGCCGCCATCGTCTCCCAGTGCATATATGCGTCGGGAAACTTTAAGTTAAGCTTACGCGTCACCTCTTCATTGATGCCAGCGGAATTGTCGTATGTACAGTGAAAATCTTTTATCTCTCCCATCACTTCCTCCTTATCCAAACAGCACTTTCTCCGCGTCTTTGGCTGCTTTTACCACCGCCTTCACGTTTTCATCCGGTGTCAGCGGAGACACGTCGCAGTCGCCGCTCAGTATGAACCGTCCATCCTTTGCCCCATCCATACATTCCTGGAAAGCAAAGTCATATACCTCTTTTTCGCTCCCTTCCATGAGGATGGAACAGCAGGGGATATTGCCCATCAGAGCTACCCTGTCTCCATATTCTTCCTTCACCTTCTTCGTCTGCGTATCAGATATATGCCATGCATCCCCGGATTCCTACAATACGAGGTCAAACCGGTCGTCATATAAGCCGCACGTATGTATGACGATTGACGCCCCGCAGCCTTTGATACGCCTGTTTGCCCGTATGTTGCTCTGCGAGATGCATTTCTCATAGGATGTTCTGGATATGCAGTAGCCGCCGAAGTTGGGCATCGGAAACCACAGGAAATCCAGGCCCGCATCCACGAGCACTTTACACGATTCCACCACGGCATCCTCTACGTAATCGCAGAGGGCGAGAAAAAGTTCCGGATTCTTTATCATGGCCTTAAACGCAGGTGCCTGCCTCGTTCCTACCATACATTCCGTCAGTTTCTCCGGACTCATCATCACCTCAGGCATCGTATAGCCATACCGCATGACCGGAAGGGAAAATGCATTCATTATAATCGGTATCCTGTCTGCCCCTTTCCCTTCCAGTATCGCCTTTACCGCTTCTCTTTTTTCCATCATGGCTGCTCCCCCCTTATGCATCAACCAGGCTTTTTGCATATTCTACCGCTTCTATGGCGCTGCCGGTGTAGCCGTCCGCGCCTATCTTCTCTGCAAATGCAGGGGATACCGGGGCACCTCCTACCATTATCTTAACTTTGCCGCGCAGTCCGGCTTCTTTCAGCTTATCAATGACTATCCCCATTCCCGGCATCGTCGTCGTCATGAGGGAGGAGAGGCACAGTATGTCTACTTCATTTTCTTTTACATAGTCGACAAATTTGTCGAGAGGTACGTCACGTCCGAGGTCACAGACATCAAATCCGCCGGTCTCCATCATAATCTTCACAAGATTTTTCCCGATATCGTGGGTGTCCCCTTCCACGACTCCGATGGCCACCTTTCCGATACTCGTATGCTCAGAATCCGGCAGATATTTCTGGAATTCTTCGATTCCTGCATACATGGCGTCAGAGCATACGATGAGCTCCGGAACGAAATACTCGCCCTCTTCGTACAGTCCGCTTGCCCGTTTCATCCCATCGACAAGGCCTCTTAGCATCCCTTCCTCAGGATCATAGCCGCACGCGATATACTCCTTTACTACATCCACCACTTCCTCATCTTCCATGTCAAACACACAGTCTGACAGCTTTTTCAGCAATGCTTCTTTTGTCTCCATCTTACGCTCCTTTTGGTTATCTTTTTATAGTGTCCCAAACAGCAGCTCCAGCGCCGGCTCGTTCAACCTGCATCCGATTACCACGGCCTCGCTCCCGTTGCCGGCAGCCCCCGTATCCTCTCTATAAGCCGAGGCAGAAGGAGTGTAGTCAAAGTGCATCACAGCCCCCTCTTTTGTCTCTATCCTGCCCTTTGCCCTTAGCACGTATCCATATTCCTCTTTCTTCAGTGCTTCCAGAAGCAGGGCAAGCTCCTTTTCCGTCATTTCCTTCAGGCCGGAAAAGGAAAGGCTGGAAAACACCTTGTCGGCGGGAACCGCCGGCACAGGCTTAACCGCGTTCTCCTTCTCGTCATAGTCACCGGCAGCATCCAGCAGCGCTAAGAGCGCGGCTTTATCCAACTGCCGCCAGTCGCCGGTATAGAGGACCGCTCCCGGATTCCGTTCCTTCAAACTGGCGATGGCCCTGTTCTTCACTGCCTCATCAAGTTCCTCTATATTGCTTAAAAGCAGCAGACCCGCCCGTTCGATCTGGTCCAGATAGAATGCTCCAAACCCTTCCATATATTCTTCACAGGATACGATATCCACGATGGTAATCAGCTTCGTAACTTGCAGGCTAACCTTCTCTTTTTCCCTTGCCATCTTACAGGCTTTCACGATATCAGACAGCCTTCCTAATCCCGACGGCTCTATGAGGATGCGGTCAGGATTGTAGGTCCTGGCTATCTCCCTGATTCCTTCCTGGAAGTCCAGTGCAAGGCTGCAGCAGATACACCCCGCATAAATCTCCCTTACCGGAATGTCTCCCTGAATCAGCCTGCCGTCAATCCCGATATCCCCAAATTCATTCTCTATCACCACCGTCTTTCCAGACAGCAGCGGCAGGTATTGGTTCAGAAAGGTTGTCTTTCCGGCTCCCAGAAAACCCGCGACAATCTGTATCTCCATCTCGTTCCTCCTGTTTCGCATATTAGAATATAGAACCCGTGCATAGGAGGCCGAAGGAATATCCTATGCAAAAAAACGGCAGAGAAAGGACAGCACAGCCTCTGTCCTTTCCCCACCGAAAAGAAATCTATATATATAGCAGGTCTCCTGACTCGACTTCTTCCTAGGGTTCCGCCTTCCCCGATTCCCGGGTGGCTTCCGGAACCGTTGTCCGTCACACAGTAGAGAGGGCTGTCCTGGATTCACACCAGATTCCCTTTTCAATGCCGCAGCATCACTATATACGTTACTGCCTATATGATAACACAGATAATTTTCACGTCCTAATTGATATTCCTAATGTCTTTATAGAGGCTTTCTATGAATCCAGACAGGAAACTCCCTTACTTTATTTCCCGAAGTATATGGATGAGTTCTTCCGCCCATGTTATGTTGTCAGCCAATGCGTCGTATTGGATTCTGGAAGATCTTCCGGCTGTCAGCTCATCCAGCTTTTCATTGACCGCCGGATGAAAATGTATCCCCTCCCTCTTACGGCCTTTTCCGTATTCGTATGCCTGTCTCAACAGCCCCCTGTCAGGAATCCTGTATTTTGACCGGATTCCTCTCAGGAAAAGCCTTCTCCCTGCCGGAACCTCTCCGGCCCACCGGCCGGAAAGGCTGACCGGCTCTCCGGCAAATATATAGCCGTCGCATACATCCGACTCATATCCGAGGATTGTGATTCCTGCCGCCTTCATCGCCCGGACGGTCCGGCCAAGATCAAACATATCCTTAGGCGCGGCTGCCAGCAGGGAGACCGGACTCTCCGCCAGTGCCTGAAGGTCATGACATTCCTCCGGCTCCTGCCCTTCCATAAGGCCGCCCATCCCGCACGTCACTGCCAGGGGCAGCCCAAGCGCCTCACACGCCCGCATTGTCCCTGAAGCAGTGAGGGCCCCTGACCATCCATCTGTCATACAGCTGTCATAATTGTAATAGTTTATTCTTCCATAATCGCTGGCTTTTCTTCTGAATGCGCAGAATTTTTCGATTCCCCCTGTTATCAGCCTGCCTTTTTCCATCCATGCAATCGCGGCATCGTCGTGGGGCCATGTCCGCATCAGCTTTTCATCGCTGATACTTTTCAGTCCGTGGGCCAGAAGCGCAGATTCCACCAGATGCCCTACCATAACGATTCGATCCCTTCTGCCTGACCGGTAAGATTCATATCGTTCTCCCGCTCTATGAGTTCAAGATATCCTTCCGTAATGCTGTCCGCACCATTGTATGCTCCTGCAATAGCGCCTGTGATACATGCCACGGCACTCGTCTCATCCCCGATATTTACCGCGTCATAGATGCTTTCCATCGTATCTCCACCGTCTGCAATGAGGATTCCAAGCGCCATCGGGACGGTCTCTGAAACGGCAGGCCCGCTCCCGATCCGCTGCGCAAGTTCCGCCACTGCTTCTTCTTTGCTTTTGCAGCAGACGGCAATCTCGGCCGCCATTTCAATCCGCTTTGTGACAGACGGCCCCGGATACGTCCAGATATCTTCCCGTGCCCTTGCCAGTTCCTCGCCTCGTATGCTTCCATAACGTGCAGCCTGTATTATCTGATATACCGATGTTGAATCATGTATTGCCTCACTGACTGCTGCCGCGACCGCACACGCTCCGGATATGCTGTAAGGATCGTCATGGGAAGACATTGTTATCTCTACCGTGTCTGCAATCGCCTTCTCGATATCACCGTTACTGATCAGCCCTTCCGGATATGCCTTGCTCGCCGCTCCATTAGAAGATAACGCATAATAATGGCCCTTATACAGTTTATTACCGAGATGTCCTGCATAAGCCCATGCGCTCATGTTTCCATCCTTTTTCAGGCGGTTTACAGCATTTCTCGTCGTCATGCCTGCAAAAGGCTCGAAATACTCCGTCCGCCCCCATTCCAGCAATGCCCGCTCTCCCAGTTCCCTGGTGGCTTTTCCGCCTTCCTTAATCAGATGTGCTGTCAGGATATATGGAATGCTGAACGCATCCGTCACCTGTCCCGCCCTTCTTCCTCTGGCCGGCGTATCCGCGGGAGGTTCTTTGAATTCCCTTACTTTTCCGCCGAATGTCTGCTCTATCTGCCTTACAGATTTTGTCTCCGTGGCTGCTCCCATGGCATCTCCCACGGCAGCTCCAAGCAGACAGCCCAGTACCTTTCTATTCATCTGCGTCTCCTCCTTTGTGCTTGCGGAGCCTGTCCTGCGCAATCTCAGTGAGATCTCTTGCCAGCTTCTCGATATCCAGATGGTTGGCCTCCTGAAGTGTCGGAAGGAAATGGACCGGATATGCACCCGCGCCTCTTAACGTGCCCGCTATGGCTCCCGACATCGTGGCGATAGTATCTGTGTCATACCCCACGTTAACGGCTCCTACTACGGAGCCGAGCGCATCCCCTCCGTTCGCTGCAAAGAGCCCGAATGCAGACGGAATCGCTTCTGAAACATGCAGCCCCGCGCCGATGCGGTGCCCTATCTCAACCATCTTCTCTCTGGGCGTGCCCCTTCCCAGGCCAATGTCGATTGCCATCTCCATCCGCTTGGCGACGGACGGACCTGCCACATCCCTTGCCACTTCCCTGCCGATGCGTTCCCCTTCCCTGGCTCCGTATAGTCCGGCATGAAGCACATGATAGACGTCAGCGTCCGGCATGACGGCACGGCTTACCGCCGCGGCAACCGCGCAGGCCCCTGAAAGGGCCAGATAGTTGTCATGCGTTACCATGGTCACCGTCACGGCATCTTTGACAGCCTGTCCGATATTACCGGCATTGAGAAGCCCGATGGGCGATATCTTCATGGCCGCGCCATTGGTGGCCTGTCTTGTGACCAGCTCCACCCCGCCTGACCGTTCAATCTGCTCCCCCTTGTATCTCCGTATTGCAAGCCTCGTCGTCGGCCCTGCGAACCGGTCAAAGAACACCGCGTGCTCCGACCAGTCGATCAACGCCTCCTGCACGATTTCCTTCGTCACTTCCCCGTGATTATCCGCGATATGCCTTGCCACAAAATACGCAGAGCTGAAATCATCCGTCAGCTGTCCAGGTACGTTCCCCGCTCCGAACGTATCCATCGGGGGCTTCTCAAAGTCCGTCACTTCATGTCCGAAGTATTCGATAATCTGCTCCGTCGTCCTGGCTTCCGTTGCCGCTCCCATGGCATCGCCCGCGGCTGCTCCAACCAGACCCCCAAGTATCCTGTCATACATCGTATTGTCCCCTCCTTATCCTCTCGTGTCACGTCGGCGTCCTGCCGTTTTCACAGGAAAGGGGACATGCCCTGTGGACATCTCCCCCGACCTGCTTCACTTTTTATCGTATATGGGCCAGAGATTAATGCCAGTCCGTCATCTGACCTACATTTCCGGCATCCACGACTGCCATCGGCGTGCTGTCTCCAACTTTAGATACATCCTGTCCCTCTAACGCTTTTAGCATGATTATGACTGCCTCACGCCCCATCAGGTACGGTGACATGGCTACAGAAGCGTCGTATGTGCCTTCCTCGATCGCCGCCTTTGCCTCCTCTGTGAAATCAACACCTACAACCGTCACATCCTCTTTGACACCTTTCTCTTCCAGAGCACGCACAACTCCAAGAGCCATATCGTCATTGCCGCATGCGATGCCGGCGAGATCCGGATTCGCTTCAATGATAGCCGCTGCCGCGTCATATGCTTTCTGCGCGTCAAAGTCGCACTGCTCTACAGCCACGACATCCATCCCGGCATCCTCAAAGGTATCCTTTGCCCCATCCCTGCGGGCATCCGACTGCGTGGCGCCTTCATTTCCTGCAATTACTGCGACCTGGCCTTTGCTCTCCATCTTATCGATGATATACTGTGCGCCCATGACCCCCTGGTTATAGAAATCCACGGTGATTTTCGCATCTATCTTGCCGCCGGCCTCTTTGAGTGTATCCTCATTTACTTCATTTCCTGTAGTGATGATCTTGACGTCATTCTGATTGGCCGTGACAATGCCGGATATGAGACAGTCCTCCGTAAGCGGAGATACTGCAATCGCTTCATAATCTTTTACGAGCATGTTGTTCAGGATATCAAGCTGTCCTGTCGTATCCGTATCAGAATCCGTAGCCTGCACATCAATCGTCACCCCATACTCTTTGGCAGTGTCTTCATATCCCTCCTGCATCGTGACCCAGAAGGAATTTGTAAGGGTGCTCTCGATTGCCGCCAGCTTTTTGCCTGTATCCTTCGCCGGAAGCGGTGCAAGGTCTTCATTCACCTGTGCAAGCGCTTTGCCAAATACCGTATCCGCAGATACTTCCTCGGTCTCTTCCTTCTCTTCTGTCTTCGCGGTATCTTTGCCGTCGTCTTTTGCCCCGCCTGAACTACATCCTGCCGCCATCGACGCCACCATAGCTATGCACAAGAGCATACTGACCACTTTTCTTTTCATAATAATTTCCTCCTTCAGTTCGTTAAGATTGATTTATCGTTAAAGTTCTTTACATTGAGAATCTTTAAACTCCATAACAGCTGCTACATCCGCCCGGCTTCTTGGCCCTTCCTGCAGACACTTGATTGCCGCAGACGCATTGGCAAATGCCAGAGCAGCCTCTTTGTCCTGCCCTTCCTGAAAATAGGCATATAGAAGTCCCCCGAGAAAACAGTCGCCGGCCCCGGTCGTATCCACCGGGTCTATGTCATATGCGGGCACTTCATATTCCCTGCCGTCATACCAAATGGCTCCTTCACCGCCTGCCGTGCAGATAACGCCGTCTCTGACCCGGTACTTTTTCCAGACTGCGCGCATGGCTTTCCGATAGTCTGTCTCACCTGTAAGCTCGTAATATCCGTCTCTGCCGCTCACGAATACGGTGCACAGCCGCATCATCTCCTCTATCTCTTCCATAGTGGTTCCACATTTTTCCATAAATGACGGAACGCACTGCATATTGTAGAGAACCGGCTTGCCCTGTTCCACAGCCTTCCTGGCAATCCAGAGGGCCGCCTTAGGAGAGAACATGTCATTGTAGAATATATCCATAGCATCCATAATATCGTCCGGCAGCTCTTCCGGCACGAGCGTGCAGACCGTATCCCCGGTATTGGCAAAGATGCAGTGTCTTCCTCCGGGGGCAGTCATAATATATGTATGAAGCGTCGTCCCGTCCTTTTTGACTACTACATGCCGCCCGTCTGCACCGTCCGCCGCCAGCGTCCTCAGGAATTCCCTGCCGACATTATCATCACCGATTTTACCAGTCTGGAATGCCTTCAGGCCGAAGTGTGCCGCGGAGACTGATACATTAGATGCGCTCCCGCCGGGGAGCATCCTTTCCTGGCTGATTAATGCAAACCCATCGTCTTTTGGAAGCTCATGGCTGTTAATTACGATATCCATGGCAACTGCCCCAAGAGATAATAATTTTTTCCCCATACTATACCTCGCTCTTTCTTCTTTGGCTGCTCTCAGATATAAGGACCGATACGAGCAGGATCAGGCCTGTCAGGATTTCCTGATAATGTGTGGATATGGATAATAACGTCAGGCCGTTCTTCATGACGTTCAGGATGAAACAGGCAGCCACGGTACCGATGATGCTTCCTTTTCCACCCCGCATGCTCGTCCCTCCGAGAATCGTCGCTGCAATAGCATCCATCTCATAACCCTGCCCCGCCAGAGGCTCCGCTGAATTCAGCCTTGCTGTTACGATCATGCCTGCTATCCCCGCGCACAGGCCACAGAAGGTAAATACCAGAACCTTATATTTCTTGACATTGACGCCGGACCGGTTCAGCGCGACCTCATTGGAACCGGTAAAGAGGCAGTAGTTGCCGAACTTCGTTTTATGAAGCAGCACAGAACCGATGGCAGCCATGATGACCGATATGATAATAGGCATGTTTACAGGCCCGACTCTTCCACTCCCTATAAAGCCGAAGACAGGCCCGAATCCGAACACAGACTTTGCATTTGTGAGAACCAGTATGATGCCCCTTAATATCGTCATAGTGCTTAACGTCACGATAAACGAATTGATCCTCCCGTATGCCACGATCCAGCCATTCAGAAAGCCGGCCAAAGCAGCAATAAGCAGTCCGAGAATGACCGCGGCCTGTGCAGGCACTCCGGCCTTCAGGAGCATTCCCATGCTCATCCCGGAGAAGCCGATGACCGCGCCCACGGACAGGTCTATCTGCCCCGCGCATATGACGAGCGTCATGCCGATGGACAATACAAGGTATATCGCTGACTGGTTCAGTATATTTCTGAAGTTTTTCCAAGAAAAAAAGTAGGGGGACGCTGCCGCCATCACTACGGTCAGCAGCGTCAGTACCCCAAATAGTATAAACGTATATGAATTGTTCTTCAGTCTCTTCTTCAAGATGATTCCCCCGCTACGATGTAGTGGATGCTCCCGTAATCATAGCCACCACTTCATCCATCGTCGTATCTTCCGTCACCAGCTCTTTTATTACTTTTCCCTGCCGCATCACACAGATCCGGTCTGATATGTGGAATACCTGCGGAAGGTTGTGGCTGATTACGATGACCGCGAACCCTTGCGACGCCAGCCTTTTGATCAGCTTTAAGACCGCGGCTGATTCGTTCAGCCCCATCGCCGCCGTGGGCTCATCAAATATCAAAATCCTCCCGCCCTTATGTACAAGCCTTGCCACCGCCACGCCCTGACGCTGTCCACCGCTCAGATTCCCTGCAGTCTCAGTCACGTCCGGGATATGGATATCCAGATTCTTAAGCAGCTCCTCCGCTTCTTCGCGCATCTTTTTTTTCTGTAGAATGCCCCCTTTTGCAATCTCACTGCCAAGGAACAGGTTCGCGGCCACGTTCATCGTATTGCCAAGCGCCAAATCCTGATACACGGTAGAGATACCTGTTTCAGCGGCTTTTTTTGGCGTCAGCCTTTTATATTCTTTTCCTTCTATGCGGATAATCCCGCTGTCCGGCTGAAGGACTCCGGACAGTATCTTGATCAATGTCGATTTCCCCGCGCCATTGTCTCCGACAATGGCCAGCACTTCGCCGCCGAATGCATTCACCGACACCCCCTTTAAAGCTTTTACCTGGTTGAAGCTTTTATAGATGTCTTCCGTCTCCAGAAAAGGTGTGATGACAACTTCTTTCGTATTCATTACATTTCCTCTTGATTGCTATTGAAAAATGTCAAATTATAGATATTCAATACATAGTTATGTTAGCACTTTAATGTTGTCAAGTAAAATTGATTGTTCCAATAACTATATAGAGCGATTCTATATATAAGTGTTAACAGGAGGAACGGCATAGACATGTTCTATAAATTTCGTGGCAATATTAAAAAAAGCAATTGGATATCCCGGAATATGTTAACTATACTTAAAGTAATAAAAACAGGAGGTAATAAATCAATGTCTATTACAGCAGAAACAGCAAAAGAACATGCAAATGACCCGGCCGTGCTATGCTGCCGGGCTGAAGAAGGTATAACCATCGAGGCATCTAATCTGGAGGATCCTGCAATCTTTGACGAACTCGTGGATTCCGGGCTTCTATCTTTAGACGGCTGCCTGACGATTGAACAGGTACTGGGCGCCAGGCTGACCAAGACAAGCGACTCCCTCTGTCCATTGACGATGGACAACGTAGAGGGCTTTAAAGAAGTCTCCGATGCCAAAGAACCTGCCTCTGAAGAGGAAGCCGCTGAACCCGCCTCGCTTGATATCGGTGTATCGGGCGCCGTTACGACAGTGAAGAGCGGGAAAGTCGTTATCTCCATTAAAGAAGGGAAAGACATCTATCTCGAACTTCCTGTCTAGTTAACCTTTATCCTTGTTTGGAACGAAAAAACAGAGAGCGGGAATCTGCTCCGCTCTCTGTAACCTCTCCGTCTTATTCTTTTCTCTGCATCCCTTATAAGTCAATCTTCCTCCAGCAGCGCACATGCTTTAAATTGCGTATATTATAATGCTACAGTATCTTCGAGAGGAATTCCTGAAGCCTTGGTTCCTTCGGGTTTCCGAAGAACTCCGCGGGACTTCCCTGTTCCTTGATCTGCCCTTCATCCATGAAGATGACCCGGGTCGCCACTTCCTTGGCAAATCCCATCTCATGCGTCACCACGACCATGGTCATGCCGTCCTGCGCCAGCTTCTTCATAAGCTCCAGCACTTCTCCTACCATCTCCGGGTCGAGGGCGGACGTCGGTTCATCAAAAAGCATCACCTCCGGATCCATCGCCAGAGAACGTATGATAGCAATCCTCTGCTTCTGTCCTCCTGACAGCTGTGAAGGATACGCGTTCGCCTTCTCCTCCAGCCCTACGAGCCTGAGCAGATCCATGGCTTTTTCTTCCGCCTCTTCCTTGCTCTTCTTCAGCAGCTTGACAGGTGCCAGCGTGATGTTCTGCAGTATCGTCTTGTGGGGGAACAGGTTAAAGTGCTGGAATACCATCCCCATCTTCTGGCGGTGCTTGTTGATATCCACATTCCTGCCGGTAATATCGGTACCTTCAAAGTACACATGCCCTCTGGACGGCACTTCCAGCAGATTGAGGGAACGCAGGAAGGTAGATTTGCCGGAACCTGACGGTCCTACGACGACGACCACTTCCCCTTTGCGTATCTCCTCGGAAACTCCGTCAAGTGCATGCAGCTCCCCGAATATCTTATGCAGGCCTTCTACTTTAATCAATGTCTCTCCATTAATGGTCACTGCTCCTCAGCCTCCTTTCCAGCATATTTACAAGCTTTGTAAATATCAATACCATGGCCAGGTAGATAAGGGCGACGCCGATAAGGGGCATAAAAGCGTCAAATGTCTGGCTCCTTATGATATCCCCGCCCTTCGTCAGATCCTGCATGGCAATATAGCCGGATACGGATGTCTCTTTCAGGAGCACGATAAATTCATTTCCAAGCGCAGGCAGTACATTCTTGAATGCCTGCGGCATTATAATATGTATCATCGTCTGGACGTAATTGAATCCCAGGCTCCGTCCCGCTTCAAACTGCCCGTTGTCGATGGACATGATGCCGGAACGGAATATCTCCGCCACGTAAGCTCCCGAATTGATGCCGAACGCCAGAACTGCCACGAACACCTTGTCGACATCCGTGCTTCCGAATATGACAAAGTATATGATAAGCAGCTGTACGACGACAGGAGTTCCACGTATGACCGTCAGGTACAGCTTGCACAGCAGATTCAGGATCTTGAGCTTTCCTGTCCTGTCATAAGTGGAGCGTACGATTGCCACAAGGAAACCAAGCGCAATACCGATGAGCACGGCAAAAAACGTAATCTGAAGCGTGACCTTCAGACCGTCCAGCAGATATTTCCAGCGGTTCTCTTCTATAAAATTTGCAACGAATTTATCCTGCCATGTCTGTAACATACCTTACATCCTTATCTCTTTATTCTGCATCATCTGCATTGATGTATTTATCTACGATTTCGTCCAGCTTGCCATTTTCTTTCAGATCATTCAGCGCGTCATTGATCTTCTTGAGCAGATCGTCATTTCCTTTATCTACTGCAAGCGCATACTCTTCCTCTGTAAACGCTTCATCCAGAATCTTGATCCCTTCCGCCTGTTTTACAAATTCTTTGGCTGGCTCGCCATCGATGACTACAGCGTCAATCTTGCCCTGCTGTACGGCCTGGACCGCCTCGAATCCTTTATTGTAACGTTCTACTTCTGCATCTTTGATGTCGCCGGCATACATATCGCCTGTCGTTCCAAGCTGTACGCCTATCTTCTTGCCTTCCAGATTGTCCGGACCTGCCACGTCGCTGTCTTCCTTTACCATGATTACCTGGGTTGCCTTCGCATAAGTATCTGTAAAGTCGACATTCTTTTTACGGTCCTCTGTCACTGTAAGCCCGGCTGCGCCAAAGTCAGCTTTTCCGCTTGTAACGGCTGGAATGATAGAGTCAAACGCCATATCCTCAATCTTCAGCTCCATTCCAAGCTTATCGGCGATAGCCTGCGCGACCTCTGCATCGATACCGACGATCTTGTCTCCGTCGCGGAACTCATATGGCGGGAACTCCGCGTTCGTCGCCATTACCAGCGTGTCTTTGGAATTCTTATCACCATCGTCACTTTTCTCATCCTTTTTGGAACCACATGCGGCCAGGGAGACGACACAAGCACCAACTAACAGTACGCTCAATAATTTCTTCAATTTCATAATATTATTCCTCCAAATTTTATTGATAACATATTCTGCATAAAAATACAAGTCTAGTACATATTTTATCATGTTTTCCGGGAAAAACAAGTAGAATCTGCAATGAATTGTGAGTTTAGTGAAACAGACCGCGGACAGGGAGCCGGGTGGCATCTGCTCCGATGCGTCCGAGGCTGCGACTGGTCCACGGCCTCCTAACTTTGCGGCAGAGTCGCTGATAGCAGCTCCTCTCCCACAAACCTAGGATTCCGGGACGGATTCTCCGCCTCTTACTCTTACACCTTCGCATCTACCACCCGGCTCCCCGCACGCTATCTACTTCACTTAACAAGGGCGAGGGCGGCTGTGGGGCGTTACTGGCCAGCGGATAGCCGCTGGCTGCGTGAGATGGCTGATAAAAAATAGCAAGTTTAATATGTGCAGTGATAGAAGAAATCTGTGGCCGCCGATGGAACGGGCAGAGCGAGCTTCCAATCGGTTTTACTATGGAGCTTTGTAAAGGCCTTTGTACGCGCTTAAATCGAGGTGCGCACGCCGTTGCTGCAAGAAGAGCCGGAACCAGGCAGGGGATGTCATCTCATAAACATCTCCGTACCTGATTCCGGCTCTTCTTCATTACGATTACTTTCAACTAAGATTATCAACCTGCTTAGTCCCTTATCACTATGCTGACACAGCCAAAGCCCTACCATCAGCCGGCAGTATCACACAGCCACTCCCGCCCGTGCCAGTAAAGCAGATGCCCCATACCTGTCCTTCGGCGGTCTGGCTTACTAAACTCCCATTTATTTAAGGAAAATCTGCACGGCCGCGGATATGACTATTATCCCGCCCAGCACGATCCGGTACCAGCCGAATACTTTGAAGTCGTGTTTCTTGATGTAGCCCATCAGGAAACGGATTGCCACGATGGACAGCCCGAATGATACGATGCAGCCTAGCATGAGCAGGCCGAATTCCGCACCTGTAAAGTGGAAACCGAACTTGATGAGCTTTATGAGGCTTGCCCCAAACATCGCCGGTATGGCAAGGAAGAAGGTGAATTCCGCCGCAATCTCTCTTGAAACTCCGATGATCAGTGCGCCGACGATGGTCGCGCCCGATCTGGACGTCCCCGGAATCAGCGCAAGCATCTGGAAGAACCCTATCCATAGCAGCATCGGTACCGTGAGGTCAGATATCCGGCTTATGCTCGGTTTCCTGTGGGCATTACGGTTCTCGATTATGATAAACAGCACGCCGTACAGGATGAGCATGACCGCTACCGGCAATGGTTTATAGAACAGTTCGTCAAGAATATCATTAAACAGTATGCCGATAATCCCGGCCGGAACGGAAGCGATTACTACTTTGATCCACATCTGCCATGTGAGCATCTTCTGCTTCCTCGACTTGCGTGGAGAAAATGGATTCAGCTTGTGGAAATAAAGTACGACGACCGCCATGATAGCCCCGAGCTGGATAACCACGTTGAACATCTCCATAAACCCGGCCGACATGCTCGGCTTCAGCACATCCCCTACAAGAATCAAGTGCCCGGTGCTGCTGACCGGCAGCCATTCCGTAATCCCTTCTACAATCCCCAGAATAATAACTTTAATAATATCTAACATCCTTTTCTCCCTTCTTAATCCACAGCGTATCTGCAGTCACTTTCTGCACCCTGTGCCACATCTTATACAGCTATCCTGCCAAAAGGTTACAACACATACTCTTCGATTACCCTGGCGGCGCCTTCCTCATCATTTGATACCGTCACGAAGTCCGCGGCGCTTTTCACTTCATCAGAACTATTCTCCATAGCAACGCCGAAACCGGCTTTCTTCAGCATTTCAATATCGTTAGCGCCATCCCCCAGCGCCAGGATCTCTTCTTTTTTAATATGAAGCATCTCGCCGAGCCGCAAGAGCGCGTTGCCCTTATTGACTCCCTTAACACTTACTTCGATATTATTGACAAGCGCTCCGGTCACTTCGATTCCGTCCACAGCCTTCAGCTCATCGAGCGCTTTTTGCTTATCTGCCAGATCAGCAAATACAGCCTGTACTTTATCTACCGCTCTGCCTTCGGTTTCAAATTTTCTTCTGATATCATCAACCGGCATCCTTGTGGACAGAATATAATCCGCCATTGCTGATATTCCGAAGAAATCTTTAATCCGCACGAGCATCTTTTCTTCTGCAAATCCCGCTCCGTCATAATATACTTCTCGTAGTGTATCATAATGTTCGTAAATATCCAATACTTTTCGCGCAATCTCCGGAGGAACAAGCTCTTCAAATATCGCTTTGTTGCGGGCGGTATCCATGACCCTTCCCCCATTGGCGGTAACGGCGTACCTGATTCCCGGAAAATACAGGATCTCTTCCGGGATAGCCGTCAGCGGCCTGCCCGTAGCGGGAAGCATTACGATTCCCCGGGCGGCGGCCTTTGTTATGGCGTCCTTTGCCCGTTCTGTGAATACCTTTTTCGTCGTCAGCAGCGTGCCGTCCAGGTCAAATGCCACCATCTTAATATTTTTTTTCATATACCGTCAGTTCCTTTCTGTCCTTAGAAAACAGAAGCAGCGACTGGCTGATCTTTTCTGAAGAACTTTCATACGCCTGTCTTCCATGGTCAACCATCTTCCTGACTATGTCCTCCTGACCTTCCGCGGCAAAAAGAACCATATCTTTCGTCGGCGCCATTATTATAATATTATCTTTGAGCTTATCTACGCATACCTGCCATATATGCTTAAAGCAAAGGGAGCTGCACTCGTGATGTCCGTCCGCAATGATGGCAAAAGCGCCATACCATGTATTCGCTATTACAAACTCCACATCTCGTATCAGATTTTCACATGACAGATGATATAATTCTTCTATATCGCAGTCAGGCGGCAGCATATTATCCTTCATCACTTCAAAAGTATCATCGGCCCGTTTGATTACAAAGATTATTTTCAATCCGCCGACAAAAGATACGACCGGAGTATCTTTTTCAGATATATGTTTCCCGTTGAGCGCATGGCTGTCGATAAGCTCCTCCTTAATCCAAGGATATACCACGTCTTTGATATTTTCATACTTATAGTGCTCTTCTTCGTATTTTCTCATAAAGCCCTTTCCTCCACGTCCATACATTCTATGTTCTATTTTAACAAAATTTGCTTTATAAAGCAATTTGTTGTATAATAGAAAAGCACTCGCTAAAAAGGGAAAGGAAATGTATATGAAGAGTACGAAAAAGAAACGTATATTGCGTGCTGCAATGTGTCTCACTTGCGCCGTAACAATTGCTTCTGTTAATACGTCGGTATATGCAGAACCTTCAACAAACGAGTTAGAAGGAAAGACTTCTGATCTGCAGGGGGAGCTCAACGACCTCAACAGTCAGCTGTCCGCTTTGTGTGACGAACTGGATGCAACATCCTCTAAGATAGAGGAGCTGTCTGCCGCGGTCGAAAAGTCCAAGCTGGATGTAGCCGCCGCTAAGCTTAACGAGGATGCCCAGTATGATGCCATGAAGGACAGGATCAAGTTCATGTATGAAGGCGGCAGCGCCTCATTGCTTGAGATTCTTTTATCATCCGAAAACATGGCGGATTTTTTGAACAAGGCAGAATTTGTAACTAATATAAGTACATACGACAGACAGATGTTGGACGAACTTCAGACAGCCCGGGCCGACATCGAGAAGAAACAGGGAACCTTAGAAACACAACAAGAAGAATTAGCGGGATTGCAAAGCGACCTTAAATCCAAACAGGAAGCATTAAATGCGAAGATATCTTCTACTTCAGGTGAATTGTCCGAGTACAGTGCACAGCTGGAACGTGCGAAAGCCGCGGCGGCGGCAAGCCGAACCGCCCAGGATAATTCCGTTGCCGGCCCTACTACAGCGCCGGGCAAGACTGACGATGGTAATAATAACAGCAATACGAATGGCAATAACGGAGGGACTGTCAACAACGGTGGTTCTATAGATGCCAATGTATCTGACACAGCGTTATTTGCCGCTATACTTGAGTGCGAGGCAGGCGGAAGCTACGATGGGATGCTGGCTGTTGCCACGGTTATCATGAACCGGGTAGCCAGCCCGAGTTATCCGAATACTATCAGCGGAGTCATCTACCAGTCAGGCCAGTTTGCCCCTACATGGGACGGCAGCCTGAACCGGGTCCTGGCGAGAGGGCCGTCACAATCTGCCTATTCAGCCGCCCAGGCGGCGCTTGGCGGAGCAAGGCATTCTGCAGTTCTTAACTGCTATTCGTTCAATGCTGCATGGACAGGCGCCTCAGGAGTCAACGTAGGCGGCAACGTGTTCTGGTAGACGGAACGTTTGCCGAACATCTGGCAGGAGTAAATATTCCGGAGAAGAATTTTATGTATTCTTCTCCGGATTTTTGTTTTCTAAATATCCCGCCGGACTCCTACGGCTTTTATTGATAGTCCATCACATCTATCCATTTCATGAGGAATTCCTTTTCCAGTTCATTATCCTTAGCAAGCTGAGCGGCCGCCACGATTGGAAGCCACTGCTGTACGTACTGCCTTGCAGTGTCGGACTTCCTGCAGAATATCTTCAGATACAAGTCCGCAGTCTCCTCGTTCTTCAAAGCATACAGCAGATACGTCATGGCTGCGTCCGCGCTGGCATTGCCCTGAGTGGCATGTGCCCAGTCGACGATCGTCATCTTCCCGTTCTTTCCCACGATCACATTGCTCGGATTAAAGTCCCCGTGGCAGACTTTATCATGCTTCGGCATGCTGTCAAGCCTCGTCAGCAGATCATACCTCGTCGTAGCGTCCAGTTCCTTCAAGCCATTTATCTGCCGTGCCAGCTTATCATGAAGCTTGTTGAGCAGGGGGGACTTCTTGCCGTGCATCTGGAGCTGTAGGTCCACAAAATCTTCCATATACTTCTCCATATTATCTGCATCGACAGCCATCATCTCTTCCAACGTCTTGCCGTCTTTATATTCGATGACAAGCGACCACCTGCCGTCAATCTCCGTCACTTCCTTAACCTTCGGTATATCAAGGCCCGCAGCCTCCACCCTCGCAGTATTCAACGCCTCGTTGAACACGTCCGCCTTCGGATGCTCCGGATGAAAGACTTTGACAATGTTTTTTTCACATTTATACACCTTCTTATGTGGTCTCTCAACAATCAATACAGCATTTTCCATATTCATAGTTCTGCCTCCTTTTAGTAATTACAGCCGTTCATTTATTAGATATTGCTATTATACACCTCTGGGATTCATTTGAAAAGAGAGTTTGATATATTTTTAACTTATTATTTTCACGATGCTTTATTGTTAATATTTTAACTATAGTTTAAAGGTACACGGTTGTCTTCATATAGGTACACCACAAAATGCAATTAGGGACGTAACAAAATTCAAAAAGGTTACGTCCCTAATTACAAATTATGTTATTTACCGTAGTAGCATTTCAGGTAAATTTCTTTAATCTCTTTCATGAGCGGATATCTTGGATTTGCTCCTGTGCACTGGTCGTTGAATGCCTGTTCTACCATGTCGTCCAGCGTATCTAAGAAGTATTTCTCGTCGATGCCGTAATCTTTGATCGTCTTCTTGATACCTATCTTTTCTTTCAGGTCTTCCAGCTTTGCTATGAAGCTGTCGAGCACTTCCTGGTCATCTTTGCCCTGGCATCCTGCGAAGCGTCCCAGTTCTGCGTATCTTGCAAGCGCATGTGGATATTCGTACTGTGAGAATGTCCCCATCTTGGTCGGCACTTCTGCTGCATTATACCTGATAACCTCTGTGAGGACGACTGCATTGGCCACACCGTGCGGCAGATGGTGGAACGCGCCCAGCTTGTGTGCCATGGAGTGGTTGAGCCCGAGGAACGCATTGGCGAATGCCATACCTGCCATACAGGAGGCGTTAGCCATCATCTCACGCGCTTTCGGGTCATTTGCCCCATTTTTGTATGCAGAAGGCAGATACTCAAATACATTCTTCACTGCTTTCATCGCAAGCCCGTCTGTATAGTCTGTAGCCATGATTGATACATATGCCTCTATCGCGTGTGTCATGACATCGATGCCAGAAGCGCTTGTAAGTCCTTTTGGCTGTGTCATCATATTATCTACATCGACGATAGCCATATTCGGAAGCAGCTCATAATCTGCTATCGGCCATTTGACGCCGGTGTCTGCGTCTGTGATAATTGCAAAAGGCGTCACCTCGGACCCTGTTCCTGAAGAGGTTGGAATCGCCACAAAGTATGCCTTCTCACCCATCTTAGGGAAGGTGTACACCCTCTTGCGGATATCCATGAAGTCCATTGCCATGTCTTCAAAGTTCGCTTCCGGATGCTCGTACATCACCCACATGATCTTGGCTGCGTCCATAGCGGAACCTCCGCCAAGGGCGATAATCGTATCAGGCTCGAACTGCTTCATCTGATCGGTACCCTTCTGTGCACACTGCAGCGTCGGGTCTGGTGCCACTTCATAGAAGCATGTATGCTGGATGCCCATCTCGTCTAATTTCTCCTCAATCGGAGCGACATAGCCGTTCTTATATAGGAAGGAATCCGTTACGATAAATGCTTTTTTCTTCTTCATAACTGTTCCAAGTTCGTCAAGTGCAACAGGCATACAGCCTTTCTTAAAGTATACCTTCTCAGGTGTTCTGAACCAAAGCATGTTTTCTCTCCTCTCAGCAACCGTCTTGATATTGATCAGATGTTTTACTCCAACGTTTTCTGATACGGAGTTGCCTCCCCAGGAACCGCATCCGAGAGTCAGAGACGGAGCAAGCTTGAAGTTGTATAAGTCACCGATTCCTCCGTGGGATGACGGCGTGTTGATAAGTATCCGGCACGTCTTCATTGCTGCCGCGTGCTTTGCAATCTTTTCCTTCTCTGCCGGATGGACATACAGAGATGCCGTATGTCCATATCCGCCGTCGGCTACGAGCTGTTCTGCCTTTGCAAGCGCTTCATCATATGTTTTCGCCCTGTACATTCCGAGTACCGGTGACAGCTTCTCATGGGCAAATTCTTCAGAGATATCTACGGATTCGACTTCGCCTATAAGAATCTTCGTATCTTCTGGAACTTCAACACCGGCGAGCTTAGCTATCTCATAGGCAGACTTTCCGGGAATCTTGTTGTTGAGGGCGCCGTTTATTATAATCGTCTTACGCACCTTGTCGAGCTCCTCGCCCTTCTTCAGGAAATAGCACCCTCTGTACGCGAACTCTTTCTTCACCTCATCATATATGCTGTCAAGAACCGTAACGGTCTGTTCAGAAGCACATATCATACCATTGTCAAATGTCTTGGAATGGATAATAGAACTTACTGCCATCTTGATATCTGCCGTGTCATCTATTATAACAGGAGTATTGCCGGCACCCACGCCAAGCGCCGGTTTGCCGGAAGAGTAGGCCGCCTTCACCATGCCGGGGCCTCCGGTGGCAAGAGTGATATCTGCTTCCTTCATTACCATGTTCGTAAGTTCAAGAGATGGGACATCGATCCAGCCGATGATGCCTTCCGGAGCGCCTGCCTTTACTGCCGCATCAAGTACGATCTTGGCTGCCGCAATCGTGGAAGCCTTGGCGGATGGATGAGGGCTGATGATGATGGCATTCCTCGTCTTCAGGCAGATGAGCGTCTTAAATATAGCCGTAGATGTGGGGTTCGTCGTAGGAATGACCGCCGCTACTAGGCCAATCGGTTCTGCAATCTTCTTGATTCCAAAAGCCGCATCTTCTTCGATCACCCCGCATGTCTTCGTGTTCTTATATGCATTATAGATATACTCTGCAGCATAGTGGTTCTTGATGACCTTATCTTCTACGATGCCGCGTCCCGTCTCCTCGACTGCCTGCTTCGCAAGGGGGATACGCATCTTGTTGGCCGCAAGTGCCGCTTCATAGAATATCTTATCTACCTGTTCTTGTGTGTATGTAGCAAATACTTTCTGAGCTTCTCTCATCGCTTTCATCTTAGCTTCGAGAGTCTCTACGCTGTCAACAACTGCTGGTACTGCTTCCTTTTTCTTCGCCATTTTATGTTCCTCCCGTAATAGTGTTTATCTTTCTTCAGGGCTTAGTATAGTACCTCGTTAAATAATTGTCAATACTTTTATGATATTTTTTTAACAATATTTTATAGAACCCTGACCGGCAAAAAAAGAAGCAGGACGATTACAAATGAAAACGCGGCAGGATCGTCTGTCCGGCATGTACCCATTCCTTCTTCACGACGGCCATATTCTCTCTTGTGATGATGGTTGCAGAACTCATGACATCACAGCTTTCTGCTACTTCCTGGGGTGATACAGCCATAATCAGCTCGATTCCGTCCACTTCGTCCTTCACCTGTTCTATGAGCCGCTCCATAGACTCCCGCCTCACGTCATAGACGTATATCTTCTTCAAGTTCTTCACCTTATGCACGATATACCTCACATGGCCGATTCCCTGAACGCCGCATCCAAACATTCCGAACGTCTCAGCATCCGGGTGAATGGCGGCAGCAGCAATTGAAGTAACAGCCGGAGTACGCATCGCCGTGAGCCATGCCCCGTCCATGATGACCATCGGAAACCCTGTCAGTATTTCATTGAGAATCATGAGCCCTGATGTCTGTGGAAGCCCAAATTCTTTCGGGTTCCTCGGATAGCACTCTATCCATTTCTCTCCGCACGCCATCTGTCCCGGCACATATGCGGGCATTGCATGATAGAACACATCATCATACGGGTGGATTCCAATCTTAGCCGGCATCTCATACTCTTTTCTCCCGTGGGCATCCAGCGTCCGCCCGATAATTTCGAGCGTCTGCTCCACGTCCGGCCCCGTAAAATACCGGTAGATGTTGGCAGGATTACAGTCCATCATCTTTCCCAGACGCCGGATGCTCAATGCCTGGATCCCTTCCTTCGAGAGAATCTCATATGTAGCCTTTATAAACTGTTCTCTGGAAATATTATCTTTCATACCCGCTCCGCATTCAATTATGTTGGCTCCATTATAGGCTTGCGCATTCATGAAGCCAAGATATATGTCCCAAAATACTTTGTCTATCTTCTGTCATTCGCTACATTGTGCCTGATATTGGAATGTTCAATTGAAGATATCGTGGAAATAAGATATTGAAAACGGGGTCAGGCCCCTATGGATATTCCATAGGGGCCTGACCCCGTTTCATACCTCTATTAAGCTATTCTATACAAGTTCAAGAAGAACTTCCATAGCCGCATCACCTTTACGCTGTCCAATCTTGACGATTCTTGTGTAACCGCCGTTACGTCCAACATATTTCGGTGCAATCTCATCAAACATCTTAGCGACAAGATCGACCTCTTTTGTGTTCTTCTTCCTACCTGCCTGTGCAGCCGGAACTTCTTTCACCGGATACAGGACCTTCAGCATCTCACGTCTTGCATGGAGCCTGCTTGGCATATCCTTCTTAATCTTCTTTTCAACTTCGTCGTAAACAGTAACTTTCTTTCCATCTACTACTTCTTTCACTCTCTTGCCGTCCTTGTCCTTGCGGGCAACTTTGGCTTTGACAGTTACTTCTTCAAAGTTATCCTTTTCCTTTACAGCCATAGCGATTAGGCCTTCTGCCACTTTGCGGATTTCCTTCGCTTTTGATTCTGTTGTAACAATCTTGCCATGGTTGAGCAATGCTGTCACCTGGTTTCTGATTAATGCTTTTCTCTGGCTTGATGTTCTGCCAAGTTTTCTATATTTTGCCATCTTTCTAATCCTCCATTATCTAACATCTGGTTATGCTTCTTCGGACTTACTAGCCAAATGCCCTGCCATGCTCTTTTGGTCTTACTGGCAGCGTGATTACTCTTCACCTCTGCTTAGGCATAGGCCAAGTTCGTCTAACTTTGCCAACACTTCTTCCAGGGACTTGCGTCCTAGGTTTCGTACTTTCATCA
Source organism: Extibacter muris (assembly GCF_004345005.1). Classification (GTDB taxonomy): domain Bacteria; phylum Bacillota; class Clostridia; order Lachnospirales; family Lachnospiraceae; genus Extibacter; species Extibacter muris. The sequence goes on from NZ_SMMX01000006.1 coordinate 93,313, forward strand.
TATCTTCCGGTGTCCTGTTCGTCAGTTCTTCAACGGTATTGATTCCTGCCCTCTTCAGGCAGTTGTATGAACGTACGGATAGCTCCAATTCATCAATGCTCATTTCGAGCACTTTTTCCTTCTCGTCGTCTTCCTTTTCAATCATGACCTCTGCCGCCTGGGCAACTTCTGAAAGGTCGATGAAAAGTTTAAGGTGTTCGCTAAGTACCTTGGCCGCTAAGCTGACTGCTTCGTCCGGAAGCAAAGTTCCGTCGGTAAATACGTCCAATGTCAATTTGTCAAAGTCTGTAATCTGGCCGACACGTGTATTCTCAACAGTGAGGTTCACACGTTCCACCGGGGTGTAAATCGAATCAATCGGAATTACTGCGATTGGTAACTCGTCGTTTTTATTCTTGTCAGCACTAACATATCCCCTGCCTTTTGTGATGGTAAGCTCCATGTATAATTTGCTGTCTGCCCCGCCATTCAGTGTTGCAATAACTGTTTCAGGATTCATGATCTCAATATCCTGATCCACCTGGATATCTGCCGCTGTTACAACACCTTCGCCTTCAAATTCGATATAGGCCGTCTTCGGCTCATCTGTCTCAGATGTGTTCTTGATAGCCAGTGATTTCAAATTCATGACGATTTCGGTAACATCTTCTTTCACGCCCGGGATTGAACTGAATTCGTGCAGCACGCCGTCGATTTTCACCTGGCTGATCGCTGACCCCGGAAGAGAAGAAAGCATGATTCTGCGAAGAGAGTTACCCAATGTTGTACCATAACCTCTTTCCAGAGGTTCCACAACAAATCTTCCATACTTTTTATCTTCTGAAATCTCAGTTATTTCAATATTCGGTTTATTAAAATCAAACACTAAGTCCACCTCCTGTGGTGTTACGGGTTATTATTTAGAATATAATTCGACAATCAACATCTCGTCTACAGGAACGTCGATTGCATCTCGTGCAGGAAGTTCCTTTACAGTTCCTTTCAGGTTTTCAGCCTCTACTTCTAACCAGCCCGGAACCAGACGTCCTCCTGTAACCTCCAGGATTCCTTTGTATCTCGGAGAGCTTTTGTGTTTTTCTTTGATTTCAACAACATCACCGGCTTTTACAATGTAAGAAGGGATGTTAATCTGTTTTCCATTTACCATTACATGCTTGTGATCGACAATCTGTCTTGCCTCACGTCTTGTTCTGGCAAACCCCATACGGAATACGACATTGTCAAGTCTTGATTCAAGAAGAACCATCAGATTCTCACCGGTCATGCCGTTCATCTGCTTTGCCTTCTTGTAATAGTTTCTGAAAGGTTTCTCTAATACGCCATAGATAAATTTCGCTTTCTGCTTCTCACGTAACTGGAGACCATACTCGCTCATCTTTCTGTTAGACCTCTTTAACTGTCTATTGGATTTTTTATCAATTCCTAAAAAGATTGGGTCCATACCAAGTGAACGACATCTTTTAAGAACTGGAACTCTGTTTACTGCCATATCTACGATTTCCTCCTATTTATAACAGCGGATATCAGCAATCCGCTTCACTACTTGCTTAAGGTAAGCATCCGTCCTGCGGCTGCTCACTAGACTCTTCTGCGTTTCGGTGGGCGGCAACCATTGTGTGGTACCGGAGTTACATCCTTGATGCTTGTAACATCAATTCCGCATGCCTGAAGTGCACGGATTGCCGCTTCTCTCCCTGAACCTGGTCCCTTAACCATTACGTCTACTGATTTCAAGCCATGTACCAATGCCGCTTTAGCTGCTGTCTCAGCTGCCATCTGAGCTGCATAAGGAGTAGATTTCCTTGAACCTCTAAATCCCAGACCGCCTGCACTTGCCCATGAAAGAGCATTACCCTGAGCATCTGTCAATGTAACAATCGTATTGTTAAATGATGACTGGATGTGTGCTTGTCCGTGTTCAACGTTTTTCTTGACACGTTTCTTTGTCACTTTCTTTGTAACTTTTTTTGCCATAATAAAACTAACCTACACTTTCCTTTTTATTCATTAATGTGTTGCTTATTTCTTCTTATTCGCTACTGTTCTCTTAGGACCTTTTCTCGTTCTTGCGTTAGTCTTCGTCTTCTGTCCGCGGACCGGAAGTCCTTTTCTGTGGCGGATACCTCTGTAGCATCCGATTTCCTGCAGTCTTTTGATGTTCAGGGCAATCTCTCTTCTAAGGTCACCTTCTACCGTCTGGGTCTCTTCAATTACAGCACTGATCTTCTTAACGTCTTCGTCTGTAAGATCTCTGCAACGAATGTCAGGATTAACTCCTGCCTCGCTAAGGATACGTGTCGCACTCGTCCTTCCGATTCCATATATATAAGTAAGTCCGATTTCTACACGTTTGTCTCTTGGTAAGTCTACACCTGCTATACGAGCCATGTGAATTTCCTCCATTTTCTTTTTGATTGAATTCTGCCGTGCCGGCTGGCTTTGTCCTGCCCCGCCGTGCCATCTCGATTCCGCTTCGCTGCATCTCGATGCGGGCTTTCGCCCTATACATCTTTCCCAATTTGTCTTTATGCAGGCAAGCCTGCAAAAGCCGATTGTGAAATCTGTGCACGTCTCATTTAGTTGCATATCGTCTCTAACTGGGGAGCTTTGGCTGCTCCCAGGCGTGTCGGTATGCACGCCCTTTCCGGCCACCGGATGTCTCCGTGATGACAGGCCGGTATTATAAGCAATATACGAGGATATTCACCGGCTAATGGTGCGTCCTTGTATATTTTAAATAGTCTACACACCACCTGGCGTGTCTACTATCAGCCGCCTATTTTGTGTGCATAATCTGATGACATGGATAGAAAGTTCCGTGCGCCTAAGCTCGAAAACACCTCGCTAAGGCTTGGGAACGGTCTTCCCACTAAGTTCAAGCTTCGCTTTCACTAAGTGCTCAGTACCTAGCCTTGTCTTTGCTTATGCTTTGGATTCTCGCAGATTATGCGAACGCTTCCTTTTCTCTTAATTACTTTGCATTTTTCGCAAATTGGTTTTACTGATGATCTAACCTTCACGTCAAATCCTCCTTTCATCCATTGCTCTGCCTACGTTTTCGGCGCGTTTCCAGCTTTTGCCCAGAAACACGCTTATATATTATAGCACCTGCCGTCAAACAAAGTCAATAGATATTTGAATATTATTTATCCCTCCAGATAATCCTTCCTTTTGAGAGGTCGTACGGGGATAATTCCAATGTCACTTTGTCTCCGGGCAGTATCTTTATAAAGTTCATACGCAGCTTTCCGCTGATATGAGCGAGCACCTGGTGCCCGTTCTCAAGCTCTACCTGAAACATGGCATTAGGCAGTTTCTCCACTACTTTTCCTTCAATCTCAATTACGTCAGCTTTTGACATATTATAAATCCTCCTGATTCTCTCTATCCTTATTAAAATTTTTAAGTATCTGTTTTATAGCTGCATCATCTGCTGCTGTCACATCGAACTCCCTCTTGATAGGCTGTATATGCTTTTTTTTCTTCTTTTTCAGCCTTTCGAGAGTTCTAATCCTGCCGTCTGCTAAATATACATATGCATCATCGGTGTCCATTATAACATAAACCTGACCCTTATCATGACCCGCCTTTGATTTTGCTAGCATTCCTGTCTTTACTTCTTCCATATCTGATGTCCTCTTTACTTAAATCATTTCGATAAGGTCAAAAGTTTCGGTTCATCGTCTGTTATCAATACCGTATTTTCGTAATGGGCAGATAAAGCGCCATCCCTCGTGACCACGGTCCAGTCGTCGTCAAGCCAGTCTACTTCCCAGGTACCGGCATTGATCATCGGTTCTATCGCAAGTGTCATTCCTGCTTTGAGCTTCACGCCTTTTCTGTTCATCTCATAATTCGGTATCTCCGGTGCTTCATGCAGATCCGTTCCGATTCCGTGGCCGCACAGGTCACGTACTACCCCATAACCGAAGCTTTCTGCATATCTGCCAATAGCTGCCGAAATTTCAAATAGATAATTGCCTTCTTTTGCGTATTTTATACCTTCAAAGAAGCTTTCCCTAGTAACTTCTTCCAGTTTCGCGGCTTCTCTGCTTATTTCTCCGATTCCGTGCGTCCTCGCGGCATCGGAGTGATATCCCTTATATATGACCCCCGCGTCGAGGCTGACGATATCGCCCTCCTTTAGAATGCGGTGCTTATCTGGTATGCCGTGCACGACTTCTTCATTGACGGATACGCAGATAGATGCGGGATAGCCGTTGTAGTCGAGGAAGGAAGGGATACAGCCATAGCTCCTTATCACTTCCTCCCCGAGTACGTCTATGTCCTTGGTACTCATACCTGGATGTAACGCTTTGGCAAGTTCATCGTGGACGATTTCCAGAATCCGTCCGGCTTCTGTCATCAATTCAATTTCCCTGCCCGATTTTATACTGATTGGCATAACCTACGCTCCTAAGATTTCCACAATTGTCCGGAAGACGTCTTCGATATCCACAGTCCCGTCAACCGTCTTTAATATGCCGGTATCTGTATAGTAGTCAATCAGCGGCTGTGTCTGTTCATGGTATACGCCAAGACGCTTCTCCACAGTTTCCGGCTTGTCATCATCACGGAGGATCAGGCCGCCCCCGCACGTGTCGCAGATGCCGTCCTTCTTCGTCGGCGCATACTCCAGATGATATGTGGCTCCACATGTCACGCAGGCACGGCGCCCACCCATACGGCGTACGATATTCTCGTCCGGCACATCTACATCTATGGCAAAGTCCACCTTCTGCCCGAGCTTTGAGAGCGCTTTATCCAAAGCCTCTGCCTGTGGTATCGTCCTCGGAAAGCCGTCAAGCACATAGCCGTCGCGGCAGTCATCCTGGTTCACACGGTCTACGACCAGGTCCACTACCAGTTCGTCCGGCACAAGCAGCCCCTGATCCATATACGTCTTGGCTTTTTTGCCGAGCTCTGTACCATTCTTAATATTCGCTCTGAAGATATCACCAGTTGAAATGTGAGGAATACTGAATTTCGCGGCAATTTTCTTTGCCTGAGTACCTTTGCCCGCTCCCGGCGCGCCTAACATAATAATTTTCATAATATGTGTTCCTCCTTATAGCATTTTAACCCGCAGAAAAAAATTCTGCGAGTTCAAAATGGTGTTAATTATTTAAAAATCCCTTGTAATTACGTACAAGCATCTGTGATTCTATCTGCTTCAGAGTCTCCAACACAACACTGACGATGATGATAAGCGACGTACCGCCGAACGATACTTTCGCCCCAAGCCAGCCGTTAAAGAATATTGGAACGATCTGTATAAGTACAAGGCCGCATGCTCCGACAAAAATAATATAATTCAATATTCTTGTCAAATATTCAACTGTCGGTTTTCCAGGGCGGATACCCGGTATAAATCCTCCGCTCTTCTTCATGTTGTTTGCTATCTCCAAAGGATTGAATGTAATCGATGTGTAGAAATAGGCAAAAAACACGGTGAGGATGATATATATGAGCAATCCCCAGGAATACTTCAGGTTCTCCGGGTTACACCAGTTCCCCTGATTCATTCCCCGCAGAATCTCGCTGCCGATCCCCGTCCCGCCGTCCTTTCCGAGAAAAGATGCGATTACGATCGGAAACTGCATCAGCGAAGATGCGAATATAATCGGGATGACGCCCGCGGTATTTATCTTCAGCGGAATGTGCGTGGACTGTCCACCGAACGTTTTTCTTCCTACCACCTTCTGTGAGTACTGGACCGCAATTCTTCTCTCACCGTCCTGAAGTACAATGACAAATACGACGAGAGCTATGATGATTGCCAGGATGATGACGACGGCCAGCCCTCCAGAGGCTAGGCTTTTTCCTTTAACGAACTGTTCAAACAGCGTTGTCATGTCGTTTGGAATACGTGAAATGATATTTATCACAAGTACGATAGAGATACCATTTCCGACTCCTTTTTCTGTAATCCTTTCACCAATCCACATCAGGAACGCACTTCCGGCAGTCAGTGTCAGAACTACGATTGCGGCATTTACAAAGTTGTACTCGACAAGCAGTCCTCTCCGTCCAAAACCTACCGCCATCGCCGTAGATTCTACGAGGGCAAGGGCAACCGTGAGGTAACGTGTAATCGCTACAATCTTCTTTCTTCCGTCCTCTCCTTCTTTCTGCATTTCCTCCAGCTTCGGAATCGCTATCGTAAGGAGCTGCATTATGATGGAAGAAGTAATGTATGGTGTAATACTTAGAGCGAACACAGACATCTGCTCAAAGGATCCACCGGTGAAAGCGTTAAACAAGTTAAACGCTTCCCCCGTATTCTGTGCAAAGAAATCTTTGATGTAGCTTGGATCCACACCAGGTGTTGGCAGTTCAGATCCGATTCTTATCACGATTAACATCAAAAATGTATATCCGATTTTTTTGCGAATATCCTTTATTTGAAATGCCTTTCGGAAAGTTTCTAACATTAGATCACCTCTGCTTTTCCACCTAAAGCCTCAATCTTAGCAGCAGCGCCTGCACTGAACGCATTTGCCTGTACTGTAAGCTTCTTCGTCAGCTCCCCGTTGCCAAGGATCTTGACGCCGTCTTTCGGGTTCTTGACGATTCCCTGCTCCAGCAATGTCTCAACTGAAACAACCGAATCGTTATCGAACACTTCAAGAGCGCTTACATTGATACCAACGATATCTTTAGAGTTTCTGTTCGTGAAGCCTCTCTTTGGTATCCTTCTATATAACGGCATCTGGCCACCTTCAAAACCAGGTCTTGTAGCTCCTGAACGAGCTTTCTGGCCTTTATGTCCCTTGCCGGCCGTCTTACCATTTCCAGAGCCGTGTCCACGTCCTCTTCTGAAATTATCACTCTGTTTTGCGCCGTCAGCAGGTCTTAAGTTTGATAAGTCCATTATGACACCTCCTATCTGATTGTTATTTTATGCTTCTTCAACTTTTACCAGGTGACAAACCTGTTTGATCATACCTCTTGTTGCTGCGTTGTCCGGCAGTTCAACTGTCTTGTTCAACTTCTTAAGTCCTAAAGCTTCAACAGTCTTCTTATGCTTTGGTACAGCACCAATTGTAGATTTAACTAATGTGACTTTTAAATTTGCCATTATGATCTACCTCCTTAGCCTAAGATCTCTTCTACAGATTTACCGCGAAGCTTAGCTACTTCTTCCGGAGTCTTCAACTGGCGTAATCCGTCGATCGTAGCAAGAACTACGTTCTGCTTGTTGTTGGAACCAAGAGATTTTGTACGGATGTTCTTGATTCCCGCCATCTCGATTACAGCACGCGCCGGTCCGCCGGCGATAACTCCGGTACCGTCCGGAGCCTTCTTAAGCAATACGGAAGCTCCTCCGAATTTACCGATAAAATCATGTGTAATACTATCGTTTTCATCTAATGCTACAGTAATAAGATTTTTAGCTGCATCTTCTTTTCCTTTGCGGATTGCCTCAGGAATTTCAGTAGCTTTTCCTAAACCTGCACCAACATGGCCGTTTCCGTCGCCTACAACTACTAGAGCTGTGAATCTGAAGTTACGACCACCCTTAACAACCTTGGTAACACGTTTAATTGATACCACTTTTTCATTTAATTCTAATTGACCAGCATCAATTCGTACTTGTTTCATGTGTGCTCCTCCTTCTAGAAATTCAACCCAGCTTCTCTAGCTGCGTCTGCTAATGCCTGAACTTTTCCCTGGTATATAAAGCCGCCTCGGTCAAAGACAACATCTTTAATACCTTTTTCGATCGCTTTTTCCGCAATCACTTTACCTAAATATGCTGCCGCTGCAACGTCGTTGGTTTTTTCCAGGTTTGCTTTCACATCTTTCTGAAGAGTGGAAGCTGCAACCAGAGTGTTGCCAACCGTATCGTCAATAATCTGTGCATACATATGATTATTGCTTCTGAATACGGCTAAACGCGGGCATTCAGACGTACCGCTGAAACGGTTACGTAATTTTCTGTGTTTATTAACACGAACTTTGCTTCTTGACTTTTTGCTAACCATTTTCACACTCTCCTTATTTATTTCTTACCAGTCTTACCAACTTTACGTCTGATAACTTCATCAGCATACTTGATACCTTTGCCCTTGTATGGCTCCGGTCTTCTCTTGTCTCTGATTTCAGCTGCGTATTGGCCTACTTTTTCTTTGTCGATACCTTTGACGATAATCTTGTTCTGGCCTTCCATGACCGTCTCAACACCTTCCGGATCCGTCATTTCTACCGGATGGGAGTATCCAAGATTCAATGTCAGCTTGTTTCCTGATTTTGCCGCCCTGTATCCAACACCGTTCACTTCCAGAACCTTCTGGTATCCGTCCGTTACACCTACAACCATGTTGTTGACGAGTGTTCTTGTAAGACCATGTAAAGATTTCATCTTCTTCAAGTCATTCGGTCTTGTAACAACGATTGTATCGCCTTCCTGCTTGATTTCCATCTCTACAGGAAGCTCTTTTTCAAGGGTTCCCTTCGGACCTTTAACAGTCACTTTATTATTCTCTGCAATCTCAACAGTTACACCTGTCGGAACTGCAATTGGCAGTCTTCCTATACGTGACATACCTTTTCCTCCTTAACTTAAATTCTCGGAACGGGAGCTTTGCCCGCTCTGTTTTCAGTTGCATTGAGCACTTGGTGAGGTTCTCTCGAACCTAGTGCGAAAGCACACCCGGTCCACTTGGTGAGGTTCTTTCGGACCTAGTGGCTGTGGTGTTACCTCTTTCACCCATTGCATGCTACCAGATGAAAGCCAATACTTCTCCGCCTACGCCGAGCTTTCTTGCTTCTTTATCTGTGATGACGCCCTGGTTTGTCGAAATGATCGCTGTTCCGAGTCCGCCTAATACTTTAGGAAGCTCGGTGCTGTTAGCGTACACACGAAGACCTGGTTTAGAGATTCTCTTAAGTCCTGTGATAACTTTCTCATTCTTGTCTGCACCGTATTTTAATGTGATGTGGATTGTCTTGAACACGCCGTCTTCTACGATGTCATATTTCTGGATATATCCCTCATCTAACAAGATGTTAGCAATTGCAGTCTTCATCTTCGATGCAGGTACATCTACTGTATCATGTTTAGCAGTATTCGCATTACGGATTCTCGTAAGCATATCTGCGATTGGATCACTCATAGTCATGTGAATTGTCCTCCTTCCTCTTACCAGCTTGCTTTCTTAACGCCTGGAATCTGTCCTTTATATGCCAACTCGCGGAAGCAAACACGGCAGATTCCATATTTTCTTAAATATGCGTGCGGACGTCCGCAGATTCTGCAACGATTGTATTCTCTTGTGGAGAACTTCTGCTTACGCTGCTGTTTTACTTTCATTGCTCTCTTAGCCATAATTTACCTCCTTATTTTGTAAATGGCATGTTGAACTGTGTTAACAATTCACGCGCCTCTTCGTCTGTCCTTGCAGTTGTAACAAAGATGATATCCATCCCTCTCACCTTATCTATCTTATCGTACTCAATCTCAGGGAAGATGAGCTGCTCCTTGATGCCAAGGGCATAGTTCCCTCTGCCGTCAAACGCATTCGGGTTGACCCCTCTGAAGTCACGTACACGAGGTAATGCAAGGTTGATCAGACGGTCAACAAATTCATACATCTTTTCTCCTCTTAAAGTAACTTTACATCCGATTGGCATTCCTTCTCTTAACTTGAAGTTCGCTACAGATTTCTTCGCTTTACAGATAACTGCTTTCTGTCCTGTAATCTTCTCCAGGTCAGCTACTGCCGACTCCAAGATCTTCGCATTGTCTTTTGCCTCGCCAACACCCATGTTTATAACAACTTTTTCAAGTTTTGGCACTTCCATAATATTTTTATAACCGAACTTTTTATTCATCGCTTCGATGATTTCGTTCTGGTAATGTTCTTTCAGTCTACTCAAAGCCATGGACCTCCTTCCTCAAATTAATCAATCACTTCGCCTGTTGATTTCGCGTAACGTACTTTCTTATCGCCTTCCATCTTGAATCCGACCCTAGTGGCCTGACCCTTGTGGACATACATTACATTAGAAACATCGATAGGTCCTTCCTGATGGACGATGCCGCCATTCTGATTAGAAGCACTGGGTTTCGTGTGCTTTGTCAGCATGTTGACTCCTTCAACGACGACCTTACCGTCTTTCTGGTTAACGGCTACTACTTTGCCTTCTTTGTCTTTATCTTTACCGGCAATCACCTTTACCGTGTCGCCTTTTTTAATTTTTAACATTGACATCTTACGCGCACCTCCTTATAGTACTTCCGGAGCCAGGGATACAATTCTCATGAACTGCTTCTCACGGAGCTCTCTTGCTACTGGCCCGAAGATACGGGTTCCTCTTGGTGTCTTGTCATCTTTTATAATAACAGCAGCATTTTCGTCAAAACGGATATAAGAACCGTCCTTGCGGCGAGTACTTTTTACAGTACGAACAACTACAGCTTTTACTACATCGCCTTTTTTAACAACGCCGCCTGGTGTTGCATCTTTAACAGTCGCAACGATTATGTCGCCGATGCTTGCATATCTTCTTGTCGAGCCGCCAAGCACACGGATGCACAGTAACTCTTTGGCACCTGTATTGTCTGCTACTTTAAGTCTGCTTTCTTGCTGTATCATGCAGGTTTCCCTCCTTATACTATTTAACTTTTTCCATAACTTCTACAAGTCTCCATCTCTTGTCTTTAGACAGAGGTCTTGTTTCCATAACTTTTACTTTGTCGCCAATGTTGCATTCATTTGCTTCATCATGTGCTTTCAGCTTGTATGTTCTCTTTACGATCTTCTTGTAAAGCGGATGTTTTACATGATCTTCTACTGCAACTACTATGGTCTTATCCATTTTATTGCTGACAACCTTGCCCACGCGGGTTTTTCTAAGATTTCTTTCCACAGTTTATGCTCCTTTCCGGATTATTCCGCAGCATTTGCCTTCTCAGTAATTACTGTCTGAATTCTGGCAATGTTTCTTCTTACTTCTTTAATTCTGCTTGTATTGTCTAACTGGTTTGTTGCGTTCTGGAATCTTAAGTTAAAAAGTTCCTTCTTAGCAGCTACTAATTCTTCATTCAGCTCTGCAGCTGATTTTGTTTTTAAATCTTCTACAAATGCATTAATTTTCACTGTTATCACCGCCTTCTAAGTCTGCGCGAGAAACTACTTTACATTTACATGGCAGCTTGTGGGTCGCCAGACGAAGCGCTTCCCTTGCAACTTCTTCGGATACGCCCGCGATTTCAAACATGACGCGGCCTGGCTTGACAACTGCTACCCAGTACTCTAAGGTTCCTTTACCAGAACCCATACGTGTTTCAGCTGGTTTCGTAGTTACAGGTTTATCAGGGAATATTTTAATCCATACTTTACCGCCACGCTTGATATAACGTGTCATAGCGATACGGGCCGCCTCTATCTGGTTGGAACGAATCCAGCAAGGCTCCATAGCAACGATACCATATTCACCGTTTGTAATCTTGTTTCCACGAAGCGCTTTCCCTTTCATGGAACCACGGAATTGTTTACGACGTTTAACTCTTTTTGGCATTAACATTATTTATCGCTCCCTTCCTTTGCTGCTTTTTCCGGAAGAACTTCGCCTTTGTAAATCCATACCTTCACACCAACTTTGCCGTAGGTAGTGTTAGCCTCAGCGAATCCGTAGTCAATGTCTGCTCTCAGTGTCTGAAGAGGAATCGTACCCTCGCTGTAGAACTCTGTACGGGCCATATCTGCTCCGCCGAGCCTTCCTGATACGGAAGTCTTAACACCGAGCGCTCCTGATTTCATAGTTCTGGACATGCAGGATTTCATTGCACGTCTGAAAGATATACGGTTCTCCAGCTGCTGCGCAATGTTCTCAGCTACGAGCTGAGCATCTTTGTCCGGTCTCTTGATTTCTTTGATATCTACAACTAATTTCTTATCCGTGAACTGCCTAAGCTCGCCTTTCACTTTCTCAATCTCAGATCCGCCTTTACCGATTACGACACCTGGCTTAGCTGTATAGATGATAATCTTCACACGGTCGGATGCTCTCTCGATTTCAATATCGGAGATACCTGCGCTGTATAATCTTTTCTTAAGATACGTTCTGATTTCATGGTCTTCCACAAGGTAATCGGCGAACTCTTTTTCTGCATACCACTTAGAATCCCAATCTTTAATAATGCCGACTCTTAAACCATGAGGATTAACTTTCTGTCCCATGTCTGCCCTCCTTATCTTTCATCAAGCACAAGTGTGATGTGGCTCATTCGTTTCTCGATTCTGTAAGCCCTTCCCTGCGCTCTAGGTCTGATTCTCTTCATTGTTGGTCCTTTGTTTGCATAAGCTTCTGCAATGTAAAGGTTCTCAGCGTTCATGCCGTTGTTGTTCTCAGCATTAGCGATTGCAGATTCTAATAATTTCTTTATTAAGCTGGAAGCATATCTTGGATTGTATGTTAAAATACCAAGTGCTGTCGTTACATCCTTGCCTCTGATGGCATCTAATACGAAACATGCTTTCTGGACAGAAACTCTTGCATAAGATAACTTTGCAGAAGGTCTTGTGTCTTTGTTAGCATTTCTCTCTCTCTTGATTTGGGATCTGTGTCCTTTTGCCATGGATGAACCCTCCTTTCGAATATATGGTTACTATCTTACTTTAGATTTCTTTTCGTCTTTTCCATGTCCTCTGTATGTCCTTGTCGCAACAAACTCACCGAGCTTGTGTCCGACCATATCCTCTGTCACATATACAGGTACATGTTTTCTTCCGTCATGAACGGCTATTGTATGTCCAACCATGCTTGGGAAGATTGTAGAGCGGCGGGACCAAGTCTTGATGACAGACTTATCTCCGGCTGCGTTCATTGCGTCAACCTTCTTGAGCAGGCTTGCGTCTGCGAATGGTCCTTTTTTAATAGAACGTGACATAAGTTCTAACCTCCTTGAAAACTGAATTATTTAATCGCTTTACCATCTCTTCTTCTTACAATCATCTTGTTAGAAGCTTTGTTTTTCTTTCTCGTCTTAAGACCAAGCGCTGGCTTGCCCCAAGGTGTACATGGACCCGGACGTCCGATTCCCGTCTTACCTTCACCACCACCGTGCGGATGGTCATTCGGGTTCATGACAGAACCACGTACGGTAGGTCTGAAGCCCATATGACGCTTACGTCCTGCTTTACCGATATTGATCAGGTTGTGGTCTCCGTTTCCTACGACGCCTACAGATGCTCTGCAGATGATCGGGACCATTCTCATCTCGCCTGACGGAAGTCTCAGAGTTGCATATTTTCCTTCTTTGGCCATCAGCTGTGCGCTGTTGCCTGCGGAACGAACGAGCTGTCCGCCTTTTCCCGGATACATCTCCACGTTGTGGATCTGTGTACCTACCGGAATCTCAGAAAGAGGAAGGCAGTTGCCGGCTTTCACCTCTGCTTCAGGACCGTTCATGACCTTCATGCCCGCTTTTAACCCTTCCGGTGCAAGGATGTAGGCTTTCTCGCCGTCCGCGTAGCAGATCAGTGCGATGTTGGCTGTCCTGTTCGGATCGTACTCGATTCCTACTACAGTGGCCGGAATACCGTCTTTCTTTCTCTTGAAGTCGATGATTCTATATTTTTTCTTAGCTCCGCCTCCGCGATGTCTAACTGTTATCTTACCTTGATTATTACGTCCTGCCTGTCTGCTCTTTGGAGCTAACAGAGATTTCTCTGGAGTTGTCTTCGTGATTTCCGCGAAATCAGACCCAGTCATCTGTCTTCTGGAAGGCGTATATGGGTTATATGTTTTGATTCCCATGATTACTTCTCCTTTCAATACTTGTTTAATGTCACGGTTGCTATCCGTATAATGAACATTTAACTAGGTGTATTCGAGTTTAGCGTGAAAATACACCCGGTCCACTTAGCGAGGTTCTTTCGAACTTAGCGGCTGTGGTGTTACCTCTTAACTTCAGTCGGCGCTGACGCTTGGCTTTCGTCAAGTGTCCAGTGCCTACAGCCCCTCGAAAATCTCGATATCTTTGCTGTCCTCCGTAAGCTGGACAACTGCTTTCTTTGTCTTTGCAGTCATACCGAACTTCATCGTACCGCGCACTCTTTTTTTCTTTCCTGCCTGGTTCATCGTGTTGACACTCTTCACCTTGGCACCGTCGAACATCTTCTCGACAGCTTCTTTTACCTGAGACTTTGTAGCCTGCGGGTGTACAAGGAACGTATATTTCTTCTCTCCCATAAGCTCCATGCTCTTCTCCGTAACTACCGGTTTAAGGATTACATCATAATATTTAATATCAGCCATTATGCGTACACCTCCTCGATGCCGGCAACAGCAGCTTTCGTTGCGATTACCGTGTTGTATTTTAAGACATCATACACATTGATCGTATTAGTCTTTGCCGTCTTGATGTCCGCTACGTTTCTTGCTGACAGTTCAACATTTCTATTGCCGTCTTCTAATACTACTAATGCTTTAGATACATTCAGGTTCTTCATTACGTTTACAAAATTCTTTGTCTTGATCTCGTCAAATGAGATTTCATCGACAACGATGAACTTCTTCTCTTCCACTTTAGAAGTAAGGGCAGATTTCAGAGCAGCCCTCTTCTCTTTCTTGTTCATCTTGAATGAATAATCTCTCGGCGTCGGGGCGAATACAACTCCACCGCCTGTCCATTGAGGAGCTCTGGTAGACCCCTGTCTTGCGTGACCGGTCCCTTTCTGCCTCCATGGTTTTCTTCCGCCGCCGGAAACTTCAGAACGTGTCTTAGCTTTCTGTGTTCCCTGACGTTTATTTGCAAGCTGACTTACAACTGCCATGTGTACGAGGTGCTCGTTAACTTCCACACCAAATACCGCATCGTTCAAGTCGATTGTGCCAACTTCTTTACCTTCGATATTATAAACAGATACGTTTGCCATCTCTAGTTTCCTCCTTCCTGAGTCCAAGCTTAGACTGCTTTGACTGCTTCTTTAATTGTTACTAAAGATTTCTTCGGTCCCGGTACGGAACCTTTTACTAAGAGCAGATTGTTCTCAGCATCCACGCGTACAACTTCCAGATTCTGAATCGTAATCCTCTTGCTTCCCATATGTCCAGGCATCTTCTTGCCTTTGAATACCTTGCTCGGGTCAGAAGCAGCACCGTTGGAACCTGCGTGGCGATGGAACTTGGAACCATGTGTCATCGGCCCTCTGTGCTGGTTATGTCTCTTGATTGCACCCTGGAAGCCTTTACCCTTTGATATCGCTGTCGCGTCAATCTTGTCGCCAGCTGCAAAGATGTCAGCTTTGATTTCCTGCGCAAGCTCATATTCAGATGCATTTTCAAATTTGAACTCTCTTACAAATCTCTTGCCGGATACTCCAGCTTTTGCAAAATGTCCCTGCTCTGCTTTTGTCACTCCATGGCGGTGAACGATCTCTTTCTTGCCGCTCTTGTCTTTGTTGACAGTTTTGTCTTTCTTATCAACGAAGCCGACCTGCACTGCATCGTAACCGTCATTCTCAGCCGTCTTAACCTGTGTTACGACACAAGGTCCGGCCTGAAGCACCGTTACAGGTGTAAGCGAACCGTCTTCGTTGAAGATCTGAGTCATTCCGACTTTCGTAGCTAAAATAGCTTTCTTCATTATAATTACCTCCTGTGATTTACAGCGGAACGCCGCTTTGGACGTTCATCCTAAATTTTAGGAATTACTGCGTCTTATTTGTTTTTCATTTTGATATCGATGTACACGCCTGCCGGCATCTCCAGTCTGGATAATGCATCTACAGTCTTCTGTGTAGGCGTGATGATATCGATGAGTCTCTTATGAGTCCTCTGCTCGAACTGCTCTCTCGAATCTTTGTACTTGTGAACCGCTCTTAAGATTGTGACTACTTCCTTCTTAGTAGGAAGTGGTACCGGTCCGCTCACCTGTGATCCATTTTTCTTTACAGTTTCGATGATTTTCTTTGCGGATGCATCAACGAGCTGATGGTCATACGCTTTCAATGTGATTCTCATTACTTGACTTGCCATAAAAAAAGTCGCCTCCTTTTCGTACTTATAACTTCAGTACGACAAGCGGTGACTGTACACTCTCCCGTGTGTGTCGTGAGAAACTCACACGTTGTTACCACATCCCAGTGGCCGTTATAGTTCGTACAGTGACTTGTCGCCAGTTTCCTAACTTGACATTCGCTCCACGGAAAACCTGCCAGCTATGGGCAGCAACCTCACGCTTCTACGCTATCAATGTCACAGCTTTTTTAGTATATATGATACAAACGCTTTTTGCAAGGTTTTTTGTGCAGATATTGTATTTTTTTTGATACAATACCTCCTATTGCATTCAGCCCATTCATTATATTAAAATACTAAAAGTTTTCTTTATTTTCTCCATCACTTGCATCCTTTGCATATTCTAACTCATATATCTCTATCGATTCCCTCAGCCTGCGGCATTTCTTTTTAAGCGTCTTGACGTGCTCGTCCAGCTGCGCCTCTTCACGGCAGTATTCTATCTTCTTAAGCTCTTCTTCTCATATCCGTATAGGCGGCCCCAGGGCGTCCCATAGAGACCATGCCACGTATCGTTTCTATGATATAGTTCAGCATGGAATTAAGCTGGTCATAATGCGCTTTTAAAGCTTCATGCTCGCTTTTCCACTTATCTTCGTCCACCGTCATTCCGTCTGAAAAATACTGGCGGAGGCAGCCTCCGTACGCATCGTTTGCCTCCATCATCTCAGAACAGAAGCCGGCGATTCCGTCCGCGACGGGCTGATGCATCTGCCCTATATAGCTCTTATGGTTGTTATAGGCCGTGCTTTGAAGGCCGGCCTCTCCTTCAAAAGACCGGAACGCCTTGCCAAGCGTGCCGCTTTTCATCCAGACATCCGACAGGTATCTGTTCATGGAATTGAGTTCCGACAGTACCGTACCTACATTCATCTTTACGCCCATACCTTTCTCCTTTCCTGCTTATGTAACAATGCTCATTCCTAACCATTCACATCCCGGATCCTCTGCTCTGGCTTGACACTTACATCTATCTTTACTTTATTGTACGCCGTACATATCGTTAATACTATCAACCCTGCGTTTCCTTTCCCTTCTCAGCTTTCCTGCATATAAGTATGCGGCTGCCAGCACCGCGGCTGCGATAATCTCTATCCAGAAAATTACGTCCGATCCGGTACCGGCTTCCTCTTTTTCTATTTTATTCCCGATATTTTCCACAGTCCCGGAAAACACCTGACTGCGGATAACATCCAGCTTCTCTTCTCCGTCATTCGTGGTGACAAACACCTGCTGTCCGATATACGTTATGTTATGCACTTTTTCTATCTCTTAGGACTGTATCTTTTCCTGTGATCTGTCTTCAAATACTGGTACGCCGTACAGGTCACAGAGTGAGATGCCGGTCGCGCCTTTCTGTTCTGTTATTACAGAAGTATCCCACTCTATGTCTGTATCTTCCCGCTGAACCTGAACTTCTTCTGTCTCCATATAGCCTCCCATTGCATTCGCATTGCCGGACGTATCATCAAAAGGGGAGCCGGAGCACCCGGCCCTTGGCCCCCATCGTCCTATCTGCCTGAATTGGCCGCACTTGCCGCCTGGTCTGCCTCTTCATAGTATGTCGCATTCTGCTGCAGGCCTGTCCCAATATCCTGAATCAGATCCTGGATTGCCTGGAAACTTGGCGCCAGTTCCTGATAGCGGGTTATGTACGCTTCTGCTCCTGCTCCCTGCCACAGCTCCGGCAGCTTGCTGTTGACAATCGTATCCAGAAATGAGCGCAGCTCCGTATACTCCTGCATTGCCCTGACGCCGAGGATGGCAAATGCACCGAGCACTTCCAGTACGGCCCTGCCGGTTGCCGAGGCCTCTTTTACCTCGCTTCCTGACGCAGGTACAGCGTCATCCTCCAAATTGCCGCCATCGGTATTGCCTGCCGTATTCTGCTCCGTCACCCAGAAAGGATCCACAATAAACCGGCCCGCTTCCAGATTCTCTGCTTTTCCTATCCTAGTGTACGGCAATTTGCCCGTAAAGCTCTCCATCCGTTCCTGGTTGTCCCGGCTGCTCTCTTCCTTTACTTTCTGTGCCCCTGCAAGCCCTTGTACGACTGCTTCTTCCGATGCTTTTGTCGCCTCTTGTATATGCTGCTGCAATGCCACTTCATTAGCCGTGTAGGTCTCATAGGTCTTTACCATGCTCTCCAGACGATCCGTGTCTTTTTCCAGCACCTCCTTCTGCAGAGAACTCGTACTGTCGTGCATGTCTGCATATGAATCCTGTATTGCGCTGCTGTCTATATGCCCAATTGGATCATATGCTGTCATCGAGCTTTGGAATGTGGACAGCTTTCCATCGGAATCGGCATAGCTGCTTTGGAAGGCATGTTTCACTTCGTCGGCCCTGTTAAGCAGAGGGGATACGACATCGCTTCTGAGGCTTCTTATAATATCATCCAGTTTTGTCTGGCTGATTGGCTCAATCTTATAATCTTCATCTGCCGCCAGGTCAACGCCCGATGCCGCAAGGCTGTCCGCAAACAGCCTGTCCGCCTCTTTTCTATTCTCCTGCGCATCTCCTTCTGTGAAGGTTCCGTCCTCATCTTCTACGAACCGTTCTATGCCGCAGCCTGGCAACAGGCTTAGAGCGATTGCTCTTATTTCTGCTTCGTCCCGGATATCTGCCGAAGCCGCTCCCTCCCTATAGGTGCCGCTGCTGTTCTGCCGGTAATCTGAAAGCAGCCGCTCCAGCTCTCCCGCATTCAAGGTTCCATCCGCTGCCGTCAGCGTGTATGCAGCTCCGTCCATCGTAACGGTCCCATCATGGACCGTCCATACTGGCGGAGAGCCCGTATCATATGTACCGGTACTCAGAACACCGGCGATATCGTCCGCCATCGACTGTATGAAAGAATCGACCTGTTTAAGAATCGTTATCTTTTTCTCCTGGGCGAGCTGCTTATTGAACTCATATGTTAAATTTGACTTGGACATCACCGTATTCAGACTTTCGATATCTGCAGAAAAGCCTGCCGGTATAACGATATAAGCCACATAATCTCCCGTCTGCACTCCATTCCTGGCATATTCCAGACCTGCGTATACATATTGCCGCCGGAAAATGAATCAGGCTTGCGGCATAATTGACCGCTCTGTCTCCACTTATCACTCCCTCGTCCAGATTCACGAACGCAATTATGTTGCTCTCGTCTTCCCGCACGGTATCTGTCATATATGCCATACTCACTCTTCCAGCCATAAAACCAGCTGCAAGCATTACGATATTACGGATGACCGTCTTATTTCTCAACCAACCGCCCTCCTCTCCACGCCCTTTGTCCTTTTCTTAACCGGTAATGGCAGGCCATTTACAAATAGACCTGTCGCATTATATTACTATCTTATAATCTTGATCTGTAAAATCAAAGCAGATATCCTTAACTGGTCGATATTTGCCCTTTAAATTATCAAGTATAAACAGCAATTCAAGTGTCCAATTTTAGACAATTTATACCATTTATCGTTTTCTATGTACACAAATCGCTGTCGAACCGTTGGAGGCTTGTCTTTATTTGGCTATAATCTATAAATTCAATTGACTTTTTCTATAGAAATTGATACAATTGGAACAAGAACAGACAATATTTTAACAAGCATATATACAAATCGGGGTGTATCTATTCTTGTCAGCTGGTTACATAAATATATTGTTTGTTTTCGCTATTTTTTAGTATCTTTATAAACAATCTGGAGGGATGAACTATGGATGTTATTTTGATTTTACGTATTGTGTTAGGTCTGTTTGTATTAGTATCAGCTATATTCTTTATTAAAGACCTTGCGGCACACAAAGAAGAACTTAAGGGCGGCAAGCCTGTTGCTCTGGCTATTATTGGTTTTATTACCAACTGGCTCGATACATGGGGAATCGGAAGTTATGCTACTACCCAGGCTGGCTTCAAATTCACAAAGTCCAGCGAGGATATCACAATGCCCGGTACACTGAATGTAGGAGATACCTTCCCTGTAACGTTGGAAGCGCTATTATTCTTCAGTTTTGTAAACATCGACCCACTTACATTAGTACTTATGCTTGCCGCAGCTGTTATCGGAGCACTTGTAGGTGCCGGTATCGTATGTAAATGGAATCTTAAGATGGTTCGTATCGCTCTTGGTATCGGTCTTCTTATCCTGGCTATTGTTCTCGCTTCTAAGAATGCCGGAATCGGACCTTTCGGTTTAGTTGGTGAAGCAACCGGTCTGACAGGTATCAAGTTAGTTATCGGTGTTGTTATCAACTTCTTCTTGGGCGCCCTGATGATGATTGGCGTTGGTCTCTACGCACCATGTATCGCTCTTGTTAGTGCTCTTGGCATGAACGTTGGTACTGCTTTCCCAATCATGATGGGTTCTTGTGCATTCCTTATGAATGCTGCATGTTTCAAATTCATCAAAGAAGACAAATACGACAGAAGAGCTGCTCTTTATCTGGCAATATTCGGATGTATTGGTGTATTAGGCGCTTATCTGTTAACAAAGTATGCATTCTCAATGTACGTTCTGACTTACCTGGTATGTGTAGTTATGGTCTTCACGGCAATCATGTTCTTCAAAGATGCAGCCAAAGCTTAAGCACAATTTTATTATTTGATAATAGAAAGGACAGCTTCTGCTGTCCTTTTTATATTCCGATGCATAGTATAAAACAGCACAAATTCGTGGAAAAGTAATGCTTGTAGAAACGTAAAAAGCATATTATAATATGTAAAACAGCGGGTATCGTAGTTCCCCGCTTACACTCAAATAATCAACACAATAAGGAGATACCATTTATGACCCCGGTATACGAAGTAAAAACAACACATACACAGAAAGTATTGGAGGATTTCATAAAATTTACATTTAGAATCAAGTATCCTCGTGTTACTACGCATCTTCTCATATTATCAGCCTGTTTTGCCGCTTTTGCTTATTTCACAAGAGGTGGCGCGGGAATGTACATATTTATTGTACTGGCAGTCCTTCTTGCAGGGTTTACTTTGAACAGACATCGTATCAGTTTCAGAAAACTTGCCAAAGTAGATAAGAATTACCAGAACCAGAGCGAAATACATCTCGTCTTTGGAGAGAGTGAGTTTCATATAGAGAACATTGATCTCGACCAGAATGAACGTATAAAATATGCGGAAATCAGTTTTGTATATGTCGATGACAACAACTACTATATCAGTATCAACAATGAAGATCTGCAGCTTCTTCCCAAGTCAGACTTTGTTCTGGGAGACCCGACCCAGTTCTATGATTTTCTGTCTGATAAGACAGGTCAGCCAATACGCCCACTCTATATACCATGGAAGGTCCGTATTCAAATGATGATGGAATATCGGGATGTACGGGCGGAACAAGTAAAAAAACGTCAAGAGGAAAAGAAAAAAAACAAAAGATAATGCCTCTTTGCTCTTTTACCATTTTACTATGTTAAAGTGCATTAAAATTTAATAATTTATTGTCTTTTTATTGATATTTTGCATAAAAATTAATTTTTTATTATACTTGTATTGACACTTAAATTTATTAATGATATATTAATAGCAACTTAAATGTACGAAAACCAATGGCGGTTACCTCGAGCAAGGGAACTGCCTATTTTTAAAAAAGTACAGGTAAGTTAACACCAATATGGTTGTAATTGCAGTTAAGCTGCCGCCGACCATTTCCCCCAAGAATGGTCCTGCGGCAGTAGACTTCAATTGATATATACATCCTCTTTAGTAGGAGCATTCCCCAGCTTTGTATATAAACAAAACTGCAATGCAACGAGGAAAGACCTCTCAATGACATACCAAAAAGAAAGGGCACGACATACCGTATGTCGTGCCTTTTCTTTATCCATGAGCGCCGATAGACCGGCTCATTTGCATAACTATACATATGCTAGAATTATTATTAATATCAGCACATAAAAGAGAAGGAGGTCTACTATGGAAGACGAAAAAAGAAAACAAAGAGAGGTCACAGATAAAAAGGATGGCGCTTCAACAGACATAGAAAAAGAACTGTCTGGCACCTGGGCTGCCGACGCGCAAGATGACCTTGAGGACTGGATCGAAGAGCAGGGGATTCAGCTGCGGTATTAAATGGGAGTTTAAGTAAAGTGGCTGCGGGCGGGGAGCCGGGTGGCATCTGCTCCGATGCGTACGAGGCTCTGACTATTTCACGTATCCCTAACCCTGCGGAATGTGCGCCGACAGCGGCTTACATCCCGCAGGATAAGGGCTACGGAAAGGATTCTCCGCCTCTCCCGCTTGCACCTGCGCATCTACCACCCGGCTCCCCGCCCGCTATCTACTTCACTTAACAAGGGCGAGGATGGCCGTGCGGCGTTACTGGCCAGCGGATGAACGCTGGCTGCGTCAGTTGAATGATAAAATATCGCAAGCTTAATGTGAATAACACAAAGAGCAGATGAATGATAAGAGTTTTGCTAGTCCACATGAATCAGGCTGGCGAATATGTTCGTTGTTAAGCATTTGCAGCGAGGCGTGCACGCCGTTGCTGCAAGAAGAGCCGGAACCAGGCAGGAGATGTCATCTCAACATCCCCGTACCTGATTCCGGCTCTTCTTCATTACGATTACTTCCACCAAGGTTATCCACTTGCTTCGCCTTTAATCACTATGCTGACATAGCCAAAGCCCTACCATCAGCCGACAGCGCCACACATCCGCCTTCGCCCGTGCCAGTAAAGTAGATAGCCGATGGGGAGGTAGGGGACAGATGCGCAGGTATAAGCGGAAGGGACGGAGAATCCTCACCAGATTCCTTGGCTTGTGGGATGAGAGCCGCAATCGGCGAACATTCCACAAGCTTAGGAATCTGTGTGATAGTCGCAGTTCCCGGACGCATCGGAGCATCTGCCCCCTACCTCCACAGCGGCGTCCACTTCACTAAACTCCTATTTCTTGCGCATTTTCAGCTTCAGCAGCGCTGTCGCTTTCCTGCAGTCCAGCTCTACCATGTTGTTCTCTCCGACCACATTGGTCTCTGTTCCGTCCGTGCTTTTGTTGATATCCACGATGCCATCCAGGTAGTCGTTCATTACGACGAACTGAGCCACTGTTCCGTTGAAATTCAGCCCCGTTACTGCGATTCCACGTGTCCCGAGCTGCTCGCATGTATTCGTGTAATCTACATCGCTGTTGCCCCATCCGTCAGATGATATGATGACTCCGTCAGCACGCATAGCTTCCGCCCATACCGCAGTCCTCGTGCCTACCAGCATCTTGTCTTCGTTATCATCCGGCGTCCCCACGATGATGATTCCCATTAGATCCAGGTCCGTATCACTAGACACGACATCCAGCAACGGATCTCTGAAGTGATGTAATGATGTTTCCTTTGTTGATGGTCCTATTCCCATGATTACACCTCCTACTGCATGGACCGGATAATGCCGTCTCTGTACTCGTTAGGTGTAACGAGTATCGGCATATTGCCCATGTCGATGATTGAACGTCCGCCTTCGACTCCTGAAGGTTCCTTGGCGAATAAATGTGTGTCATACATAGCGCCCTGACCGGCAACCTGCCTTACGATAAGGACACGCTTCTTGCCGGGTCTTACGATGTCATGATATTCATGGCGTTCCGTGCACTTTTCACCCTTGAACTTCTTCAGCTTGTCGCGGTACGACTGGATGAACTTGTCGCATGCACGGTGGGCCGCCGTAGGGCCGGGCCTCTCCTGCCCCATTCCAGCGGCAAGCGTGACATCAAAGGAAATGATGTAATCGTTATCTCCTGGAGTCCCTGCACGGTTCAGATAGAGCTGCTCTTTCAGATTCCCCTCTGAAGATCCGAACTCATGGCACTGTTTGCCGTTGACATCTACTCCTGTAAGCATCATGTATACACCGGTTACGGTATGGGTAATGCCTTCTCCGAGCTTTCCTAGCACTTTCGTCGAGACAGGGATGATGTCCATGATCGTATTCGTCCAGCGGTCATGGTCGCCTGGCTTGATAATCTGGATATCGATCTTCTCAAGATGCTCTTCTTCCGCTACCAGCTTATCAAGCATTTCTTTACTGACTGTCATATGACCGTCAACCGTAATGTCGTTGTGTTCTCCCCATTCCACATCATTCATATGGAATGCTTTGATTACAAGTCGTCTCAGGTCTTTTACTTCTTCAGCCAATTTAAGTCACCTCCGATATTTGAGATCTGTTGTCATACTATGTTTACAATATGTTGGATACTTTTCCGATATATCGTTATATCACTTTTCAAAAAAGGGCAGATGCAAAACATCTGCCCTTCGATTAGAACCTGCGTTCACTAAATCTTAGCTACATATTCGAATGGCAACGGAACAATCTTTCCTGGTGTCTGGATCTCAACTAACTGCTCCAGAGTTGCCTTTACGATCTGTGTCTGCTGTTCAACGTTGTGCGGTCCTCCGGCATTAGCACCCATAGGTACCAACGGAGCAACTGCACGAGGAGTACCAGTCTGACGTACGACCGGTGGAAGAGCTGCA
The DNA here is from genome assembly GCF_004345005.1 of Extibacter muris. Lineage (GTDB taxonomy): Bacteria > Bacillota > Clostridia > Lachnospirales > Lachnospiraceae > Extibacter > Extibacter muris. The sequence goes on from NZ_SMMX01000006.1 coordinate 117,827, forward strand.
ATAATAATTGTAGGAATTCCAGCTTCTTCAATTGCTCTCTGCACCAATACTGCAGAGCGGTGGCAGGTACCTCAGCCAGCGGTGAGGATTACTGCATCTACATCTTCCTCTTTGAACATCTGTGCGATAGCCGGACCAGTTTCGCCTTTGAACTTCTCCTGGTTTCCGCCGCCACCCATGAATCCTGCATGTACCGGAGCGCAAGCTCTGATAAATCCTTCAGCAGCTAATTCATGAATCCTGTCTATTGGGAACATACAGTTGATGTCTTTGTTAACATCACTGTTGTCATATCCACCATGGGATACCATCAGCTCGCTGGATGGTGTTGTGTTCTCTATTTTTCTCCATGTAAAGTCGCCGGCAAGATTGAATCTTTCCTGGCTCTTTGTATGAACACCGGCAGCTGTCGCAAGAGCGATAGACATGTCTTTCAGCTCTTTCGTTACAGGAGTCCATACTGATGGCGGAGTAATAGGAACGAATATTTCAGATTGTAAACCTTTAACAACCGTTAAACTCATTTTTAAGCCTCCTTATTATCCATACGTTGGCGCATCTCTTCTTGTTTGCGTCTTTCTTTTTCAATGTTGCTGATATACTTGTCATTTACCTCATCCCCAAGCTGTTCCGGAAAGCTCATGTTCCATCCCACTTCCTGGCCGATTTTCAGCTCATAGTCGCAGATAAACATTCTCTTCGGGGCTTTGAAGAAGCCCAGGCGCCCTTTCAGGTCGACGCTGATGCTGCAGTCGTCGATATCCACGATAACGCCTTCCATGTAAATGACCTTATTACCATAATTCAAACGTTCATTGTTCATTCAACATTACCTGAATTAACTGTATTTTTCTTTACGCTTCTGGCTCATAGGGAGTGACTGCTCATTTTCAACGAGGTCAATCTTAACGCCTGCAGCAGCTTCAATCAATTCAACGTTTGTAGATTTAACGTTTGGATTCCATTTCTTCTCAGCAGCTTTAACATCTTCTCCGGCCATAGCAGCTTTCAGCATAGCTAATGCACGAACTGCATCTTCCTGGCAGAGTGTATTGTTACCAAGAATCTCATTCTCGATACCGGCTTCTGATTTGTTATTGTCAACCATGTAGCTCATGTACTTGTTACCAACAACAAGCGCGCCCTGTACTGCACAGTAGGACATGCCGACAACCGGAGTTCCTCTCATACCGATCTGCTCGATGTGACTTGCAAAGTCGATATGGTTGTTTCCAAAACCTTCTGTTGTTACGAAAGCTCCGTCAGCGTCCATAGCTTCTACTGTCATGCCGACACGTCTGGATACATAGAATTTCTCAGCATTAATCTGCGGGCTTCCTACGAATACTACGCCGCAAAGGTCAACTTCCGGATCATGCAGAGCTTCAAGAACCAATGGCTCTCTCCAGTAATGTCTGGACATCTCTTTCGATGCAGGTCCGATACATGTCAAAGCATGGATACATCCGTCAAGAACCTCCAACGGAGATACGCATACAGGTACGTTTCCTAAGTCTACGTTAGCTCTTGCGCCAAGAACGCCAACAGGCTCTACAGGAAGGATGAAGTTGTCATGCATAGCACCCTGTCCCATGATTTCCTTAACGATAACAACTTTCTTCTTGCCAGGACGGCGAACCTGCTTCAGCTCTTCCGTATCAGCTACAAGGCTCTCGTCAAGCTTCTTCATAACTTCACGGATTTCCTGTGTGATGAGGTCGAATGCTGTATGAGCAGCCATAGGTCCACGGCGCTCCATGTTCGTCTTCTCCTGAACAACGATGTTACCTTTGATAAAGATTTCGCCTTTATCCGGGCAGCTTGGACGGTTCCACATGATGTTCTCGTCAAGGTATCCTTCGGAAGAACCGAACTCACCAATCTGAACTCCGCCTTCATCTACACCTGTCAGCATCATAACAACGCCGTCAAGTACTCTCGTAACACCTTCGCCGACTACGTCATCGCCTTCTTTTGTAGCGATTGGCTGAACATCCATAACTGTTTCAGAATATGTGTGATATAAATCAGGCGTGATGACTTCCAGTTTGAAGTCTTTAATCAAATCCTGATCAGCAATAACATCTGCTTCAATTCCTTCACGGATGTAAAGAGTTGTACCTTCGATCTTAGTCTCAGGCCCTCTCTTAACTTCTGTGATAGTGAAGTGTTTTCTTGTTAAGCTTCTAACTACTTTTTCTTCGCCAGCTGCTTCCGGAGCTGCTGCTCCTGCTACTGCCGCTTCTGCGCCTGCCGGCAATGGAGCAACTGCTGCGCCGCCGCCAAGAGCGCCAACCGGGATTTCAAGATCGATGTCTTTACCTTCCCCAATGTGGATTTTCAATGTTCCGCCTGCTGTCGGTCCTGCAACAGGTGGTGCAGCCGGTGCCGGAGCCTCCGGAGCTTCCTCTGCCGGAGCTTCCTCTGCTGCCGGAGCGCTTGGAGCCTTTGCACCTTCTACTACATCTGCTGTAAGCGGGCAAAGTGAATCACAAGTCTTTGTAAGTTTTGCTCCTAAAACTTGTTCGATGGTCAATGCACCATCCAGGTTCAGTAATCCTGAGTCTACCAAATCATCAAAGATCGCTGGATCTTCAAGATTAGCAGCTTCGATTGTAATGCCTGCTTCGGCTCTACAACATAATACGGCAGGATCATGAGCATGTTCTTTAGCTGTTTCAGCTGTGATTGACATATTTGTTTCCCTCCTTGTTTGGTTTTGCTTAAGTATCCATTCTGGGCACTTATTAAAATTATATATACAGCCACATATGATACACGGAATACCTCTCGACTTCCGCCCGCAAAAGAATCGGGGGTCTTCTGCAGTTCATCATGCGCGGCAGTAATACCATTGTCCGCAGACTTATTTCCCTTCCGGAAGCTGGTCTACTTCTTTAGAAACAGTGAGTCTCCTGTACAGAGGATGACCGATTGTTCTCATAACATGGTCTGTCTGATGGAATGTTTTCAGCTTCAGTTTCGGCGCAGAACCCATGACTGTATTAGAGCAGTCTGAGCAGTTGCCGATAATGATGAATTCAGCTCCATCCTTCTTGAACTGGAGGCACTTCTGTGCCTGGCCAGGACAGTTTCCAGGATTTTCGCACTTGAGCGGTGCGCCTGGCTTTGGTTCAATCGCCTGTTTACATCTTGCCACAGAAACAACCTTCCCATTCATCTTTTCACAGATTTCACGCATACGGTCTTCGCTTCCGCCGCAGGCACATACCAACAGACCCACGTTAGCGCCGTGTAAATCCGGAAATTCAACTGTAACGATGATGCCGCCCGTCGTTTTTGTCACAGGTGCATCTAATGTAGTGGACTTACCTGTAAATGGTCCACCCATGATAATCTCTCCATATGTACCGTCGATGCCGCCGGCTTTCTCAATCATATCGCCCACGCATGTTCCAACCGGAACGTCCATATATACGTGTGGCTCGTTTCCACCGTTCAGCTTGCCGATCACTGTCATATTCTTGCTGTAGCAAGGCTTCTTAAGCTCAATGGCTTCTGCGATACGAAGCAGCGTCTCACAATTGATTACAACCGCATCTGCTGCAGAAGGAAGCTGCGTAGGATCCAGAAGCTTTCCAAGCGCCTCTCTTACGACTGCTCTTTCCTCTCCCATCGGGTAGATATCCGGAAGGAGATGGATTGTAATGCTGTCTTCATCTTTGATAGCTTCTCTTAATATCTGTATTGCTTTTTCATTTTTCTTCTTGATAGCAATGATACCTTTTGCAGCGTTACAGACTTCCATACAGTATTTCAGCCCGCGGATCGTGATATCAGTCTGTTCCTCAATCTGCTGGATGTTATGGCGAAGTCCCGGCTCGCACTCTGCTGCATTCACCAACACATAACCGCCCTTAAGGTCTGTCCCGATTTTGACTCCTGTCGGGAATCCGGCACCGCCCATACCAACGATTCCAGCTTCCTTTACCATCTCAAGCTTGCTGCCTTCTTTAATAGGTACAAACTCGTCTTTCTGCTCTTCATCAGGCTTGATGATAATACGGTCATCCGTCACTTCTTCCACTACACCGTACACGCTGGAAAAAATGTTAGCGCCAAGACCTGTAGGTGTTGCAATCAAGGTACCCTTTTTAACTTCATCCCCAGCCTTTACGATTGCCTCACAGGGTGCACCAACATGTTGACGTAATAAAATCTGCACATTTCCCATGACATCTTTCTCCTTTATTTTCTTTTTTTATAAGTAAAAAACGAAACATACATCCCGTTTACTTATTACATGTCCGCAACATACCATTTTGGTCATTTATCAATTTTATCTATAATTACAATATATTGTTATCGCTATTTTTTTAACGCTATATATGTCTTTTTTGGCGGAGGCATGTGGGAATCGAACCCACCCAGGACGCTCTTAACGCCCCACACTAGTTTTGAAGACTAGGAGGCACACCAGTCACCCATCTACCCCCATGGTTCTTGCCTCATGCGTCTTGACTATAACACAATTTTATGCATATTTCAACCGTTTTTATTTACTTTTTATCTTACCAAAAAATCATTGACTTTTCAAGGTTTATCGTACATAATAATTGTAGCAGACTGAACGTGATACTAGAACGCGGTCTAATTGTTAATTTTATATCGTTGTTGCATGCGATATTGGGTTTCTTCTGAAAAAGGCACCGAGGGGACAAGGGAATCTCCGACGTGTTTTTATAAAAACTTATAGAAACTGTCTATGAGTAAATCTTAAGGAGGTAATGAATTATGGAGTTAAAAGCAAATGTTAACTTCAATCGGTTTGAGCAGGCATTACAGGTAGTGGACGCTCATACCGTCGGCGAGTTCTGCCGCGTAGTCATCGGAGGTTTTCCGGAGCCGGAAGGCAGCACGATGATCGAAAAGAAAAAATGGATGGAGAACAACTACGACCATGTTCGTACGGCATTGATGTTCGAGCCAAGAGGACATCATGATATGTTTGGGGCATTCCTGTGCGAGCCGGTCAACAAAGAGGCTGACTTTGGCGTAATGTTCATGGATACGGGCGGATACCTTAACATGTGCGGACACTGTACGATCGGTGCTGTAACCGTAGCAGTAGAGGCCGGGCTCGTAGAGTCCAAAGAAGGTGTGAACGAAGTTGTTCTGGAAGCGCCTGCCGGAATTATCCGTACAGAAGCAGTTGTAAAAGACGGCAAGGTTGAGCACGTTACGCTTACAAACGTACCGGCTTTCGTCTATAAAGAGAACCTCTCCGTTACAATCGACGGGAAAGAGATTCCATTTACGATTTCATTCGGCGGAAGCTTTTTCGCATTAGTAGACACGACGAAGATCGGCATCGAAGAGATCAGCCCGAAGACGGTTCCTGACATCACCAAATTAGGAATGAAGCTTCTGGATGTCATCAACAAAGAGGTTCCGGTCAAGCATCCTCTTCTCGACATCGATACGGTTGACTTGGTAGAGTTCTATGGACCGACGCCAAACCCGGACAAGGCAACTATGAGAAACGTGGTAATCTTCGGAGATGCTATGGCTGACCGTTCACCATGTGGAACAGGAACAAGCGCTAAGCTTGCGACGCTTCACCATTGGGGAGAGATCGGCGTAGGCGAAGAATTTATCTACGAAAGCTTTATCGGCACTACGTTCAAGGGTATCATCAAAGAGACGACAAAGGTCGCTGACTACGATGCAGTGATTCCTATGATTACAGGAAGCTGCTACCTGACAGGTGTTGCTACATACTTGATCGATCCTACAGATCCATTGAAATATGGGTTCCAGGTCGGTTAACATCTGCCGGAATTAAAGTTGGTACTGCGGTAGTTATAGAAGCGGATTAGTTCATAATCCGCTTCTCTTTATATAAAGGCATATCAAAACAGGCTGTGCAGCGCACATCTGTCCGCGGTACACGATATGTCAATCTAGAGAAGGGAATGGGTGAGGATGCCACGAAAGCGACAGTCCACGAAGAGCCGCATCGTAAAAGCTGCCTGGAATCTGTTTTATAAGAACGGTTATGAGCAGACGACCGTAGAGGATATCATAAGTGCTTCAAAGACCTCTAAAGGCACCTTCTACCACTATTTCAAAGGGAAAGAGGCACTGCTGAATTCCCTGTCATATCTGTTTGATGAAAAATATGAAGAACTGGCAGCAGTTATCGACCCGAACCTGTCTGCTTATGATAAGCTCCTGTTTTTAAACCATGAGCTGTTTTATATGATAGAGACAAGCGTAGATATCAAGCTGCTTGCGCTGCTTTATTCTTCACAGCTTGTCACGAAAGATAAAAAGTCTCTTTCTGACAGCAAACGTTTTTATTTCAAATGGATTACCGAGATTCTGGAAGAAGGTCTGGAAAAAGGGGAATTCAAGAACACGAGCACTGCCGAAGAGCTCATGGCCATCTATGCCATGTTCGAGCGTGCACTGCTGTATGACTGGTCGCTTTTCAAGGGAAGATACTCGCTTTCCCAGTACAGCGACAAGCTTCTGCCGCATGTGCTTGACACATTCGTAAACGGTGTATAAATAACAGACGGCAATACAAATATGCCCCGGAGTACAGGAATCCTGCCTGTATTCCGGGGCATGTTCAGTTCAGAATCGGTTATCCTATACCATGCACTCGTGCATGTCCTCTTCTTCAATGCCGGCTTTTGCCATCATCTCTTTCATCTGTTCCCTGTCGTCAAGCTCTGCACACCAGGACAGGCCGCAGCCTGCGGATATTGCCCTGGGAACCGGGATGATCCGCCCCGGAGCACCGTGCGCCTTACACGCCTTCTCCATTGCCATCGCATCGGCTGTCGTATGGAAGGTGACGACCAGCTTTAGCTCTTTTTTTCTCATGCCTATTCGATTACCACTTCGAAATAGCCTTCCTTCTCCGTCGATACCGCAGACTTTCCATGTTCTTTCGCATACTTTTCTACGTTCATCTTCTGATGTGGTTCTGTGACAAGAACCTTTACCGCCTCTTTGGCGTCTTTCATCGCATCCGCCGTCAGCATAAGCGGCTCCGGACAGGAGAGGCCTCTCGCATCTACTTCCTTCATATTATTTAACCTTCTTTCTCAGAATACTACTTATAAGCCTGTATTTCAATATAAAAACACAATTATTTCGCTTCTTTACGCTTGTTAGTAAACGCGATGACAAAGCATGCCGCGATGCAGATTATGCATGCCACCTTACCGTTAAGCGGAACTGCCCCCGCGACAATCTCACCTGTCTCTGCGTTGGCAGCGGTACCGCTTGCCGCGAGGCCAAGGTTATGGCAGAGCGCTGCACCGACAAGCATTCCGATTACCGTAACTGCAGAGTCAGAAGAGCCCTGGCCCGCAAGGATAAGCTGGCGCAGCGGGCATCCCCCTGCAAGTACGGCGGCAAAGCCAACCGCATACATGCCAAGAATATTCCACAGATGCTCGGAATGGGCGATGATTCCAGGCGTGTCGAATCCGAATACGAAACGGCCTGTGGCAATGTTGAATACGAGCATGACCACGAACAGGCCGCCAATCACGCTGAACAAGTCAAAGTTTTTCATCAGGATAATATCACGGATGCTTCCTGCAAAGCACATTCTGGACTTCTGTGCGAACGCGCCGAATACAAGGCCCCCTATCAGTGATGCTATGAGCGGCGCATGCATGCTTCCAGGTCCCGCTTCGCTCGCCTTCAAAAGGGTTGTCCCGATGGAAAGGACAAGTATCCCCAGCATGAGAAGAGGCAGCACCATACCGCCTGCCTTATTCGTCACATGTGCTCTTCCGAGGCTGAACCCCTTCTTTAAAGCTACAACTCCGGAACCAACGCCGAGTACGAATCCAATCAGCGCTACCCACGCGTTAAGGTCCCCGGCCGACATCCGGATGACCATACGGAGCGGGCATCCCAGAAATACGAGGGAGCCTATCATAATGATAAGTCCGAGCACAAACCGTGTCATCGGTGAAGAGCCCGCCGTGGAACGGTACTCTTTTGTCGCCGCGGAAATAATAAACGCACCGAGTACAAGTCCGATAATTTCTGGTCTTGCATACTGTACAACTTCCGCCTGGTGCATTCCCAGAGACCCTGCGGTATCTCTGATGAAGCATGCGATACAGAACGCCATGTTAGCCGGATTGCCGAAGTATGCCAGACATGCCGCTACAAGTCCGCATATTACGCCCGCAAGTGCAAGTTTCTTCTTTGAATCTGATAAATTCATGTTTCTCCTCCTTTAGCAACTCTCATTTGGCCCGGTCCTTCTTAGTCACCCCTAATCAGTCCGCTGCCAATTCTCGGACAGCCGCTATTGCGGTATCCACTTCTTCATCGGTGTTATAGTGGGAAAAGCTGAACCTTACAGCTCCCTGCTCCACAGTGCCAAGCGCCTCATGCATGAGCGGAGCACAATGTCCACCCGGCCTTGTAGATATCCCATATGCTGTAAGAAGTTCATCACTCACTTCTGAAGAATCATAGTCACCGATATTGAGCGCCACGATTGCACATCGCTCTTTTACGCTGTAATCGCCATATACTTTTACACCGGGGATATCCTTTACCCCGTTATAGAACCTCCACATAAGCTCCTGTTCACGTCCGCGTATCTTATCTATCCCCTCTTTTTCCAGATAAGAAAGCGCCGCATTCAGGCCCGAGATCCCATGTCCGTTTAGCGTCCCTGCCTCCAGGGCAGTCGGCATCTCAACAGGATGTGTCCTGCTGAATGTCTGTACCCCGCTCCCTCCGCTTTTCAGCGGACGGACGGCTACGCCTTCCCTCACATACATGCCTCCGGTGCCCTGTGGACCAAGCAGGCCTTTATGGCCTGTAAAGCACAGCACGTCTATGTTCATCTCCTGCACGTCAATCGGAAAGACACCCGCCGTCTGCGAGGCGTCTACCACGAATAGAATGCCATGCTTTCGTGCAATTTCCCCTATAGGCTCCAAGTCTATATAATTACCCGTCAGGTTCGAGCCGTTCGTAATGACAATCATCTTTGTAGAGGGACGTATCGCCGCCTCGATGTCTTCCGGCCTTACCGTTCCAAGCCTGCTGCTTCTTACAATCGTAAGCCCGTTCCCGCGTTCCGCCATCTCATAGAGCGGCCGGAGCACGGAATTATGTTCCAGCATCGTCGTCACTACATGGTCCCCTGGTCCGAGAAGCCCTTTGATTGCCACGTTAAGGCTTTCCGTCGAGTTGGCGGTAAAGACGATCTGTCTTGGGTTCTCTGCATGAAACAGAGCGCATAATTTTTCTCTTGTATCATATATGATCCTGGAGGCGCTCAGGGAAGCCTCGTTGGCTCCTCTTCCTGCGTTCCCCATCGAGCTCATAGCATTTATGACTGCATCCAGCACTTCCTTCGGCTTGTGCATGGTAGTCGCTGCATTATCCATGTATATCATCCGTACATACGTCCTTTCGTATTTCAAAGCATATACCTATACTTGACAAGGGTAGGTATATGCTATAGTTAAGTATATTACCATTCTTTTCCTTCGTCTAATCAAAAAGCTCCATAAAAAACACCAGTTATAGACAGTTTCTATAATTGGTGTCTTCTGCTCTATTTATCCTGATATATAGACCTTACCACCTTAATGAAACGTTCTGCGGAACGTGACAGCTGATAATTTTTATTATATACGAGGTTGATATTACGTCCTTCGTCGGAAAATGGTATGGGAAATACGAGCAGGTGCCCGTCTTCCGCCTCGTCCGATGTAGCAAGCTTGGACAATACCGATATCCCCATCCCCTGACGCACGGACTTCTTGATCGTCTCCTGGTTTTCGATGCTTGCGATGATATCCAGATCCGCCAATTCCACGCCGGCCCGCCGGAGCTGCTTCCCTGCCTCCTTGCGTGTCCCGGATCCTTCCTCACGCATGATGACGTGTTCCTTCGTAACCCATGATATATCTTCTCCGCCTTCGTCCCGTATCCGCCTGTACTTATCCGTATTGGGCGTGATGATGACAAGCTCGTCTTTGTAGAAGGGTATATATTTGCAGTGCTTCTTCTCCAGCACGGTGCCGGTGAAGCCCACCTCAGCCAGATGATCCACAATCTGTGCTATTACCTTGCTGCTGTCCGTCTCTATTATCTTCAGCTGCTCCTCCGGATATTTCTCGCTGAATTTTATAAGCACCTTCGGAAGAAGATACTGGGACGGTATCGTAGATGCCGCGATAGTTATACACTGCTTTTTCTCCTTCCGCGACGAGCCGAACTTTTCTTCTATCTGGCTTTCCAGATCTATCATCTGCCTTGCGTATTTGTATAGCTCCCTGCCGTCGTCCGACAGGCTCACTTCTTTTGTATTCCTTACGAACAGGCGGACATTCAGCTCTTTCTCCAGCGAAGATATATGTGCGCTGACCGTAGGCTGTGTCAGGTATAGCTCTTTTGCCGCTTTGGAAAAGCTTCCTCCTTCTGCCACCTGTACAAAGGCTTCTAACTGTTTTAAATTCATTAGTATGCTACCCTCTCACTCTCTGCCCCGGTCTTCTTGGTCACCCTGATGCTGTCCATATATTCCAGGATCGGTTTCGCGCTCTTCCGGCTCGTGCCGAACATATCGCGCACCTCCGCTATCGTTATGACCGGATTCTCCCTGAGCTTTCCGCTGATTCTCTCTCTGGCTTCATCCATGTAAGATTTCAGCGTATACGTATCTTCCGCGACCTTCACAAGCCGCTCTTCCTCAAGCAGTATGTTCAGTATATCATCTGATATCTCCCGGCTCGTCCCCTTCATATCCATGTCCGAATATCGGACAAAATCATACCCGGCCTTTTGGACAGCCCCGGTAATCAGGCCGGACACCTTGTCGTACGTCTTGTCCTTACGCACCTCAAATTCAGGCGTACAGAGGAATTCATCCACCCTCCTGACCTTTCCGTCTGCCTCCAGCAGCTCTACCACTTTGTCGAATACATTCGGCTTCATCTTCTGGAAATAAGTCATCTGGACTTCCGCCTTCTTCATGCCGTAGCGGTACGGATGCTTTTCTTCATAGGCCGCCAGCGCCAGCGTTATCCCTTTTGCAGCCTCCCGGGCGGCGTCTGCATGCCATACATAGGTATCTTTTCTCATGGCAAAGGAATGTACCATCCCGCTGCCTTCCAGCTCTTTTACATCTTCCTGCACTTCTTCCATGGACAGCGCGGTCAGCTTCGCCAGCTCGGCCAGCGTAATCATAGACTGTCCGTGTTCTTTTACGTGAAGTTCTATTACATCGACAGATGATCCGGATTCTTTCCGCCTGAGCTCTTCTATCGCGTCGTCCCGGAAACGTTTTTTCACTCCCGGGTTCGGTTCCAGCACGACGCCGCCGCCAATCGTCTCCATCGGGGAGTAGAACCGCACGACGAATTTGTCACCCCTTCGTACCGCGATGCTTTCCTCCAGACGGAGCTGTACATAGCCGCTCTCTCCCGGGCCTATCTCGTCCGCGTCGAGAAGGACTGCCCGGCAGAGCACCTCGCTGGTCCCGGTAAAGAGATGCAGCCTCGCATGGTGGGTCAGCACCCGCATCGAGGACTCGAGGACATCGAGACGTACATCCAGCAGGTCTGTCTCTTTCATGCTGTCAGGAGGCGCAAGCACACAGCCTCTTTTTATCTCCTTTTTCTTAACATTTGATAAGTTGATTGCCACACGCTGGCCGGCAAAACACTCTTTCACATCCTGCCCATGCACCTGGATGCTCCTTATCTTGCATGGCTTTCCGACAGGATACAGCTGCAGCGTATCCTCTTTCGTAATCGTTCCTGTTACAAGAGTCCCGGTTATGACCGTGCCAAATCCGGAAAGGGTAAATGCACGGTCGATCGGAAGCCTTGGAATCGTATGGATATCTTTGGGCACCACTTCGTCCCGCGTCATCCGTTCGATGATGCTTATGAGCTCCGGCAGCCCTTCCCCGGTTGCCGCCGACACCTTTGCCACCGGCGCGTATTCCAGAAACGTCCCTTGAAGCTCGTCCCTGAGCTCCTCTTCTACCAGCTCCAGCCATTCTTCATCGACAAGGTCACATTTATTCAGAACAATGATACTCTTCTCGATGCCGAGCAGATGAAGGATGTCCATATGTTCCCTCGTCTGGGGCATGATCCCTTCATCCGCAGCGACGACAAGCAGGACCAGGTCCATGCCGACGACACCGGCGACCATATTGTTGATAAACTTTTCATGCCCCGGAACATCGATGATGCCGGCACGGTCTCCGTTCGGAAGGTCGAAATAGGTGAATCCGAGGTCGATCGTTATGCCTCTCCTCTGCTCTTCCTCCCACCGGTCTGTATTGCGGCCTGTCAAAGCCTTGATCAGCGTAGTCTTTCCATGGTCTATGTGCCCGGCAGTGCCTATAATAATGTTCTTCATAATCAAATGCTCCTTAACGTGATGCGATAAGACTTGTCTCTTCCAGTACATCCAGTTCTTTTATCTGCTCTGTAATCAATTTGAAATCTCCTCGTCCAAGCGTGCGGACATCCAGGAGGACCGTATCATTCACCGTCCTCGGAATTACCGGCACCGGCAGATGCCGGAGACGCTCTTCAAGCTCCGGCACGCTGATTTTCTCCGGATGGACAGACACGGCCATGCTCGGTATCCTTTCCAGGGGAAGGGATCCCCCGCCTATCTGCGACTCGCAGCGCTCCGCCTTAATCTCTGCCGGCAGATGTGCATCTTTCAGCATACCGGCAAGCTCACGGGCCTCCTTCTCCACCTCTTCAAGGGGCTTTGTAATCATCCGCAGCACCGGGATGTTTTCCACCGCCTTCTTTTCAGAAAGATACTCCTGCAGCACAAGTTCCAGCGTGGCGGCTGTAAACTTGTCGATACGCAGGGCCCGCGTCAGCTGGTTCTTCTTCATCCTATCGATATATTTCTTCTTGCCGATGATTATGCCTGCCTGCGGACCGCCAAGCAGCTTGTCCCCGCTGAAGCAGACGACATCCGCGCCTTTGGCAATCGAGTTCTGTACCGTGGGTTCGTACGTGAGGCCATATCTGCTCAGGTCGATCAGCACGCCGCTGCCCAGATCCTCTATCACGGGAAGGCCATGCTCCCTTGCAAGGGGTACGAGCTCATCAATCGGCACCGTATCGGTAAACCCCACGATGCGGTAATTGCTCGTATGCACCTTGAGAAGCGCCTTCGTCTCTTCTGTGACAGCATGTTCGTAATCGTCATAGTGGGTCTTATTCGTCGTTCCGACTTCGACGAGCGTGGCGCCACTTTGTTCCATCACATCAGGTATGCGGAACTTGCCGCCGATCTCCACCAGCTCACCCCGGGAGACGACCACCTCGCCCCCCTTTGCAAGAGAACTCAGGATGAGCATGACCGCTGCAGCGTTATTATTCACTGCCATGGCGGCTTCCGCCCCTGTCAGCTTGCACAGCAGCTTCTCAAAGTGGGAGTACCGCTCGCCGCGCCGCCCCTCCTCCAGATTGTATTCGAGATTAGAGTATCCGGTAGCAATGGCAGCCACCTTCTTCATATGTTCCCCGCTGATGGGAGCTCTGCCCAGATTCGTGTGGAGGATAGTCCCGGTCCCGTTGACGACCATGCGCATATTCGGCCTGTGCATGGCTGCCACTGTCATCTCGATATGGGCCGTCAGCATCTCCGTCTGCGCCTTTGCCGCCTCCTCGTCATCACATCTGCCGATAAATGCACGGAGCCTGTCCGTCTCAATACGGATCGCTTCCATCACCGTATCCCTGCTGTAATGTTCAATCATCCCCTGGACGGCCTTGCTCTCCAGGAGCACGTCCACCTTAGGAATACCGCGGTACAACATGTTCTTGTCCATAATACTGTTCCCTTCCAAAATAGTTTGAATTGTGTGAGAATCTTCAAAGGGGTCAGACCCCTATAAGCATAGGGGTCTGACCCCTTTTAAAACAACCTGATTAATCTGTCACTTTTCTCGGCTACCTTCCCGATGACTGACACTTCGGTATCCATTCCTGCTTGTTGGAAATCGCGCACCATATCTGCAAGGTTTTCTTCTGCCACGCTGATGAGCAGGCCTCCGGAAGTCTGCGGGTCATACAGCAGATCCAGATAATGTTCTTCCACGGATCCGGCATCTACTTTATCTATGGAATATCCTCTGTTCTTGTATGCCCCTCCCGGAATCAGACCCATCTTCGCATAATCGACGGCGTCGTCAAAATAAGCGATGTCACGGACGTTCAGTTCAAACGTGACGTCACTTGCGGATGCCATCTCCACGCAGTGCCCCAGCAAGCCAAAGCCCGTGATATCTGTGCATGCTGATACGTCGTAGCGCTCTACGACCTGTTTTGCCTTCTTATTCAGCGATGCCATGACCGTCTGTGCCTCCCGGACAGCTCCTGCGGATGCCATCTCTGCTTTGATGGCCGTATTGACGATGCCGCTTCCTATCTGTTTGGTCAGCACGAGGATATCGCCCGGCCTGCATCCATAATTCTTAAATATCTTGTCCGGATGCACGAAGCCGGACACGCACAACCCGTATTTGGGCTCGTCATCCTGTACCGAATGGCCTCCGACCAGCACGGCGCCGGCTTCCTTGACCTTCGCGGCACCTCCTGCCAGTATGTCCCCGAGTATGGACGGATCCAGACAGTTCGGAAAGCCGACGATGTTCAGAGCCACCGCAGGCTCTCCTCCCATAGCCCATACATCGCTCAGAGAATTTGCCGCTGCAATCTGCCCGAACATATACGGGTCATCCACGATAGGCGTAAAGAAGTCGACGGTCTGAATCATGGCAATATCGTCTGTCACCTTATATATGGCTGCATCATCTGATGTCTCAATGCCTACTATTAAATTTTCATCTTCAAACTTCGGCAGCTTACCCAGAACCTGGGCAAGGGTCTCCGGACCTATCTTGGCCGCTCACCCCGCAGTCTTGCTCAGCTGTGTCAGCCTCACTTCTGGCTTCATATGCCTGTCATCCTCCTGTCTGTATCTGGACTGACCCGTATCTCCGGCCAGCTTCTGCTTCCGTTATGGCTTGACGATCTTAGATGCGCCCGCCATGGTCTCTACTATGCTGTACATATTGGTCACTGTACCGACCGCAAGCTTTTCCTTCAGGCCATAGTAGTCAAGGCATGTCCCGCACGTCATGATCTCGACCCCCTGGGACTCAAGCAGCCTCAGATCTTCCAGAGAATCCGAGCCCTCCGCCGTAAGGGTCGCGCCCCCATTGTAGAACAGCATCGTCTTCGGAAGCACATCGAGCTGCGTTACGGCAAAGATGAAGCCCTTGATAAGCACCTTCCCGAGTTCGTCATTTCCCGTGCCCATCCGGTCGGAGGAAACGGCAACTACAAGGTTCCCGGCCTCCTCAGCCTTTTCAGCCGGAATGTCATCCATCTGTATGGTTATCTTATATGCTCCTTCGGCCGTCTGCTCTGAAGCAGCCTTGCCTCCCTCGCTTTCCGCCATCTTCGTCACATTCTGCACCGCAATCTCATTGTCTACCAGAACTTCAATCGTCTCCGGCCCTGTAAGCGCCTGCATTGCCTTTTTGGTCTTGATAACCGGGACAGGGCAATTGTCTCCCATTGCATTG
This sequence comes from Extibacter muris, assembly GCF_004345005.1. Classification (GTDB taxonomy): domain Bacteria; phylum Bacillota; class Clostridia; order Lachnospirales; family Lachnospiraceae; genus Extibacter; species Extibacter muris. The sequence goes on from NZ_SMMX01000006.1 coordinate 133,425, forward strand.
ACTGTAATCATCGTACTTCCACCTTTCAGTAATTTGATGTTCCCATCACCTGGCACTTATAGACATATTCTATCACTAATGCCATAAAAGGTAAATGGGTAAATGCTATTTATCTCGTATAATATTGCGGGACAAGACCTCTTTCCAGTCCCACGATATGATACCGTCCATTATGGTAATATGCCGGTTTCAGGCCGCCTTTCCTAAATGCACGAAGCAATTCCTCCTCCGTCTTCACTTCTTCCGGAAAATAAGTGGCACATACGCCGACCTTTTCCGGTACATGGCAGTCGCTGGAGCCCAAAGTGACAAGATCAAGCCTGTCGGCATAAAGCGCGGCCCTGCCGCATGCCTCACGTGATGTACTTCCGTTCAGCACCTCAATGCCGTCCAGCCCCTTCACCTTCAGCAGATGCTCTTCGAGCCCCCTGTTGTTATTCCGGAACGGATGCGCGGCAAAGCAGACCCCGCCCTGGGCCTTGACCATATCAATGAATTCCTGCGCCGGTATGCGCTCCTTGGGATATTCTCCGATGCCGAACGCTACGATATCGCCTTCCAGAGAATAATATTCAATCCCCGTAAAAATGGGAAAATCCACTTCTGCCGAATATTCCCGGGCATATTCCCGCAGCCCCATGCTGTCATGGTCTGTTATGCAGATACCCCCCAGCCCTTTTTCTCTTCCTAGCTCCACGATTTCACGCAACGTAAGGAAACTGTCTTTTGAATAGGTCATCTCATGCATATGCGTATCAATAAACATGCCATCCACTCCTGTCTGCTTATAGAAATTAGAAATAAAAAATATACCAGTTACCCGCAATAATACCTATGTTCATTATATAAACCTTCCGTCCCGTCATCAAATAGACCTTTTTTATAATAGACGGCTATTATAGACATTATCTATATGATGATTTTATAGAGATTCTGTGATATACTTGTCCCATAACATATGCGGAAAAGGGCATTTCTCCCCTGTTCCGCATAAATATTGAGGAATACCGACAGAAAGGAATCTCATATACATGTGGATTGCAGACCAATGGAACGATTATGAAGTATTAGATTGCAGCAGAGGCGAAAAGCTCGAACGATGGGGCCGCTTCGTCCTTGTGCGCCCGGACCCCCAGGTCATCTGGGATACCCCGAAGGAAAATAAAGGATGGCACAACAAAAACGGCCACTACCACCGCAGCAAGAAAGGCGGCGGAGAGTGGGAGTTCTTTCATCTGCCTGAACAGTGGCAGATCCACTATAAGGAGCTGACTTTTAACCTGAAGCCTTTCAGCTTCAAGCATACAGGACTCTTTCCGGAACAGGCTGTTAACTGGGACTGGTTTTCCGATAAGATTAAAAAAGCAGGACGCCCTGTAAAAGTTCTGAACCTGTTCGCCTATACCGGCGGCGCCACGCTTGCGGCGGCAGCGGCAGGCGCAAGCGTCACCCACGTAGATGCCTCGAAGGGAATGGTTGCCTGGGCAAAGGAAAATGCAGCGTCTTCCGGACTTTCCGACAGGCCCGTTCGATGGCTTGTGGATGACTGCGTCAAGTTTGTAGAACGGGAAATACGCCGGGGCAGCACATACGACGCCATCATAATGGATCCCCCTTCATACGGGCGGGGTCCAAAAGGGGAAATCTGGAAGATTGAAGATGCCATACATCCGCTTATCCGACTATGTACGCAGCTATTGACAGAACGGCCTCTTTTCTTCCTTGTCAATTCCTACACGACAGGGCTTGCTCCTGCCGTGCTGGCCTATATGCTCGGCACCGAACTTAAGAAATATAACGGACGTGTAGAAGCCCAGGAAATAGGGCTGCCTGTCACAGACTCCGGACTGGTACTGCCCTGCGGGGCCTCCGGGCGGTGGGAAGCTTAGTAGTAGGTTTCGTAAAGGAGACGCCGATGGGGCGGTATGGGGCATCTGCTGCGATTCGTCCGGGAACTGCGACTATCACACAGATTCGTAAAGCAGGAAGAGCCGGAATCAGGTACAGTGATGTTATCTCATATAACATCGCCTGCCTGTTTCCGGCTCTATTTAATCCTTCAGCCGACGCAGCCAGCGGCTATCCGCCGGCCAGTAACGTCACGCAGCCACCCCTTCCCTTGCCAGTAAAGTAGATAGCCGGGCGGAAGCCGGGTGGCAGATGCGCAGGTGTAAGCGTAAGAGGCGGAGAATCCGTCCCGGTATCCCTGGTTTGCGGGAGAGGAGCTGCTATCAGCGACTCTGCCGCAAAGTTAGGAGGCCGTGGGCTAGTCGAAGCCTCGGACGCATCGGAGCAGATGCCACCCGGCTTCCGCCCGGCGCCCTAATTTACCAAGCCCCCATTGAAGGCCTCCAGTAGCGCCGGTACCTCGTGCAGCGTCTCCACTACCTTGTATGTAAGCCGCGTCAATGCTTCATCCGGCCTTACCAGGTCGGGCACCATCACAGGCACCATACCCGCCGCATGGGCGGAACGTATGCCGTTTGGCGAGTCCTCCAGAGCCATGCAGCGGCCGGCATCCGCCCCGATTGCCATACATGCGGACAGATATATCTCCGGATCCGGCTTGGCCCGGCTCACCATGTCACCGAATACAAAACCGTCAAAGTATCCTTTGATTCCGGCATCGGTCAGATTACGAAGCGCATATTCGCCTCTCGAGGAAGTGGCGACCGCAGTCTTAAGCCCGTGCGCCCGGGCATACAGGAGAAGCTCTTTGACCCCGGGTTTCATAGGAAGCCCCTCCTCGTCTGTTATCTTACGGAAACGCACTCTTGTAAGAGCCGCAAACTCCTCATGTGGAAAATCAGCCCCGACAGCCTGTGAAAAATACTCCTTCCGGCTGACCGCATTCATCCCAAGCGTATGATATATATGGCTGCCCATCCGGGGAATCCCGAGTACGTTGCCACAGTCCTCCCAAGAGCGCTGGACAATGCGCTCTGAATCAAACAGCAGGCCGTCCATGTCAAATATAAGTGCATCTATCATCTTCTAAAACTCAATTCCTTTCCCGAGTGCATCCTTCAGATAATCCGATACCTCTTCAAGCTTGTTGATAATCTCCTGCTTCTCCTCCCACTCGTCACCCCGCATGTCTTTTGCCGCAAGACATTTCTGAATGTGCTTCACTTCTTTTATCAGTTCTTCCGTCATTATCATAACCCCCTTTGCTGTCTCACTCAGATCCGCCTGAACCAATCAATGGCAGATCATCATGTATATAAACAGTATATCACACTCTGCCGTGACGTGACAAACGCTTCCTCATCCATCCTTATTGAACGTTGGCGGCCCCATATGCTATACTGAAAAGTATCAAGCATAAGAGAGGTCGTTGCACTATGAAAGAAATCAAACGAATCCCACTGGAAGGACTCTTCAACACACGTGACCTTGGCGGGTTCCCTGCTGCAGACAACCGGCACATCAGACCCTGCAGGCTCATAAGAAGCGGCATGCTCCGCGATATGACCGGGCAGGACAAGGAGACCCTCGCATATACATACGGCTTAAAGAACATTGTAGACTTCCGCACCACGCATGAGCAGTCCGAAAGCCCCGACCCGGCTATCCCGGGGGTGCGGCACATAAGCATTCCTATCTTGGAAGCCATGACAGCCGGAATTACCCACGACGAAGAATCCGACAGGCAGCTCTCTCTCGGAGAGGCGACCATGAGCATGAAAGAGCGGGGCATAGACCCGGCCGCCTACATGCGGCAGATGTATGAAGATATCATCACCAGCGAATATGCACTGAAGCAGTACCGCCGCTTTTTCAATCTCCTCGCGGCACAGGCCGAAGGCGCCACTCTCTGGCACTGCAGCGCCGGCAAGGACCGGGTCGGCATCGGTACGGCTATGCTTCTCTACATGCTCGGCGTGGACATCGATACGATTATGGAAGACTATATGATGACAGGCACATTTCTGCAGGAAGAGATTGATAAGATTATCAGCGGCCTCTCCCACCGGTTCAAAGATTCATCCGCACTGGAAAGCATACGGATCTGCATGGGAGTGAAGGAAGATTATCTTGAGACCGTCTTTGGCATTATGAAGCAGACATCCGGCAGCATCAGCGCCTTCCTGGAAGATAAGGTAGGACTGGATCGAGGCAAAAGAGACACATTAAAGGCACTGTACCTTGAGTGACAGTGCCCTGGCAGTATTATCTATCTATATGACTTTGCAGAAAACATAGCGGGGCAGCCCTCCGTACTTCTCCTCTTCCGCCACAATGTCATATCCAAGCTTCAGGAAATTATTCACGCTGTAGATGTTGTCCGGATGTGCTGTTCCCATCAGATATGTATATGCGGTGCCTGCCAGCAGCTTCTCGCCGCTGTCCATGAGCTGCTTCTGGATTCCACGGCCGCGGAAATGAGGAACGACGGCCGCGGACTCCATATGTGCGACTGCCATGCCCTGTTCTTGCGTAAGCTTTATATAGCTCCCGAGATTATCCTCAGAATTCCCCGGATAACGGATAACGAGGAATCCCGCCAATGTATCTTCCGTAACAGCTTTTAACGTGATGCCCTCTTCTTCAATATGCCGTTCGAGAAAAGAGGTATCGTCGATGACATACCAGCCAGAGTCCCGGACTAGCCTGTATGAATCAACCATGATCTTCCGTATCGCAGGAACATCTCCGTATCCTGCCCGCTCTATGCTCAATCTCTTGCTCATAGATCCTCCCTCTCTCCATCCGTCAGCAGGTAGTAAACGAATGGCAGTTGTGTTATGATAAAATATGCAAAACGAAACGGAAAGGAACATATATGTTATGAAAATTATGATTGCATCTGATATCCACGGCTCAGCCTATTACTGTAGGAAGATGATTGACGCATACCATATGGAGAAGGCGGACCGCCTTCTCCTGCTCGGAGATATACTGTACCACGGTCCCCGCAACGCCCTTCCGGAAGATTACAATCCGAAAGAAGTCGCCTCCATGCTGAACGCGATGAAGGAGGAGCTGCTCTGCGTCCGCGGCAACTGCGATACAGAAGTAGACCAGATGGTGCTTGATTTCCCAGTCATGGCAGATTACTGTCTGCTGGAACTCGGCGGACGTCCTGTATACGCTACCCACGGACACCACTGGAATCCACAGACGCCCCTTCCCCTTAAAACAGGAGACATCCTGCTGAACGGACACACCCACGTCCCGGCAAATGAGGACATGGGTGGCTATACGTACATGAATCCCGGCTCCGTCTCCATCCCGAAGGAAGGCTCCGCACACGGCTATATGCTGTTTGACGGCTGCTTTCAATGGAAAGACCTGGATGGCGGCATACTGGATATCTAATCCTCCCTATTCTCCTGCCTCTTTCTTGATTCGTTTCCGGTAAAGCTGCCTCAGCCATCCGACCAGCATCGTCAGGTAACGCAGCACAGGCTCTGTCGCGATCGAGAATACGACGAAAAGCATGATGCACTCCACGGACATTCCCGTAATGGCAAACAGGTCGGGAAGGAAGATGCTGCATGCCAGAAGCCCGATGATACTCCCAATCCAGACGATAACCCGAAGCGTATTGAGCGGCTGGCATATCTTGAACAGGATCATAAATCCGACAATTGCAAGCAGCATCGTTGCCGCGGTGGAGATATCCGACGGGCTCACGCCAAAGGTTCCGCCGAACACTACGAGAGCGCCGACCGCAAGCACATCCGTCAATCCCGCCGGCAGTGCCTTCAGGAATACATTCGTCAGGAAATGCCCCTTGATCACTTCCTTGTTCGGCTGCAGTGCCAGGAAGAATGCCGGTATCCCTATGGTAAACATACTGATAAGCGATATCTGTGACGGTTCCAGAGGATACGTGATCATGAAGGCCACTGAGAACAATGAAAGCAGGAAGGAGAATATGTTCTTTACGAGAAACAGGCTTGCCGAACGCTGAATATTGTTGACGACCCTGCGGCCTTCCAGTACGACAGAAGGCATACACGAAAAGTCCGACTCGAGCAGGACTACCTGGGAAGCCTGCACTGCCGCCTCGCTGCCGGAGGCCATGGCGACGCTACAGTCCGCGTCCTTAAGGGCGAGCACATCGTTGACACCGTCACCGGTCATGGCCACGGTCCTTCCCTGGCTTTTGAGCGCCTGCACGAACTGGCGCTTCTGTGCCGGCGTCACACGTCCGAACACGGTATATTTTGCTATCGCGTCCGCAATGTCCTCGTCCGTATGAAGCGTGGCAGCGTCCACATAGCTCTCTGCATCTTTGATTCCAGCTTCCTTAGCCACCTCCGACACTGTCAGCGGGTTATCACCGGATATGACCTTCACCTCTACCCCCTGCTCCGCAAAATAAGCAAATGTCTCGGAAGCTTCCTTCCTGACCGGGTTGGCCAGAAGTATATAGGCGAGGGGCACCGCCTTTCCTGTCAGCGCTTTCCCGTCAATCTCGCCATCATAGTCTGCAAAGACAAGCACACGATACCCCTTCCCCGCATACTGCCGTATCTGCTCTTTATACGTCTCGTAATCGTCCCGGAGGATGAATTCCGGGGCACCGAGCACATGGGCCTTGTCCTCATATGTGACTCCGCTGTATTTCGTCTTAGACGTAAACGGCGTAACCTTGACCGGCTTCTCGTCCGAGTGCTCCTTAAAGTAAGACTTGAGCGCTTCCATCGTGCTGTTGTCGCTGCTCATGGCAAGCGCAAAATCTCCAACCAGCCTGGAAAGGCTGTCATTCCGTCCGCTCCCGACTGCTCCGTCATCTTTGCCTGCTCCATCATCTCTGTCTGCTCCGTCATCTTTCTCTGCTCCGGCGTCTTTGCCAAATCCGCCGGATTCCCCGTCCTGCGCACCCTTGGCACTGACTGGGACAAGCTTCTTGACGCTCATCGTATTCTCTGTAATCGTCCCGGTCTTGTCCACACAGAGCACGTCCACCCTTGCCAGAGTCTCGATGCTCTTCATATCGTGAAGCAGCACCTTCTGCTTCGCGAGCCGCATGGAGCTGACTGCCAGCGCGACACTGGCAAGAAGGTACAGCCCCTCCGGTATCATTCCGATAACAGCGGCTACCATGGAAGTGATGCTGCCGCGGAGCGTCCCATGGTTGAAGAACAGGCTCTGTACCACAAGGGCGATGCCAATCGGTATAAGGGCGATGCCGATGAACTTCACAAGCTTGTTCAAAGAACGCATCATCTCAGACTGCTCGCCCTTCTGCATCGCCTTGGCTTCCAGCGTCAGCTTGGATATATAAGAATCGGCCCCCACATATTCCAGCCTTGCGTGGCACTGCCCGGCGACTACAAAGCTTCCGGACATCAGATGGTCTCCTCTTTTCTTCGTAATCTCATCAGACTCTCCGGTCAGAAGCGATTCGTTGACCTGCACCTCGCCTGCCGCCACGACCGCATCCGCACATATCTGGTTTCCTGCTTTGAAGATGACGATATCATCCAGCACCAGCTCCTCAGAATCCACCGTCGACGTCCTTCCTTCCCGCACCGCAAGCGCCTGCGGCGCGTTGAGCATCGTCAGCTTCTCAAGGGTATTCTTGGCCCGTATTTCCTGCACGATACCGATAAGCGTATTGGCGATGATGACCGGCAGAAACGTCAGGTTACGGAATGACCCGACAAGGCAGAGCAGCACCGCCAGCACTGCGAAAATAAGGTTAAAATACGTAAATACATTCTCATGTACGATTTCTTTTACTGTCTGCGCCGGGGGCTCCACCGACACGTTCCGGTATCCCGCCGCGGCGTGTTCCTTCACCTGCCTGGCCGAAAGGCCTTCTCTGTAGTCCGGCTCGTAGCGTGTTATCGGAGCACGTTCCTCCTCATACTCATATGTCTCTTCTTCTGTCTCTGTCCCGTATCCGGACTTCCGCCTCAAAAACATGTTATCCTCCTTAAGCTGACCCTCCGGCAGCTGCTCTACGCTTCGTACTGCGCACATTTTACGCCGTATGGGAACATAAGGTTATTATACCTCCGCACACCTTATAATTCTATAAACAGTTTCTGAATTTTGTCTTATTTTTCCTATAAGGGCTTCCGGCACCTGTGCCTCAATACAGATAGTCTCTTCCATACTTGTCCAGAAATTCTCCTATCGGTATCGGCTCCGAAAACAGATATCCCTGTCCGATATCGCAGTGGTAGCTCCTCAACAGCTCCCGCTGTTCCTCTGTCTCTATCCCTTCTGCGACCGCCGTGATGATACCGAGCTCCCGGCACATCTGAATCGTGTGTTCCAGCACGATGCGCGAGCGCCAGTTCGTCATGATATCTTTGATAAGGCTCTGATCAATCTTAAGCTCTTTAAAATCCAGTCTGGCGAGAAGCGACAGATTGGAATATCTGGTCCCGTAATCGTCCAGAGAGAATGCAAAGCCATGCTCTTTAAACCGTTCCATCAGCTGTCCAAGCGTCTCTGCCCCCATCCTGCTTATGCTTTCCGTCACTTCGATTGTCAGCAGTCCGGGGGCGACCCCATACCTTCCTCTTATCCTGGCAAGGCTTTCTATGATATCTATCCCCATCAGGCTGATTCTGGAAAAGTTGACGGCTATAGGAATCATACGATATCCCTTTTCCTTCCAGCTGTCCAGAAGCCTGCACACCTCCTCGAACACGTACAGGTCGAGCTGCTGGATGACCCCCTCGGCTTCATACAAAGGGATGAACTGTCCCGGCATAAGGACTTCCCCATCCTCCGTCCGCCTTCTGACAAGCGCCTCCGCACCGTACAGTTCTCCTGTATCGATATTTACCTTCGGCTGCAGGTACACCTTAAATTCGCCGGATGCGATCTCTTCCACCAGCTTTTTGGCAAGCACCTCGTGATAAGAGTTCTTCCCTTCTACACCATTGCCATAATAGACCTGCTTCTCTACATACATCATGTTGTCGCTGTAGCCGATCTGCTCCTTGACATCCACGTTGCCTTCCCGGTAATTGACCCCCATGGAAAAGTCGCACATGCAATCTTCCTGCTCGAACCTCCGAAGCTGCATGAGACGGCTGTCAAACTCGCTGCGCTCCCCGTCTATGAACAGGCAGACAAACTCATCTCCGCCGACGCGGTAAGCATTCTCCGGAAATATGCCGGCCAGTCCGGTTGCCACGTTCTGGATGATGCAGTCTCCGTACTGATGCCCATATCTGTCATTAGATGCTTTCAGCGAATTGATGTCGACAAATACGACGCCGAGCGAATCAAGCTCTGTATCCTGAAGCTTCTCAATCGTCTCTATATAAAGGTTCCGGTTCCCAAGCCCGGTCAGAGTGTCCCTGTAGCTCAGCTTACGGAAATTATCCAGCATATGCCGCTTTGTTATATCGTTCTCTATGAAATATGGCACGGACTGGAGCAGCTTGATCTGTCCTGTGCCACAGGACGGATTATCCACGCCGATGAAGCCTATAAGCACGCCGTCCTTCCAGAATGGCGCAGCCATGAGCTTCTCAATCCCCTGCGAAGCAAGGAGTTCATAATCCTCAGATCCTTCCTCAGCAAAATCACGCAGCGAATCAAAGTAGAACACGCCTCTGGCCTTGAATGTCTCCAGCCATATGTCCACCGTGCATATCGGAAGATCCTGCAGGTTATCAATCTGCGGCGTAACCCCATCCCTGCGCCATTCATAAGAATTAGAAACATACCGGGCATCGTAATCAATTTCAAATATATAGGCCCTTTCCGCCTGATAGAAATCCCCGATTATCTGCAGCAGCTTTTCTATGGCTGTATCTATCTCCGTATGCTCCGACAGCGTATGTATGCATTCTACCAGCGTCTCTTCCACAGACAGCTGCCGCTCCAGTTCCATGTGCTCAGCTTCTGATTCTGTAATATCCACGCTGATTTCCAGCCGCATATTCCTGCCATCGATCTCTATCAGCTTATCTTTCAGTTCATAATGCTGTTTTAGTATAGGGTTGTAATGCTTCCATACGTGATAGCCATCTTTCTTAAGACACTCGTTCGTACAGAACGGACAAGGGGCCTCCAGCCCCTGCAGGACCTTATAACATTTGTCCCCGATACGCTTACGGTCAATATCGAACTTTTCCATCAGCGCTCTGTTCATATACACCAGCTCATAGCTCTCCATATCTGATATATATACCATATTTTCACTTTCATCTAGTATTAGGGATGATATCCGATTGTAATCCAACTTGCAGCCTCCTGTCCTGTACAACAATTCTGTTATTGCCATTATACTCTACTTTCGGCTGGCTGTAAAAACAATCTTCACTTCTCTTTGCTGTCTTTGATGTATTTCTCTGCTGCCGGATCCTTGATGTTATATATGCGCTTCCATTCCTTCGTGGCATCATCCCGTTTTGCCGTGGACTGGTTCCTGTACAGGAACCGGACGAGCGGATAAGGGTCTATCCATATCTCATGGTTCCCCTCTCTCTGGGATTCGTCAAAGATAAGCTGCAGCCCAAAATGCAGATGGTACGTGTCGATGTTATTGACATTCTCTTTCGTACTGTATCCCGTACGCCCCATATAGCCGATGACATCTCCCGCCTGCACGACCGAACCCTCCTTCAACGATTTGGCAAAGGGGAAGTCCTGGCGCAGATGGGCATAGTAATAGTACCGCCTGTCGTCAAAGCTGCTTACCCCTATACGCCAGCCGCCGTACTGGTTCCAACCGAGTTCCATCACATAGCCGGACTCTACCGCTACTACCGGCGTACCTATATGAATATAAAATAGAATATCATTAATTGGTATATATTACCATGATATTATCTTCCCTTATAGGTTTATTATACTTGTGGAGGTGGTATTTATGGTAGGAGTCTCTATTGCTATTTGCGATGACCAGGAATATTTTCGAGACCAGATATGCGAACTTTTGGACTGCTACGACTGGGGCTGCACAACAAGGCTTTCCACAGATACGTATGCTAACGGCGAAGATTTAATAGATGAAATACAGGCCGGTAAACATTATGATATCGTATTCCTTGATGTTCTGCTCAAGAAGTCGATGGGCTTTGATGTTGGCATAATGCTCAAAGCCCTATTGCCTGATATTTTATTAGTTTATATAACTTCTTATACAAAGTATTCAGTAAATATCTTAAAGGCCGAGCCCTTCTACTTCATTGAAAAACCTGTTTGTTCGCACATGCTATATCATGTATTAGAACGCTGCATAGAGAGAATCCGTTTTCTCAGGAGAGATTATATATATTCCTGTGCAATCAATGGGGCGGAGCATAAGATAGACCTTCTCAACGTGCTTTATTTCGAATCATCATTAAGGGTCGTCAAATTACATACCTATTCGGATGTTATGCAATTTTATGGCAAACTGGATAAGGTAGAAAAGGATATAAGTATCATTTGCAATTTTTTTCTTCGCCCGAACAAGAGTTATTTGATAAATTCGCACTATATTGATTCCATCTGTAGAAAGCATGTCGTAATAAAAGGATTAGAAATAAGTATAACGGATAATTATAGGTCAAAATTTTTTGCCAACTACGCAAAATCTGTTTGATAATGGAGACCAGACTATGGAAAACTTGCACGATTATGACTTGCAACAAATATATGTTATCCGACGAAGACAGGGAAGCAATTAAACTAGGGAAAGAGTATCTATTCAGGCAAGGGTGGGGCCTACTATGGCCGCCTGCAAAAATATGCAGATGGCTAAGGTCCAAATTCTAAAACAATAGGGGTTGATATGTGGCATAAAGGCGATAAATGTTACATCATCGAAAACAACATGCACATCCGTCCCGCCACCGTAGTCCGAAGCGGCGGCGGGTTCTGCGTTATCCGGTTCGGGAGCGGAAAGGGGATACGGATTAGGGAGAGCAGACTATACCGGACGCCTGAGGAGGCAGCTATGCATGTACGGTACAACAGCTCACCGCGGCGGACGCATTATGATTATGAATGAAGGCCCTGTGTTGTTTCGCTCAGGGCTTTCTTCCAAAATGTAACTATTAAAAAAATAGATAATCAATAACCCTATTTTTACATTCCAAAATGGTTTCTATTATTAGTATTAATATATCATAGTCTTAATATCTAATGAATAAACCGCCATTGGTGTCGGTGGCTTGCATTATACTATTTATTTAGCTTTCCTTCTTTAATGCTCTCCAGCTTTTCTATGATTAGCTTCTCAACATATTTTGGTGGATTATGTGTAGCGGCTTCCCAATCCTTTATCGTCCTAATCGGTATCTCTAACATATCTGACATTTGCTGTTGCGTCAGACCTGCTTCCATCCGTGATTTCCTTATTTTATTCTCCTTCATAGATTATCTCACCTTGCAGTATGCTGTCGCTTGATCAGCTATTTTTTTCGTGCTATATGCAGAAAATATTCTATTGATATCTGTGGCATACTCTTCACGATTAAAAGGTCTCATTTTTTGTTCCATTACACAACCAAATAATTTCTTGGTGAACTGTTCTGAAAGCCCCATCAACCTCATGCTTTTGATTTCTCCAGTTGCAGAATCTACCAGCATAAGTATAAGTGCAAGTCCTTGCCCTTCACCTGGCAACGTATATTTTGTTAAGTTCAGGCTCAGGTGTGGAGTGTACGGTGCATCCATCCAGTTTAGGTTGCCTATCTTTGTAGTTATCACCGTTACGTTTTTAAATTCTGTAAATCTTATCTCGTATGGATTGTTCGAACCGAACTGCTTTATTTCCTCGTCCGTTGGATTGTTAAAATATACTATCATCATTGCGCCGTCATCCGCCATATCAAATTTTACCCCTTCTTCATGTCCGACTGCTTCCGGTATTATTTGTCCAACTTCAAATTTTGTCATACTATTTTTCTCCTTCTCCATAGTGATTTTTTTCAAATTCTTCCCATGACCTGCTAAACTCATGATTCATGAATGCTTCCTTTAGCCCTGTGATTTGTTTCAAACGGATTACTTCATCCAAATCCATCCCTAATCTTTTGCATATCTTTTCATCATCCCATCCCATCTTCGCAAGCTCCACTACGATGTCTGACATAGGACGTATCCCATGCGACCCACGTGCCCTGTTATGTCGGATTGTTGAACCTATACGCTCATCCGCAGGCTTGTCTATCGTTGATACCGGAAGGTAACCGTGTACCCTCTTTTTGATGTCTGCATGTTCTCGCCCAATTCGGTTCCTGTGGAATCCGTCCACTATCTCCCTGCTGCTGTCTCCTAAGTCATATGTTACTATCGGCATCGTGTATCCGTCAAGTTTTATTGACTCGTAGAGAAGCTTCATCTCCGGTGTGGCGACATGGTTCGGATTATATTCGTTGGCCTTAACGTTGTCCTGTCTTATCCATTGTATGCAGTCACAAGGTTCTTCCTTGAACGGGCTTACATCATGTATTTTTTTCCTCACCATATTTAACGCCTCTACCTTTTCATCCGTCGTTCCGAGCCGTTCGATTTCTTCCGCGAGTTTATCCGTTAATTTCTTTAGTCTGCTCATCTCTTCCTCCAATCACATTGCCAAATCTACTCGTCCTCTCTATCATGCTCTTGTTCCTCTATTTTTTCTGCCAGCAACCTCAATTTCTTATTGTCCGTGTCTTTTGGCCTTATAATGTTATGGTACTTTTCCTTCAATTCAAACAGTTTCTTGACATCTGATTTCGTCTCCCCGAAAGACAGCCTCGACATCCAGAAATCATTTTTTTCTATCGCTCTTGCTATACGCCGCCATGATGCCGCTTTTTTTGCCGACTCTAGTTTTCTTTCAGCTACTTCTGGTATCTCTTCTATGCTTACATTTTCCTGCTTCTCGTACCATTGTAAAAATGTAGTTATTTTCTTGTGATAATGGTCCCTTACCTCTGGAGCATATAAGCCGATGCTTTCTAGCAAGAACACTGCGTACTGCTCCCACGTCATGCTATCCGGCTTCTCAGACTTGATATTTCCAAGGAGTGATGTCCTGCAGTAGATGTTACCAAAATTTACCCCTTCCACCCGGTTCAATACCTTCTCCCAGGTCTCCGGTTCCAGTGTGCGGAACTGGTCGAGTCCGTTCCTCTGGTCGTCCCCGTAAGGCTGGCAAAGCCTTTGTTCATGGATTGATAAGCCATTCTTATACATCAGTTCATAAATCTTATTGAATTTCAGGTTGTACCTTGCTACCGCTGTCCAGTCATCTTCCGTCTTCCAGTCATACAGAGGATAGAAGTTCCAGCAGTTTAATGGTTCTGATTTGAATTTCACTTTTGTTGTCCATCCATATCCTGCATGCCTTTCCTTTGATTTGCTTACGATTGTACGGAACCGGTTCAGCGATTCATCTGAACGAATCCCGATTCCTGCTGCCGTCTTGCCTCCATGCTTCTCGTTGTACCACTTTGCAAACCATAGGATAAATTCCTCAAATTCCATCCCTTTAGCAAACCATTCCCATCCGGCCGGATGATTTTCTTCCGTGCATAGTATGATATCTTTCCTCTTCGACGGATATTCCCTCACCCACTTGTCAGCATCTTTTTTATCCCAGCAGACCCACTTTGGCTGTATGGCCGATACTGCATTCCTTAATGATATCGGCATTGCTACCCAATACCACTCATCTACTACATCTTTCGTGGCGTCTATCAGCTCATCTATATGCTCTATGGTCGCCTTGTACTGCGCTTCCAAATCTATATATAGCACAGAGAATCTTTTTCCGGCTTTCCTGGCCTCCTGGGCCATCAGCTGCAGCATGATGGAGCTGTCCTTCCCTCCTGAAACGGACGCGTAGTAATTGTCGAATTCCCGGAATACGATCTGATATCTTCTCAAGGCCTCCTCATATACATTAGTATTACGATATACTTTCGGCATCTCTATCCCCCAATTCCGAACAATCGAATATTTCATGGTTGTATCGGCTTCCATATATTAATTTATTTATAACCCGCTTCACATCTTCCGCATTCTTCATCTCGCTTTTTATACAGTCTAGAAGATTCTCCTTTTTGTTCAAGCATTTTAGTATGCTCTCATCGATCGTGTTTGCGGCACAGATATCTATTATATATACCTCTTCCGTCTGGCCCATCCTGTGTATCCGGTCTTCTGACTGTAGCCGTTTTCCCAAATCCCAATCATTCGACATGTTGATGATATTATGGCAGAACTGCAGGTTCAGGGAAAATCCCGCACAGTTTTTATTTGCAACCAGATATTTTTTGTCTTTTTCAAATTTACGCAATGCCTGGTCGCGATTCCTCTGCGGAACCTTCCCGTCAAATCTGACCGCATCTGGCAACAGCCCGCACAACTGAGATATTTCCGATTCATATCGGCAGAAGATGATTGTCTTTTCATCAGTAAGATGCTCCAGGCCTTTCCGTATCCTTGGATTTTTTAAGGGCGTATCGAACATTTCCACAGCCTCGAAATGTTTTCCTGATTCATTGAATATGAGCTTTTTCCCTGATATCACAGCCTGCAGCCCCGAAAATAATCTGTATATCGTTTCTGGCTTCCACTCGTCAACTCCATTCATCAGCCTTTCTGCTACGTATGAATATTCCATATCCTGCTGTTCCGTCATATAGAAGTAGGCCGTTTCATAGTTTTTTCCTGGCAGCTTCATGCATTCATTTTTAGAAATCTGGTACACGTATGGTTTTATTTTTGACGCAAGATACTCTGTGTTCAGCACCCTCCTTTTCTGCCCATGTTCGTCGTATTCGAGATGGTTAGCTGAAAAGCTCCAGTAGCTTCTATATCCTAGTATCCTCCAGTCAAGCAGATAGAATTGTGAGTACAGGTCAGCTTCGTTCCGTGATATCGGCGTGCCGTTCAGAATGATTCTGTACGGACAGTTTTCTGATATCTTCATTATGTTGTTCGTTCTGTACGCCCGCGGGTTCTTCACGAGCAGGCTTTCATCTATGACAAGAAAGCATCTCTTTTTCTTCGTCAGTTCAAGCAGGTATGCCCTCGCCCTGATGCTCGTGCTCAACGTCTCTATGCCGCAGATTGTAAATATGTCCAGCATCTCTTCCGGGCACTGCTTTTGAATCTCCCGTTTTATATTGTTCTTTGCCGAACACGGGCAGAGCCATATGACGCTGTCAATCTTTGACGATTCGTACCTTATTCTTGCAATTTCAAGTGTCGTTATTGTTTTCCCGGTGCCTTGCTCCATGAACAAGGCGCCTACTTTTAATTTTATCAACTTGTCGACAGCATCTTTCTGATGTCCTAGAAGTTCATTGTTAAGCTTCATCTTTCAAATCCTCTATGATTGCTCCCGATTCCTTCAAGCTTTTTCTGAGACGTTCCTCATCAGAAATTTCTTCCTGCGCCTTCTCTTCTACATTTTCAATCTGGTATCTCTCTTCCATCTCCAGATATTTTTCTTTTTCCTTGAGTGCTTTTTTGGAGAAGGTGAACTCCATCGTTTCTGCGAAGTCTTCAAGCTCCTTATAGAATTCGACAGCTACTTTCATATTTCCGTTATCCCAGTAAGCTCCGGGCAGCTTCTTTGCCGCATTATACAATGTACTGTTATATCCATTCCAGCATATTGCAAACGTTTTCTTTTCATCGTTCCATTTTATCCATCTTCTCTGCTCTTTTTCGAACATTCCAGATATAGCTTTCTGTTTTGAGTTCTCGTTAAAAAATCTTACCGTAAATCCATTCGATATGAGGGCGTTACCTATTTCTGCCGCACGGTCATCTATGTCTCCCGAATATTCATTTATCGCTTTTTCCCATCCTGTTCCGCTCCATGTGAAGTTCTTCTCTTTTGCAATTTCCCTGAACTTTTCATCTTTTACATAGATGGCTACAAGGTTTCCGTCCTTCGTCGTCTTTAGCTCGACGATTCCACCTTTGCTGGTCTCTTCCGGTTTCACCGTCAGCCTTTCTTTCTCTTCTTCAAGCTCATTCCTTACATCATCTGGCACTTCCTCTTCTTTTTTCCTTTCGCGGAATTCCTTGAGAAGAAAAGTCATTGTATCATATTGTGAATCTCTTCTATCAATCCAAAATTTTGCTTCTGTATGTTTTGTACAGCCATAGTCGATTGCATCCATGATTTCTTCTCTTGTTGCAACGATGTCTTCCATATTTCCCTCTTCCAAAACGATTCTTTTGCTTCCTGTTTTCTCCATCCATCTCGTCAGCTTTTTGTCAATATTTTCAATAAAATCAACTCTTAATGTAACTGCCCACTTGACCTGCTTTTCCGTTCCTGTAAGCTCTGGCAGCTCCATAGACTCTGACTTGCTTTCTGCCTCTTTATTCTTGCGTTCCTTTTCCTCTTCCAGCCACTTTTTGTAACAATCTGGGCACATGCCCTCGAATTCCCTATCTATTTTCCACTGCCTGTCTTTTCTGTGGCCAATCACATTTACCCTTCCTTCATGTCCACAAGAATATGTTCCGTAATACCATGCCATATCTGATTCCTCCTTTTGTCTTTCTAGTTATATTATAGTGCGAATTTCGCACTATGTCAATAGATTTCTGTAAAAAAAAATAAAAAGCCCCGGAGTTTTTACGCTCCGAGGCTCTATAATAACTATTATTAAGATAATCCGAGCAGCTTGCTCCATGTCTTCGGCCCGACGATACCGTCTGCCACAAGATTGTGTGCCCTCTGGAATGCCTTGATGGCTGCCTGTGTCTTAACTCCGTTTATTCCGTCCACGGCTCCGCAATTGTATCCAAGCGTGTTAAGACGCTCCTGGAGGAGTGCCGTAATATTTCCCCGGCTTGTCCGGCCTAGCTGCGGGCATCCGGCCAGCGTGTTCGGTCCTGCGATTCCGTCCACAGCCTGCTTGCTGAATCCCTGTGCATTGCACTCAGTCTGTAATCTTCTCACCCAAGCGTCACCAGACGTTGCTGGCTTAGATGGTGTGGTCGTGACCGACACGCTGCCAGAGCTTCCAGCAATGTCCGAAAACGGGAAATTGGTTCCGGGGCAGCTCGTGGCGCATACGTCACGGTGTGCCTGCACCTTGCTGATGCCGTATTTTTTTTTCAGATATGCAACAAGCTCCTTCCCTGCCGTTTTCTGCGCCGCCGGCATGGTCTCCGTCATGTACGCGCCTTCGAAGCAGATTCCGATAGAATCCGAGTTGCTCCCATATGCGTGGGAGCCTACGGTATTTTCCGGCCGGCCGCGATATACGGAGCCGTCCTTCCGAACGAAGAAGTGGTAGCCTATGCCCGCCCATCCGTTGTTTTTATGCCAACGGTGAACGTCCTGAACAGTGCAGGTGGACGCCTCTGCGTGATGCAGGATGATACGGTTCGTCTTGCTCCTTCTGCTCATGCTGCCAAATGATAGATTCGATTCTATGATTTTCATGTATTTTTTCTCCTTCCATTTAAAAAAGAGCCTGTTTCCAAGCTCTCGGATTATTTAGCTGTTTACCCTGCCAGCTGCTTTGTATTTGTCTGCTGGATAAATGATTTTATTCTGTCATAATCCCATCCACAGGCAACCAACCCGCTGACAAGGCTTTCCATTGACTGCACGCAGTCCAGTTCTTCAGCACTGAAATAATCGCGCAGATTTTCCTTTTTACTTATCCCGTAGGATGCCCGTAGCTGTGATGCATTCATCCCAAATAATGTTTTGTAGATACAGTTTGTATAAGTGGAATATGCGTGTCCATGCATCCGTTCGTCCTCGGCAGACTGCTGCAATGCCTTGGTGAGGGCCTGTCTCACCGCAATCCCTTTCTCCCGTTCTTTCATCTTGCCAATAAGGACTTTTTCCATTGCGTTAAACTGCTTGATGTAAGCTAATTTAAACCGCATAGCCTTTTCTCCTGTATATCCCATAGCCAAGAGCGTGAATCCATCTTTTGTCATAAGATACATCGGATTACTCTTTCCGTTTGAAGCCTTGTAAGAGACCAGATGGAATAGAGCTGAAAATTCAGCGGTACTAATATCACCTTCTATATTTCTGATGTCAGCCAGAACATTTCTATGTTCCTTTCCGAACGTCTCCGCAATATCCAGACTGCTTACAACCGTAACTTCGTCTTTATTAATCCTTGTTATTTCTACTAACATAATATCAATCCTTTCTGCTGATTTTACTGCATTAAAAAGAGGACGCTTACTCCGCGTCCCCATGTTCCGTATTTATTTCCGGCAATCCGGCCAAGCTGTTCAGCAGGGACAGCACTCCGGCCAGCACCGACGCAGATATGACATACTTGATATCTACTTGGCTTATTACCGCCGCCGTGCCTATGCCGGCGATTGCCGCCTGCGCAACGGTCTTGATTGCTCTCATACCTGCCCTCTTGCCCCATTCGATCCAATACGTTTTGTTCTTCATATCCTTTACCTCCTACTGAATCATAGTTAACAAGTAAATGAGGCCGCCTGCTACGGCGGTCCCCAATGCCCCCAGGAAGGCGTTGAATATAGCTTTTGTAGAATCCTTCCACCTCTTTGCCGGCTCCTGCTCAAGCTGCTCCAGACGCGCCCCTTGGTCTTTCTGCTCCTCCATCATGGTTTTCATGTTCAAGGCCAGCTCCTTTACCGATATGACCAGCTCCTGTATGGTCTTGGTCTGCTCCTCCTGGTCCTTCATCCGATGCTTTAGAGAGCCAATCTCATGTTCATGGCCTTCGAGTTTAACTGCAATCTGCTCTTCTGTCACATCATGCTACCTCTCTTTCGGTTATTATTCGGTTATAAGTTCTTCCATGCCTGAATCAATAAGGATTTCCTTGACCTGCTCCTTCAGCAGCCGCGGAACCTGTGTGTACTCCTTCTTCCCTAACATAATCTGTTGTGCCCATAACATTGCCATCATAAAATCATCCTTTCTGATTAAAAATAGTATAATATTGGTTAACAAATTGCTCATCACTGGTACACCATCTCCGACATCTCCAAGATGCAGCCCCGAAGGAACTCATTCTGCTCTCTGAGCTCAATGTTGGTCTGCTCCAGAGCCGTTATCCTGTCAGCCTGGCTTTCCCCCGCCTTATAGAGATGCGGCTCTAAAATACCAGCATTCTGCTTGTAGATACCGTCAAAGTTTGTGTAATTCTCGTATTCGGCAAGCACCTGGCCGCGCTCCTGTATGACAATCTTACTCGTCTTAAATTCGTCAGACAAAATTTCGCGGAGCTCTTCTTCCGTCGCGGAAATCGTCTTGAGATGCAACGCACCATCCGCGGCGATATATGCCTGCTGTATCAGCAGTCCTGAGGCGTCGTTGAATATAGCCTTCAAGCTATCACTCCTTTCACAAAAATAGGAGCCTTGCGGCTCCGGGTTTACGGGTTTCTTTTCTTGATAGCAAAACTATAGGGTTTTTAAGAGCACGATTTCTGCGCTAAACGTCTCGGGGGTCTGTGCAGCGGTAGTGACGTATGGTATATATACCCTATCGCCGCTTATGGATGCCGTGCCGCATAGTGTAGTAGAGTGCGCGGCTACAGCAGATATAGACAGCACGCTATAGCCGGCGGGCAGACTAATTGTAATGTATGTATAAGACTGTGCGCCGGCGGATACGTTTACTTTGTTTGTTGCCGTATTTTTAATGATAAGCCCTGCCAAATTGCTGTTTAGCTCTGCAATCTTTTCATCAAGAGCTTTCCCCTGCCTAGCATCCAAGGCAAAGCCTTCCTCCGTCGTAAGCAGCCCATTTACGACCTTTGATTTGTCCAGCTTCTCCGAATTCGCCGCATCAATATCATTTGGCGAGTAGCTCCAGTCTGTAGCATAGTCCCCGGTCTCAAGTTTTTCTCCGCATATCTGTAGGGTAACGTCTGCACCATCGCATCCAAAATAAGCGCTTTCTGTATCTGCCCTTGCTGTAAATGTCATCGTATACTTCTTCCAGCCATCTGTTATTTCCACCACGGACGTATTGTAGCCCCCGGCATTACCACCGGTCTGTAATACTAATTTAGGGCTACCTGCAGTGGCGCGGGCGTAGCAGCTGAGCGTATATGTTGTTCCGGTTGCGAGCGGTATGTTATCCTGCGTGACAAAACGTCTGCCTGAATCGTTATGTATCTCAAACCCATACTTGATTTGTGGATTAGGTGCGTCCGAAACGGCAAATACAGCCTGCGTTCCCGTTGCGTTCGGCGTGGCTCCAGATTTTCCATATCGCCATGATCTTCCTAGCCAGCTTGCGGATGCCCCAATCGTCACCAGTTCATTCGTTGCGTTCAGAATATTTGTCCCGCCTAAATCCGGTATTGTATTTATCACCTCGTTCACCGCACCGACAAGATTATCTTTGAATTCTGTCTGCAGTGCAGTTATATCACCTATTTTATTGCTAGTCGCTCTTGCAAAATCATTAATTTTTCTCGAATTACCAGCGAAGTCAGTCACCCATCCCGGCGTATCGGTTGCAATCGGTGCTGACAGGTCCAACGGTTCACCCGTTTTTGTCATAGCCATAATTTCTGCCTCCTTACTTTAAAATAGCTCCAGCTCGTGTATCATATTCATTCGCCGTCAGGTTCTTAGCATCATATTCTCCTGCTGTTAATCCTTTAGCATCATACTCCCCTGCCGTAAGCGGGCTGCCGAACATTTTTAACAACTCGACCCATATATGATTTATCACTTCCTGTACTGTTTCCTGGTTCCCATCGGATGGGTCGTAAATAATACTGTGGCCCATTGCCGCTTCGATTGCTGCTTCCGTAGCAGACTTACACTCAATGGTCTGATTTATGCTGGACTGTGTCGCCAACTCGCAGGCTGTCGTCTGCCTTTTGCACTCCTTCGTAGCAGCACTAGCGGTCGCCCCCTGCGTCCCGGCATAATCTCCTCGCGCCTTGGCATAATCCCCCTGCGTTTTAGCATAGCTTCCCTGCTCCTTCGCATAGTCGCCCTGCGCCTTGGCGTAATCACCCTGCGCCTTGGCGTAGCCTGCCTGCGTATTGGCATTATCGGTCGCTTCCCGAACTTCCTCAGTAAACTTGAGCTGCACTTCCTCGGTAGCGTCATCGATATTCTCAACCATATCTTCATAGGTTGCCATCCGCTTTGTATCCCCCGCGGTAAAGCAGATATACACTGATTTCCCATCCTCACAAAGCGGGTCGCCTTGCAGCACGACAGCAGGCTCCCCAGGGAGCAGCTTTGTCTTATCCAGCTTCTCATAAGGGCCGCGCCTATTCTGTATTGCCATGTCATCCCTTCCTTCCTAACCGGGTATCCAGCTTACCAGCGAGACTGTCTTGATCTCTGGATACCTCAAAACATAATCCCATCCGCCGCCGGAATAGTTGTAATAGCTGCACGTATATATTTCCGTCCCAGTCTGGTCTCCTGTCTGAGGATACCCCTTGTTTGACGATGCCTGTACCATTCGGCCGCTACCGATATACATAGCCGTATGGTTCTGTACATTGAGCAATACATCCCCGCGTTCCATGCCAGCCCCCGACGATAAGCTGCAAGAGCCTGTCACATCCCGGAAGCCTGCCGCTGTAAATACGCTGTACATGGTATGCGTCGATGGAGTATAGCCCGGCCGGGTATTAAGCCCTGCATTATAATACGCCCAACATACGAGAGACGAGCAGTCATAGTCCGGCCCGTCCCGGTTTGCCTGGCTGTATCCGTGACTGTCATCATTAGCTATTCCGATGGCCCAGGTCACAGCTGTTTCAATCACTGACATGTCTTCAATCCCCCTCTCTAAAATGTCGAGCCGCTGGCGGTCTTGCCGCCGGTCAATATGCCGCCCTTAAAAGTCAGGTAGCTTCCATCTGAAAAATTGGCTGTACCTGTCTTGCCGCCACCGATGTTTACCGGATTGCCGCTTAAGTTCAAAGTTCCGTTTGCACCAACAGTGATACTCCCCGAACTCGTCAGCATCGCTTTCCCGTCATTGGTGAGTGTAAGCCTCGATGTCTTTCCCCCATAGCTGTCAACAGTTATGCCGCCATTGATGTATGATATAATCCCTGTTGTCGTACCATTGGCCCCTCTGATATAGCAACATCCATTGTTTATGGATATAGAATATTTATCCTTTGGGTTATCTGAGGTTATCGGTCCGGTTGTGTAAATGCCTCCATTATTCCACCGGCCCTGTACCGTACCGCTTGCATCCTGCATTACTAGCTTTCCGTTCTGGTTATTATATCCTCCGAGGGTAAGCGTCCCCGCATGTATCCAGTCGCAGTTGATGCCAATGGCACTTAAGATATTAACGGTGGCATTTCCGGAAGAGTCAAGCCCGGCATTCCACGTCCTGCCACCGTCCGTGCTAACTGCAAATGCATCCGCGGTAAACTTCCAGATGCACTTAGATTCTGCAAGCGTCGGCTTGTCATGCATGTAGTAAATAATGCTACCATCCTCCTGGGCCTCCTCGGTCTTAAATACGCCAAAGGCCTGCGACATTACAGTTGCCAAGCTCGAAGCCTGTTTTTGCGCTTCCTTCCTGATTTCCACTATCGCCTGCGTAAGCTCCGAGTATTGCTTTGAGCTGTTCTTCCCCGGCGTCTCCGCATCGCAGGATACGCTCATGAATCCGCCCAGATTAAAAGTCAGGTTCGTAATCAGGCAGTTGTATGTATTCTGCCGCCGGTCCGTCACGTATGCCAAATCCCCCGCCTCTACGGTTGGGTCCCCCAGGGTCTGTGTGGACATCGGCCTGAATTTCAAGCCAATCAGTTTGCCGCCAAGATACTGTGCAACCGTCTCGGCTGTCCCTTTCTGTATCAGCTTGTTCCCGGACACCGCAAGGATATATCCGGGGCTACCTACCGTCACTGTCTGCTTTTTGTCCTGCTCCGTTTCGGTAAATTCTTCCGTAACCTGCACTCCGGTTATCACCACATCATCCGTGCTTACCTTGAAACTGTTGAGCGAATATAGATGGTGGAATGCATCCAAATCTTCGAACGTGCCGCCATCTATCGAAGCACCGGAAGAGTAATCTTCAAAGTCGCCGCCATCCACGATGTCTCCAGATATATACTGCGGCGTCCCATCGTCAAAGATGCCGCCGTCAATATTATCATTCTTTTCAAATATCTCCTGCTCGAACCACCTAAATTCCAGCCGGCCATAGGTATCACACCGTCCGAAGCAGCAGGCCAGCTGTGCACAGTAGGCCAGCATCTGCCTGCAGGTCAATGCCTCATCCACTGGCCGGCCGGCAACCTCATAAGTATAGTTGTCAAAATCCGGCGTGTTTAGCGATACCCCGCAATAGTTGCATATGTCTTTTACAATTTCTCCCAGGGTTGCCGGATAGGAGGTATTTACTTCTGCGTAATCCACATCGAATTTAGACATATTGTCCATACACTCTAATGTGATTGCGCTCTCCGAATACTGCGCCTCAAATACAGTGTAAATACCTTTGCGAATCTTTTCGAGGCTGTTCGGCAGCTGTAGACCTATATAAACAGTTACTACTGCTCCGTCAAAATCGTATGTACTAAACTCCGACTCGACATTGCTTATATTCAATGTCAACTTATTGACAATACAACTTCCCACTGTGAAGGTATCTGTGGCTGTAACTCCGTCATTGATTTTCAGGCCGTTAGTACGCAGGTTAAAATTTTCAAGATGGATAGTCGTGCCATCTGTCAGTACGATATCTATATAAGCAAGAAAATTCCTTTTGCCTAAAGAAACATAATTTTTAAACTCATTACTTACATTAATCATCTTTACCTCTCCACTAAATCAACTGTCACGCTGCGATACCAGAAAATTCCGTCACCAAGCGTCCCGATCTGTTCTTTTGCGATTGTACTCCTGTACACATATATCGTAATATCAGCTCCGTCATCATGAAAAGTAATCGGAAAAAAACCCGCAACAATCCTTTTTCTTATCGTTACCACATCCTGTTCTGGCAGGATCCCCCATTTTATTGATACGGTCTTTTTCTCTGCTATAACTGCTCCAGCCATAGTTGCGTCCATAAGCCGCCCGGTGTCTGCAGTCCATATCAGTTCATCATTGACCGTAATAGATACGGGAGCCGGGAGCGCTATGCCCCCGGCTGTTAATATATTTTTCAACTGATCACCCCTGTAAAGAATATCTGTAATCTAATTCTTTTTGCTTTTTCCGCGCCATAGCCAAAAACATATCACTGTCAAATTCTGCGCCGGACTGAAGTATTGCCGCTACTATACGAGTCACCGCATAGTTTATGATTGACTCCAGCTCTGCTTTGCTGATTCCGTTTCCTGTAGCCGCTTTTACCGCGGCGTCCACCATTGCCTGCATTTTATCTTCCGGCGCAACAATCTCTCCGTGGCGTTTATTGTCACCAATCATCGCCAGCTGTGGAGTGTTCGCTTTTACGTAACCACCCTGCGCCAAATAAGGAATCCGTGGTGCTGTAATTTTACTGATGTCAAATCCAAACTTCTTGCCTCCATATTTCGGCACCCAGTCCGGGATGTCAAAGCTCAATTTATTTAAAGCCCCGATTACAAGATTAAGTCCGCTCACAACGCCTTTGACCAATCCATTTATTGCGCCAATAATCAAATTAATCGGTGATTTAATTATTGATACCATTAGGTCCCACATGCCTTTGAATGTATCTTTTATACCACCCCAGGCCTTCTTCCAATTGCCTGAAAATACTCCTGATATAAAATCAATAATCCCACCAAATATACTTTTGACGGAATTCCATACATTCGATACGTTTTTTAGCCATCCGTTTATCACTTCTCCTATAATGCCAAATTCAGCTGTCCAGTCATGCACAAACACGTTCGCCAGGAAATCACTAAACTCCTGGAATTTTGTCTTAACAAACTCCCATACTTCTTTCGCTTTCGCAGATATGGTATCCCAGTTTTTCCAGAGTAGTAATCCGATAGCAATGGCCGCGCCTATAGCAATAGTTAACGGACCTCCAAGTGCTGCTACTATCGTTGTAATTCCTCCGCCAAGAGTAGTTAAAGCTCCGCTTATGCCTCCTATGCTTGAAATAAATGTCATGATGCCAGAAATCACATCGCCCGCAGTAATGACAGCAGCAAAAGAACCAATTGCCAAGGCAATATTTTGCACAGTGGTCTGATGTTCGCTGCACCAGTCTGAGAATTTTTTAAGCAGATCTGTAATTATCTTCATTGCTCCAATAAATACGTCTCCTGCCCACTCACCCAATGGCTTTAAGAGATTATCAAGCAGCCAGACTCCCAATGGCTGCAGGGCTTGTAAAACTGAGTTGAGCGCATCCAAAGCCGCTGATAACATATCTAAAAAAGTAGGAACTGCTGTCTGCATTGCCCACCCTGCGATAGGCAAAAGCACCTTTTCCCAGAACCAGTAAAGTCCTGCCCCTATCGTTTCTGTAAATGGCGCTATCGCCTCCAGGAGCGTCTGAACCGAAACAAGCAACGGGCTGAAATCAAGTTTAGCTGCCCATTCCACAGTAGCGCTTATAATGTGATTAATGGTTCCCAGTATAGCATTAAGAATATCAAATAGTGCCTGCACTATGGCTGTACCAGTATTGTTCTTATTCCATGCCTCATCTAAACCGACGGCAATGTTGCCGATAAGATTAAAAATACCCTGGAAGATTTGCAGAATATTTATCAGCACTAACGTCCCCGTACCATTCGTCCAGACCTCCAAGAAGCTTTTTCCAATACTCCTTACAAGCCCCAGTATGCCATTCAATGCATTTTTCATAGCATTGATGGTATTTTGTCCCTCCGCTGCCCATGCCTCTTTAAACGGCTGGAATATACGTGATAAAACATCTTTGAATTTTTTTACCCAGGGCATTGTAGAAGAATCTAAAACCGCCGCATCAATAGAGGGCTGCGCCAAACCAGGGGCTGATGATTCTACGCCATCGGTATCTGCGCCATCTGATTGTGTATCCAGCTTTTCGATTTTATCAAATCCTGCCAAGGTCCTGTTGAATTTTTCAGCAGCTTTTGTGGCCGCCTTCGTAGAAGACCCGTAGGCCCCCATCGCATCCTTAGCACTAATTAATCCCTGCGTCGCATTGAAACTCTGTTGATATGTCTTGCCAAACAGCTGACTGATGAATGATGCTATGTAAGCCGTTGCTTTAGACAGTGCGGACATCAAGGTATTGATAGCCGGTAGGATTGCCTGATATATTGGCGTAAAAGCCACCATCAGGTTTGTTTTAATCTGTGCCAGGGAAGTGCTGAACTGTTTATTTGTCTGTAATGACTGGTAAAGGGACCGGGCCATAGCAGTAATACCTTTGACGAGCATTGGAAGTATAATCATCCACTTAAACATTTGCTTTAATGTTCCGGCAAGCCCATTTTTAAAATAGTCATTTCCGCCCCTTGCTGTCTTGGCCGCTCTATTAAACAAATGTATTTTAGGTATTAGACTGCTAAATGATTTTGATGTTGTTTTCACTCTTGGCTGAAGTGTTTTTAATGCGTCCCCAAGAGTCCTCACTCCATCAACCGAAAAAGTCCGCTTTAGCATCTGCGACATATTTTGCAAAGGCGTAGATGTTGCCGCAGTGCTTTGGCTGATTTTTGCTATCGAATCATTTAAGCCTGATACCTGCGATACTGCCGGTGCTATGTTCTTTGTCGGGATATTTAGCTTCATTCCGCTAAACATACGTACAGTGTCTGTATTAGTGGCGCTGAGGCTGGCCAGTTTGCTCTCGATCTCTGAGTATTTAAGACCGAGGGTGTCCATTTTTTTTACGAGCCGTACGACGCTACTCTCAGTTTTAAAAATTTCCTCTTTTAGTTTATTTTTCTTCTGTGCGTTAAAGGTCTGGTCATATAGGTTTTGTAATTCTGCAAGTTTTTGATTCAACTCACGAATTCTGGATTCGGTCAAGTCCATTTCAGACTCGATCGTCTCCATCTGACTTTTTGCCACATCAGAGTTAAAGTCAATCTTTACCTTCGGTGCCGAGACAGGCGGGCCTCTTGGCGCCTGCACGCTGGGTCCGGTGCTTTTAGGCGGTGTTACGCTTTGTGGTGCTTTTACTGTAGGCATTTGTACCTGGGTCAGTTTTCTAAGGTATGAATCAATCTGCTTCGACAGATTGTCCATAGTCTTTTTCAGATTATTATTTAACGCTTTAGCAGCACCATCAAAGAGCTTTGTCAATCGTGTATCAACGCCGGATTTATTTAGTGCATTTTCGATTTGCTTTCCGATGTTCGTCGCCGCTGTTCTTATCTGTTTGTCGAGGTCAGACTGGATTTCCATATCTAAAGATACTTTCCCTATGCTGTCATTCGCCACCTAAAATCCCTCCTCATTTTTTTTGCATAAGAAAACCCACCTACTAAATGTAAGTGGGTTTTTATACTATATTCTTTTTAACAGTTCTTCTTTTTTGCTTTTATACTCTTCTTCACTTAAAGCACCAATGTCTTTGAGTTTTGCCAACCTTGATAATTGACTTATTGGGTCATCCGCCTTTTGATTTTTTGGTTTTCCTTTATAATAAGCTTTGTCCGCTAAAACTTCGGCTAGTTTTTCTCCATATGCCGTCATACTGGCTACAATATCAATAGTCCTATTCATAAATTCAAACCGTATTACTGACACTTTTGATAACCCACCCTTGATAGCCTCATAGCTTCTTAATTCACTACGTGGGAATTTAATAAACCGTGTTTTTGTCCCTCGCCCCAAAATAAAGATTATATGCACGTTTGTAATAGCAAGGAATGACTGTATCTTTCCTCCATTTGCATCCAAAGAGTAAGTAGGCAATAAGAAAAGGATTTTTTCATCATCAAGTACTTGTTTCTCAAGAATAGTACAATACTGGTAATAAAGGTTCACACTTAATTTATTCTCTTTAAATGCTTTTCTCACTTCGGTGTTTTTTGTTGATCCAAGCATTTTACTACACCTCCCATAATTTTCCTTTATGTTCAGTATACAACTATCCGAAAGCTCTTGCAAATGTTTCCTGCAGGCTTGCAACCGCTTTTTCCATATCTTCCTCCGACATCTCCAGTCTGTGTCTTTCTCTCCATGTATTTCGGATTCGATGCTGCTCCGGCGTGAAATGCTTCAGAACGTCCTTATCCTCCTCACAACGCACCTCAACAATCTTCCCAAGCGGAGTTTCAGGCAGCAATGCAGACAGAAGTATTTTAAATTCCTTCCAGTCCATTTCTGTTTCAATCAGTCGGATGCCATACTGGGTGAGGAAGGAAGCTTCTATCAGCTCCCAATCCTCCTCAATATCGTACCAGTTATTTACTTTTTTCCTCCGCGTTTCGCTTCCTCCTTTGACAGCTTTTCCACTTCTTCTAATTCCACATCTTCAATAGCTGCCATGATTACGTTCGCAATAGTAATAATCATCGGCATTGGTAAATCCTGCTCATTGATATAGTCCAGTGCCTCTTTCCCCAATGCCGTCAATATAATCTTTTCGAGCTTTTCCACGTCGTTTAGCTTTTTATCTTCAGAGATTCCCTGGATAAATAGCACTGCACTCTTTCCTGTGTTGATTTTATATTCGTGCTCTTCATCAATTTTTATTTTCGGTTTTTCCTTCCCTGATTTCATTCGTTCTGAAATATCATAAAACCTTGCCATCTTTCATATCCTCCTTATCCCGCCGGGGTATATTCCGGCTTGCCGTCCCCGTGCATGGTGAACTCCAGAGGCGCAACATTGGTAGAGTCTCCGCCGCCGATATTCGTCACATCCAGCACACAGTTAAACTCCATCTTTGCGCCGTCCGGGAATTCAATCTCGCCTTTGGTAGAGCAGTCAAGTCCGTCCTTCATTGCTACTTCTGCCACATAGTCATTACCTGGGTCTCCTACACAGCGCTTTCCTTTCATATCAAAGCTGAACGATTTGCCCGTCATAAGGTTGCTCGCCCAGCCGTCTGTATTCATAGCTGTCCAGTTCTCTACATTCCCCTCAATGGAAAGTCCAAAACTTTCAAGCTCTGCAATCTCGGCCATGTCTGCCGCTTCACTTGCTTTTCCTTTTGTCCCGATTTTAAACTTTAATTTGTAGACCGGGAACACTCCTAAAAATGCCATATCCTATCCTTTCCTGTAGTAAACTACAAAATTAATCACAAACTCATAGTAACCTTTGCCATCCGTCCCCAACCCTACCGGTTCACTGGTACGCATGTCGAACATGATTACTTCTTTGCCACCGATTACTCCGGCCTGTCCGAACAGGCAATCGTACACCTCCTGCGCTTTCTGTTCTGCCGGGGTGTAGCTCTTCCCCCAGTGTACGAGGACAGATGCTACCTTTGTACCATACCTGGATTGTTCCAAACCTCCAATAGGTATGCGAGGGACTGGGCCCTGAGTGGGATAGACTGTAATGCTCTGTTCCTTGTCCTTGTCGCGCTTTCCGACATACCAGTTGGGGCATATAATTCTATTTTTAAGATAGTCTTTTACATCCGCCAGTGTCATGTAATCAGGCCTCCTCCCTTCTGCCTCAGGAACGCTCCAAAGGTTTCCCTTACAAAATCCTTCTTTTCTCCGTCAATATAAGGCTGCATCCAGAGGCCGCCTGCGTACTGGTTCTTGTCTTGCCTAAAATCATATTCTGGATGCCAGTATAAGCGGCGGGCGTAAGCTGTATCAAAGATAATCCGGGCGACCATCTTCTTGACATCAATCTCCGTAAATCCACTCCGCTCCAGCTCTCCTGTATTCTTCGGTACTGTCTGGGACAGCTGGATATCCGATAATACAGCTTCTACTGTAAGTTCAAAAGCTTTCTGTGTAGTTTCCTGCAGCCTACGGACTTTATCCGGATATATCGTAATTTTCACCTTCGCGCCCACTATATCAGCCTCAATTCCGTGTAATTCACTGTTCCGTCGGGATTCCTAGCCTTGTTGCCTTGGTATATGGTCCTCTCAACTCCAAATATTGTGACCGTCCCACCAGAGATAACCGGCAGTTCTGGGCATATATCGCCTGGCATCATCGCCACTCCTGATAACTGCACCTGCTTTCCTTCTGCCGTTAAGACTGTCTTAGCTGTATCCTGATAGTTGCACTTCAAATCTGCTTCAAATGCAGGTATAGGCCCGCCGTCTTCAGTCAGGCCCTCCTGCTCGATACAGACATGGATATCCGCCTTGCAGAGCTGCTTTGGTACTAAGCATGGATATTTCACAACCTCACCTCGCTAACCGGCAGCATAAACCAGTCTGAGACAGCAGGGCATATACATCACGCCGCATTGCTATGCCCTTATCTGTGTATACATTCCAGCTCTTCCCGAACTGCGCCGACACCCCATTAATGCTATAGCCCTGCAGGATAGTATTAATTTCATCGGCATTCTCATGCTCGAAATCCGCCTGCATACAAACTACTTCTCGGATGGTCTCCTGCTGGAAAGACGTCAAGTCAGAAAATCCACAGCCCACAATCCTGTTGTAGGTCAGTGAATCAATATGACGGCTGGCCTGCCGGAGTGCTTTCTCCTGGTTTTCATCTGGAATTATCTCGCCTTTATACATTTCCCGGTAATATACCGGTGTCACATAAGATTCGTATGCCATTTACTCACCGGCTTTCTTACCTGCTGTCTTTTTCTCCGCCTTCAAAGTCCTCAGTTCTTTCTGCTGGTCCGTACACAGCTTCTGAAGACGTTCAACTTCTTTTATTGCTGCCATATACTCATCATAAGGTACCGTTTTTCCCCTGCCATATGCTACAATATCCCCGTTTTCATCCTTGATGTCAAAACCGGAATCCTGATAGAACTCCTGCTGGCTTTCATCAATGGTGTATTCTTTATTCCCTTTAGCTGCTAACATATCCTACCTCCTATGCATGGGCTGTAACGTTCATTGCACAGCCCGGAATTTTTTTCTCCAGGAGAAAAAGGTCTCCGTACTTACGGTTCTGGTACAGGTATCCATCTGCTGTCCGGCTGTCGGTCCCCGGTGTAAACAGCTTGATGTAGCTGTATTTATCACGGCAAACAGTACATGTGGGATGAATCAAAATCCAGTTAATCTGATCTGCGTCGGCAGCAGCCACACATCCATCTGTAAAGTTGTACTTGCTCTTCAGTCTAGCCGCCGGAACCATCTTGATTGTTACATCATCAAGGCTATGTACCTTTCTGTTGATAGATGATGATGTATTTACCGTAATAGACCTCTGGATTCCCTCCGCTTCCTTCACAATCTTGTTCATTGTCGGTGTGACATACAGGATCCTGCCCTCTTCCGGTACGGAAGCCTCGTCCATGATTGCCATCTCTGCATCAAACGCCTCCAGGAAATTCGCCGCTGACACCACTGTTGAAGTATCAATACGTCCAGAATATGACTCCAGTTCTGAGTGAAGCTTTGAGAAGCGATAACAGTCCGTCTCCGGGATGGCCTGCTCAGTCTCAAAGGTATTCTGGATATTCGCCACCGACAGAGTGAGGTTTGTCTCGTCTATGTCCATTGGGTCAACCCAAAATTCAATGTCACGGTCATGTGCGAGTTTTTTTGCCTCCCAGTCATTTGACAATGTTCCGGAATTGAATCCAATTGTCCTGGTATGGTCCTTGTATCCAGATACCGTCATCCTCGGGAGTTTGATAGTCTGCGCATTTATAAATTTAATCTCCGGGTGGCTGTTTGACAGCGCATCGGAGCACAGCTCCTTGTTGTACTTCTGCTGTAAGAGCTGCGTGAACGTTGTTGCATAATCATATACTGCCATGTTTAATCCTCTCTTTCTTTAACTTTAAAGTCCAAACGCCTTTTTCAAGGTGTCATCTGTTGCTTGCTGCTGCCCTGTCTGGCTGGTTGCACCAATCTGTACAAAACCTGTCTGGCCTGAGGCCGCGGGTTTTAATGCCGGTACATCTTCCAGCACCTTGTTTAAAGCATCTTTAAGCGTCTCGTCGTTGATTTTTCCATCTGTCCCCATAACCTGGCTTAAATCAGCCATTTTGAGGACATACGGGATAGTCTTGTCATCTATACCCAGGCCGACAGCTGCCATTGTAGCTGCACTCTCCACCATAGCTTTCTGCGCCGCAGCCCGGGCCTGTGTGAGCTGTGTCTGGATTGCATTAACATCAGGTTGTTGAGCCGCTTTTTGTTCTTTGAATGCTGCTATTGCCTGTTCGACCTCCTGCTGACTAAGTCCCTGCTGTTTAAAGTATGCTTTCAGGGCCGTATCCTCTTTCGCGGCCAGCGTGCCTTCCAGCATCTGCTGGATTTTAGCATAATCAATCACCGGGGACTGCGCCTGCTGGTTTGATTGTTGGGTTCCTGGTGCTGTATTCTGTGTCTGCGCCTGCTGCTGGTTGTTCTGCTGTGTCTGTGTTCCTGTTCCTTCCATACTTGATCTCCTTTCCATTTTTAGGGTGTCGCCCTATCTTCCATTGTCATCGGTGTCACCGGTCACGCATCTTTTTAGGTCATATCGTGTTTGGACACAAAAATAAGGCACACCTTCTGTGCCTCGAAGGGAATTCCTTCATTATCTCCCCTGTTCTTTACCGGATTTTCCGGCTGTAATCTCCACAAATCCCCGGCCTTCCAGTTCTCTCGCGCGTTTCTCTTCCACCTCAAAAGTATCGCCTTCCTTGCGTAGGCGAAGAGCATTCTCTCGATCGCGGAAATTTCTTAACACCTTTACCTTCATGATATCCCTCCTTTCTTTCAGGACATAAAGATACCACCGGCCATTTTTGACAGGTGGTATCTATGTTATATATACAAGTTCCTTTATATCCTCTTTCTGTATTATCGGGGTGTCTATCGTCTTGCCCTTATCGTCTGTAATTTCAACCAGATATGCCCTTCCCCGCTCATACATTTCTAAAATAGTTCCCTGTCTTCCATCCTTTAACAGCACAATGTCAAGTTCTTTCACTTCATCACCCCTCATCTACATAAATAGTTGTAAGCCTCGGTATGCTGGTATTATTATCAACAATCCATCCGGTTTTTACCCTGGCATATTTCCCGTTTGCGCCCTTTATGACCATTGCCACCTCATAAGGCTGCCCATACTGATTTGCGGCCCGCTTAGAACACTTATATTTTTTAAGTCCCTCATAAACTTCCTGCAGCAGCTCCTCTTTGGTATTAACATTGTACCCCAGATATTTTTCAAAGGCAACGGCTTTATTCTTCCCTTTAGGGTGTTCCTTATTTAATGCATATCCTGTGATTTTCCCGTCAGGGATATTAACACTTTCAAAGTTTGGCAGAAGTTCTGAAGCATCACTTGCCAGATGAACTTTGTCAAAATTCTCGTAACCATATCTACTTTCAGATTGTCCAGTTGCAAGTATCCCCCGCGTCTTCTCTCTGTTGTATTCCCGTCTTAATTCCGGGTGGCTGTCAAGATGTTTTCTGAGTTCTTCCTGATATTGCGTTACTTTTCCATTGGCATTACTGACATTCTCCGGGCTGAGGCTGCCTTCCGCTTTGCGTTTCCATTTCCTGATTTTCCGTTCCAGCTCCCTCTGCTTCTGTTCTGCTTGATAGGTATTTGCCGCTCTATCTGAATCAGGAACCTCCGGCAGCTTTGTAATACCTGGAAAGTATGTAGATATTGTATGCCGACAGTTTGGATGCAGGAGACCAGCTCTCATAGCAGTGGATAATAGAGGATATCCCAACTCTTCGGCCTCTTCAGGAGCGCCACGGCAAAACACATCATCCACCAGTACCTTGCCCTGCCAAGGGGAACATAGAGGACAAGTATTGGCATGAGCAGAAACAACAACCGTGTGTATCCCCCATTCATCTCTTTTCTTACCTTCCCCCAGCAGCATTGCCCGGTGTGAAGCGGTCCGCAATGCCATTTCAGCATAGCTGGCTATATTTACCCGGTTGCCGTTCTTGTACTCTATGCAATTAATACCCTTTTCCAGGAACTGCTTTGTAGCAAGGTCAATTGCCTGATCCAGTGTATTTGCCCCAGCAGCCATCTGCACCTCGGCGTTATATACCGTCTTTCGGTAAACATCATCCATGCGGCGTAAAACTGCGTGCTGTGCTTCTTTTAGATCATGATTCACAGTCTCCCGCATTGCTTCCAGTTTCTTTTCATTTATGCCGAAAAAGTTCTGTTCATTGAGCGGAGAGGTAGACAACTTATGGTGTGCAATATTTCCGGGAAACTGAACTCTTTTCCGTTTAAAAAAAACAGACTTGATTTTCTCCCAAATCCTTTCAAACATGTTCTGGCCTCTCTGATAATTGCTTTCCAGAGCTTCATTTACTATTCGCTCGACTTCAGGGCTAATCTTGTCTACAATAGCCTTGTTCTCTTTTCGATACCGCTGTAAATTCCGTAGCTTTGCCCGCTGCCACATCTCCCAGCGGAACCCCTCTTCTTCCTCTTCCTTCTCATGGCGTTTCAGATTCCGGCGCATTGACCGAACCAATTCGAGTTCCATCTCTTCAAAGACCTTGCGCAGATTATAGGCATCGTCCTCACGCTTTTTATCGGCCATACTTATTCACCTGCTTTCGGCGGCTCATCTTCCTTCTTTGACTCTTGTAGTGGCTCCGCCGGAGGCACTTGCATCAACCCGTCCATACCGGCAACACTGGGTTCGTCTGTCTCCATAAGACCTTGTTCTTTTTTCAGTCGGACTATTTCCTCCTGCTTGCAATGTTCGTCCAGCGTGTCGCCGTAAAGCTCCTCAACGCAGCGCTCGATACTCATGATGCCCTGTGTCTTTGCCTTCCCAACAGTCTCCACTTGACTTTCAAACGACGGATTGGCGTACTCACCAAATGGTATATTGACCCCAACCGCTTCTATGGGCTTCTTGAACAGGATATTGTATGCATTACTGCATGTGGATACCAGCTCAGGTAATGTCTCCTGAAGGGCCTCCACAATGGCATTGCGTGTATACAGAGTGGCTTTCTCCTTTTCCCTCTGTGCTTCTGCATTGTCCAGCTTTTTGACGTCGATTCCAAGCGTGCTGGGGCTGATTAATCCCTGCAGACAGAGATCCAGGGCTGTCACATAGCTGGCAAGATAGCTTTCGTGTGGAATGCCGGGCTGCTCTGTATTAATAACGTTCTTCTGTCCGTCTCGCATATCCCCATTTGCGGCAAGATACCGGTTATCAAACGCGTTCGGTTTGATGAGCCTCCCCGTTTCTGGATCATGCGGTACCAGACATTCAGGGATATAGGTTTTGGCCCGGCCTGCCCGCAATGCATCCATCCACTGTGACCATGCCTCGTCAAACGCGTCGAAGCTGTCCAATTTCCCATCAAAAATAGAGCCTCCACGGCCCTCATATTTCGCTGATTCGTATATTTGCAGTGGTACAGCCAGTATTACATTCTCGTCAAACTTCCAGTCCTCCATATTGACTGTAGCCGGGA
Source organism: Extibacter muris (assembly GCF_004345005.1). Classification (GTDB taxonomy): domain Bacteria; phylum Bacillota; class Clostridia; order Lachnospirales; family Lachnospiraceae; genus Extibacter; species Extibacter muris. The sequence goes on from NZ_SMMX01000006.1 coordinate 169,729, forward strand.
TTGATTTGATATCAACCAGCTTGTCATGCAGATACAGTTCATTTATGATGTATCCGTATCCATACCGCTCGTTGAGGACATAAGTTCTGCCGTTGTCGATATATGGAGTTTTAAACACCACTTCCTGCAGTTCATCATCATCCCGTACCAACTCCACGCGGTCCCCTGGATACCATTTAAGGATTGGGTACTGGCTTTTTTTAGTGTTTATAGTTACTTTAAACGCCCCATCACCTATGTATAAAGCGTCTTTCAATGCCTTCTCCATCTTTTTTTTGAATTTATTATTCTTCTCAATCTCTTTCCAGAGCGTTTCCTGCTTTGCATCTTTAAACTCAAAATCGTTCATATCATCCAGCACGATAGAGGATAAGATGCGCACAATCAACCCCGGCAATCCTGTATGTATCTTCCGCATTTCCATCCCAGGGCTGCACTTACAGGCCCAGAACTTGTACTTATCTGCATAATCCGGGTTCTGCTGGTACATCTGTTCCAGCTCGTTGCCATCACCCCGGTACCATATACGGTTACGGATGGCATTGGTCTCAAAGTCCAACACCTCATTGATCTGGATGTTATACGGATTTGCAGGAACCACATTCAGCCAGCTCCTGACGCTCCGCTTGATATTTTCACTCAATTTCTGCGTCCACCTCATTTCTCGGCCTCCTCAAATCCAATCATATCTTTGTATGGAATCCACGCATACTGGTTCGCATTAATCGTATGGTCGTTCCGGTCTTCTGGCTTGTCTTTCTCATCATCCCACGAATACCGTTCCAACTCACTCAAATGCTCTGTACAGGTATCAACAACATAATAGCTGCCCTGTTGTATCCAACCCAACTGCAGGTTGATACGGTCTATAATTTCAACACTTTTGTAACTGTCCAGAAAGTTATACAGACATCCATGCAGCCGCTTCCATTTGCGCAGCTCCGTTATCGTCGCTTGGTCCGCACAATCCACGAATACATTCTTTGCGAACCCCCATTCCCTTTTGCACTGGTCAAGAAATCCGATGAAACGTATTGCTGTATCGCTGGGAGCCAGCGGCACATCAAGGTCAGCATTGTTATATGTCTTCTCGGCAAGAGTGTACAGCACTCTATCCTCTGTTATTCCCTGGAATATCATGGCAATGGTGTCAGGGCTTTTGCTGGAATAGGATGTATCCAGCCCTGCCGTGAACTTCTTGAATTTTACCTTGCCGGTCTTAATCTGCTGTTTCAACCAATCAGCAGATACCACGTGTTTCTTCCGGTCGAAGTTAGGGAATATCAAGCCGGTTGCCTTACCGCGCAGTCCTTGAATCTTATTTTTCCAGATTTTCGTCCCTTTTGGCGTATTGTTCAGAATCCTATCAAGCATACTCTGGAGAAGCCCTGCGTTATCTGCAAAAGAAAAGAACCAATGTACCCATCCGGGTTTTGGTCCCTCTCGTAATTCATCTTTGATCTCTTGTGGCGTCTCATCCGCCCACTCCGGCAGTGGCCGTGAACAGTTGATATACTCCTTATACACCTCCAGGCTGGGATTATCCGGGTTAAGCGTTGCCATCAGATAATCCGACCTCATGGCAGCCTCACGGACAAACTCAATATCTGCCGTGTTAATCTCATCAATATACAGACAACCATACTGACCACCCAGGGCGTCTTTCCATTTACTTTTGTTGCCATACCCGACGACAAACACTATCTTATCTCCAGCTGACGTGTAGAACACCAGGTGTGGCATCTTATACTCGCCAGAGCCGTTACCCTTGTACTCCACCAGCACACCGAAATCATCCAGAATGCCCAGGTCTTTCTGAATGATGTTCTTCTCGGCGGCCCCGGTATCGTCAGCAGCTAGAATATGCAGCTTCTTAGGACTTTCGGCTACCTTGAGCATAAACTTAAATAGTCCTACCGTTGTCTTTCCCGCAGCCGTAGTGCCTTCCAAAAATTCTACCGGAGCATCGCAATGCAGGAATGCTTTATATTTATCTGATAGCAATAATCTTTCTTCGCTCACTGTCCATCACCACTACGCATCTGTTTCAACAGGTCATCCAGCTTCGTCTGCTCGGTACCCAGACTGCCAGAGATATTATTATCCTGCTTTGTGGTATATCCATACTTACTCATCCACAGGCCCGCAAGCTGGGAAGGTATCACCTGCATCTCAAACTTCTTACGGGCGTCAACCTCGCATTCTTCTTTCATGCGCGTTACGATGTCCCCATAACCTCTTCTTTCGGCATATGTCGCATAAAACTTAGACCTCGCAATGCCTGCAAACACACAAAATCCCTCAATTGTGTATGTAACGCTACGCCGTAATTCCTTGCTGACGAACTCGCTGTTTTTTGACGAAAAGTCATGAGTGAGGACCATCTGGTTATCGCACTCCTCTTTATACGCATCCCATGTCTCCGCCAGTTCTCCAGGTGTTTTAAACCTTAATCTTTTCCCCACGATACCATCACCTCTCGTTCCGTTGTTTTTTATAGATAAACATACCCTCGGCCCGAAGGCACCGGAGTACGTTCCGTTATTCTTTTTAAGCACTCCTTATAAACTACCTATCCCGCCCAGCAGGAAACCTTTTACTTCCAGAGTGCTACCCACAAGCCCCAGACTACAATCACTGGCTTGTCTTCATCTACTCGTGGGTAAAGTTTTCTACACGCTGTATATCTTTGCAGCACTTCAAGCGTGTCCTTCAGTAGAAAATTCAAAAGACACCCCATGCCGGAGTGCCTTTCAACCACAATCAATATGGTTATCTCTTTTAAAGCGGCAAAGGAATTCTAAGTCTATAGCCTACTCCCATTCGGGAACCCAGCCGCTTTCACGCGTGTCGTCAATAGGAGGAATGTGTCAGGACCGGTACTTCTCTACCGCTTCCTGATGCTACCATAATACCACTTATGCTACTGACATTCACTGACATTTACTGACATCTTTGATTCTGGCAACTCAAAATGAACTAACCCCTTCCCATGAAACCTGTATATCTGCCGTTCCGAATATCCCATCTTTTCCGCGATCTCCCACCAGTCCAGGCCTTTTATGTATCTGTAGAACATGACGTCGTTCTCGTTCTTGCTTTTCAGGCTTTTGATACGGGAAGATATGTCCTTGTACAGCATGACGCGCCTGTACCGCTCGCTTACCAGGTCCCGCTCAAGCTTGTCCAGCTCAGATGCATAATCAGACAGGTCGCTCTGCCCTGAACCATGCGGCATGTCATCATATATGATCGATATGCTGGCCTTCATCTCCCTGACTTCCTTCAGCTCCTCCTCTATCCGCGTTACCCGCCTGACCGATGCGCGGTACTCCCGCAGATATTCCTTCTTCCTGTCATTTTCTGTCATTGCCGGCCCTCCCCTTCAGCATTCCTAGCAGCTTAACCGTTGGCGCCCCGCCGGTTCCGTCAAGATATTCCTTGTAGCTCTTGTATCCGTCCAGCTCCTTGTAAGGGCACCTCTCATGGATGCAGCACACGCCGAACGACAGGTCATCTACAAGATATCCTCTTGCCTTCTTCCTGATATTTTCCTTCAGCTCCGTGGCCAGCTGCGCCTGATGTACGCCGCTTCTGCCTACACTCCTATGGTCGGTGCAGTAGATGCACCCTCTCTGATGCGCTTCTCTTTTCGTCACCCTTCTCAACTCTCTATCTCCTTCTTTCCTCTGCTCCTCATATACTCATCTACACTATAGTTCTGATAAGCCTTATGGACGAACTGCCTGGCCGCCGCTGCGGTGGGATTGCACTCGGCCAATCTGGCCAGCCTGTCACGCTTGTCCAGCGCGCTCTCTTTCCTGGTCCTTCTATGCTTCCTCATTGATTTATCTCCTTCGTTTGTTTTGTTAAATTCCGGGTTAGTTCACAGAAATCTTAACTGACCGTCATCCTCAAACTTCACTTTTCTTGTTGTTATCTTGTGCCCTAGACTCATAAATCTCTTTACCCGCTCTTGCTGATTCAAATTTGCCATATAGCCAGTGTTTACTTTCGGTGGTATCGAAAGGTAATATTCTTCCGGCAACGGCTTTCCTGTTTCCTGACAAATCTCTTCTATTTGTTTTCTGTCATATATGATGTGGTTTCGTATTAGATTCATGTTCACTCCATCTTCCCAGTTCGGGTCATTGCATCCGGTTTTATTTATATCTTTCCAGTGCTCACGTTCATGGGTGATATCTGCACATAGTTCCTGTAATTTTTGTTCACACGTTTTACTTTTCATGGCCCTTCTCCTAAATTACGGTTTATGTATAATCGGTAAAAACTGAAATGTCCAAGCCTCGTCCATTATGGACACCAGATTTCCATCCTCGTTTATCGCCAGAATGTCTATTACCTTTGGCTTAACATTAATTTCTCTATTTTCCCAGTTCATGCCCTCCGGCATTCTTACATCCACAAGTGATACTGCATTTAACACTTTGTCGCCGTGAATTACCTTAAATCTACTCAAATCAATTTCCATTTGTTTACCTCCTAAATGGCCGGTTAGTGGATTATTTTCTTATTCACCCGTTTATAAGCGATATCAAAATAATCTTCCTCTAATTCACATCCAAAATACTGTCTATTAAGTTCTTCGGCAGCTACCATAGCAGAACCTGTTCCAGCAAACGGGTCAAACACCACATCATTTTCATTACTGGAATTTGCGATATAAAACTTTAACAAATTTACAGGTTTTTCACATGGATGAGTTTTATTCCCGATAATATTGTCAAACCGATGAACTGTTTTGCTTCCGCCTATATCATTAATCCATTTTGCTTTTCCCTTGCGAAGGAATAGTACATACTCACAATTTTTCAGGTAATACTGCGACGGAGTGCAATTATTTTTCTCCCACACAAGAAGATTATGTAATTTAAATCCAGCTTTTTCTGCTTCATTAAGCATTTCTGTCAGATTTAAAACATTTGTAAATATGTAACAATGGCTTCCTTCTTTTAATACTCTGAATATTTCTGGCATCCAATCAGATATTTTTATATTCTGATGTTTAAATAATTTTCTATTTCCAGACAATATGCCTTTTGGACGTTCTGAACTTTTCCCGTTACTATCTCCACCGGTAATCGTCTTGTACGGCGGGTCTGTAACTATCAAATCAAATATTTCAGATGGTAAATTCTTCATTACCTTAATCGAATCATCATTTATAATTTTGTTAAATTCCATTTTTGAAAGGAACCCGGCGCGCCTTATTCCCGGGAAGGTTCCGGCTCCTTTCTTTTATTCACTATATGCCAGATTATCTACCTTCTCTAGCTGCCTTACACGCATGTTCATCCTCAATATAGCCATGCTTTGATAGCCACTTTTGAAACTCTATCAATTCAAAAGTTTCTTCTTTTCTTTTTTGCAATTCTCCTTTATACCGGGCTCCCTGCATCTCAAAAATCGAATAGCAGTTCTTTTTATAATTATTTTCAAGAACAACCCTTTTCCCATTACAAATCCCTCTGCTATCTAATTTGCAATCAACGCATATGGTCATATACTCTTGTCCATTTCCATCAATTTGACTCCTTAAAATCATACGTCTCCTTTATTAATTCGCTAAATGCTAATTTACTCTACTTTTCCTAAAATCTGCGCCCGGCTTGTCCTTATATTTCCGTCTGTCCCAAATGGTACGACTACACCAGCCAGCCATTCAAATTTTATAAGCAGCTTATATATCGTGCTTTCATGAGTAGCTTTGACCCGCTGATACGGTGCTACGTTGATTCCGCATCCGCATTGGCATGTTCTGTCGGGATTGCAGATTTCGGTTATTACCTCGCCCTCTTTAATTTCCCACCTGTCCGGTGCAGGATAATGCGAATCGAACGCCTTAAAAACTATGTACCCTTCGTTTGTGCGCTCGAAGTTAGCTCCGAGATAGTCGATGGCATCAAGTATTCCTACGGCACCGCTCAGGTCGGCACGTCTCAGGTCAGCATCGCTCAGGTTAGCATGTCTCAGGTCGGCACAGCTCAGGTCGGCATAGCTCAGGTCTGCACCGCTCATGTTAGCACCGCTCAGGTCGGCATAGCTCATGTCAGCACGTATGCCACCTTCCTCATTTATCATCCACTTTTTGTGTAACTCTAAAATATTTTTTATTTCTGCGTCCATTTTATTTTCCTCCTTAAATCTTAAATTGGTTTCCCGCAATGTGGACATACTCTACGGCTTGTTTCTGAGTCCCCGCGTGTTGCTCCACTTCTAAATCTATTTATGCTGCACATTACACTTCCTGGCTCGAATGCAATATTGCATCCTTTTCTCGCAGGACATTTATTGCACTCTTCGTATTTTGCTTGTCCCATATCTTTTTCTCCTTAAATGCTAATTTACCTACGCAACTTACTCCGCAATCTTTTCTGATATCGCCCGTATTAAGTCATTCAGTAACATTGATTGATTTTTATTCCTTGTCACCATCTCCGAAATCTTATGATCTGGGAAGTCTAAGCCAATATCATGTAGGTATTTTCTTACCATTGCTATTTTTTCCGCTTCATTAAGTACCTTTACCTCATGTTTTGATGAAAAACGCCTTAATAAGGCTTCGTCAATTCTATCTATCCGGTTGGTTGCTCCAATTACAATAACGTCATTTGGCAGCCTATCAAACTCCTGCATGAGGGTAATTGTGACTCTTGCCATCTCTCCACCAGTGCCACTACTTGAACTTGTATCTGATCGTCTTATACTTATACAATCAACCTCATCCAGCATAAACACACAGGGATTGCTTATTGCATAGGTAAATGCCTTACTGATATTTTTTGATGTGCCTCCCATATGCGAATCTACTAGATGAGAGAAATTCATGTAACAAAACGGTAATCCAGTTTTAAAGGCTATATATCTTCCAAATGTAGTTTTCCCGGTACCGCTCTCCCCATAAAGAAGAGTGGAATTTATGTATGGTATCCCCATTTCCATAAGACGTTTACTGACCTTTTTCATACGAATTGTGTTTTTGTATACTTTTTGCTCACGATCAGAGAGGTAATATCTTCCATCCTTGAATGATAATGATACATCCTCAACGGTCAGTAAGCCTTTCAAGTCTTGCGGTAGCTCGTACATATTTGCACCGGTTGTCTCAAAAATAGTTTTATACTTTTTGCAAAACCATTGATTTTTCCGTGTTGTATCTTCTGTCAGACAGGCAACGGCGCACTTTTTAGCTGACAGGATATCATTTTCTGCAATTGACCGAATTAATCTCTGTTGATTATCTGTAAGTCCCATGATGTTCCTTTCTACTTTACCTTCTGACTTTTTGATCTAAATGCTAATTGTCCACATTCTTGTACGCGGTGAAATCCATTCGCGAATTGTACGAGCGCATTGCGCGCGTCTATGTATTCCTCATTTTCGCAGTCTAATCTGCAGAAATGATATGCAAGTTGTCTAGCAATACGCACATCCGATTTGATATTCATCCCTCCGCACCATAGCGGAAAACACGAAAAATCCAGGTCAGCACCGCTCAGGTTAGCATGTCTCAGGTTAGCATGTCTCAGGTCAGCACCTCTCAGGTTAGCACCGCTCAGGTTAGCACCTCTCAGGTTAGCACCGCTCAGGTCAGCATCGCTCAGGTTAGCACCGCTCATGTTAGCACCGCTCAGGTCGGCATAGCTCATGTTAGCATGTCTCAGGTCAGCACCGCTCAGGTCAGTATCGCTCAGGTTAGCACCTCTCAGGTTAGCACCGCTCAGGTCAGTATCGCTCAGGTTAGCACCTCTCAGGTTAGCACCGCTCAGGTCGGCATAGCTCAGGTCGGCATCGTTCAGGCTAGCATGTCTCAGGTCGGCATAGCTCAGGTCAGCACTAAGCAGATACTCAACCGCCTTATCCTTGCCTTTGCTAAGCGCCTCCTGGAACTTAGCAGCCTCAAAAGGTTCTGCATGACCTATCTTTTCAAAGTATTCCGGTTTGACGCAATGCATTCCGTGTACGCCGCACTGGTGTTGTAATACTCTCACCAGGATGTTTCCACGAGGGCCTATATCTACAACAATTCCTTTCGTCATCGCCGAATTTGTTATTTCGTATTGTCCATCTGATTCCTTTGTCCCTCTAACCAAATCGCCTATCTCAAACATCTATTTTCCCTCCTATTTTCCGTGTTTAATCCTCTTACTTTTCTTTCTCCCGCCCGCAAAGATGAAGGCGTTCATGTTCCCCGGCTTGAACCCGCCGGATACCCTCTGCTTGCCGCCGTTATGGCTGTGCTTGTTTAACTCGTACATATGTCCTCCTTAATTTCCTCTATACTCGTATAGGTTTTTTCTCCCAGAAGTGCCCTTTCCAGTTTCAGCATGTCATAATTCCGTCCGACAAAATTATTAAAACCTCGTTTGTCAGCCCCCCGCAGTTCCGCAATCGTCGGGGCGAATTTATTTGTCTTTATGTGCTGCTGCAGGTTTTGTGACACTATCATGTAATCCATGTCCCCGAGAAGTGCATACCACTCGTCAAATACCTGTTGTGTTGTAATGGCACAATTCGTATACGCCCCCCGGATAGCTTTCACAATATTCTTGAACTCGCCTCTTGTCACCAGTTGTCCACCTCGCTTATACGGTCTGTAGCCTTCCGCTTTTGATTCAGATACCCTTCGAACTTTGCCCCGAACAATGTGCTTGGCCTTAGATACTGCTCCATATCCGTTCCGGTCCATTCTGCACATTTATTGTCAATAACTTTGACAAAATCTTCAAAAACATAGCCCTCATTGGCTCTTGCCCTGATATGCCTTTGTGTGTCCTTAGACTTATCCCTGAATGATTTCCCTGTCTTTTGATTCAGATATTCGACAACCGCCTTGTACGGGTACTCGGTGATTGGCTCGGCACGAGTGCCAGAGGACATAATATCTTCATCATTCTTTACATTCTTATCATTCTTTACATTCTTGTTTGTGTTTTTTTGTGGTCTTTCTGTAGTTTTTTCGTGGTCTTTTTGCGGTTCTTTATTGGTTTTCAAATCCTGATAATTGTCGTAGTTTACAATGTTTATCGCGGTTTTTTTACGGTCTGCATTTCTAACAATCATTCCGTCATTCTCTAATAACGCCAAAAAGGCCCTTACCTTCGTTTTGCTCCACCCCCATCGGCTGGAAAGTTTTAAGTCGGATGTGACGAAGCTGCCTCTTTCTACGTAAACCAACTCATTGCCAATTAGCACCTTGTTACCCGAATGATTTGCAAGTAGCAGCATATCAATCCACGCCTGCCCTCGCGAAAATGGTTTTTCCTGCCACAGCCAGTGTTCGATAAGAGACCTGTGTGCTTTAACCCATCCTTCCACCTTTTCCACCTCGCCTATGCTGCCTTTTTATACTTGCCCTTCTTCCACTTTTCATCCCGCCAGTTGATGCCGCAGCTCCTCAAAGTCTTTCTTGCGGCCATCAAGGACCAGGCTATACGTCTCAGCCTGCTCTCCTCTTGCTGTACATATTTCACAAGTAGCCGGATGTCTTTATCGCTGTTCATGTCGGGGATAAAATATCCCTTCCCATCCTGCATATTGAGTATGGGAATCCTGCGCCTTGCAAAGTGTATAAGCTTACGCATCTGTCTATCTCTAAGCCCGGTCCTGAATCTGAGCATAACCCTTGCTACTGCGTTCGTGCTGCCCGTGGGGATATAATCAAGGATGTCAAAATTCTCTCTGTTTATTTCCTTCAGGTATTCTTCCAGCTCCATCTGCCCTTTGACCTGTCCGTCCATGCCCCTCCTTCCTCCCCGGCCGGAGCCGGGGGTAGTGTCGTGATACACTGCTGTTGTTGTCATTCTGCGTAAAGCAAGATTTAGTTAATTAGTTACCTATAGTCAAGGCTCTTCCGCCTCGCTAGCTTGAATAGAAGAACTCCCTTCTAAAAGCCTCCTCATCTCCATAATGCTCAAGGTAATAGTCCCGGCATTTCTTCCTGAGCCACTTGTCCACCTCTGCAGCCCCCTTCCCCCGGTGTACGCCGTTGGGGTGCAAATCCGGCCTGAGTGGTGCGGTGAATCCGTACTTCTCGCAAAGCTTACGCTCATTCGACGTGTGCGAGAACACATGATGCCGTTCTACGTCACAGCTGCCGCTGAAGATGCATTCGTCCATGTTGGACGTGAATATGCTCCATAGCTGTTTACCCAATTTCAACACCCCATTTCTGTTTCATCTCTTCTAGCTGCGCCGGCGTAAGCGTCTCTATGCCCTGCTCCTTGCATTCCTGCACGGTTCCATCTATCAGGCGGCTCATCTCTTCGGTGTCATATGTATGTGAGCCTCTAAGGAGCAGATACACCCGGTAGAGCTTTCCATCGTCCATGCACCGCACCTTGTCCGTAGGGCGGAGATGCATCTCTTCCCTCTCCATCATGTCGATGTCGTCCCGGATGACAAGGGGAACTATGCTGTCGTTCTCGATGGCAAGCTGTCCATACCGTTGCAGAAGCGTGTTCTTCATGTAAGCGTTGCTCGTTCCAAGCTTGTCTGCCAGTTTCCCGACCAGGACATGGAAGTAAGAATTTGCGCTAAGACTACGCTTCTCACGGTACTGCTTAATCTCTACGGTCAGCTTCTCCTTGTCCTTCAGACGGTCATATTCCTGCCGGACGTCCTCATTGACGGCCACAGTGACAAGCTGTTTCTTGCGGAAATAGTCTACATAGAACTGTTCAAACGTACCTGTGCACTTCATCAGTCATCACCATACTTCCGCTTGAATGCCTCCAACAATGCCCCTGCCTGCTTTTCAGTCATAGTATCCTCAGATACGTTATTCATTGCATAGACCATATCTATATCATTTTTATGCTTCTCGCACAGGCTACGGATTGTCTTCTTCTGCGCTTCTGTAGCTGGCTTGTCCGGCTCCGGTACTGGCTCCTGATTTTCTATCTTGCCAAGTTCAAAAACAACCTTATGTGACTTGCTGTTCTTTATCTGGAGCTTATCAATGCACCGCTTATCATCGTATCCGATATTGCTTACATAGAACTTGTCAAAACAGGTATATCCTGTGGTTTTCCCGTTGCTTTGCCTCTCCTTTATGATGCACTCTGATGATGGTATCCAGATGAATGGTGCAGTGTACAGCTCCCTTCCGATACCCCAATTGAAACAGGCCCTTTTGAAGCTGTCAGAAGCTAATCCCTTCTCCTTTTCCGTATGGCTCTCAGTCCCTGTATCCTCTTTGAATATCCACATTTCTTTCTTTGCGTCCCAGATGCTTACGGTACAGTTCGCGTTGTCCCGGCTGTGCGTCCTCTGCCAGCTCTCCGGTCCTATCTCCTCGTCCAGGATGTTCATGTCGCACCTTGCATCCTTGTAGAGCAGCAACGATATTCCAGTGGATTTTACCATTGCGATTCTGCATTCTATCTCGTCTGCCCGAAGGGGCCTGAACTTAATCATCCATATCACCGTCCTCTGCTTCGACTATGCGGCTGGCCCACATGTCGGCAAAATGCAGGATCATGTAAAGCGGCGTCTCTTTGCCCTGTATTTCATATTTGAACGGCCCATAAAGGCCATTGTGCCAGAGTATCGCCTGCTGCTCTTCCTCCGTCAAATCTATGTATCTTGATATGATAGACAGTGCCCTGACCTCATGGTCTACGAGCAGCAGCTCTGGATTGGTCGTATATGGCTTTTTGTCCGACTGGTATGGTTCCGGGTTAGGGTTCGCTTTCGTGGCCCTGCCTTTTAGCATGTTGGGAACATAGTTCGGCTTTCCAAACTGCCCCATCTTTCCTATATCATGCAGCAGGGAGCAGATAATTACGCTTTCTAGCAAGCGGCTGTCAGCATCAAAGGCCGCTATCAAGCTGATTGCAATGTCACATACGTTTAAGCTATGCTCCGCAAGCCCTCCTTCTTTTGCCAAATGGTGGCTTGTACTACATGGAGCTGTAAAAAAACCGTTCTCTTCCATGTAATCAACCAGATTTTTCATGCCTTTTCTGCTTGTATTTAACAGCAAATCCTTAACTTTTCCTGACTCCATCTTTCATCCTCCTCTAACATCTCAGTTATTCTTATTTCTGCGGCCTGCCGTTTCTTAAGCCGCAGTTCCTTCTCGTCCCGGCAATCGCAAGGCTCGCCGGGGTCTAGATGTGCTCCACAGTAGGGGCATTCGTTGTAATACATGCGTTCACCCTCCCTCCTAAATCCAAAAGATGCTGTCTGCAGTTTTCATAAGTGCGGGGGCTGATATTGGCAAAGTCTAATCTATACTCCCCGTCGTAACTGCCCGTCTTGAATCCGCCATCATGTATCAGGATTGAAATGTCTGTCCCGTAATTTGTACAGCTAAAGAATACGCAGGGATAACCTTCTTCCCCTCTCCCGTTTTCCTGTATGTCTAGGCACAGGTCTAATAATTCGTGTATCTTATCTCTATTACTCATTGACTAATCCTCCTTTAAGCGTTATAATAACAATACATTATGTGATGTAGTCTGAATGTTTCAGTCTGCTCTCGGCGCTTATCCCTTCCCTGGTTAAGCGCCTTTTTAGTGTCCGCATGCGCGGCATAGTACGTATACACCCCCAATATAGGACAGCATCAGAATTGTTAGGCAGAATATGACAGCTATGTAGTATCTGTTGTCCGCTATCATTTTCCTAACCCGATGCCGTAGCCAGTGTTTTTTAAATGTCGTCACGTTGCTTGTCCTCTTTTCCTACCGCCTAAGCGGTATTCTTCTTTTGCTCGTACTCCGATTTTTGTTTTCTCTGGTAGTAGAGAGCCACAAGAGCTTCTGTAAGCCGCTTTTCGCAACCTTCCGTATATATAGCGGTACAGGTGTATTCTTCTTTGCTTCTACTCATGCACTTCACCTCCTCGGTTAATTGTATGTATTATGGATTGTCCTTGTTGCCATTTTCTCCCATTACTCCTATACTGTATTTACAGGCACCGCCATGCCGAGTACATAAGAAGGGAGTACAAAATACATGGCACAAGTACCATATGCAGACAGTAATGGGCACCTTTCCGTAGAAGTCCAGCTAAAACATGCGGCAGATGTATTTTTAGTTGATTCTTCAAATTTTCAAAAATACAAATCCGGTAAACAATTTAAATATTTTGGTGGACACTATACAGAAACCCCTGTTCACATTACTGTATCGGGAAGTGGCCGCTGGTATCTGATTGTTCAGGGTGGGGGCCAATATCAATATCGTTTCTACTGATTTCTGATGAGATTGGCGTTTTTTCGTCAATCTCTTTTTGTATTACAGCATTATCATTCATGTAGTTGATTATTTTTTCTGTTGCCTCTAATACATTTGAAACTGTCATGCTATTTTTTTTAACAAGAGAAATGACTGTTTTTATAAACTCTTCTTCTGTTTCACTTGTTATTATTTTTTTCGTCTCAATCACCTATGTCACCTCCTATCCTGCTTTCTTGTCATTCGTCATAATTTGTCTGTCACCAAGCGCCCTTACGTAAATAAGAGCTTGCTTCCTTTCTGCTTCGGGTAGTGACGTTAATAATTCATACAGCTCCTTACCCTCTGAAGTATCTTTTTTTGTTAGCTGATTATTCATTTATTTCACCTCACTTACTCATATTGCTTTTTTTCACATGGTCTATATAATTTAGGTATAGGTTTTCGCCAAAACAAAATAAAAAGAAAGGATAAAAACTTATGCCCAAATTAGATTTAACCGTAACAATATCTGTCATACTCGCTCTGTGTGCCACCATTACTCCATCCATAACCACATTTTTAAATAACCGACATCAATTAAAAATGAAAAAGCTTGAGCTGGAATTACAGGAGAAAAAAGAACTTCTTTTTTATCGTAGGGAAGTATACGAAAACTATCTAAAATACACTATGCGTTGCATACACCGTGATGATAATGAATCCGCCCATTTGTATGACGAATATTATGCACTTGCACTTATTTACTTCCCGTCTGAACTAACTCCTGTTCTAATGGATATTAACCAATGCGTTACTACCCGGAATGGCTTTCAATCTCTTGACGCATTTAATGAACTTTCTAAAAATATACGTGGTATTTTAAAAACAATGTGAGCATAGTACAGATAAAAATTGCCCATACCGGATATACATTATCCTGCGGTGCTATTTTCCGCATAATATATATAAAGCATATAGCTACAATCCACACTATCAGTAGCAATATCCATGTTGCCAATTTGTCTTCACCTCGCTTTCTGTGTTGCCTATGGTTATATAATAATCCACTTTGGTAACTTTGTCAATGTATTTTTGTTGACTTTGGTAACTTATTATGGTAATCTCCTATTAAAGGCAGGTGAATATATATAAATGAATGATAGAATTAAAGAAATTCGGAAGTCTTTTCAATTAACATTAGAAGAATTTGGGAAAAGATTAGGTGTAACCAAGACTGCCATATCTCGCTTAGAGAATGGAGATAGGGGTATCACAGACCAAATGATACTTTCAATATGTAGAGAATATAATATCAATGAAGAATGGCTCCGAACTGGTAGAGGAAATATGAAAGAAGATATTCCTGTAGAGGATGAATACTTTAAAGCAGCCACACAAATTTCAAAGGGCAAAGATAAACTAGCTATGCAGGCAATTATTGAATATTGGAAATTAGATGAGAAAAGCAAGCAGGTATTTAGGGATTATCTGAAAAACGTGGTTGAAAAAAGCAGGGACTAAAGTCCCCGCTTTCATCCCGTGAGATTTTTAATAACCGTATAGATTGCTATTAAAATCTTTATATCCGTTGTTTGATTGACCATTTCAATTATTAATTTTTGATATTCGTCCTTATTCATATGTACGACCTCCTGAAAGCTATAGCAAACACACGTTCGAAATTCCTTATATTTATAATACTATATTGTATCACAGATATCAATAGGGAAAATCGAACATACTTTCGTTTTTAGTATTTATTGGATAAGCGCTCATCACATTTTATTATGACTTAATTATACCAGTTATAGCCCGGTTTCCAACCGGTTTGTAATAATATAGTCGCAATTTGTAATAATTTAAAAACCGTCCCATTTCTGAGACGGTTTCGCAGATACTACCTGCCGGACGTACCGGAATGATAGAATCTCCCTCAACAAGAGAATTATATCATTTCCGTTAGCGTCCTGCAAGTGGGCGTATTTTTTTAACCATTTTTTAATAAGCTATAGAGGAGATGATTGTATGAGAATTGGTATCTACCCAAGAAAATCAGTATACCGCGATAACAGCGATTCAGTGTCCGTCCAGGTGAAGATGTGTAAGGATTATGCCAGCATCTTATACCGGGACGAGCATCTTGATTTTTATGTCTATGATAAGGACGAAGGTTATTCCGGGAAAAACACAAACCGTCCATCCTTCAAGGAGCTAATGCGTGATGTCAAGTCTGGCAAGCTCGATATAGTAATGGTATATAAGTTAGATCGTATCAGCCGTAATGTGCAGGAATTTGCAACCATGTACGAAACCATGCAGCAGCACGATGTTTCCTTTATTTCCGTAAAAGAGACCTTCGACACATCGACTCCTATCGGGAGGACTGTAATGTATATCCTCGCCGCATTCGCCCAATTGGAACGGGAGAACACGTCGGAGCGAGTGGCTGACAGCATGCGTTCCCTCGGCGTTACGGGTCGATGGACTGGCGGCAAGCTCCCAACCGGCATGGCATCTACCCGGAAGAAAGTTGACGGGAAGGAACACTCCTATCTGGTAGTGGACAACAACAAAATTGGCCTCGTAAAGATGCTCGGACAAATGATTCTAAGCGGATATAGCATAACGAGTTTAGAACGTTACTGCAGGGATAACAATATTACGAGCCAGTCGGGAAAATATCTGAACACGTCACAGATACATGGCATATTAACCAACCCTGTATACTGCCAAAATGACTTGCAAGCCTATTATTATTTCCAAGATAAGGGATGTACTCTGCCTGATGAACGCTGTTTCGATGGGACCAAAGGATTGATTGCATACGGCCGCACGAAGGGCACAGCTCAAAAAAGAATATTGACTAGCGAAAATTGGATAATTTCCATAGGCATCCACGATTGGGTATTTTCGTCCGATGACTTTATAGCCATACAAAAGCGGATAGGCCAGAACAAGCAAATCCGCAAGCAGAAGCACGAGGTTGGTATCCTTAAGGGTGTACTACGCTGTAAATGTGGACGCTTGATGCATAATCGCGTATATATAAAAAATGGGAAGATGTTTGCATACTACTATTGCCAGGAACGCGACAGAAAAGGGTTACAGTATTGTGATGCGGAGTTCGTTAAGATTGATGTCATAGATGATATGTTCTTTGATAAGCTGAGAGAAATCCGTCTGAATCCAGAATATGTGTATCTGGCAACGAGTAATGGCACGGCAGACACTGACGGACTAAAAAAGGAAATCCGGGCGGTCGAAAGGTCATTGGAAAATCTTGCAACGCAGCTCCAAGAGAACATATCCTCAACTGCATCTAAATACATCATTTCGCAGATGGAGACTTTAGACCGGAAACTTGATTCGTTGAACAGGGAACTGCATTCCGAAGAGGTTCGAAAAGCTAATGAAAAGACGGAGGAAGAGGAAAGGAAGGAAGTTTTTAATAACATCTGCTTCTTACTTGATAATCTTGATATGCTGTCCTACAAAGAGCAGAACGAGCTCGTGCGGAAAATTGTGAAACGTTGTGTTTTAGACGGGAAAAATCTAAGCATCTCTTTTTAAGTGTATTCTATTTATTATACATATTGGCGTCCCCACCTGGCCCATCATATCATGCCCCAGATGGTTTCTCTTATAGCCATAGGTCCTGGACACGCCAAAATCATCATAATCTCCATAAGGGAATCCTTTTGCAATAGGGTGGTAGGCCTTCAGCCCATATGTTTCTGTATATTTCCCGTCCTCCCCCTGGATCTTGAACGTTCCGACCATGCCGCCGAGAACGGACTCATAAGCCTCATGGTAATATTCATAATACTGCATGTCTTTGGTGAGCGCCTCCATGTCGGCCCCGTCCTGGGACAGCTGTTCAGCCAGCGCATCCATGTCACCGGCCTTATAACTTGTAAAATCGCCTCCGTATTTTGCCCCAAGATATGAAAGCAGTTCTATCCAGTCCAGATGTGGTTCCTTACCGTATGTATCTACATCATACTGGTACGCTTTGTCCAATGCCTCATAAGACACATTAAACTCCACCCATTTGATATAGTCGTCTTCCTTCTCCTCTGCCACAGCGGCTGTCTTTTCCGCATTAGCCCTTCCAAACAGAAGTGCAGCTGCAAGGACAATCAGAAGCAGCTCGGCGGCAATGCCCTTCGGTGATATAACAAACTTACGCATACATGCTCCCGTATATCGGATTCCTAACAGTCTATGACACGGGACAGTTCCATATGACGTTCATCTGAATATATTAGTAAAAAGAGTATACACCCAAAGTCAGGAGCAATGTCCATGCACCTTATATCATCTATACTGTTTGCATTGTCCGCCAACATAGACACCCTGATCGTCGGAATATCCTATGGAATCAAAAAGGAGCGCGTACCCTTTGCCGAAAATATCGTCATCAGCCTGATTACATTTGCCGGCACGATATTCTCCATCTATATGGGTCTGCAGTTAACCTTATTCATTCCGGCCAGCGCCGCCCAGAGGATCGGCTGTATCGTCCTCATTATCCTCGGCCTGTATTATACGGTCAAATCCATCATAGAATACCGACAAGGCAGGCTGCCGCCGGATGACTGGGATAATCCGGAGGCGGAACCGCCGGATAAGACGATATCCCTGAAAGAAGCAATCCTCATTGCCTGCGCCCTCACTGTGAATAATATGGGGATGGGCATAGGCGCCAGCATCTCTGGGATGAAGCTCATCCCCACCTCCATCGCCACCCTTCTCATCTGTATGGTATTCCTGCACGCCGGTAATAAAATAGGCCGTATAGGAGTATCGGGCGCCCTGAAACGGTGGGCCGGACCGGTCTCAGGCATGATACTGATCGTGCTCGGGCTATACGAGATGCTGCTATAGCCACAAAGCTCAAAAAAATAAGAACCAGAATGTACACCTCTTTTCCTTCCGGTTCTTATTGCCTACATATTCTTTTCCGAAAACTCCCAGACACTTCGTAATAGTATCCCCCCCCCTTATGTCCGCATCCATAACATCTTGTGGCATTATTTCTTTTTCCATACTGCTTTACATATTCTCCTTCATCCGGTAATTCTTTCTGCCATATCCGGTTCCGTCTTCCTTTGACCTATTGCAGCCAATCGGAACGGCCTTCCCGTTTTTCTCTTCCGCCGAATCCAGGCAGACACTTCCCATCCCGCCCTTCACAGACTCAATCGGAAGTTCCTTTGCATCATCCACCGCATTCCAGAAATGTGTCATGGCAAAAGCGGTCTTTGAACCGAACCGCAGCTTACCGGCGTCGTTCACAGGCGTATACCTTCCTGCACGGAACCAATACCTTGTAAGCAGGTAGCAGAAGAAGAGTACGGCGACTACGAAGATAAGTGTAAATATAAGATTAGATGACATACGAAACACTCCTTTCCACTTTTATTTGTTACTATAATTGTATGACTACTTTTTTATAAAGTCAATATTATCTGACATGTTTTCGCGATAATTTTACTGGATTGAAGACAAAAAAGATAAGGCTGCCCTCCGCCATACACGCAATATACATGCATGGAAAAGAGCAGCCTTGCCAGCCTCACGCCTGTTCCGGCTTCTAAAGCTTACCGTGAAATTTGTCTTTATCAAATTCAGGGTTGAAATAGTAGAAATTCTTGCTGTCCAGCTGGTCCTTCGTCTTCTCCAATGCCTCACCGAAACGCTGGAAGTGGACTATCTCCCTTGTACGCAGGAACTTAAGCGGTTCTCTTACTTCCGGGTCTGTAATCATGCGCAGCAGATTGTCATATACGGTCCTGGCTTTCTGTTCTGCGGCCAGGTCCTCCGTCAGGTCTGCTATCGCGTCTCCCTTGGACTGGAATTCCAGTGCCGTAAATGGAACAGACGCTGCGGCCTGTGGCCAGAGCGCTGTCGTGTGGTCGATATAATAGGCGTCAAAACCCGCTGTCTTGGCCTCTTCAATCGTAAGGTCTTTCGTCAGCTGGTATACCATGGCACAGATGATCTCCATATGAGCCAGCTCTTCTGTCCCGATATCCGTCAACAGGCCGCCAACCGCCTTGACCGGCATCGTATACCTCTGGGCCAGATATCTCATGGAAGCGGACAGTTCACCGTCCGGACCGCCGTACTGGCTTATGATCATCTGAGCCGTTTTCGGGCATGTCTTTGTAATCTTAACCGGAAACTGCAATCTCTTCTCATACTGCCACATTATACGCACGCTCCTTCCCAGGGCATCGGCCCAGTCTGCCAGCAGAATCTGCCGTCCTCTTTCTTGCCACAGTACGGAATGCACTCACGGGTAAGCGGATAAAACTTTTCCGCAAACTGCTTTTTCAGCGTCTCCCTCTCCGTAAGCTTCTGCTCAAACAGGCTCAACGCCTGAGCCTCGTCACCATGGGTGTCAAGGTATAGTGTCAGATCATCAATTACAAAGCTGACCTCCGTTATCTGTGTCATGAGCTGTTCTCTTTCTTCCTGTTCCGGCAGCTTCTTTTCCGTACCGAACAGGGCGCTTTTCTTATTGCCCTTCTCGATGTCCGTAGCAAAAAACGGCATATCCAGCGCTTCAAATATGGTACCGGTGCACAGTGCTTTCTTATCATCATATATCTCACCGTAGTCCTGCATCGGTATATTGGCAATTGCTAAATGTTCTTTTGACATAATTTTCTCCTTTCCTGTAAATACTAAATACTTGCCAGCTATCGTTCGCTGCATTTTTAGTATCTGCATTAATAGGAGAGTTATATTGGTAATATAAGTTACAATACAAGTGTAAACCGGGTTCCTTTTTTATATGATGACTGCACGTCCAGACCAATCTTGAGTTCGCCAGCAAGCTGGCCTGCAAGATACAGCCCCATGCCGCTCGACTTCTTCCTCTGGCCACCGGCGTCTCCTGAGAATCCTCTGTCAAAGATAAATGGAAGGTCGCCGTCCCTTATCCCGGTTCCATTATCCTCCAGCATTAGCAGTATTTTCTTATCCGCAGCGGACCTTTGGACTGTTATGGCAAGCTCCGGGCATGTTACATCCATTCTCGTATATTTGATTGCATTGCTTACGATCTGGCTTAAAATAAAGCAGAAGCTTTTCCTATCCGTATACACCACTGCATCGTCGACGTCTGCCGTAACCCGGATACCGGCCTCATGTAAGAGCATCTCATACTCTGACAGCACTTCGCCGACACACTCGGCGACGCTCACTTCTTCCAGCAGGTAATCCTTGTGTACTGCTTTCAGCCTTGCATATATCAATATCCGGTCTACATATCCCTGCATCTGGTTCCTGGCATACTCGAGCCGCTTATGGATATCCGGCTCTATCTCAGCTTTCCGGTTGTCGAGGAGAAGTGTCAGAAGTGCGAGCGGCGTCTTGATCTCATGCGCCCACGACTCGATGAATGCTTCATATCCCTCCAGGTGCTCTGCCTGTTCCCTCACCCGGATCTCTTTTTCACGAAGCAATTCTGCCGCCAGACGGATCTCCTGCCGTTCTCCTGCAGGCAGACAGCGGAAAGTCTGTGCCTCCAGCTCTGTGTCCAGGCTGTTCAGGTACTCGGCCACGAGTTCTTCCCGCAGTCTGTCCCTGCGGCAGGTCCATATGACCGCTGCCATAAACAGCAGTACAGAAAAAAGGAAAAAGGTTCCCGCCAGTTCCCTGAATGCGCGTATCTCTGCCAGCCAGAGGAATAGTCCGAATACGGCGTCCGATATAAGGAGCAGCCCGAACCATATCCTGTAATCCCTGCATCTTACCCATATGTTCTTAATCTTTTCCATCCGAATCCCTTCCTGCTATCCGGTAGCCTACGCCTCTCACCGTCACTATCCTGCCTTCCAGAGACAGGCGGGCAAGCGACTTCTTAAGCCTCGTCATGTTGACCTGCAGCGCATTCTCATCGATATATTCCGTCGTGCCCCAAAGCGTCTCGCTCAGCTGCTCCTTTGTGACCGCCGCGCCTCTGCCGTTCATGAGCCGTTCCATGATCTTTCCCTGATTCTCCGGCAGCAGGATGGAGGAGCCGGACGCAGACAGCGTATATGTGTGCGTGTCCAGAGACAGGTCCGCAAGATGGATGACGTGTTCCCTTCCTTCATACCGGCGCAGCAGATTCTCTGCCCTGGCAAGAAGCCGCTCCTTACGGCATGGCTTCGTCAGATATTCGTCAGCCCCAAGGCGCAGTGCCCTCACCTCATCGTTCAGATGGTTTCTGGACGTCAGTACAAGCACCGGAATGCTGCTGTGCTCCTTCAGTTCAATGCATATGTCAAATCCGCTCTTTCCCGGAAGGTTCAGATCCAGCAGCACAAGCTGAGGTGCGTACCCGCGTATAAGCTCAGCCGCCCTGCCGAAATCAGTAATACATGTTACCTCAAACCCCGCCTTGCTGAATATGCATTCCAGCTCTTCCCTCATAAAAATCTCATCTTCTACAACCGCTATCTTTTTCATATAGTCCCCTCAGTCTGTCCGTTCTTTTGGAGGATGCACCATTTCAAGAATATGGCGCCTGCCGGCCCGCATGACAATCGTAATATACACATACTCCACGATTCCGAGAAGGCCGGCCATCAGAAGCGCAGTCCAAAAGAGCTGGCCGGCCCTGCTCTCAAGCCCAGACGGGAGTATCCCGCCGAACAGCGAACCGATTCCAAATATGCTGCTTATGGCCGCTGTCCCTACCGTCAGCGCAAAGTACCATCTGATCTGCGTGTCCGAGGAACGGCAGACCGCCTTGCTGTCACTGCCCAGCATCATAAGCATCCGGTAACGCCTCCCGCTCTTTTTCTGCTGCATCAGATATTGTACGCTTATGACCGTATTGGCTATCATAAGAAATATCGCCGCAAGATATAGGCTTACATATGCAGAAGCGACATTGTAGAACATCTGCCGCCCAAGCCCCTGCAGATACGTCTCATATTCCAAATCCGTCTTTTTCAGCAGGCTGTTCACCTGCATCACCGCCTGGAGAAGGCCCTTTTCTTCCACAAGCTCTTTCTGTACGGAAGCATTCCAGTACACGCTGGTCTGCTCCCCGGCAAACAGCCGGTCAAATACGGTGTCTGTAACAATCAGCCCGAGGTCGATCGTGATGAGACGGTCCGCCACAAAGTTGTCAGTGTACAGCGTACCTGATACTTTATACTGTTCCCCGTCTATCGAAAGATACGTGTCCATCCTGCACACGTCCTCTACCGCCTCTTTGTATCTGTCGTCCGAAAAATCCACGTCAGTATAGAGCGCTGTCTCGTCATCTTTCAGATCAATCGTATCCTTTCCCGCCATCTTTTGAATCGCGTTATATCCTGACAGGGAGATGACATAGGGAGACGTAAAATACTGCAGATTATTGATAAGCTTCTGCTTTTCCTCCGTATCCTTCAGCCTGCCCACGGCTTCTGTCAGCTGTGCCGTACCGAATGTATGCGCCTTCCGCTCTGCCCCCTGCGTATCCCCTTCGGTATACAACATGCTTACCCTCACTCTTGACAGGCCGGTGAGCATGCCGTTAAGTTCCGGTGCGGCCAGCTCCCTCCGGATGTGTTCCTCTTCCCCTGTGAATGTAAAGTCCACGACATGGCCTTCGTCCCCTTTTGACACCCATCCGACCGCGATGCCGTAAGCAAAGCATACCAGGGCCAGCAGAATCAAAAGAGAAGCTACTGCCATAGACCTGTGCTTCAGGAACACATGCTCCTGAAGCTGCCGGTACGTAAACGTAGAGAGCCCCTTTTTGCATCTCTTGTTCAGGAAAGATTCAAGCCCCTTCCCCAGACCGGAAAAGAGCAGGAACGTCCCTCCTGTCCCGACAGTTACTGTCAGCGCCATCGTCAATATATTCGCCCATGCAGCCCCAGCGATTGCCGTGCCATAAGCGGCCAGAAGAAGCAGAAGCCCGGCCAGAAGCCGAAGAGACGGATACAGGCTGCTCTCCACTCGGTGCTTTTCTTCCGGCCCCTCTTCCATCAGGCTGCTGATTTCCTGTCCTGCAATCCTGCCGCTCAGGATGAGGAATGCCAGAATCTTAACCCCGAAGAATCCCGCTGCAGTCCACAGCGCCGCCTTCAGGGAAAAGGAAGGCTGATGTCCGAGGATTCCAAGACCGGCTAGCCTGGATGTTATCAGGCTGGCCATCTCGGAAAGAAAGACAGATAGCGGAAGACCGGCCAGCAATGCCAGGATACTGTTCCACATGTCCTCCGCCATCAGTATGCCGAATAGTCTTCTTCTCTTCATCCCAAGCATCAGATAGATGCCAAATTCCCGGCTCCTGCATTCCAGCTGGTACTTGCCTGCAAAATAGACGAGGAAGAAGATGAGGAACAGTGAAAATGCATACAGTACCGGCACGAGGCTTAAAAGGCGGTCCACTGCATCGCTCTCCATCGTGTACAGAAACTGCATCACATTCTGGCTTTCCAGTGACAGTATCAGGTAGAACAATACGACCGCAGCCACGAGCGAGCCGAAAAATATACTGTTTTCCGCGCGGTTCCTCTTGCTGTTTCTCCTTATCATATCAAAAAACATCCGCGCTCCCTCCCAACTGTGCCATAGCTGCAAGAATTCTTTCATAATAGTCCTTCTGGGATTCCTGCGGAAATTCTCTTCTCAGCTCGTGGAAAATATACCCGTCCTTCATGAACAGGATGCGGGAACAGTAGCTGGCTGCCCCTGCGTCATGGGTAACCATCAGAATCGTACGGCCGAACTCACGGTTCAGCCCATTAAGCTTCTGCATAAGCGCTCTTGCATTTTCCGTGTCAAGCGCTCCGGTAGGTTCATCGGCAATCACGATGCCAGGATCTGGTATGAGCGCCCTGGCGGCCGCCACTCTCTGCTTCTCGCCTCCCGACATCTGTGACGGGAACTTATCCAGCACTTCCCTGATTTCCAGATAATCCACAAGCTCCGGCAGCCTGTCTGCTTCTATCCCCTCTTCTTTCCCGTGAATTGCCAGCGGCAGCGTAATATTTTCCCTTCCGGTCAGATTGTCAAGCAGTTCAAAGTCCTGATAGAGATATCCGATACGGCTGCCTCTGTATTCGGCCAGCCGCCTGTCGTCGAATCCGCCAATATCCTCACCATTGAGGAGAATCTTGCCTTCCGTCGGCTTTAAGGCGGTTGCGATACAGTTCAAAAGCGTCGTCTTGCCGCAACCGCTCTTGCCCATGATGCCAAGAAACTCCCCTTCCAATACGTCAAACGTCATACCATCAAGTGCTTTTGTCATGCTGCCATGCTTTCCAAAGTGCTTACGCAGGCCTTGTACCTGTAATATTTTCTGCTTCATAATTATCGTGCCTCCCATCTACAGGAATTATACCGTATATGGCGGCACGAAACCACTTACAGAAGATGTAAGGTTTGACGGCACTATCTCCATGATCCTTTCTAATCGCTCCAGGTTCTTGTCCGAATGCTCGATCTCTCTCGAATAACGGTAGACTGTCTCTATGACATCTTCCGAATCGAGCCTCTTCTCATTCTTCACCCATCGCGCCATGAGCAGCTCTTCTATCACCATGCGGCTTACTGCCGCCAGTTTTGCTTTGGCGCTGATTCTGCCATCATATGCCGCCCCGCAGAAATAAGTGAAGATAAAGTAGACAAGAAGCTGCTCCGCCTGTATCTCCCACTCCGGCATCTGTTCTTTCAGCCATGTGCCGAATTCCAGGCATCTCCCGGCGTAGCTGTCTGCCGTTCCCATATGCAGGAACGCCCTCGTCTCATCCAGACAGTTCCTCCAGTCTTCGCGCAGCAGCTCCAGCATCACTTCCCTGGCATCGGACAGCACAGAATATAGCAGCAGGTCAAAGTCTTCGTATGTCTCTTCCCCCACCTTTTCATATGCCAGATATGCCACTTGCTCTTTTTTGTTCATAAGTATCTTCGCGACAGCGGGGCATGACAGAGACAGTGTAATCTCGCGGGCGCCTTCAAATTCTTCTATGTGCCTCGGGTAAAGCCGGCACGTCCTGCACAGGCTCCTTTTCCCCAGTTCTGCATACATGCGGCACAGATTATCCTCATCCAGAAAGGCACAGCGTTTTCCTTTCTTCTGCCGGTATACCGCACGGTTCCAGTGGATGGACTTTTGCAGCTTACGTCCCATCCTTCCCCGGGCGCAGGCATATCTTCTAAGTGATCTGCCATCATATCGTATATCTCATATGCTTAACATCCTTTCAAAATCTGTCGACATCCCCCTGTCTTTCATGATATAGTATCGATGGCGCAGCCGGGAGCGGCGCCATCAATCGCAAGGTATAATATGCAGAGAGGTTATGGGACAATGGCACGGGGAACGCAGGATACAAGTCAAATTACAGAAGGCGTAATCTGGAAACAGCTTCTTATCTTCTTCTTTCCGATTGTTTTCGGAACATTTTTTCAGCAGCTCTATAATACGATAGACACGATCATCGTCGGACATTTCGTCGGCAAAGAGGCCTTGGCAAGCGTGGGGGCTCTTCCACGCAGATCATCAATCTGATTGTCGGCTTCTTCACCGGCCTTTCTTCCGGTGCGTCTGTCATTATCGCTCAGTTTTACGGAGCAAAAGACAGGTACTCCCTGAGGCAGAGCCTGCATACTGCCTATGCATTTTCCGCAGCGGGAAGTATCGTTATCGGTATGCTTGGATTCCTGCTTGCACCAAGGATGCTGGCATGGATGAATACGCCTGCCGAGCTTGTAGCAGACTCCACCACGTACCTGCGTATCTACTTTGCAGGCATCCTCTGTACTACCTCATCGTGTGCTGCATCCTGAACATCGTGCTGGACACGGTATTTGTCGTCGTCTTCCACATGGGCGTGGCAGGCGTGGCGGCAGCCACCTTAGTGTCACAGGCTGTAAGCGCCCTGCTTGTGACGATCAGGCTTATCCGGGGAGAGACGATGCTTACGCTGTCTCTGACGCAGATCCGCATCCACGGTCCAATTCTCCGATTGCTGCTGCGCATCGGGCTGCCCGCGGGCTTCCAGTCTGTCATGTACAATATCTCCAACACGATGATCCAGGCGGCGCTGAACGGGTTCGGGACCGACACGTCGGCGGCATGGTCGGTGTATAACAAGCTGGACGGGCTGTTCTGGATGATGAGCGGTGCCTTCGGCATCGCCATTACCACATTTGTCGGCCAGAATTACGGGACAGGTAAGACAGACCGGGTAAAAAAGAGCGTCCGCGTCTGCCTTGGCATCGACTTGCTCTTTTTTGGAATCCTCGTTATCTTTTTCCTCGTTTTCCGCATGCCCCTTTTTGGCAACTTCACGACAGACGCAGAAGTCATGCGGCTTGGTTCCTGGATGCTCGGCCTCATTACGCCGTGCTATATCTTCTATGTATTCCTGGAAGTGCTGTCCGGGGCGCTGCGGGGTATCGGAGATGTCATCATACCCCTTATCATTACGATGTTCGGCACCTGCCTGCTGAGAATCATATGGGTCGCGGGGGCGCTCAAGATACATCCTGCCGTAGATACGGTCATCTTCAGCTATCCGGTGACTTGGATCATCTCGGCGGTACTGTTCATCCTCTATTATTCGTACCGGAAACGGAGGCTGTAGTGTTACACTACACGCCTTTCTTCCTGCAGATATCTGCCAGACAGCACTTATCGCAGAGCGGCTTCGTCCTCGCCGTGCACACGTCTCGGCCATGGTAGACGAGGCGGTGGCAGAAATCGCTGCCTTCTTCCGGAGGAATCATCTTCCACAGCGCCATCTCCACCTTTTTCGGATCCTTGATACCGTCTACAAGCCCCATCCGGTTCACAAGACGGATGCAGTGCGTATCTGTCACGATAGCAGGTTTGCCGAACACGTCCCCCATGATAAGGTTGGCGCTCTTACGGCCCACGCCCGGAAGCTTCAGCAGCGCGTCAAAATCATCCGGCACTTTCCCACTGTACTCATCTCTCAATATCTTCATACAGGCGCTGATATCCCGCGCCTTGCTCCTGCCAAGGCCGCACGGCCTTACAATCTCTTCTATGTCATTTGCGTCTGCGGCAGCCAGCGCGTCCACATCCGGGTATCGCTTGTACAAGTCCTCTACGACCACATTGACTCTTGCATCCGTGCACTGCGCCGCCAGCCGGACACTGACGAGGAGCTTCCACGCATGGTCGTAATCCAGCGTGCAGCCGGCATCCGGGTACTCCTTTTTCAAGCGTTCGATTATCTCTAGTGCTAAGTTCTTCTTTGTCATACTGTTCCTCTTTTTTTCATCAATTCTTTGTATATCTGGAGGCTTTCGTCATCAAACAGGACAAACACCACCTTCTCTATCCTTCCGGGATGCTCTTCCAGATATGACCGTACCGTATGTACCGCGACAGTGGCAGCCTCTTTCTTCGGATATCCGTAGATGCCGGTCGATATGGCGGGAAACGCGATGGACGTAACCCGCTTTCCCGCCGCGGCTTCCAGTGAATTCCTGTAGCAGGCCGCCAGCACCTCTGCCTCTTTCTTCTCACCGCCGCGCCAGACAGGACCTACCGTATGGATTATATACCTGCCCGGCAGCCGGTAGCCTCCGGTCACCCTCGCTTCACCAGCAGGACAGCCATGGAGCGCTCTGCATTCTTCCAGAAGTCCTGGGCCTGCTGCTCTGTGGACAGCCCCGTCTACGCCTCCTCCTCCGAGAAGGGAAGAATTGGCGGCATTGACTATCGCATCAACATCTGTAAGTCTGGTAATATCACCTTTTATTACATGTATCATGGTCATCCTCCTTTTCTGTGAAGTGGTTTCTATTCATTTTAATCTCTGCCAGACCTTATGTCAAACGACAATCCGCTTTGCCGCAATATAAACATTACATAATGTAATATATAGTTGACATTCATATTTTAACAGTGTATACTTGAGCTAAAGGAGGCGGGAGATGAAAAACAAAAAAATGAAACTTGCAAGAATCAATATGGACATGTCCCAGGAGGACCTTGCCAGACGCGTGGAAGTCACCCGCCAGACGATAGGTATGATAGAGGCCGGGAAATTTAATCCGTCACTCAAACTATGCATCGCGATCTGCCGGGCACTCGGCGCAACCTTAAACGATTTGTTCTGGGAGGAGGATGAGATATATGAAGAAAGTAGTAGATGAAAGACAGGAACTGGAAATCACGAAGATAGAACGCACCGGATTCTGGGTGCTATTTATCGCCCTGGCCGCAGATATCCTGCTTAAAGTGTTGTTCTTTCACGTCCCGGTGAGGAATCTGATCGGGGAACATATCGTCTTTCTTGCGGGATGCGTAAACATTATCATCGGATGTGCGAAGAGAGGGCTGTGGACGAATTATTCTGTACCGTGCGTCAAAGACTATCTCATACACAGCCTCGGAGGAACTGTCATCTTTACGCTTCTGTTCGCAGGCGCCATGGCCCTGCAGAATGCCAGGCATCTTGCCGGTATGACGCTGGCCTTTGCAGCCTTTATCTTTCTGCTTATGTTCGGGGTGCTGGCAGCTATGGGAGAATACACGAAAAGAAAACAGAAAAAGCTGGATGAAACTTATGGAGATGATTAGAATCAGGAGGTTCTCTAATGGATTTTGAACAAGACTATATTATGAGGCTGGTCAAAGACCTGGTCCGCTTCCTCATGCAGCTCATCACGGGAAAACCCCGGTTCCGGTATGAGACAGACATAGAGCAGCCCTCGGCGTGCGGCGATGATTATACCCGCATCATCGCCATGGCTGACGCGGGCAGAATCAACGAAGCCGAGAACCTGCTCTATGAGAATCTGGATTGTGATAACGAGGACTATCTGCTGATGGGCCTGTCCTTCTACTCACACATCAACGACTACGATGACGATTTTCTCCGGGAATCGGATTATTCCAGAGCTGAGGTCAGGGACGGCATCGAAAGCTTTATAAAAGAGTACGGTATCACAGGGCTTGAGGCCTTCTACTCTTCGGCCTTAAGGCTGATGTAGCTTCTCTTTTATAAAGAACGACTTGTCATCTTCCGCCCGCATCGTAGCCAGTATCCCGTCCAGATGGTCATACTCATGCTGCAGAAGCTCTGACAAGTCTCCCTCCAGCTCCATCCGGCAGTCTTCCCACTGTTCATTCTTATAATGTATCGTACACCGTTTATGACGGCTCACCCTGACAAGCAGGCCCGGAAAGGACATGCAGTCATCCATCACCTCTATCCGTTCTTCATCCGGATATTCCAGACACGGATTGATGAACACCACCGGACGGTCTATGTACATATACAAGATTCTCTTGAATACTCCAATCTGCGGGGCGGCCACGGCCCTTCCCGCATCGTATGCCGCCCGGAAGTCCATCAGCGTGTCATGCAGATCTTGAATGACCGGCCTTATACTGTCCAGCTCCTCTTCCTTCACC
Source organism: Extibacter muris (assembly GCF_004345005.1). Lineage (GTDB taxonomy): Bacteria > Bacillota > Clostridia > Lachnospirales > Lachnospiraceae > Extibacter > Extibacter muris. The sequence goes on from NZ_SMMX01000006.1 coordinate 199,313, forward strand.
TCTTCGCTTCTTTCATACAGCCTGGGGTTGCCAAGCAGCAATATCTCTCTTGTCATATGATTTCCTCCCGACGTTCCTGTCTAATATATCTGCTGTACCATGGCACGGGTGAATACTTCGTCTCCCTCCGGCACAAGGTTCTCTCCGCATGCACGGACCTCACCGTCCGTCTGCTGGATGTACATCCGGTAACCGATATAAGGAAGCGGCTCTTCCCGGTCATAGAGCGGGTACTGTTCCGGCGAACGGTACATGAGCGCATCGGCCCAGACAGCCTTCACCTTCTCCCTGGCCTGCACCGGCAGGATCGTACCTTCTGATACGGGGATGCCGCATTGTCCGTACGTATTGTCCCCCCACGGCCCAGTTCACCGTGTTCATTGGCCGAGATTCCATATAACGTCCAATTCTCTATATAAAATCTGCTGTCATAGCTGACAGCGTTGTCACTGTAGCAGTCTTCAATACGAAGCTTAGGGGCTCCCAGGTTCAGACCTTCTTTGTCCGGCGTGTCCACGTATTGCACGAGGGCCTCCCTGGCAGCCTTCGTCTCTTTCTGCTCCTGCTTTGATGTGGAATACAGTCCGTCTCTTAGGATGTCACCGGACTTGGTATTGCCCGCATTATAATTCCACAGGAGCAGGAAGATGAGCAGTGCCTGTACCGCAATGGCTGCCGCGGACCGTATCGTCCTGCCTCTGGCAGAACCAGAGATATCGATATAATCGCATCCGTTCCCGCAGTATTTTTTCAGGCGGTTCCGCAGTATGGCCTGCTCTTCTTTCGCCATATCCCCTTTGTATATAAAATGATTGCTGACTGCAAAAAAGCGTTCTCCTTCTTTTACATGTTCCAGCTTCCCTACCGGCATTCCGGTGACGCTGTCGTACGTGTGGATGACAAGCTCGCCACCAGACAGTTCTACGATCGTCTTTGCATCTTCCGGGCGGTTGTCATAATTCTTTTTCGTCACCTTCACAGACAGCCGGTATGCCAGCTGCCGTAACAGTATGATCAGCATAGAGATACCCAAGACGAGGCACATGCAGACAGTGACAGCCAGCATAGGATTCATAACGTTCATGTATAGCAGGGCTGCTGCCAGGATGCTGATGAATCCCGCCCTCTTTTCCGAATAATAATAGCGCAGGTTATAGAGCGCGTACAGGGCAGACCACTTTACCGCCTGTTCCCTGTCTCCTTGGCACCAGCCAAACTCTATGTGGACCGCCTCCTCTTCCGGATGCAGGTTGTTCGTATACTTGTCTTTGCAATGCTTCTTCAGCCAGTTTCTCAGAGAAAGCATCCCGTCTCTGCCGATATATTTCTTTTCAAGCCGCACCCCTGTCGCGGCGCCGCAGATATCAAAAGCCTCCTCGTTTTCCCGGACTGCCGATATGTCTGAATAACGGATGCTCTGCTGCCGGCCGTCACCATACTCGATAAAAAGGTAGTCCGGGTAGAACGTCCCCTTCAGGCTGCCTTGCTCCCGGCTCTTAATCAACGCGGACATCCTTCTTCTGGATATGCCGTTGCAGAAACGTACCGTACCGAGCAAGACCGCCTCTGCCACCGCCGCCAGCACGGCCATCTTAAGCATCGGATGCCAGCCGGCCAGGACGCCGACCGCATTCAGCAGCATAACCATGAAAAGCACCCCATACCCGATAACAATGACGAAGCCGTCTATCCTGCTGTTCTGGCACTTCTCAGATCTCTCCCTGTAGTTCGCAGGCACGGTGTCATATAGAAAAGTATCTGTCTTTTCCATCTACTGACCCTCCTGCCGCTCACCCGGAACAGTTTAAAATACGCAAGGTCCCCTGCCGTGTCCATCTCCTCTTCTTCATTGGTGTAAGGATCTGAATATACATCCGTAGAATCTATCTGCACGAGGCAGTCATACATATCTCCTGCCAGCATCTCCATATGGGTGATATTCCTTGTGACGTCTATCCCGTTCACCGCATACTGCTTATCGTTTTCCTCAAGCGCACACCTTGCCGCCCAGAAGAAGAGGATTGCCGCCGCTGCCAGCAGGAGGATAAGCAGCATAGTCACAAGATATGGCAGGAAGTCCGAAATATATTCCATCTGGTATGCCTTCCCGGCTATAACATATACAAGCTGCATACACACGAGAATCAAGGCCGGTATGGCACACAAGATTCCTGCTGTTTTCCTCTTCTTCCTGCGCCGCGCCTCTTCTCCATCGGCCATGCCTCTCCCATCGCTGCCGCCTCCGGTACCTCGCTGCTCGCCGTCCATCAGTTCATCTACACTTATCTCCAGTATCCGGCACAGCTCCCTGAGCATGCCTACATCGGGCAGGCCGCCCCCGCTTTCCCTTAGTTAAAGATATGAACCCTCTTTATCAGTCTACTTTTCCAATAAATCGGTAATATATCTCTATTTCCTGTATTCTTTCGTTATCCTCATTCGTTGTTGCTTCGTGAATAAGGATTTTTTCTATCATTGCATTTAATAACGGTGCTGTCAGTTCCTTTGGTACGGAATACTCCTTGATTAACTCAATCCACTTTTCAGCACCTATCATATCCTGTTCCATTTTACTTAATTCTTCTCTTAGGTTGGTTATCTGCTGTTCCAGTTCTATCTGCTCTTTTTGATATTTCCCCGACAGCATGATGAAGTTTCGTTCCGTTATCTTCTCACAGGCTCTATCTTCATACATTTTCGCAAACAAGCGGTCAATCTCATTTTGACGGTTCTCGGCTTTCTTCAAGGCACTTGCCTTTTTCTTCTTTTCCCGTATTCGCTCTGCATTGCCAGCCTTTTGTATCTTATTTAAGACCTTTTCTTCGTCCTGCTGTACTGCCTTAGTCCAATACTGCAAGCGTTCCAATACGGCTTGATACAGAACATCATAACGGATATAGTGCATAGAACAAGTACCTTTGCCAAACTGTCCGTAGTAACTGCAAGCATAATAACTGTAAGGCGTTTTACTTGCCGTATTCGTTGCAAACCGCATAGACCAGCCACAATCCGCACACTTGACAAGCCCTGCAAATATCGGCGTTGCCTTTTCCTTTGTCTGTCTACGTCTTGATTTTATCTGTTCCTGCACACGATAGAACACTTCCTTGTCAATAATCGGCTCATGGGTATTTTCCACTCGAAACCATTCACTCTCGGGCTTACGCACTTTCTTCTTGCTCTTAAATGAAACCGTAGACTGCATATTGTGAACGCTGTTGCCTATATAAACCTCACTTTTTAATATTGCCTTGACATGAGCAATCGTCCACTCATAACGTTTGCTTTCGGGCTTTCCCTCAAAGATATGTGCAAAAGTACCGTACCTTGTAAAATTCAGCCAAGACGCTGTCGGAACTTTTTCCTCTCGCAGTACCTTTGTGATTTTGGCACTACCATAGCCTTGATAAGCTAGGGAAAAGATTTTTTCAACAATCCACTTTGTTTCCTCATCAACCAGCAGTTTCCCTTTGATGTCAGGGTGTTTCTTATATCCTAACGGAGCATAAGCACCATAATGAGCACCCTCTGCAAATTTTGTCCGAAATGCCGATTTCACTTTACGGCTTGTATCTCTTGCCACCCATTCATTGATGATGTTCTTAAATGGTGCAATCTCACTTTCGCCTTTTTCGCTGTCTACACCGTCGTCAATCGCTATGTAACGGACATTATGGCTGGGAAAATACAATTCTGTATATTGTCCTGTCATAATATAGTTCCTGCCAAGTCGGGAAAGGTCTTTCGTTACAACACAGTTGATTTTTCCTGCCTCTATATCCTCAATCATTCTTTGAAAACTCGGTCTTTCAAAATTTGTTCCCGACCAGCCGTCATCAATATATTCATCAATCACATTCAAATGATGTTCTTTTGCATATAGACGCAACATACTTCTTTGTGTGGTAATGCTGGAACTTTCGCCCTGTAATTCATCATCTCGGCTTAACCTAAGATAAAGTGCAGTATTGTAAATCTGTTGTTTCATTGTCAGTTATCCTCCTTTATAACTAACCCGTGTTTACAATACCTGCTTGCAAGTAAAGTATAACACGGGTACTTTTTGCCATTCAATCTATTTCTTACAACTGCACCGATTTTATGCGATTGTCTGCTTTGCTTTTTCCAGCATAACATCAGTCAGAAGTTCTCCCATTGTCTTTCCCTTTTCGGAAAAATGCTCTTTTACAACAATCTTTGTCTTTCCTCTGTTGCCAATGCCACGCTTATTATTTGTCTTTTCTTGCATTGTTTTTACAATATCAGCAATAACACATACCCCCTTTCCATAATCTTTTTTTAAGCAATTCAACGGCTTTTGTCATAGCCCACAGGAGTTTCACCTCTGCATAGTTCTTATGTAGCCGTACCCATTGCGTGCGACGCTCTGAACGCTCAAACTGTGGCTGTACGGGAGTATCATTATCAGACAGAACAGGTCATGGCGATAAAAGAGGACAAGTCTTTTACAGGAACACAAATAGGGTTCGCTCGCTTTTGCAGGGGAAAGGTCATGGCGTATCTGCTTCAATGGCTCGCTGTCTGTCAAACGTATTGAATTGCTTTATTCAGTTGTCAAAGAACACGAAAGAAGAAAATCGTCTTTCCTATATACCGCGTTGGAAAAGAGCAGAAGCGTAACCAATATTCAAAACTTTTTCTCTTTTCACTTCATATCTGTACAGCAAACGTCCAGTTGCTAAGTTGATAATGAAAAAATTATTTTTCTTTTCATACCCTAACTACCCATGCAACACCGTAACTGCCAACTATGGAATAAAAGATTTTCTTTGCTCCATATAGGGAATGAAAACTGTCAAATGTTAAGTTGAAATTAAAAATTGTTTCTTCTTTCACATCATATAGGGACAGCAACCACCGATTTGATGACCTGTTTTCAAAAAAAGTTAGATTTCCTTTCCTCGCACCATATCTGTACACAAGTAGTCGTTTTGTTGCAGTTTTTTTGAAGAAATTAAAAAATACCGTCATTCCCTTGTGGAACAGCGGTATCTTTCTCAATCATGTCTGCTATGTCTGTTGTCATTTGTTTAATCTTTAATTCCTGCTTTTCTGTTAGTCTTGTATGCCTGTCGATTTCTTCCAGATAATTTGCTCCTGTTTTCTTTTCAATCTCTTTTATCATCAATAAAGAGGGCATGACCTGTCTTTCTAACCAGCGTTTTGTTTTATCCATATTGACAGCAACAGGTGTCATAATAAACGGAAGTGAGGTCGTTACATTATCTAAAAATATATCCCATAAAATATAATCGGGAAAATCTATCTGTGTGAGGATAAGGCTTGCTATGGTCTGTTCGGGATTTCTTGAAAAAACAAGTTGTTCTATCGTTTGCCCTGCTTTTCCATTTTTTAAACGAATTTCAAAGCGGTTCTTAATGTCTGTTTTTATGCCCTTGCTTTTTTGTTCCTTTTCTTTTTCATACAAGCAAAAGTAGATAGAACTATTCTTTGAACCGATATAAAAAGTTTTTGCAGTATCTCCATTTGTACCCGATAATTTTCCGCTGTCTACTGCTTCATGGGTTCTTGAACGTTTCCATACCTTGTTGGCGTAATAACGTTCCCTTAGAATTTCTATATCCAGCAATCCGCCCATATCATTGATTGCTAAATCTATGCGTTTAAAAACGCCTTGATAATCTATACAACATCTTAAAAAGTAATACCAGTCTATCCCTCTTGCCTGTAAAACATATTCCAAGTTCCGACACCCCATACCTCTTAATTCCAATAAAACACCCCTAGAACTATCTTTAGAAGCATTTACACTAATATCCCCATAGATATACTGTTCTTCATAACCATACATTCCGTAATCTTCATGTATAAAATATTCGCTTTTAATTGCCAGTACATTTTTTATAATTTCCAATGCGTCTGTGGTAGGAAAACGAACACGCAGATAGTCAATCGTTAAAGTGAAAGGCTGTGTACAATTACAATAATCAAGATAATGTAAAAGTATATGTTTCATTTCTTTACTGGCTTTTGTTTTTCCGTTTTCAATTTCATTTAAGTTCTGCCTGCTGATTTGTAGTTCCTGTGCCAGTCGTGATTGCGAATAATCACAGGCATTTCTCTTTTGCTTTAATGTTTCAATAAATTCTATATCATTCATGCTTCATTCCTCCAATCAAAAAAGGCATATACTCATAGGAGCATACACCTTGTATCTTATATTTATTTTCTATTGATATGCTGTTTTAGACCTGTCGGGTAGAAAGAATAGGGTGTGAAGTGAAATAAGTTCTTATAAACTTATAAATCGTTGCATATCAGCAGTTTTGTATTTGTTTTTTCTCTTGTCTTTTGTAATAGTACCCCCCTGTTAGATAACGGGGGCTTTGAACAGCTCGCAAGCTCGCCCAACCGACGAAGTGAATCAGCCCCTCGCCAGCAAGCTGGCGTGTCGGAAAGTCTAGGGACTTCCGCCACCGTGTCTGGATCACTCCGTCGGTTTTGAGATTTTGAGCGTATCTTTCGCATAAACTGGAATTTAACTTTCTAAAATATTAAATTTCAACACTTTCACCACAAGACATATAGTGCATATTACTCATTTGATGAGATAAATAGTCAAATGCTTTCTTCCCTGTACAATGACAAGTATAAAACTCAGTATCTTTATATTTCTGAAGTTCCGTTACAATGCCATTTAACAATTCTTTTGACACTGTTTTCTTTGTGAGCGGATTGAATAAATGGAAACCTCCAACGCAAAAATCAGGTTTATACTTTTCTGCTTCTTCCATTATATTGACAACACCAGTATGTCCACATCCCATAATAAGTACTACTTGATTTTCTGAAATAATCAAATTTTGCTCGTGTCTAAAATTATCTTTTCCATTTTCACCATAAAGAGCATTATTAGCAGGAGAATAAAATTTATTTGTTTTACTCACTGTAAACAATGATAATTCATCATCAATTTTATAATCACCATCCAACAGTATCACCTGTCTATTTGACTTGAGTTTACTATCAATTCCAACTGGTATTTTAAAAAATAAAGTTTTGCTGTAATGTGGTTCAAAAGCTTCTTTCTGTACATAAATATTAGCTAAAGAATTGACCTCTAAAAACTTTTTCAAAGCACCTCCATGGTCAAAGTGCCCATGTGAAACAATAACCGTATCCACCTTTGAAATATCAATATTTCTTCTAACTGCATTGTCAAACAATGTATTGTCTGGACCTAAATCAAATAAAATTTTATGTGTCTTTGTTTCGATATAAAGTGATAGTCCATGTTTTGCCATACAATCTGATTTCGTTCTATTTTCTACCAATGATATGATTTTCATAAATTAACCTCTACAATTTCATATTTATCGTTCTGACATATATTGCTGTACTTCATTAGAAGTCAATTTTCGTATTTGTGTATTTGTATATTCTTTGTATTCTGTAACAGCGAAAATAGGTTTCATACATTTACAAAATTTGCCTTTGTTCTTTTTCAAGTACAACTGTAAATCATTATCACTAGCAAAAATTTTATAGGAACGTCTGCCATTTTCACTTTCTATTTCATAAATACCGCAAGATTTTTTCATACTGTAATCAGCTGTACGCAAATACATTTTTGCAATTTCTAATGACTTAAAAGGGAAATTCCATCTTTGCAATCCACGCTTAGGCTCTTTTTCAATACAGATACACCGTCCACAAGTCCCACAAATATATTGCATATGATTTTGTAAACATTCTATCGGATTTAACAGCGGTGTTATTCTTTTTTCATCAACATAACATTCCACACACATTTTTATTTCACTTCCTTAAAAATTTCCAATTTATCTTTATGTACATTATACCATGATACTTCAATATCGTCATTTCTTTTCTGCTTTTGAAAAGTTACTTATCAGTCCATGATTTGTAAAGGGTGCTATTCAGCATTGCTTACGCAACAAGCCCTTGACAAACCATAGACTAATAAGTTTTGAGGTAATCAAGCAGAAATGAAATAGTATGCTGTTACACTGCATAGAAAAAGACACTCTGTTTCAAGTGTCGTTCTTCCATAACTTTGTATAACGCTCTATAAGTCGTTACATAAGGCTCTTTCATTTGTTGTAATTTTCTTCTTTTTTCTTTAGTTGTTTTGCTGATAGATACTGTATTTATGCGGACATTTCCGATTTCCTATCTATTTTTAAGATAACAAGACACTATATTCCAAATGCCATTCTCTTATACATTAGTATTTTTGCAAGCAGGCAAACACAGGTTATTTCTTAATATCTTTTTGTGTGGGAAACTCCGGTCTCCCATTTAGATACCGCCTTATTCGTTACGCCCAGATATCCGGCCAGTTCTTTCTGGGTCAGCCCCACCGCTTTCCGCCTTCTGGCAATCAGCTGCCCGGTCTTATTATAATCCATGCCTTGCCTCCTGTCTGCCGACGCCAATGTGTCCCGCCGGCTCTTGTATATCATGATAGCAGTTGCAGCGTTCTATGCAATACACGCAACGTTCCACCAGGTCTACGCAGCGTAGACTTATCTCCGCATCCGCCCCAATATCAAGGCTTTCCGTTCAATTCGTAGTAAAAGATGTACTGCTGCATCACGCCCCGGTATCCGTTATAACGCCTCTTCGGAAATCCTCTGCGGTAGTGACGCTTCAGTGCCTGGCTGATATGTGTATCCACCGGAAACGCATCCAGCTCATGCAGCGCAAACAGGCAGATACAGTCCGCCACCTTCTCACCGATTCCATATAATTTCAGCAGTTCTGCTTTCGCCTCAGGATAAGGAAGGCTCCTGATGTAATCCAAATCCGCCTCGCCGGATGTTATGGATCTGGCCGTTCGCACGACATACTTGCTCCTGTATCCAAGGTTGCATTCCTTCAAGTCATCCTCTCCGAGTTCTGCGAGCGCTTCCGGGCGTGGGAAGGCATAGTACGTGCTCCCGGACAGCGCCTCCTTTTTCTCTCCGTACTTCTCGCAGATATTGGAGATGCACTTTCGTATGCGGGTAATATTATTCTGCTGGGATATGAGGAACGATGCTGTCATCTCCCACAGATCCTGCCGCAATATCCGGATGCCGCTGCCAACCTCAGCCGCTTTCCTCAGGTACTCGTCCTTCGTGTCTATGCTCTCTATGTATGCTCCATAGTCATTACTCAAGTCAAAGTAATCTCTCCAAAATGCCTCGAACTCCTCAGCGCCGCAATAAAATGTACACCTATCCTCTTCCTGCGCAACTTCCACATACCGGTCGCCGGCTATGACAGAATATGTCCCCCCTGCCGTGCGCTCCATGCGGAAGCACTGCCCGGATACGCAGATCTGGTCGATATCAAAATTGTCTGTTCTCTTCGTAATCATGTAAGTGCTTCTTCCTTTTCTCTGGCTTCCTTTAAAAATACGAGGGTGCTGTCATCCGAATACGCTTCCTGGAAACGGTAGCCAAGCCCTTTGAACTTCCTGACCTCTTCTATGCTGCCGGCTTTGCTCTGCGCCAGGAAACGCACCATCTCTCCCCGCGCCATCTTAGCCAGCGTCCCTTTTTCTATCACCTTCCCGCCGGACCGTTCTCCGAAGACGCAGGTCACAAAGGCGATGTCCTCGCGCAGATATCTTGTTATGCACCTGCTGTATTCTTTCGAGGCCAGATTCAGGATGACCCGGTCCTTGGCTGCTATATCCTCTGCCATCGCCGCTCCCCAGTAATCATACAGGGAATCTAATTCCGGGCACCTGCTATGTCCTCCCATCCTGGCCTGCATCTCCAGCCGGTACGGGACGACTCCGTCGAAAGGACGCAGCATCCCGTAAAATGCGGACAGTATCCTCAGGTGCTCCTGGAGATAGGCAAATGCGCCTTCTTCCATGACGGCAGGCGCCATATACTGATATTGGATTCCTTCATAAGAAAGGAGGGCGGGCGTCAGGTTCTTATACAGCTCCATCTCCTGAAACCGCCTGTAGTTCAGCTTGGCTATCTTGTCGCTGCATCTCCATATCTCTTTGCACTGCTCATAGGTAAGGGACTTCATATATTCCATCAGATATTCGGTTTTGTCTATGTAAGAGGGCAGGCCGCAAGGTGCAAATGCATCGTTGTCCGCTCTCATCTTTTTTGCCGGTGATATGATAATCCTCATGTTTCATTTCCTGCTTTCTAACTTATCTTGCGTATTCACTTCATTCAGAAAGGCGAATCCTATGATCATCGCTCCCCCTGCTATCTGTGGCACGGTAATGTTCTCTCCCAGTACGAAAAAAGAGACGAGGATCGCCACCATCGGGTCGATATAGCTCAGTATCGCCGCCTGCTTTGCCTTCAGCCGCTCCCGGAAGACGGCAACGCTCAGTATGACGACCAATGTAGGGGCAAAACAATAACACAACGTAGATACCGCCACGCTTGTGTACCGGTAAGCTTCAAATAAGAGTATCCAGTTGAACGCAAGCGCGGCTCCTGAACAGAATAACATTCCTATCCGGCCTTTAAAGCTTCTGATATGTTCAAGCTTCCCGCTGGCCGCTGCCACCGCGGTGAGCATGAGAAATGCCGCCACCGCCCTCCACAGGGCTATCTCTGCGGACGGCAGATGGATATTCTTTCACGAAGGCTCCGATCGTGCCGAAGATTATCATGGACAGGATCATCTGTATCCTTGCTTTATTTTGCAGCATTATAGAATTCCTTAAGCTCCGCCTTGACCTCCGGGGGCAAGTCACGCTTCTTCATGCCCCTGACAGCCCCTTCAAGCCCATGCAGCCTCTGGATGCAGGCCGAGTCATCTATCGCCTTAATCTTAAGCCAGGCCTGCTTGCTGCCTGTCTCTCTGAGCTGTTTGGCCGTCGTAATCCCAACTTCATTCAGCTGCTGTTCTACTACCGGACCTATGTTCGGCAGACTAGATAATTCACCCATACTTGTACCTCCTGTCATTATATTGCTGTTTCCATTATACATTATACATCATACGTCCCCTGTCCTCCACCAGAAATATTCTCCATGCTAAAAGTCGAACAGGCTCATCTGATGACCTGCCACCTCTTTCTTCTTTTTGTGAACCTGTTCTCTTGTAAATATACGGTCTGGCATGCCTTTTACAAATACGGACTCCTCTCCCGACGAAGTCAGTATGAGCTCTTCTTCGGCTCTGGTCATACCGACGTAGAACAGCCGCCGCTCTTCTTCCATGTCAGCCTCGTACCGTTCGCTTTCAAGCGGCATCTTCCCCTTTCGCACGCCAAAGATAAATGTAACCGGATACTCCAGCCCCTTGGAGCCGTGCAGCGTCATAAGCGTGACCGCTCCGGAAGTGTACTGCCTGCCCCCGCAGCGCTTCAGGTCGCTTTCCACCCCAAGGCTGAGTGCATCCGATAGTTCTCCCATATCTTTATAGAATACGGCCATCTGCGACAGCTTCTTCATCGCCAGATTGTCCGGAGCCTGTATCTCCTGCATCCACAGCTTGAGAAACTTCTGCGGCTTTTCCTTTGCATAGAGCGGCCGGTACTTCTCTGCCATACGCCCGAACACCTCTTCCGACACCGGATTCCGGTCCAGGTTCCACAGTATCTTCAGGCTCTGCTCTTTGGCATGCCGGTCAAGTTCATCTGCGAGATACCGGAAAAAGTGGAGGCTTCCCCGGACGATGTCCTCTTGAAGGAACGACTCTCTCCCTGCGACGACATACGGAATGCCTTCCCTCTTCAGGCATGTCTCCAGCAGCTCCGCGTCCTGGTGCGTCCGGTAGAGGACGGCGATATCGTCGAACGCCCTTATCTTCCTCTCCCCCTGGTCATGTGCCGCCTCGTGGGCTTCAAGCATCCCGATGCCCCCTGCCAGCCGGTTAATCTCCTTCGCCACAAATATAGCCTCTCCCATCGGCGATTCTGCACCGGCAAGCCGTACGATCGTGCCTCCTTCCCGGTTGGCATGCAGCGTGCGCGCATGGCCGGGATTGCCGGAAATGACGTGAAGCGCTGATGATACGATTTCCGACGTGGACCGGTAATTCTCCGTGAGCCGGATCGTCTCTAATCCGGGATAGTCATCCCCAAGCCTTGCAAAGCACCTTGCGTCCGCACCTCTGAATCCATAGATAGACTGGTCCGGGTCCCCGATGACGAACAGCTCTCTCCCGTTCTCATTCCACGCCTTCACAAGCCTGTACTGCAGCGGATTGATGTCCTGGAACTCATCTACGAACAGATAAGCATAGCTCTTCTGCCAGCCGTCCGCCGCCTTGCCCTCGAGAAGCCGCAACGTCTCAAGCAGCAGGTCGTCAAAGTCAAAAAGCCCCCTCTCTCTGAGCAGCCGATTGTATACCTTTACTTCCGGACTCAGCTCCTCCTCCGGCAGCCCTCTTGACTTTTCCATGGACGCCTGGGCCGCCAGCTTCTTGCCCGTTATACGGATACCGGCCTCCTTCGCCGCTTCACCGGCAATCTCTCTCGCCTCTGTCTCATCCACGATTGAAAACGTGAGCCCCTGCTCCTTCAGGAAGGCAAGGCAGATAGCATGGAAGGTGCCTGTCTTAAGCCTGCCGATCCGCCGCCTGCTGCCAGCCTCCCTCTGTATCCTCTCCTTCAGTTCACGGGCCGCCTCGTTCGTAAAGGTTACTGCCGTTATCTCAGACGGCTTTACTTTTCTCTGCTCCAACAGGTACAGGATACGGGCGGCAAGCGTCCTCGTCTTGCCCGTCCCCGGCCCGGCAACGACAGCAATGGTACGTGCCGGACAGATCATGGCATGTTCCTGCTCTTTATTGAGCCCGCTTCCTACCGCCCCCTTTGCCTCTGTCCTCTGCCCTTTTGTCTGCTGCTCCTTCATCTTTATCTCTACCGGCTCTTTGTCCCTCTTCTCCTTTGGTTCCTTCTCCTGTCGAACAGTATCATTCACCATCGCAGCCTTTCCAGCCGCATCTGCACTGCCCCTGCCCATGCCGAGCAGGTCAAAGAAGTCCATCTGTCCGCTTGTCTCTTCTATCTCGCGAGGCTCAAACAGCCGGATCGTCCCATATTCCCCGTCGAATCCCGGCACACGGCCAACCTTCCCCTCACGGAGCCTTCGGATTCCTTCCGCAATCAGGGCACCGGACGTGCCACGTATCTCTTCTACCGGTACTGCCCTCAATATGTCGAACTCCGTCCCGAGCCGCTTCAGCATACGGATATATTCCTTCTGCACGCCCGCGCTGGCGGGAGCATGTCCTACCGAAGCTCCGATTACTTCCGGCAGGGGCACCAGGCTTTCAAACCCCGCGGCGTCTGCCTTGACATAGCCTTCCTCCCGGTCTGAAAGCTGTTCCACCCTGTGGGATACGCCGATGGTAATCTTCTTTCCACATACGGGGCATACTCCGTGATATCTTTCCGTATCTGCAGGTGTCAGGCAGAGGCTGCATTTTCTGTGTCCGTCAAAATGGTACTTCCCCTCCTCGGGAAAGAATTCTATCGTACCATACAGCCCCTTTCCATACTGGACAGCATCTCTGAGCCCGGGATAAGACAGCGTGATATCGAGCAGATTGGCTTCCCTCCCGAGCTTTGCCGGAGAATGGGCGTCTGAATTGGAGATAAGCTGGTACTTATCCAGTGCAGAAACACGCCAGTTCATAGGCGGGTCGGAGGACAGCCCTGTCTCCATGGCGTGTATGTAAGGCGACAGGTCCCCAAAACATTCCTCCACCGTGTCGAATCCTGAGAAGGCTCCGAACAGGGAAAAATGCGGCGTCCAGATATGCGCAGGTACAAAGATGGCGTCGGGGCAAAGCTCCAGAACGATTTCCAGCAGATCATGACAGTCCAGCCCAAGAATGGGCCTGCCGTCGGAATGGATATTGCCGATGGCTTCCAGCTTCCCCGCTATCACCTCCGCGGCTTCAAGTCCCGGAAGCAGTATCAGGCTATGCACTTTCCGGACGCGGTCCCCCTTCTTATATATGGAGCTTATCTCCCCGGTAATGATAAAGCGGGGCGCCGGACCACCTGTGTCCAATCCGTCTTCTATACGATATTCGTGCTTCAGGACATACAGCCCCTCTTCGGCAGGCACGAGCTTTTCCTCCAGCTCTTTCCTCCATGCCGGATGTGTAAAATCCCCGGTGCCTACGATGTGGATGCCTTTCCGCCTGGCCCATAGATCCAGATGTTCCGGAGTACAGTCTTTGCTCGTGGCTCTTGAGTAACGGGAATGGATGTGCAGATCTGCTATGTACATAGTAACACCTCTTTACGTAATTTATCTGATTGACACTATTATAGCATGGACAGGGGAATCCGTAAGATGATTCGTTCCATATATTTACAATTTTCGACAGATAAAGACATAAAAAAGGACGTGGCTGCTGCCCCACGTCCTTTACATCCTGTGTTCTGCTATCTGCATCAGATGCCAAGCTTTTCTCTCGCCTGGCTGAGCCTGGTGTAAAATTCTTGATAGAAATCTTCGGTCTTGTAACCTAACTGATAGAACGTCTTCAGCACAAACAGGTTAAGGATACGCGCCTGTTCTTCATCGAGCGTTCCCGCGGCCTCCTGGCAGCCTGTCAGAAATCCGTGCCAGTCTGTTATGTATTGTTCGTATGCCTTAAGGTCCGGCGTGTCGAGCCATTTTCTTACCTTAGTCTTTCCCCTGTCCTTCTTCCTGCACTCGTGGATCTGGAGGAAATACCGGAACCCATCTTCCTCATAGTACCGGCCAAGCGGGAACAGACGGCATAGGCCAGGGCGGAAAGGATGGATGCTGCATCTGCCCCTGGCATCGAGAAACGCGCAGGCTTCTTCCTTCCCGTCCATCTTCAGATTCGGCACAATCATGCCGTCCTCTGCATGGAGTTCTATATGCCGCTCCATCAGTCCGTCAAAGCTTACGGACAGCCCTTTACACAGCCTCTGAATGTCAAGCGGGTCCAACACGATGGAGCTCCCCATCCCGCGGCAGCAGGCAGAACACCCTTCGCAGTTATAGCAGTCTGCCCGTACCATGTCATTGGACGAATACAGTCTCCCGTCTGATATATCCTTTAAGTCTACCTTACGTTTCATCTCGTCCAGCACCCCTGTCCGTTCCGCCTCCGGCGGATATTATCATGTTCCATTATTCCGAGTCCCTAAGAAAAGCATATCTTCCGTCATGCTCTACTGTGGATTCTACTGTGGATAGGAGCATCTCCCTCATTCTGGAGCCAAGCCCCTCTTCCCCTGCCCTCTTCCTCATGTGCCTGTACAGCGGGGAAGCGGTGTAATCCCACCCGTCTGTCACCGATGCAAGCATGGATCCGAGTGTTTTCAGGCAGTTGTCCCTGTCCTCCATATGTGTGTACAGCTCGAGCCACGGCAGCTGCGCCGTATATTCCCACATGTCCAGGGCACGGGCCGTACGCTCGGCAGCCTCTGCCAGATATCGGGCGTCTTCTGTCCGGCCTTCCCTGAATGCTATCTCAATGAGGGTGACAAGCACCATGCTCAGGCTGCTGGCGGCAAGCATCAGCTTCCTCTCTTCCATCTCCCCCGCATCCGCAAGCTGATTGCGTGCAAGGCAGAGATTCGCCTGCATCTGCCTTTTATCATAAGCCGGTTCGTCGGGCAGCCTGTCAATCAATGCCTCTGCCCTGTCGTAATCTCCCCGCCCCATATATCTTGAGGCGAGCATGTACCGCGCCTGGCTGCAGACGGCAGGATCTTCGCTTTCAGCTGCCTTTTCATACAGCCGTTCTATCTCTTCTTCATAACGTTCTGCCGCCTCCCGGTCTCCGTTCATGACCAGTGCGCCGCTCAATGCCATAACTCCATTCAGCACAAGCATGTCGCTGCCGGGATACTCCCTTATCTTTTCCATCAGAAAGGCATAGGCTGCTTCAAATCCGCTGTCAAAGAATATATCCGTCAGCCTATTGATTAGCGAGGCTGCTTCAGCCTCCGCCAGCTTTTTGTGGAAAGACAGCAGCGTGTTGACGTCCGTGTCCAGATATCTCGCCAGCACCGGGAGCATCGTGACATCGGGGCAGCTCACGCCATTCTCCCACTTTGATACCGCCGCGACAGACACCCCCACCGCGGCCGCCATCTGTTCCTGCGTATAGCACTGTACTTTTCGTAACTGTTGTATTGTTCTTCCTAATTCTTCTTTCATGCATCCACCTCCGCTGTTCTGCCTGTTATATTTATTTTACAGCAAAGGCGGGTACATCCACAATGGACGTGTATTCAACTGAAGGGGGCATTTTTTCAACTATCCTTCAATATTGTACATGCCCAATGCTAAACAGCCTTTCCCGACTGCCTGTCCAGTTCTGCAGCAAACTCTTCCGCCGGCATCGGCTTATAGTAGTAATAGCCTTGTATATAGTCGCAGCCGCACTCTTTCAGGAAGGCAACCTGGCTCTCCGTCTCAATCCCTTCCGCTACCGCCTTGATGTTCAGCCGGCACACTGTCTCGAATACATACTGATCCAGCTTTCTTATGCTGTGGTTCTTTTCAAACAGGGTGATAAATTCTCCCGGAGTAATGAACTCTCCGTCAGCGTTTATCCAACGTATAAGTGCTTCGGCTCCTTCTGCGCGTCCGCATAGAAGCGCTCTGTTGTCAAAGCACCTGTAAGCTTGTCACGTCCCGCCATATCCGCCAGCGTCTCCGTTTTTTTACGGAGCCTGAAATATTCCCGTACATAATATCCGATTATGATTATGCCGATCAGAAAGCAGAATACACCCATGACAATCAGCTGCCTGGCCAGAGATGCGGAACGCATTACGAAATACTTTTCTATGGAAAATACTGTATCGTTTGCAATATCAAACAGCGCGTCGCTTGACTTAAGGAGCGTATCTTTATCGTTCCCCTTCCTCACTTCGGCTATTTCCGCCTTAATCTGTTCCCATCTTCCGCCCAGCTTCTCCAGATTATCATTAAACGCTCCGTAGCCGGTCCTCTCAAGCCCATATTCGCCTTCTCCGGTCAGAAGCTCGTCCATGATGCTGCTCACATAATTTATGAGATTATCATCCGGCATATCGTTCTTGCTCCACATCTGCCCTCAAAATCATAGTTTGTTATATCAATGCAAAACTCTATACACATTCTATCACAAAACCAACAGATGTGGACATATTTTACCGTCTATTTTTCAGGATATCTTTTACAGCAGAAAATAGCGGTATCACGCTTTCCTGACCGGATGCCGGATTACGGTCCGCAGCCGTTCCGGCTTCGTCCGCCTCGGGTCTCCGAGATAGATTTCGTGGTGGCGGCGTTCTTCCCCTATGTCACATATATATCCGCTTTCCTCGGTGAACCGTCCCAGCTTCTCTATCGTAGCCGGTTCATCGTCGTACGGGCCGATGTGCATGACCTGGCAGCAGAGGCCTTCCGTGTATGTCACGAGCCTCGTGGATGAAAGGTCGATGTCCGGATTCTTCTTCCTCAGATTCTCTTTTGCCCATTCAAATACGTCCGGTGTGACAAATTCAGGCTGCCGGATCATCGATATCCACTGGAACTTGTCCTTTTGTCCGGCCAGACCCGTGGTCCCCAGATATTTATCTCCTTCCATCCACCAGAGTCCTTCCAGCGGCGGCACGACATATTCAAAATATCCCTTTGGCTGGCTGCCGCTCATCTTGCTCATCTTGATGCCAAAGGACAGGCCGTATAATACTTCCAGCGCATTCTTATAGCTGTCGGCCGTATTCGGATCCCCCTCCCCTTCTACCTGTATGAAAATCATCTCCGGCACATCGATGACCATGGGCTTTGTCTTGGGAAGATACAGGTCCTTATATTCCTTTTTGTAATCCAGTTTTGTCGCCTTCTCTTTATCCATTCTTTTTCCTTTCCGCCTTTTTCTTTTTCGGCTTTGGCTCGGGCAGTTCCTTATACGTCTCTGCCGCCAACATGCAAAGACGCTCCCTGCCATCAATGTCTTCTACGAGAAAATATGGTTTCGCTCCCTCGTAAGGCGGCGCCTCCTCCAGTTCCGGCCAGAAACTACGCCCGGCTTCTGTAATCTTGACGAAGAGCTGGTCGTCACAGATCAGGGCAAATATCTTCCCGTTACAGTACATACCGTACTCCCCGAACATCTTCCGGTAAGTGATCTCGCCCGCACCCGAGAGCTGGTCCGCGATATACTCTACAAATTCTTTGCTTGATGCCATCTTCAATCCCCCTTATCTTGTCTGTGGTAACAGAATAGCATGTGAATCACGACATCTGTATGTCATGATTATAAATATGCTTTGTCCGTTATGCAACCCTCTAATTTTATACAGTATGATTTGCCGCTTGTTTTATTTCTCCACCTACTTTATAATATAATAGATTCTGAACAGAAAGGATTGTTTATATGAAAGTATGCGAACTATTCGCAGGTGTCGGCGGTTTCCGGTATGGGCTGGAGCGTTATTCCGATGAGTTTGAAACCGTGTTCTTCAACCAGTGGGAACCTTCTTATAAAAGCCAATTTGCATATGAGTGCTATATAAAGCACTATCCGTTAGATACCATCGCCGAAGACCTGCGTCCGTACACCAACCTTGATATACATCAGGTCCCCAAGGACAAGCTGCCGGACTTTGACCTGCTTGTAGGGGGATTCCCCTGCCAGAATTATTCCGTGGCAGGGCCTAAATCTTCAAAAGGCATAGAGGGAACAAAGGGAATCCTCTGGTGGGACATCCGGTCGACTCTGGAGGCAAAATCTCCTTCCTATGTCCTGCTCGAAAATGTAGACAGGCTGCTGAAATCACCTGCCTCGCAGAGAGGGCGCGACTTCGGCGTCATCCTGAAATGCTTCGATGAACTGGACTATGATGTCCAATGGCGGGTCATCAATGCCGCTGAATATGGAAAGCCGCAGAAAAGGCGCCGTACGTTTATCTTCGCGTATAAGAATCATTTAAGATATGCCGGGGAAAACCCTGATTTTTTTGGCAGCATTTTCCCCTGTACCTATGAGGAAAAGACGTGTAAGCAGGCTACGGTAAGAGATCTTGACATCTCACAGATCAGTGAATCTTTTGCTTTCACGTTTGAAACGGCCGGCCATATGGCAGACGGTATCATCACGACGAAAAAGGCGGCTGCGGTGAAAGCCGATAATGACCGCATCCTCGGCTCTATACTCGTGCCCGCACCAGACGACAGTTATAATATCAAAAACGAAGCTCCGTGGATCGAAGCAAAGCAGTCCAAGAAAAAGGAACGGACGACAAAGGAAGGATTTACCTATATCTTTTCTGAGGGTACCTGCCCGTATCCTGATAACGAGTCCGTTCCCGCCAGGACAATGCTGACAAGCGAAGGTTCCGTGAACCGGTCCTCCCATGTCGTACTGGATCCGGCCACGGGACAGAAGCGGATCCTGCTCCCCCTGGAAGCAGAACGTATCCAGACCTTCCCTGACAACTGGACGAAGCATGGCATACAGATGCTCGAGGATGGCAATACGGTAGAGACGACCTTAAGCAACCGGCAGCGCTACTTCCTGATGGGAAATGCACTTGTCACAGAACTTGTCACAGATATGGCACCGGAAATCCTAAGAATATACCATGAAGGTATCGTACATTAAACGCAGGCGAAGCGGTCCGGCCCATATGGGCCGGACCGCTTCGCCGTACACCGCCGGATAACCTTAAGCTTACCCGGCTAAACTTCCAGCTGCTCCAGCAGATAGCTATTGTTGATCCAAAAGCTCTGCCTTGTCATGTACTCGCCGCTTGGAAGCTCATCCGCGTCTCTGTCGATATTGCCCGAGACAAATCCGTCCAGCTTATATGCGCTTTTCGCCGCATGAGGCCTGACATGGATAATCCGGTTGTCCTTCTTGGCGGGAAGGTTATTGTGGATGATATGTCCCGTTTTCGTAGGTGATATATGAAAGCTCACACCGTTTATAATTCTTTCTTTCACCCTTTCCCATCCGTCTCTGACTGTTTCGTTCAAATCACGGTACGGCATGTTCCAGAACTGGCACTTATGCAGGCAGTACACATCTCCTGCCTTTTTAAAGATGACGAACAAAAACCTCGTCTCGTCAAAATACCTGAATACATCCGATTCTTCCCACGTCTGCGCGGCCAGCTCCTTAGATTTAAAAGGAGGAAAAGACATGCTCTCTTTTATCGTATTGTTTTCTTCCAGGCGTATCACCTTGACTGCGACGTTCGCCTTCTGGAATTCTTCTGCGTGGTTCCCTCTGATGCCAAGCATCCGGTACGCCAGATCATACCACTGCGCCTTATTATTGTTATATTCTCTGCCGTACAGGTCGCACAGCTCTTTGTCACTTGCTCCATAATGACGTGCAACGCGGGACGTGATGACCTCTTCAAAGGTTCTTCCTGCCAGTTCCTCTGCATCACGAATCAGTGGCTCATATGTGGTCCTTCCCGGCATGATATACGTGTGCAGTATATAATCCATGTACTGCCTCTTGAAGCAGAATGCCCTTTTTCTTGCCGGCGTATATGGCGGATAGAACTGGGGACGCATGCTGGAAGCTGCCGTCGCACCTTTCGTACATGCCCCGAGATAGAGCGTATCGCTCTCGCTGAGCTCATCGGCTTTTCCCGCTTCCATCTTCTGGATGATCCTGTTATAGTCCTGCACGATGATCGGCATATCCTGCCGGGCCGGTGATACCATATCTGCAAATGTAATCTTATACAGCGTATTGTACGCCAGCTTTTTATCTCTCTCGTAATATACGAGCAGGATTCTGCGGCACTTCTCCCACACGTGAGACTTATAAAAATCTTTTTCCACAGGACCCTCGTAGGAAATCATCGTCAGGACAAGGCGCTCTCCTGCAGATATGCTGCCGTTCTTCAGCACATCATAACAGGTGACTTTCAGCTCGACTCCCGCCTCCGGGAAGTCGGCTTCCTGGTCGCTGTTCGCCTTATAACCGAAGTATTTCTCCTCCAGCAGGTTCCCCAGCTTTCCCTTCTGGTTCGGGTTGCTGTAATCAATCTTGCTGTCCTTCACGGCAAAGTCCAGATACCGGCTTTCCTCCAGTACCTGGCGGAACGTCTTGCCTGTCAGTCCCTTAGCGTAGGCCTCTATAGAGGCAGGATCCGTCTTATCATATGGCAGCATAGCTTATCCCTTTCTCACATTTCATCCAGTTCAATATCTTGTAAACGGTCTTCAAATATGGTCTCTTCAATTACTTTTATACATTCATCCGTATTTTTGAGAATATCTTTTCCCCAGAAATGTATCACCGTCCAACCCATGAACAGCAGCTTTTTGTCCACCTCGTCGTCCCTTTCCATATTTCTGGATATTTTCCTGACCCAGTAGCCAGGATTATTCCCTCTCTCAAGCTTCGGCCGAAGAACGAGCCAGTCCTTTCCGTGGAAGAACTCGCTGTCACAGAAGATGCAGATATGATATTTCGTGAGGACGATATCAGGAGAGCCTGGAAGCCCCTTATAATTCTTCCGGTATCTGTATCCCCTGTTCCACAGCGCTTTTCTGAGCTTCACTTCGATACTGGTGTCTTGCCGGTGGATACGGCTCATCGTCTTGCTCCGCTGCTCCTTCGTCATAACATCCGTCATTACTATCACCAACCTTCATTTGGCAGAACTTACAGCCTGCGTCCCAGCCAGTCTCTGTAATACGCCAGCTCTTCCTCCGTGTGGAACCAGTGCTCTCCTCCCGGCTGTACTTCCAGATGGCATTCATTCTTTTCAGCAAACGCACTGACGTATTCATATTCGCAGATATTGTCATGTTCTCCGTACAGGATAGATGTGGGATGGTTCCATGACAGGACCGGGTGTTCTCTAACATAACAGTAGTAATCCCAGATAAGCGGTTCAAAGGGCGTCTCTATTACCTTCTCTTCCCGCAGCCGTTCCTCAGATACTTGAAACTGCTTCATCGTGTTTTGAATCACACGTTCCATATCCGTCACCGGAGATAAGAACAGTGCATGTTCTATCTTCTCCTGCCCGTACGCCAGAAGGCTGAAGTAAGCACCCATGCTGCATCCGAAAATGCTTATATGGTCTGCCCTCTTCCTTGCGTACTCCATAACCTGTGCCAGTTCCCGCACGCACTGCTGCACCATGCAATGTTCTGTCTCATATACGCGCTCGCCATGCCGGGGGAAATCAAAGCTTAACACCTGATACCCCAAGATCTGCGCTTCCTCTGCCAGTATCCATATGCAGTCATCGATTTTAGACGAATGGCTTCCATGAGCCGCTATCATCCACTTGCTGCTTTCTTTTCCCCACAGAATCGCAGGGATACCATCTATTCTTAATTTCTCTGTTATCATGTCTTTCTCCTTTAAAGCGGAGATATCCTCCGCACCCAACCATTGTTCCTATGCATTATCATCATATAGCCTCCTTGTATAATGTATTTAGGTTGTTCAAGGGATACCTATAAACCCTTAGACCTACTTCTTTACATCTCCAGTCTGATAGGAGATAATTGTTTTATTAGATTGAGGGGATGATCGTTGCCTCCTTGGGCGTTTCTGCCCGTTCTTGAA
>NZ_SMMX01000069.1 GCF_004345005.1 Extibacter muris
CTTCTTTCCCTTTTTCTCCTCCTTTCCCCATGCCTCTCTCTCTTCTCCCCCTTTCCTCTTTTCTCTTTTTTTTTTTTCCTTTTCCCCTCTCCTTTTTCTCTTTCTTTCGACGTCGAGCGGCCGCTCTCTCCTTCCTCTTCCTCCCTTCCCTCTCTTCCTCTCCCCCTTCTTCCCTCCCTTCCCCTTTCCCTTCTTCTCCCCTCTCTTCTCCCCCTTTCCCTTCCTCTTCTCCTCTCTCTCTTGCCCTCCTCCTTCTTCCTTTCTCTTCTTTTCTCTTCTCTCCCTCCTTTTCTCTCCTCCCCCCTTCTCTCCTCTTTTTCCCCTCTTCTTCCTCTAAACCAAAAAGTGAATGGACTCTCCCTTCTTCCTTTTCTTTTTTTTCCTCTTCCTTTATCAAATCCCCTTCCCCTCTCCTTCCTTCCTCCTTCTCTTTTTCCGTTATGATGCCTCTTCTTCCCCTCCTACCTTCTCTCTCTTTCTTCTTCTTCTCTCCCTTTCCTCTTCTCCTTCTCTTTCCTTCTCTTCCCCTTTCTCTTTCCCTCCTCCCTCTTCTTTTCTCTCCTTCTCTCTCCTCTTCTTCCCTTTTCCTCCCCCAGGAGAGACCGAACTGACCTCCTCCTCTCTTCTTCTCCTCTTTTCCCCCTCTTCTGTCCTCCCCGGCCCCACCCCCACTTTGCGCCCCACGAGCAGCGCATCCCCGACGGGAACATCTCC
>NZ_SMMX01000070.1 GCF_004345005.1 Extibacter muris
CTCCCCCTTTCTCTCCCCCTTCTCCTTCTCTTTTTTTCTCTTCCCCCTCTCCTTCCCCTCTCGGGAAGACTTCTTCTTCTCCTCTCCCTTCCCCTCTCTCCCTTCTCTCCTCCTCCCTCCTTCCGCTTCACCGGCAGCTTGAGGTGCTCCTTTCCTCCCTCTCTTTTTTTCTTCCCCTCCTCCCTTCCTCCTCTCCCTCCTTCCTCCCTTTCCTTTTTTTCTTTTTCTTCCCTCTTGCTCCTTTCCCTTCTTCCTCCCCAGCGGCCTCTCCTCCCTCTTCTCCTTCTTCCCCTCCTTTTCCTTCTTCTTCTCCTCTCTTTCTCTCTCTCCCTCTTCCTTTTCTCTCGATTCTATGCTCTTCTAGATGATCTGTGCCCTTGTTCGGTTCTCCCCCCCCTTTCCTTCTTCTCTCTTCCCTTTCTTTTTCCCTTTCCTTTCCCCTTCCCCTCTCTCCTCCTTTTCCCCTTTCTCCTTTTCCTTCCCTTCCTTTCCTCCTCCTCCTCCCCCTCCCTCTCCCCCTCCCTTTTTCCTCCCTCCCCTCCCTCTTCTGCTGCTCCTCCTCTTTTCTCCTCTCTTTTCTTCTCTCTTTTCTCCTTTCTTGCTGTTTACCTCCTTCATAGAAGGGGTGCCGAAGGCCTTTTCCTCCTCCTCTTCTCTCTCCTTCTCCTTCCCCTTCCTCCTTTTGCTATCGAGTCCTCTGCCGCTGC
>NZ_SMMX01000071.1 GCF_004345005.1 Extibacter muris
CTCTCTCCCTTTTTCTCTTCCTTTCTCTTTTCCTCCTTTTTCCTTCTCTCCCTCCTTTCTTCCTCGTTTCCCTTTTTCTTTCCTCTCTCCTTCCTCTTTCTCCTTCTCTCTCCCCCCTTTCCCTCTTTCGAATGTAGCACCGACGGTCGCTTTCTTCTTCCTTCCCTTTCTCCTTTTCCCTCACCTCATATCCCTTCCTTCCTTCTCCCTTTTCCTCTCCTTCTCCCCCTTCCTTTCTTGCCTCTTCCCTTCCCTCTCTTCTTTCTCTCCTTTCCCCCCTTCCTTTTTTCTTTTTTCCCTCTTTTTTCCTTGCTTGATCTTTCCTCTCTCCCTTTCTTTTCCCTTCCTCTCTCTCCTTTCTCCTCTCCTTTTCCTCTTTTCTCTTTCTCCTCTTCCTCTTCCTCCCTCTCCCTCCTCCCTCTCTTCTCGTTCTTCCCCCTTTCTTTTTCCCTCTCTCTTCTCTTTCTCCTCCTCTTCTCTTCTCTTCTCCCCTCTCCTTCCTCTCCTCCTTTTTTCCCTTCCCTTTTCCTTTCTTTTTCCCTCCTTCTCCTCTTTCTCCTAACACGAATCCTCCTTTTTCCTTTTCCTCCTTTTCTTTCCTCCTCTCTTTTTCCCCCCCCCCCCGCGCGGCGCTCGTATCGAGAGAAACCTCCTCTTCTCTTCTCCCTTTCTCCCTTTCTCTCTTCTTCTTTTCTCCTT
>NZ_SMMX01000072.1 GCF_004345005.1 Extibacter muris
ACGGATTATCGATATAACATCCCCGTCCTTTATGGTTCTTCCAATGATGGGCATCAGTTTGTCATGATAGCCTGCTGTGCACACCTATTCGGGCGAAATCCATAACTATGTTCATGGAATTGCTCTTCATAGATTGGTGTTAGTATCTGTGCGATAGCTTGTTGGATAAATCGGTCTGTTACTGTTGATACTCCTAGGTTTCTGGCTCCACCGTCTGGTTTTGGTATCTCCACTCTGCGAACTGGTTGAGATTATCCTTTGCCAGTATCTGCTCCATTAGACTACTTTTTTCCATGCGTTGTTTCCTTTCCGTCCCGCTTGATTTGACCACCCTTCTCCCGATTGGTTACGGCAGGTGTTGTCTCTTCTGCAATACGAGACTATACTCCAACTGATTGATGATTCGCCCCTTCGCTCCATTCCCATTACAGGAACTTCCTCACTACTATGGGCTCTGCTGACTTCTCACAGTTCGTTGTTACTAGGCTAAGGAAACCCCTGTGAGACCTCCCCAGTTAAGGTGCAAACTCTTTCCCCCATATATCTGCCACACTTACTTTTCTCCTACAAAAGTGATAGTTATTAGACTTCGCTTCATTTTGCAAGCTTATCTCTCGGAGACCAGCCTTATATGTGATTTCTGTCCGTCAGACCAGGGGGGTGCTTGCAGCTTCTTTCAG
>NZ_SMMX01000073.1 GCF_004345005.1 Extibacter muris
AGAAGCAAGGAGAGGAAAAAGAGGGGAAGAAGGAAGAAAAGAGGGAGAAGAGGAAGGGGGGGGGCTACTGTTATCGGAGCTCGGAAGGAACAAGGAGGGGAGAGGGAAGAGAGAAGAGGAGGGGGAAAAAGGAAGAAGGGAAGAAAACATGCTGAAGAATATGGAAAAGGGGAGGGAGAAGGAAGGGAAGGAAGGGAAGAGGAGAAGAAAGGGGGGAGAGAAGAAAAGACCGGAGAGAGAAAGGCGAGGCGGAGGAGAAGAAAGGGAAAGGGGAAGGGAGGAAGAGAGAGGAGAAAGGGAGAGGGGGGGAGGAGGGAAGGGGAGAGGAAGAAGGGAGAAGAGAAAAAGGGGGGGAGGAGGAGGGAGAGAGAGGAAGAGGAAAAGGGGGAGAAAAAGGAGAAGGGGAAGGGGGAGAGGAGTAAAAAAGTCACAATGAAAAGGAAGGAGGAAAGGGGGAAGAAGAGAAGGAAAAAGAAAAGGAAGAAAAGAAAAAGAGGGAAAGAAAGGAGAAGGGGAGAGGGAAAGAGGAGAAGGGAGGAGAGAGGGAGAAAGAGAAAAAAGGGAAAGGGGAAGGAGAGAAAAGGGGGAGGGGGAGAGAGGAAGAAGAGAGGAAGGGGAGGCGGCTCACGGGAGGGGAAGAGGGAGATGCAAAAGCAGGGAAAGAAGGAAGGGGAGAA
>NZ_SMMX01000074.1 GCF_004345005.1 Extibacter muris
CTTTCCTCTCCTCTTTTTCCCTCTTCTTCTGTCTTCCTTTCTTTTCTCTTCCTCTTCTCTTTCTCCTTCCTCCTTTCTTCCCTTCTTCCCTTCCTTTCTCCCTTCCTTGGTAAGTATTTGTTGGCTTTTTCCTCTCCTTTCCCTCCCTCTCTTTTTCTTTCTTTCTCCTTCTTCTTCCCCTCCTCTTCCCTCCTTTCCCTTCCCTTCCGGTGGCGACTTCTCCGTACTTCTCCCTCTCCTCTTCCTTTTCTTCTCTTCTTCTTTTCTCCTCACCCTAGCTTTATGCACATAGAAGACTCCTTTCCTCCTCTCCTTTCTCCCCCCTTCTCTTCTTTTTTTTTCTGTCTTATGCCCTCTTCCCTTCTCCTCTATTCTCCCCTTCTTCCTTTTCTTTTCTTTTTCCTTTTTTCCTCCTCCTTCTCTCTCTTTTCCTCTCCGGCGACCCTTCTTGTATGCAGAATATGGACTCTTTCTCTCCCTCTCTCTCCTTCTCCCTCCCCCCCCTTTCCCCTTTCCTCCTCTCCCTTTCCTTGTATAACGCTCTCCCAAACTTCTCTTTCCTTCTTTCTCTTTCTTCCCTTCCCTCCTCTTTTCTCCCTTCCTCTCCTCCTTCTCCTTCTCTTCCTCTTCTTTTCCCTTCCTTCCTTCTTTTCGTTTTTTCTCCTTTCCTT
>NZ_SMMX01000075.1 GCF_004345005.1 Extibacter muris
GTATGAGGGTTGATGTGACATCGGAAGAGCGCGAGGTCCTTTTGAGGTGGAAGAAGCGCAATGACACGCTGATTCTTGTGAGATTGAAAGCCGAGGCGGTTCTCTACGCCTCCCGCGGTGTTGATACGGGCATCATCTCTGAGATGGTCGACCGCACCGCGAGAACCGTGAGGGAATGGCTCTCGGATTGGCGGTGCTCCAGGCTGTGCTCGGTGGTGACCGGTCATGCCGGAAATCAGAACGCGGCCAAGCTCACCAGGGATCAAAAAGCCCAGCTCGAAGAGGTACTGAGGCTGCCGCCCGAGCAGTCGGGGATCAAGGCCCAGTTCTGGGACGTGCCTGCCCTGCGTGATGTGGTCCAGGCCAGGTTCGGCGTCCAGTACGCCTCTGACTCCTCCTACCAGCTGCTGATGCGCTTCTTGGGCATGAGCTTCAAACTGGCCGACCCCTTCGACAAGCGCCGCGACGAAGAGGCCATCACCCAGCGCATGGCCCAGATCCGCCAGGAGGTCGCCGACCTGCTGGCCGGTGGGTGGGAGGTGTGCACCGTCGATGAGGTCCGCATCGAGCACGAGGCCGAGACCCGCCGCATGTGGCTGCCCAAGGGCGAGCGGACCAAGATCCACGTCGATCGCACGCGCTCGGCGCACTCCTTCTTCGGGGCCTTG
>NZ_SMMX01000076.1 GCF_004345005.1 Extibacter muris
GCACCAGATTTGCGAAAGAAAGTCAACAAAAAAGGGAAAAAGGAGAGAGAGAGTAGGGAGGGTTCGCATAAACATACTCATCAAAAGGCATGTCTTTGAGAAAAGGAAGAAAAGGAGAGGAGATAAAGGGAGAGAAAAAAAGGACTCTCTTTTGAAAGGAGGAGAAGAAAGGAAAAGGAGAGGAGAAGGGAGGGGGAGGAAGAGGGGGAAGGAGCCGGAAGTGGGTCCAAACGAGGGAAAGAAAAAGAGGAAAAAGAAAGAGAGAGGGGGAAAAGAGGGAAAGAGGGAAAAGGGGCATGAAGGGGAAAAGCAGAAGAGGAAGGGAGGGAGGAAGAGGGAGAAGGGAAGAAAGGAAGGGGAAGAGGAGGAAGAGGAAGAAGAGGAGGAAAAAGAAAGGAAAGGGCGAAGAGGGAGGGGGAAACAGGCAAAGGGGGGAGGAAGAAGAGAAGGGGGGGAAGAAAAAAGGAAGAGGGGGAGGGAGGAGGGAAAGGGGAAGGAAGGGGAGGGAAGGAAGAAGAGCCGACCGGGACGCAGACGTGAAACGGAGGAGAAGGGGGAAAAAGAGGGGAGGAAGGAAGAAGAAGAGAAGGAGGGGAAGAACAGGGAAAGAGAGGAGAGGGAAGGAAGAAAGAAAGAGAGAGAGAAGAGGAGGAAAGGGAAGAGGGAA
>NZ_SMMX01000077.1 GCF_004345005.1 Extibacter muris
CCTTTCCTTTTTCCTCTCTCCCTTCCCCCTCCTTTTCCCCTTCTTCTCTTTCCCCCTCCTCTATATGGTCTTCCTTCCTTTCTCTCTCTTTTTTTCTTCCTCTTTTCCTCTCTTTTTCTCTTTTTCTTCTCTCCCCTTCCCTTCTTCCGTTTCTCTTTTCTTCTCCCTTTTCTCCCCTTTTTCTCTTCTTTCTCTCCTCTTTTCCTTTCCCCCCTTCTTCCCTTCCTCACTATCCTCCTCTTTCTCCCCTTTCCCCCTCCCTTCTTTTCCCTTTTTCCCCTCCTCCCTCTCTCTTTTCCTCCTCTTCCTCTTTTTCCCCTTCTCCTTTTCGCTTATCGGATGATTTTTCTGTGATGACTGTGTCCCCTTTTGGTTTCTTCCTCCCTCTTTTTCCTCTCCTCCTCTCCTTTCCTCTCTCCCTTCAGTCCTTCTCTCCCTCCCTTTCCCTCCCTTCCTCCTTCTTTTCGATCTCTACTCTCTTGTACCCCCCCTCTCCTTTCTCCCCCTCCCTTCCTTTCCTCCTGCTCCTCCTGGAAAACCAATGCATAGCCTTTCCTTTCCTCTCCTTCCCTTCTTTCCTTTTTTGCGCCATGCGTCAAGAAAAGCCGCTCTCTTTCCTCTCTTCCCCTTCCCTCCCCCCTCCCCCTTTCTCTTCTTCTC
>NZ_SMMX01000078.1 GCF_004345005.1 Extibacter muris
CTTCTCCCTCCTCCCTCTCCTCTTTTTTTCCTCTCTCCCTCCTTTCTCTTCCTCCCCTTCCGTGCTCAGCTCCCCTTGTTTTTTCCTCCCCTTTCCTCTCCCCTTCCCTCTTCCCTTCTCCTTCTTTTCTGTTGACATCGATTTCAACGTTCCTCTCTTCCTTCCCTCCTCCCTCCCTCTTCTTCCCTCTCTCTCTTTCCTTTTTCCTCTCTTCTTCTTTCTCTTTCTCCTCTTTCTTTTCCCTCTCTTCTCCTTTCCCTTTCCTTCCTTCCTCCCTCCTTCTTCCTCCTTCCCCCCTCTATTTCTTCCTCCCTCATATTATTTTATAGTCACGTTTTTCAATGGATGTTAGCCCCTTTTTGCCTTTCCCCTTTTTTTTCCCTCTTCTCTCCCTCCTCCCTCCTCTTCTCTTCTCTCTCCTTCCTTCCTCTCCTTTCCTTCCTCTTTTTCTTTCTTTCCTTTTAGACTGTGTTTCTCCAATCCGTCTTCAGCCTCTTTCTCTTCCTCCTTTCTTCCCTCTCTTCCTTCCTCTTCTCCCATTCTTCCTTTCCTTCCTTCATGTTAATGTCCTTTAGTAAACCATAAGGAACCTCTGCTTTCTTCTTCTTTTTCCCTTGCCTTTCTTCCCTCTCTTTTTTTTTCTTTTGTGCTGTCTGCAG
>NZ_SMMX01000007.1 GCF_004345005.1 Extibacter muris
TAAAGATGTTGTAATCATTTTTGTTTGATTTCTATCCAAACCAACGATATATGCCATATACGAAGCACCTCCGATACCAAATATTGTATCATTATTATAACATATATCATAATCGTTAGACAGTCTGGCGTACGGTTCCGTACACGGCGGTCCAATCAACTTAACAAGCAACACACCTTTCGGTGTAGTAATCTAACATTGAGATTACCCCAAATCGGGTTAGTCTCTCTTTTGTTACTGCATAGTTCATGGCTCCCCTTCGACACACATATGCTATCCTTGCTCCTGTGTATGCTGTTGACTATGCATATTTCCTGCTTATCCCCAGTTTTATCAGGTTCTTTGCTCGGTTTTGTGGTGTTTTCCAGTGCTTCCAGATACACATACGCAATCGGAAGCGGATATGCTTATCCACTTCTCGTCAAAGTCGTTTCATGCTTCCGATTTTGAAGTAGTTTATCCAACCTCGAATGAGTTGGTTTAATTTCGAAATCTTATAGCTGTTACTTACTCCCCAGCTTCTGCTTGTCAGTTTCTTCATTCTCTTTTTGAACTTCTCTACTGATGATGTTTGCAAGCAATGGCGATAAATTTCCACCTTGCGGTGTTCCTATCACAGAGTCCTCGTACTCATCGTCTATCCTTATTCCACTGACTAGGTACTTACGGATTATCGATATAACATCCCCGTCCTTTATGGTTCTTCCAATGATGGGCATCAGTTTGTCATGATAGCCTGCTGTGCACACCTATTCGGGCGAAATCCATAACTATGTTCATGGAATTGCTCTTTTATCTCTCGGAGACCAGCCTTATATGTGATTTCTGTCCGTCAGACCAGGGGGTTGCTTGCAGATTCTTTCAGATCTTATCTCGCGATAAACACCCTTGCTGTTCAGCTATACACTTCCCACTATCTGGGCATGTTCGGGACTTTCACCCGTTAGAGTTTGCCCATGCTGGGCAAACAAAAACAGGGAGATAAATAAATTATCTCCCTGAATAAATAACGATTCGCATTTCAAACTGCGAAGCACTTAAACTAAAGGTTTTTACTTAAAACTGCAATGCACTTGAATTAAACAAATTCCTTTGTTCCCTTATATTATATGCAATTTCCTATCGCTTGCATAACTCCGAACGCCGAAAACAAAGGATTTTTAAAGCGTTTGTTAGTTACGCGACAGTTACCCGAACATTTTCATATGTGTACATACTGCTCCATTGACTACAAATCACGCAACTTTGTTATAATCGATGATTGAAATTTCCTGCATCACTTTTTTTGCCTGCTCCACAATGTTTTCCAACTGTTTTACTACATCGGCTGTGTAAACCACTTCATTGCATTCCGTACACTTATAACAGGGAACATTTCTTATAATCACCAAACAATTCCCCAAATCTGTCACATCTGTCGTAAATCCATTCTCGGCTTTGGCGCCACACTCCATGCATAACATATTTATCGCTCCTTTCTGGTCTTCAAATCTGCTTCCCATTGAGTACAATTAGGATAATAGGCTGTTATAAAATAGATAAAATCTTCATCTTTGCTAAGCACTATATGAAGATAACTTTCATTAATTGTTTTCCCTAATATCAAGCAGCTCGATAATGGCTTATCCTCCTCATACTGTTTGATTATTTCCCCTGTATCAATACAATGAATAACATCATCGACTTTTATTCCTCGTTCTTCCAATCTTTCCTTTGCATGTTTAGTAATTGCTATTTTCTCAAGTGTATTCATTCCCTTGAAGTTTTCTATCCTGTACAATACCATTCCTCCCTAGGTTACCGATTGATATCAGTATATCACAATTTCTATCTCAAAAAAACCCACAAACATCGAGTCTGTGGGTTTTCCATATATTGCAGATATGCAGCTGCTTATCTCTTGGTAAACTCCGAACGCTGTAAATATGCCATTTTCAAGTCATTTGTCAGTTACGTGTTCGTTACCCGTATGTTCACAGACACGCCCATATATTCTTACCTCAAATATTACGCAATTTGTTCCACCGCGAACGGAAGTTCATATAATGTATCAGGGTCAATATCTAAACATGAAGTATTATCCCGGTTCTTATGAATATCCCATGCAAGGGTATCATTCAACACCGTACAAGTATCCATAAAAACATCAATATCTTTTAGTGGATAAAACGCTTCTTTCTCAATCATTTGTGACATATCATAACGCACAATTTTACCATCTTCAAAGTATACATATACAGAGTAGTCTTTCATTGGTATCACTTGTACAACCTTGGGGAACATATTATCACCTCCTGCTATACTAAAGGATTAATTCTATTCAGCGGCTTCCCATCTTTTGATAACTCCCAATTCTGCATCAATTCGTCTTGATGAAGAACACACCACGCTAATATTAACTTTAATTGTCTTGAAGGCAAAGCACCTTTTATTATTCTTGCTTTCTCTATTTCAACTATTGCCTTATTTTCGTTATATTCTGCATGAAAATGCGGGGGATTATGGTCATCATAATACATTGTTACCCTGATACCATAAAATAGTGATATTTCCGGCATTATATATTCCTCCTACTTATTTCAGTGTTTAATATATATTGTTGACACTAATTATTGTTCACACTAATTATACCACATTTTCTATCTCAAAAAAACCCACAAACATCGAGTCTGTGGGTTTTCCATATATTGCAGATATGCAACTGCTTATCGTTTTGAGAACTGTGGTGCTCTACGCGCTGCTTTGAGACCGTATTTCTTACGTTCTTTCATACGCGGGTCACGTGTCAGGTATCCGGATTTCTTAAGTACCGGCCTGTAATCTGCATCTGCCTGCAGAAGTGCTCTTGCGATACCGTGGCGGATTGCTCCTGCCTGTCCGGTGTAACCGCCGCCCTTTACATTAACGATGACATCGAACTTGCCGTCCGTCTCTGTTGCAACCAATGGCTGGCGTACGATAACCTTCAAAGTCTCAAGCCCGAGGTATTCATCGATGCTTCTTTTATTTATAGTAATGTTGCCTGTTCCAGGTACTAAATATACTCTTGCGATTGATTTTTTTCTTCTTCCTGTTCCATAGAATTTTGCGTTAGCCACTTTCTATATCCTCCTTTCAAACCTTCCCTTAAAATTTCAGCTCTTCCGGCTTCTGAGCCTGCTGCTCGTGCTCAGGTCCAGCGTATACGTGAAGCTTTTTAATCATTGATCTTCCCAAAGGTCCTTTTGGAAGCATTCCCTTTACAGCAAGTTCAATCACTTTTTCCGGTTTCTTGTCCATCATGACTTCTAATGTAGTCTCTTTGAATCCTCCTACATAGTCAGAATGGTTATAATACATCTTCTGCTCCATCTTCTTGCCTGTCACTTTGATGTCTTTAGCGTTTACTACGATTACATAATCACCTGTGTCGATGTGCGGCGTGAATTGCGGCTTGTTCTTTCCTCGTAAAACCTTAGCTACTTCTGATGCTAAACGTCCTAATGTATATCCCGCAGCGTCAACTACATACCATTTTCTTTCAATCTTGTCTGGATTGGCCATATATGTCTTCATTGGTTAACCTCCTGTGATAATTAACATCCAATTAAAATTATTATATTCAGAAGTCAGTTTGCTCCGGGGCTTTGGTTCAAACTGATTCATCTCATGTCATGCTGTTTTATTATATTATACGCACCCACGTGTGTCAACCTCTTTTTAACCTTTTTCTGCCATAGTCTGCCTGTTTCAGTAACACTTCAAAGATTCTATTTCCACATAATGTCAGCTTTTTTCCGTGGCGCAGTCCTTCTGTA
Organism: Extibacter muris; assembly: GCF_004345005.1. Classification (GTDB taxonomy): domain Bacteria; phylum Bacillota; class Clostridia; order Lachnospirales; family Lachnospiraceae; genus Extibacter; species Extibacter muris. Next base: position 3,798 of record NZ_SMMX01000007.1, read on the forward strand.
TGTAACAGCCGGATAGCCGAGCAGCATGCAGCAGGAGATCCGCTTTCCGCCTGTCTGCAGCCACTCCTGAAGGACACGGCTGCTTCTGATTACCCGCATCATATAACCGCTGTACAGTGCGCCAAGCCCCTCCGCCACGGCCATGTTTTCCATATTCGCCGCGGCCAGGCCACCATCCAGCGGATTGTCTGAAGCAATCACGAGAAAAGCGGGCGTGTTGAAAAAGAACGTGTCATCTTCCGGATTGCGTTTCCATTTCATATAGAAGAACTCGAATGTCCTTGCATATTCCGGCGCGCTTTCTTTCAGGCTTTCCAATATAGACGGCATCTCCTTCCAGACAAGTTCCTTGAACTCATCCAGCCTGTCCTGGATGAACACATAAGTACAGGCCTGCCGGTTTCTTGCCGTCGCGGTATAACGGCCTGCGCTGAGTACACGTTCTGCCTTGTCCCGCCCAATTTTCTCCGGCCGGAAGCTGCGGATGCTTCTGCGGAACTTTACTGCGCGCAGATAACAGCCTGCATCTAGGGTGAACTTCTCTTCCTCGTATTCCTCTACCCCAGCCATGTCATACTCCGGGATGGATACTGCATTTACAGGACAGATGGCGACACAGTGCCCGCAGTGCAGGCAGTCCTTATATACATCCGCCTTCTCTTCCGTTATCCTAATTGCGTTTGCCGGGCAGTCTCCCTTACAGGCACCGCACCCGGTACATGTTTCATAATTAATCTGAATCATCTGATATCAACCTCCTGAAATCGTTCCACTATATAGTAACATAAATATACATTTTTCTCCATTTCTTACTGCATTTTCTCACGTTGTCCTTCCTTATTCCGGAAGTTTTATGTTATAATATCTTACCTTGGGGGGTATTTGGAAATGAGAAAAAATGTTGATTTGTTACATGGACCTGTCCTGTCATCGCTGACACGGCTGGCCCTGCCGATTATGGCAACTTCACTCGTACAGATGGCTTATAATCTGACGGATATGATATGGATCGGGCGTATCGGAAGCAACGCCGTAGCAGCAGTCGGCGCTGCCGGTATGTATATGTGGCTCTCTAACGGCCTGGCCACGCTGGCGAAGATGGGCGGGCAGGTTAATGTCGGACATGCTCTTGGAGCCGGGCAGAGGGCGGACGCTTCACGCTACGCGGCCAATGCGTTCCAGCTCACGGCATTCTGCGGCATCCTATACGGACTTCTCTGTGTTCTGCTGAACGGTCCTCTTATCGGATTCTTCCGGCTGAACAGCCCAGGCGTCATTGCCGATGCGAAGATATATCTGCAGATTACGTGCGGTTTTGTCATATTTTCCTTTTTAAACCAGACATTTACAGGCATACTTACCGCAGTCGGCAACAGCCGCTCTTCTTTTCTGGCAACCTCGGTGGGCCTTGTCATCAATATCGCGCTCGACCCTGTGCTTATCTTCGGGCTTGGCCCTTTCCCTGAGATGGGAGTCATGGGGGCTGCTGTCGCTACGGTAATTGCGCAGTTTATTGTTACACTGATGTTCTTTTACTTTGCGTCGAAGGACACGCAGGTATTTCGCAATATGAAGGTCACAGAGAAGCCGAGCAGGAAGTATATGATGCCGGTCATCAAGATTGGGCTGCCCACTTCCATACAGAGCATCATCTTCACCGGCATGTCCATGATAATCGCCCGGCTCGTGGCCGGATACGGGGATGCGGCTATCGCCGTCCAGAAGGTGGGTTCACAGATCGAATCTATCTCCTGGATGACTGCGGACGGCTTCGCTGCAGCTGTCAATTCCTTCGTGGCGCAGAACCATGGGGCCGGCAACCGTACCCGTATCAAGAAGGGATATGCTTCAGCCATGTGCGTAGTCCTCGTGTGGGGCGTCATCTGTACGCTGCTGCTCACCCTCTGCCCGGCGCCTATATTCCGTATCTTCATCGCAGAACCGGACGTGCTGCCGATGGGCGTGGATTATCTCATGATCCTGGGCGTATCACAGCTGTTCATGAGCGTGGAGATTACGACTGCCGGGGCATTCGCCGGCTTTGGACGTACGGTTCCGCCGTCCGTCGTCGGCATCGTGCTGACAGCCGCCCGGATTCCTTTTGCCATGCTGCTCACCGAGACGGCGCTCGGACTGAACGGAATCTGGTGGAGCATAACCATCTCCAGCATATGCAAGGGAATCATCCTGCTTATCTGGTTCCTGTTTTTCTTAAAACGAAAGGAACAAAAGGCTCCAGACCTCTCTTAAACAGGGACAGACCTTTTGCGGGGTCTGGCCCTTTTTATTAAAACACCATTTTATGGAGGAGAGCTTCTTGAACTTAGAAATCAGAGAATTAAGAAAAAAAGATTACAGAAAGGCCGTTGCATTTGCCATAACGGGCATGCACTTCAACTGGTATATGGACAGCGAAGTATTGCTGAAGCTATATGGGAAATATTTCTGGTATCTGGAATTGAACAGGGCTACGCAGGTGATAGCAGCATATGAGGAAGATGAGCTTGCGGGTGTCCTGCTTGCGGACATGAAAGGGGAAGATAAAAAATATCGTACTTTTGGAAAATCATTCTATGTTAAAGTATTTGATATTCTGCAGCATCTCTTCGCCAAAGACGGAGTGAGCGTTTATGATGAGGCAAACAGGGAACTGTTTATACAGTATCGCAATAGCAAAATCCCGGATGGAGAAATCGTCTTTCTGGCCGCCGACCCTGAGAGCACCGCAAGAGGGACCGGCAGCCTGCTGCTCCGCGAATTTGAACGAAGAGAAAAGGGGAAAGAAGTATTTCTATATACCGATAATGCCTGTACGTATCAGTTTTATGAACACAGGGGATTCGTGCGGGCAGGCGAACGGGATATCACACTGGAAATCGGTAATAAGAAAGTGGAACTTCAATGTCTTTTATACAGAAAGCTTACAGATTAAGGCAATTCCATATTCATCTCTTCGTCTTATAATAATATACCATCACTTCCGAATCACAGCCATTGTGGTACTGGAGGCATGTGATGCACTTTGTCTCGAAAGGCGCATCTTCCATCGGAACTACGGTAAAGCCGAACTTCCTATAGAACCCCGGCACTTTGGCGGTGAGCCAGATCCTGTCAGCCCGCCGCTTTTCTGCCTCATCCATAACCGCGCGGACAAGCCTCTTGCCGTATCCTTTGCCCCAGTATCTTTCCTCGACCGCCACGCAGCGGAGGATGTATGCACCTTTGTCATACACGAGGCCCGCAGCGCCGATTCTCCCGCCCGTCTCCTCATCCAGCAGTTCAAAGCAAGTGAGCAGCCCTTCCGGCGCAGAATCTTCCGGGCGAATCTCCAGCCCTGCTCTTACAAAGAGTTCTACAAGTGAAGCATAATCCATCGTGCAAATCATCTTCTCAGACATTTCTATATTCCTTTCCTTTCATTACTCCCTACTATTAGTATTGTCATAGTCATTCTTTACCTTTTCTACAGGTTAGACTATGCTATTTTAAGATACTGTGGATTGGTTCATTCCTCCTACCACTTGATGGTTCATACGAGGCTCCAACCACAGTCTCCTTGTTCATTTGTTAATCAGTTAGTTACCGCATGACGGTTTATCAGGAAGTAGGTTACAATCACAAGGAGTCCTGTGGATCTTAAAACAGTATCAATACATTCTTAGGAGGTCCTATATGATTTTTGTAGGAATTGATGTTGCTAAAAATAAGCATGATTGCTTTATCACAAACACTGATGGAGAAATTTTATTTAATTCTTTCACCATCACCAACAATCTCGATGGGTTTAATGACCTATATCTCTTAGATAAAGGTTTCCCGACCTACGTTATCAATCCGTTACATACCAATCTGTACAGAAAAAGTCTAAGCCTTAGACAGACCAAAACGGATAAAGTAGATGTCCGCACAATTGCTTCTATGTTGATGTCTGATGTGAACTTAAAGTCCTACTCAGATACATCTTACCACAACGAAGAATTAAAATCACTGACTCGTTATCGTTTTGATAAAGTAAAGGAACGTTCTGCCCTCAAGGTATCTATATCTCGACTTGTTTGCATCCTTTACCAGAACTTGAAAAACTTGTTCCAACTCTCCATATGACATCCGTCTATTCTTTGCTTTATGAATTTCCAGGTGCTTCTTATGTTGCATCTGCTCATCTTACTCGGCTGACAAACCTACTTTCCAAAGCCTCTAAAGGCCATTACAGCAAAGATACGGCTGTCCTTTTCCGCCAAACTGCCAGAGACTCTATAGGTTCTGTTATGCCTGCGAAATCTTTGGAATTAAAACATACCATCAACCTTATTCAGGAATTAACTTCTGAAATTGATGAAATCGAGGCAGCTATCAAGCAGATCATGGATGAAGAGATCAAATCCCCTATTCTCACCATTCCCGGCATTAGTTACCGGATGGGAGCAATGGTCATTGCCGAAATCGGCGACTTCAATCGTTTTGATTCAGCCGATAAGATACTGGCCTATGCTGGGATGTCTCCATCCACATACCAATCCGGTCAACTGGATAACTGTCATTCCCGTATGGAGAAACGTGGTTCCAGATATCTCCGCTATGCCCTTTACAATGCGACAAAATATGTCTGCCATTGGGATAAATCTTTCGGTGCATATCTAGAGAAAAAGCGTTCCGAAGGAAAACATTACAATGTAGCTTTATCTCATGCTGCCAAAAAACTTGTTAGAACTATCTTTGCAATGGAAAGGTCAGGACACCCATACATAGCATCCGTTTAACTCTTTCTATAATCATTTCCTTTTTAGAGCATCTACAAAGATGCTCTTATTGTCATGCAGTTTTCAAGGTACTGATTGCAATGAAAAGTCATTGCCACTTATTCAAAAATTCTTTTTTTACTTGACTTTCTTTAATAGTTAGTCTCATTTAACGAAGTATCTACCACCAAATATAGTACAGACTTTGTGCTTTTACAATACTTTTGCCTCCTTTTTCACATCCCCTTTATATGTTATACTTATTATGGCGTCCGTAAAAGCTGCATGTATTATTCAGGCCGGCGCCTTGTACTTAATTTAAAGAAAGCAGGTATTATTTATGTGGGCTTACAACAGTGTGTTCTATCAGATCTACCCTATCGGCTTCTGCGGGGCTCCGGTATATAACGACGGAATCTGCGTGCCGCGTATCCTTAAGCTGAAAGAATGGGCCGATTATCTCGAGAATCTCGGAGTGGACTCGATTATATTGAATCCGATATTCGAGTCTGACAACCACGGATATGATACGAGAGATTATACTAAGATCGACTGCCGTCTCGGCACGAATGACGATTTCAAAGAAGTGTGCGGCTCGCTCCATGCACACGGGATAAAAGTTATATTGGACGGGGTATTCAACCATGTGGGACGCGGGTTCTGGGCATTCAAAGATGTCCAGGAAAAGAAGTGGGAGTCACCTTATAAGGACTGGTTCCATATCAGCTTTGACGGAAACAGCGGCTACGATGACGGATTCTGGTACGAGGGATGGGAAGGCCATTTTGAACTCGTCAAGCTGAATCTTCAGAATCCGGCTGTCACGGACTATCTGCTTGGCTGCATACGTGGATGGATTGATGAATTCGGCATCGACGGGCTGCGTCTGGACGTGGCGTACAGCCTGGATCACAATTTTATGAGAAGGCTGCGGACATATACCAGTGAGATCAAACCTGGATTTACCCTTATCGGGGAAGTATTGTTCGGGGATTACAATCTCATAGTCAATGATGAGATGCTTCACAGCTGTACGAATTATGAATGTTACAAAGGAATATTTTCCAGCTTCAATTCCATGAACATGTTTGAGATAGCACATTCCCTGCACAGGCAGTACGGCTCTGACCAATGGTGCTTATACAGAGGAAAGCATCTCATCACTTTTGTAGACAATCACGATGTGGCGAGGATTGCAAGCATCCTCACGAATAAGAACCATATTCCGCTGGCATACGGCCTGCTTCTTGGCATGCCGGGGATTCCATGCATCTATTATGGAAGCGAATGGGGGGAGCCGGGCGAAAAGCAGCCCGATAATGACTATGCCCTGCGGCCATGCTTTGAACAGCCAAAGCCGAACGAGCTGACAGATTACGTCAAAAGACTGATCCGTATCCGCCAGAAGAGCGAAGCACTGTGCAATGGAGATTATAAAAATATTGTTATCCAGAACCATCAGCTCGTCTTTGAGCGCTGCGTTGGATCCGAACGGATGATAGTTGCCATAAATGCGGCAGACCAGCCATATATGGCTGCCCACGGCAGTTTTGAAGGCGATGCCGCGGAATTGCTGTCCGGTCAAGAGGTAAAGTTAGAAGGACAGATAAGTCTGGCGCCCTACAGCGTACAATATATTGAAATGGGGACGTAACCTTTTTAAGTTTTGTTACGTCCCAAATTGGACTTTGTGGTGTACCTAAATGAGAAATGCCCTGTACCTATTTTGTCGGTATGGTGAATTCTTCACCATACTGGCAGTAGGCCACTGCTTCTTTTCCTTCGTCTTTTTGCGGGGAGTAGACGGACAATACCATGTTTTGTGCTCCTTCTGCCCTCACTTCATTGACCTGATACAATTTGAATCTTCCGAATCAATCTTCAGATGCTCCGTAGTCTCTGAACCATACGATTTCTCCGCGGTCATTTTTGCCGCGTAGTTCCAGTGTGAGTCCTTTTGTATCTCCTTTATAGTAGAGATACGTTCCCATTTCGTTATGCTTGTATTCTGTAAGAGTTATCTTCTTACCATCCGGCAGGCTTACTTCCTGATTCAGGGTAACGCTCGTCGTATCTGCCATGAGCTCGTGCCAGTCCGCCTTGAATTCATAAGTCCATTTTCCATCGGTGATTCCTGCCGCGTCCTGAAGCTCTATCTTTGTGGCAGTTTCCTTGCTCATGTCAAGCTTACCGCTCTCCAGTTCACACTCATAGACCACTCTGACTTTGCCGTCTTCCTCCTCAACCGGATGAATCAGCTCCATGCCGCTGACCTTTTCATCATTCAGATAAATCTCTGCCACAAGTATCGGAAGCTTTATTTTCTCCAGGTCTTCATTATCCATTGAACTCTTTAGCTCTTTACGCATATCATCAAAGGTACTATTTTTATTTACATAGACGGCATACCCGTTATTTGTGTTGTATTTTATGCTTTCCAGCTCTTTTTCCGCCTGTTTTGCCATTTTATCCGGATATTTCTGGGTCAGAGTTATCATAAGCTGACGGTCATCTAAAATTACTGATTCCAGCTTCACTTCTATACCGTCGCTTTCCGTCTCTGTATTGACCACAGTCTCATACGGGGACACGTCTTTTTCTCAGTTGCCGGAGGAAAGCCATCTGCTGATACTCTCAGATGCGGACTTCATGGCAGCATTCACCTGCCCTCTGAACGGGCCTGCTGCCAGCGCCGTCAGGCATAGGACCGCACAAGCCGCGCAGGCCGCATATATCCGTCTTTTTGAACCGTGTATCTGCCTGCGTATCCTCTTCTGCCATCTTTTTGACTCCAATTGTGAAAATGTTTCAGACGTATATGGAGCTGCATCAGTCTTGATATCATTCAGATAATCGTATATATTTTTCATCTCCTACACCTCCCTGCTTTCATACATGGAACGTATACGTTTCTTTCCCCTGGACAGACGGTTATAGATGACCTCTTTTTTAAGCCCGGTCTCCGTGCTTACTTCATCCAGATCCTTCTATTCCATATAAAGCTTGAGGAAAATCCCCCTGTCCGTCTCGCTCAGGCAATCTAGCATCTGCTCCAGCTCCTCGGATATCTCCTGCTCGGCAATACGTTCCAGCTCCTCGTCCACCTTTGGAATATCCATTTCATCGATATTTTCAAAAGTAAGCTCCCGGTAGTATTTTCTAAGGAAATCCAATGCCTTATATCTTGCAATCCCGGCGCACCAGTTTTTGAAACTGCTTTTTTCCATGTCAAAGCTCCCGATATTCTTCCAGATCCCTAGGAATACATCGTTGAGGCACTCCTCCTGATAGTCTTTCAAAAGCCTGAGACGCGTACATACTATAGCATTCAGCATGCCACCATATTCACTTATCACATACATGAGCGCCTTCTCATCGTGCTTTTTCAGCTGCTCGACAAAATTGCTTTCCGTTATCTTCATAGCTTTTACCTCGCGCAGGTGTATCGCCCCTACACTTATTACTTCGCCGAAAAGCGGGAAAATCTATCCAAAAAAGGATGTTGATTGGAATATTACACTCAAATCAACATCCTTTTCCCTTATTTTATTAAGACTTTTGTAATTTCTGCAATGTACATCGTATGATAGTCCGCCTCAGGGTACCACTTTGTATCACATTCCGTCTCTATGAAGCATTCGGGATACATTTCCTGTGCATACAGCTTTTTACATACGAATATCATCTCCGCCTCTTCCACCGCCGCAGAGTCCTCTACATAGTATGGATGAAGGCCTGCTTCTTTCCACTTATCCTCCACGTCGCGTCCGGACACGGCGCCACATACGTTCAATGCCTTCCGCTGTCCGTCCGGCAGGAAGGATATGGTAAATGTATCATTCATATCCACGAATTCCTTCGTATATCTCTGGGGTCGTATATACGCAGTCACTACCGGCTTTCCCCACATGATTCCGACGCCTCCCCAGCTTGCGGTCATCGTGTTGGATTTCCGTTCATCCCCCGCAGTGATGAGCATCCACTGCTTTGATATCTTCTCAAAAGGGTTGAAGCTCAGTTCTTCGATTGCTATTTCTTTAAAAGCCATCACACATTCCTCCTTCTAGCGGCCATCTGCCGTTAATACTATTTTAACACAACTTTGCGGAAATGTTTCTTGCCTTTTTTTAATATCATTCCTTCTCCTGCAAATGCATCCGAAGCAAATACCTCCTGGATATCTGTGACCTTTTTCCCGTCCACAGAGATGCCTCCCTGCTGTACCGCACGTCTCGCCTCCGACTTGGACGGCACGAGGCCGCTCTTTAGCAGAAGCGTGAGGATATCGATGCATCCGTCATCAAGATTATCGGCTGTTATCTCTGCGGTAGGCATCTGTGCGGCAGCCCCCTGGCTGAACAGCGCTTTTGCAGACTCCTGTGCTTTTTCCGCTTCTTCTTCCCCGTGTACGAGCTTTGTCAGTTCGTAGGCAAGAATCTCTTTGGCGGTGTTCAGCTGTGCGCCTTCCCAGGAATCCATCTTCTCAATCTCTTCCAGCGGCAGGAATGTCAGCATACGGATACATTTGAGCACATCCGTGTCTCCTACATTTCTCCAGTATTGATAGAAGTCATACGGAGAAGTCTTCTCCGGGTCAAGCCAGACCGCTCCGTTCTGCGTCTTGCCCATCTTCTTTCCTTCTGAATTCAGAAGCAGCGTAATGGTCATGGCACATGCATTCTTTCCAAGTTTCCGGCGGATAAGCTCCGTACCGCCTAGCATGTTCGCCCATTGGTCATCCCCTCCAAACTGCATGTTGCATCCGTAATTCTGGTACAGCATGTAGAAGTCAAAGCTCTGCATGATCATATAGTTGAACTCAAGGAACGTAAGCCCTTTCTCCATCCTCTGCTTGTAGCACTCTGCAGCCAGCATCCGGTTGACCGAAAAATGCGGGCCAATCTCGCGGAGCATATCGATATAGTTCAGATCCAGCAGCCAGTCCGCGTTGTTCACCATGAGTGCCTTGCCTTCTGAAAAATCAATGAACTTGCTCATCTGTCTTTTGAAACAGTCACAGTTGTGCTGAATCATCTCCGGTGTCATCATGGAACGCATGTCCGTCCTGCCGGAAGGGTCACCGATATAGCCTGTCCCGCCGCCGATAAGGGCAATCGGCTTATTGCCCGCATCCTGCAGACGCTTCATCAGGCAGAGCGCCATAAAGTGTCCCACATGAAGACTGTCCGCCGTCGGGTCGAACCCGATATAAAACGTCGCCTTCCCATTGTTGATCAGCTCCCTGATCTCATCTTCATCCGTAACCTGGGCAATCAGGCCTCTCGCCTGCAACTCTTCATAAATTCCCATAGCTTATCTCTCCTTTAAAATTATAATAATTGTCAGATAATATCGTGAATTAGCAAAGGGGTCTGACCCCTTTGCTAATTCCGACAAAAAAACCTCGTCCCAATAGAAAGGACGAGGTCTGATTCCCGTGATACCACCTTACTTCACCTGCAGCTTACGCTGCCGGTCTCTGAAAGCTGCTAATGTACAGCTTATGCACGTTAACGCATGCCCCGCGGCACAGCCTACTTTCCTTCCAATACTCAGGTTTCGGTGTGCGGCTCCAAGATGTATTCACCGTCTGCTCCTTCATGCGCCTCTCATCTGCCGGCTGCTTTCTGTATGGGTGTGCGGACCGCTACTTCTTCTTTTCAAAGCCTTTGTTCATTATCTTGTCTTGCTTGTCTGAAATGGTAACGTATTTCTGTTTTTTTGTCAAGAATTAATTTCAATATGTGCTATTTCCGTGCAGAGGGATGGTACGGGCAGTTCTGTTTCAGGCACTGCTTATTTTCCACGAAAAATCCACATTCAATCTTTTCCGGCAGTTCCATCACTATGGCAAAGGTCTCCTTTACTTCCGCAGCTGCCTCTTTTACGGCGGTAAAGCAGTCCCGTTTGCAGCAGCGCGGCCCGCCAAGCGCGGCGATTGCCCCCAGCGCCCTGGCTGTCATCCGGTTGGACAGCTGCCAGGATCTGCCCGTCAGAGGTGTCGCCTTTGTGACGATGCTCATGAAGATTCCGGTGCTGACGGCCGCTCCGCAGCAGCCCCACATGCCGCACGCCCCGCCGGGCACCTCGCTTCCCCTGGCCCGCATCTCCGCAAGGGCTTCTGAGAGGCCGATATCCCCGCCACAGTTGTGGTAAGCCGCCAGAAGCGCCGCGCCTGCCATCACATGGTGTTCCGGCCCGTGCATGTATATGAACGGATCCTCCATCATCTCCTGCATGATGGCAATCGGATTACGTGAAGCTGTCCGTCTGCATGTATCCAGTATCACTTCAATTCCTCTTTCGGCATGGCAGCGGTCGCAGACATAGTGTCCGTCTGTGCAGGCGGCACGGCTATCAAAACTCTGCCCGCACAGGGCGCATTCCAGCTTTATCGCCTTGTCATAGTATTCAAGATTTCTGCCGCATACAAGGCAGGCGCCTTCTCTTCTGTACATTTCTCCTATATCCTTTTCCCGTCTTTGATGACAGCTTTCAGGTTCAGTTCCTTGTCAAGCAGCACCACATCCCCCTTTTTGCCAGGCGTGAGGGAGCCGTACTTGTCGTACTCTCCAAGGCTTTTTGCCGGATTCATCGTGGCACACGCAACAGCGGTCTCGAGGGGGATCCCCATCTCTTTTACCACCGTGCGCAGGCAGTCCATAAGATTCGTAGCAGATCCCGCAAGGGCACCGTCTGACACCAGTGTCGCCCGGTTTCCTGTCACATGGACCGCAAGGCCGCCGAGCGTGTATTCCCCGTCCGGCATGCCCGTTGCACGCATGCTGTCACTGATTAAGATAATCCGGTCGGCGCCGAGCATCTTGAACGTGGCACGCACGACAGACGGATGGATGTGCACGCCGTCACAAATCAGCTCCGCCATGACATGCCCGCTGTCTGACACGGCACCGATGACGCCCGGGGCCCGATGTGTGAATGGCGGCATCGCATTGTACAGGTGTACCGCATGGCAGGCGCCTTTGTCATAGGCTGCCTTGGCATCGTCATACCCCGCATTCGTATGCGCCAGGGATACGTTCACTTCATCCTTCACCTGCCCTACAAATTCCAGCGCCCCTTCTTCCTCCGGCGCCACGCCGATGTACTTGATAAGCCCCTGCGCAGCAGCCTGGAAGCGGTGGAAGATATCCTTGCTGCAAGGGATGATATATGTGGCGTCCTGGGCCCCCTTTTTCGCCTTGCTGATAAACGGCCCTTCCATATTTACGCCGATGAGGTCGGCGCCGTCTCCGGCCTCCTTTTTGTATGCGGCGGCAGTAGAAAGGATATTCTCAAGCGTCTCCACCTGAAGTGTCATCGTAGCCGGCGAGATGGCCGTCACGCCAATAGATGCTTCATACTTTGCAATCTCATGAATCGCTTCCTTCGTGCCATCGCAGAAATCATAGCCTTTGCACCCGTGGAAATGAATATCGATCAGACCCGGGATGGCATAGCAGCCTTCTCCGTCTATGACTTCTCCTGCGTCCTCTTTCCCTTCAGATATGAGGCCGTCCCTGATAACAATCTCGCCATCTTCAAATGTCTTCTCTTCTGTAAATACCTTTACATTCTTAATTACCATACCTTATCTCCTCTCAATGGAATGTATATGCCATTTATATATATTTCTCAGGCTTTTCCCGCTGCAGCGCCCGCAGCGTATTGTCATGCAGCATCTCTTTCTCGTACTTGTCCTGCTCCAGATAATAAGAATAGATGATGTCCAGCATGACGAGAATCGGAAACTGAGGTGAGATGACATTACCGTGGTTCAGGTGCTTAAGGGAAGGGATGAGCAGCACCTCATCGCAGAACTTGACAAACGCCTCATTGTTCTTGGCCGTCACCAGCACGGTCTTGGCGCCTCTTTCGTGGGCCTCTTTCAGCAGATACAGCACTTCCTCTTTCTCGCCGCTTATGCTGATGCCGAACACGAGACATGTCTCATTCTGAAATATGGCCTGCATGCGCATCAGGTCGCTGTCCTGTATGGAATCAATGTCAACGCCGATGCGCATGAATCTGAGCTTCATCTCTCTCGCGGCAAGCCCGGAGCTCCCCATTCCACAGACGAACACCCTGGCCGCCCGGTTCAGGAAACGGCTGATCCTGGCAACCTGCACCTCATCTACAAGGCTGTACGTCTTATTCAGAAGCTCCTGGTACACGTTCAGTACCATCCTCGTATTGCCGGTGATAGATTCCTTCTTCTCTACAAACGTCTCTTCATATTGATAGACGAACTCCCGATAGCCCCGGTAGCCGCACTTCTTGGCAAACCTGGAAAGGGACGCCTCGGATACGAAGAGCAGCTCGGCGACCGCCCGGGCAGAAAAGTCCATCTTCTTCCTGTTCTGGATGAAAAAGTCTGCAATGTTCTTTTCAACGGTCGTAAAATTATCATAATTAGATTCAATCAACGGTACTACAGACTTCACATAATATTCCATGACCCACCAGCCTTATCTCTGCCTCATCTCTACCTTATCTCTGCCAGATTTTCCGCTTCCGGTACCTTTTTGGACTGCTTCTCCCTGAAGTGGTAAAAAGCTCCAAGCATCCCGGCTTCGTTCCTGTGCTTCGCAAAGCATATCGTCGTATGGCCCGCTACGCCCGGGATGAGATACCGGGCTACGGCAGCCTCTATCTTCTCTTTCAGATACTCCTCCTGCGCCATGATGCCTCCCCCGAGCACTACGGTCTCGGGATTCAGCACGTAACAGATATTGGCGATTCCCATTCCAAGGACATCCGACATCTCATCGATGGCCCGGATACAGACTTCGTCCCCCTTGCCCGCGCTCTCGAATATGCGGTAGCCGTTCCAGTGCTCTACAGGTTCCCCTTTTCTGTCTGCCACCTTCTTCGTCAGTATGCTTGCTGCGCCGAGCGTCTGGAAATCGCTGCCGCACATATGCATGTATCCGACTTCACAGGCACTGTTGCTAAAGCCGTGGTATACTTTGCCGTCCAATAAGATACAGCCCCCGATCCCGGTCCCTATGGTAAGCATCAGCGTGCTCTTGCTGCCCACGGCCGCACCCGACACTGACTCCGCAAGCCCTGCGCAGTTCACGTCATTCTCCACTTCACACGGAATCTTGAAGCGCTCTTCCAGAACCGTCTTGAACCGCGTCCCCGCATAATCCGGTATGAGCGGAGCTGCATGGAAGATCTCTCCTTTCTTTGTATCTACCATTCCGGCAGTAGATATGCATATGCCGCTTATTTCTTCCTGATTCACATATTCCTCTACGATGCCTGACGCCTTATCCAGAATAGAAGGGCCGCCTTTCCAGGCCTCCGTCTTCTTCTCGCGCTTCGAGAGTATATGGCCGCTTCCATCGATGACCCCATATTTGATAGCTGTGCCGCCAATATCTATGCTTACATAATTTTTCATATATTCTCCTCAGCCTCTCTGCCACTGTCACCATTATAATATAAGTAGATATTTTCTGCAATCTCCTGCCCCGGCATCTCCGGCGCCCTCATGCTCTCACGGACTTCTCCTCCATGTCCGAAGGGGCCAGTCCCCTGCTGGCGCAGAAGCCTGACCCTCAACCTCTTTAATGGATCCGTACTTTGAATATAGCCTTTTTAATCGCTGCCGGCTCACCTGCCTTGACCGCCGTACGGTGTGCGTCATGTGGATAGCAGATAAGAAAATCTCCGTCTCCTAATACTACATGGCCGTTCTTGTCCCCATCCATAGGAAGGAAGTCATCCGCAGGCACATATTCTTTCTGATCCATATTATCGATAAAGTTCACATCTATCTGTTCCGGACCAGCCAGCATGACGTGTATGTCCAGATACTCCCTGTGCGCTTCCCAGAACCGGTTAGCGGACTCTGTCGTCGTATACTCTACGATATTGACGAACAGCCTGTCACCATCTATCTCATGCCTTCCCTTTTCAAATGCAATTAAATCATGTTCTCTGGCATAGTCAAGGCATTCTATCACCGGGCTTTCCAGGAACGGATATTCTTCTAAATTACGGACATTTCCAAATATCATGTCTGAAGCACTCCTCTCTTTCTCACATTAATTCTTATATACGGTCGTATCCGGCGCAGGAGCGATGTCGTCGCCCTTTACTCTTCTCCAGATAAGACTTGCCGGGATGCCCACCACGAGGGATACGGCGATGGAGATAAGCGAATAGGACCAGATCGATACGCTTCCTGCCGGCGCAAAATACTTGATACCGACCATGACGGCTGACGCTGCTATGAACGCTGCAACCGCGCCGAATGTGTTGGCCTTCTTCGTAAACGCACCAAGGATAAATGTTCCGATGAGGATACCGAGCACAAGCCCCATGAACCCGTTGAACCATTCATATGCGGACTTCACGCCGCCGTTTGCCAGCACCATGGCAACGACGATGGCAAAGATGCCGACGATAAGCGATACGTACTGTCCGATTTTCGTCTGCTTCTCGAAGCTCAATTCCTTCTTCGTAAGCCTTGCCTGGATGTCCAAAGTCCAGCTCGATGCCACGGAGTTGAGCCCGGTAGAGAGCGTGGACTGTGACGCCGCATAGATGGCCGCCAGCAGAAGCCCCGTGATACCTACCGGAAGCTCGAACGCGATATAGGATGCAAATATCTGGTCCTGTGCCGCTGCCGGCGGAAGCGCGTTCTGCTGATAGAACACGTACAGTCCTGTACCGATAAGGTAGAATACCGTTGCGATGAAGATGGAAAGCGCTCCGTTCGTGAGCATCATCTTGTTCAGCTTCTTCGTATCCGTCGTTGTGGTAAAACGCTGCACGATGTCCTGGCTCGATACGTAGGAGCCCATCGTGTTGAGCCCTGCCCCTACAATCATGATGAATACGCTGTCTTTTAATATATTTATGTCAAATATCGGCTGGTCCGCTGCAAGGAACTTATGCTCTGCCGTGAAGGAATGGAAGATGGCTCCGATTCCCCCGTCTATGTTGGCGAGCAGGAATATCAGGGCAAATGTCACACCTATCAGGAGGACGGAACCCTGGATAAAGTCTGTCCAGAGTACGGACTTTAGCCCGCCTGTGTAAGAGTAGATGATTGCTATGACACCCATGATGATGATGAGCACGTTCACACTGACTCCCGTCAGGCTCCCAAGCACCATGCACGGCAGGTACATGATGATGGACATACGGCCCACCTGGTAGATGATGAACATGACGGCTCCGAGCACGCGCAGCCCTTTGCTTCCAAACCGAAGTTCCAGATAATGGTATGCCGTATCGATATCCAGCCTGCTGTATATCGGGAGGAAATACCTGATCGTAAGCGGGATTGCCAGCAGCATGCCGAGCTGTGCAAACCACATGATCCATGTTCCGGCATAAGAATTTCCCGCAAGAGACAGGAAGGATATGGGACTTAGCAAAGTTGCAAAAATGGATACGGACGTCACCCACCACGGCACGGTCCCATCTCCTTTAAAATATTCTTTTCCCTTCATCTCTCTTTTGGCAAAATGAAGGCCGGCGAATAGTACCGCTGCCAAATACACGATCAGAATAACCAAATCAATGACTGTAAAACCCTGCATCTTCTCTTCCTCCTAAAGTATCATCCTAAAGATATTTCGCTTTCGCATCTGTAATCATCTGTGCCGCCTCTTTTACAACAGCCATGTCCGCCTCCACAAGAGAAGGCAGCGGCTTACGCACCCCTCCGAGCACAAGGCCTTCATTTAGCTTAAGGATTTCTTTGATGACGCCGTACATGTTGCCGTGTGCGGCGCACATTTTGTAGATGACGGAATTGATGTCATACTGCAATGCTCTCGCCTCTTCCATATTGCCCGCACGCACCAGTTCATCCAGCTTGAGGAACAGTTCCGGCATCGCTCCGTACGTTCCGCCGATCGCTCCTTCCGCCCCGATGACACGGCCGCTCATGAACTGTTCGTCCGGCCCGTTGAAGATGATATAATCTTCTCCCGCAGCGGCTTTGAACATCTGGATATCCTGTACCGGCATGGATGAATTCTTCACGCCGATGACTCTTGGATTCTTTCTCATCTTAGCAAACAGGTCCATCGTAAGCGCTACGCCTGCGAGCTGAGGGATGTTATAGATGACAAAATCCGTGTCCGGGGCAGCAGCGCTGATATCATTCCAGTATTCAGCAATGGCATGCTCCGGCAGACGGAAATAAATCGGAGGTATCGCGGCTATGGCATCTACGCCGAGACGTTCCGCGTGGGCAGCCAGCACCTTGCTGTCTTCCGTATTGTTACAGGCAACATGTGCAATGACGGTAAGCTGTCCCTGTGCGGCTTCCATCACATTTTCCAGGACAGTCTTCTTGTCCTGCACGCTCTGGTAGATGCATTCTCCTGATGAGCCGTTCACGTATACGCCTTTGACACCTTTTTCGACAAAATAGCGTGTCAGCGCCTGTACGCCGTCCGGGCTGATATTGCCGTCCTTGTCATAACAGGCATAGAATGCCGGTATAACTCCTTTGTACTTGTCCAGATTTCTCATGATACACTTCTCCTTTTACTTGAATATCTCAGTTATATTGTTACCTGCTTATTCCAATACATCCGCAAATGCTTTCGTAATCAGCTGCGGCCTTGTAATGATGGAACCGACTACTACGGAAAAAGCGCCGAGTTCGATTACCCTTTTTGCCTTTTCAGGGGTGTTGATATTGCCTTCCGCAATAACCGGGTGTTTTACTTTTGCTACGATTTCCCTCAGAATCTCAAAATCATTTTCATCTATTTTCAGATGCCTGCTCTGCTTTGTATAGCCCACCATCGTCGTCCCGATGAAGTCAAATCCAAGCTCATCCGCATGAACGGCCTCTTCCACGGTGGAACAGTCTGCCATGAACATCTGATCTGGATAGCGCTCCTTTACCCGCGCAAAGAATTCATCCAGCGTTACGCCGCCCGGCCTCAGGTCCTTTGTCGCATCCATGGCAATAATCTCAGGCTTTACTTCCATCAGCTCTTCGATCTCTTTCATCGTCGGTGTGATATATACTCCGCAGCCCTCGTAATCTCTCTTCACGATTCCGATGACCGGAAGCTCGACCCGTGACTTTATCTCAGCGATATCCTCTTTGGTATTCGCCCGAATGCCGGAAGCCCCTCCTTCTCTGGCGGCCAGTGCCATTCTTCCCATGATAAATGATGAATGCAGCGGTTCATGCGGAAGTGCCTGGCAGGATACTATCAATTTCCCCTCTAACTGTTTCACTCGTTCGTCCATGTTCCTCTTCCTCCTTGCTCTGTCTGACATAAAGTATAGGCCTTCATGTTTTTATTTTCAATACATCACCGATGTTCTGAAAGTTCTTTCACTCTTTTCCTTTTAACATGTCTCCATGGGTGATATTTTATGCATTTTTTTGTTAAAATTGCACAATGGCACGTACTTTCTTTCGATTCCATATTTATTTGTTGAAATCTGCTGACTTGTTGATATACTAATTAGTAGAGGAATAGCTCCTTGCAGCTGGCCGTTTCAGGCTGTACATATATCAAAAAAGAAAGGAAATGGAGAAAACTATGAAAATTTACAGAGCAAAAGACTATGAGGACTTAAGCCGTAAAGCCGCCAATATCATCTCTTCCAAGGTTATACTGAAGCCGGACTGCGTGCTTGGCCTTGCGACAGGATCTACGCCCATCGGTACGTATAAGAACCTGATCCAATCTTATGAAAACGGAGATCTTGATTTCTCTGACGTTACAAGCGTCAACCTGGATGAATACAAGGGGCTCGGTCCTGACCACGACCAGAGCTACCGTTACTTTATGAACCATAACTTGTTTGACCATATCAACATCGATAAAGCACGCACATTCGTGCCCGACGGGCTGGAAGCAGATTCCGACAAGGCGTGCCAGGCATACAATGATATTATCGCAGGCTGCGGTGGCATCGACCTGCAGCTGCTCGGCCTCGGTCATAATGGACATATCGGTTTTAACGAACCGTCCGACGAATTTGAAAAAGAGACGCACTGTGTGGATCTGACAGAGAGCACGATAGATGCAAACAAACGCTTCTTCGCCTCAGAGGCCGATGTCCCAAGGCAGGCTTACACAATGGGGATCAAAACGATTATGCAGGCACGGAAAGTCCTAGTAGTCGTAAGCGGAAGCGACAAGGCCGATATCCTTGCCAAAGTTGTGAACGGACCCGTGACACCGGCCGTTCCGGCGTCAATCCTCCAGATGCACAACGATGTGATCATCGTAGCCGACGAAGCAGCGCTGAGCAAAATGTAGTCATTAAACATTCATTTGGGACGTAGCCTTTTTGAAAATGGTTACGTCCCAAATTGGATTCTGCAGAAAAAAACAGCAAGTCAGATCAAGCCGCGGCATCTGTATTTCTCTAAAATACAGGTAGGGTGGTAGAAATGAGGTGGACAAAGTAATGTACGAATGGCAGAAGCAGATTCAGATATTCGTCGATGAAATTGACCAATGTATCAAGCAATATAATGAGGATGCGCTGACGCTTCGCTTTCTTTCCTGCAGGCTTGGTTATTCCGAATACTATACGACGAGAAAGTTCAAAGAGATATCTGGGATGCAATTCAGAGACTACCTGCGGTTGAGAAAATTAGCCTTTGCGCTGAAAGAGGTCCGTGACAGTGAAAAAAGCATATTGGATATTGCTTTAGACTATGGTTTTTCATCACATGAGGCATTTACGAGGGCTTTTAAAAGGACATATGGCGTAACACCAAGCGGATACCGGAAAAAGCCCAGGCCTGTCGTCCTTCGTACGAAGATAAACCCTTTCGACCGATACTTTTTAGGATTAGGAGAGATTGGCATGATGAAATCTACCGAAGATATTAAAATTTATTTTGTAACGATTCCGGCGCACAAGTTCCTGCACATTAAGAACTATGAAAGTAATGGCTATTGGGATTTCTGGCAGAAGCAAAGCCTTATTCCGGGGCAGGATCAGGAGACGATCTGCGGACTGCTCGACAGCATCAAGGGAAAGCTGGATGACGATGGCGGGAGCGAATCTGACAGCAGCAGCGGACAGGCGATGGCGTATATCAACGACCCGGAGGGCCGGCTCTGTGATTGGGGCTTCCCACGTACCGAGTGTTATGGGGTCCGTCTGCCTGCAGATTATAATGGCGAAGTTCCCCCGCAGATGCTGATGGCTGATGTTCCAGAAGCTGAATATATCGTTTTTGAACATGGGCCATTCGATTATGAGCAGGAAAACCGCAGCGTGGAGGAAAAGGTCGAGCAAGCGATGGCCGATTTTGATTTTACAGACACCGGCTACTGCTTCGATACGACCCCTGGTAGAATGATTTACTTTTATTTTAATCCGGAGCGGTTCTGGAAATATATCAGGCCCGTACGGAAATATTAACATCGCAATATGGAGCAGCATGTGATACAATCAAGCTGTCGACAAGAAACAAAAGCAGTATTAGACTGCGCCTGCGGTACCGTGCAGCATCTGTATATGTTATCGGAGCTGGGATACCGTGTTCATGGATCTGACTTTTCCGCTTCTATGCTTAGTGTCGCATCGAAAAATCTGGAGAACTGCAGGAAGAATATTCCATTACGGCATTGTGATTTCAGGTATCTGGAGCAGGCATTCGCAGAACAATTTGACGCTGTCGTCTGCCTCACGACATCACTGCCCCATCTGCATACCGACGAAGACCTGGTCACGGCACTCCGGTCTATGAAGGACCGGTTAAGGACACATGGCGTGCTCGTGTTGATCCAGGGTACGACACCTTATACGTTGTCACTTCCGCCCATAGAAGTCGTTGTGAACAGAGAGGATTTTTGCCGGATATTTGTGAAGGAACATGACAATCAGTTCCAGACGATACACGTTCTCGATTTGTACCATTCAAAAGAACGGCTGGAAAGCAGCCAATATGATATTGTCTATAAGATCATCCTGGATGATGATTACGGGCGGCTTCTGACAGAAGCCGGATTTGGCAATATACAGATATATGGCGACTATGACCGAAGCCCTTATTGTGAAGAAAGCAGACGGCTCATCGTTGTCGCACAGCGGGCCGAATAAAGAAGATATCTTCTTCCGGCTGCTAAGCCGGCACGATGTTACTGAGATGCAGTACCGGCTGTCTGCTGCCGGAACCTGTTACAGATTTGTATTCAAATCTTGCTTGAATATGCACCCATCCCCGTGGCACAAATTCAATCTTACCGTCAGATATGCACGGATATCCGTAGAAGCGGATATCTGCCGCGCAGCAAGTCATTATCTTGCGTACGGGTACGAACATTATCTCTTCCATTCCTTTTGGACGGAATGCCTGGGCGAGGAAATGGATTTCTTTGTGCAGATAGTGCTCCGGATGTTCGTATGCGTCTACGTACCAGATGCCAAAGTCCATATCTCCGACTTCAATCATATCCCCTTTTATTTCATAGGGAAGATCCTCTTCCGATGGCTCAATTATATGGCCCTTCAGATCTTCAAAAATAAGCTGGCTCATGGGATTCTGGACCTTAAGAGCCCGGCGGAAGCCCGACCTGTCCATTCCTTCCGGGCATCGGTTGACAACTATCAATTCGGATTCTGCCAGCTGCTCCATGGCCACATTTCTCATGTTCGCCAGATACATGCCATTGAATTCTATGACAACCTGTGCGGGGTGGTAGTTCTTCTCACAGTTCCGAAAAAATGTCGTATCGAGCTGTTCCGGCTCCTCTATTCTAAGAACGGCCATGTCCTTGCGCTTCAGGTATTCTTCCTCATACGCTTCCTCCCCTTCCTCGCACAGACTTGGGGAGTGCAAACGAGGACCCCTCTCCTTCTCCTCCATAGAGTGGAGCAGGGGATAGCGCGTCCCTGCCTTCAGTCCAGTTATCTACTTGATATATGCATCAACAGAAATCGAATTATTATCAGAGAGGACCTTCAGGCGTCCCCAGTCAAAAAGCAGCATATTCTCTTCATCTGCTCCAGTAGAGGCCGTTTGATAGTGCTCTACCAGCTCATTATAATCAGCTTCATCGGTATCATGAAAGGTAACATGCAAGTAAGCGTCATAATCATCTGATGAAGTCCCCTTTGTATAGGATACATCCCCTGGAGTACCAACAGATTTTTCCAAAATATCTGGAATATCGGCACTTTTGATATTTGGAAATGTCTCACTCATAGAACTGTATCCACTACAGGCATCAATGCTTGATATAACAGCAATTAAGAATGCTGATATGATAAAAAACTTCTTTGCATGTTTCACTATAGTGGTCTCCTTTTCTGGCGAAGCTAAATTTTGTTTATCATAACTATACTATATAGGCGGAAAAAATACAGGGATGAATATAAATAACGTGATATTCATCCCTGTATGAAAAAACTGATTTTATCTGCAATCTGCACAGACCAGCATGTTCTGCGGCCCTGTACCCTTTTATTTTCTTATAACAATCCGCCTATCGACAAGAACAGCGGTGCAAATACAAGTGACACGATCGTCATCAGCTTAATCAGAATATTGATGGACGGACCGGACGTATCCTTAAACGGATCGCCGACCGTATCGCCGACAACTGCCGCTTTATGGGCCTCACTGCCCTTTCCGCCGTGATTGCCGTCTTCGATATATTTCTTTGCATTATCCCATGCACCTCCGGCATTGGACATGAAGATTGCCATAAGCACACCGGTCACAAGAGCGCCGGTAAGCAGACCGCCAAGCGCTGCAGGCCCGAGTACGATTCCGATGATAAGCGGAGCCGCCACTGCCATGATGCCAGGCACGAGCATCTCTTTCAAAGCTGCCGTCGTCGATATGGCAACGCATGATTTGTAGTCTGGCTTTGTCGTTCCTTCCATAATACCGGGCATGGATTTGAACTGGCGTCTTACTTCCTCGATCATCTGATATGCCGCCTTGGAGACAGACTGCATCGTCATAGAGGAGAACAGGAACGGAAGCATGCCTCCGATAAACAGTCCGATGATTACCCGGTTGTTGAGAATGTCTATCGATTTAAGACTCACTGCCTCTGCATATGACACGAACAGCGCCAGCGCCGTAAGAGCCGCTGAACCGATGGCAAAGCCTTTGCCTATCGCTGCCGTCGTATTGCCGACCGCATCCAGCTTATCCGTAATCTTACGCACTTCCGAATCCAGACCGGACATCTCTGCGATGCCGCCCGCATTGTCAGCTATCGGACCGTATGCATCCACGGCAACTGTAATCGCTGTAGTAGAGAGCATGCCAACCGCTGCAAGCGCAATGCCGTAGAGGCCGCACACCTGATATGCCACAAAGATGCCGACACAGATGAACAGAATCGGGACTGCCGTTGATTTCATACCGACCGCAAGGCCGCTTATAATCGTCGTAGCCGCTCCGGTCTCGGACTGCTCGCTTATCTCTTTTACCGACTTGTAATCACCGGAAGTGTATACTTCGGTGATGATGCCGATGAGCAGACCTACGACAAGTCCTGCCACGATAGCGATGGCAGCTTTAAAATCGCCGAAAAAGTAATTGCTGAATATAAACGCGACCACCACGACAATTACACTTGTGGCGTATGTTCCCATCTTCAATGCTTTATGTGGATTCGACTTTTCATCTCCCCTGACAAAAAATGTACCCAGAATCGATCCCACAAGGCCAAGTCCGGCTATGATGAGCGGGAATATGGCTCCCGGTGCCTTAAAATAGACGATTCCAAGGGTAAGTGCCGATATCAGTGCTCCGACATAAGACTCGAACAAGTCGGCACCCATGCCTGCCACATCACCCACATTATCACCGACATTATCAGCAATAACAGCGGGGTTACGCGGGTCGTCTTCCGGAATTCCGGCTTCCACTTTACCCACGAGGTCGGCTCCTACATCAGCCGCCTTCGTATAGATTCCTCCTCCCACACGTGCAAAAAGCGCTATAGAAGAAGCACCCAGGCTGAATCCGGACAGCACTTCCACATTGCCGGTTATCAGGTATATTACGCTGACTCCGAGCACTCCGAGCCCGGCTACGCACATTCCCATGACCGCCCCGCCGGAAAACGCGATGGAAAGCGCTTTGTTCATACCGCTTGTCTTAGCCGCATTGGCTGTCCTTACGTTCGCTTTCGTCGCCACCTGCATTCCGAAATACCCGGCCAGCGTGGAGAATACAGCTCCCACCACGAAACATACTGCCGTTATCCAGTTGCCGATTCCAACTCCGATCAGCACAAACAGGATTGCAACGAAGAATACAAGTATCTTGTATTCTGCAGTCAGAAACGCTTTGGCACCGTCACTGATGGCGCCCGCTATCTCTTTCATCTTGTCGGTTCCTTCATCCTGTCTGCCTACTTTTGCTGCGAGATATGCGGCAAAAAGCAGAGCAAGAACCCCAAAAACAGGAACCAGCTTCAACAACATTTCCATAATTTTCAATCCTCCCACAGATTTGATAAGTAATTATATATTATCACAAATACACCTCTTGTATAGCCTTTTTTCGGATTTAAGCGGATTTCCTCAAAATAATTTTGACGTTTTGAAGAAATTATTGCATTTTATACAATTAAAAAGAAGTCAATTATCTTGACTTCTCCTCTGCTAAAAATGCGGCTCCGAGCGCTCCGGCATATCTTCCATATTCTGTCGGTTCCACCGTCTGTCCGACCTTATCGGACAGAATCTTTGTAAAGTAGCTGCTGCCGCTTAATCCTCCTGTCAATATGACCTTTGGCGGTAGGTTCTTCTTCCTGCACAGCTGGGCCACCTTAGCTGCTACCGAATCCACGACTCCTGCCGCTATATCTTCCCGTTTCCGGCCTTCACCGATATAGTTGATGACCTCGGACTCTGCAAATACGGTGCAGAGGGAGCTTATGGAAAGAACTTCTCCGGTCTCCGCCAGATCAAATAATTCCTGCAAAGTGATGCCGAGCCTGTTGGCCATAATTTCGAGAAACTTCCCCGTCCCGGCCGAACATTTATCATTCATGAGGAAGTCCTGTACCATTCCGTTCTGGACGATAATCACCTTCGTATCCTGTCCGCCCACGTCGATGATGGCACAGTCATTTCCTGCAATCTCACGGCCGCCCCTTGCATGGCACGTTATCTCCGTGATGACGTAATCTGCAAATTCTACAGCTACGCGCCCGTAACCGGTAGCTACGACCTTCGTCTCCTCCGACAGCACATCAATCCCGTCTTCTTTCAGCTTGTCCTTAATTGTCAGCGAGGTCTCCTTGCTGCTCCACCCGGTCGGGAGGACAAAGCTTTTATCCGTACCGCCTCTCACAACCACCTTAGAGGCAGTTGAACCGATATCAATCCCTACATAATCCATAATCCAAACTCCATTTAACAATATTTATCCCTGTTGGGATTTATATCCCTTTTGATTTCCACGATATCCAATATATCTATACCGTGTTTTGCGATACAGCTTTTCACCGTTTCTATATCATCCTTTTCAATCAGCAGGGAGATGCCGCAGCATTTGCTCGCGGACCTGGGAGTCGGGGCAATGACTGCCCTGACCCCCTCTGCCTTAAGCTCCTTATGTAACCGCATGCCATTGTCGTGATTCGGAAACAATACATAATGCTGTCTCTTATCCATCAAACCACTTGCCTCTCTCATCTGCCTAAGCGTTGTTCAGCATTTCAATAAATGCACTCACCCTCGTGCGGAGCTGCTGTGCATCGCTGTCCGTATAATCCGTCTCTATGCCGAGGACCGGGATGCCCGCTTCCTTCATAGCCCGTTCGACGAAATATCCTTCTGTGTCATACAGGTTGCAGAACTTCAGGTTGACATCGATGACACCATCAACGTTGTACTCCTTTGCGAGGCGGAGTATATCTTCTATGCGGCCTTCGTTCGGCGTGAAGCAGGCACAGTTGATGTTCATGTACCGTTCTGCCAATGCCTGGATCTGGCCTTCCACCGTCGTCTGCGACTCGTCCACCAGATGTTCAAAATAACGCGTACCCGTGCACATCTCTTCACAGACCACGGCGCCGCCGCTTGTCTCTACGATATTATGCAGCTTCCAGTTTGGTATTGCCAGCGGCGTACCGGTCAGCATAATCCTCTTTGTCCCGTCTGCCACCACGCTGACTCCGTCCTCCACACGCTTGTCAAGTTCATCGCAGAGCTTGTTCGTCATTTCTGCAAACCGGGTCGGATCGTCATAGAATGCTATCTGAGAGATTAGCAGCGCGTCACATCCGCTGACAGGAAGCTTTTCATTCTTCCTCAGGTCATACAGGCGCTGCAGCGCTTTCCTCTTCCCATTGATCAGACGGATGCTGGCGGCAAGCTTGTCTGCTGTCACCTTATTGCCGGTGAACTCTTCCACCTTATCTTTGAACTCCCTAATCTCTTCCGCCCAGGCCTTCACATCCTTGGCACGTTTCATCTGCGGAAGATTCATGACATGTACCGGGACATCCTCGGACAGAATCTCCCATGCCTTTTTCTTGCCGTCACATGTCGTCTCGCCCACATACATGTCCGCAATCCTGAAAAACGGACAGGTGCGGTCAAGCCTTGCGCCCACGGATGCTTTAATTAACGGACAGGTGTTGGTCGGAAGCACCTTCTCCCCACCCGGAACCCAGAACTGCGAACCTCCGCACAGCCCCGTCGCGATGGCATCAGCAGCAAACACGATCTCATCCGGAACATACACGCAGAACGTTCCAAAAACCTTACCTCCCTTTTTCTGATGCTCAATCAGCTCCGCCGGACGGACGCCGTGAATCTCGGCTACGACAAAATTAAAATAATCCATCCCTTCCGGCCTGTTCTCCTGTGACAGATATACGTCACCAAATGCCTGCGGCAGTACCTCACACAGCTGGTCATGCGTCTCTACATCCATCCCCAGATCTTTCCACATTTCATGATAATCAGCCATAATTTCCTCCTTTTTTGAAAGGGGTCTGACCCCTTCGACAATTTAATATAACCGTAACACTTTCCCTATATTACAGCAATATAATCTGAAATTAAGACTTATTGTTTTTTCTAATATGAATATTCAATTATTTGCCTTTTCTATATTGATATTAATTCTCTAAATGCGGAGATGCAGCTTTCTATTTCTTCTATTTTATTGTCTGCGCTGAATGCAAATCTCACGGTTCCCTGTGGATACGTGTGCAGCGACTTGTGAGCCATCGGGGCGCAGTGCAGCCCGACTCTTGTCATAATGCCGTACTCCTGTTCCAGACGAAAGGCAATCACTGCATTATCCTGTCCCGGAAAATCCAGAGATACTACAGCCACCCGGTTCTCTATGCCCTGCTTCCCTGCAATTTTCACTCCCGGAAGCTGTTTCACCTGTTCCAGAAAATAGGCTGTCAGCTCCATCTTCTTCTTGTGAATCTTTTGAATCCCTT
The DNA here is from genome assembly GCF_004345005.1 of Extibacter muris. Taxonomy (GTDB): domain Bacteria; phylum Bacillota; class Clostridia; order Lachnospirales; family Lachnospiraceae; genus Extibacter; species Extibacter muris. The sequence continues at coordinate 30,934 of NZ_SMMX01000007.1, forward strand.
CTTTTTCTATGTAGGCCAGCGCCGCATGCAGACCTATGATTCCGGGAAGGTTCATCGTGCCGCTTTCGTATTTGTCCGGAAGACGTCCCGGCATATCAAGCAGATCTGACTGGCTGCCCGTACCGCCTGCTATGTATGGAGCCATGTTTTGGTCCAATTTTTCCGATATGAGGAACCCGCCGATTCCCTGCGGTCCAAGCAGTCCCTTATGTCCTGTAAATGCGAGAAAATCTATGTTCATCTGCTGCATATCCACATCTATCGTCCCTGCGCTCTGCGCAGTATCCACTGCAAGATAAAGGTGATGCCTCTTGCAAATTTCACCGATATCCCGGATTGGAACAATTGTTCCGCACACGTTGGAGGCATGCAGCATGATGACCGCACGCGTGTTTTTCTTAACCGCCTTTTCCACATCATCGGGCAGTACATTTCCTTCTTCATCCGTATGTACCACGGTATAGGCAACGCCCTGTTCTTCCATCTGCCTCAGGGGACGCATGACCGCATTATGCTCCATTCCGCTCACAAGTACATGGTCGCCGGATTTTAAAAATCCTTTTATAAAATAATTCAGCGAGTACGTAATCCCCGGTGTGAACACCACCTGTCTGGATCTCTCCGCGTGAAAGAGCGCGGCCAGCATCTCCCTCGTATCCAGAACCTTGTCCGCAACTTCATAGGCCTCTTCGTAACTGCCTCTGTTGATATTGAATGCGCCCTCTTCCAAAAGACCAGCCACCGCCTGTGAAACCCCCGGCGCTTTAGGAAACGATGTGCTTCCATTGTCAAAATAAATCTTATTCTCCATAGTCAATCCCCACCAATACGAGGCCATTCGGCGGCGCTGTCACCCCAGCCTCGGTCCTCTCTCTTGCCTCAAGTATCTCTCTGACCCTTTCAGGTTCGTAAAATCCCCGGCCCACTCGTATCAACGTCCCTGCAATGATACGTACCATATTGTATAGAAATCCATTTCCCGTAATACGCATAACAATATCAGGTCCTTCACAGGTAATCTGCAGTTCCGTCACCGTGCGTACCGTGTCCTCCACATTAGTGCGCACATTGCAGAAGCTGGCAAAATCATGCTCTCCCAAGAGATAATCTGCACCTTCACGCATCTTATCCACATCAAGCGGAAATGAAATGTGTGTGCTTGTCCTTCGTTTGAGCGGATTCTTTACCGGAGCATTGTATATATGATATTCATAAGTTTTGATTACCACATCCCTATAGCGCGGGTGCCAATCCAAAGGGACCTCCTCCGACCGTATGACAACAATGTCTTCCGGTAGCTTCTGGTTGAGGGCGTACGACATCCGTTCCGGTGGAATGGATGATGTCGTGTCAAAAACAGCTACATTGCCGAGCGCATGCACACCCGAATCTGTCCTGCTGGCACCGATGACACGGATATCCTCCCCTGTCAGCCTCTTAAGCGCCTTGTTCAGCACCTCCTCAACCGTAATCCCGTTAGGCTGAATCTGCCAGCCACAGTAATCCGTTCCGTCATAAGCGATAACCAGCCTGATACGCTTAAAACCGTTGGCCGGACCACTGTTGGGGACGGGGTTTTTTTGAATTTCCTCCGTCCCCAATTGAATTTGCCCTGTCCCTTTTCCCATTCTTGCCACATCCTTTATCCACATTTTCCACAGTCATTGGCGAGTTATCCACAAAAATCCATTGGGGACACCCTGATTTTAATTGGGGACGGGGTTTTTCTAAAAAACCTCCGTCCCCAATTAGCAGCCTTAAAATATCCACACGTGCAGCGGCACGTATCTTCCTATCACGAACACAGCCACAACGTAGATGACGACCGACACGTATGCCACATAGTCTCTTCTTTTGTACTGAAGCGGCTTCATCTTCGTCCTGCCTTCACCCCCGCGGTAGCATCTTGCTTCCATCGCCATGGCGAGGTCATTTGCCCGGCGGAATGCTGATACGAACAGGGGGACGAGTATCGGTATCATGTTCTTCGCCCGCTGTATGATGTTGCCGTTCTCAAGATCTGCTCCTCTTGCAATCTGAGCTTTCATTATCTTGTCTGTCTCTTCCAGCAGTATCGGTATGAACCGGAGGGCTATGGACATCATCATCGCCACCTCATGCACAGGTACCCGTATTTTGTTCAGCGGGTGGAGCAGGCTTTCGATTCCGTCTGTCAGCTCATTCGGCGTCGTGGTAAATGTCATAAGCGAAGATCCGATAATCAGGTAGATAAGCCGGATGGCCATATATACCGCGGTCCGGATCCCCCCTTCTGTTATGGTAAAAATCCACGCATGAAAGAGTACATCCCCGTCTCTCGTAAGGAACAGGTTGAACAGTACCGTTATGAGCAGAAGCATTATTATCGGCTTTAGCCCCTTCACAATGAAGGATATCGGAACCCTGGACATCTGAATCACTGTTATGAGAAATACTGTCGCTACGATATATCCGGGTATGCTCTTAAACAAAAATAATGAAATAAGGTACAGCAAAGTAGACACCAGTTTGACCCTAGGATCCAGCCGGTGCAGTATGCTTTTTGCAGGATAATATTGTCCTATCGTAATGTCTCGAATCATCGTCTGCTCTCCAATGCCTTCATAATTTCATCTGCAGCCTCCGCCACCGTCGTCACATCTGCTCTCACGTTGAACCCTTTATTCTGAAGGTCATGCATAATATAGGTCACCTGGGGGGCCGCCAGACCTACCTTCTCAAGTTCAAGATAATGTGAAAATACTTTCCTCGGCTCATCATTATACATCACAGCCCCCTTATTCATCACGATGATGCGGTCCGCATATCTCGCAATATCCTCCATGCTGTGGGAGACAAGGATGACGGTCATATCCGTCTGCCTGTGCAGATAAGCTATCTGATTCAGGATATCGTCCCTGCCCTTGGGATCAAGCCCCGCTGTCGGCTCATCCAATACGAGCACCTTCGGTCTCATGGCGAGGACTCCTGCGATTGCAACACGTCTCTTCTGTCCGCCGGACAGCTCAAAAGGAGAAGATTTGTAATACTTTTCTTTCAGCCCAGTAAGCTTTAACGCTTCCAGCGCCCTCTTCTTACATTCCTCCGGGAGAAGCCCCTGATTCTTAGGGCCAAAGCAGACGTCTGTCATGACATCCACCTCAAAAAGCTGATGTTCCGGATACTGGAACACGAGTCCGACCTGGCTTCGGAGAGCTCGCATATCATACCCTTCCTCATATATATTATCATCATTATAATATAAAGACCCGCTTGTCGCTTTCATCAGGCCATTCAGATGCTGTATAAGTGTGGACTTGCCGGAACCGGTATGGCCGATTATACCCACAAACTCTCCGTCGTCGATTTCAAGGCATATATCTTTAAGCGCCTGCCTCTCATAAGCAGTTCCCGGACTGTATACATAATTCAAGTGTTCTATCTTAATTGACATAACGCTTCCACCAATTCTTCCTTCCTTAAGATGCCTCCGGGTAACGGAACTCCCCGTTTCTTCAGTTCATCGGCTAATATGGCCGCCTGCGGCACATCAAGACGATATCGCTTCAGTTCGTCCACCCGGGTAAATATTTTCCTCGGGGTACCTTCCATCACGACACGGCCGTGGTCCATCACAAATATCTTGTCCGCATCTACAACCTCATCCATATAGTGGGTAATCAGGATAACCGTAACGTGCTTTTTCCGCCTCAGCTCCTGCACTGTCTTCAGCACTTCTTTTCTTCCAACCGGATCCAGCATAGCCGTCGGTTCGTCCAGCACGATACATTTCGGCTCCATGGCTACCACGCCCGCTATGGCAACGCGCTGCTTCTGCCCCCCTGACAGCTTGTTCGGCGAATGGCTGCGGTGCTCGATCATTCCGACCGCCTTCAGGCTCTCTTCTACCCGTTTCCATATCTCCTGTGTGGGCACACCGAGATTCTCAGGGCCAAAGCCCACATCTTCTTCGACGACAGTCCCGATAATCTGGTTGTCTGGATTTTGAAAAACCATCCCCGCCGACTGGCGTACGTCCCATAACTTTTCGGGATCCCTCGTATCCTTTCCATCTACCCACATTGTTCCTTCCGTCGGAACCAGTATGGCGTTGATGTGCTTGGCAAATGTAGACTTGCCGGAACCGTTGTGTCCTAAGACCGCAATAAATTGTCCTTCTTCCACATCTATGTCCACTTTGTCTATAGCCCGGGATGTTCCGATAACGTTGCCTTCCTCATCCCGCTTTTCATATTCAAATACTAATTTTTCGGTCTGAATCATATCCATAAGGCACAGGCCCTCCATCTTGTATACACAATTACTGTTCTTAATTGTACGTCAAGAGGTGGCTTTTTGCAAGGTACAGTTTCATCCAAATGCATCATGCCACTAGAAAAAAATCAAAAAAACAGGCTCCTTAAGAAACCTGCTCCTTTTCCTTATTATTAAATTGTGCCATTCCATTTACAATCAAGATGCCGATGCTGACACATACAAGCGCCGCAAGATTTTTCAGCGAGACAATCTCCTCGCCCAGAATCACCGCCGACAGAAATACCCCGAATATCGGTATGCTGAATCCGAATATTGCAACCTTGCCTACGGTATTATATTTCAGCAATATCGTCCAGACGCTGAACGCTACAGCCGAAAGCATGGCCATGTATATGAGAAGGGCAGTCGATTTTCCGTCAAATCCCTCGATATGTCCGCCCGCCACAAAACCTGCTGCCATGATGATGAAGCCGCCGAACAATAGCTGATAGGCCGTGATGGTCATCGCACTTTCCATATGCGATATCTTTTTCATGATAACGGTGCTGATTCCATAGATAATCGTACAAATCAATACCATGCCCTCCCCTTTGAACGAAAATCCATTTCCCCAGGCTCCGGGTTCCATATTGATAATTATCACTCCGAGAAAACCGATAATACATCCCATGCCCTGTTTCCACGTCAGTTTTTCTCCCTTAATCAGAAGCGGAGCCGCCAAAATGGAGACAAACGCGTTGGCTGCATTTATGACAGAACCTTTCGTCCCTGTCGTATAGGCCATTCCAATATAAAAGAACACATATTGTAATGTCGTCTGCGTCAGCCCCTGCCTCAGCACGTAAGGCACAGAAGACTTTTTCATGAGAAGGAAACGTCTCTCCATGATACAGCCCATGCTAAAGGTTAGAACCCCTGCCAGAAAAAAGCGGTATCCTGCAAACAGTATCTGGCTCCCTGTCGTCTCAATGTGCAGCCATTCATAACCTGTCTTAACACACGGGAATGCGCTTCCCCATAAAGCACAGCAAAGCAGCGCGAGGAACCCCCGCACTGCCGGTTTTTGCAACGTACTCTCCATCTTATGCCTTCCTATGCCTTCTCCGGCTCTGCATAATCTACACCATCCGTGTCTACAGTGACTTTTTTCATCTTCTGCTCTTCGAGCGGCCTGTCACTGTAGTCCGTATCCGTGGCTGCAATCTTGTTCACCACATCCATGCCCTCGATAATCTTTCCAAAAGCAGCATAAGCCCCGTCAAGATGCGGAGAATTCTTATGCATGATAAAGAACTGGGAGCCTGCAGAGTCAGGGTGCATCGCTCTTGCCATAGAGAGGACACCTTCCCCATGTTTCAAATCATTTGTAAAACCATTCTGGCTAAACTCTCCCTTGATGTTGTATCCCGGTCCCCCTGTGCCAGTCCCGTCAGGGCAGCCTCCCTGAATCATAAATCCACTGATAACACGGTGAAAGATAAGACCGTCATAGTATCCCTTGCTTACGAGTGAGATAAAGTTATTTACAGTATTCGGCGCAATATCCGGATATAATTCCGCTTTCATCACGTCGCCGTTGTCCATTTCAAAAGTAACGATTGGGTTTGCCATATTCATACCTCTCCTTTTCCTAAAACTTACCAGCCCATTGTATCACAGGGACAGGCCAGATTCAATTGGGGACGGAGGTTTTTTCATTTTCCTCCGTCCCCAATTCATTTTTCCCTGTCCCCAATTGCATTTGGGTGTCCCTTTTTATTTGTATACGATTAATCCGCCTTTTTCTTCATGGCCGGTGTCCCACAGTTCCCGGAGCGATATCCGTGTGGCCTCTCCGTATGTGGCTGTCACAATCTCAAGGTCATCTTCCTTTTCTTCATAGCCCACTACGAGGAACCAGTGCCAGATAAAGTCTTTGAACTTCTGGTTCTTGTGCCTCAGCATAAGGTAGGGCACCGGATACCCGGCGTCTATCTGATGTCTGATTACGTGCGCCGCCTCTTTAAAAGGTCTGCTCCCGGGAAGTACGTCCATCCCAAGCTTTATATCGCACCCTTTTTCTACATTAACATCGTGTATATAGCAGCTGAGCCCGTCTACATACCACTCCGGCTTTTTCACCCCTCCGGCCCTCGGCCTGATATAAGGCTTCATTATCTGGCTGAACTTCTTGTAGTCTCCGACCGTCAGCCTGTCATGGTCATATGGATATAATTCTCTCATACCGGGCCGGCCGGCAAAATAGATGCAGCTGTCACACGCCGTCGCTGCCCCGCACCCGCCGATATACATCACCACGTTGGTAAACCATTCCTGATTGCCGCCAAAGGCGCCTTCTATTGTAAAATAATCCAGTTCTCTTTTCATGTCCTCACCTTTTCTCCTATAATGCCGGTTTCCCGCATATACCTGCGTGGAATAGAATAACATATCCAGTAACAAATCCGCAATGTGCTGTAGTTATTATATGCAATATATTTAAAAATGTCACATCGATAACTCTTTTTCAGTAAAAGCGGAGGAAGAAGTGATTCCATGTAAGAAACGATTCCATGAAAGAAGCGGTTTCATGAAAAAAAGGAGGTGCTCTTTCTGATAAAAGCATCTCCCTCTTCTTATTGCCCGTTTGTTAAAATGCAACCGCTCCAGTATCAACGCCATTAATAACATAATACACAGCGCCTTCTTCCGGCTTTATGTAAAGCTCCATGGTCTTGATGTCTCCGACTTTCCTGCCTGATTTCGTCCAAGCTTTCTTAACTGCTGCAACCATATCTTTTTCTTCCACCTGCTTGCCGTAATATTCCACAACAGTGTTAACCTTAATCTCTCTTTTCACTGCGGGCTTCTTTGCTGTGGTCTTCTTAGCTGCGGTCTTCCTGGCTGTCATTTTCTTTTCCGGCGCTGCCTTTGCTGCCTCGGCCTTTTTTACAGGCTCTGCTTTCACAGGCTCTGCCTTCTTTACTGTCTCCGCCTCTGCTTTTACAGCCTCTGCTTTTACATTCACAGGTCCTGCTTTTGCTGCGGTTTCCTGTTTCTTAGTTACTGTTTTTGTAGCCATATTTATTCCTCCTATATTTCTTTAAGCCTCATCCTCTTCAGTTGTGAATATTATATCACACCTAATGAGAAATGCAATTCTTTATCTTCGACGTATGACGACTAATTGTGCGCGTCCTACTCTTCTCCTTCGTATTCCTCTGCCATTGATTTGGAATCTCCGCTCTCGATAACTTCCTGCGTATCCTTGTTGATAAACTGTACCGTCGTATTGATCTCTTCCTCCGGGACAAGGTTCATGCCCTGGTACATGTTACCTGCCGCATACATCACAAGCGCGCCAAAAGACTGCAGTCCCCCGTAGGATGCAGGATCCACCATAATCTTAAACTCCGTCACATCATCATTGTAAGTAATCTCTGTAAAAGATGAATAATTCTCTTTATCCTCCAGCAGCTCCGTGATTGATTCATCAATCCCCTTCTTCATCTCTTTCAGAAGCTTTTCATGCGTGGACTTGTCCATCTTGTATGTTACAGACCCGTCATCGTTGACAGTCACTTCCTTGACGCCTTCCGCCTTTGCCTCTTCATTGATTTCCGCCATACCCTCTTCATCAAAAAATGATGCCGGCAGCGTAAGTTCGATATCCTTCTCCTCTTTCTTGACTGTCTCCTCTTTTTTGTCTTCCTTCTTTTCTTCCTTCTTGCTGTTTCCGCCGCACGCTGTCAGTGAAAATGCCATCAATGCCGCCAAACAGATTAATAAAACTTTCCTTTTCATAATCTTCCTCCTCATGATTTACGCTCTTCCATCGCCGGATACCCGTCTGACATCCAGGTATCAGTTTTGCAGATAACAGCCGATTTGTCAACTTCTAACCTTTCGGCTGCATTATTCTCCGATAATCTTTATCAGAACCCGTTTGTCACGCTTACCGTCAAACTCAAAATAGAATATCTGCTCCCACGTCCCGAAGTCAAGCCTTCCTTCCGTGACAGCGACAACCGTCTCCCGTCCCATGATGGTACGCTTCAGATGTGCGTCCGCATTGTCCTCATAGCCATTATGCCTGTACTGGCTGTAAGGCTTTTCCGGCGCAAGCCCCTCCAGCCACTTTTCATAGTCCTGATGAAGCCCGCTCTCATCATCATTGATAAATACGCTCGCCGTGATATTCATCGCATTGACGAGCACCATCCCCTCTTTGATTCCACTCTCATTGACCGCATCCTGCACATCGCGCGTAATATTCACAAGCCCTCTTCTTGTCGGAAGGTGAAAATGCAGCTCTTTCCTGTATGATTTCATATGCCATCCTCCTGTTATCATTCTTTCCTTCATCATATAAATTCTGTGCTGAATTGTCAAATACGCAAAAAACATAAGAAAAGGAATAATTTCGACAGAAAGTTTGAATTAAAGAACCAAACCTGTTATGATATACGCATATTCTAATACTTACAGGAGGTACTAAAGATGAGCGAAGTGATAAAATCTGAAGAACTCACCGGGAAAGAGACAGCAGAAACAATCGAAAGTGCCGTAGATATAGCTGCAGACAATACCGGCAGCAATAAGGAGAATTCCAAGGAAAGCACGGAAGAAAGTGCCGGCAAAGCTCCAGAGAAACCGGAAGCAGAGGCCGCCAAACCAACTATAGATCATGAAGAAGCCTATCAGCGTATATACAAAGATATCCTGGAGCATCTGCGCAGCTTCTCCCCTTCTGACGAAATCGCATACCGTATAACGGAAGAACATATCACAGAATATCTGGAGGGCAGCCGCGAAGAGAAGCACCAGGAATATAAGGAACGCCGTGACAAGCGCCTTCTGTCGGCCCTGAAACTGATAGCAATCCTCGTCTGTATCATCATGATCGTATGGTTCCTCAAGGACAGCCAGGCGATACTCGTCAATATCCTCTATATCATCGGCGGGCTGATTGCACTGTGGATCTGGAAATACCCGCACAACAAGGATGAGTAGGCAGAATTTCCCAAAATAAGAAAAGGAGCAGCACATGCCGGTAAAGGCATAAGCTTCTCCTTTTTTCTCTTTCCAGAAAATACCGGCAGCAGACAGGGACACTGTCTTCCGGCAGATGCCTGCCAACGGCGGGAATATTTACCGGAAAATGCCCGCCAGTTCAAGCACGATACCTGAAAGAATTCCCACTACAGTCAGCACTGCTAATATCTTCAAGTTTTCTCCTCTGTGCCGGTTCACCTTGAACAGGACTACGAGACCTACTCCCGCTCCGGTACACAGCCCCGCGATTACCGATGCAAATGATATGGCGCCGTTCAGATAAAGCTGCGTGAGTATGACCGACGCCGCGCAGTTTGGAATCAGACCGATGACAGCTGCGATAGCCGGCTGAAAGATCGTGTTGCCAAGCAGTATCTTTGAAAGTTCATCTATCCCAAACACTTCTATGCAGAAATTCAGAAGTCCGGTAAAGATAAACAGGTATATAAATATCTTCACCGTATGGTTCAGCGCCGGTCTTAGGATACCGCCTTCTTCTTCGCATCCGCAGCCGCCGCACAGCTCCCCGCTTTTTTTCTGCACTGCGATGCGCCGTGATAGAAATGCATCCGTCACATAGCCTGCAATCACGGCGATAATCACCTTCGTGAGAAGTAGAAACAATACATCTTTCCCCCTCCCGGGATTACCAAGGATAATGAGAACCGCTTCATCTGACGTGGCGATGAAGACGGACAGCAGCGTTCCGACTGAGATTATCCCGCCTGCATAAAGGTTCGAGGCAAGGACAGAAAATCCACACTGAGGGACACAGCCGGCCGCCGCTCCGACTACCGGTCCTGCCTTTCCCACTCCTGCAAGGAGCCTGGCTGTAAAATCGCTGGAATAATACTCCAGCGCCTCAATCAGGACAAACGCGGCAAACAAAAAAGGCAGCATCTTCAGACAGTCCAAGGCCGTATCTAATAATACATCTTTTAATAACATCATCTTACATTCCACTCCCGCATCCAAGTTAAGTATTCATTTTATATTCTTTTCCGCTTTTTTGCAAGGGCAGAAATTCGACTTTCTGTCAGCAGTTGCCCGTATAGACATAATCCAGGTACTTTGAAGCCTCATCCGCAAGCCTGTATACCGTTTGTACATCGGTAGGGCTCCCGTCCGCCATCCTGAAGGAAGGAAAGAACCGGGTCACATGCAGAGGTATCTTCCGGTCTATGCCTGACACCCACTGTGCCAGCCGTCCCATCTCTTCAGCAGAATCATTTTGACCGGGTACGATGAGAGTCGTAAGCTCTACGTGGCATCCCCGCACGGCATGTCGTATGAAACGCTTTACTGTCTCAAGGTCACCCCCGACCATACGATAATACCCTTCTGTAAATCCCTTCAAGTCTATATTCATCGCGTCGACAAAAGGAAGCACTTCCATGAGCGCTTCCTCCTTGACAGACCCGTTCGTCCCGCCTTTATTGGCTCTGGCCCTGCACCGCCCTGTCTGGCCTTCTTCCAGAGCGCAGCGGTGCATGCATACGCGGCATTCCTTTTTCATAATCATCCTCCGTGCCTGACCACCTCAAACCGTTCCAGCTTCACACGTTCACTGCCCCCTATACCTGCTTTTTGCCTTGCGATATCTATCTGCTCCTCCACCGTGTCGATCCCTTCCAGATTCGGAAGCAGCAGTCCGCGTCTCCAGCCGCTGCTCACGATGACGCCATAACGCTTTGCATTCAACATTTCGGGCCCCTCGATCTCTTCTGCCGTCCCCAGTACATCCACGCTGTATGTAAGGTCCGTCAGCTCTTCTTCCGTTACCGGTTGAAAGCGTGGGTCACGGACACCTGCACTTATGGCATTCTCGATAACCTCTTCCGCCAGGGAAGGCTGCACTCCCTGTATCGTTCCGATGCACCCCCGCAGCACGCCTCTCTTTTTGAGCGATACGAATGCACCGGCCTTCTGCTTTGTCATCTCATCCGGGAGCCCGGCAGGCACCTCTATCTTCTCTCCCGTGCGGATATATGTCTCAAGGGCATGCCTCGCAAGATTCACATAGGCATCCTGTCTGCCGGTCACATGATACGTGCACACGCCGTATCCAACGCCGAAAGGCCCCTCATAAGACAGCCGCGAGGCTTCCACCGCATCTCCTTCCAGAGCGCCGGCCATCACTGTAAATGAGCGGTGTCCGCATTCCCCTGCCTTCCAAAGCAGCTCTTCCGGCATCTCCAGAAGCCGACCAAAGTCAGCCCTGCCCATAATATCCATTATCTTCCTGTCATACTCCGGCCCCTCTTTCCGGTAGCCATACGGCCCTTCCTCCCTGAGGTAATGAGACAAGTCGCCGCTCGCTATGAATACGACCTTTCTGCCAAGCCGTTCTGCCACCTGCCGTATGTATGCACCGAGCCTGTAATGGTCTGCAAGCGGCAGCCCAGACAAGCCGATGCGGACAAGTCTGTAGCCACCGTATCGTTCATTTACAAAATACAGCGGTACCATCGTCCCATGGTCCAGCTCCCTCTGCCGCTCTCCTTCTGTCCCCGCCGGGAATCCTTCCCTTCCGGCCAGCTCTGCCAGCTCGTCTGTGAACTCCGTGTCATAAGGCACCTCAATTTTCACCTGTGCCGCACCGAACTGTCCGAAATCTCCCGCCGCCTCTGTTCCCGGCGATATGTGGAAATAGTCCTGGTGCATCACCACATGGGGGGACGCCACGACTATCGTATCCGGGCGGATCGATGCAATCTCTTCCGCCACCCGGCGGTAAGCCTCGACCGTACCGGCTATGTCCTGCTCCTGTCCCCGTCCCACCTCCGGTACGATGAGCGGCGGATGGGGTACCATATACGCTGCTGCTACAGACATATTGCCACCTCCTGTCTTTTTCTCCGCAGTTTTCCACTGCGGCGGTACATCTACTCTTCTACCATAATCTTGATAATCTCTTCGTTCGTCTCCCGCATGCCTTCTTTTCCGAGACGGCCGACATTCTTTATCGTAGCCTCCACGCCTTTTGTCACTATGCCGTCGCCGCCATAGAACTGCTGCCCGTTCGTATACATATAGTATCCGAGTATGCCGGCATCCACAGAAGAGGCAATCTTGGCCGCACACGAAGCCTTGGCTCCGTCGCAGACGATGCCGGACACGATTGCAAGCGCATTCACCACCGTGTGGATCACTTCCTCGTAACCTCCGCTGCACAGATAGGCAATCCCGGCCCCCGCGGCGGCTCCGGCGCTGACTGCCCCGCAGTAGGCGGACAGACGCCCGATTCCGGTCTTCTGATGTATGGCCACAAGGTTGGAAAGGGCAAGTGCACGGTACATCTTGTCTTCCCCCGCCTCCAGTTCTTTCGCATATTCTACGACAGGGATGGAACAAGTGATTCCCTGGTTGCCGCTGCCCGAGTTGATTACGACCGGAAGCTCGCAGCCATTCATACGGGCATCCGAGCCGGCCGCGGCCTTCGCCTTGGCCCTCGTCTTGATATCGCTGCCGTACGTGCTCAGAAGCACGCTGCCTATGTTGGCGCCGTAATCCCCCTTCAGCCCTTCTTCCGATATAGCGGTATTATATGTTATCTGCTGGTCCAGCACTTCCCGGACATCTTCTATGTCAAGCGACTGGATAAAGTCCCAGATGTCCTCCATGTTCAGTATGCTCCTGTCCGTCAGCCCTTCCTCTTTTTCACCTTCAACAGGGATATCCAGAAGCTTTTCCCCGTTCTTTTCGATGAGAACTATATTCGTGTGGTAGTTCGCGATACGGACTTTGGCATAGTCATTCCCTCTATAGACCGTGATGATGATGTCAAAGGTAATTCCATTGTCCACATGGACTACTTTCACCTCCGTCCTCTCCAGGAAGGTGCGCATCATACGAATCTCTTCCTCCGACACTTCAGAGATGACTTCCAGCTCCCTTTCCGCCTTGCCGCCTATAATCCCTGCCGCCGCTGCCGCAGGAATCCCTTTCAGGTGGTTCGTGTTCGGCACTATCACACTCTTTACATTCTTGATAATGCTCCCGCTCGCCTCGACAAGCACTTTATCCGGCACTTCCCCAAGTACCTCTCTCGCCCTGGCTGCGGCGTATGCAAGCGCAATCGGTTCCGTGCACCCCATAGCAGGAACAAGCTCCTCCTTCAGTATCTGTACATACGATCCGTAACTCTTATCCTCTCTTCTCATACCTCATCCTCCGTTTTTATCTTTCTGCCACTACATCTCTCCGTTTTTAAACCTCATGATCATCTCGTTCGTAAGACTCAGCCCTGTGGCTGTCACTGGAATATCCTCCCGCTCGAACCACTCTGCCAGAGCCAGCTCATCTTCATCAAGCGTAATGGCGCCATCCCCGTCCAGCTCGGCGTAAAAGCCCAAAAGGAGCGTGTCTGAAAAGGACCACGGCTGGCTTTTATAATATGTAATGTTCTTCACCTTAAGCCCTACTTCCTCCATGACCTCGCGCCGAACCGTCTCTTCTATCGTCTCCCCGATCTCGGCAAAGCCGGCCAGCAGCGCATATTTCTTGAACTCCCGGTTCGCATACTTAGACATCAGCAGACGGTTCCCGTGCGTCAGGCCGATGATGACCGCCGGCATGATCTTCGGATATTCCATATTGCCGCATGAAGGGCACTTAAGCATACGCTCCTTCCCATCTTGTTCTGTTCTGCTGCCGCATCTCCCGCAGAACCTGTGTCCGCTGTACCAACGGTACAGCTGGGCTCCGGTAATCCCCGCAAATGCTAAGTGCCGCGGCATCGCAGTGCGGAATATCTCCGTATCTTCCAGCGTAAGATCCCCTGATTCGTAGAAGCCGATTCCCTCCCCGAGGTAAAAGCGCTGCCCGTCTATAGAAAACAGATACGTATAGTCCTCATACAGCCCTTCCGTATACGGTTCCATCTCCTGGAAGGTGGGGAAGGCTATCCCATCCTGTCCGTCCTTCCTCACAAGCACTTTCCGTCCACTGTAGCACAATAGAAAACTCGCGCCGTCCGGCGCCTCTGGCTTGTACGCATTGGAAAACCGGCACGGCTCAATGTCCTGTATCATTATCCTTGCTCTCCTTTTACATTGTATTTCCTAATCCATTATACCTTAACAACCGCCGAATGTTCAATACGTATCTCCTATATCAAAAAAGGGGCCAGACCCCCATGCACAGGAATCCCGCCCTTCACATATTCATATAGCTATCCGATGCCTTCAAACAGAACAACGAGAATATCTACCGCCTTGCCAAGCCCAAGACGGCTCACATTGAGGACAAGCTGATAGGAAGACGCTTTCCCCCAGTCCTCTCCCGTATTAGTCTCGTAATAGTATTTTCTCTCCCGGTCAATCTTCTTAATCTTTTCAGCCGCCTTACGCTCCGGCATCTCCTGCAGCTGCGACACTCTCTTGACCCGGTCTTCCTTATCCGCACAGATGAACACGCTGATACAGTTCGGACAGTCCTGAAGGACATAGTCCGCGCACCTGCCCACAATCACGCAGGGGCTTCTCTTTGCCAGCCTGCGGATGATCTCGGACTGCGCCTTATAAACCCGCTCGCTGAGCGGCCGCATATAATCTTCAGCGTTCATGTAAGCTACGTAATCTCCAGGCCCTGTGATATAAGATGCCAGAAAGCTGCTGAGCGCGGTCTCATCTACCTCTCTTGCGGCCTCCTCGCTGATATCCAGCTCCTTCGCAGCCATCTCCACCAGATTGTGGTCATAAAGCGGAATATCCAGCCTCTTGGCCAGACGCATGCCTATCTCACGCCCCCCGCTTCCACATTGACGCCCGATTGTAATGATAACATTATCCGTCATACTGCCCACTCCTTCCCTTCAGCCAATAACAATACATATCCGTCCAGTTCTCTTATCTATATTATACCTCTTCGGGGAATGATTTCCAATAGCGGATCACTTCTCAAGCACCCTTATCCTGTCGATGATAAACTGCTCCACGTCCTCCTTCTTCATCCTGAGGGCGACTGCCAGTTCCCCATACAGGTTGTCTTCCGCCAGGTGCAGAAACCGCTCGTCTCCCGCTGTAACTTTCTTACCCTGTGCGATTCGGGTCTGCCTGCGGTAATAGATCGTCTTGATGATCTTTACCCATTCGCGGCAGTCATACTTATAGAGGGCCTCCTTAAACGAAAGCTCCCTCTTCTTTTCATCCTGGATCCACAGCGCGTCGATATCCTTTATATCGTCTACCAGTTCATTGGCATGCTCTCTCGATATGACAGGACGCATGATGATCTTGTCATTATCCACAGGCACATAGGTCCTGCTGTTGCTGTCATATACAGGCACGAGCGTATAATACAGCCTCTTTTTTACAGCGCCGCTGATATCAATCGGCCCTATGGCCTCCACGGTACACACGCCATATTTTCCACAGATGATGTGGTCTCCTATCTGGAACATCCTATCACTCCTATCTCTCAGATAACACCAGGCGTTACAAAAATGCCAGAAGAACACGCAGCATTCTTCTGACATTTCCCCTTCATTGTTCACCTTTATTTTACTACCTTGCGCCCAAATTTTCTAACTATTTTTTTCCTAGTCTTCTTTTTTTCAGTATAATGCACAACTTGCAGGCCTTCACCTTTTGTTACATTTTACCATATTGTCACATCACGAGCAGCGCAGCCCGGGACACGAGAAAGCAGAACAGCATCCCGGTCACCGTCGGGATGAGGAAGGCTGCTGCCATCCATTTGAATCCCCCCGTCTCTTTCCGTATCGTAAGCAGCGTTGTGGAGCACGGCCAGTGCATGAGGGAAAACAGCATCGTGCAGACAGCTGTGACCCACGTCCAGCCATTGTCTACAAAGAGCTGGTGCATCTGCGTCAGGCTATCCATCTCCAGAATGCTTCCCTGGGCCGTATATGCCATGATGATAATCGGCACTACAATCTCATTGGCCGGAAATCCAAGTATGAACGCCATAAGGATTACCCCATCAAGTCCCAGGAGCCTGGCAAACGGGTTGAGAAAGTCACAGCAGTGTGTCAGCAGGCTCACGCCGCCTGCATCCACATTGGCCAGCAGCCATATGACGAGTCCGGCCGGCGCCGCCACGACAACCGCCCGGCCAAGGACGAACAGCGTCCTGTCAAAGATAGAGCGGACGACTACCTTCCCAATCTGCGGACGTCTGTACGGAGGCAGCTCTAACGTAAAGGAGGACGGGATTCCTTTCAGCATCGTCTTGGATAATACTCCCGAGACAAGAAAGGTCATCAACACGCCAAGCACGATTACGGCAGTCAGCATAAGCGCCGCCAGAAGCGTCGCCCCCGGTCCTCTTTCTGTCCCGATAAAGAACATCGTTATCAGTGCTATCAATGTCGGAAACCTTCCGTTGCATGGCACGAAATTGTTCGTAAGCATTGCAATCAGCCGTTCCCTGGGAGAGTCGATGATGCGGCAGCCGACGATGCCCGCCGCATTGCATCCGAATCCCATGCACATGGTCAAGGCCTGCTTGCCGCAGGCACGGCATCTTTTAAACGGTTTGTCAAGATTGTACGCCACCCTTGGCAGATATCCTGCATCCTCCAGCAAAGTGAACAGCGGAAAAAAGATGGCCATAGGCGGCAGCATGACTGACACGACCCATGCCAGCACCCGGTACACGCCTTGTATGAGCATTCCGGTTATCCAGCCTGGAACCTGCATATGTACACACAGCTCCATCAGCCTATCCTGTATCCAGAACAGCCCCTGGGAAAGAAGCTGCGAGGGATAATTGGCGCCGGTTATGGTCAGCCAGAGGACGAATGCCAGAAGTGCAATCATGACAGGATATCCTGTTCTTCGGCTGGTCAGGATGGTATCCAGCTTTTTGTCCATGCCACGGTAGCCTCTTCCCCCGCATTGTACCGCCGCCTTGCCGATAGCCTCTGCCTGCCTTACGATAGCCGATACGATCTTATCTTTCAGCACGTTCCTGTCAATCCCCTTCTCTTTCAGCAGGGCATATGCTTCCTTCAGGGCTGCAGCTGTGGCGTCATCTTTCATGATATCTGTTCCGAACGCTTCCTCCAGCTCTTTCAGAAGCGATTCGTCACCTTCCAGCAGCTTCAGGGCCAGCCACTTTGCCGATGGGCCTTTCCGCCCGCTTCTTTTTATCATGTCTGCGGCGGCCGGCATGACGAGAGCCGCCGCCTGCTCTACCTCCTCCGGATAGCTGATTACGACCGGAGTGCGGTTCCCGCCTTTCCCGTCTGCCACATCATCCATCACGGCAAGAAGGGCATCCAGGCTCCTCCTCTCCCGCGCCACCGCTCCCACGACCGGAACGCCCAGCCTGTTTTCCAGTTGCTCAAGATCGACCCGGATGTGCTTTCTTTTTGCTTCATCCAGAAGATTGACACAGACGATGACATGATTGCATATCTCGATCGTCTGCAGCACAAGGTTCAGGTTCCGCTCCAGACATGTGGCGTCACAGACGACGACCACTTCATCGGCGCCCCCGAAACAGATGAAGTTGCGTGCGACCTCTTCTTCCGCCGAATGGGCCATGAGCGAATATGTGCCGGGGATATCCACCAGTACATAAGAATGCCGGTTCGTACCGCATAGGCCCTGGGCATTGGCCACCGTCTTGCCCGGCCAGTTTCCCGTATGCTGATTCAGGCCCGTAAGACCGTTGAACACCGTACTCTTTCCCACATTCGGATTACCGGCCAGGGCAACCACCTTTGCGTCCTTGGACGGCTTTCTGATAATCAGCTCTTTGTCCGCCGCCCCTTTCCCTGTCGAATTAATCGTAAGTCCCATCTATGTCATCACCTCTGTTCATGGATTGTTATGCGAGTGCTGTCTTCCGATCGGATAGCTATCACCGCTCCCCGTATCAGATAAGCGGACGGATCCCCTCCCGGACTGCGTCCGACACATTCTACGAGGGTCCCTTCCACCAGTCCGATGTCCAGAAGGCGCCTGCGGATACTTCCATCTGACAGGAGCTCTTTTACAACTGCGGTCTGACCTGGTTCTATTTCATTCAGACATGCTTCCCTGTTCATAAAATACACCACCATCTCATACAATTTAGTCTAAGGAAACTTTCTTTCCTACTACCAGAATATTGAAAAACTTATATTTGGTTACAAATTTTATGATAGGGGACACAGAATGGAAGATAACTTCTATACGCAGAAAGGGTATGAGCTGAACTGCCATGAAGACTTGACGGCATCCATGGAAGATTATCTGGAGATGATATGCCGGATGCTGCTGGAAAAGGATGTGGTCCGGATACAGGAGCTCTCCTCTTGGCTGCACGTAAAACCGTCCTCCGCCTCCAAGATGGTCGGGACGCTGAAGGAGAAAGGATATATCCAGTTTGAGAAATATGGATATCTGACCGCTACCGCCAAAGGCCGGGAGGCGGGCAATTATCTGCTTTACCGCCACGAAGTGCTGCACCGCTTCCTCTGCCTTTTGAACGGCACGGAAAATGAACTGGAGCAGGTAGAGAAAATTGAGCATTATATAGATAAAAATACGATAGAAAATCTGGCACAGCTTATCGACCGGCTTACACAATTCTAAAAGTCCCGAAACCAGTTTCACGAATAACCGGTCCCGGGACTTTCTGCACTTTTATCCGTCCTATCTGAGGGACGCTTTTACGTCAGCACTTCCTGCCACTCCTGCTCTTTAAAGCCGGCGGCGACAAAGTCCTCGCCGATGAGCAGCGGACGCTTTACGAGCATCCCGTCTGTAGACAGGATTTCATACTGTTCTTTCTCGCTCATCTCAGGAAGCCTGTCTTTTAATCCGAGCTCTCTATATTTCATCCCGCTCGTGTTGAAAAAACGCTTCAGCGGAAGCTTGCTTCTTTTCTGCCATTCTTCCAGTTCCGCAGCGGTAGGATTTTCCTCGATGATATGCCTCGCTTCAAATGCTATGCCGTTGTCCTCCAGCCATTTCCTGGCCCTTCTGCATGTGGAACACTTTGGATATTCTAAAAATAGTACACTCATAGTCTTATCTCCTTTTATCGTCCTGTCCTTTTCATTGGAACAGCCGCGTGGAAAAGTAGCGCTCTGCCGTATCGGCCAGCACGGTCACCACGGTCTTGCCTCTTCCAAGCTTCTTTGCCATGCGGACAGCCGCAGCCACATTCGTCCCGCTGCTGATTCCGCACATGAGCCCTTCTTTCCTGGCAAGCTCCTTCGCAGCAGCGAGGGCTTCCTCATCGGTCACTATCACGATATCATCAAAGATTTTCTGATTAAGAATCTCAGGGATAACGCCGTCGCCGATGCCCATCTGAAGGTGGGTTCCTACTTCCCTCCCAGACAGTATCGCCGCATTCTCCGGCTCTATGGCCCATATCTCTATGCCAGGATTCACTGCCTTGAGTGCTTCACCGATGCCGGTAATCGTACCACCGGTGCCTATCCCCGAGCAAAAGCCGTGAATCGGCTTTCCGGCCTGCCTCAGGATCTCCTGCCCCGTCTGTTCCCTGTGGGCGGCGCTGTTGGCCTCATTTTCAAACTGCTGCGGGACATACACGTTGGAATCTTCCTCCGCCATCAGAAGCGCTGTCCGCAGACATTCGTCGATGCAGTCTCCGATGTTGCCCGCGTCATGAACCAGCCTGACTTCCGCACCGTAATTGCGCACCAGCTTCCTTCTCTCCTCGCTGACGGAATCGGGCATGATGATAACCGTCCGATATCCCTTGACAGCCCCAATCAGCGCCAGTCCGATACCCTGGTTCCCGCTTGTAGGTTCGACGATAATCGTATCTTTGTGGATCAGACCCTTTTTTTCCGCTGTCTCGATCATATTAAGCGCAGTCCTCGTCTTGACGGAACCACCTATATTCACTGCCTCAAATTTTACGAGAATCTCCGCATCTTCCGGGCCGGTCATCCGATTCAGCCGGATGAGCGGAGTATTGCCGACTGCCTCTAACACGTTGTCATAAATCATCTCTTTTGTCCTCTCTTCGTATACTTCTTATATATACACTATAGACTAAAACAGATTATGTTACAAGAGGAAGCCTGCCCGGCCAGCGCATACACTCTGACATGACACAGATACCGGCGGCACCCGCGGCACACATCCTCTCTATACATGCTAATGTGCCCTGCATCCCTCCGATGGCATACACCGGTATATTCACCGCAGCACATACTTCCCTGAGAAAGCCGATGCCCCGGGGAGCGGCTCCCGGCTTGCAGTCCGTAGCAAAGATATGGCCTGCCGTCACATAGGACGCTCCAAAGCGTTCTGCCTCAAGCGCCTCCGGGACCGAATGGACAGACACGCCCGTCCAGCGGAACTGCCCTGCAATATCCCGGTCACTCCTCAGCACCGGAAGGGGCAGATGGATAGCAGCAGATTTCTGAACGGATGCCACGCCGGCGAAAGTATGCGGGATACAGAAGACATGGTGAGCGTCACAGATTTCCCTCACTTGTGAAAGCAGCTGTGCATATTCTTCTTCCGTCAGGTCTTTTTCACGCAGAAGCACGGCCCGTGGACGTCTCGAGCAGATCAGTTCTATCTGCTCGAGGAACGGCCTGCCACACAGATGCCGGTTTGTCACGGCTATCACCCGGCTGTAGATATCCTCCGTATTATCAGTCATAGCTTTCGCCTCCTCTACACATAGATATGATCACTCATCACAGGCTGCAGGCCCAGGCCCAGAAGATCCTCATACACTTCTCTCACAGAACGCCCGTCGGATATCTCGAACTGGCCGTCCCCTTTCTCTTCTATATCGTCTACATGCTCTCCGATTGCTGTACTCACTCCTGCAGATATCTTCGTAGCCGCGATATTGACAAGATTATCTCTTACCCGGGCGCATTCCCTCGTAGACACGGTGATACCGGCAAAAGGCAGGAACAGCCGGTAGGCCGCCACGACCTGAAGAAGCTGAGGCTCGTGGACGTCCATCGGATTGATCTTCTCGTTATGGATGATCGGACGAAGGCGGGGGCAGGAGAATGCAATCTCGGCATGCGGATATTTCCTCTGAAGCAGATACGCGTGCATCCCCGTGGCGAACGCATCCCTGCGGAAGTCATCCAGCCCGAGAAGTGCGGCGAACCCTACCCCTCTCATCCCTCCTTTCAGCGCGCGCTCCTGCGCATTCAGCCGGTAGGGGAAGATACGCTTATGTCCGGCCAGATGAAGGCTCTCATACTTATCGGAGTTATACGTCTCCTGAAAGACCGTAACATAATCGGCCCCGCATCTATGAAGATATGCATATTCATCCGAATTCATCGGATACACTTCCAGTCCTACTACTTTGAAATATGTCCCCGCAATCTCACATGCCCGGCCGATATATTCCACATCCGACCGGCTCCGGCTCTCGCCGGTGAGGATCAGAACCTCCTGAAGGCCTGTCCCGGCAACTGCTCTCATCTCTTTTTCAATCTCTTCCTCGTTCAGCATGGCTCGCTTAATCTTATTATGGCAGTTGAAGCCGCAGTAGATACAGAAGTTCTCACAATAATTCGCGATATAGACCGGAGTGAACATCTGGACGCCGTTGCCAAAATTTCTTCTCGTCTCTGCCCTCGCACACTGCGCCATCTCTTCCAGATACGGAAGTGCCGCTGGCGATAAAAGCGCGGCAAAATCTTCAGGCGTACGGCTCTCATGTGCCAGCGCGCGGGATACGTCCTTGCTCGTATATGCAGTGTAGTCGTAAGACTCCATGAACCGTATCACCTGCGCCTGCACCTCGGATTCCAGCGCTTCCATGCCCGGAAGATATGCCATGTGGTCTGTCCTGTTCTTCTTCTGCCATTCCTTGATATCGTCGTTCAAAATACTTTCATTGATACAAGTCTTGTCATCCACCATGTATGCCTCCTTCTAATCCTGCAGGAATCCGGTAAGCGGTGATGAGGCACTGGCCCCCTTGTCCATGACCCGGCCCATCCCTGCCACATATGCCGTCCGGCCTGCCTCGATCGCGCTGCGAAATGCTCTCGCCATGGCAGGAATGTCCCCGGCGGTGGCGATGGCCGTATTCGCCATGACAGCCGCCGCTCCCATCTCCATCGCCTCGCACGCCTGGGACGGCTTTCCGATGCCAGCGTCTATGATGATCGGCAGATCCATCTCATCGATGAGGATGCGGATGAACTCTTTTGTGCAGATTCCCTTGTTGGATCCAATCGGTGCTCCCAGCGGCATGATGCACGCGGCACCTGCGTTGGCCATATCCCGCGCTGCATTTAAGTCCGGGTACATATACGGCATGACGATAAACCCTTCCCTGGCCAGCATCTCCGTTGCCTTCACCGTCTCATAATTGTCCGGCAGCAGATATTTGGAATCATGGATCACTTCCACCTTCACAAAATCCCCACAGCCCAGTTCTCTTGACAGACGAGCGATACGCACCGCCTCTTCTGCGTTCCTGGCACCGGAAGTATTCGGAAGCAATGTGACATGCTCCGGTATGTAATCCAGAATATTAGCCATGCCGCCCTCATTGGCCCGCCGCACCGCCAGCGTTATAATCTGTGCGCCTGCATGTTCCACCGCGGCCTTGATAAGGTCAAGGGAATATTTCCCCGAGCCGAGGATAAACCGGGACGTAAATTCATGCCCACCTAATGTAAATGTATCTTGCGCTTTCTGTTCCATAATAATTTCCTCCTAATCTGTATGTCCGTCTATGATATATTGCGTAATGAGATTCGCCTGATGGGCCGCACACAATGCGACCCGCGGGGCCATCAGCCCGCTCCCGTGTTCCGGTTCGCTCACGCTGTCCCCGCACACGTAGAAATGCTCTGCCACCCTGCGCGTACATATCGTGTCGTTCCTTCCATATCCCGCCATGCCGGAGGCCGCCACGAGCAGCTTATCCGGATAGTGCTCCCGTATGCCGTTGACGAGCATGGCCTTCGCCTCCGGGCGGTCGAACGCCTCGCACACGATGTCATCCTGCCCGAACAGTCCGGCCACGTTCCCCTCTGTCACCTTGACGCATTCTGCCGTGATATGCAGATAAGGGTTGATATCCCGCAGCTCTTCTGTAAGGGCGTCGGTCTTGTACATGCCGATATGGCGGATAAAATACTGCTGCCGGTTCAGATTGGTAATGTCCACCTTGTCATAATCCAGAAGATGCAGATGTCCCACCCCTGTCCTGGCCAGGGCAACAGCTACATTAGAACCGAGGCCGCCCAGCCCTGCTATCGCGACACGGGCGCCCGCAAGCTTTTCCTGGACCCCGGCAGTATGGCGCTCGATGAGCGCCCGCTGTATCATTGCTTTCGTAATCATTGCTAACCTCCTCCTACGAAGCTTACGACTTCTATCGTATCCTTGTCTTCGAGTACAGTATCCATATATTCCCTGCGCGGGACGATATGGCCGTTTTTCTCTACCGCTACCCGGGATTCCTCATATGTAAGCTCCCGAAGCAGAAGCGCTACTGTCATATGGGGAACATATTCCATGTCTTTTCCGTTTACCTTCAGCATCCTGCCACCTCCTTCCTATGTACCAAAAAAGAGTTCATGAAAGAAATACACCCGCGGTGGTGCACCCCTTCATGAACTCTCGTCCACTCTCGATGGTTTGAAATGGAAAACGGGAAATGCCAGAGCATTTCCCGTAATAATCTTACTATACGTTCCTACGTTGGCATTATCCACATCAGGTCTATGGGTCGAAGTCCTCAACTTCCTCTCAGCCTATCCAATAAGCTCCCCTATTCAGTTCACACTACATAATATACGGCATAACAGGCCGCCTGTCAATCCCCTGCCGATTCTCCGATACGCTCTCCCATCTTCACTCTCGTCTCATATCCCTTGTCCGTGTTGGAGATAAGCGATGCATCCGGATTGGCCGCCCCCTTCTGGAACAGCAGTATGACCGTGGAACCTCCGAACTCGAACCGTCCCTTTTCCTGGCCCCTTCTCACCTCACAGGCATCATCATAATTCGTGATACGGCCTACCATAAGAGCCCCTACTTCCATCATAAGGACTGTCTTAAAATGGCGGCTTTTCAAAAGGGAGTATTCCCTCGTATTCTCCTTATATATCGGCAGGACATCATTAGCTGCAGGGTTGACCGTGTGAAAGACGCCGGGTATCCTGACGTTTCTCGACTTCGTTCCGTCATCTATGTAACAATATCTATGATAATCATCCACCGTAAGCCGGAAGATACATGCATATCCTCCCTCGTAACGCTTCGCGAGCTTTGCCGAACGCAGGAGGGATTCCACCGTATACAGCGTATCCTTGATACGGAACCGGCTCCCCCCGTCGTCTCCCCGCCGGATAGGATAGATGCTCAGCTTGCCGTCGCAAGGACTGACAAGAGTCCGCCCATCTCCCTCCATGGGGCGGCATTCCGGCTTGAGCTGTCTTGTGAAAAAATCATTGTAGGAGGAGAACTTCTGCTTCCGGCAGCAAGATAAATCGATATCGTTATGTCTGACGAACGGCCTGATCAGGCATCTCGACCAGCTTCTGTCCAGCAGCCAGCCTCCGGCCCTTGAGACATATGGGCGTATGAGCAGCCTTGTCAGGCCTCTTCCTATCGGATGCGTGTACATCCACCAGAGCAGCCTGTCCTGCCCGGAATCTTCTGTTGTCACTTTGCCATCTCTGTCTATGTATTTCATAATCCTGACTCTACCACCTTCTGCAGAACCACGGCCAGCCTGCGTGGAAATTGATACGGTAATTCGTGAAAATAATCATAATCAGCACCGCAGCCCCTACCACAGCCACAAGAACTGCAAGGGTAGCATTACTTGGCTTCTTAAGCTTAAACTTTCCTACAAACAGTATGCCAACGATCAACAGCGCAAGGTGAAGGCAGACACGGAATGCCCAGTCGGGTACGAAAAACTGAATCATGAACACGAGCGGTAGCACGATGGCCATGGATGTAATCGGAAGGCCCTGGTAAAACTTTTCCCCGCTCTCTGTCATCTGGGCATTCTTGGCCTCCATGACATTGAAATATGCCAGACGGATAACTGAATTCACACAATACAGGATGATAACAGCAATGCCAAGCGGCCCTCTCACACCGAGCAGATAACAGATCAACGCGGGAAAAGCGCCAAAACAGACGACATCGCAGAGCGAATCGATCTGTATGCCGAACGCCTTCTCATCATCCGTACGGTCTTTCTTCGTACGGGCAATCTTCCCGTCAAACATATCGCACAACCCTGAGATGGCAAGACATAAGATAGCGGTCTTGAACCTTCCGTGGATTGCCTGTGTCATTCCGAATACGGAAGATGCAAGACTGACATAAGTCAGCACCACCGTATAGTTATAGTATCCAATCATTTTACTCTCTCTTTCCTTTACTTATATTTTATCTGTCGCTTTCTGTCCGATGGTCAGATGTGTAAACAAGGTCATTCCAGCACTGAACAGAAGCTGTACATAATATGCGATTCCTCTGCTCAGCACCATGCCTGGCAGAAGCAGCCCCGCCGTAAAGATGCTCTTGAATATTACGAGGAACAGATTCTCGCTGATACCCATCCCGCCCGGCAGCGGCAGCATATCGACAGATACCGACACGACTGCCTGAAGCATCACTACGTCATAGATATGCGCGCCGTGCAGACCGAATGCCTTATAGACGAACCATGTCACGAAGAACAGGGCAAAACGCTGCAAAAATGTGATAATCAGCACGTTTACAATGACCTTTCCGTGGGTGCGCAGATACAGTGCCGTAGCATTATACTGGTCCATGGAGGACGCAAGCCTGCGCGTCCGTTCCGGCTTATGCTTCAGAATATGAATCCGTTCCAGTATCTTCAGGCACTTCATCATGATCCACTTTGCCAGCGCGGGATGGAATGCCAGGATGGACATCGCAATGCAGCAGAATACATTTAAGGTGACGC
Source organism: Extibacter muris (assembly GCF_004345005.1). Classification (GTDB taxonomy): domain Bacteria; phylum Bacillota; class Clostridia; order Lachnospirales; family Lachnospiraceae; genus Extibacter; species Extibacter muris. The sequence continues at coordinate 57,112 of NZ_SMMX01000007.1, forward strand.
CCAGGTAAAATACCGGCACGATTCCCCCAAGGTAACGATGCACGAACCCTCTCTGAAAAATTGCCACGAACAGACCGATTACTACAAGAACCGACTTATATGTTATTGTAACAATCATGAGCACCAATGTCGAGACCGGAATGGGAATATTCTTCTTCCTCATGTAAAATATCTGCATCGGCTGCCCTCCGCTTGCAGACGGAGTGATGGCACTGAAGAAAAATCCCACGCAGGAATACTGGAAGCACGTCCATTTCTTCGTGCGGATCTTAAGCGTTCCGAACATATAGTATATGATAATCGACTCTCCCCAGATGAAGATGACGACACCTGCGATTCCAGGGAGCAGATACCATGGATTGACACGGATAATCGCTCTCATGACAGCATGCAGATCTTCTCCTTTAAACACGCTGTAGAGCGTCAGCGCAAACACGACGATCAGAAATATCATATTTGCAATCTTCTTATTCTTGCTTCCCACAGTTACCCCTCTCTCTCCCTAATCTCTTCTGTCTGTAAAAGCACTTCCCATACAGCCAGCCAAATACCTTCTTCGGGTACTGGTATATCTGCGTATGGAATGCAATCCAGTATGTAACCTCCGCCACCACGATTCCGCTTACCGCATCGGCGATATAATGCTGTTTCGTCACCTGTGTGGATATACAGACGAGGACAGCAAAAAAGCAGGAGAAAATCTGATATGCTTTCGGAATATTCTTCTGTCCCCTGATGCCGACAAAACAGAACCAGCTGACGAGGCAGTGGAAAGATGGCAGGAGCCTCGTCGGCTGGTCCACCTCGTATATCATCTGAAGCAGCGATATCCATAGTCCGTCACCTGTCAGCACAGGGCGCACGTTTGTCGTCGGAAGCACGATAAATATTACCGCACAGACGACCCGGGACATCATATCCGCTGTCACGAACCGGAAGCAATGCTCTTCCCCCTGTCTAACAATCATTATATAGTTAACAATCCAGAACAGATAACATCCAAGATACACTGCTACAAACCATGGTACGACCGGAACAACCCTGTCTATCGGAAGCGTCAGGTCATAATGCTTCCACGACCTTGTCAGTACCTCCGTCCCGTTGTATGCCAGGAAATTTACCGTCAGGCAGGCAATCAGAGGAAATATGGCGTATTTCGGTAATATGGGCAGTTTGGCCCTGTATCTGTCTCTCATGATGACTTCTCCTTTGTCACAGCCTACAGAATATTATAGCAGACTTATGAAAAAATGCACCCTTTATTAGAAGTTCTTTAGGAATTCCTAATATTTCCTTTCATATTTCTTTTGAAACAGCTTTGATTTCATATATCCATAATATACTTTCCTATTGCAGTTAAGGGAACGCACGTTGGTATATGCTGAACTCCATGTCTGATGGTCGGTCCTAAAGATATAAGCTTATACTTTCGGCTACCCTAAAAAGAGATCCTGTATTCTTTTTCCATTAACTTATCCATTGCAATGTCGTGGCCTTCCTAATTTTGAATATATTTCTTATAGTTGCCTCATTGAGTCCTACTATGCATACATAATATCCCTTTGCCCAGAAGTGACTGTTTCCAAATTTGTACTACAGATTTGTGCGTTTATTGAATATCATAAGTGCACTTTTTCCTTAAATGTATTCCACGAATTGTAATGCACTCAACTTGTACAGAATAATTACCAAATTATGAATAAAATAGTACATTATAATATTCCTATCTTCTTATACGCACATAGCCTGCTTCAGAATATCTTTGAGTTTTCTTTGTTCTAGTAATAGATTACTTTTCTCCGGTATTTGGTTTGATTGCTCTACAATACTTACACATCCACTTAGTATGTACTAAATTGTCTGTATTTTAATAGGGGGCGGTTTATATTTTACTCGCTTTGCTAGCTTAACAAGATAACCGCCCATAATAAAAAAGAGAGTGCTAATTTTTTATAAATAGCAATCGCTGTCCTATTCGCAACAATATATTTCAATACTTGTATCCGCGAGGGGAACGACATTTGTGGGATGCCGTGCTCCCTACAAGCGACTCATTTCAATCCACGTTCCCGCGAGGGGAACGACCATTGCATTGCCGGACTCTGTAAAACTGGACAAATTTCAATCCACGTTCCCGCGAGGGGAACGACTAATTACGCAAAAATTATTAAAAATATGATTGCTATTTCAATCCACGTTCCCGCGAGGGGAACGACCATGACGGATGACCTGTACGCGGATATCATGGCTATTTCAATCCACGTTCCCGCGAGGGGAACGACGATATCACCTTGTACAACCACCATTATAATAAAATTTCAATCCACGTTCCCGCGAGGGGAACGACAAACCCGACCTTAAAAGAGACCGACGAAGGATATATTTCAATCCACGTTCCCGCGAGGGGAACGACGGGTGAATTTACCCCCACGAAATTGAAGGCAAAATTTCAATCCACGTTCCCGCGAGGGGAACGACTGATTCAGATAGAGCGGCAAATACCTATCAAGCAATTTCAATCCACGTTCCCGCGAGGGGAACGACTTATCGTTCAACGATATAATGCGTGTAGGAGGTGATTTCAATCCACGTTCCCGCGAGGGGAACGACCTGGATCCCCGGTACCGCCTGCATTTTTATCGCAATTTCAATCCACGTTCCCGCGAGGGGAACGACTATTGCCCCAGAACGAACATTCTGCATCAATAACGATTTCAATCCACGTTCCCGCGAGGGGAACGACAGAGGCAGCCTCCGTACATGCTAACAATGAAAAATTTCAATCCACGTTCCCGCGAGGGGAACGACGCCTCCAGGAAATTCGCCGCTGACACCACTGTTATTTCAATCCACGTTCCCGCGAGGGGAACGACAAGTGGTATTATGGTAGCATCAGGAAGCGGTAGAATTTCAATCCACGTTCCCGCGAGGGGAACGACCTATCTCTAATTCCATGTTCCGGCTGTCTGCAACATTTCAATCCACGTTCCCGCGAGGGGAACGACTATCTGCCAGTAAAGGTTATCTGGTAGATGTAAATATTTCAATCCACGTTCCCGCGAGGGGAACGACGGAAGCGCTCCTGATCATAATAAGTATCAAACTATTTCAATCCACGTTCCCGCGAGGGGAACGACTGCGACCCGCGTGCCCTGTTATGTCGGATTGTTATTTCAATCCACGTTCCCGCGAGGGGAACGACACCTGAGCGATGCTGACCTGAGCGGTGCTGACCTATTTCAATCCACGTTCCCGCGAGGGGAACGACAAAAAGCTGGTTATACTACCTTTACTTTAAGAAAAATTTCAATCCACGTTCCCGCGAGGGGAACGACAAACACAAGCCCCGGTATCTCCATCTTTTGATGGAAATTTCAATCCACGTTCCCGCGAGGGGAACGACACCTCTGGAGCATATAAGCCGATGCTTTCTAGCAAATTTCAATCCACGTTCCCGCGAGGGGAACGACGGTGCACAGATGACGCTTACGTTGACAGGGGACGTATTTCAATCCACGTTCCCGCGAGGGGAACGACGCAGTAATCGACTCCAGCTCCCGCTACACGCAGATTTCAATCCACGTTCCCGCGAGGGGAACGACGGTGCACAGATGACGCTTACGTTGACAGGGGACGTATTTCAATCCACGTTCCCGCGAGGGGAACGACTCCTTCTGGAAAAGACATGCTGCGATTCAAGGAATTTCAATCCACGTTCCCGCGAGGGGAACGACGGAGGGTATCGGCCATATTGATTTCGGGAAGGAATTTCAATCCACGTTCCCGCGAGGGGAACGACTACCGCTGCACAGACCCCCGAGACGTTCAGTGCAATTTCAATCCACGTTCCCGCGAGGGGAACGACTTGATAGGATTCTGAACAATACGCCAAAAGGGACATTTCAATCCACGTTCCCGCGAGGGGAACGACGAGAGTACAGCGAGGACAGACAGGTCAGAATTTATTTCAATCCACGTTCCCGCGAGGGGAACGACTATATGGACAACGCATATTACGAGTCGATGTATCCATTTCAATCCACGTTCCCGCGAGGGGAACGACATCCGTTTCCGAACTTCATGCCGGACTTGCTCTATTTCAATCCACGTTCCCGCGAGGGGAACGACAGCAATCATATACAAATTCCAGTTGATACATAATATGGTTATCAACTATTTTTCACAACAGTTTATATTATTCCTTCTTTTTTCAATGTATAACTTATAACAAACTGGCATTTTTGTGCACTATTTCTGGTGCGAGTCTCCCAGACATTATATGTGTAACTGCTATTCGCACTACAGAATCAGAGTCTGATCCACAGCCACTCCCCGGTCTACTCCGATATGTTCAACTTTTGTCTTGTAATTATTTCCAAGGTAGTAGAACCTCAGGCTGTCTACCTCTTCATCAATAATGTCTGTCAAGATAGATTTAAGAAGCACGCTCTGCGCATTATCCAGTATACACTCGAATACCGAATTTTGTACTCTTCTTCCATAATTCACACACTGCTTTGCAACCTTCCGGAGTCTGCTTCTCCCTGCTGCTGTTTCAGTATTTACATCATAAGTTATTAAAACAAGCATTTCAAATCACCTCACTTCCACAGAAATGGAGGATAAGCATCTAAGTCGCCTCTTAAATACCTTGACAATAGCATTGCCTGTACATATGGCACCATTCCCCATTCGACCTTTTCTTTTAGAAATGGGTGTGTCAAGGTTTCCCTCTTTTTATTTTGCCATTCTGTAAGGATCCTTTTCCGAGCTTCATCTTTCATAAGGACAGCATTGTTTTCTTTCGTCACGAAATCTTTTCCATTAACTATCTTCTTATTGATTAGAGAAAGTACAAACCGGTCTGCCAGTACAGGTCTGAGCTCCTCCACCAGGTCAAGGGCCAGCGAGGCTCTGCCCGGGCGCTCTGTATGCAGTACACCTACATACGGATCCACCCCTACAGTCTCTAGGGCCGATATGACACTATTTGTTACAAGCGTGTATGCAAAGGACAACATTGCATTGACTTTATCCAGAGGCGGTCTCTTATTTCTTACTTGAAAGGTAAAATCTTTCTTCTGCTGCAGAATCAACTCATCAAACACACTAAAGTAAATGCTGGCCGCCTCCCCCTCATACCCCCGCAGCTGCTCTTTTGATATGCTGTCTTGAATTGCCTTAAGAGAATCTTTCAGCATAGCAGAAGCCTTTTTAACTCTCTCTGCATCAATCTGCATTCCGTGGTCTCTCGTAGCCCTCTCCAGTACCCATCTTGCGTTGTGGACTTTTCCTAAGATACAATTCTTCGCCACACCAAGACTTTCCATTTTGTCCATACTCATATCGTACTGCCTTTTTCTCAACAGCACATTCCCTTTTATCCGGCCTGCAATTCGCGCCATGAATCTGCCATTAGGCGTCAGGTAGCAAAGTGATATATTCCGTTCCGCACAAGCACCCATCAATGCCGGACTTGTACCTCTGTATCCGAAAGACACGACTCCTTCCAGATTATGCAGCGGCACCCTTCCGACTTCCCTGTCCTTGTCCAGCACAACGATATTTTCACCATCCAGAGAGAGGTAACTGTCTTCTGAAGTTATATATAAAGTATTTAATAATTTCTTCATTCCCCTTCCTCCAATGCTTTCTGTACGTACTCTTTTACAGACGAAGTTTTTCCAAGTTTGGGCAGACAGATGTCCTTTAAAGAACAGCCATTGCATTTTTTGCTCCATTTCACCTTCGGCGTATATCCCCGTTCAAAATATAGATGCATTTCCTGAAACATAGCTCTGACCTTCCGTCTTATATCGTCTGTTATGTCTACCCTCTCTCTTTTTCTTGTTTCCCCATAAAATATAGCACCTTCGTTAATAACAGCAGAAAACATTTCTTCGAGGCACATACACTGGGCTGCCAGCTGTATGATATCTTCCTCCGAACTCTTTGGTTTTCCTTTTTTGTACTCAATCGGATATATCCTATATACCCCTCTGTGACCGTGCAGCGTAACTCCATCTTCTGCTTTTTGAAATTCCACCACGTCACATTCTCCACTGACGCCCATCTCCCTGGAATATACCGGAAGCGCTCTTGCAATCATGACATCCTTTCGTTTTTCGCTGAGATAAGGATCATGGACCTTTTTGTGCATCAGTTCCCCTACAACCGTATGTACATTCTCTTCCCACTGCTGTTCGATATGAATAAGCGCCCACTGCCTGCGGCAGAACTGAAAATGCTGGATTCCCGATATCATCAGATATTCTTCTTCCCTGTACTCCATTAATTTTTTCTTGTCACCTCCACAGTATCGGGGATTCGTTCTTCGTATACCGTCACATCATAATCCTGATATTTTCTTGGATACACGACTTCCTCTTTCCGTTTTACCTCTACGGCATCAAACAACCTGTAGGAAGGACAGTCCCCTAATTCTTTGCTATGCTTGAATACGATTAATTCACGTACAGCCATCTTCCCTCTTGCTGCTGAATGGTCATGCTCGAACATATTGATAATAGCTTCCCACAGGAGTTCCAGGTCATCTTCTGAAAAGCCCGTAACTTTCCGTGCCAGGTTGGCAGATATATAACCTTCCACCCTGTAAAGGCCATATGGGACAATGCTTTTTCTACCCATCTCATTCTTCTTCACCGCTGCATCTTCTTCTGTCGTGATGGCAACCCTGGTAATCGCAATCTCCTGGCTAATTATCGGGTCTATGCTTCTCGCAAATCCAAGCTGCACAGGTCCCCGGACTTGTCCACAGTTGAGCGCCGCTTTTACAAATGTTGTCATAACAGCGCCAAATGTACGAATATCATAAAAGTTGCTGCACATAAAGTCTCTGATCTTACCATCCGCATTCGGATCATTCTTTTTCAGATCCTTTGTCTTTTTTTCATCAATTCCAAGATTTTTATATGCCAGTTTATCACTGCGATTCAGCGGCACATTTTCCTTAATATAAATCTGATAACCTTCTTCCCCTTCTTTTACCATTTCTACATAATTACGAATCTTTCTCTTCAGGCAGACATCTGTCACGAGCCCATAACCGCTCTCAGGGTCAATCCTCGGCATATTTCCAGCATCTGGGTCTCCATTTGGATTCCCATTTTCCACATCAAATAATACGACAAACTCATATCTGTTTTTAATCACTTCTCCCATGTTACGCCTCCTCCTTCTTTTCAAAACGCTTCTGGACCTGATGGTAATATCCTAGAATGAACATTCCCTGTTCTTCCAGCGACAGCCGCCTTGGGCAGCCTGGCTTATCGTTTTTGACTTCTATCATTCCCTGCAACCTAGTCAGAAGCTTTTCATAATGTATCTTAACACCCTTTTTATCATTCTGCAGTTTCCGCATATGGCTCTCCTTTAGTTTGAACAAAACCGGGAAAACGGACGCCGGCGTAGCACAGGCCGAATTAAAATATCTGTCCTTTATTGTTGCAATGATACCGGGATTTGCCTCCTCCTGGATAGCTTCCATAACCGCAAATTCTCTGCCTAATATATAGGCTATGTTCCTGCATTCTTCATTCAGACTCACAAATGTATCCTCCTTTATCCATTCGTAATTATAATTTCGAATCAGATGTGCCTTTACAATCGCCGCCCTGCCTCTCGTTACAGTCCCCTGTTCTGCCCGTATCCGCATAAGCACATTGCTGTATAGGCTTTCCGGATACCTGCTGCCGGATAGAATAGATTGAAACAGGGAGGATGCCATGCCTGGCTGTGGCTTAGAATCCTTTGATTTCAGGTTCACTATCTCCCTCACAAGACGCCCTATGCCGAGGTACTCCTGCGTATCCCAGGATGGCTTCACGATCTCCATTCGGCTGTAGTGGCTGTTTATGTTTTCTAATAAATTTCCAAAACTGTCCCTATAAAAGAATCTTACAGACAACCGTGCCGCGTTGGGACCCAGACCAAGAATATAAAAGCTCTGCTCCGGATTAATATCAATACCGTCAATATCGATTTGCTGGCCGTCCTCAAGCTTTTCAAATACTCCCCGGATAACCTCCTGGTTGTCCTCACAGGGTTCCATGAAGTCAGAAAAAGCCCGTTGGTACAATTCCTCCCCGTCCTCAGCCCAGAACACCACCGTCGTCTCCCCAATCCGGAACACGAAATTGCGCTGTGACAGCAGATAATTCAGTGCCGTCGTATATGCGAACACTGCATATCTGCCTACCGGCGCGTTATAGCTTTGTTCCTTTTCAAAGGATTCAAATGCCGGCGCATTAAAGGAAACCAGTGCAGCACCAACTGCCTGGGCTCCGTGCACTCCTTTGATTGTGCCGTGTATTTGGGAAATCTCTGTCTTCTCTCCGGTCACCAGGCAGATTCCTTCCTCTCCACCCTGATCCCTTTGCACATTATCATCCCACATTATCTGAATCTGCTCATCTTCCTGCGCATAACACTTTCCTGTGTAGAATATCAGATTGCCGCCTGTAATCTCCTCCCATCTTTCAGAGATATAGGGATTCTCCTTCGCCTTTTCCGGATCCCATGTACAGAAGAACTTTTTTACCGCATCGGCCGCTGCAGTGTTCACCGGTTCCAGAAGTTCCAGATGCCTTTTCTTCGCCGCCTCAAAACACTTAATCGTTCTTTTTCCTGCCCCCTCTTTCTCAATCCCCAGAAGGTACTTGGCATTGTCGCAAAGGAAATTCGCTGAGATACCCGATGCACGGAGCACCATCTCCGGCACCTCAATAAACGGCGAGATCCATACCTTTTTCTTTCCCAGCTCTTCCTCCTGCTTCAGCGAGATGATCCCTCTTACCTTTCCCTCACTGTCAATATCCAAAGCGCAGGATACCTTCGCCCTGCACCATCCCCGGCGGGGGACTTTTTCCTGTCTGGCCAGTGCTTCATAATGTGCCGCCAATGACTGCAGTATCATCGAACCACCTCACAGTCTCTCAAATCCAGCACTCCCCGGTGCATCACTGCCCGGAAGAACATCGGCCTGATATCGCCCGGCTCCGAATAGTCCAAATCAAAGAGCATGAAGCCCAGATCCTTTTCCTCCACCACCTCATATGCCGTATGAATCTCCTCATCCTCACACAGGCAAAAACTGACCGGAAATTCTCTACAGCCAAAATATGGATTGTGGTAGCATTCGCCTCTTTTCAATCTTCTCATAATAATATCCTTGAATTTCCCCGGATTGTCCGTCTCATTGGCTTTCTCGGTCATCTCAAAATGTGCGTCTATGATATACTCCACATCTCTTAGCAGAAGTGATGCCCTCTGCACAATCTCGTCCTTTGCTGAGACAGACAGCTCTTTTGCTGCTCCATTATATGCAGACAGTACGTTGCTGGCCGATACTTTGCTCTTCACTTCATTTCGCCTGACAGAGGTAAACGCTATGGGCTTCATCACATAGATACGGTCAATGACCCATCTCATACCCGGATGCCAATAGATTGCTTCTAATATGCCTCTTGCAGCCGAAGGCGTCATGACATCATATGTACATCTCTCCACCTTCATCTCCGGACGCGAGAACAGTGCATAGTCTCCCCAGACTTTCACTTTTACTCCGATACTCATTCTCATGCTCCTTCCAATTATTGGTATTATTTTATATGTATATCATACCATAAACAGGTATTTTTGTGTAGATTTATCATTCTCAGACATCAGAACCATATGTCTGTTCCAATCTCTGCATCTATCTGGAGACCCGTTTCCTCTGAATATCCATCCTCATCTCTGAGGACAAAAAAGTCATCTCCTGCATCTTCTGACACCGCGACGAGCATCCCCGCGCCATAAAGGCATCGAAATGCATTATCATATACATTGACACAATAGCCTCCGGCTTCCCGCATCAGAGTCCTTGTCATCCCTTTATAGCGCAGCCCTTCCAGAATCTCTTTCGCGCGGCCCTCTCTTATAATAAAAACGGTTTTCGTATCTTCCTCAATCAGTCTAAACTCCTTACCGGCCTTCGCAAACTGAAAGCGTCCTTTTTGAAACAACTCCATTATCCGCTTTTTATCCAGCGATTCCCCCCTAAACTTATAAAGCCTCGCAAAATACTCTTCTATCGCTTCCAGTTGTGATATATCCTCATACTCTCTGAGAATGATATCTGCAGTGTCAATCTGTTGCTGCTGCCCAGGTACCTTCTGCACCTGTTTTAGCTGAAACACATAGGTTATGCTTTCCTCTGCTTTACGTCTTCCCTCCCGATTGCACCGGCCTGCCGCCTGGATGATAGAATCGATTCCCGCCGTCTGCCTATAGACGGTCCCAAAATCCAAATCCACTCCTGCCTCCACCAGGCTGGTCGCAATGACAACACATCTGCTTCCTTTTCTAAGACGTTCCCTGATACTTTGCAGCGTTCTTTTACGATGAATTGGATACATGAACGTAGACAGATGAAAGACTCCCTCCTGCTTCATCTCTCCATATATTTTTTGCACCGCCTTTTTTGTATTCAAAATGCACAGTGCCTGCTGCTCACCCTTAAGCCTTTTGACTAATTCTTCCTCTGTCATTTCTTCCAGTTTTTTTATCTGTGACCGCTTAAAAAACTGGAATTGCTCATCCATGCGGGGACAGAGCTCCCGAAATCTCATATCACTGTCAAACATATCCTCCAGTGCCGGCTGTGTAGCAGTACACAGTACGATAGTGCTCTCATAGTGACGGACAATTTCTTCCAGCGCCGCCACACACGGTTTCAGATAATCGTTAGGCAGCATCTGTGCCTCGTCAAATATGAGGACGCTTTTTGCTATGTTATGGAGTTTTCTGCATTTGGAAGGTTTGTTGGAAAAGAGTGATTCAAAAAACTGTACATTTGTCGTCACGATTACAGGCTTATCCCAATTTTCCGCTGCCAGCTGCATCGGTTTTAATTCTTCCGTACTCTCATAATTTATATTGCTGTGGTGCTCCAGAACATTTTCCGACCCTAAAATATCACCAAACACCTTTGCATTCTGTTCAATGATGCTCGTATAAGGAATGACATAAATAATATGCTGCATGTCATGTTCTACTGCATGGCGCAGGGCAAAGGCCAGCGAAGCTATGGTTTTTCCTCCGCCGGTAGGCACAGTGAGCCGGAACAGACCTTTCTCCTCTGTACCAGACCTTATGCAATGCTTCAATATCTCTGTCCTGCGGCCGTTAATCGTCTGTTCCTCCTCATTAGCAAGCCATCCCCCTATATGGCTGTCCAGTCGATGCCACAGAACTTCCATACTATCACCGGCAGTTCTTCCTGCATTTCCGCCGTTCATAAATGCTTCCGTATCCAGATAATCGGCATCTACCAGACAGGAATACAGCATACGCGTGAAAAAGCTTATCGTAAATCCGGCATCTTTGTTTCTACTCAAAGGGAAAAAAGAAGACTTTAATTCAGGAACCTCTATCTCCTTCCTATACTCCTGATAATCCTCTATTTTCTTCTTCAGCCTTCCGCAGTATGTGCTGCTGTCCCCGGTGTCTGAACGCTCGCCGGTATCTGGAAGCCCTGCGTGGTGCCCTGCGATACAGTATGCCAGTGCAGTATAGAATCCACCCTTCTCATGACATACTTTCGCTCCTGCAGTTGCATGGTCTACTCTTACTTCGCTGCCCCATATTCTTTTCTGGAACTTCTGTGAATACTTTCCAATATCATGTAACTTTCCGCAGCAATATCCCCAGTCTCCGAATCCGAAGGCATCTGAAAACTGTCGGGCCAGCTCTGCTGTGCCTTCGAGATGCTCCATTACTGTCTGTATGTGCTCTTTGTCTTCACTGATGTGAGCGATATATTCCATGTGTTCACCTCGCTTATCTAAATTGTTGTATTTTACTCAAACATATCATATTTTTTGCTCTGCTTCATTATATCGTACTTTATTAGTTTGAAAATTTCCGCCAATTGGCAATGAAGAGATGGCAAACAAAAAGCGTATCGCCAGAAAACTGGCAATACGCTTTTTAAATTTAACTTATTAATTATGCATTCTTTGCTGTGATTGCAGCCTGTGCTGCGTTGTTTCCGGAGAGTATTTTTTCTCCTCTAATAACTGTACAATATCCGAAAGATATAGGATATTGCTATGTACTGAGGAATCTTCATCTTCCGATTCCTCTTCTTTTATTTCATTGGCTAGATAGACGGTCGGGTTATTACGTCTGCCTTCTACCATCATATCTATTTCTTCAGTTTTCAAAGAACTCAGATTCACAAACCATGTGAACCGATTATCTCCTTTTGGCACAATCCGAGCAATAAACTTATCTACCACTTCATTATCCAGCTTTGGTTTTGAAAAGTCAATCACTTCTTCTAACGATTTATGAATCAATTCCCAGTCCAGTTCTTTTTTCTGTGGAGTATGCTTCATCTGATTCTGCTCTTGCAATGCTACTTCATAACTTGCCAGCTCCATATCTAAATTTTCTTTTCGTTTTCTAAATTCTTCGATAGATATGTCTCCCTCTGTTCGCATATCAATCAGATTGTTTCGCTTTTGTTTTATCTTTTCTATTTTCCTTTTGATTGCAACAGCCTCAGACTGCATATCATTGTCCATTTGATAACACAATTTCAATATTCTTTCTGCTTCCTGTATTGCTCCTGTTCGTTCTGTCCACAACTTTTCCATAAGCATTTTACACATCACTTCCAGTTTCCAGTCGGCTATCATCTGCATATCACAAAATCCGCTGTCATCTGATCCCTGCTCTCTCCGTTTTTTAGCAGAACCATTGTTTAGCTGATTATAGCATTGATAACCATATGACCAGTCTTTATTCTTATTTTTATGCCAACGATTTTTCCTAAAAGTTGCACCACAGGAACAGCGAAGCCGTTTATTCCATAAATCATGCGATTCCCTCTTTGGTTTTGTTACCTTTTCTTCACCAAATGGTGTTTTCTTAACCATTGGAATACTCAGCTCTGCTCTTCTTCTTTTGCTAATTCTTTCACACTCATACCATTCTTCTTCTGTTACTATCGGTTCAAAATCACTTTTACATACATATATGTGTCGCTATTATGATTATTTATTCGTTTCTGCTCTAAGTAATTGTTACTGAAAGATTTTCCATATGTCATATAGCCCATATAAGTGGGATTTCCCAGAACTCTGCTGACATTAGATGATGTCCATTTGATTTTTCCAGATGCCGCCACTCTACGCCTTATACTTAACTCATTCGCAATCTTCGTTGCTCCAATTCCATCATGCAGATACATATCGTAAATCATACGCACTGTTTCTGCCTGTTCCTCATTGATAACATAAGTGTCACCAACACGATCTTATCCCAATATATTGCCGCTACCATAAATTACTCCGTTATTGCGACTGATATGTTGTCCTGCTTTTACACGCTCAGATACCTTACGGCTTTCTTCCTGCGCAAGTGTTGCCATAATGGTTAATCGCAATTCTCCATCTCCGTCCATTGTCCAGATATTATCCTCAACAAAATAGACTTCAACTCCAAGATTTTTCAATTCTCTTGTTGCCACAAGAGTATCTACCGTATTTCTCGCAAATCTACATACTTCACGGGTAACAATCAAATCAAACTTACCTGCCTTCGCATCTTCAATCATTTTTAAAAAAGCAGGTCGTTTCTTAGCCTGTGTCCTGTAATCCCTTCATCAATATATTTGTTCACCACCACCCAATTCGAATGACGTTCTGCCTGATCATCATACCATTGAATCTGATTTTCAAGTGCCGATAGCTGTGCTTCATGTTCCGTAGATACTCGTCCATAAAACACCATCTGTCTTTGTCTGTTTTTATCTTTGAACACATGAAACGGTGTCTGGATATCCATATCAAATGCTAAATTTTTATTCACATTCATATTTTTTATACCTCCTGTTGATGTCTCTATTCTACCCTTCACCTATGCTACTTGTTAAATGTGCGAATCAGCTCCATCGCAGTACGTTTTTTTATATTTCACTACATTATTATAAGTAGCTTTATTTACGATTCCTCTTTCATATAAAATTTCAATCAAAAGAAATGCTGCATATTGATTATCAACTTTCATATTCATCCTCCCAAATAATTATTTGAATTTTTTAATAATACTTCTTCCTTTTTAAATAATCGTATCCCTTCCTGCTATTACAGAACATACACGTTTCTTTCTTCTGTTGATTCCGATCTGCTCTCTTTACAAAATGTTCCGGTGATTCATAAAATACTTTGACACACACCGGACAGAGACACATTTCAATCGGTTTATCCAATTTTCTCATGCCAGTACTTGTCCTTAGTGCCTCATCTACTTTCCACATTTGATATCTGTCTATTGTCCCTACAAAATTCTCCAAACGCTTTTTATCCAACGTCCGTATCTGCTCCAACAGCACAACAGAATTTTTCTCCAATCCCTTTCTGTTTCTCAAAGATACATGTGTAGGAAGTTTTATTTTTAATCTGCTCGTGATTGCCGCTACAATTACTGTAGGACTATATTCATTTCCAGTATTATTCTGAATGACCAATACCGGACGAAAACCTCCCTGCTCACTTCCTATGACGGGATTTAAGTCTGCATAGAAAATATCCCCTCGCTTTTATGAATGGTGGACAATCTTGTATATCCGGATGCTTCAACAGTTTTGCTGATATGTGAAGTCAACTTAGCATATATCCAAGGTTCAGCAGCATAACCAAAATCAATCGGTTTCTGACAGGCAATGTTAATGATCCAGGCGTTTTCTTCGTTGCTAAGTTAAATAGATGACTCTTGTTTACTCATGAAATGTCCTCCAAAGTCTTAATAAGGACGTTATAACATAGAGTTCAACTATAGTCGAGTTATTAAAAAGATACTGCACCGGCAATCCCATATTTTGTAAATAGCCCGATAATCCATTTTTACAAAACATTTCAGAGCATATAAATCATAGCGATAACGATTCCACATTTTCTTTGTTTCCACCTCTGAGAAATTCGACAATAAACTTCCCGGCTCAACCGCATTATGGAATGGCACACGTGGGTCATCTTCAACATTTCCGTATTACGGTAATTCTAAACTACCATTATTTAATAACCCTGATGGAATAATACCCTCTAAATTTTCTGCTTCAACTTTTATAGAATTTCCTGCAGAATCTGGATAGCATCCTCCACCACACATGGACAATAGGAAAACATCGTACCTTCTTTTAATACTTTCTCCATCTCTCCCGGCTGTGAAATATCGTGTTTCAATAATTCACGACACATCGTCGACGGGTGTTTCTCAGCATAACGCGCCTTGAATTCCATAACCTTCTTCTGCATGATTTCTTTCTGCTGCGTGTCATCCTCTTTACAATGACCATATTTAAGTCCGATAACCATCAATGCTCCTGTTACTGCACCGCATGTTTCCCCACACATCATTCCTCCGCCGAAGCTTGCAGACATCTTACGGAGTGTATCTTTATCCATTCCGATCTCTTCCGTAAATTGTCCTGCTACAATTTGAGAACAGTCAATGCCTTTCATAAATAATTTTGCAGCCTCTTCTCTTGTCATATGTATCTCCCTCCATCTATAATCTTATTTTCTCTCCAGTTTATCTTACCATTTTACTTTATTCACTATGAATATTCTTCACATTCTCCTATTAGCTTATCTATCATTTCCAGAAAATCCAGATTCAGATATGCCTCCAGCTTCTTAAATGTCGACTCATTGAATATAAGTTTATCCGGGGCCTGATACTCAACCCATGCCATGGCACACCATGTAATCCCACGCAGACAATTGATTCTTGCAAATAAATACGCCCGCTCTTTCACTCCTTCTGTAGGATATCTTCCTTCAACATATTTTATATAATCGTTCAGGAATTCTTCCATTTCTTTCTCCGTTAATATAACATCCGTCTTCCAGAATGTAGTCGTAGGCGCCATAAAGTGTCCCAAGTCCTGCGCCGGGTCTGCATACAATGGCTTTTCCCAGTCTATAAGATATGCCGCACTTTCCGGTCCATTCACAAGAAAATTCGTCGAATTCAATTCCGTATTGATGCAGCACCGGTATGTCTCTTCATTTTTATATGCGTTTACCTGCCGCCAGCCTTTTTCCAGCAGACCTCGAATTCTACTCTTTTTATCAGGGCCTCCCAGATTAGACTTTTCATATACCGCAAACATTTCTTCACATTCTTCCAGAATGGCTTTCAGCGGATTCTCTGGTTTTAAAAGTCCACAGGACTCTTCCAGACAGACGCTGTGAATGTCCGCAAGACACTCTGCCGCCTTCGGCAGCTCCAAATGGTAGTCCAGCGTTTCCCCTGGAAGATATTCCATCACAAGGATGCCATATTCAAAAAATTCACGGCTTCCATCTACATACAATACCTTCGGCGTCCTTCCTGAAGATTCCAATAACTTCAAAGCATGAGCCTCATATTCAACCTGGTGTTCCAAGTGCATCTGGCTTCCTATATTCACACGAAGTACAAGTTTCCGGTTCATAACCGGATGAAAGAAAGTATAATTAATGTTATATTCTCCCTGCGCCAGAAATTCATAATTTTCCGTCTGATCTTTTGGAAGTTCCATTGCCGTTCTATATTTTTCATTTTTTACATATTGCTTCAAGCCATCAATTCTGTCCATAGATTATGCCCTTTCGTCTACATCTCCCTATCGAATATCTTTATACATTCTGGAAATTATCTCGATATCAACTCCATCACGATACATTTTTCGAAGCCGATTCATTTTCCACATAATCCGAAGTTTCGTCATCGTATTCCCTTTGAACCTTCTGGATGATGAATATATGTGATGCCTTGTCGTTCCGATTGCTTCTCCCCGCTCTTTCAATGTCAATGAGAATTGATAATCTTCCATAATCGGAAGCTCCGGATACATGCCAATCTCAAAGAACAAATCTCTGTCAATAAAGATTCCCTGATCCCCAAACACAACTTTTCGGTCCTTAATTCTATGATTGGAAATGACCTGACATGTCCACAGGAAGAAATGTTTTTCATGAAATGCAATTCCAAAACAGCCCCAGCGATACTGCCTCATCACTCTTCGAATCTCACTCATCGGATTGTCCGGAAGTTCGCTGTCTGCATGAAGAAAGAAGAGAATATCTCCTGCACTTTTTTTTGCTCCAAGATTCATCTGTGCCGCTCTGCCCTTTGCACCGGTCAGAACCTTATATTTTCCTTCGATTAATTCCACTGTGCGATCCAGGCTGCCGCCATCTACAAAGATAATCTCACAGTCTGGCAACTTCTTTAACTGCTCTTGAAGCTTCACAATCGTAGTTTCTTCATTATAGACTGGGATGATAACAGATATCTTCGGATGCTTTTTCATATATCGGTAAGTATAACTGTCTTCTGCTTTCACACAATTCTTCCTCATTCGTTCCTTTAGTCCCAGAAGATCCTCCGGCATATCAATATCATTTACCGCACCAAATATTTTCGTCTGATACCCGGCTTCTTTCACTGCACGTATGGTATGTTCCAGAACCGAACCACTTCCATAAGCCTGATTCTGAAATGCCTCTGGTATATATGACTTCATTCCTACAAGACAATACCCCTCATCTACGGTTGGAATAAATACCGTATCGGCTTCTTTTAAGCCGGCAAATGCTTCCTCTGTCTGCGCAGCTTTCAGTTCCGGCACATCACTTCCCATAAGAACACAAGAGTCATAGCCGGATTCCAGAACCTTCTGAATGGCATTTCCCATGCGTGCTCCTAAGTCATTTCCTTGCTGAAGCATCAATTCTTCGTCTTTCACATTCGGAAGAATCTTCTTCAGGAGCTTTTCTTGTCCTAAACCTGTATAGCATACAAATACAGTTCTTCCTGTCTTTTTACACTCTTTATAGATATCTCTTAGAAAACAGGCATGTAGTTCGGCACATTCCTTTCCAGAATATACCGGCATTAATCTCGTTTTCGTTATGCCAGGATATGGCACTCTTGTAAATAATATAACCGCTTCACGTTTCATCTTACAAGTTTCTACTCTTTCTCCGATTGTTCATAGAATATCCCGCTTATTTTTCATCTTGATTTTCTTTCCTGCACACCAGACAGCCAACCAATGTCTTCAAAACCTGAATCAATCCTGCTGCCAGGAAAAATACACACAGCGGATAATATGCACGTTTTGTCTCAATGCTCTGCACCAGTGCATAATACACATAGAATGCTGTCGTAAATGCTGATACCACGAGCATCACCCCCGGCAGTTTCTTAAGCTGTGCATGTTTCTTCCAATATATTAGAATGGCAATTATCATTAAGACTGCCACTACTGCAGCGCCTCCATATATAATTGTTTGAATAGGCACTGTATCTTCAATCTTATTATTCAAAAACACCACATATCTGTTCATTCCTAATTTCTTTTTTGTGAAATAGTCAAAGATATATGCCCCCGCATAAAATGCAATTTCCAATAACAGGGCAATGCTATATCCTATCTTCCTCATATCGCAAACCTCCGTATCTATATGTTTTTCAGTACAATTATAATAAGAATCCGGAATACTGTCCAGGTATATTAATAAGGCTCGCGTTTCCACGCGAACCTTATTATTTAAAATATCATTGCTCTCAATGATTTCTTATTTTGCAGCTTTATCTGTAGGAAGTTCACCAACTGTTGTATACTCGCAATCATCACTGGCAGGATCTCCTACCTGCACCGGGTTTTCATCATGCAGCATCCACTCATACCAGCCGCCATCGTAAACTGATACATTATCATAGCCCGCTTCATAACAAATTAAAAACGGAATACAAGCTCTCCAGCCCGTACCACAGTAAAATGCCAAATCATTATCCAGAGTAAAATCAACGTCTCTCCATAAATCAGTTTTTATCTCATCTAAGTTTTTAATTGTTCCATCATCATGCATATATCCAGACATATCATATGGATCTAAAGGTCCACCGCCATCCCATACAGCGCCTTCCGGTTCGCCGGCTTTGTCCATATAATTGTAACCACTTGTCTTTCCAAGCCATTCTTCCTCACTACGAACACTTACTAACTTAAAGTTATCATCATTTGCAAGTCTGTCTTTAGCTTCTTCCATAGATGTCCAGTATTCCGGATGTGCAGGGACTTTTACACCGAAGTCTTTGGCTTCTTCGCCTTCATTTACATCTGTCTCTACACCATATCCCGCTGCCTTCCATGCTTCGATACCACCGTTTAAGATCTTAACATCTTCCACACCTGCGTAAATATAACCAAAAGCCTGACGTGCAGTTCCACTTACATCAGCACCATATAAGATTACCTTTGTATCTTTGGTGATTCCGTGTCCAAGAAGATATTTTTCAATGTCTGCTGCTGGCAATAAATTGTATGGAGACTCCACATCACCAATTGCATCTTCTACTTCGCAGTTATCTACATAGATTGCACCGGAAACATGTCCTTCATTATAAGAAGCACAATCTTTCACATCACCATAACCGACCTCTGCAATTACATAATCTTCGTAATCTTCCTGATTGCCGTCCTGAACACTCTTTACCCAGTCTGGTGTAACATATACGGTTCTCTGTTCAACAGACTCAGCCTGAACATCACTTGTTTCTTCTTTTGCCGCAGGCTCTTCTGCTTTTTCTTCTTTGCTGCCACAGCCTACAATCATAGTCGCCGCCATAGTTACACATAATAATGAAGCAAATAATCTTTTTTTCACAACATTTCCCTCCTCTGCTTTGCGTAAATATTATAATATCATAAGGATTCTCAAGCAAATTGATTATAATAATATATAATTTTATTTATTTGTTTTTTTCTATAAATAGCTATAGATTTCAGTCCTTTATGGCCTGTATTTTATAAGTGTGCCTTTCTGCATTTTCAGTATTTCATCCACATATTCCAAACATTCCATTTCATGTGTACTTACAAGCACTGCTGTACCATTTTCACTGATTTTCTGTAGTAATTCCATAACTTTACGTGAATTCTCCGGACCTAAATTGCTGGTCGGTTCGTCTGCCAGCAAAAGTACCGGGTTATTGATCATTGCCCTGGCAATTGATACTCTCTTTACCTCTCCGCCTGATAGATTCTTAGGATATTCATTTTCATATCCTTTTAATCCCATCTCTGCCAGAAGTTCTTTGGCTCGTAAGCGAACTTCCTCCTTACATGCTGAAAGATATGCAGGCATACATACATTATCCAGCACCGTAAAGTTATTCAGCATACTGTTCCCCTGCAAGATATACCCCACGTCCTGATTGCGGTATTTCGCCAGTTCTTTTTCTGACAGCGTTGTTATATCTTTGTCATTAATTGTAATGATTCCCGAAGTCGGCTTAATCAAGCCTGCAATCATGTTAAAAAGGGTTGTCTTTCCACTCCCGGATTGTCCGATAACAGCCACAAGTCTGCCTTTTTCAATTGACATAACAACTTCCTTTACTGCCGGAAACTCTGCTCCATTTCTGATAAAGCTTTTTGTTAATCTGTCTATCTTTATCATGTTATTCTATTTCCCTGATCAAACGATATGGTTCTTTTCTGGCTATCATATATACAGAACAAAGAGCTGCACACAAGCCTGCAAGTAATGCTATTCCCATACTCCACAAAACAATCGGAAGAACCTGTATAAATCCGATATCCAGATACGGAATATCCAGATTAATACTAATCCGCTCATGGAAAAAGGTAATTCCAAGGAATGAAAATACTATCCCCAGTATTCCACCAACGAAACTTATAATTGCCGCCTCTGTCAGTATAATCTTTGCAACCTGATTCTTTCTGGCGCCCAGTGTATAAAAAATTCCGAATTCATATTTTCTTTCATTAATCGTAATCACAAAGATACTAATCAATGCAAGGGATGTTGAAATAACTAAAAAGAGCGTCAAGAGACTTCCGTATCCAGTCAGCTTCTTCACCTGCGCTGCCAATCCGCTCATAAAATCATCCGCTGTACAGGCATAAATTTCTTCGTCTTCTGGATATGCTTCCTGAATATCTATCTTATATACTCCCGGTGTCACACCGTCTTTTACATCTACCATCAACATGGATATAATAGATTCCAGATTATCTTTCGGTAAAGTCTGAGCAACAATTTCTGAATCTTTCAATTTGTATATTGTGTCAAATGACATAAACACAGAATTATCATAACCCATACCTGTTTTCTCCAGTTTGGCAGCG
Source organism: Extibacter muris (assembly GCF_004345005.1). Taxonomy (GTDB): domain Bacteria; phylum Bacillota; class Clostridia; order Lachnospirales; family Lachnospiraceae; genus Extibacter; species Extibacter muris. The sequence goes on from NZ_SMMX01000007.1 coordinate 78,329, forward strand.
ACTTTAAAGTCTGTATTATAAAACCTCACTGTTTCACCGACATCCGCCGCCAGATTATATCCGGCTACAACTTCTCCGTACTGAAGATTCAGTTCATCCTGGCTTTGCAGCCATGGCTGCACAACAAAGTCCGTTGCCGGATCAAATGCAATCAATTGTACTGCCGCATCACAACAGGATGCTGCAAGAGTTGAAACATATAACTGTGGAGAAATACGTTTTATTCCTTCCATTTTTCCAATTCTATTCACCCATTTTTATAATAAAAACAGGTTTATCATAAAATTATTTTCCTATATGACACCATTTCCATTCTAAATATTCTCTTTCTGATATTCCGCCTTTTATCATTTCATTTCTTTTTTCCATCCACTCTAAAAGAATTTTTTCTATCTTCCAGTTGCTCAAACAGATCCCCACCTTAGCAGTCTGCAATTCAGTATTGTTTATAGAAAAGATTTGTAGTGAATCTGTTCTTTCTTCCTCCATCCACAAAAGTGTCCTTATTAGCTCCTCTTGCCTCTCCTCCCCCAGTTGGATAAAATTATGTGGACTAACCTCTAAAATTTCTGCTATCTGATACAATGTATCTTCCTTTGGTCTGCGCTGATTCGATTCATACTGGGCAACCCGCACATCTGCTCCACTCTCTTTATATCCTAATCGAATTCCCAACTCTTTCTGTGTCATTCCACGATAAACCCGGATTCTTTTTATCTTTTTTCCCAATGTCATCTTTTTACGCTCCTCTCTATAGATATGCTACATATATCGTTCTTTTTTATCTTCATAACCCATTACGAATTTTTCCTAAGAAAAGTCACAAATTCCACTTGTTCACCTGATATTTTTTGATTTTAACAAAGATTTTCTAAAAAACACAACGCCCTGTTCTAAAAGAACAGAGCGTTGCTCATTAAATTATATTCACTTCTACAATCAAATCTTTACACTGACAACCTCGCAGATAACCGCCATTTGCCTTACTAAAAGCCTTTGCTTGCTCATAATCTATCCTGAATTTAAAGGCTAGATTAAAAGTCCTACCTATTAGCGATAGCTGCCTGTGCAGCAGCAAGACGTGCAATCGGCACACGGAATGGTGAGCAGGATACATAGTTGAGACCTAACTTATTGCAGAATTCTACAGAAGACGGGTCTCCGCCGTGCTCGCCGCAGATACCTACGTGGAGGTTGGCGTTGGCTGGCTTGCCTTTTGTGATAGCCATCTCCATGAGCTGTCCTACGCCTGTCTGATCAAGCTTTGCAAATGGGTCGTTCTCGAAGATCTTAGCATCATAGTAAGCATCGAGGAACTTGCCTGCATCATCACGTGAGAAGCCAAATGTCATCTGTGTCAGGTCGTTTGTACCGAAGCAGAAGAAGTCGGCTTCTTTCGCAATCTCATCTGCTGTGAGGCAAGCTCTAGGAATCTCGATCATCGTACCTACTTCGTACTTGATGTCGCTTCCTGCTGCCGCGATTTCAGCGTCTGCTGTCTCTACGACAATCTTCTTCACATATTTGAACTCTTTGATGTCACCAACGAGCGGAATCATGATTTCCGGGCATACGTTCCAGTCAGCGTGTGCTTTCTGTACGTTGATTGCAGCACGGATGACTGCTCTTGTCTGCATCTTTGCGATCTCAGGATAAGTTACAGCGAGGCGGCATCCACGGTGTCCCATCATCGGGTTGAACTCGTGAAGGGAATCGATGATCGTCTTAATCTGCTCTACTGTCTTGCCCTGTGCATCGGCAAGCTTCTTGATGTCGTCTTCATCCGCAGGAACGAACTCGTGAAGCGGTGGGTCGAGGAAACGGATGGTAACCGGGTTGCCTTCCAGCGCTTCATATAATTTTTCAAAGTCTCCCTGCTGTTCCGGAAGAATCTTCTCAAGTGCCGCTTCTCTTTCTTCTACAGTCTCAGAGCAGATCATCTCACGGAATGCATCGATTCTGTTGCCTTCAAAGAACATATGCTCTGTCCGGCACAGGCCGATACCTTCTGCACCGAGCTCACGTGCTTTCTTAGCGTCTCCAGGAGTGTCTGCATTCGTACGAACCTTCATCGTCCTGTACTTGTCAGCCCATCCCATGATTCTGCCGAACGTTCCTGCGATTGTGGCGTCAACCGTAGGAATGAGGCCATCATAGATGTTACCTGTGGAACCGTCAAGAGAGATTGCGTCTCCCTCGCGGAACTCTTTTCCGCCTAATGTGAACTTCTTATTTGCCTCGTCCATAACGATGTCGCCGCATCCGGATACACAGCATGTACCCATCCCACGTGCAACAACGGCAGCGTGTGATGTCATGCCGCCACGTACTGTCAGGATACCCTGCGCAGCCTTCATGCCTTCGATGTCTTCCGGAGAAGTCTCAAGGCGGACAAGGATAACCTTCTCCCCTCTTGCAGCCCAATTTTTCGCATCATCAGCTGTAAATACGGCCTTACCGCATGCAGCTCCCGGTGATGCTCCGAGTGCTTTTCCGATTGGTGTCGCAGCTTTGAGCGCGGCGGCATCAAACTGAGGATGAAGTAATGTATCTAAGTTTCTCGGGTCAATCATGGCAACGGCTTTTTCTTCTGTAATCATGCCCTCGTCAACAAGGTCGCATGCAATCTGAAGTGCAGCCTGGGCTGTTCTCTTACCGTTACGTGTCTGCAGCATGTAGAGCTTCTTGTCTTCGATCGTGAACTCCATATCCTGCATGTCCCTGTAGTGGTCTTCCAGCTTATTGCAGATTGCTACGAACTGGTCGTACACTTCCGGCATAACTTCATGTAACTGGGAAATCTTCTGAGGTGTGCGGACACCTGCAACAACATCTTCACCCTGTGCGTTCATAAGGAACTCGCCCATGAGCTTCTTCTCGCCTGTAGCCGGGTCACGTGTAAATGCAACACCTGTTCCTGATGTATCGCCCATGTTGCCGAATGCCATCATCTGAACGTTGACAGCTGTTCCCCATGAATATGGGATGTCATTGTCACGACGGTATACGTTGGCTCTTGGGTTGTCCCATGAACGGAAAACAGCTTTGATAGCTCCCATCAGCTGTTCCTTCGGATCTGTCGGGAAGTCCTGTCCAATCTTTTCTTTGTATTCAGCCTTGAACTGTCCGGCGAGAACCTTAAGGTCTTCGGCTGTAAGATCCACATCTTCCGTAACGCCTTTTTCTTCTTTCATCTTGTCGATAAGCTCTTCAAAATACTTCTTACCAACTTCCATAACTACGTCAGAGTACATCTGGATGAATCTTCTGTAGCAGTCCCATGCCCAGCGTGGGTTTCCTGATTTATTAGCCAATACTTCAACGACTTCTTCGTTGAGGCCGAGGTTGAGGATCGTGTCCATCATGCCCGGCATAGAAGCTCTTGCTCCTGAACGTACGGATACGAGGAGCGGATTCTCTTTATCGCCAAATTTCTTTCCTGTAATCTCTTCCATCTTCGTGATGGATTCCATGATCTGTGACATGATTTCATCGTTGATCTTTTTTCCGTCCTCATAGTACTGGGTACAAGCTTCTGTCGTAATCGTGAAGCCCTGTGGTACCGGAAGACCCAAATTTGTCATTTCAGCAAGGTTGGCACCTTTTCCACCCAGAAGGTTTCTCATGGTCGCGTTACCTTCTGTAAACATATAAACCCATTTTGCCATTTGTCATGACCTCCTAAACTAATTTTACTTTCTAAGTCGCACATAATATTGTACTGTTTTTGACAGTGTTCGTCAACCCCTTAACACCCAAGAAATCAAAAAACAAGGGCTTTCTGCGGCATTTTCATCATTTGCCGGAAGCTGCCTTTCTCCCATTACTTTTTGTTGCAGCAAGGCATGATATTGTGTATAATAAAAAGGCATTTCTGCATAAAATGCATAAAAAATTGTGGACAGGCCATGGCCTGAAATATTTATCCTAAGAATTGAGAGGAAGCAGACATGAATGTAGGAATATTAAAGGATATCAAAACCGGTGAAAACCGTGTAATCGCCACTCCCGTTGAGGTTGCGGGCCTGATTGCCGACGGGCATCCTGTATATGTGCAGAAGAACGCCGGTCAGAAAGCAGGATTCCCTGATGAAACATATGCGGCCGCGGGCGCTGTCATGGCAGATACCGCGGAGGAGATATACAGCACATGCGGCTTTATTGCCAAAGTAAAGGAGTTCGAGCCGGCTGAATATGACCTTCTTAAGGAGAACCAGATCGTGTTCACCTGTATACATCCGGCAGCGCACCCGGAAGAGGTGCAGGCTCTTCTGGACAAAAAAGTCATCGCCTTTACCGCCGAGGACTCGCACAGATACGGCTCTCCGAACTGTGAAGCCGCAGGAAAGCAGGGCGCTCTTATGGGACTGGAATCCATGCTCACGATCAACGGAGGCAAAGGCAAGTTCGTCAGCGGACTCGGCGGCGCCCCCGGTATGAAAGTGCTTATCCTGGGCGGCGGAACGGTAGGGCAGGCGGCCCTCTCTGTACTGCACGCTCTTGGTGCGTGGGTGACTGTAGCAGACATCAGCATCGGCACGCTGCGAAGCCTGCAGAATGAATACAGGCAGAGCATCGACACGATGATTTCAAGCCGGGAGAATGTCAAAGCACTTCTGCCATCTGTAGATATGGTACTGAACTGTGTGAAATGGCCAAAAGGCAATACAGAGTACCTCGTCACGCGCGAGATGGTACGCTCGATGGAACCGGGCTCTGTCATCGTCGATATCAGCAATGATGAACAGGGAGCACTCGAGACATTTCACGAGACGACACATGAAAATCCGCGTTATGTCGAAGAAGGGGTCGTGCACTACTGCGTCAGCAATATTCCCGGCGCGATAGCAAATTCTACTTCTGTAGCCTATGCCGCATCTGTGCTGCCACATTTCCGCAGCATACTGAACAACGGCGTGGCAGAGGCTTGTGCAAGGGATGGCTACCTCAGGAGAAGCCTGACGGCCTATAAAGGCTATCTGACCCATGAGGAGACAAGCGCACTGCAGAACCGTCCGTGGGTACGCCCGGAAGATATACTGGGCATATCCGGCAGAAAGCTTGATCCGGCGCCGCCTGCGACAGTAAGCCGTTCACATAATTTTATCACGCTGTAAAAGCTATCAGGTTTTATTACTTATCAGGTTTTATTGGTTATCAGAAAAGAAGGAACGAAAGAGAAGGGGGATTTTATTCTTTATGGAAACAATGGGATTCATATCAATCATACCGGCGATACTGGCTATCGTATTGTCGTTCGTAACGAGGAACACCGTCATATCACTTGCAATCGCCTGTATCACCGGAACGCTGCTGGCGGGACAGGGGGTGTTCGGGTTCCCGACGCTTTTAAAGGAAAGCCTCGGGACGACGAGCTTTTCATGGGTCATGCTTCTGAATACTTTCATAGGAATTCTTGTCGCTTATTTCCAGAAGACCGGGGCAATACAGGGATTTTCCCAGAAAGTGCATGACCGTAACCTGAGCCGCAGAGGCGCGCAGCTTATGGCCTGGGTGCTCGGCATCTTCATTTACTTCAGTGACTCTTTCAGCCCGCTATTTGTCGGTTCTGTCATGCGGAGCATTACGGATAAGGCGAAAGTGTCCCGGGAAAAGCTGGCGTACATAGCAGATTCCACTTCCGCACCTGTCAGCGTACTCATGCCGATTACCGGATGGGCCGCTTATCTCATGGGGTTAGCAGTCGGTGTCGGAGGTATTGTTGATGAAAAAGACGCATCCGCGCTGTTTTTAAAAGCAATACCGTTTAATTTCTATCCTATCTTCGCAGTCCTTTTTGTCGGTGTAATCGCATCGGGAATCATCAAAGATTTCGGGCCGATGAAAAAGGCTGAGAAACGTGCGGTGGAGGAAGGGAAAGTGATACGCGACGGCGCAACGCCGCTCATCGGAAAAGAGCTGACGGAGATGCAGGCATATCCGGGGCTTAAGCCAAGGGTGTTCCTGAACTTCATCTTTCCTGTACTTATGATTATCAGCATCGCTATCGGTACCTATATCGCTTTCAGTTCTGCCAAGACGATGGAAGCGTTCTTGATGGTAGTCATCTTCATGACCGTAAGCATGATGATCCAGGGCATCCCGTTCAAAGAGGTTATGAGCACCCTTACAGACGGTATAAAGGGTGCGCTGCCTGCAGTTATGCTGCTGGCTCTCGCATATTCCGTCAATGCGCTCAGCTCACAGATGGGTACGGCCAACTATATCATTTCCCTGACCGAGGAACTTCTGACGCCGCACATGCTGCCTGCCATCATCTTCCTCGTATCTGCAGTCATGGCTTTTGCGACTGGTTCCTCCTGGGGTACGTTCGCAATCTGCATGCCGATAGCACTGCCGCTGGCTTTCAGTTTTACAAATGATACGCTCACACTTCTCGTAATTGCCAGCTTCGCGGCTGTTGCAGGCGGGGGAGTGTTCGGTGACCACTGCTCGCCACTGTCCGATACGACAGTACTTTCGTCTACCGGCGCCGCGGCCGACCATATCGACCACGTCAAGACACAGCTGCCGTACGCGCTCGTGTGCGGCGGGATTGCACTCATCGCCTATCTCGTCGTCGGGTTCGTGTTTGTATAAGATGGTGTATAAGATGGGGACGTGATCTTTTTCAAAAGGGTTACGTCCCAAACTGAACTTTATGGTGTACCAATATGAATTATGTCCTGTACCTTTTTGTCAGGTTTTCAAATTATATACGAAAATGCCCAGGTTGCAGTCCTTCCAACCCGGGCATTTTTTACATTTCTTCTATGAATGCTTTATAACCTTTATAAGCTTCGTATACATCTGCCTTACTTGTAATCTCCCACGGTGCGTGCATGCACAGCACAGCAACACCGCTGTCTATCACTTCCATTCCGTAATTTGCCATTATATACGCAATCGTACCGCCGCCTCCAGCATCGACTTTTCCAAGCTCTGCAAACTGGTAGGCTACATTTTTGGTGTCCATAGCTCTGCGGATTTGAGCGAGATATTCCGCATTTGCATCATTAGAACCGCTTTTTCCACGGCTTCCGGTAAATTTGTTGAATACAAGACCTTTTCCAAAGAATGCGGAACTTCTCTTTTCAAATGTTTCTGCAAACATTGGGTCAAATGCGGCACTTACATCAGATGAAAGCATCTTCGAATTCTGAAGAGCACGCCTAATCCTCAAGTCTGAAGCGTCACCAGCAAGTGCCACAAGCTCTGCAAGAACATTTTCAAAAAATCTGGAATGCATGCCTGTTGCTCCTACACTTCCGATTTCTTCCTTATCTACAAGGATGCAGCAAGCTGTTTTTTCTACCTTTTCAACATCCAGCAGCGCAAACAAAGACGTAAACGCACATACTCTATCATCCTGTCCATAAGCCATTATCATGCTACGGTCTATGCCACAGTCTCTTGCATTTCCTGCAGGGACAATTTCCAGTTCTGCGGATACAAAGTCCTCCTCTGATATGCCATAGGATGCTTCCAGTATATGCAGCACATTTGCCTTAACCGCCTCTTTTTCTTCCTTATCCAGGCTGTCGTCATTCTTGACAGGTCGGCTTGCAAAGAGAAGATCTAGTTTTTCACCCTCAATTACTGCATTAGCCTTTTTCTCCATTTGCTTGGACGCAAGGTGCACCAGAAGATCTGTCACCGCAAATACAGGGTCTTCTTCTTTATCGCCTATATGAATCTCTACAAGAGAACCATCCTTCTTCGCCACAACACCATGAAGTGCCAGTGGAAGCGTCACCCATTGATACTTTTTGATTCCCCCATAATAATGGGTATCCAGATAGGATAATTCTTCATTTTCATATAATGGATTCTGCTTTACATCAATTCTTGGAGAATCAATATGAGCCCCCAGAATATTCATCCCGTGTTCTAGCGGCCTGCTTCCTATATGAAACGCTACCACGCTCTTCCCCATACAAACTGCATAGACTTTATCGCCTGCCTTTAAGGCAGCCCCCTCTTCTATCATGCTGCCCAGACTCTTATATCCCCGTTCCTCCAGCATACGGACTGTCACCTTAACACATTCCCGTTCGGTTTTACCTTCATCAAGACAAGTTTTATAGGAATTGTTAATTTGTTCCACTGCCATTAGTTCATCCTGACTATATGTCTTCCACGTATTATCTCTTTCCATCATTATCACACTCCTTTACCTTACATAGTATAACACAAGTTAAAAGGGGACGTAACCATTTTCAAAAGTGTTACGTCCCAAATTGAACCTTGTGGTGTACCTAAATGGTATATACCCTGTACCTTTAAAACATTCTTAGAATTTGCATTATTCTAGATTATATACATTATTACATCTTATGTTCAATAAAGCGTCTCACTTCTAAACAAATATTATGAATCAGCTTGTCGGATATGTTCAGAACTAATTTCAACTGTTTAATATATTCTTTTCGTAACTCTTTCTGCTCCAAAACTTGTTCCAGCAGTTCTAAGTTATTTTTTTCAAATATGCTCTTTAATATTAATAATGCGATTTCCATCCGCTGTTCTTGTTTTTCATCTGGTATATCACTGAATATTTCATATCTTCGATGCTGATGAAAATCTTTAAATTCTGAAACACTTGAAAACCTTTCTTTGTAAACAAAAAGTGCCTTTTCATGAATTACAACCGGTATATTACTACAATATTCATTCATGCTGCTGTAGATATAGCGCAAAGGAGTCTTAACCATATTGGCCTTTACCGGATTCAGATGTATGTAACGGATACAATTCCAAAAATATGATTCTGTCTCAATACATTCACTTGTGAATCTATTTTGAAATACATGTCCGTTTCTTTGATGCTTATAGTTGTAATAGGATGCATATTCAGCTAGTATTCTAGCCATAAATAGAGATAATTCCTGAATTTCTGCCCGGATTATAAAATGGGCATGATTGGACATAATGCAAAATGCGTATATTTCCACATGATACTTATTAAGATGTTTTACGATAATCTTTTTGAAATAACCTTTTTCACGACGTTGATTATAAATCCGTTCTTTGTTTATTCCTCTGACTACAACGTGATAAAAACCGGTACTGCTTTCCTGTCTTTTCTTTGTCGGCAATGTGCCCCTCCCTTCATTAGGTACAGGGCATATTCCATTTAGGTACACCACAAAATTCAATTTGGGACGTAATCTTTTTCAAAAAGATCACGTCCCCATATTTCCATTTTTTACAATCCCATCTCGCTTCTTACTTCTTTGAAGCATTTTACGATGAAGTCTATATCTTCTTTTGTATGGCTTGCGCATACTTGTGTACGGATTCTTGCTTTTCCTTTTGGTACTACCGGGAATGAGAATGCCACTACATAGACGCCCTTGTCCATCATACGCTTAGCAAATTCTGCCGCTGTCTTCTCATCATACAGCATTACAGGCACGCATGGATGTGTTCCTGGAATGATGTCAAAGCCATTGTCTACCAGCTCTTTGCGGTAGTAGGACGTCACTTCTTCCAGGTGGTCACGGAGCTCTGTACTCTCATCAAGCATATCGAACAGTTCGATGCTGGCGCCTGCGATAGCCGGAGCCAGTGAGTTGGAGAACAGGTACGGACGGCTTCTCTGGCGCAGCAGATCGATAATCTCTTTACGGCCTGATGTATATCCGCCGGAAGCTCCGCCGAGGGCTTTTCCAAGCGTTCCTGTAATGATGTCGACACGCCCCTGTACACCGCAGTGTTCCGGAGTTCCCCGGCCCGTCTTGCCTACGAATCCAACCGCGTGGCTGTCATCGACCATCACAAGTGCATTGTACTTGTCTGCCAGGTCACATACGCCTTTCAAGTTGCAGATGATACCGTCCATAGAGAATACGCCGTCCGTTGCGATCAGCTTCACCCGTGCACCGGCTTCATCCGCTTCTTTTAATCTGGCCTCCAGGTCCTCCATGTCATTGTTCTTGTAGCGGAAGCGCTTTGCCTTGCACAGGCGCACGCCATCGATAATCGAAGCATGGTTCAGCTCATCGCTGATAACCGCATCGTCAGCCGTAAGCAGTGTCTCAAACAGGCCTCCGTTCGCATCGAAGCAGGATGAATACAGTATCGTGTCATCCGTACCTAGGAAATCTGATATCTTCTTCTCCAGCTTCTTATGTATATCCTGCGTGCCACAGATGAAACGGACAGATGCTACTCCATATCCTTTATCGTCATATGTCTTCTTCGCCGCTTCTATGAGACGCGGGCTGTTTCCCAGTCCGAGGTAGTTGTTCGCACACATGCAGAGAAGCTCTCTGCCGTCTTCCATCATTACTCTCGATCCCTGCGGGGAAACAAAAGGCGCCTCTCCTTTAAAAAGGCCCGCCTCCTTTATTCCGTCTACTTCTTTTGTGTAGATGCTTAAAATGTCGTCTTTACGTGCCATTGGTATCAGTCCTTTCTTTATAAAAAAAATTAATCATTCACATGTGCCCAGTCTAAGATTACCTTACCTGACTGTCCGGAAATCATCGCTTCAAATCCCTTTTCATAATCTTTGATATCAAAGTGATGCGTAATGATATCAGAGATATCCAGTCCTGCCTGGAGCATGGTAGACATCTTATACCATGTATCCCATACTTTTCTTCCGTAGATGCCACAGAGATTCAGACCGTTGAATATGACTGTCTCAAGGTCTACGACAGCGTCTGTCCTCTGGAGCCCAAGTAGCGCAATCTTTCCGCCGTGCTTCATGTTATGAATCATATCGGAAAGCCCCGGCTGGCTGCCTGACATTTCAAGCCCTACGTCAAATCCTTCTGTCATGCCAATTTCCTTCATTACATCCGCAAGCTTTTCCTCTTTCAAATTGACAACTCTTGTCGCGCCAAGCTTCTTAGCAAGTTCCAGGCGGTATGGATTCAGATCTGTAACAACAACATGTCTTGCTCCTGAGAACTTGACGATCGCAGCTGCCATGATACCGATTGGGCCTGCCCCTGTTATAAGGACATCTTCTCCGAGCACATCATAAGAAAGAGCCGTGTGGGTAGCATTTCCAAATGGATCAAATATTGCATACATCTCTTCTGGGATCGCCGGGTTGCACGGCCATACGTTGGATGACGGAATCACAAGATACTCTGCGAAAGCACCGTTTCTGTTGACTCCGACTCCTTTGGCATCTTTGCAGTTTTCCTTGTGGCCTTCCAGACAGTTACGGCACTGTCCACATGTAATATGGCCTTCACCTGATACCAGATCCCCAATGCGGAAGCCCTGTACGCCATCTCCTACCTCGACAACTTCACCGACGTATTCATGTCCTGCCGTAAGCCCTACAGGAATCGTATGCTGTGCCCAGTCATTCCACTGGTAAATATGTACATCTGTTCCACAGATAGCTGTCTTGTGAATCTTAATCTTTACATCGTTTGGACCCACTTCCGGAACCGGAACCCTCTTCATCCACAGACCTTCTTCCGGCTTTTCTTTCACGAGTGCCCACATCATACCGTCATTTTTAATATCTCCCATGTTTTTATCCTCCCAATCTTATTACCGCCATCCCCAGACGGTTATTTTCGAGTTAATTATATCATTCATTTTATCCATATACAATGATGTATTCCAAGTTTTTTTATACTATTTACTTCATTTTTTGCACAATAGGAAAATCAGCTATGTTATTATTTACAAATCGCCTTTGTTAAACTATAATTTATATAGCATTATTCACAACTTTATGAGATAATAGTCTCACGTTGGGGAAAACGAAACTAAAAGAAAGAGAGGAAAGCAGATATATATTATGATCTTAATATGTCAATATCTGCGAAATGAGAAACATGAAAAACATTATCAACAAATGGAACAGTGTCAGTCTTGTACTCAGAATCATCTGCGGATTGATTCTCGGTATTATTCTTGGTCTGACGGTCCCTCAGGCATCCGGAATATCTATTCTGGGCCAATTATTCGTAGGAGCACTGAAAGGCGTTGCGCCAATCCTGGTATTCTTCCTCGTTATGAGTGCTTTGTGCCGCATGGAAAAGGGCCAGAAGACAAACATGAAATTCATTGTCGTTCTGTACCTTCTCGGCAACCTTTTATCCGCGCTTGTAGCCGTACTGGCAAGCTACGTTGCTCCTATTACTTTGACGCTTACCAAAGCGGCCGAAAGTGATGTCGCACCGCCGAGCGGTGTTATCGAAGTATTGACAAACCTGCTAATGAACGTTGTGGCAAACCCGGTAGACTCCATCATAAACGCGAACTACATCGGAATTCTTGCCTGGGCAGTCATCTTCGGTATCGCCCTCAAGAAAGCAAGCGAAGGTACAAAGACAGCGCTGGACAACATTTCCGAGGCTGTTGCACAGGCTGTTAAATGGATTATCAGCTGTGCGCCGTTTGGTATTATGGGCCTTATTTTTGCAACAATCTCCACAGAGGGATTGGGCGCCCTGCTTACATATGGAAGGCTGATTGTGGTACTGGTAGGTTCTATGGCATTTGTAGCATTGGTTATGAATCCTATTATCGTGTTCCTTTGCACAAAGACAAATCCGTTCCCACTCGTATTCAAATGCCTGTCAAGAAGCTTTATCACCGCGTTCTTTACAAGAAGTTCCGCTGCAAATATACCTGTAAATATGGAACTTTGCGAAGATATGGGGCTGGATGAAGATACCTATTCTATCTCCATTCCACTTGGAGCGACCATTAACATGGCCGGAGCCGCTATCACCATTTCAACAATGGCATTGGCTGCCGCACATACGATGGGAATCTCCGTTGACTTTCCGACCGCTTTCATCCTCTGCGTATTATCCGCGCTGAGTGCTGCCGGTGCATCCGGTGTTGCGGGCGGTTCTCTTCTTCTGATTCCTATGGCATGTAGCTTATTTGGTATCTCCAATGATGTTGCAATGCAGGTTGTAGGTGTTGGTTTCATCGTAGGCGTTATCCAGGATTCCTGTGAAACAGGACTGAACTCTTCTACCGATGTGCTATATACCGCATGTGCTGAGTTGAGAGACAGAAGAAAGCACCCGGAAAATTACACGACTGATGTCAACATTCATGCTAAAAAGAAAAAAGCAGAAGCATAAAAGCATAATTACAGAAGAATATTATTAAAAGCGACTGGCATACAACGAATGTTTGCCGGTCGCTTTCTGTTTTCCGCTCTACTTTCTATTACCGTCCTTAGCCGAGATATGCGATGGCTTCTTCTCTTGTCAGCCACACATGGATCCCTCCGCCTGAATCCACAAACCTGTCGGGATTAAAATTCTCGGCATATACCATCTCGCCCGTGCGGTATATGAAGTTCTCGTCTACATAGGAATGCGCCTCATCATAGGTTTCTTTATAGTCTGCACTTTTAATGGACAGCACTTTTGCCTTGTCACACTTCACTTCATTTGTCGTCCCGGATATCCTTCTGGCGTCCGCCGGTACAAGGAGCCTGACAATCCTTCGGCCATAGCATACCTTCCACGCGATGAACGGGTCTTTTTCGGGACAGTACAGATGAAAGAACTTCGTCTTTTCATCCGTCTTAAGCCCCGCCATATCTGCCCGCTCCAAGGCTGACGCAAACATGTCAGCCCCGCTTATGTCCGCGCCGGACAGATTACATCCTCGCAGATCCGCGGAGTGCAGATACGCGCCGGACAGATTCGTACCCCTAAGCGTCGAACCGCCGAAGAACGCATTGTCCGCCTTTATATAAGCCATATTTGCCCCGTCCAGGTTCACACCGCGGAAATCGCTCTTATTAAAGTTGATATTATGTAGATCCCAGCCCGATAAGTCGAGGCCGTCCAGCAATGACTCGTGCAGGTCAAGCTGCTCTCCCGGCCTACGGTTCCTAATTATTACATCAAGCTCGCCCTGTGTCATCTTCCGAAGCATTCTCTCACCCTCCGCCAATCATTGTCATTCAGGATACATTAAGCCCCCTTCCGCCTCATTCACTGCCGGCAAAAGGGGACTGATTTGCAGCATTATTATCTCATCTCTACCAATCAAACTTTTCCGCAAAATAAGCTTCCAGATCTTCAATCCTGACTCTCTCCTGCTCCATCGTATCCCTGTCACGCACGGTGACCGCTCCGTCTTCCTCAGAATCAAAGTCATATGTCACGCAGAACGGAGTTCCGATCTCGTCCTGGCGACGGTAACGCTTGCCGATGTTCCCGCGGTCGTCAAACTCGCAGTTATACTTCTTGCTCAGCAGCGCGTACACTTTCTCCGCACCTTCATTTAACTTTTTAGACAGTGGAAGGATGCCGATCTTGACCGGGGCAAGTGCCGGGTGGAAATGAAGCACCGTCCTCACATCTCCGCCTTCCAGTTCCTCCTCATCATATGCGCTGCACAGGAACGCAAGAACCATACGGTCCGCCCCCAGCGAGGGCTCGATGACATACGGGATATATTTTTCCTTCTTCTCATCGTCAAAATAGCTCATGTCCTGCTTAGACACGTTCTGGTGCTGCGTGAGGTCATAGTTGGTACGGTCGGCCACGCCCCACAGTTCTCCCCATCCGAACGGGAAGAGGTATTCGATGTCCGTGGTCGCATTGCTGTAATGACTCAGCTCTTCCTGCGAATGATCGCGGTAGCGCACTTCATCATCTTTCAGCCCCAGCGTCTCAAGCCAGTTCAGGCAGAACTTCTTCCAGTAGTTGAACCACTCAAGGTCTGTACCCGGCTCGCAGAAGAACTCCAGTTCCATCTGCTCAAACTCTCGTGTACGGAAGGTAAAGTTGCCCGGCGTAATCTCATTACGGAATGATTTGCCAACCTGGCAGATGCCAAATGGAATCTTCTTTCTCGATGTACGCTGTACATTCTTAAAGTTTACAAAGATTCCCTGGGCGGTCTCCGGACGAAGATATACGACACTCTTGGCATCTTCCGTAACGCCCTGGAATGTCTTGAACATGAGATTGAATTCTCGAATCTCCGTAAAATTGTGCTTTCCACAGGTCGGACATGGAACCTCATGCTCCTTGATATAGGCTTCCATCTGCTCATGGCTCCAGCCGTCGATGCTGTCGCCGATGTCGAGTCCGTTGGCATGTGCGAAATCTTCTATCATCTTATCTGCACGGAAACGCTCGTGGCATTCCTTACAGTCCATCAGAGGATCGCTGAATCCCCCGAGATGTCCGCTGGCTACCCATGTCTGCGGGTTCATCAGAATCGCACAGTCCACGCCTACATTGTATGGAGACTCCTGCACGAACTTCTGCCACCATGCTCTTTTTACATTATTCTTTAATTCTACACCGAGATTACCATAGTCCCATGTATTAGCAAGCCCGCCGTAAATCTCAGACCCCGGGTATACGAATCCTCTTGATTTCGCCAACGCTACAATCTTATCCATCGTTTTTTCTACCATATCCTCATCCTCGCCTTCTATAGTTTCATAATTGTTAATTATTATACAGTTATCAACCGGGGTTTTCAAGCCCTATCGTACAATTGTTTCCAGTATTTCCAGGGATTTAAAGCGTTTTTCCACATAAGCGTCCAAATAAGCACGGACAATCTTGCCGAGCTCATCCAGAACATCCTCTTTTACCGCAAAAGTATATAGCTTTTCAATCGGAGAGCTGATGATATACTGCATCGCATACAAAGTAGACGCAAGCAGCCTGACACCGTCCCCGGCCGTCCTCTGGCATTCGCTGCACACAAGCCCCCCTTTTGACACGCAAAACAGCGCGGGACGTTTTCTGTCCCCGCAGCGGACACATTCAAAAACCTGAGGCGCTTCCCCGTTGACAGCTACTGCCTTCAACTCAAATATGTACCGGATAAGGCGGTTGTCAAGATGCGGATTCGTCAGCGCACGCAACGTCTGGTATAAGAGCTTCAGCAGCAGCGTCTCGTCATTGTATTCCCTGGCATAATAGCCTGCGAAATCCAAAAAATAAAAGCCGTAGTAAGCGCCCTCTACATCCATCCTCAATTCCGAAAAATAATTGGAAACAGAGGCCGACACAAGCGTATATGATGTCCGCCCCTCGTATACCGTGAATTCACCGAAGGTAAACGGGCTGGTAACACCTACAAGCGCGCTATGGGGCCTTCTGGCCCCACGCGCAAATGCAGATATCTTTCCCCGTTCCTTCGTCAGAATTACAACCCGCCTGTCGTATTCACCTATAGGAGATGCATGAAGCACCATGCCTGTCACCGTAATCTGATTCACTGATTCTTCCACCTGTCTGTCCTACATCGTGCGTGCCGTCTGCCGAAGCGGCGTCCGTTTTGCAGCGGTCCATCACCTGTCGGCAGATATCCATTCCTTTATAATATAGATAATCTGTCACTGTTCCTGTTCTGGTAAATCTGTCCCAGTACCTGTCTTCCATGGAATCACCTCATCTTCCGTTTTATAAGATTAGGTTCTCCCATGGCAGTACCTTTTTATTCGTTGTCCCTGTATCCAAAATTTTTCATCAGGAACTCACTGTCACGCCAGTCTTTTTTAACTTTTACCCAGAGCTTAAGGTTTACCTGGCATCCAAGCATTTTTTCTATCTCGAACCTGGCCGTGCTGCCAATCTTTTTCAACATATTTCCTTGCTTACCAATAATTATCCCCTTGTGGGAATCACGTTCGCATATTATAGTGGCATCTATATGCATTACTTTCTTATTCTTTTTCATGCGGTCGATAGCCACCGCAATGCCGTGGGGAATCTCCTCATTCAGGCTGTGTAGCGCCTTCTCGCGGATAAGTTCTGCCACTATCTGCCGTTCCGGCTGGTCGGTAACCGTGTCCTCGTCATAGAACTGTGGTCCATAAGGCAGATACTTCATGACGACCGACATGAGTTCATCCGTGTTATCACCGTTTCTGGCTGACACCGGGACGATTTCCGCAAAATCATAGATATCTTTATACGCAGTTATGGCCTCCGCAATCTCTTCCTTCCTCACCATATCCACCTTATTGATGACGAGTATGACGGGCGTGTTTACCTTACCGAGCCGCTCCGCGATGTGCTTCTCCCCGGCGCCGATGAAAGTGGACGGCTCGACGAGCCACAGCACGACATCCACCTCGTTCAGCGTCTTCTCCGCTACATATACCATATATTCGCCCAGCTTGTTCTTGGCCTTATGGATTCCCGGCGTATCTACGAATACGATCTGCCCTTCATCCATCGTCAGCACGGTCTGTATACGGTTACGTGTCGTCTGCGGCTTATTGGAAGTGATGGCTATCTTCTGTCCGATAAGGTAATTCATAAGCGTTGATTTTCCTACATTCGGGCGGCCAATCAACGTGACGAACCCCGACTTAAAATCCTTTTTCATACGTTCTCCTTCTCAATCTGGTACGTAACCAAACTTAATTTTCTTACGTCCCCTGTTAAAAACTTGTCACAGTCTGGAACAGTTCTTTGTTCTCCTCTATCATCTCTTCGCTGCCGATGACGCAGAGCTGTCCCGCCTTGAGCACTGCCTCCACGACGCGGTATAGGGCCTGGATATCACCCTGCGTCGCATCCAGTATCTGGCTGCGTTCTTCCCGTATCATGTCCGCGCTGACCTTGTTCATATACAGGCTCATGGAACGGTCGCCCTTTGCAGCCGGCGTCATGGGCTGGTCTATGTTGCTCATTGTCCCGATAATATACTTTGTCATATCCCGCTCGCTCACCGTAAAGTTCTTCAGATAATCCACGACCCCTTCATATACGTCCAGCGTCCGTTTCAGGTTCGGATCACGGTACGATACGAAGTAGCCCTCTCCGATGCGGTTAAAATTGCTCATACAGCCATATGCGCCGCCCTTGACACGTATATTCTGCCAAAGATATTCATAGCTTAAGATCACTTTCAATATCTGCAGAGCACCGGTATAAGACGCGCCATTATCGATAAAATTGCCCGTGCGGGCCACATACTGTACTTTAGAAGCAGTCTTGAACCCTTCGTTTTTCTTTTCGCAGTGTATGACGCACGGCGTCTCATCCGGCGTCTCCTTAAATAGCCTTGCCTTCAGGCCTGCCACCAGGCGGTCCATCCCTTCTAGCCCCTCTCTGGACGCGGTGTAGCTGAGCATCATATTGTCCGGCCGGAACAGCTGCTTCACGAGATGCTGCAAATGCTGGACAAGCGCTTCTTTCCGCTCCTCAAAGTGCTCCTCGATGTCCGCAATCTTCTCATAAAAGGCAATGCCGTTCGTCATGTCCTTGAACCTCGCCGACGGAGAGGAATATGACATCGCCCTGAGAGCGGCTGTCAGATGGCCCGCAGACTGGAACCGCATGAGCAGCCGGGATTTCGCCATCGCGAGAATCTCCTTCAGCCGCTTCGTGTCATCCAGCTTCGATGCGGTCAGGATCTCTCCCATCATGTCAAATGCAACCGGCAGCTTTTTGTACAGCGCCTTTGCTTTCATCTCCAGCGTCGCCCTGAACGCTTTGCCGCGCACATCGGTAACGTCGGAATACAGTTCGAGCGTCGTGCCGATGCCGCCAGTATGCATGTTGATCTCATTGAACAGTTCCCCATACGCATAATTATCCGTATCGATTATTCCGAGAGCGGTCTGCAGGATTCCGACATACGGCACCTCCTCTTCGGGGATTCCCGACAGATCAAACAAGATGTCTACGTATCCGATACCGTTCGTCTCTATGTCATGAAATACGGCAGGCACGCCCGCAAATGTCATCTCTTCATTTAATATCGGCTCGATATCACGGGAAATATCTTCCCGCTTCAGGACCGGGATACGGTTCATATCTTCTTCGCTGTCCTCCTCCGACTGGTATGCCGCAAGCCCCCGGGTCCGCTCCACAAGCTCCTTCACTTCTTCCTCGCTTAAGCTGCTTTTATACTCCTGAAGCTTTCTCTCCAGCTCCTGATCCATCCTGGCCGTACGTCCCTTTTCCGGCTCTACGATTACGATGGCCCCGTGCGTGTTTCCAAGCAGATACTTCTGGATCAGCTCTTCATAATATCTGGTTCCTACCTGCCTCTTAAGAAACTCAAATGTCTTCAGCGCCTCAATATGGATAAAGGGCCTCTCATCATCATAGAGCCAGCTGTCCATCATCTGCAGCCCGTACATGAGACCTTTCGGGTAATTGCCGAAATCCGCCTCCCGGTAACGGAACTCGTGGTAATTGATTCCCGCCTCAAGAGCCCTCTTATCCATGCCCTTCTCCACTATGCCGGCAAGTACGTCTTCAATCACGCCGATAAAGGCTTCCTTCTGCTCTACATTGGCATTCTTTGCTATCACAGAAAAAATCGGCTGATAGATGCCGTTGTCGTAGGAACCCATGATATCCTTACCTATCCCCGCATCGGTAAGCTCCTTTTTAAGCGGTGCCCCCGGCGCCGAGAGCAATGCATAGTCCAATATCTGGAAAGCCAGATAGAGCTCCTTGTCAAGGCTCGTTCCTATTACTTTATTATATGACAGGTACGTATTATCCTCTTCCGGCTCATCGCTCGCTATGGAATACGGAATCGTCACTTCCTTCATCTGTTCAAATGGCTGCTGCAACTTGATCTCCGAGTCTACATCCTCTGCTTCAAAATCACTTAGATATTCCTTATCCAGCCACTGGAGCTTCTCTTCCATATCCATATTTCCGTACAGATAGATGTAACTGTTGGACGGATGGTAATACTTACTGTGGAAATCAAGATATTGTTCATACGTAAGGTCGGGTATCGCCTCCGGATCACCGCCCGATTCATATGCATATGAAGTATCCGGGAACAGCGTGTTGAGCACGACTCTGTCCAGCACGCCTTCCGGTGACGAAAATGCCCCCTTCATCTCATTGTACACGACACCGTTATATTCCAGTTTTGCTTCTGCATTGTCCAGCTTATAGCTCCACCCTTCCTGCCGGAATATTTCTTCGTGTTCATATATATTCGGATATAGTACCGCGTCCATATAGACGTGCATCAGGTTCTGGAAATCCTTGTCATTGCAGCTTGCCACCGGGTATACGGTCTTATCCGGATAAGTCATCGCGTTGAGGAAAGTATTCAGGGAACCTTTTACCAGTTCCACAAAGGGGTCTTTGGCCGGAAAGTTCTTAGAACCGCACAGTACGGAATGTTCCATGATATGTGGCACCCCGGTGCTGTCTGACGGCGGCGTGCGGAAACCGATAGAAAATACTTTGTTCTCATCCTCATTCTCCACGAGCAGAAGCCTCGCTCCGCTTTTCTTATGCTTCATCAGATAACCGTACGACTTGATCCCCTCTAGCTTCTCTTCCTGTATCAGATCATATGCATGTAAGTCTTTCACACTCATAACTTCCAATCTTCTCCTTTCATCATTCAGGCTGTCCCTCCGCAGGCGGAGGCATATCATTAGTATAGACCAATATGCAGCCTGCTACACTGTGCATTATACCAGTTTTTCCCTGAACTTGAAATAGCAGCCTTAAAAATAAGGCTGCTATTCCTACAACACGCTGTTTCATTAGCCAAAGAATGATCGTACAGATTCAGAATCAGCGCGGCTGCGGCCGATATGCCAAGGATAGCCGCGATAACGCCCGCAGCAATACGCCTGTTTCTGTAATTTGGCGGAACATGGATATCCTCATCTTCAGCCGCCTTCTCCGCATCCTCTGTATTTATCTCGGCTTCGATGCCGTCCACCAGTTCCCGGGCCCGGACTACATCGGCCTCGTCTACGTACAAGTCTTTCCCGAAGACAGAAAAGCCCGTGTAAATACTCATGTAGCCGCCGCTTTCCTTGTCCCGTATCCAGCACTTTATACCGTTCCCTTCCAGGACGCCTGCTATCATCTGGGCGTGGACTTCATTTTCTACAGATATAAGCCTGGCAGGATACATGACTGTCATGTCTGTGCCATGTCCGGCTTCCGGTCTCTGTCGTGTCTCCCGCATACTTTCCTCCCCGTCGCCGCTATGCCTTATCGATGTTGATTACCCTGATTACAAACAATACAAGGAGCATCAGCACAATACCCACCGGAAGCGCGATCCAGGCAGACTGGACGAACCCTGCCACAATATAGGTGACAAAGGACACTGCTGCCACCGTAACAGCATAAGGAAGCTGCGTCGTCACATGGTTCACATGATTGCACTGCGCCCCGGCCGACGCCATGATGGTCGTGTCGGAGATAGGTGAACAGTGGTCTCCGCATACGGCCCCCGCCATACATGCCGAGATAGAGATGATCATCATATTTTCATTGCTTCCGGCAAATACGGCCACGACGATCGGTATAAGAATCCCAAACGTTCCCCAAGACGTCCCCGTCGCAAATGCCAGGAAACAGCCTACGAGGAAGATGATGGCCGGCAGAAGCGTCACGAACCCTTTGGCGCTCGATTTCATCATCGCTTCCACATATGCGGCGGCACCCAGGCTGTCTGTCATGGCTTTCAGAGACCATGCCAGCGTCAGGATGAGGATTGCCGGAACCATGGCCTTAAATCCGTCCGGAATGCAGGACATGCATTCGCCAAACTTCATAACACGCCTCGCCACATAGAAAATAATCGTGATGGCAAACGCAAAGAAGCTGCCGAGCACAAGGCCTACCGATGCATCACTCTGTGAAAATGCCGTGACAAAGTCCTCGCCCGAGAAGAATCCTCCGGTATAAATCATTCCGATTACACAGCAGACGATAAGAAGCAGTATCGGAAACACAAGATCTATGACCTTGCCCTTGCTGTCTTCCCCTGATTCCGGCTCTGCATTGGCATAAGGCCGGTCCGGAGTCGTATACAAGTCTCCTTTTGCCGCATTCTTTTCATGCAGACGCATCGGACCGTAATCTACTTTCATGAACACAAGCCCCAGCATCATGACGATAGTGAGCAGCGCATAGAAATTATATGGGATAGCCCTTATGAATATAGAGAGTCCATCCTCACCTTCCACAAATCCGGTCACGGCCGCTGCCCATGATGATATCGGTGCTATGATACAGACCGGAGCGGCAGTAGCGTCAATCAGATAAGACAGCTTTGCCCGCGATACGTTGTGCTTGTCCGTTACCGGACGCATCACACTTCCTACGGTCAGGCAGTTAAAATAATCATCGATAAATATGAGCACACCGAGCACGATAGTCGCCAGCTGCGCTCCTACCCTCGATTTGATATATTCCGTAGCCCACCGCCCAAATGCAGCCGACCCACCTGCTTTATTCATAAGGCATACCATGACGCCCAAAATGACGAGAAACGCAAGGATACCCACGTTATAGCTGTCTGACAGCACACCGATTATGCCGTCCTGGAATACATGTGTAATCGTCTTTTCAAACGTAAAGTTGGAGTAGAATATACCGCCCATCAAAATGCCTATAAACAACGAGCTGTATACCTCCTTCGTAATCAGCGCGAGCACGATAGCCACAACAGGCGGTACCAGCGCCCAAAAAGAGGCATACATGTCAGGTACGTACTCCGCCGCATCTTCTGCTGCGAATACAGTCAGAGAACTGCACGCCAGCATTAGCAGAAGAATCAGTGTCCCCCATACAACTTTCCTACTTCTTTTGTTCATCTTTCTTCCTCTCTCTTCCCTTTTTCCCTGGATTCCTGCAATATGGAAAACAGCCGCCAATTCAGAACAGGATTCCCCATACCACAAAAACGCCATGAATAACGCCCTTCGGAGGCGCATCCATGGCATAATATACTCGATACATATTATATGTACTTATCATACACTGATAGCGCTCCACTGATGTGACAGTCCGCAGCATCTTCTGCATGCGTCCCAGAATGTGCACGCGGGATATGCACACCCTTCGGCGGTCTCCCCTTCCACCCAGTACAGTCTCCCGGACTATCGTGCTGGACTACTGATGAAAACCGCGCCTCTATCAAGTTCATTATTCATATAGTACATTTGTATCATTTTTACCGGTATTTGTCAATAAATGATATATTTTTAGCACATTTTCTGCTTATCTGCTATACAGGCAAATGCTTCTCAAAATTTATCTATAATGTCATTACCTTACCCGCTGCAATATACCGTCACGCATCTTACCAGGCCGGAACTGACGAATATCCGCTTAAATACCAGCAATGTAACACAAATAAGAGGAGGATAGGCTGGCCTTTCCTCCTCTTAATATACCTCCGGGCTATGTGCCCGGGGCAATCTGTCTCTTATTCTCCACCGTAAAGTGTTACGAGCTTCTTCAGGTAATCATATCTTTCCTTGGCTTCTGCTTCATTCTTCGCGAACAGCTTTTCAGCCTTCTCAGGATTAGCCCTCTTCAGAGCGCTGTAACGTACCTCTCCATCAAGGAATGCCTGGTAATCGCCGGTAGGCTCCTTGCTGTCCAGAACAAACTTAGCTCCTTCTGCAGCAGGATTGAACCGGAAGTTGTTCCAGTATCCACACTGTACAGCCAGCGCTTCTTCTGTCTGAGCCTTGCTCATGCCCATCTTGATACCATGGTTGATACATGGTGCATATGCGATGATAAGTGATGGTCCCGGATAAGCTTCTGCTTCCGCAATCGCCTTGACCGTCTGGTTGAAGTCAGCACCCATGGCAATCTGTGCCACGTATACGTAACCATAGCTCATCGCGATACCTGCAAGGTCTTTCTTCTTCGTCTCTTTTCCGCCTGCTGCAAACTGTGCTGTCGCACCTGTCTTTGTGGCCTTGGAAGACTGTCCGCCTGTATTGGAGTAAACTTCCGTATCAAATACCATGATGTTGATGTCCTCGCCGCTTGCAAGCACGTGGTCAACACCGCCAAATCCAATATCATAAGCCCATCCGTCACCGCCGAATACCCACTGGGACTTCTTAGCAAGGAAGTCTTTGTTCTTCACGATGTCATTGCATGTCTCACAGCCGCATCCTTCTAATACAGACACAAGCTTATCAGAAGCTTCTCCGTTTGCCGCTCCGCTGTTAAACGTATCCAGGTATTCCTGGCATGCAGCTTTTACTTCTGCGGATGCTTCGTCTGAAGCCAATAAGGATTCTACTTCTTCTTTCAGCCTCTTTCTGATAACCTTCTGAGCAAGCAGCATGCCGTATCCGAACTCGGCATTGTCTTCAAACAAGGAGTTGGACCATGCAGGACCCTGTCCCTTGTCGTTCACCGTATATGGTGTGGACGGTGAGGAGTTGCCCCAGATAGAAGAACATCCTGTAGCATTGGCGATGTACATCCTGTCACCGAACAGCTGTGTTATAAGCTTCGCATACGGCGTCTCTCCACATCCCGCACAAGCGCCTGAGAACTCAAGGAGCGGCTGTTTGAACTGGCTGCCCTTTACCGTCTCTGGTTTGAACTTGGCAACAACTTCTGGCTTAACCGGAATCTCTCTTCCAAAGTCAAATCTTTCCTGGCATGTGTCTACGTTCGCTTCCATGTTCTCCATAACGAGTGCCTTTTCGCCCTTCTTGCCCGGGCATACGTTAGCACAGGAGCCACATCCTGTACAGTCATAGCCGGATACCGTAATCGCAAATTTCATGCCAGGCATGCCGACCATATCGATTGCCTTCGTTCCTTCCGGAGCTTTCGCAAGCTCGTCTTCCGTCAATGCAACCGGACGGATAACTGCGTGCGGACACACGTAAGCACAGCGGTTGCACTGGATACAGTTTTCTTCTTTCCAAATCGGAATATCTACTGCAATACCACGTTTCTCGTATGCAGATGAACCGGATGGCGTAGAACCGTCAACATAATCGTTAAATGCTGATACAGGCAGGGAATTTCCTTCCTGTGAGTTGACTTTGGACTGTATATTCTTAACAAAGTTGACAACATCTTCTCTTCCGCCCTTGACTTCCGGTGTAAACAGCCCTTCATCTTCAGAACTCTTCCAGCTGTCCGGTACCTGGACCTCTACAACCTGCTTAGCGCCTGCATCGATAGCGTCATAGTTCATCTGTACGATCTTGTCACCTTTTCTTCCGTAAGTAGCTTTTGCAGCCTTCTTCATAAGGTCGATAGCTTCTTCCTCCGGAATGATGGAGGCGAGTTTGAAGAATGCAGACTGGAGGACCGTATTGATACGTCCGCCAAGTCCAATCTCTTTACCAATCTTGATGCCGTCAATCGTGTAGAACTTGATATTGTGGTCAGCGATATATGCCTTTACCTGGCCTGGAAGATGCTTCTCAAGACCTTCCATATCCCACGGGCAGTTCAGCAGGAAGGTTCCGCCGTCCACAAGTTCCTGTACCATGTTGTATTTATCAACATAAGAAGGATTGTGGCAGGCTACAAAGTTTGCCTGACGAATCAGATACGTAGACTTGATAGCCTTCTTGCCAAAACGCAGATGTGACATCGTAACACCGCCGGACTTCTTGGAGTCATAGTCAAAGTAAGCCTGTGCAAACATGTCCGTATTGTCACCGATAATCTTGATAGAGTTCTTATTAGCACCAACAGTACCGTCAGCGCCAAGTCCCCAGAACTTACAGTTGATCGTTCCTTCCGGAGTCGTAACAAGAGGAGCTCCTGTTTCCAGAGAGAGTCCTGTCACATCGTCTACGATACCGATTGTAAACTTAGCCTTCTCCGTATTGTTGAACACTGCGACAATCTGAGCCGGCGTCGTGTCTTTTGATCCCAGTCCGTAACGTCCTGACAGCACAGGAACCGCATCGAATTTCGTTCCCTTTAATGCAGCCACTACATCCAGGTATAACGGTTCGCCGAACGCACCTGGCTCCTTCGTCCTGTCAAGAACGGAGATGGTCTTAACCGTATCCGGTATTGCATCTATCAATGCCTGTGCACAGAATGGTCTGTAGAGACGTACTTTGACAACGCCGACCTTTTCGCCTGCCGCAAGCAGATAATCTACCGTCTCTTCAATCGTCTCACATGCAGAGCCCATAGCGATGATAACTTTCTCTGCATCTGCCGCACCATAATAGTTGAAGAGCTTATAGTCCGTTCCGATCTTCTCGTTAACTTTGTCCATGTATTCCTGTACGATAGCCGGCATAGCATCGTAGTACGGGTTACATGCCTCTCTTGCCTGGAAGAAGATATCCGGATTCTGGGCCGAACCTCTCTGGCAAGGATGGTTTGGATTCAAAGCATGGTTTCTGAATTCATCGATTGCATCCATATCAACCAGTTCTTTGAGGTCTTCGTAATCCCATGTCTCGATCTTCTGAATCTCATGAGACGTACGGAATCCATCAAAGAAGTTGATAAACGGAATCTTCCCTTTCAGTGCCGCACAGTGGGCAACCGGTGTCAGGTCCATTACTTCCTGCACGCTGGACTCGCACAGCATAGCCGCACCCGTCTGGCGACAGGCATAGACATCTGAATGGTCTCCGAAAATGGATAATGCATGGCTTGCAATCGCACGGGCGGATACGTTGAATACGCCAGGAAGCTGCTCACCCGCTACTTTATATAAGTTAGGAATCATCAACAATAATCCCTGAGATGCCGTAAATGTCGTCGTCATGGCTCCCGCTGCCAGTGAACCGTGTACTGCTCCGGCTGCGCCCGCCTCTGACTGCATCTCTGTTACTTGGACAGTTTGTCCAAATATGTTCTTCCTGCCCTCTGTAGCCCACTCATCCACGTGTTCCGGCATAACAGATGATGGTGTAATCGGGTAGATAGCCGCTACTTCAGTATACGCATATGACGCATGCGCCGCGGCCTGGTTACCGTCCATGGTCTTCATTTTTCTTGCCATTTTTGTTGTTCCTCCTTAAAATATATTACATATTATTATAACTTGACGTATACATTCATTATATCCTTAGTACATTTAAAAGTCTAGTGATTATTGGCTTTATTTTGTTCCTTTTTCCGTACACCGGAGCGCTGCACGAAGCCCTTGGGAATGGATAAATTCTTGACAATTACATGTTGCTAGGCTATACTGAAAAAGAGGATTGGATTGGGTAAGGATGCTCTCACAGCAGTTGTGAGCGCATCCTTTTTTAATTCAACACTTCTCAAATAAAATAGAGATTGGAGTGTTGTTATGAGTAGTAATGAGGCTGGTACTGGCAACAGTACGAACGACCAGGCGCAATGGGGTTCGCGCTTTGGTTATATAATGGTCGCGGCAGGGGCCGCAATCGGGCTCGGTAATATCTGGCGGTTCCCATACCTTGCCTACGGAGGGGGCGGCGGTGTATTCATCGTAGTCTATATTCTTATGGCTCTGATTATGGGCTATCCTCTCATCAAGGCGGAAAGCGCCATAGGACGTTACGCGAGGGCCAATGTGGCGGCGTCTTTCGGCGCTGTAAAGAAAAAGTACAGGTTCATCGGCTGGATTGCCATGCTCTGTACGGCTTTGATTGACATGTATTATGTTATCGTAGGCGGCTGGGTGTTGAAATATGCGGTCGCTTATATCACCGGTGCAGACTTCGGTACCGACACACAGGTTTATTTTGACGGCTTTACGTCAAAAGCGGCAGAACCCTTGATTTATACGGCAATCGTAATGATAGTCGTAGCTATTCTGCTGTTCTTCGGTATTACGAATCTGGTGGAGAAGATTACCAAGTTCATGATGCCAGCATTGTTTATCCTTTTAGTCATATGTGGCATCTGGGCCGTCTTTTCTACCCCTAATGCCGCTGAAGGCCTGAAGTATTACATCGTTCCGGACTTCAGCAAGATGAGCGTCAAAGTATTCGCGGACGCTGCAACGCAGGTACTGTTCTCTATCGGAATCGGCTGGGGTATCTTTGTCACCCTCGGCGCCAGTCTTCCAAAGTCAAATAACATCAAAAAGGATTCCATATGGATAGCTGTCTGCGACACTGTCGTAGCGCTGACTTCGGGCTTTGTAATTATTCCTTCTGCTTTTGGAGCAGGCGTAGACGTTTCAAGCGGGCCTTCCTTAATCTTCGTGGTAATGACCCAGATATTCTCAAAACTTCCCGGCGGACGGTTCATCGGCATCTTCTTCTTTATCGCCCTGCTTTTTGCCGCGCTTTCCACGCTGTTCACCATCATTGAGATTCCGAACAAATGGCTGGAAGAGACCGCACACATATCGCACCGGAAATCTACGACCATTACTTCACTTGTCATCTTCGCCGGCGGTGTCATCGTGTCGCTTGGCTTTGGCGTGTTAAGCGGAGTACAGCTCCCGTTTATCGATATAAATGGGATATCCTATTATAATATTTACAACTGGCTTGATACGTTCACTGCATATATCCTGCTTCCGCTCGGCTGTCTCCTCACCTGCTTCTATGTCGCTAAGGTGTGGGGCTTCAAAGAATTTGAAAAAGAGCTTACCGTCAACGGAAGAGACGGCGGCTTCTCACAATTCCAGAAGCTGTTGTACGCAGTCATCGTACCAGTGCTGATGCTTGTCGTAATCCTGAACTGCTTTGGATTTATCAAGTAAGAATTTGTTTTGGAACAATATGGCAGAAGTGTATGGCGGCGGGGATTATGTTACACATCCCTGCCGCCATTTTTATGAATCTGTGCTGTAGTAGATGACTTGAATATCCTCACATAATTCTATTAAAATGTTTTCCTGATATGCTGCATATTTCTGCTGGTAAAGGCTTCTTGCTGTATTCTGCAATTCCGGATTTTTTAGATTATTCAGCATTTTCATGCTCCTACTGTCTATCTCTTCATTCGATATTGCTTTCTTATAATCCTCACCGGACATTCTCCATATGTGTACCTTTTCCGGGTATTTTTGCCACAGTCGGTCAGCGATTCCCATTCCTTCCGGATCCATATCCCCGCTATAATAAATTTCCGTATTGTTTTCAACCAACAATTTTATGATTTCCAATGCAGCAATTCTGGGCTGTCCCGAAGTACACATCAAGGCGGCTTGTCCTTCACATATCTTGTCCGCAAGATACGTGAAGACCATTTCATTTTCCACAATATAGATTCGTTTTTCTTCTGTCCATGCCGCCGTTGCACCTCTTAAGTTTAAGGCCGTCAGAATCACCGGTTCTCTCATCCTGCAAAATTCTTCCACCGCTTGATGAGCCTTTACGCCATTTTGAAGGTGTATCCCCAGTGTTGTCACCATGCTGGATATGTCATCTGGCAAGATATGTACACTCAACAAGCGTTCCTTCCATTCAGAGGAAAACTGTGGATAGTCTTTATCCTGAATCAGGCAAAGTCCCTGCATAAACAGACGCCCTGAGGAATACCCTCTGTCCAGATAATGTGGATTGCCTGATATCTGTGCTGCAAATACGGCAAGGGGTACATCCTCCGTGTTTTTCAAGGCTTCCATAAGCGCGTCGCCTATGGTACATACGATTTTCCGTGCCTGTGTTTCATCCATCTGCCATTCCCGGATCACCTGAGCATACCCTCTGCTCTGCATCTTTTCCATGGCAGATATCCAGTCTAATATATACTCCTTTTCTGATTCATCCCTATTCTCAAAATATACCCTGCAGCTTTCGAAAAAGTTCCGCTTTTTCTCTTCTTTCTCCTGTTTTCTATCCATATTGGAATGAATCTCACATCCAAAATATGCTTCCAAAAGCTCTCGCAGGGAAATCGGTGCAAATCTTGTCTTCTGCAGCATTTCTTCAAAATCCTTCAAGGCCAGCGCCACTTCAGATTCCTGGTAAACGCTTCCCATCATCCTTCCTATCGCCTGCCGCTCCTGTGGTGTGCTATCCTTTAAGACTATCTTTCCCCCTGTCTTTCCCAAAGCTTCCCATTTTTTCCGAAGCAGTTCAAAGCAGCGTTTCCATTCACGTTTGCTTAGAAAATACTTTGCACATTCTTCGCCGTTATTCATTTAAAATCCTTTCGTGTCCATTCCATGTGTACTGAATCACAGTGATGATCTGAGAGTTCAGCGGCCGCAAAAGCTCAGCAATTTTCAGACCTGTTACACATTCATAGCATCCCCATAGTGATTGAGAATTCATAATATAATCAAAACCAAGACTGCCGACCAGCTGGAACATACTGCTGATATTCTTATCATCTACGCCGGCAAACGCCTCATCCAATGCGATCATCCTCGGGTGATCTGCCAGCGAAGCTTTCTTGTACTGTGCGTTCACAGCCGCAAACAGTGGGACGTACATAGCCATTGCCTTTTCCCCGCCGCTGAAACGATTAAAAGCAGCATTCGTAAGCAGCTTCTTGTCTGCCTGATTTCGTTTATATGACATCTGAAATTCAAACCATTTCCGGTAATCCAGGGCGTCCCGCACCAGCTCCATATAGTTCAAAGCTCCGCCGGCTTCCAAAAGCTTCACCTTTTCCGTTCTGATCTTGCTCCTAAAATGCATGGCCACACGTTCGATGTCCTCCTCGTTAAGAAGCTCTCTGTCACGCAGCAATATATGCTCCAGATCTTTTGTATCGATCTCCCCCTCATTTTCCGCCGTTTTGGGTTTCCAGCTCAGGGAGAAGGTCAGTCCCATGGAGGTATCGATTCCGCTCATCAACTCTGACATATCCTTTACCCATCTGCGGCTCTCTGCAATACGGTCTGTCAGCTGCTGACTGATTGTCTGTGACAAAATGTCTTCAAAAAGCTCCCTGTCCTTTTTTTGTATCAGAAGCTCTGTTTCATCGATTGTATTTCGAATCGTCTGATAAAACTCCTCCAGATAAAGCTTCTTCCCATTCCAGGTAGAGACAATCCTCACCCGCTTTCTCAGCGCCTGGATATCATCCTCGTCATTATCAAAACAATCCGTAAGCGTCGTCCCGTACTGCGAGAGATTGCTGTTATGCTGCTGATAAACCCGGTAGAGGGTATTCAAAATATCCTGCGGCTCTCTTCCACGGTCACCCTCCCGCAAAAGGGAGACCGCCTGCTTTGCGCATTCCGGAAGGGTCTTCGCTTCTCTGTCTATAACCAGGTGCAGCTCTAATTCTTCTTCAAAATACTTGCGCAAAAATGTTTCGCCTCTGATTTCCTCCTGTAGTTTTTGCCTGCTTCTGCCTTCCGTTTCACTTATCATGTTCAGCCGTTCACCAAGCTTTATTAATCTCGTTTTCACAGCCTCCAATGTTTCATTAATCTGTTTGACTTCCTGCTTTAATACCTCTATACGTTTTGCCTTTTCCTGATTCTCCGGCCGATTCAAATACTCTTCATATTTTTGCACTTCAATAAAAGCAGCATCTCTCTTTCTCCCCCACGTTCTCTTCTCCTGAAATGCCTCATCCCTCCGGCCTTCCTCCTTGTCCATCTCATCCGCCTGCCGGATAATCTCCTGCCGCAAGGTTTCCTGTCTTCTCACGCATTCCAGTATTTCCTGCCAGGCAAACTGATACTCTTCCGCTGCATTCTCCGCTTCCTGATAATCCGAAAGATTTCTCCCGTATGGAAGATTCTTACAGTTCTTTAACACCAGTTGATAGAGCTGAATGCACAGACTCTCTGCTTCCGCTTTCTTCTCTCTCTGCTCATCTAACTGCTTTTCTAAATACTTCAATTCCATCTCACAGCTTTTAACAATGTCCAACTGTCTGTTTATTTCTGTAAATCCCGGCAAGGCCTGATACTCTTTCGCCAGTGTTTTTAAACGCTCATCTATCTGTTCTTTCTCTTCCTGGAGCTGCTGTATGCCTTGCCGTATAAGCTCAATTTCCTCCTCTAAAGCCCTCATGAGTTCCTCTTTTTTTCGTTTTCTTGCCAGAGTTCCCACAAATGACGCTTTGTCTGTCGCTCCTGCTTTTCCGCAGAGGACCCCCTGTCTGAATTCCCTCTGTAGGCCGATATAGATTTCCACATCCGTTCCCGGCCGTTCTTTTATATTGCTGAGAATCCTGGCAGTAGCCTCCTGCAGCTCAATCGGCAGTTCTTCATTTATTTTTAATTTTGTAAAAGAAGCCGTCCCCGATTCTTCCACAGATAATATTGTATCTGCAAACTGCGGAAACTGACTTTTCATTTTTACAGCCATCTGAGTGGGAACTACAAGGGCATCCAAAATTCCCATCATCTGAAGCTGCGACTCCAATATTCCACACTCTTCCTCTGTTAAGCCATCGGCAAATTCAACCGCTTTATAAAAAGGAACTGCAGGAATCCCGGCTTCTTCCATCGCTTTTCTGGATTCCTGTACCATTTCATTTCGCTTTGGCTCTATTTCCTTCTGGTTTCGAAGCTCCTCTTGCCTGTTGAGAGCCCCCGCCAAACGTTTTTTCTCCTCTTCATATGTGTGCGCCTTTTCCGTCAGCATATGCTGCAGCCTGTCTCGATTTTTTTCATAATCGTTGCGCAGAATCACCCTGATTTCTTCCGCATCCCCTGCCAGCTCATACGCCTGCACCTTTTGTTCTATTTCTTGCAGCAGTGCTTTTTCAGGTATCCACTCCTCGTTTTCCTTGGACATCTGATAAAAGCTCTCAATCAGGGTGTCCTGACACTCTTGTACCTGCTCTTGTGCCTTGTCGTACTCCTGCTCCTTCAAAAGCTTTTCTCGGTTGCTCTTTTCATATTGCTCCAAAAGGATATCATATTCTTTTTTTCCTGTATTGTATTTTTCAATGCTGCTTTTCCCCGTCTGAATCTGCTTGAGGTATTCTTTTATTTTTTCAGCAATCTCTTTTATTTCACTGCTTTTCTCTAATTGTGAACATTCTATTGCCTCTCTATGCCCTTCCCACTGCAGTTGTTCCTGTATTTCACATAGTTCATCCTTCTTTTTCAGAAAAGCATCTTTTGAAAGCTCTAATTCCCCTTCCAGCACCTTGATTTTTTGGTCGCCTGCAATAAGATTTGCCTGATGCTCCTCAATCTTACTCTCCCATTTTTTTCTATTATCCTCCGCCTCCTCCATCATATTCCTGGCGTTTTCCAGCTTCATTTCCGCTTCTTCCATATCCGTGTCCATCAGACTGGTTAATTCAGACTGAATCAAAGTACTTTGGTCTTCCAATTTTTCCCGTTCCTGCTGCTTGGCAGACTGCTCATTCAAGAATTCCTTTTTCTCCTGCTCTTGCTGCTGAAATTGGCTCTGTAACTTTTCAACCGCCGCTTTTTTGTCAAGATAAGCCTGTCCTTTTTGAGCAAGCATATACTGATTGTAGCGCATATATTCATTTCGGATAATCTTTACCTCTGAGAACGCTCGCTGCAGCTGCTCCAAGTTCTCCTGAATACCATCCATCTTCTCCATGGCATCCACCATTGCACGCAAATCTTCATCTGTCAGTGTCTGAAGAGACTCATTCAAGATTTCGTATACCTTCGTGGGTTTGAATTCCTTGGACAATTTGGGCGCCCGAACCTTTACAAGGAGTTTGATAAACTGTTCATATTGCTCCGGTCTTAGGAAGCCAAACAGGTATTTATTCACCATCGCTTTATACTCGCCTGAGACATCCGTAAATGGCACACCCTCCCCAAGAGTCTTTCGCATCGTCTGCTTATCGTGGGGAATTTTAGTGCTTCCAACCGCTTTATAAAGATCTATGTCTATACCCACTCTTCTGCCGTCCAGGATGACAAATCCCCAAAAATCCATTGGCTTTCCGCGGCGTGCTCTTTGTCCAATGGCAAGCGTCCGATATTCACCGGTCTGCTCCTTTTTAAATTCCAGAAAAAGATATCCCGTTGCTTCTTCTTTCCCCTCCTCGCCCAGAAAATAGTATTCCATCCTCCGATCGCTGGAGCCAAAGGGATCCAGTCTGCTGGGTGTTCTGTCCCCATCTAAAATAAAAGGAATAAAGCTCTGGGTCGTAATAGATTTTCCCGAACCATTCTGCCCCCTGAGCAAAAGCTTCCCATCTACGAATTCAAAGACCTCCTCGTCATACAGCCAGAAATTAACAAATCCAATTCGATTCATCTGCCAATAATTATTCATTTTCACCTCCAGTAAAATCTGCCGGATAAAATCCCATTGTTTTTCCCACCGCCGGCAGGATACAAATCTGTTCTTCTTCTTTTCGGATCATCATCCATGCCTGCATATACATGGTCACATTTCTTATCAGCCTGTCTCTGTTCATTTCCCGATATTCCTTGCTCCATGCTCCCTTAAAGCTTTCATGGCATTGCCAAATCAACTGCTCAAATTCCGCCGTCCCTATGTAAATCCATTCATTATCCGCTCTATTTATTTTGTGGTTATCAACCATATCCCGTATCTTTCCACAGATTAAAAGAACAATTTCCGGCAGCATCGCATCCCTCGGATGAACATTGCCATAGCAATCATCCTCCTCCAGCATCCAACAGGCCATGTTTTTATGCAGATCCAGTCTCCCTCCCAGATTTTCCGTCATATATTTTGCAACCCATTGGCGCTGATTCTTCAAGTAAAGGGAATCCGCATCTTCATTATTTTTCCAATACAACACGGGCGCTGCCACAAGTTGTCTGTAAACACGATTAATCCGAATATGCCCCCGATCGCTTTCCAGTTCCTCCAACTCAACCTTCTCAAAATCTTCCCATGAAGTATAGGAAGAAATGTCCACCGAGAAGCTGGTTGCAAAATATTTGGAATATCCTGTATTCTCATAAAGCACTTCCTGGCCGATCTCCTGCCCAAACCCCTCACTGCTGCCCTCATAAACACGCAGCATCTGAAGATTTTCCATATACAACAGAACACGCACCAGGGATTTGCGCTGTGAAAAAGATGTCCAGTCAATTTCCATGTAGCTTTTTAGCTGAGTTTCTACAAAGTCAATCAATTCAGACAAGAGAAACTGTTCTTGTTCCTCTTTGTCCTCCAGATAGATCAGCACTGCACATAAGATACAATAGTCACGAATATCAGAAAACTCCTGAATCCCCATAAAGCTTTCCGCATATGCCGGTATCTTTTCCAATTTTAACAGATGTTCTGTGTGAATCAGTTTCCATCCCAGCTGTTCCCTGATAAAACGCTGGAAAACGGGAATATCTCGTTTTACTTTGTAGTACAGTTCCTTTTCATTGTCCTTGCATATCCAATATTTTTCTAAAAGTGTTCTTATCTCATTCATCTCTAAACTCCAATATAAAAGCTGGCATCGTCAGATTACCGTCCGAACATCTCAAAATACAGCTTCCCTCTTCTTTCTTCAGCTGGAATTCCTGTCCATATTCTGTTCTGCCTCTTTTTTCCGAATTGAGAGAGGCCTGTGCAATCCAACGCAAAAAGATGTTTTTTGCTGTCTCCGGAACCACCTCGTCAATCTTGGAAAAATCTAATTTGTTTTCTTTAATATAATGCAGGGCCAGTTCTTTTTCTTTCTGCCGTTTTTGTAAATATTCCACTTTCTGCAAATATTTCTCAAAGGAGCGATCTGTGAAGCCTTTTTTGTCTTTCTTTTCCCGGTATGTTTTCACGTGAGGCTTTAAAAGATATTCCTGTGCCGGTTCTTCATACAGGCTCCCATTAATGCTGTCTGTTTCACGAGGTTCATTTGCCTTAAAATGACAGACATTCTGTATGCCAAAAACGTGTGCGCAAAGCCGGTGCGCCTCTTCCATATCCTTACACTGTAAAAACAACTCCAGAAACTTTTTGTAATCGTCCTTCCTGCTGACTCCCCAATTTTGCACCTGCACAATCAGCGCTGCATTTTGAATGATACTGCGGATAATATCATTTGTGATTTTTAGAACCTTCTGACTCTCACACTCATGCTCCGGTGTGTCAATGAACCAATTCTTCAGCGAGTTCCATTTGCCAAGTACATTTGCACGCACATTGGGGTTTAGCTTTCCATCCATCTCCAGCATGGCGTGGGGAATATCCAATTCACTTTTTACGACTTTTTCCAATAATTGTTCTTCCATGAGTTTTTGACGCTGCTTTAACACAGAAGCAATCTTTATGGATTTATGCTGAAGCTCCTGTACAAAATCATTCAAGTATTGAATGAACTTGTCCTTATGAACAATAAACTCGATGGATTTCATCAGCCGATCAGCTTTTCCGGAATAAAAATCCCTCAGATAATCCTGATAGTTCTGGTTTAACCGCTTGAAATCCTCCTGAATCAGATTCCACCACTCATTAATTTCCTTTAATGATCGTTGATTCATAGACTCGGCATCACTTAAGCTTTTCTCCAAACGAGCAAAAAAATTCGTTGACAAATTCCCGGACTCTAAAAATAAATTTTCCAGTCTGACCGTCATTCGTTCTATCTCTACTGCATACTCTGACATCGTATACCGGTATTGTTTGTTCTTGTAATCTGCAATGGTATATACCCTCCCCGGATCCTGGAGAGGGGTTAGGTTTTTCCATTTGACCAAGGCCTCCAAATCCAGCTTCAGCTGATCCATTGTATATGAAACAAATTCTGGTTCAGCCTTCAATAATTCAAGTACGTCCTCCTTGTAGAGCTGAAAATGCATCTTCTCATATTCCAAATAGAAAATTCTCATTATTTTACGGTATTGCGGTGAATTCATCGTCGATAAATACGATGTTTCTTCAATCGTTCCTAAAACCTGCATTTCTTTTCTCCCCGTGAACCAGCCACTGTCCGTTTTTCTTCGATCCGGTTCTCTCAATCATTCCCTGTTCTTTCAATTTACGGATTCTTTTCGTAATTGTAGTGGTTCCAATCCCAATCTTTTTACTGAGTTCGCTGGTTTTAACACTGCTGTCTTCCTCCATCAAATTGAGTATCATCTGATCCCACTCGTCAAGAATCTGTCCCTTTACTTTTGGAAAACCTGTTTCTCCCGCCCTGTGCTTGTTCAGTGGTATCGTTACAGTAATAAAATTCTCCGTAATATCAAATACTTCTTTTCCGTATTTAGATATAATCAGTGGAACACCATGCCCGGTCTGTTCTATATAATCCAATTGGACCATGATTTGCTGAAGTTCCAGATTTACCGGTTTACTCTTTCCCTCGTAGAATTCATCCAACGTAAGACCATCCGGCAGTCCCCCAATGGATATGATTTCTATACGGTCATCAAACACATATACTGCAGGCGGCGTTTGTTTTGACCAACGATTATGCAGGCAGGCGTTCAGCCATGCTTCTCTGAAACATGGAAGATCAAACAGTTTACTTTCTTTCCGAAGATTACCGCCAACGTCCACCATTGTATCATTCAATGCCTCCATATAATCCAGCACCTGTTTCACAGCTACCAGCATGCACTTATAACCATATTCATTTCTTTTAATCAAATCTATTTTATCCGTTCCACGAAATACCGCAACTTTAATGGAGTAACTATTTGCGTCCGCCAGAATATTCGCCATTAAATTATATGTTCCACTGCGGGTTAAAAGATTTAAATTCTGCGCGAATGTATTCTCCCGAAGTGTCAAATTGTTCCCGGCATATAATGTTTTTAACTGGTCAAAAGTAAGGTTTTGATTATTGGCCTCAATATTTACGATTGAATCTGATACACTAAGCATCAAATTGCGCAATTGCTTGGGCGATATTTCCCTGTCTTCATCCGCTGACCTCATATAATATTTCCCATATGCCGAGTACGGCTTTTCATCTCCCGTGACCGTAACTTTTATTACATTTTTATCATCGCACAATTCCATAATAATCGTCGGAATAATCTGTGGTTTAATTGCATTGGCAATTCCCTGTGATATTTCATGCATTGTGCGGTCTCCAATTTGCTGCCCGACCACTTCACCATCATTCCTTACTCCAAAATATAATATCCCTTTTCCATTTTTATTCAGCATAGAAGCCAAAGAAATCATACCTTCTTTTAATTCACCTGTTGTTTTTTTGAATTCAACCATTTCTGTTTCCGTACCGATGTTCATACTTGTGTACCTCCTGTATATATTATATTCCCCTTTATTATTTTAATCAACACATAAAACACACTTTATTTAACAAAAAGTGTTAAAATAAAGTGTGTTTTATCATATAATCCAGTTATTAAATTCCCTCTGCCCTGACTTTTGCAAAATAGACTCTATACAGGCAGACTATCCCGTACGCACAGCGCCCCGTATCCCACCTGTGGGTTGGGGTATACGTCAAATCCGGGCAGCGGCCTTGCTCCCCTTCTCAGATATGCCTTCACCTTCTCCCCATAGAGGTATGGGTCATTTCCTCTTACAACGCCCCATTCCATCAATAGCGCGGCACTTCCCGCCACAAATGGCGTAGCAAAAGATGTGCCCGTAAATGATGCATACCCGCCTCCGACTGTTACGGTGGTCACATTTACACCCGGAGCCACCAGGTCAGGCTTAATGAATCTGCGTTCGCCTCTATAGCCCCGCCCTGAAAATCCCGCATATGTAAAATTCAGGGAGTTGTATGCGCCAACCGCTATCGCTCTGCTCGCAGTAGATGGTATGGTCATCGTCGTGTTGTCTGTAGGAAAAGAAAATCCGGTTCCCCGGTTCAGCACGTTTTCGCTTGGCAGCCACATCTCATATAATCCCGATACCACTTTTGACGGGGACAATACGATCCTCCATATGCCGCTGGATATATAGCTCTCTGTCGGAAGCATGTCAATGAATATCTCCTGGGAAATGCTGTATGGGCTCGGCTCACCATAGTATAGAAGAATCTCTGTCTGCCCGGCTGTAAACCTCTGGGGGCCAAGGATCTCCTGAAACGGACCTACCCGGATGCCAGAAGGTGATATGAGCGATATATCTGCCACATCCGTGTATGCCTTCCATATCTGTACGTTCAGGGCTGGCTGGTTCTCCTGTACCGCCAGCTCGACCACAGTGTCCTGCCCTTCAACCAGTATGCCGGAAGTATGCCCTGCACTCGCCGCCTCATTGCCGGTACCGATACTGATGCTGCTTTTCCACAGATTTGATATGTCATCGATAAAACGCTCCAGCAGCGATGTACCGTCGTGGGCGCCGTATGTATTTCCAAAGCTGATGTTGACAGCCACCGGCATCTGGAACTCCAATGCTTTTTTGATGACATAATCTATACCCTGCATGAGCTCCGTCGTTCGGGGGAAGCCGTCCTTTCTCGGACTGGCCAGCTTGACAACGAGCAGTTCGCTCTGCGTCGCCACCCCTCTGTACTGCCTCCCTCTGCTGCCCCGCCCGTTACCTGCTGCTATACCGGCTACGGCCGTCCCGTGTCCGGAAGTGTCCCGGCTCGGCACGGCAGCTCTCATCCCTGCTTCGGAGCCGGCGTTCAGCGCTTCATTTATCTGTTCTGCGCTGTATTCCACGCCGATGGCATATCCTTCCGGCGACAGCCCATTTTCACCTGGTACCACCGACTGGTCCCACAAAGCCCTGATTCTCGTCGTTCCGTCTTCATTTCTGAAGTCTGCATTGGCATAATCGATACCAGAATCGATGACTGCCACGAGTGTGCCTTGTCCGTACAGGGAAAAACGGGCCTCCTGCACTTCATCAATACAGGATACCCGTCTTCCATTGGCAACTTGAAAGAATAACCGTTTAGGCTTTTCTATATACTCTACTTGTACAAGACTGGTGAGAGCTTCGATAAGGGACTCCCGTATCGTTATCACCGCGTACTCATTCTGCAGCTCTACCACCTGGTCTGCAAGTTCTCTTACTGCCCCAAGGTCACCGGAGTATTTGATGATCAGGTCCCACTGCCTGTCTACGGGGTTATACCCTACGTCCAGTTCCAGCGACCTCTCTCTCTCCTCTTCTGTAGCATCTAACGCA
The DNA here is from genome assembly GCF_004345005.1 of Extibacter muris. GTDB lineage: Bacteria > Bacillota > Clostridia > Lachnospirales > Lachnospiraceae > Extibacter > Extibacter muris. Next base: position 117,888 of record NZ_SMMX01000007.1, read on the forward strand.
AGATTTAACAGATTATCTGCTTTCTGACTTGTCATACGCTACCTCTGCCTTCCATATTGTTATTTCATAAATTCACACTCCAGATAAGGAGCCAGCTCAACCGGGATGAAATATCCCTTTTCATATCTGCACGTAGGGCATACTTCCGGCACACGTTTTCCGCGGTAGATATGTCCACAGTTCAGGCACATCCATGCCCCCTCGCCTTCACGCTCATAGTAAGTGTTGTTCTCCAGCATCTCGGCGAGCTTGCCGAAGCGTTTCCCATGAATCGCCTCTATATCTGCAATCTGGTAGAATGCGGAAGCCGCCTCGTGGAAACCTTCCTCTTTTGCAGCATCTCCGAATACCTGATACACATCCTCATACTCCTGCATCTCATTGTGCTGCGCTGACCGCAGAAGATCCGCCAGGCTGTCTGAGTGGTCTATCGGGAAGCCTCCGCAGATATCAATGGTCTCCCCTGACAGGCTCTTAAGTAAGCTGTAATATCTCTCTGCATGTGCGCGTTCCTGGTCTGCCGTAAATAAAAATATCTCGCTGATAGAATACATCCCCTGTTCACGGGCTGTCTTCGCTGCAATCGTATAACGGTTGCGTGCCTGGCTCTCACCTGCAAATGCCTTCATCAGATTCTCTTTCGTCTTGCTTGTTCCAAATTCAATAGCCATGTCACATACTCCTTTTCACTTTTATTACTAGTATGTACCATGGCTGGTAAATTATTCTTTTTTTAATTAAATCCTATTATTCTTCTGGCCACGCTGTAGACGAGGGAGGATATCTTCCGGCCGGACTTGCCCGGGAGGTTGATCGTCTGCCCGAGTATGCCATACCTTATCTTCATATAAGTCTTTACATCCTTCTTCTTAAGGTACTTCCACAGTTCCTTTTTCTTCTCCAGATTTTCTTCTTTCTTAGAACGGATAAGAAGTATGGAAGAGACGGTCATCATTATCGCCAGATAGTTGATCATATACTGGCGGAGCTTCTTGCTCGTAACATTTTTCAACTGGTACATTTCTATCATGGTTTTCGTCACAAATATCTGCTGGTCTACCCGGGCGATCATATTCTTTTCATTGACCGACTGGTCTTCCCGTCCGATAAAATAGCGGTAGAAATCCACATCCAGATAATATATCCTCCGCACGTGAGGGAGCGGATAGTATACATAGATATTGTCCACATAAAACGTATGCTTCGGAAGCCTCATCTGTGACAGCTGAAGCATCGCGGTACGATATATGACAGAGTGCATCAGTATATACTGGTCGAGGCGGAAGTGCCCGATATCATCCCAGCGGAATATCTCATCTTTGGGCAGGACATTTCTGTAATGGACACATCTCTTATGGGCCACGCCGACCTTCTCGTAGACGTAATTTGAGACGAGCATGTCCACTTCCTGGTCGTCCTCTTCCAGATCCCTGAGCAGCTTCAGTATCTTGTGAAGCGCCTCCTCGTCTACCCAGTCATCGCTGTCTACCACTTTAAAATATTTACCCTGTGCGTTGCCAAGGCCCGAATTCACCGCGTCTCCATGTCCGCCGTTTTCTTTATCCACAACTTTTATAATCGTCGGATATTTCTCCGCATATGCATGTGCGATCTCAGATGTGCGGTCTTTGGAGCCGTCGTTCACGATTATGATCTCTACATCCTCTCCGCCAGGGAGAATGCTCTCAACCGCATGTTCCATATACGCTTCAGAATTATAGCATGGTATGGCAAATGAAATATATTTCATCTTGTCTGCTTCCTTTCTTCATCAACTGTTTATTAGTATAATGCATTCTTCCGCTTTTTCCAACCTGATATTCGCAAAAAATTATACTACAGATTGTAAAATCTCTCGTTTTCCGATATAGTAATTACAAAGAATTGGAGGAAATAATATGAAGAAAAACATCATTATAGGACAATCAGGCGGACCTACCGCCGTAATCAACGGAAGCCTGTACGGTGTCGTGGCCGAAGGAGTGAAGCAGACGGAAAGCGTGGGACAGGTCCTCGGCATGATAAATGGAATCGAAGGATTCCTCCAGGGCCGGTATATGGATATCGGGGCGCTGGACGCGACGAATGAGCTGGAGCTGGTAAGGACGACACCGGGGGCATATCTTGGCTCATGCCGCTACAAGCTGCCTGAAGATCTGGCAGACCCTGTGTATCCCGAGCTGTTCAGGAAATTTGAGGAAAAGGGCATCGGATACTTCTTCTATATTGGAGGTAATGACTCCATGGATACGGTAAGCAAGCTCTCCCGCTATGCCGCAGGAATCGGCAGCGATATCCGTTTCATCGGCGTGCCGAAGACCATCGATAACGACCTTGTCGAGACGGACCATACTCCGGGATATGGAAGTGCCGCCAAGTATGTCGCGACTACGGTCCGTGAGATTGCAACAGATGCCACGGTATATGACAACAAGCAGTCTGTCACCATCGTGGAGATTATGGGCCGCCACGCAGGGTGGCTTACAGCCGCCAGCATGCTGGCACGGAAGTTTGAGGGGGACAACCCGGTTCTCATCTATCTTCCGGAAGTTGCATTTGACCAGGATGCATTCGTAGAGAAAGTAAAAGAGGCGCTTAAGACCACCCCGAACCTCGTCGTGTGCATCTCTGAAGGCATCAATGACGGCAAAGGCACCTTCATCTGCGAATACGCAAGCGATGTCGGTACAGACACGTTCGGACACAAGATGCTGACCGGATCAGGAAAGTATCTGGAGAATCTTGTAAAAGATAGAATCGGGGTCAAAGTGCGTTCCGTAGAGCTTAACGTATGCCAGCGCTGTTCCTGCGCCCACCTCTCAAGGGTAGACCTGGACGAGGCCGTGAATGCCGGCATCTACGCCGTACAGGTAGCACTCGGTGGCGAGACCGGCAAGATGATAACGTTCATCCGCAACAAAAGCGTGCCGTATGAACTCTCCTATGGAACGGCAGACGTCAATATCATCTGCAACAAAGAAAAACCCGTTCCGGATGAATGGATCATCAGCGAAGGCTCTGATATCAGCGGAAAGTTTATCGATTACGCAAGACCTCTTACGCAAGGGTACGTAGAACTGCCGACAAAGAACGGAATACCATTGTTCGCTTACCGGAAATAAAGCAAATGGGGGTTTAGTGAAGTGGGCGCCGATGGGGAGGTAGGGGGCAGATGCCACCCGGCTCCCCACCCGCAGCCACTTTATTTAGCCAATTTATTTAAACCACCCACTCGTATCTGCCTGTCTCATCTACTTGATAGAAGTCTGCATAACTGATGCCGAAGATGTCTTTTTGTATGCCGCTTATGTCTATTCTGTTCTTTATGAGGTACTGCCATGTGCCTGCGTTAGAGATATCTCCCTGGAGCAGTATGCCTTCTATCTTTCCTTGGCGAAGGATGGCTCTTTTATACTGCCTGCGGTCTTCTTTTATCTGAACCTGGTCGCCTTCTTCCTCTCTTATTCTTCCGACGCACAGTGTCACGAGTCCAAAGAAGTTGATGGTATTTTTGGCAGCAAATGTATCTGTGTACATTTCCGGGATACCGCACATATTTTTGCCTGCCACCCGGCCCTGTTCTGTGGCGTTGGGCCATATTCCCGAGAGGCCGGTGATGTCTCCTGCAGCGTATACGCCGGGCTTGTTCGTCTGCATATGCGTGTCTACCGTCACACCCCGTTCACAGGCGATGCCGCTGCCTTCCAGGTAAGCTGACGAGGGCCTGACCCCTGCCGCCACGATAACCAGGTCGCACGGAATCTCTTCACCGTTATCCAATGTGACTTTGTGAATCTTACCGTCGTGCCCACATACTGCTTCGCTGGCCTTTCGTCCTAAGATAAAGCGTACTCCGGCTCTTTCAAAAAGCTTCTGGTAGGCTTCTGCCGCATGGTCATCAAGCTGCACGGGCAGTATCTGGGGTGCCATCTCGACTATCGTTATCTTCTTTCCCTTTTCAAGCAGGCCGTAAGCCGCGTCCAGACCGACAAGACCTGACCCGATGACCAGAACCTGCTCTGCGTGTCCGGCCTCCTTTACAATGGCCTGGGCATCGCTTAGATTCCTGAGGCCGAATACATTGGACGCTTTTCTCAATTCACCGACCGGCGGACTAAAGCTGTCGGCCTCATTTGCCAGAAGAAGCCTGTCATAGCCCACCTTTTCGCCCGTCTCCAGTACGATCACCTTCTCTTCCGGACAGGCTGCACATACCTTTACACCTTTCATCCAGTTGATATCGAACTTATCCCAGAAATTATCTTCCGTAAAGTCAAGCTGCACTTCGTCACGCTCTCCTGCTATATATTTGTGAAGCATACATCTGGAATGTATGTACGTGTCTGCAGAGATTACAGATATCCTGGCAGAACCGTCTTCCTTCCTGATTGTTCTGGCGGCTTCCAGCCCTGCTGTCCCCGCACCGATAATCACGTATCTCATTCTTGCACCTCCTCTACGAATATGGCTTTCTTCGGGCAGGAGGACACGCAGGACGGATCTCCCCCGGCATTCACGCAGAAGTCACATTTGATTACCTTGCTCTTGGTCACTCTGTCGGGCTTAAGCACTCCAAACGGGCAGTTCATGACACACATAAAACAGGAACCGCACCTGTTCTCATCGTAAAACACATGCCCGCTCTCAGGGTCTTTTTTAAGCGCTCCGCTCATGCATGACTTTACGCACTCCGGCTCGGTACAATGGCGGCAGAACAGTGGTCTGTAATTGCCCTGTTGATCCTTCAGAATAAAATTTCTCTACTCGTTCTCAGGGTCTGCCAGGTCAAGGTCATATATCGTACCTTCCGTTTTTCTGTGAGCCTGCATACAGGCCGCGGAGCAGTTCTTACAGCCATCACATTTTTCACAATCAATCATGATACGTTTCATAATCACCGCCCCCTTCTATATGTGCAAACCGAGTCGTTTTTCCATTACGATCTTCTCTAAGATATCCGCGGATTCTTTCGCGTCTCCATTGATTAGCACCTGTCCCCCAGTCAGCTGCTTCATATCTTCTGTCAGCACCTGTACTGCTGTCTTGCTGCCCGTCACGAACGGTGGAAGGCCAAGATGGAGGGGAAGGCCGAGAGCCAGGCCGTAGCATCCGTCTGCCAGTGCCTGTTCCTCCAGCCACTGGGCTGCGGAAAGTACAAGCGGAAGTTCAGGCAGGTCTACCCCAAGCTCTTCTGCGAGCTTAGTTGCCACGATCTCCAGACGACCGATGGCAAGGCACGGACCGAAATTCAGGACCGGAGGTATCCCAAGCTTTTCACAGACAGCCCTAAGCTTCGGACCGGCAAGCTGTGCCGCTTCCGGCGTCATCAGGCCGCAATTCTCAATCCCTCCTGAAGAACATCCTGCCGTCAGGACAATGATATCTTTTGCAATCAGCTCTTTCACGAGATCTACAGTCAATACATCATGTCCCCCTGCCGTAAGGTTGGAACATCCCACAACGCCGGCGACGCCTTTGATGTCTCCAGAGACAATCAGGCCAATGAGGGGCTTCCAGCTGCCCCCGAGGAAATTCTTAAGCGACACTTCGCTGACTCCGGTCTCAAATTCCTTGAGTTCCGCATTTGCCTTCTTCGCAACATTGTCGATACATATCTGCTTAATCTTCAGTTCGTCGCAGATTGGCTCAATGCCCGGCAATGTACAGTTGAACTCAGATATGACGGCATCGATACCGCCTGTAGCCAGAATTGCCTCGCTCGTATAATTATTCCCTGCGTGGCCGTCAAAAATCTCCGTGTAATGCGCTCCCCGAAGCTGCAGATATTGCCCCACGCATGTACAGCCTACCAGCTTAAATCCTTTTGCCCCGGCCCTTCTTGCCTTTTCCACGACATCCGCGTCGGTCAGCCGGTCCTGAAGAAACGTAAACATAGAGTGCTGGTGCCCTGTTATCATGATATTGATATAATCCGGATCAATTACCCTCAAGCCTACAGGTGCAAATCGGATTTCCGGCTCTCCAAGCACGATGTCATTGAGCAGGTTCGTAAGCACCAGTCCGTAGATTCCGGTTGAAATACCAAGTTTCAGGCAGTCAAGCAGCATGTTGACCGGATCCGAGTTCAAGTTCGTCGAGCACTTGACCACCCCATGGAACACCTCGGATTTCGCGCCGCCCGGCAGTATGCCCAGCTCCTTCCACCTGGCATAGCGGGGTCCATAGGCCATCTTCTCTTTAAGCCTCATCTTCTCATATTCCGGCAGATACAGATCTTCCAGCACCGTTTCCGCTACCGCTTCTGCTCTTTTGTATACATCAGCCTCTTCTATGCCAAAGATGGATGCCAGCCGGTCCAGTGTAGCGATTCCCTTGATGTCCCCTTTCGTCTTGGCAACATTCTTTACATTGAGAGCTGTATTCTCTACGATATGTATGTAACAGCCGGAACCTGAAGCAACCGCCCTCAGAAGATTTCTCGTCACGATCGTATCTGCATCCGCACCACAGATTCCTCTCGGAGCTTCCGGCGAGATACGGCACGGGCCATTGGCACACAGCCTGCAGCAGACGCCCTGCAGCCCAAATGCGCACTTCGTACTCTGATTTTCCACGCGGTGGTGTGAAGTCTCGACAGGAAGTCCTGCGATATACCCTTCCAGCGGCTTATCCGCACTTTTACACGTGTTACAGCCAAAACATTGATTCATAGTCTTACCTTCTCGATACTTGATTAATTTAGTCCACTTTAATTTTATAAAAATTCTCCCCCGCCTCGGAGGGATTATTTTTTCTATATTTAAAACAGATCCGAAAGCGTACGGGCCTTTAATTCTCTCACAAGGACCCTTTGTATCTCGGCCAGTTCCACATGCACCTTGCACGTATTTCCACCCGTGTTCCTCCTGCAGGACTTTCTGAGGCACGGCATAATTACCGGTTCTTCGTCCACAGCAGTTACCACGTCATATAACGTGAGCTCCGAGAGGCCTCTTCCCACTCTGCACCCGCCGGACGCGCCCCGCTCGACATCCACGATTCCCGCTTTCTGGAGCTTGCGCACTATCTTATATGCAAATGCTTCCGGAATCTCTTCTTCCTGGCATATATCCTTCATCGTGTGCTTCTCTCCGTCCTTCATCGCACGGAGCATACGAATGGCATAATCATTTTCTCTTGTCAAAAGCATATGTCCACCTCTTTGTTAAAATATTAGCATACTGGATATTTTTTGTCAACTTTTATCTTCCATATACTGGCACACATTACAAGTCACAAAATAATCGGGAAGGGGTTTTTGATTGCTCCCATCCCCGATATATCAACAAGATGCTATATCCTGGCCGTTCCACTTTTAATTGCAGCGTCTGCCACCGCTTTTGCAACCGCATCTTTTACCCTTGCGTCAAAAGCTGCCGGTATGATATAGTCTGCATCCAGTTCTTCGTCGCTTACAAGTCCGGCCAGCGCATATGCCGCCGCCACCTTCATCTCGTCATTGATATCCGATGCCCTGACATCCAACGCACCCCTGAATATGCCCGGAAATGCCAGCACATTGTTGACCTGGTTCGGAAAATCGCTGCGGCCTGTGGAGACCACCGCCGCACCGCCGGCCTTAGCATCCTCCGGGAATATCTCCGGAACCGGATTCGCACAGGCGAATACGATGGCATCCTCCGCCATGGTACCGACCATTTCTTTTGTCAGCGTCCCGGGTGCAGAAACGCCGATGAATACATCCGCACCTCTGATAACCTCTTCCAGCGTCCCCTTTACGCAATTGCCGTTCGTAATCTCAGCCATCTCCTGCTTGATCGGGTTCAGTCCCTCTCTGCCTTTGTAAATTGCGCCCATACGGTCCGTCATGATCACGTTCTTCACACCAATGCTGATAAGCAGCCGGATGATGGCAATACCTGCCGCACCTGCACCACTTGTCACAATCTTGACATCTTCCATCTTCTTACCAACAAGCTTCAGCGCATTAATCAGCCCTGCAAGCGTAATGACCGCGGTACCGTGCTGGTCATCATGGAAGATTGGGATGTCGCAGCGTTCCTTAAGCTTCTTCTCGATCTCAAAACAGCGGGGAGCGCTGATATCTTCCAGGTTGACACCGCCAAAACTGCCTGCAAGCAGAGCGATGGTATTGACAATGTCATCCACGTCCTTGCTCCTGACACACAGCGGAATGGCATCCACATCCCCGAATGCCTTAAAAAGCACACATTTGCCTTCCATCACCGGCATGCCCGCCTCCGGTCCGATATCCCCAAGCCCAAGCACTGCCGTCCCATCTGTCACGACCGCCACCGTGTTCCACCGGCGGGTAAGGTCATAGCTCTTGTCGATATCTTCCTTGATTTCAAGGCACGGCTGTGCCACCCCTGGTGTATAAGCCAGGGAAAGAGCCTCTTTATTATCCACTGCTGCTCTTGCCGTCACCTCTATCTTGCCTTTCCACTCATAATGCAGCTTTAACGATTCTTTTGCATAGTCCATGACATTTCCTCCATCATCTGATACTGTTATGTATATTTATTTTTCATATGTATATTATAGGGTAGCGTTTTAAAAATAGCAACCGAATGATTACACCAGATGTTTCAGCTTTCTGCGGACAATAGCATTCTCTTTCCTTTGCCATCCGTACAATCGTTCATAGTTTATTCATTTATCATTCAAGAAACTTTCACTTCTTTAACATTGTTTCTTCATACGTGTACCTTATACTAAGATTATCAAATGAAGAACAAAGACGTTTGATACCGAACAAACCAACTGTCTAGTAGTAAAATACTATTTTGAATAAACTTTTTCATAATACATGCCAGGGGCCGGCTGCCGGTTCCTGGCATCCTCCCTTTTATGCAGGCTTAACCTGTCAGACACGCTTATGATCTGCAAGAACCGCCGTACCTGTTTACAGCGGTTCTTCTTAATGTATTGTATTATTTTTTCCACTTCCGGTAACATGCAATGCCTGCCGCAGTACCAGCGGCAGCAGTAAACAGAATCAGTACGGGCCCTCGCTGCACAGCTCTGCCATCTGGCCTTCCTTCTATCTCTTTGACAGATTTCCCCTCCGGCACAAATCTTTTCTTGACAGGCTTGATAATCTTCTCAAAAATGGTCTCCTTCTTCACAATCTCAAATCCCAGGTCAGCTTCCGACCGGTTTCCTGCCTTATCACATGCCTTGACTTTCACAATATGTTCCCCGTATTCCTGCACCGTATACTGGTAGACTTTGCTGCGCGCATTTACCGCCTGCTCTTCTCCGTTAATCCATATCTCTTCAATCCTATCGTTTTTATTTTCCAACAGCACTTTAAACGTGCACGCTTCTTCATATTCTCTGCCTTCCTCTACATCGGCGAATACAATCTCCGGCGGTGTCCGGTCTATTATAAACCGCGCGCGTGCCTCGGCCCTGTTGCCTGCCGCATCCACAGCCTTGACCTGAAACGTGTGGACGCCTTCTGTCTTTACTTTCTTCCCCGGTGGATACATCTTACCATCCAGCCTGATTTCATACGCGTACGTGGTAAAGTCTTTTATGGTTTCCTCCAGCGTATGGTTCCACCGGAACTCTCTCACAAACCGGCCATCCAGTTCATCTACGAACCGTATCACAGGATTCTTTTTATCAACGATGACCTGTGCCGATTGGCTTCTGACAAAGCCCGCACGGTCTGAGGCCGTCAGTTCCATCTTATATATGCCGTCCTCGCTCAGCCGCTGACGCATGACGCTGGCCTCCTCCTCGCTCAGCCATTCATTTTCAGGAAGCTCCTCCACATCTCCTTCCGGACTCTCTCTCATATTTCTTACCGTGACCGAATCTAATATGTTGTCATCCTCTGCACGGAAACATACCTCTGCCGGACGGCTCGTTATCATATAGTTGTCAATACCTTGTATCGCTATAACCGGGGGTGCACTGTCAATATACATCCTCCGGGACACTTCCTTTTTATTTCCAGCTTTATCGACAGCACACACTGTTACGGGAACCCCGTTCCCCTGTATGGATTTCTGGCTGATAAGAAAGGCGGCCTGTGCATTTGTCGTCGTGCCGAGCAGCTGCTTTCCTGCATATGCTGATATCTGTTCTATCTGGCTGCCCTTTTCCCCATCCCTGCACCTTACGCTGAGCAAAGCCTCCCTCTGGTACCATGCATCCAGTCCGGACGGTGCCCAGAGCTGAATATCGGGGGCGGCTGTGTCAACAAGCACTTGTTTGCTGCATTCAGAATCTTCCACCTTACCTCCATCTTCGTCTTCCATCCAGACATATATGCTGTTCCCGCCTTCCTTGAACTTTTCCGGACCGATGCATGCCCTGTCTCCGCTTTTCGCCAGCTCTCCCTGCACAGTCCCTCCCTCTCCGTCCATAAAACGGAATTTGGTGACTCCGTATTCACTGACATGAATGATCTCTATCTTTGGCAATGTCACATAATAGCCACTCTTTCCATCAGGGCCGGGACAATTGAACTCGTACTTCTCTATAGGCTTTTCCGGCTCCTCCGGTTCCTCTGGTTCCTCCGGCCCTTCTGGCCCTTCCGGCCCCTCTGGCTGTTCCGGCTCCACTCCCCCCTCCGCATCTCCGTTTTTCTCCGTGCCTGCTTTGTCTCCTGTCACCGAGATGCCTCCGGCCTTTTCAGCCATGTCTTTTGCCAGGCTTTTTGACTCCTGCGCCGAACCTGTGGCTGATACTGCAAAAATTATTATAATTATTATGGTTATCTCTTTTATCTTCCTACCCATACTTCTTCCCCTTCCACCTGGATGCCATATTCTCTCTGTAACTTCTTAAACTCTTCCGTCTCTGCCAGTTCCGGCATATGTGTGATAGATGCCTTTATTGTCTCCGCGCATACATTGCGGTCTACCGATGTATCCTTGCACTGCAAACGGATATACAATAGCCGGAGCCTAGAGGAATCCGGCAGCTCCTCCATACCTTTTCTGCAGCATTCCCATGCCTTTTCCATCTCACCGCCTGCTTCCCGCAGAAGCGTCATCTTAACAAACAGTTCCTCCCTGTTTCCGGCCTCTTCCTCATGCTCAAGCATTCTCTCATACATGGATACTGCCTCCGGCTCTTTCTGCATTTCCTCAAAGGATACCGCCATAAGCTCCATAATCTCCTTGTCCGTCTCTTCCCGCCCTCCCTCGCCGCCAGAGAGGCTTAAGTACACGTCCCCCAAGCGGACGATATCCGAGTCTGCCTCTTTTGTACCGAGTAATGAATATCCCTTTATGAGCCCATGGACACACTCCCGCTCCCTTCCTTCAGGGATATCATCTTCTGCGCGCTTTAGCGCTGCTGCCAGTGCCGGCACAGCGGCATTCACCGCATCTTTCTCCATACATCTGGCAATCATCGCATAGCAGTCTGCTCCGTACCGGCCTACCTCTTCCAGATAGCCTGCCGCCTTTGCATATTCATCCAGCTCCAGAAGGCAGACCATACCCATGTCGAATTTCAGGAGGTCACTGGTGCCGTCGTCTTTTCTCTTTATTTCCGACTTGTCGGACGGGCTCTGGCGGACAGTATCCTCGTTCTGCTCTCTGCTGCTCCCTGAACTACGGAAAGGTACGCCCCGTATAGCGATGCCTGCCGCCGCAATTATAACGATGGCCGCGGTAATCAGCACCTGCTTCTTGAAATGTAATGGTTTTGTTCTGCATATTGGAAAATGTCTCTGGATATCTTCGATATTTCGATACGTGTGTTTGGACTGCCTGGACAGGCATCTTGATATGATTTTTCTTAATTTTCGCGTTTCCCTTTTCGTAAGCTCAGGAGCAGGATCCGTGACCGACAGCATATACTGCCATGTCCGTCCCAATCCGTATATATCCAGCCCAATGGTAGCTTTACGATATATATTTTCTTCCGGCGGAAGGAAATTATCCCGTACCGCCTTCCTCTGCATCTTTCTGATAAGCATCTCGCTGGACTGCGCGCCTGCATCGAGCAGATACAGCTTTTCCCCGCCGCTTATGATAATACTGTACGGATTGACATACTGATAGCATGGCCGGCCTCTCAGCCTGTGAAACAGCTGCAGCTGTCTCATAATCTCATACATCCACGAAAATAGCTGTTCCTTGGGGATATTGGGATGGTACTTCAGCCACTGGATCAAACTGCTGCCCTGCACAAATTCTGAGCTGACATAGCAGGAACGGTTATGTTCTATCAGGCGAAGCACATCAAAGCCCACTGATGACATAGAACCACCTCTTTTATTCTACTTTTGCTACTGTTGGAAATCTTCCGGCAACACCCGGAGGGAATAAAAAGAACTTTAAAAATACTGAGATATTATAGAGTAATACATATGATAACCGATTCTGTACAAAAACACAAGCCCCTTTTCCATTTTTCTCCACAGCTTCGCGAGAACAGAAATATTATTGTTCGTAAGCCAGGCCGCCGATGGGAAGGCTTTGGCTGTGTCAGCATAGTGATAAGGGGCCAAGCAAGCTAAAGCCCTTTGACGAAAAGAAATCCTAATATAAGAAGAGCCGGAATCAGGTACGGGGATGTCATATTTGATAACATCCCCTGCCAGGTTCCGGCTCTTCTTGCAGCAACGGCGTGCACGCCTCGCTTTAAGCGCATAACAAAGGCATTTAAAAAGCTCCATAGTAAAACGGATTGGAAGCTCGCTCAAACCGTTCCATCGGCGGCCACAGATTTCTTCTATGCACTGCACATATTTAACTTGTTATATTTTGTCATTCATCTCACGCAGCCAGCGGTCATCCGCTGGCTAGTAACGCCACACGGCCGCCCTCGCCCTTGTTAAGTGAAGTAGATAGCGGGCGGGGAGCCGGGTGGGAGATGCGCAGGTGTAAGCGGGAGAGGCGGAGAATCCTTTCCGTATCCCTTATCCTGCGGGATGTAAGCCGCTATCGGCGCGCATTCCGGAGGGTTAGGGATACGTGAAATAGTCGGAACCTCGGACGCATCGGAGCAGATGCCACTCGGCTCCCTGACCGCAGCCACTTTACTTAAACCCCCAGTTACTCCTCAAAGCGTAATCCCTCCTCTTATCTTCTTACCAGCTCTATCGGACGATATAGGTGCCTCGGGATACCATCTACCATAACCGGTGACACATCGCCCTGGATGAGTGGCCTTACGTAAGAGATGAACTCATTTGTAACATACGTTCCTTCCTTGTTCACCCATTCCCTTGGAACAAGCTTCTCGTCATTTGCAATCTTATGCACATCTTTTACTTCTGTTCCGCACTGGTAGGGATCGTCTGACAGCCTCTGGAGTACGACCATCTTCCCGGAGTCCCCTTCATCCGCTGCTTTGACGGCCGCGCCGCCTACCTGGTAGGCTTCGAGTATATCAACACGGGACGCGGCGTGCGATGCAGAACGCTGCAGCGTGCTGAGTTCTATAGCCCGCGTCTTGCAGCCAAGCTCGCCGGCAATATAGTTCGCAAGATATGCTGCTGTTCCAGACAGCTGTTTGTGTCCGAATGCATCTACAAAATCTACGCTGTTGCCAAGCTCACATACATATTTGCCTTCTTCTGTACGGATACCTTCTGAAATTGCAACTACGACGGACGGCTTCTTGCCGAGCAGCTTCTGCACCTTCTCCCCAAACTTCCTGATGTCAAACGACAGCTCCGGCAGATAGATGAGATCAGGCCCTTCGCAGTCTTCTCCTTTGGACAATGCAGCCGCGCCAGTGAGCCATCCGGCATTACGTCCCATGATCTCCACTATCGTAACAAGACCTTTGTTATACTCCAGGCAGAAGCTGTCCCGGATAATCTCTTTCATCGATGTACCGATGTACTTTGCCGCACTTCCATATCCCGGGGTGTGGTCTGTCAGCGCCAGGTCATTATCTATCGTCTTAGGGCAGCCGACGAATCTGGTCGGATGTCCCGTGATGATCGCGTAATCAGACAATTTTTTTATCGTATCCATAGAGTCATTTCCGCCGATATAGATAAACGCTTCTATCTCTAATTTATCAAGAATGGAAAATATCTTTTCATATACTTCCCTGTCCTCATGGATTTCCGGCAGCTTAAATCTGCAGGAACCCAAAAATGCAGCCGGTGTCCTTTTTAGCAGCTCTGCATCCAGTTCTGTCTTGATGTGGTCCGCAAGATCGATATAACGTTCTTCCAGCAGTCCCTGTATACCATGAAGCATACCGAATACTTTCTTGGCTCCACGGTCCTTTGCCGTGCGGTATACGCCCGCAAGGCTTGAATTAATGGCCGCAGTCGGCCCCCCTGATTGTCCTACGATAACATTTTTTTCCATAACTGATTCCCTTCCTTTACTCTGTTCTGAGGTCGATAAGACTATTTTAGTATATTTTTATATAATTGTCTATAAAAATGAAGTTTTCTTGGGCACATTAACAGTCGCCACTACGTCAATTCCCGTTTCTGCTATGTTCTGTACGACCACGTCTCCTATGTTCACGGGAGCTTCTGCCGCCACCCCCTTCAACTGCCTCGCGCATTCCATCAGCCTGCCTTTTGGAATTTCCTTCTGCGTCTTTACCGACACACGCGGAAGCTCTCCCCCGATCACTTCCACCGTAGACGTCAGCATACGCGTCGGATTCTGAACTTCCGTCTGGGCATACGCATAGCCGCGCATACATGAATTGCCCATAACGTCCAGAATCTCCCCGTCTTCTGCCTGGACTTTCAGGGCGCAGCCGTTAGGGCAGACGATGCAGGTCATCTCTATTGTCTCCATGCTCTGATTCTCCTTTTACAAATTCTGCGGCATATCTCCCGGCTTCTGCCGCTTCCCGGGATACGTTGTCCACAAGGTCGTGGACATGCAGGACATTGCCGCACGCGAATACGCCGGGCACCGTCGTCTCCAGCTGTCCGTCCACCTTCGGGCCATTTGTCCGTCCATCCATGGCTGCACCGAGTCCTCTTGTCAGCTCATTTTCAGGAATCAGCCCTACTGACAGAAGCAGCGCGTCACAGCGGTACTCTTCCTCTGTTCCCGGTATGGGCTTTTTCTGCTCATCTACTTTGGCCAGCGTCACGCCTTCGATATGTTCTTTCCCTTTGATATCCACGACTGTATGGCTCAGCTTCAAGGGAATATCATAATCTTCGAGGCACTGCACGATATTCCGCTTCAATCCGCCGGATTCCGGCATAATCTCTGCTACTGCTTTCACCCTGGCTCCCTCCAGCGTCATTCTCCTTGCCATAATCAGGCCGATGTCTCCAGATCCCAGAATGACAATTTCCTTTCCCGGCATAAATCCTTCCATATTCACCAGCCGCTGTGCCGTTCCGGCCGTGTAGATTCCTGCAGGCCGGTACCCTGGAACATTAAGGGCGCCCCGCGGACGTTCTCTGCATCCCATGGCAAGTATAACCGCGCGGGCGCAGAGATGCCTCATCCCATCACGGCTGTTCATTGCAGTGACTATCTTTGTTCCGTCATCCTTGCTTTCTATATCCATCACCATCGTGTGAAGCCGGTATTCTATCTTTGCGGCGTCGATTCTTGCAATATAGCGGTATGCATACTCCGGTCCGGTCAGCTCCTCTTTAAACGTGTGGAGCCCAAATCCATTATGTATGCACTGGTTCAGTATTCCTCCAAGTTCACGGTCCCTCTCCAGTATAAGTATACTTCCGATTCCCTGTTCTCTTGCAGACAGAGCGGCCGCAAGCCCTGCCGGGCCCCCGCCGATTATCACGATGTCATACTCCTGCATGTAGCGCTCCTCCTATAACCTTTCCTTAACTCTGCCTGTAAGCATGGTTGATTTTCCCCCGGACTTCGTTACATCAAGCAGGCCCACTCCGAGTTCGCGCGCCAGTATCTCCATCACCTTCGGGGCGCAGAATCCACCCTGGCACCGCCCCATTCCAGCTCTTGTACGCCGTTTGACGCCATCCATCGTCTTTGCCCCAAGGGGCCTTCTGACTGCATCCAGAATCTCTCCTTCTGTTATCATCTCACAGCGGCAGACAATATTGCCATAAGCCGGGTCTCTTTGCATAAGCTCATTTCTTTCTTCGTCCGACAGCGTATCCGGCCGCAGGATTCCCCGCCGCCTGGCGATATGATCCTTCTTCTTATGGAGGGCAAGCCGGTCTGCCACCATCTCTGCAGCCATCTCGCCGATGGCCGGACAACTTGTCAGGCCGGGTGACTCGATGCCTGCACAGTCAAAAAACCGCTCCGCAGATTCTCTGATTATGAAGTCTCCCCCTCGTTCATGAGCCCGTAATCCCGAAAAAGAAGTGATGACCTGCACGAGAGGTACATCCCGGACTGCCAGACCACTTTTTTTCCGCACTTCCTCCAACCCGTCCAAGGTAGTCTTTGTCGCCTCCTTGTCTTGAATGTCCTGCGCGGTCGGCCCTGCAATCAGGTTTCCGTGCACCGTAGGGGTGACAAGCACCCCCTTGCCATATGCACCGGGCACGGTAAATATCGTCCGCCTTACGTGCGCGCCTGCCGGCTTATCCATCAGCATATATTCGCCTCTTCGCGGTGTAATATGTATCTTATCGCTGCAAATCATATTGTGGAATACATCCGCATACACTCCCGCAGCATTAATGACGACTCTTGTCTCATAGGTGCAGCCTCCCGCGACAACCTCATACCCGCTTGCACTTCTCCTGATTTCCGCCACCTCTGCCTGGAACCTGAAGTCTACGCCATTTGCACACGCATTTTCTGCCATGGCAATATTCAGTTCAAACGGGCATATGATGCCGCCGGTGGGGGCATACAGCGCCGCAACTGCAGCTTCTGAAATAGCAGGCTCCAGCTCACGCACTTCATCACCGGAAAGTATCATCAAGCCGGGCACTTTGTTCTTTTGCCCATTCTCATACAGCTGTTCCAGCTTTCCTCTGTCCCGTTCGTCCGTACATACGACGAGCGAGCCGTTGCGCACGAACGGTATGTCCAGCTCTTCTGCAAGCTTATCCATCCGTTCATTGCCGCGGACATTAAGCTTCGCCTTTAAAGTTCCTGGAACGGCATCATGTCCCGCATGGACAATGCCGCTGTTGGCCTTAGACGTCCCGCAGCATACATCCTCTTCCCGCTCGAGCACGCAGAACTTTCCTTCATACATGGACAGTTCCCGCGCGATTGCGCTGCCGGTTACTCCGGCTCCTATAATTACTGCATCATACATCATACGCCTTCCTCTTCCTCGTCTTTGGCCCAGTCATATGCATACGTGACTGCCTTGTTCCAGCCTTTGATTCTCTTCGTCCTCTCTTCTTCCGCTATCTGAGGTTCAAACGTCCTGTCTATCGCCCAGTTCTTTACTACCTCTTCTTTATCTTTCCAATATCCGACTGCAAGCCCGGCAAGATAGGCTGCCCCCATAGCCGTCGTCTCCACACATCGCGGCCGGTTGACCGGCGCCCCGCTCAAGTCCGCCTGCGTCTGCATGAGGAAGTCATTGGCGCTCGCCCCGCCGTCTGCTTTCAACGCGCTCAGATGTATGCCTGAGTCAGCCTCCATGGCCTTCAGCACGTCATTCACCTGATAGGCCAGCGATTCCAGTGTCGCCCGGATGATATGATACTTGTTCACGCCCCGCGTCAGCCCTACCATCGTTCCCCTTGCATACTGGTCCCAATGTGGTGCACCGAGCCCTGTAAATGCAGGTACCACGTAACATCCGTTCGTATCCGGCACTTTCTTCGCCATATATTCGGAATCCGCCGAGGAGTCGATCAGCCGCAGTTCATCGCGCAGCCATTGGATGGCCGCGCCGGCTACAAATATAGATCCCTCCAGAGCGTAGTATACCTTGCCGTCCAGTCCCCATGCAATGGTCGTCACCAGGCCGTTCTCTGAAAACACCGGCGTTTCACCTGTATTCATAAGCAGAAAGCATCCGGTGCCATATGTATTCTTCGCCTCTCCCGGCAGAAAACATGTCTGCCCGAACAGTGCTGACTGCTGGTCACCCGCCGCTCCGCCTATCGGTATGGCCCCGCCTAAAAAGGAGGCATCCGCCTCTCCGTATACGTAGCTTGACGGCTTCACATCCGGCAGCATGCTTCTTGGAATGCCAATCAGTTCCAGAACCTCCTGATCCCATTCCAGCGTATTGATATTAAACAGCATCGTCCGCGACGCATTGGAATAATCCGTCACATGGACCCGGCCTTTTGTCAGCTTCCATATGAGCCATGTCTCTACCGTACCGAACAGCAGCTCGCCCCGCCGGGCACGTTCTCTCGCCCCCTGTGTATGGTCCAGTATCCATTTAATCTTTGTAGCTGAAAAATAGGCATCGATCTTCAGGCCTGTCTTCTTCCGGAAAAGCTCTTCCAGTCCCTGCTCCTTCAGGCTGTCGCAGTATTCTGCTGTACGCCGGCACTGCCAGACGATTGCATGGTACACCGGTTCACCGGTAATCCTGTCCCATACGATGACCGTCTCCCTCTGGTTTGTAATCCCGATGGCAGCAATATCTGCTGCCTCGGCTCCAATCTTGCTCATGGCTTCTACAGCCACTCCGAGCTGCGTAGACCATATCTCATCCGCGTCGTGCTCTACCCACCCTGGTCTTGGGAAATACTGGGTAAATTCTTTCTGGGCTACGCTGCATATCCCACCCTTTTCATCAAACAGGATGCATCGGTTGCTCGTCGTCCCCGCATCCAGCGCCATTACGTACTTTGCCATATAATCACCTCTCAATAGTCTTTGATGCCTGTATCCATAAGCAGATTATAACACAGCCGGACCTCTTGCTCATTATAAATTTCCGGCTGCTCTTACAGAGAGCCAATCCATGCTGTTTTGTCTGCATCCGGTAAATCAGGCGGCCGGTGTCAATGAACCGCCGCCATTTAGTTCGACCGTTTCCCCGTCCAGCCATTCGTTTGCGCTGTCTGATGCATCATAATATATGTTATGGCCATTAGAAACTATATTTTCCAGATCCTTGTCCTTGTCAGTGATTGACGTTAGATAAGAATCTCCGGCAAGTTCCCACCTGGAATCTTTATCCAGGCTGATCCGCACTTCTTTGCCGGTATTCTCACCATTGACCGTACCCTTTAAGATACTTCCTTTCGTAAGGCTGACTTCTACCGTACTTATCTCATCGCACGCAACGTCACCGATGAGTCTCTGGTTGATTCCGTTCAGTTTGAAATTACCGCCGTTGGAACCTTCTCTTCCCCAGTTGTTCGTATTGTTTCCAGAAGCCCTGACAAGAATATCGCTGTTATAAGTCAGCTCTGTATTTTCAAGCGTAGCTTCCGCGTCCGTGTTGGTAATGTAGAACATCGGTCCCGAAGACGTAGAAGACAGCTTAGAGTCTGAAGCGGAGAACTTGGCGGTCCCTTCCGCCGCATCTCCTGACGTGCTCTGATAGAGCATGACGCCGTTCTCGCCGGCACCTGTCAGATCGCATTTTTCAAGGGTGATGGAATTCCTGCCCTCTACGACAGCCGCCTGGCTTCCTGCTGCTGTTCCTGTCACCCCTTTTACTGTAATGTTTCCTGTAGAGTAGACGCACGGACTTCCGTCCCCTGCGGCTGAAAGCGTACCGCTGTCCACTGTTATCGTCCCTTCTCCGCGGTCTGTGGCAATCGGAGCGCAATGCGCTCCTTCGGTAGTTATGTCAACATTGGTCGCTATCACACTGCCACCGTAGGTGGCATCCAGCCCTCTTGACGAGTTCCCCTTCGTATGAATCTTTACGTTATTTACGGTAATCTTTGAATCTTCTCCCGTAGCGAATATTGCATTCGATCCTTCTGCATCCGACGTCAGCGTGATATCGCTCATCGTTGCTGTGCTTCCTTCGGATGCAGCCAGGACTGCATTAACGGCGTAAAAGTTACTCTCATCTGCACTGCTGCTGTCGCCGGACTTTTTAAGCACCGTGTTCGTAAGCTCAAGGGCTCCTCCGTTTTTAACAAGCACGGCATTCTCATCTGCATTTGTAGAAGCATACGTCTCTCCATCCGACATCTCTTCTTTTCCATCAACCGTATACACACCAGAAAGTTCAATGTTTCCAGTAGTTGATTCTGACATGCTGCCCCTGTTCTGAATCGTAATGCTGACTGCTTTTTCTCCCTGCATCTCTACAGATGCGATATCCCCTTCCTGGAGATCATCCAGGGACGCCTCTTTTGTATCTGCCTGTGCGTCAGCATCCTTCTTGGCATCATCTTCATTCCCAGGTTCTGCACCTTTTGCGCTCGTCTTTTCTACCTTTGTATCCTTGTCGGTTGTAATTGTCTGCTCTTCTCCTGTCAGGGTAATCCCTCCCGGACCGCCCTGCGGCATATCTCCTCCACCAGGAGCTTCGCTGTCCGGAGCTTTACCGTCTGATACAGATTCTTCATCCGGCTTTTCCGGGGGAGTTCCGCTGCCATCTGATGA
Source organism: Extibacter muris (assembly GCF_004345005.1). Taxonomy (GTDB): domain Bacteria; phylum Bacillota; class Clostridia; order Lachnospirales; family Lachnospiraceae; genus Extibacter; species Extibacter muris. The sequence goes on from NZ_SMMX01000007.1 coordinate 138,278, forward strand.
TTCTCCGTCTGTCGGAGCTGTTGCGGGCGCCTCTCCGTCCGGCTTATCTCCTGACGGGGCCTCTCTCATCTCAGGCTCTTCTGCGAGTGCCAGCGTAATCTTATCTCCGTCTATTTCTGCAATCTCCCCATATAATGTCTCTGTCTTTTCTTCCGTACTGCCCTTCTGGCATCCCGACACGACCATAGCGGCCATGAGCGTTCCTGCCAGAACACAGACAACTCTTTTCTTCATACATTTCACCCTTTCTGTCGCAGTTATAATCCTGTGCCGGCGCGGCACACGGACACAAATACCTGCCCGCGCCGTACTCAGTAAATTCAACATATACTATATACGGATAATTTGGTAAAAATATGATGATAGTGTGTTTTTTCTGTGTTACGGCTATGCAGCACGGTAGCAGGCTATCCTCTCAGGGTTGCTATCAGTCGCATGTGGTTCAGCATCAGCTCAAGCCCTTCTTCAATCGAGCGGACACATACGTCCACTTCCCTAATCAGTTTGCCGCACATACCTTCCGAATCCATTACAGCGATGGATAACGCTGCCATCCTGCACATGAGCTGGTCATTTCTTCCATTCCCCATGCATGCGCAGCTTTCCCTTCCAAGAGATTCCACAATCGCATCTTTGGCTGCCATCGCATTCCCGGATGGGAAAGTCTCTATCTTCACAGGCAGTCCGGCACATTCTTCTTCCGCACTCCCATATGTATCTGCCGTCAGCACATAGACCTCGACTTGCTCCGCCAAGGCTTTAATCTGTTTCCTCACTCCCTGTGGAATCTTTCCGTCCACTGCAATTGTGCCGTTGTAATCGAGTACCAGATACTTCAAGTCTAACACTTTGTAATCAGGAATATCTATCTTCATTTCAGGCCTCCTCTTTGTCATATCATAATCAATCAGTTTCCTAACATTTTACATTATTTTTTGTATGAATCCAATACATTTTTATAGTACTGCCCACTTTATTTTCACCGGCCCTCCGCTTTGACATTTACCGGCAAATCCGCTATAGTTGTAGCGATATCAGGTATACGCAGGACCTGGCCCAAACTGATAAGATGTGGAGGTAATAAAAGAATGAATTTAAATTCCATTGCTCTGTTACAGCAGCTGAAAGCCCAATTGGAGAAGTTTAAAGCCAGGCATCCTAAGTTTCCTTTGTTTTTGGATGCTGTCTCTGAACATGCGCTTACAGAAGGGACTGTCGTTGAAATTGCGGTGTCCACGCCCGACGGGCAGAATTATACTTCAAATCTGAGACTCATGGCTGAGGATATTGAACTGATTCGTTCCTTAAAAGATATGAATGTCTAACGGGCGCCGGCGGCCGCCCGTTTTTCTATCCATATATAGTAGCCTGCACAAAGGACAATCTGCAGCAGAGTGGATGCAGGTGTGGCCAGTCCGATGCGGAACAAAGATACCGGCACAATCTGGCTCATAAGGCAGGACACCGGTATCCTTACCCCGAACGCACCGGCAATGCCCTGCAGCATGACAGTAATCGGAACCGCGAGCAGTTCCAGCAGCACCGGAAGCGCAAATCCAATTAGAGGAGACAAGATTCTGCCCTCTGTAAATTGACTGACTTTTTTCATAATTTTCATAGGGGTCAGACCCCTTTCAACACAGGGGTCTGACCCCTATGAAAATTTCCTCCTCATCCCCCGAATTTTTTCTTTTGTTCCTTTCGTCACCTGCCTCGATTCGCATATTTTCTGAAGTGCTTTATTATATGTGAAATCGTCTAAGGCAGTATGCTGCAGAAATGTCTCCGTATAGTTCGGATTGTATACGTAATACATGGACACTGCCCAGGCTACAGCCATTCTTACATAGTATGATTCTTCGTGTATCTGTTCCATGGCTGATAATGCCTGCTCGATATATGCGTCGTCGATATAATAATCTATAAGCATGACTACTGCAAAGCGGATGTCGTACGGCCGTCTGGACTTAAGCTTTGTCTGTATGTATTCATACATCTCTTCCGGGTGTTCTTTTGTTATCTTGAGTCCTGTGCAGAAGCTGTCGCAAACGGACCAGTTATCTATCTTGGGCAGAAATGCATCTATGCAGCTTAGAATCTCCTGTATTCCCGCTTTTGCATAACCGATCACCATACCCTGGAGCATGATCTCCTCAAAGCTTGCGTCTGATGCCGTCTGAAGATATGTGCGCCAGTCTTCTTTCGCTATCTGTTTTGCCAGTTTGCGCAGCCTGGGCAGACGGACGCCGATGACGCTGCCTGAGGGAATCTCGGGTATAAGTGAGCTGGAGAATTTCTGGAATTCTGGTTCTGCCATCTCTTTCAACATTGTTCTGATCTCTGTATTGTTCATGTCCTATCCTGCTTTCTCTGCCGCTATGCACCGCTTCGGGCATCCCACGTCATTATGATCTCTTTTTCTCCGGTATCCATATCGATGCCTTCTGATGCAGACTGAAATTTTTCGCGTTCATAGAAACGGACGGCACGCTTATTTTTCTCATACACGCATAATTCTAATGCCGGCCTTTTATCCTTCATATAATCCAGAAGCGCTTTCCCAATCCCACCTGACTGGGCTGCACCCTCCACAAATATGCCGGCGATATGGCTGCCGGATAGCGTCAGTTTACAAGGGCACACACTTAATATAATGATACCTTTCTTTTCTTTCATTCCTTCTTACCCCCTTGAATATGATACCCGACGCAGATACGCTTTGCACCCTTACTTTTTCCTCATCGTTGTCATCGCTGCATAGTGCAGGATATCAAAGCGCCGGGGAGCTGTCTCCTCAAGCATTGCCATGTGCTCTTCATCGAACTTCCCTATGTCCTCTTCCGGCAGCGATGCCCCGATGCCCCGGCATGCTTTCATCCTGCCATTCCAGCTCTCTCTTGTAAAAGGTACATACACATCGAATACATCCTCCTTTTCTATGGTAAAAAACTCATGATAAATGTCCGGTATCACTATCGGATGTCTCATCTCATTGCAGCCTGACCATTCAGAATTGTACTTCAAGATAAGCTGTTCAATCTTGCCTGCTATCTCATCTTCGAACGGCAGCCACGCCATATACAGAACTGCAAATATCCCACCGGGTTTCAGCATATGACAGATATGGGGCGCAAGCGCCGCATGGTCAAAGTACGTAAAACACTGGCATGCTGTTACAGCGCCAAAGTGGTTGTTCGGAAAATGGCTCTCCTCTGCTGGTACACAGCAAAACTCTATCTTAATCCCGGATTCCTCTGCTAATGCTTTCGCCTGTCCGATCTGCTACGCTGATATATCTATGCCTGTAAAGTCTGCGCCATACCGGTACATGTTCCTTGGAATAACTCCCGTCCCCGTCCCTATATCCAGCACGGTCTGCCCTTTCATACACACCCCCTTATCCAGAAGCCTCTTGTAGAATTCCTCCGGATAGATGTCCCTGTACTTCGCGTAATCTTCTGAGGTGCGTCCCCAGTCAAATTCTCTGCCATTATCTATACTTTTATCCTTAATCATCCCGGCACCTGCTTTCTATAAAAATACAATTCTGCAATACACTTTATTTTATATTATAGCAAATGAAGTTCAAAATGTATAACATAACCTCTACCGATACATGTTTTAATATCTTATGGCAAGCCAGAAAAGAGGGGCTGGTTTTACCCAGTCCCTCAATTTATACCTGTTACCGTATACGCCTGCCATATTCATCAAAGTGCTTCTTAAGCGACGATTCGACCGGCACGATAGACAGGCAGACCGCCACGAGCTGAAAGCTTACAATATACATGGAAGCAGTCTCATAGTCTCTGTTTTTCAATAACACCATAGCTGCCGCCGACAGCAATAGCAGAATGATGCCCCCTCTGCACCACACGTTCCCACAGCATTTATGTGCATAGGTCCATGTCTCTTTATTCATCATGGACCTCTTTGTCCGATACCCATATGCCAGATTTATCGAAGCCGGAGGATGTTTCCTCCATATGCATCCAGTCAGTGCCACCACCGCCGGAGTCAGCAGGACCATGCAGAACAAAAATATATACATAGCTCATCCCTATCTATTTAATAAAAAAACCAGCCACTTTCATATTCTTATCAAACGTAATCGTATACTGCGCTTTCCGTTCTTCATAGGACAGCCACCGCAAATTCCTGCTCCGTATCTTTATCTTCGCTTCCGGCCACCGCCTCATTCCCATAGCTCTTGAATGCCCCCAGTTCTTCTACTACAGGCTGCACTTGGCTGACCATCGTCTCTGCCGGAAGTGCCGCCTTAAGCTGTGCGTTCCATTTCTCTTCCGCCAGTTTTTCGTACTCTTCCGCGTTTACCAAGTCGATCACCTCTTCCGCCGCCTTCAGCCTGTTTCAGCCGCGTCTCCTACCGGGCCCGGAATCGTAATGCTTACCGCAAATTCCCGGTCCTTTTCTTCAATATCCATGCCGCCCCCGCAGCGCTGCAGCGTCTGACGCACATTGCCAAGTCCAATCCCTCTGTGTTCAGTATCTTTCCCGTCTTTTTTCAACGCAGGATCATATGAATTACATATTTTGACGACGCTGAATTCACGAAAGGCATCTGCCTTTACAGTAATGTATCTCTTGTCTCCGGACCCTTCTGCAGCCTCCAGCGCATTATCCAGCAGATTGGCAAATACAGTCGTCACATCCATATCCTTCATATGCCCGAGCCGTATCTTGCCTATACTGACTTCCATGCGTATGTTCTTCTGCCTGGCCGTCTCCGCCTTGTCATTCAGTATGATGTTCAGCATATGGCTGTCCGTGTACTGACGACTCGTACTTCTCTTCCAGCTTTTTATAATAGTGGTACTGCATCTCGCTCTGCCTCTGGAACGTCTTCAGCTCTTCCTTCAGCTTCCTGTTCCTGGACTGGTAAGAAAACAGATACAGGATATACAGGTTCATGAACACCAGGAAGCATATATCCACGATAACCAGATACGCCCCGTATAACTGTATATAAACATTGCCGAGTACGATGAGGGACGCGATGATAAATGCACTGATCAGCGGCGGAAGAAAAAGTCCGGCAAACTGGAAGCCTGACACGTCCTCGAACTGCCTGCCGTCTGCCAAGCCGGCCCCTGAACTGTGCGGATCGTTTTTGTGACAGCGGTATGATATCACCGTTCATCATATGGATATCATATCCTCTGATTGACTTTACATGGTAGAGGTTCACGGTAAAGCTCTTGTGCGGGGCAGCAAAGCATATGCTTCCATCCGCTCCGCCAGTTCGGTAATCTTTCCCCTCAGAAGATATTCCCCGTTCTTAGTTACCATGCGTATTTTCCGCCCCACATATTCCATGTAATATATATCATACACATCCATTTCTAACACGCCTTCGCAGGCAGCCAAATGTAGGGGCCCCTCCCGTCCTCTCTCTTTGCCATAGTCACATGCCTCTATGAACTGGCTCCTGATCTCCTCCTCATCCACAGGTTTGAGAAGAAAGGCAAACGGGTGTACAAGAAAAGAGCGGCTCATATAATCCTCATAGCCGGTGACATAGATGATTCTGACGGCGTGGTCTGTCCTTCTGATTACGGCGGCCGCCTCCAGCCCGTCGGTCTCAGGCATATCGATATCCAGGAATAGCACATCATATCCCTTATATCCGTCTATCAGGTCTGCCCCGTCGGCAAACTCGCTTATCAGGCACTCTGCACCCGACCTTTCTACCGCTGTGCGGATGAGCATCCGCACCAGCATATCGTCATCACAGATAGCAACATGATACATATTCTCTACCCTCTCTTTTCATGCTGATTTCATTATATCGGTAAATATCCGAGCCGACAATATCTATGTCGCCAGATACAGAATCAGGCGCATAAGATACGGCCGGAAGCAGCGGACTCAAATAATTGCGGAAAACCTGACAAGCCGTTGTCAGATTACACGTGTTACAATAGAGCAAATACAACTAAAAGGAGAGTAAAAGATGGAATATATAACTGTTGACGAGAAAAATATAGAGAAGGAGCATATCTGCTGCTGTATCGCAGACAAGAAAGGGGAAAACTGCGTCTCTTCCAAAAAGGCATGGATGAAAGAGAACCTGCCGGACGGACTTGTGTTTCTGAAAGCAGATGTAAGAGGCAAAGTTTTTATCGAATACATGCCTGCCGAAAATGCCTGGTATCCGATTGATGCGCCAGGGTACATGCATATCAACTGTTTCTGGATATCGGGACAGCATAAGGGGAAGGGATATGCCAACGAGCTGCTCGATCAATGCATCGAAGATGCAAAGGCAAAGGGGAAATGCGGTATCACGATTATTGCCTCCGAGAAAAAAAGAAGCTATCTGCCAGACCCGGACTATATGAAATATAAAGGCTTTACCGCTGCCGATACTGCCAGCCCGTATTTCGTACTCTACTACCTACCTTTTTCAGATACAGCGCCTGTGCCAAAGTTCAAGGGCTGTGCCACATCTGGAACGATCGAGGAAAAGGGAATGGTCCTGTATTACACGAACCAATGCCCACACACTGCAAAGTATGTCCCCCTTATCCAGGATACCGCCAGACAGCATGGAACCACAGTTACGGTCCACAAGCTGGAAACAGCCCGTCAGGCTCAGGAGGCGCCTACTCCCTTTACGACGTACAGCTTCTATTATGACGGAGAATTCATCACAAATGAAATATTTGGCGAAAAGAAATTTGAAAAATTTCTTCATGCACACGGGCTTTAGATGCCAGAAGCATTCGGCATCTGCCGGCCTGTTACCGGAGCTTCTGAATCTCCTTTAAAAACCGTTCGCCGTATTTGTCATATTTATACTCTCCCACTCCGGAGACAGACAGCATACCTTGCTTATCTTCCGGCTTCTCCACACACATGTGGACAAGTGTCTTGTCAGAAAATACGAGATATGGGGGCACTTTTTCTTCTCTTGCTATTTCCTTCCTGAGTGCCCTCAGCCTCTCGAACATAGGCTCATTTGCCGCGGAAAGCCCTGCTGCTTTTGTCTTTCTGCCCTTTGCCTTCTTGCGGCTCTTCGTTTCCTTCTCTGCGTCCTTCGGCATCTTCATCGTAATCTGCTCTTTCCCGTCGAGTATCTGTCCTGATCTGGCGGTCAGCTTAACGATACTGTAGCCGTCCGTCGTCAGCATGAGATATTCTCCGAGCAGCAGATGGTTGACAATCTGCCGGAGACGGTAGGCAGGAACCTTAGCCAGCGCCCCATACTGCGGATTTTCATCCATATGGTACTGGCGGATCTTCGCCGTCTTCGAGCCATGTACGGTATCCAGAATGACATTGACGCCATAGCGCTGCCGGCATGACGATACGCAGCCGATGATAGCAGCTGCGCTCTCTGTGACATCCACCGTCTCAAACTGCGATAGGCAGTTACTGCAGTTTCCACAGTAGTTGTCCCCGTACTCTCCAAAATAACGAAGAATATAGTCCCGGAGGCATTCCTTGGTAAAGCAGTAGAACGTCATCTTCCTCAGGCGCTCCCTATCCCTCTCTTTTACAATCTCCATCGTCAGCTCATCCAGCTGGTCATTCTCCCTGTTATTGTCTATAAAGAGCTGGTTCGTCACCACATCCTGGCCGCCGTACAGAAGGATGCATTCGGAGGCTTCGCCGTCCCTTCCTGCCCTTCCGGCTTCCTGATAGTAGCTCTCCATATTTTTCGGCATATTGTAGTGCACCACATATCTGACGTTGGATTTATCTATCCCCATGCCAAATGCATTTGTCGCCACCATGATATCTGAGCGGTCATAGATGAAGTCCTCCTGGTTCGACTTCCGTTCCTTGTCACTGAGGCCCGCGTGGTATCTTGTGGCAGAAAATCCCGCCTCTTTAAGCCTGTCGCACACATCCTCCACATTTTTACGGGTCAGGCAGTAGATGATGCCACTCTCTTTTCTGTGCCGCTCTGTATAGTTCAGCAGGGCTTCGAGCTTATCCTTTGGGGAATGTACTGCAAAGTACAGGTTCGGACGGTCAAAACCGGTAGAAGTGACAAGAGGATTCTGAAGCTGCAGTATATCTGCAATATCTTCCCTGACTTCCTTCGTGGCTGTCGCGGTAAACGCACTCACCACAGGGCGCATAGGAAGCTTCTCGATAAAGTCTACAATCTTCAGATAACTGGGCCTGAAATCCTGTCCCCACTGTGATACGCAGTGCGCCTCGTCTACCGCCACCATAGAGATGTCCGTATGAAGGGCAAAGTCCAGGAACTCGCCTGTATCCAGCCGTTCAGGAGCCACATAGATGATGGGATACCGTCCTTCCTTCGCGTACCGCAGCGCCGTGTGGTATTGGTTCAGCGTAAGAGAGCTGTTCAGATACGCCGCATGGACCCCCGCCTGGTTCAGCGCTTCGACCTGGTCTTTCATCAGTGATATAAGCGGTGATATGACGAGCGTAATGCTCCGCATCAGAAGGGCCGGTATCTGATAGCAGAGCGATTTGCCGGCACCGGTCGGCATGATGCCAAGCGTGTCTCTTCCTTCGAGGATGCTGTCGATCAGCACATTCTGCCCGTCCCGGAACTCGTCATATCCAAAATATTGTTTTAAAACTTCGTATTTATCCATTATCGTATCTCAAAATCCTCCGAATGGAAATTGCTGTAATACCGTCCTTTTACTGCCGTGAACTTCAGTACGCAGTAGTCCGGATCCGTCACGCCTTTTTCATAATACATCGTGTCTCCGTCACGCCAGATCCTTTCCTTCGCTTCCGGGGTCTCCAGTACCTCCATCGTCCCCATAAGGCATACGCCTCGGTAAAACCGTTTATCGACAAAATATATGCTTGCCTGCGCATTCTTCCGGTAGCACTTCACCTTGTTCGATGATGTATTGGTCGTGAACCAGAAGGTCCGGATGCCATCACGTTCCCTTGGAGGAAGCATGGCCCTGCTGACGGGAAACCCTTCCTCGTCTATGTAGCTGACAACGTTCAAATTGTTTTTATCGATCAGGCTGCCTATCGTCTGAACCGGATTTCTCATCATATCTTTGTCCTGCCTTCTTTCTAATTTCTTTTGTTGTCTTTGTACTTCCGCGCCTGCTCATCCCAGTATGTCCTGTCGTCCTCATCAATCTTACGCAGCACTTTGCACGGACAGCCTGCTGCTATCACTCCGGACGGGATATCCTTCGTCACCACAGAGCCGGAGCCTATCACTACATTATCGCCGATGCTGACTCCCGGGTTGATGACCGTATTGCCGCCAATCCACACATTGCTGCCAATGGATACCTTCCTGCCGAATTCCAGCTGTGTATTGCGTACTTTTGCGTCAATCGGGTGCCCTGCGGTATAGACGCACACCCGCGGCCCCCAGAATACGTCGTCTCCTATCGTGACACTGCACACATCTACGATGATACAGTCATAATTGGCATAGAAATTTTCTCCTATGGAGATGTTCGTTCCATAATCACAGCGGAATGTAGGTTCGATGTGCAGATTCTCCCCCGTCCTTCCGAACAGTTCTTTAAAAGCTGCGTACGGTAATCCATCTGTTCCTCTGTCGTACTGTTATACAGCCGCGTAAGACGCTTTGCCCGCATGAACTCTCTCGTAAGTTCTGGGTCGTCCGCAATATATAATTGTTCTGATAACATCAATTCTTTCTCTGTCATATCCTGCTCCCATCTTATGGTTTATTCCGCCAGGCTTACGAACCCGATGACGGAAGGTACGGTCTGAGCACGCCGGCCACATTGCTGATAGGCATCGTCTGAAGCCAGACTTTACCCGGCCCTGTAATGACGGTGTTAAAGATACCTTCGCCTCCAAACAGCATGTTCTTCACACCCGGAACACTCTGTATCTCCATGCTGCAAGTGGCAGACATCGCCGCCCTGTGCCGTATAGATATTCTGGAACATCTTCTCACCGGTGAACATCCGCCCAAAGGCTTTCCCGATTCCACCGTTGGTCGTCGTCTCCATCAGCATGTTGGGCGACATCCATGCCATGCCTCCGCCTTCTGTAATCATCTGCTCCCCGGCCTCAAGCCGGCAGATGACGACCGGAAGCGTCTCGCCCTGAATCTCATACCTCATATTCACATCCTCCTTTTTACCAAGTATAACATAAGTGTCACATCATTCAAGAAAACTTTCCGAAGATGTGTTAAAATATCATCAGTGCATCAGAAGTGCCATCAAGGAGGAATATAATGCCAAGAGAACAGGAACAGCGGCACGTATACTACGACCGCGATTTGAAGATAGAAGCATATAACTTAAGTGGAATCGTCCAGAAATTTCCCAACCATTTTCATAAATTCTATGTCATCGGATTCGTGGAAGGCGGCAGGAGGCATCTCTGGTGCAAGGCACAGGAGTACGACCTGACAGCCGGGGATCTCATCTTGTTCAACCCTAACGACAACCATTACTGCGCGCCCCTCGGAGGCGAGATACTGGATTACCGGGCTGTCAACATTCCCCCGGATATCATGGAAAGAGCCGCATCGGAAATCACAGGGAAGCCGTTTGTCCCGCATTTCACCCAAAATGTCGTGTACCAGAGCGATATCACCCAATCGCTCGGAAGGCTGTATGACGCCATCTTAAAGGGCGGTCCGCGCCTGGAGAGGGAGGAAGCGTTCTTCTTCCTCCTCCATCAAGTCCTGGAAGACTATGCCGCACCTTTTGACGAGGTGGAAATTATACAGCCCAATCCGCAGATACAGACGTTATGCAGCTATATGGACGAACATTTCTCCGATAACATAACCCTGGATGACCTGCTTACTATGACGAGCTTCGGGAAGTCATATCTCATAAGGTCCTTTACCCGACAGGTAGGGGTCTCCCCATACCGCTATCTCCAGACCGTACGTCTCACACGGGCCAAGAAGTTTCTGGAACAGGGCGTTCCGCCTATCGATGCGTCCGATAGGGCGGGATTCTCGGATCAGAGCCACTTTACAAACTTTTTCCGGGAATTTACAGGCCTTACTCCCAAGCAGTACCAGCGGATATTTACAGATAGCAGTACCGGCACATCCAGAAATGCGCCGGTAGGGAATACAGGTTACGGCAAGAGAGAGGAACGATAACAGACATGTCAGAGACAAGCAAAGCCAAAGGCCATGTGGCCGCATTCATAACCATACTCATCTGGGGCACTACTTTCATTTCCACAAAGGTGCTTCTTAAGGACTTTACACCAATCGAGATATTATTTATCCGGTTTATCATCGGCTATATCGCACTGTGGTGCGTCCGTCCAAAGTTTATGCCGCTGAGAGGAAGAAAGCAGGAAGGAACCTTTCTCCTTGCAGGCCTGTGCGGCATCTGCCTCTATTACCTGCTGGAGAACATCTCCCTGACCCTGACCCAGGCATCCAACGTGGGAGTCATCATCTCCACAGCCCCCTTCTTCACCGCCATACTTGCGCGGCTCTCCTCACGGGAGAAGGAACCGCTCGGCGTACCATTTTTTCTCGGATTCGTGGCTGCAATGGCTGGAATCTGCCTGATCAGCTTTTCAGACGGAAGTGCAAGCCTGAACCCGACCGGAGACTTCCTTGCGCTGCTGGCTGCTTTCATCTGGGCCTGCTACTCTGTACTGACGAAGAAGATCTCCGGGTACGGGTATTCCACGATAGAGACGACACGAAGAGTCTTCTTCTACGGCATCATGTTCATGGTTCCGGTGATGCTCTTCTCTGGGTTTGCTCCTGACCTAAAAGCGCTGATAAGTCCGGTCAGCCTCGGAAACATGCTCTTCCTGGGACTGGGAGCCTCCGCGCTCTGCTTTGTCACCTGGAACGCTGCCGTACGGATCCTCGGAGCGGTAAGGACGAGCGTCTACATCTACCTTGTGCCCGTCATCACCGTGACCGCCTCCGTAATCGTGCTGAAAGAGCACGTCACGATGAAGTCTTGTATCGGCATGCTGCTGACCCTGGCCGGTCTATGGATATCAGAACATAAGTGAAGGGGTAAGTAAAGTGGCTGCGGGCGGGGAGCCGCTATCGGCGAACATCCCACAAGCTTAGGAATCTGTGTGATAGTCGCAGTTCCCGGACGCATCGGAGCCTCTTCCCCATACCTTCCCATCGGCGTCTGGTTTACAAAACTCCTAATTACTCCGCCTTCAGCGCCTCTACCATGTCAATGTGCGGAATCTTTCTGGACACTATCCGGCTGATCAGGAAGGACAGGATAAGCGTTCCTGCTGCACTCAGCACCCACGATCCAGCCTTTATAAATACCGGCATATCCCTAGAGTCCGGTATGGTGGAAAGCAGATAGTAAAGCAGTCCGTATCCCGCCGGCATGCCGATAAGTATCCCAAGTACGGACAGCCATACATTCTGCTGTATCATTATCTTCCGTATCTTCTTATCTGCAAATCCGAGCACCTTCATCGTCGCAAATTCCCGGTACCGTTCCATATAAGACAGTATGCCCAGGTTATACAGCATGACGCTTCCAAGAATTACTGCTCCAAGTACGAGGATAGTTATCATCATCACCATTCCATCCATCATGGAATCCACACTCTTGGTAAGTTCCTTCTGGTATGATATGCTGCATTCGTCTTCGTAAGGGCCAAAGCCATGTTCCGGTTCCTTTCCGATGATGGCATGTGCCTCATATACTTGGCCTGCATCCTCATAATCTGCCCGCATCATGACAATACCCTGGCTGAGCGGCGTGCGGATGATTGCTTTTACCTCAGACCTTATATATGACTTGCCGCCTGCCGGTTTCCATGAGATGACATCCCCCTTCCTGATGCCAAGGCTGTCTGCCGTCTTCTTTGACAGCGCGGCTCCTCCGTCCACCCTCGTAAATGTATCCAGATCTTCCGCCAGCTTCACGTATCGCGTGCTTTCTGCCACGGTAAGTGTAACGTCTTTTTTCTCCGCCTTCTTACTTTTCCTGTCTCCTTCACCGTCTGGCTCTGATGACGCTTCCCCTGTAAGGATGGATGCGCTGCTCTCCATCAGGTATTCCCCGTCCGTCATCGCGAGAATGTCCTGTTGTCCTTGTTCCTCCGGCAGCTCCGTTATCTTGCATTCATACTCCTGCTGTTTCGTAAACGTCCAGTCCGATAGATTTACAAATGTATCATATAGCGCAAACGCACAGAACAGAAGCGCCGTACAGCCGAGGATGCCGCACAGGCTCATAAAGCTTCTCAGCCTGTTCCTCGCGATGGCCCTGAGATTCCATCTTCCTGCAAATCCAAGGAAGCCGGCTGCTCTTGGAAGCTCCTTCACACCTCCATTAGGCTTATCAGCATACAATACAGTGGCCGCGTCCGGCTTAAGATATTTTCGGCAGATCAGACCGCTGATAATCACACAGAGGGACGTGCAGCCAAGCGGCAGAAGATAATAAGCAGGAGGAAGATACCCTTCCCACAGAGGCAATACATACATCTGCTTCATAAACCTGTATATCAGTCCCGGCAGGAAACGGTATCCGCATACGAATCCTCCAAATGCTCCGGCAAGGCAGATAAAGGCATTGTGAGACAGATAATGGATAATCAGCCTCTTCTTTGTAAAACCCAATGCCTTCAGTATGCCTATCTGCATCTTCTGATTCTTCAGCAACCGATGCATGGTCGTCATGACGATCATCACGGCTATCAGAAGAAATGCGGCTGAAAAAGCCGTTCCTATCGTCCTGTGCTGCTCTATCTCATCTTTCACCATGGATAGGCCCGGATAGCCGGACACCTCTGACGACGTTATTTTGCCGTCGCCAAGTATATCCTGTATGAGTTGTTTATTTTCCGGCCTTGCAGTCTTTACCACAATCTCGTTCAAAATGTATGGAACTTCTCCGGGCAGAAGCTTCGGACTAATCCATGTAAAACCCGTATTCTTATGTTCCGGCATCATCCCGCCTTCGGATGCACCATATATATTCCGGACTATAGACAAGACTGAGGATCTTCCCCTTGATTTCCAGGCCTTTGTACTGTAACTCCATATAGCTGCCGACCTTGTAATGATTCTCTTTGGCATACAGCGCGTCCAGCCATATGCCTTTTTGGCTGCTGTCAAATGGAATCCCTTCCTTGACGTGAAGCCTTGATATATTGTCACTTTCTGCCACATAGGTATCCAGCGAAGCTTCTCTGTTATCTGCGGGAACCATCGGCAGGAACATCCTGCCTTCCGCTTCTGTAATGCGGTCATCTTTCCTAATCTGCTCTAGATTGGTTTCCGAAAAATGATGAAACACCCATATATCCGCCATGTTCTGATTATGTATATAATTATTAAAAATCTTCTCCAGGCCTTTCCATTCTCCTGTAATTCCGGAAAAAAGGAAGCATCCTATAAACATCATGAGAAAAATGACCGTAAATTGTACTTTATTTTTATATATATCCCGCAGCATCTTTCTTATTAACATTACCAGTCCACCTCTTCTATACTAACGGGACGTTCATTCACTAGATTCTCGACGACCCTACCATTCTTTACCCTGACGATCCTGTCGGCTGCTTTGGCAAGATTGGCATTATGAGTGACAATGAGCGTCGTACAGCCTTCCTCCTTGCATAGCCTCCTGGTCTCTGACAGCACCATGCAGCCTGTCTCGCTGTCCAGGGCGCCTGTCGGTTCGTCACAGAGCAGCAAGTCGGAATTCTTGGCTATCGCCCTCGCGATAGATACCCTCTGCTGTTCTCCTCCTGACAGCTGGTCCGGGAATTTGCCCCCGTGGCCTTCGAGGCCGACTTTTCAAGCGCCTCATCCGGAGACGCGACATCCTTTTCAGCTCTTGCATAAGCGCTACATTTTCCCGGACGGTCAATGTCGGGATCAGATTATAAAATTGAAATACGAACCCTACCTTTTCGGCCCGGTAGCCAGACATCTCTTTTTCATTCAACGCAGCGATGTCCAGGCCGGAAATCCTTACCTCCCCTTCATCAGCGTGGTCTATTCCTCCAAGAATATTCAGAAGCGTACTTTTGCCCGCGCCGCTTGGTCCCAGTATGACAGTAAATTCTCCCTCTTCTACGGTAAATGATACTTTGTTAAGGGCATATACCTTTCGTCCTCCGCTTTCATATGTTCTGCTTACGCCTTTTAATGCCACGATACTCATGCTTACTGCCTCTCCTTTTCTATGTATGCTGTCCCGGATGTACGGTATACCACCCGTTCCGGTTCTTTCGTGGCTCTTATATTAACGGCTTCTGTATTGATTTACAATAGCAACTCCCGTATAAAAATCATAACTTAACAGCCGTTCATTATTCATATCTCAGGAAGTAAAAAAACTGCCTCCTGTCTGAAGGCAGTTCCCATTATTTTATAGCCGGCTACAACTTTTCCGCATTCACGGCCAGCCCTGTGCACAACATCTTAAACACCTTGATGAACTCTTTCTGAGCATCTTCCGAATCTTTATGCTCTAGCAATACGTGACGGATGCAGGAGATAAATGTTGAAGTCAATATGTCAATGTATGGAGAATCGCTGTCCTCCATGTTAAGGTGCCATGCCATGTGGTTTTTAAACTTTTTTACAAACGCTTCTCTCGCTTCGATGAACCGGGTCGTTCTCAACTCAAACAGAATAAGCAGACGTTCATCAAGCACATACTGGAACTCTTCATAATTGCTCAGATCATTCATTTCCTTTAACGCGTCCAGCAATTCGTCCATCGTATAAGCCTTGACTTGTAATTCCAGATGGCCTTCTACCAGCTTTGAAAGCTTTTCCAGCGGTTCTTCCAGAATCTCAGAAAGGATTGCTTCCTTGTTCGGAAAATAATGGTATATATTGCCCAGCGTCGTATTCGCTTTTTTGGCAATCACCCGCATGGATGCAGCTTCATAGCCATGAAGCAGGAACTCTTTTTGTGCCGCCTTGCGTATTTCTTCCCTGATGTTTTTTTGGTCTGCATATTCCTCCCCCCGTATAAGAACATCTTATATGCTTTTAAAGCCTTTTTCAACATTTCAAAATAAAATAAAAATTAATATCTGCCATCTGTTTATTTTTTACAAATATCGATACACTGCTTTTCTTTTTCATCTTGTGGTGGTATACTGTCGTTATGGGGTATTAGCGCAGCTGGGAGCGCGCAACATTCGCATTGTTGAGGCCACGGGTTCGAATCCCGTATACTCCACTGCCAGAAAAGCGGTTAGAAACCTGCCATACCCTGTAAACAGAGGGATGGCGGGTTTTCTGTATGCAGAATATATTTCTGCCTATATCGTAAAACAAACAATTATACAACACGAAGTGCAATACGAAATATGCCCAGGTGACTTACGCTTCTGGGCTCTGTTATTACAGTATTACCGCTTACTGCACCACTCATCTAGCTTCTTACGCAAGCTGATGGTTCGGTATGCCCGGCTTGTTTGGTTCAGGCTTTTTTTATGGCTTTGATGAGAGGGCTGTACTCTGGTGGGCTTGCCATACAACCTTGAAGCAGATGGCAATGCTGCCGGAGCCGCTGCCGGATGGGTGTACGGCAGCTGTCCGCTCTGACCGTCCACGATAGATGGAAACGTCTCTCCGCACGATGAATTGGCAGCCTATGCCGCCCCGCCGTTATTCTAGTACAAGTGGTAAAAGAGAGCCTGTCCTTTAATAGCGATTTCATAGGATCCTATACTTTTTGTTTCAAATCTTAGTTTGCTGTTTAAAATCTTTCCTTGTCGGGCATCCAACGCATACCCTTCTACCGTCGTCTCAAGATTGTTCGCGATATTCACCGGACCTGCCGGTCCCTGTTCCCCTTTTTCACCTTTTGGTCCTTTGATACCTTGTAATCCTTGCGGTCCTGTCAGGCACTGAGGGCCCGGCCAACCCCTGAGGACCGGTAGGAACACTCTTTTATGCACAACCACCGCAGACCCGCATAAATACAGGGATTGTAAAAAATTTAAAGACAATTAAACGTATCTATAATCACACCTAAAACGCCGAATGTCCCTTCTGCCTGAATGCTACGGTTCATCCTTGCCTTCGCACGATTCGCATTCATAGATTTCTTCCGTCCTTCCATATGTATTCTTATACACATGCTGTTTACGTTTGAAGTGAAATGCCTTTCCATGTGGACATACCGGTTTCCCGGATTCGTCTCTTTTGAAGTTCACTGCCCTGTATGGATTTTTATGATAGCCTTTATCTGTCGCTTCTTTTTTAAACATGGCGAATTTCATATATTTTTCCATGCCATGCTCTTCACAATAAAGATAGTTATTATAGGAGCCATACCCGGCATCAGCAACCGGGTACTTTGGATAATGTCCGTAAATCCTATGGTACTTCTCCATCAAAGGGACAAAACATTCCATGTCCGATGCGTAAGGTTTTACGTCGACTGCCGCAATGTATTCATCACAGACAGCGGCCTGAAGGTTGTACGCCGGAAGCAGCTGGCCATTCCCCATGTAATCCCGTTTTAATCGCATGAAGGTAGCATCGTGATCCGTTTTAGAATAACTGTTTCTTTCATCCCCGCAGATTTCCATATGACGCGCATATGTTTTTAAACGCTCAAGATATCCCTGCATTTGCTGATACTGTTTCTGCTGGATACTTTTTCTGTGTCCACATCCGGAGACGAAAGTGGATTCATCCAGGTTTGTCCCTTTCCTATACATTTCCAGCAGCTCGGATACATAATCGATGGCGTATGCTTCCCGTTTCTCAAGCTTCACGCCTAAATATCCCAAGACTTCCTGATTCATGGCATCAATCAGGAGCGATATCTTATGGTACACCTTTTCCCGGTTCTTTGTACAGGATTTTTTCCATACCCAGGTATAGCGGTTCGCATTCGCCTCTATTTTAGTGCCATCGATATAGGTGTGTTCCAGGTCAACATGATCCTTTTCGAAGATATAGGCATTGATATCCATGAAGATCTGCTCGATGGAATCTGTCAGCTGCTTTCGGATGATGTTTCCAAAAGTGGCAAAAGACGGCGCCTGCATGCCATCAAGAAGATACATATACCGAATGTCATTTCTGCAGGATTTTTCCATTCCCCGCAGAGAGCAGATGCCATGTTCCATGAAAGCAAAGAGTATCACTTTGAGGAGCTTCTGTTCATCACATCTTGGACGACCTGTTTTGTAAACACTCTGAAAACTGCCATAGCTTCATCAGCTCCTTTGCTGTGGATTTGTTACACGGTAGAATGCGGATTTTAAGGGGGCTGTAAAAAAACTCCCTGAAAAGAAAAATCGCTGAGGTCGTGAGACTTCAGCGATTTTTTGGTATAATTAATTATGCAACTAACTAATAACACCGATGGTAATTATACCCCACGTCAGTTGAAATTGCCACTGGATATCGACGAGAAAGGCAAAATGACCGCTATCGAGTACACCATTTACGAGCAGCCGCAGCCGCTGGAGTTGGAAAACCCGATATTGGAAAATCCGACAACGGATAACCCGACGTCGGAAAATCCAACGCAATTAAATAAAGAAGAACAAAAGACTGGCTTACCAAAAAAAGAAAAATCAAATACGGATTTATTAAATACCGATTCCATTCCTATCCTTTCCCCCGCCCCCTCTCCTTGTGAGGGCGCGGCAGAGCCGCCGGAAAGGAAACGAACGGAAAGGAACGACGCATACAAAATCTATGAGGAAATCATCAAGGAAAATATTGACAATATCATACCCGCCGCCGTATCGCCCATGTCGTCGGTCAGGTATGCGCTGTCCGTTTTCGGATAGGTTAAGAGCTTCTTTTCATAAAGGGGTTGTGCAAGGTCATGGGTCTGCTTTGCAGTATAGCCGTAAATGCGGTTTGCTTCCCGCTGTAAGCTCGTCAGGTCAAAGAGTTTCGGCGGGGCTGCGTTTTTCTTTTCGCGTGTTACCGAAACACAAGTTGCCTATGCAGCTTCGCAGGCGTTGACGACTTCGGAAACGTCGGCGCGGTGCATAAGCTCCTTTAAGACTTTGAATTGCTTTCCCTTGTCGTCAGCGACGCTGTACTTCCATTCCTGCGGCAGAATGGGTAAGCTGTCATAGCTCCATTTCCTGTACTGCTCCCCGTAGGCGGCGGCTTCCGCAAGCCCTACCAAGTGTCCGACGCACCATGAAACAAGGTAGCCGTTCCCCTCAATATATCCGTTCTTTTTCTGTTTCACGCCAAGCGTGGCGGCGATAGTCTGCGCCACGCTCGGCTTTTCTGCAATGATAAGTTGATACATAGTTTTCCTTTCCAACGAAAAAAGCAGCCCTTTCATGGACTGCCTTTCTCATTTTTTCATATTCAATTTTAGAAGTTGCTCGGTATATAGCGTACTGTAACGATATGCACCTCTTTCTTTTGTTTCAACACACGATAAATGATAGTTTAATTTTTTACAAATTATATATGTCTTTTTGTCTATCTTTTTATATCTTCTCAAATGTCCGAATAGCCCCATTTTATCAGCTATTCGGGCATTTTGTATTAGTGGTAAACCTCACATATCAAGGTCTAACTTCTTATATTTTCCCTATCAAACGTGGTTAAAATCGTGGTAAATACTTCTTATGCGATTAGACGCTGAACCTCTGATTTTGCGGTATCTATGGACGCATGAGCATACCAGTTCATTGTGATACTGATATTTGAATGCCCCATCATATACTGTAAATCCTTTGGGTTCATATTCTTGCTTGCCAACCTTGTGCAGAACGTATGGCGTAGCGTATGTGGTGTGATATGTGGCAAGAGCCTGTCCTTCGTCCCCTTCACATAAGGAAGTGGAGGGGACGAGGGCAGCTCTGACAAATTATGGTATAGTCATTCGTGGCTATGCCGTTTTTTGTTCCTTTGCACGCTTTTGTTTTAAGCGTTCTTGGAACATTTCTTCATATTCTTCAGCAGACGGGGCTGTAATGATACCAACACCGTTGTAGTAAATGTCAATCGGATATACGGTTTTTCCGTCTATGATCTGCTTTTTTGAAACCATAATGTAGTCGATAAACTCATTGACAATGGCAGGAGTAAGTTCCTTGATTTCCGTGTATCGCTTGACCTTTTCCACAAACACAAGCACATTTGCAATTTTATCGTCCTGTGCTTCGATTTCATTACGCAGCATAGCAACCGTTTCTTTAAGCGATTTCTGCTCTGCCTCATAGCTTGCCGACATTATCGAAAAACGCTCGTCGGTCAGTTTGCCCGATACATTGTCCTCATAAATCCGCTGGAATAGAACATCTAATTCTGAAATACGCTTTTCGGATTTTGTAAGTGCTTGGCGTTTCTTGGCAAGCTCCTTTTTCTGTTCCTCGTTTGATTTCTCAAATTGTTCCCGCACAAATTGCTTTTCAAAAGCCTGTACATAGAACAGAACACGCCGTAAACTTTCAAGCACTAAGGCATAGACCACCTTTTCTCGGATATAATGGGCAGTGCAGTTTACCGTATTCTTGCGGTAGTTGGAGCAGAAGAAATATGCCTGCTCTCGGCTGTAATTATTTGTTACGCTGTAATACAGCTTTTCGCCGCAGTCCCCACAGTAAAGCAATCCCGAAAACATACTGACCTCGCCTGTGCGGTTTGGTCTGCGTTTGTTCGCCCGAAGCGTCTGCACAAACACCCAAGTTTCCCTGTCAATAATAGCTTCGTGGGTATTTTCAAAGACTTTCCATTCTTCCTTTGGTCGCTCTATTTTCGTTTTATCCTTGAATGAGCGTGTAGTGGAACGGAAATTTACCGTATCGCCGATATATTCCTGTCTTTCAAGAATATCCGCAACAGTCCTTGCCGCCCACTTATGCGGAACAGCAGGTAATGCAGAGGTTTTTCTGCCCTGTGATTGCCAATATTCAGTTGGCGTTGGAACACCTTCCGAAAATAGAATGTTTGCTATCTGTGTTGGTCCATATCCCTCAACGCATAAGCGGAATATTTTCCGCACAACCTCGGCGGCTTCTTCATCAACAAGCCATTCATCGGGATTAGCTTCATTTTTCTTGTAGCCGTATGGAATAACTGTTGTGAGAGGCTTTCCCGACATTCCCTTGTTCTGGAATACCGCACGCACTTTCTTTGAAGTATTCTTGGCGTGCATTTCATTAAACCAGTCCTGCACGGGAAGAAAATCACTTAAGCCGTCTTTGGTGTCGATATTATCCATAATGGCGATATACCGAACACCTAAACGCACAAAATCTTCTTCCAAGAGCTGACCGACAACAAGGCGGTTTCGTCCGAGCCTTGAATGGTCTTTGACAATGATTGTTTCAATCTGTCCTGCTTCGGCAAGCTCCATCAGTTCCATAAAAGCTGGTCTTGTGAAACTTACTCCCGAATACCCGTCGTCTACAAAGAACTTGGTGTTCTTAAATCCATTTTCCTTTGGCAATTCTGCAAGCATATCGTAAATACTGTCGATGGCTTCTCGGATAGTTATATCTTCAATGATTTCGTTCTCTTCGCTCATAATTCAATCCTTTCTCAATATTAGGCACAGAGATATTCTTTCATCTGTGCCTTTATCTTTTCTTTTGCGATGATTATAGACCGCCGTACCGCCTGCGGTGTGCAATGCTCCATTGCTCCAATCTGATAGTAGTTTAAATCATATTCGTGATAGAGCAGAAAACGCCGCATTTGGTTTTCTGGCAGGGCAGCTATCACTTTGTGGAGTAACTCTGCCTGTTCTTCTTCAATGATAAGTTCATCAACATCTTTCGGAAGTCTTAATGCCCGTTTGTTTAGCGTTTCATCATTAATCTCTGAAAATTCTCTGTGCCGCCAATCCCAATTTTCTAATTTCCGATTATCAAGCTCCAATCTGCGAAACGCCATATAAAAATCATAGGACACATTCAATTCGTAGGATATACCTTGCCCGTCTTTGAAACTGATAAAATATCTCGTTCCGCCCTCTGTCACTTCCTCCCGCAGTATATATGTTCTGCTCCGATACCACATTCTTTTTTCCTCCTGCTGAAAAATGGGTGAGAGGTTTTGCCCTCTCACCCAACAGCCCATAAGGAAATGTGGTTTTCTCCCTTACGCCTTAAATTGTTTCAGCTTTTTCGCAGATGGTCTAATCTTGCATAAATCGCACCCGTTGTTAAGCCGACAAGCGGAGCAATCTCCTTTGTGGAATACCCCTGCATTTTCAGCAGGACAATTTGCAGGGTACGCTTGTCCACCGTGAGCAATGCTTGATACAGATTTTCGTTTTCAATTTCATCAAGCATATCTGCAACTGTACTCACTTCAATCGTCTGCTCTTGTGCAATGGTTTCTTCAAGGTATTCTGCCACATCGTTTAAGTAACGGTAAAACCGCCTGTCGGAATTAAACTCTGCTCGGTCATAGGTGTAAAGAAGGTCAATAGTACTTTCCTCAACACCTTTTCCTCGGCTTCTTTCCAAAGCCGCCATTTTCTCTCTGCCTTTCCGTGGTTATATGCCATTCTTGTTTTCCTCCAATCTGAATTTTTTTGAAAAATCCAAATTGTGAGGCGGTGAGCGACAGCCGACACTCAGAACAGCCTTGCGGCGTGTTCTTACAAAAAGCGACAAAAGAAAAACCGCAAAGGCTGTCAAGCCAATGCGGATATAGGCGTTATTATTTCTATTATGTAGATATTTGACATCGGTTTTTAGGGTATAAGAGTGCCACGCAGAAGCAAAGATTTTTTTAACAAGTTATCCTCGCTAATCCGTGAACTTATGTAGATAGCTGCCGCTTCTAATTAGCAGCGGCGTTATGGTATCAGACCAACACAAAAAAATCCCTCCAAACTCAAAAACGGGTTTGGAGGGTTACTTTGTTTAATTTAGGCGTGAAGACGCAGCCCACCAAAAGTACCGTTTTTTTATTTGGTGGACTTGTCCTATATGTAATATCAATCTAATTGCAATCCTTTAGTCCATTGTAAAATGTTTGCAAGTATTGTATGGCTTCCATCCTGCTAAATCCCAAATTGAACATATTTTGGGAAAATGAGCAACACAACTTCATTACTGTTTCGTCACGCTTTTGAGCAATAAATCGTTCATTTGAGATTACAGAGTAATTTCCGCTTTTTGATATTCACTATTTGAAAAAGTCCAATGCTCAATAATCATCGTTCCCTCTTATTATCTGTTCTTTCCGCAACATTCCCCTAATGATGCCGATAAAATCGTGGTCGGTTTTCTCGCAAAAAATTATACCGCTTAACTCAGCTTTTCTTGAAAGCCCATTACCTTCATCGGCAGACATCAGTATAAACGGAACGCAAATATTTCTCTCCTTGCAAACTTGCAATAAGTCAAGACCTGTACCGTCCCGCATATTATAATCAGAGAAAATCATATCAACTGTTATTGTTTCAAGCACTTTTAATGCGTCATAAACGCCAACTGCTTCATAGGCTTCAAATTCCTTATTTAACAACTCTGCAAAAAGATGTCTGAAAGTTTCATCGTCATCAACAATCAGAATTTTCTTTGAGTTGGTATCTTTAGCAAAGTCTCCTTTGTAATAGGTCATAAAGTGTCTCCTTTATCACACCAACGGATAATGTGGTCTGCGATTATCCATATGATGTAAATTATCCCTGCGAGTATACCTATGGGTATCAGCAATATCCCTGTAAAGATACCTCCGATACCCATTACGGTATACACTAAAAATTTTCGATATTCCTTAATTTTCCACATCTTTGACTGTCACTTCAAGAGTTCCGCTGAAATTGTCACCCTTAAAAACAAGGTAGTTATCACCCGATGAAATGGTGTATTCTTTTTCATCTTCCGAAGTGCTGTTTGTAATTGTATATTCATCACTACCAGCAATCCAATTCAGTTCCGCAGTCCCTTCATCTATGGTGAGTTTATAGGTTACGGAGAGTTGATTTCCATTCTCACGATTCAAAGCAGTTCCGCCAAAGATAAACTCTTTCCCGTTAAAACCATCGTAGGCAGCCGTATAAGTACCTGTATAGGCATCAACGCCTTTTTCCTTTTCGCCTTTCAGCTCTTTATCTTTTGTTAAGGCGTGCTTGCTAAAGGACTGCATCCAACTATTCCAACCATCAATCAGATTATCTTTCAAATTTCCTTTGTCGTGATTAGAACTGCATCCTGCAACACAAAAAGTCAGACACAACACTAACATTAGAGAAAGAACTATTTTAGATTTTTTCATAGCAAATGTACCTCCTTACATAATTTTCGGTATAATCATCATTCCTAAAAAAGCAACACCCGCAACAGCATAAAGGCTGTTTACAATTAAGCAGACTTTCATCAAATTGCTTTGAGCCTTTGCCCTGACATACGAGATAATTGTAAATACTCCGCTGAAAATCATAAACACAGCATAGCAGGCAATCATAATTTCAGCGACAGGCGATTCTAATGCCCAGTCAAAAGTTCTCAATGGCAGGATTGTCCACGGAACAAAAAGCATAATGGTACTGACAGCGGTTAAAATTTTGTTTTTCATAATTATCTCCTTTCAGCCTGCCCGAAACGAAGGCAGGAAACACTTAAACATAAAATTGTAATAACAATGGCAACAGGTGTCCACGGTATGAATTCGACCTGTGCTGTATCAAGATTGGTTGCCAGTTTTCCATATTCCGATGTGATAACAAAAAACGGATAAGACATCGGATAGGTAAACCACGCTTTTGTATTGATTATCAATACTGACGGCACGATTGACGCCAAACCGATACCAATGGAAAAAATGGGTGTCTTAATACATACAGACAGGAGCCAGAAAAATGCGAGCATCGGAATTGCCGATACAAAAATCAGTCCTGCTTCCTTAAAAACAAATAATGGCTGCAAGATGAAATTGTAATCCTGCATTTGTGAAGCTATCCCTGCACTCACGAAATACATAAGGGCAGTCATCAGTATTTGAAATGCTGCCAGTGCAAGCAGGACAACAAATTTAGCCAAACATAACTCAGCAGTAGCGATTGGCAGGGAAAGCATTTTCAAAATACCCTTATTGCTTCTCTCTGTCATATTCAGTAAAACCGTACTCACAACCATACTTGCAGGAAACATAAACCACGCCATTCCCATAAATCCTTGTATCAAAAAGTTGTTTTCGGGTGAAATCCCCTCTGCCTGCATTCCAAAATTCAAGTCAGCATTAAAGATAGATGGAAGCCAAAGAATAATGGCTGCAACCATCAAAATCAAAAGGATTTTGGAACGGCGTATTTTTTTGAACTCAATGCTAACGAGCGAAAAAAATTTCATTCAAACGACCTCCTTACCTTTAAGAATAAGACTTCCGCAATTCCAATGATAATGATTTCAACCACTGCGGCAATCATAAAATTGCAGGCGGTATTTTCTGCTGTACCTGCAAATATCTGAAATGGAAGCGCAAACGGAAACAATGATAAAACGAAACTCCTTGTGGGCAGCATAGTAGCCGTAAATACACATACAACGCCGATGCCGAGGGATACCCACATATTTTTACACACCGAGGCAATGAACAGCGAACCCAACGCCGATGGAAGCATTAACAGCAAAGCATATCCAAAGTTTTTCATCACTTCTATCCATACCTCACTGGTCATTTCAAACCAATGACAGGAGCAGAAAGCGATACTTGCAGCTTCTATTACCAATACCACAATGCACATAAGCAACATCAAAGTGACCTTTCCAAAAAACAATTTGCTCTCTTTAATCGGAAGCGTACACATTTTCTGGATAGCATTGTCTGCATATTCCGTGTGGTACATCAAGCAAGCTCCCGCTACAATAAGCAAAATATTGAGCATCGCCATCATTTGCCAATTCGCATCCAGCAAAATTTGAACAGGCGCAGCGTGAATCCCCAAATAGTTTTCTGAACGGACTGCCATATTAAGGACAGGCACTACCGCCGCCAAAAGTCCTCCAAATAAGAATGCAGGCGTAAAACCTGTCCGTTTTACTTTTTTACACTCCAGAGAGAAACTCATCTTGCACCACCTCTCTGCCTGTTGTCGGCATCAATCAAGGCGAGGAAAGTATCTTCCAGATTGTCGGTAGGATAGCCCTGCGCCGTTGCATTAAATTTCAGTTGGTCAAGCGTCCCCTCGAACAGCAGATGACCGTGATTGAGAATGCCGATATTGTCTGCCATCAGTTCGATTTCGGACAGCAAGTGAGATGATACCAGCACGGTGCAGTCAAACTTCTGCGGCAAGGAACGGATAAGCGTTCTGATTTCGTGAATGCCAACAGGGTCAAGCCCGTTGGTCGGCTCATCAAGAATGAGGATAGGCGGTTTTCCAATCAAGGCACTTGCAAGCCCTAACCTCTGCTTCATACCAAGCGAATACTTTTTTGCAAGTCTGTTTTTATACTGCGTAAGACCCACAAGCTCCAACGCTTCGGGAACAGCAGATTTGGGTAACCCCAGAATTTTACGGATAATATCCAAGTTTTCCTCACCGCTCAAATTTCCATAGAAAGCAGGGGCTTCAATGAACGAGCCGACTTCTTTCAAAATTTCAACACGGTTTTCTAGATATTTTTTGCCATCAATAACGAATGCCCCACTTGTCGGCTTCGTAAGACCGAGAAACATCTTCATCGTGGTGGATTTACCTGCTCCATTCGGACCGAGGAATCCGTAAACTGTTCCTTTCGGAATATGAAGATTGACTCCAGATACAGCAGTAAAGTCTGCATATGATTTTGTAAGGTTTTTGGTTTCAATGATATTCATATTTTTGCTCCTTTCTTATTGCACTCTCATTTTACAGCCGCAACCTTGTGTCAACCTTCTCTCTACCTTACATCTACCTTACATTTTTTCGCACAATGGAAATAGGCAGCGATTTATGCTATAATGAGAATTGGAAAGGAGCGAAGTATATGGGCTTTGAACACTTAAAAAATAAACGCATCCTGCTTGTTGATGATGAACAGGAACTTTTAGATATGGTCGTATCTATTCTGAAAGAAGAAGGCTTTTGTAATATTTGGACGGCTAAAAATGTGAAAGACGCTCTTTCTGTTGCTGAGAAAGTAAAGCCAGAGATTGCTATCCTTGATGTAATGCTGCCTGACGGCGATGGATTTCACTTAATGGAGCAATTAAAGCAGAATGGTGAATATCCCGTACTCTTTTTAACTGCCCGTGGCGAGGACGAAGATAAATTCAAGGGCCTTGGTCTTGGCGCAGATGACTATGTCGTGAAACCATTTCTTCCAAAAGAACTTGTTTTCCGTATAATGGCAATTTTGCGAAGAAGCTACAAAGACGAAACTCCGCTTATAAGGCTTCAAAACAGTGAAATAGATTTTGAACGGGCTGAGGTAATAAGGAACGGCGAACATCTTCCGTTGACTGCAAAGGAACACGATATTTTAGCTGCTCTATACCGTAATGCGGGACGGATTGTTACAATTGATGCTCTGTGTGAGGCTGCGTGGGGCGATAATCCCTTTGGATATAAAAATTCTTTGATGGCGCACATTCGGCGTATTCGGGAGAAAATAGAGGAAAATCCCTCTCGCCCTGTATCCTTAATCACGGTCAAAGGTTTGGGATACAAACTAATGGTAGGGGGAAAGTGATATGAAAAGCCTCCCTAAACTGATACGCCGATATGTGAGCATTATGCTCCTTAGCTGCGTACTGCTTCTTGTATTGAATGTCGTTTTGCTCGCTGTCTTTACCGCAAGACAAGCACCAAATGCCTATCCGTGGAAAACTGCTGAAGAGGTTGCGGACGCTCTACACCAGACAAATGACGGCGGGTATGCTCTGCCCGATGCAGTTTCTCTTGAACTGAAAGATTCTAATGCTTGGGCAATCCTCATAGATAACGAAACAAAGCAAGTAAAATGGCAAACCGCTAATTTACCAGATACCATACCTCTTTCTTATACGCTTTCGGATATAGCAAGCCTAACCCGTGGATATATAGACGGGTATCCTACATTTACGGGTGAAATGGAAGATGGTCTTATTGTATTGGGTTATCCCCAAAACAGCTTTTGGAAACATATGTGGCCAAGCTGGGACTATGAATTGATAGCTAACTTACCTAAAACCATCCTATCTGTTTTTGCCATCAATGCGGCACTTGTTTTTTTGATTTATGTGGTTGCCAATTCTAAACTGCTGAAATCTATCAAGCCGATTGTAAACGGAATACAAAGCTTACCAACAGGTGAGTCTGTATATATTAAAGAAAAAGGTCTGTTGTCTGAGCTTGCAATGAATATCAATAAAACATCAGAGATTTTACAATCTCAAAATAATCAACTTCACAGAAAAGAAACAGCAAGGGCAAATTGGATTGCGGGAGTTTCTCACGATATTCGGACTCCCTTATCAATGGTTATGGGGTATGCAGGTCAATTAAAAGATGATACGCATTTGACGGACGATGAACGCCAAAAAGCTGCGATTATTGTAAAGCAAAGCGAACGAATGAGAAATCTGATAAACGACCTCAACCTGGCTTCTAAACTTGAGTACAATATGCAGCCGCTTATGGAAAAACAGGAAAACGCTGTTGCGATTGTAAGACAGGTCGTAGTTGATTTTATCAATACCGACATAGATAATAAGTTCCCTATCGAATGGAAAACAGACGAAAACATTTCAGCTTGCTTCATTAACGCTGATAAAGATTTGATAAAACGAGCTGTTTCAAACCTTATACAAAACTGTATAAGCCATAACGAAAACGGCTGTTCCATTTTTGTTTCTGTTCGGGCAGATGGACAGAATTGTATCATCTGTGTTGAAGATAACGGCAAAGGTGCTTCTGACGAACAGATTGAAAAACTCAATAACACACCACATTATATGGTCTGTGATACCAATACCACGGAGCAACGCCACGGTTTAGGTTTGCTTATCGTAAAGCAGGTGGCGGCATCGCACAACGGTACTGCTACGATTGAACATAGCTCTCACGGCGGATTTGCAGTAAAGATAACCTTGCCTTTACTACAAGAAAACTGAATCTCAGACAACAGAAAGAGCCTATGAATTGTGGGAAACCTCACAGTTCATAGGCTCAGTTTTCAATAAGGGATTTTAGGGGTTTTTGCCCCTAACAAGCGAATTTGGCTAATCAAATTCAGTGCTTGGCAAGACATAATCTATCGCAGCTATCTTTAATTGCTTGGCAACCATTGTATACATTTAATTTGCTTTATACGGTCAAGTATACTCAGCATCTTCTATTTAACTACCTGCTTCAACTATTTAAAAGTGTTCAGTTTACTATTATTGACTTTAAACCAATAAGCAGATATAATATAGAAAAGTGCCCTATTGATAATAAGAAATTAGGTCAGTTAAGTAGAGGTGGAAAAATGCTTCAGAAAAATGACATTGAAATTTTGAGAAAGCTGTTTAGCCAGCACAATTATATTATGACTACCACTGAACTAACAGCTTCAAAGCTATATTACGCAGATATAAAATTGCTCTTAGATGAAGGTCTGATTGAAAGGGTAAGACGGGGCTACTATCATTGGATTGAAGACTCTGGAGAAAGCGAAATTGTAATTATCAATCGTCTGTTTCCCGATGCAGTCCTTTGTATGGAAACAGCTCTTTTTTACTACAGATACAGCGACCGAAATCCTGCTGAGTGGAATTTTGCAATTGATAAAAATGTTTCAAAATTGCGTACTAAAATTGATTATCCATTTATTAAGGCGTACCGTGTTGAGTCTGCATTGGTTACACTTGGAGAAACCAGAGGAAAAATTGATTCTATTGATGTCCGTATTTATGACCGTGACCGTACCATTTGTGATGTGATGCGGAATATGAACAAGATGGATAAAGAAATTTTTAATAAGGCAATACAGGGGTATGTAAAAGACCCAAAGAAAAATGTCCCTAACCTAATGAGTTATGCCAAAGTACTACGGGTGCAAAAGAGAGTGAAAGAATTGATTGGAGTGTGGTTGTAATGGCAGATAAAGCGGCTTCTGTCCTTGCGAAGCTTAAAAACAAAGCAAAGGCATCTGGTATCAGTTATCAGCAGTGCTTACAGCTTTTTGTACAGGAAGAATTCCTACGCAAACTTTCAAAATCTGGATATGAGGATAACCTCATTCTCAAAGGTGGTCTGTTTATTTACACCCTTACCAATTTTGAGAGCCGAGCTACGATTGATGTGGACTTTCTTCTTCGAGCAGCTTCTAATTCGATTGAAGATGTAAAGGTGCTTATAGGGAAGATTATCAATACGTCTACGGGCAATGATTATATTTCTATGACGGCTAAAGGCTTTGAAGAAATTTCACCGCAGAGAAAATATCACGGCATTAGTGCACAGATTATTGCTCAGATAAAAAATGTTCGTGTTCCATTTAATGTAGATATAGGTGTGGGCGATGTCATTGTGCCTTGTGCTGAGAAACGGGCAATTAACACACAATTTCCCGACTTTGAAGCTCCTATTATCAAAACTTACTCTCTCGAAAGCACTATCGCAGAAAAATTCGATGCAATCCTGCAACGATTTGAGTTGACAGGCAGAATGAAAGATTTTTATGACATCTATTATCTGGCAAGGACTTTTGACTTCGATGGAGCGAGATTGCAGACGGCAATTTTTGAAACCTTGCAGAGGCGAGGAACTCCCTATGACCGAGATAGCTTCAAACGGATTGCTGCACTTGCCGAAGATGAGGATATGCAGAAACGGTGGAAATATTTCTTGAAGAATATCAAGGATAATACTCTTGAGTTTACTGTTGTGATTGATGAACTCCAAGTATTTCTTGAGCCCGTGTTTGAAGCAATAGTGAATGAAGATGAATGGCAGAAACAATGGAATTATAATAATTGGAACGGAGGTTGTTGATTTTATGTTAGGTAAAAATATCAACGGATATATTATGAAAGAATTTAAGGGCAGTGGCTCTTTTGGCTCAGTGTATTCGTGCGAAAAAGATGGAAAAACTTATGCAATTAAGTTGTTTAATTTCTCATATGTATTTTCTGAATTTTCCAAAGGATCAGATAATCGAATCACTCGTGAAATCACAGCACTAAAGTCTGTAAATCATCCGAATGTAGTATCTTATGTTGATGACGGTAATTTTTTTGACAATGGTGTTAAATATCTCTATGTTGTTATGGATTATATTGATGGTGAAGACTTGAGTCAATATATCAGAGATAACAATTTGAGCATTGAAACAGCAATTTCTATTTTTATCAAGATATTAAATGGAGTAAATGCAATTCATGAGCAGCACATAGTACACCGTGATTTAAAGCCGGCCAATATTTATATAACCAAAACTGGAGAAATTAAAATCCTTGATTTCGGATTATCAAAATTAATTGATTTTACATCAATTACAAGTACAGGAGCAGAAATCGGTTCTCCTCTCTATATGTCTCCTGAACAAGTGAGGGATGGAAAGAATATTGATTATCGTTCGGATTATTACGCATTAGGTGTTATTTTGTATGAATTGATTTCCAAGAACAATCCCTACGGAAAAGTTCAATCAAGAACAGAACTTTATTTTAAGATAATTAATGAGGCTCCAATCAGCATAAGGCAATATATTCCAACGATTCCGAATCAAATAGATAATCTTATTTCGGCATTGTTAGAAAAAGAAAACTATAAGCGTCCGAATAGTGCGACAGAAGTATTACAATATATCCAATTAGTCAACAAAACCGAAGATGAGACGCCTACTTTCAAATTTACTCCTTCATTCTTTTTGCGTACTTGGAATGAAAAAAGTGTCCTTGAATCTTATAGAAAAGATGGGTATGATGTTGAGAATTATATTTTTCCAATCAATCACCAGAATCAGCAAAAAAATCTCTTGAAAATTATAATGGATTCTGGTTCGAATTATCTGATTGACCCCGCTACTATGCGTTTGGCGTATGATACATTTTCTGAAGTGAAGGGACTTGTTTCCTTACCATATGCACCGCAGGGATTGAGTAGATTAGAACTTGATGATTTAAAGATGCTTTCAGCAAAACAAGACTATGTAAAAAAAGTAGTTGATGCACAATTACAATATAACCCTTCATATATTGTGTCTCCTTTTCATGTAAGTAATAATTCTAATTTAGTGCGTATTAAAGCTACAGATGATGAAAACTGGTTTTCGCTAGATGTAAAATTACTATATGAAACAAAAGATTATCTAAAAAGCATTAATTGTGATTCTCCACTTGTTGGGGGCTTTTGTATCAAAACAGATATTCTTACAACAAAGTCCGAAAGAGAATATTTCCTAAATGTTGTATCTGCACTGCCCTGTGATATGTATTGGATTTATGTTGATTGTATTGATAATAACTCAAATCCTTCTCAGCTTTATAATTACGCAAATACCTTGTTGACATTACAGAAATCTACTGGAAAACCTGTAATAGCTGGAAGAATAGGAACTTTTGGACTTGTACTCTTGTCATTTGGATTATTCGGATTTGAATCTGGAGCATCTCGTTTTGAAAGTTTTTATGAGGACTTATATAAAAACGCAACAGATAGCTATAATATGTATTTAAATTATTATTTCTCAGGTTTATTAAGAAATGTACCTATTGAGCGTAAAAATCCAGCAAAAATAATTAGACTTTTATCATCAACTACAGGCAAAGACATTTCTTGTGATTGTCCCTATTGCAAAGGCAAAAGACCAGAAGAATTAGTAAATGAGCAGCTTTCAAAAAAGCATTTTCTATTTAAACGTCAAGAAGAAATAGAGAAATTACGCTCATTTGAGAGTATAACTGACAGAGTAGCCTACATAGAAATTTGCATTCAAAATGCAATAGATTATCATAAAGCGTTAAAACCGATTTTTAAAACTGATGATTATAATCATTTTAAAATATGG
This sequence comes from Extibacter muris, assembly GCF_004345005.1. GTDB lineage: Bacteria > Bacillota > Clostridia > Lachnospirales > Lachnospiraceae > Extibacter > Extibacter muris. The sequence continues at coordinate 171,098 of NZ_SMMX01000007.1, forward strand.
CAAACAGTTATACAAGAATTGAAAAAGGATTGGTTATAAAGATGTTAGAATCAGAATTAGTTGATAAAATCACAGCATATCTTGGAAAATACAGGATAAGGTATGCAAAGGAAGTTCGTATGGGAATAGGAGTTCCTGATGTATCTATAAATATTGGTGCTATGAAATCTATGGCACTAATATCAGATTACTACTTATTGTCGATTGCAGAGTATATAAACGGCAGAAATAAAGCAACTATTTGCGAAATCTCAGAACATTTTTCTTTTGATAAGATTAAAACGCAAAACTATATAAATCAATTGGTATTAGAGAGAATTGTTAGTCAGAAAGATAATGTGGTTCATATTAACAGAAAGATATTTGGACTAAATCTGGGTAAAACCATATCAATCGAAGCCAAGCTCAAAGACTGGAGAAGTGGTATTTTACAAGCCGAAAGATATTTAATGTTTTCGGATTTTTCTTATTTGGCATTGCCTGAAAATAAAATTCATAATGTTAATCAAGAACAATTAAAAGAAAAAGGTATTGGACTATTATCAATTGGTGACAAAAAAATAGAAGAAATAGTAACACCAATCCAATCAGCAGAGTGTGAATATAAGCAAAAGTATATGCTTACATCAGCAATTATTAAGAACAATATGCAAGTCACTAAAAGAAAGCCTGATGGTGTGTTTTCGGAATTATAATTAATATACAGACTGCCTAAGTTGTACCAGTCTGCCTATTAATTGCTAAGGATTTATTGTAAATTGTCAGATTCTGAAACCTTTGACCTACAGAAGCTTCCTAAATATCCCACTTCCCCTAAATAGCGGAAAAGACTATGTTAGCAAGCTTTCTCGTTAACATAATCTTATAAACGGACAAGTTCACAAGGTATGAGAAAAACAATAAATTGGCATACTTAAAGTAATTAAGAGTTATCAGACAAGGCTGTGAATGTAAAATTAACCTCAATTCTGCTATTTAAAGGGGACGAAGACTTCATTTCTAAATTGTAGCGAAACCGAACCGTACATTCTTGCTGTCACAAGAGTATGCGGCTCATTATTTTATAGCATTTATTTGCAGATTAACTCATTTAAAACAATTTCTTCCGCTTGTTGCCGAATGAAATTCATTTTTCTAACCCATTCCATAGGACTGTCAGCCTTTAGTTGTTCAGTAATACCCTGTGCTGTTTTTAACTGTTTTACAATCCGATAAAAACGCTCTCGTGCCTGTTTATCAATCTCAGACAGATAGGCTTCAAGCATTCCACTTGTAAGTAAATTGATATAAGTCAACCTGTGATACTCTTGTAAATATCTCAAATGCTGTTGTCCATAAATACCAATATCGCTTTCTTCGCTCTTAGGAAGTGTAAAATTTGGAATTAAATAATTACTTTCATTATGGTATGTACCACCGAATTGTTCAAACAATGATTTCATTGTAGTTTTCCTCCATTATAATTTAATTCTTGCTACAAATTCATCATATCCAACTATCATTACACATACTTATAGATGCCGCGAAGGGGCACTTCCTTATGTGAAGTGTCCCTTGTGGTGCTTGTTGTATTTCTTTACCATACGGACAAATAGCGTTGTGTAATCAATCGCCACCTTTGGCTTGCCTTTGGAATTGATAAACAAGAAATCTTTGTGTCCGTCTATCTCCATTGACCTTATCTTTGGGCGTTTCTTAATCACTCTGTGAAATGCTTGTATCGTTTCCTTGCTCAATGGCACGTTCCTTACTCCGCTTTTGGTCTTAGGTGTTTCAATGTAATAGCCCTGTTCTTTGCTTTTCAATAGCTGGTGGTCTACTACTACAACCTCATTCGTAAAATCAATGTCCGCCATTGTCAGCCCACATAATTCAGAAATGCGAAGTCCCGTTTTCAACAGTATCAGCACATCATCATAATACTTATGATACACATTGTCTGTCTTGATGAATGACAGTAAGGCTTGTTCCTGTTCCTCTGTCAATGCGACTTTCTCCTTTGTATCGTTTTCTATGACTTCACTTAACTTGAAATCAAAGGGATTTTTCCTCACGCAATCGTCTTGTATAGCGATATAGAATGACGCTTTTAACGAGCGTTTATGATTGTTAATGGTGTTGTAGGAAAAACCATTCTCTTTCATGCGTAACGCCCATTCCTTAGCGTCAGAGGGTTTTATCGTGTCAATGCTCCTAGCACCCAACTTGTCCTCTTTCAATAACCGCATGAGCTGTTCCCGTTGTTTCTGTGTGCTTTTCTTCACGTTTGCCCTCTGTGCATTCTGTTTGGCGTAGAGCTGGCAAAGGGTCATTTTCTTGCCTGTGCTGTCGATACCGTCCTCTATATCCCGTCTTATCTGCTGTTCCAGTTCCCGAAGTGAGGGCTTTTCCCGTTTTCCCTTTGGTGTCGGGTCTGTGGGTGTCAATCTCCAAGCATACACATATTTTGTGTTTCCAAATGCGTCTACATATTTATATAAGTATTTTCCGTCTGTTCGTTGGCTCTCTCCAGTGTGCAAGATACGTCCTTTGTTATCCCGTCTTTTTTCTTTCATGGTGTCTGCTCCTTTCCTTGTTGGAAAGAGCCTTGATATGACTTGTGTTCATCATAACACATACAAGGCTCATTTGCACTAGATAGCGTCCAATTTATCAATGACCTGTTCAAACTGTCGGCGTTTAATCTGTATGCGGTTGCCATTCATAATGAGCCAGCCAGCGTTCTTGTTTTCCTCTGCCAATCGTCTTAACTTGTTTTCTCCAATGCGGAAATATTTTGACGCTTCTTCAATGGTAAGGGTGTATTTTTCCCATACGGGAATGTCCTGTGCATTACTCATAAAACACCCTCTCACTTTCAATGACCTCTGCTATATCCGTACACATCTGTTCCACAATCATTTCCTGCTTTTCGGTAAGGCTTGTTACTTCATCAATCATTTTCATATAGTTTGAGCCTGTTAGCCTGTCGATTTCTTCTATCATCACGATGGACGGTATGACCTGTTTTTCCAGCCATTGCAGAGTGCGTTCCATATTGACGGGTACAGGGTTCATTTCAAAAGGCAGATTGTCATGGGAAATGAATATCTCCCACAATGGATAGTCGGGAAAATCTACAAAGTCAGTAATCAGATAAAAGACCAGCTCACGAGGATTCTGTGTCAGTAACAGTTCCTCTACTGCCTGTACCGCCTTTGTGCTACGCAGGCGGATTTCAAAGCGGTTCTTGATGTCTGTCTGCTTATTCTTGTTTGCCTGCTCCTTGTCCTTTTCATACAGGCAGAAATATTTCGTACTTGACTTTGAGCCGATATAAAGAGTGTTTGCAGACTGGCGATTTTTTCCGCCTAGCCTGCCACTATGGACACTTTCAAAACTTTTTGAGCGACATTCCGTATTTCCCCTGTGGTATTTTTCAGACAGGACAGGAATATCCAGCAGACCGCACATATCGTTGATTGCCAAGTCAAATCTACGGATAACACCGCCACAGTCAAGACAGCGATTTAAGAATGAATACCAATCCCTGTTCTGTGCCTGCAAGACGTATTCCATGTTGCGTGAGCCTGCTCCTTTTAATTCCAAGAATACACCCATGTGTTCTTCATCAGAAGCCATAACCTTGATTTCCCCATAGGCGTAATGCTCCTTATAGCCATAATACCCATAGTCATAATGGATAAAATAGTTTGCTTTCATGCCGAGTACCTTTCGGATAACTTCCAATGTATTAGTCGTTGGAAATCGGACGGACAGATAATCAACAAGCAGATAAAAAGGCTTATCACAGACATAGTAATTCAGACAACGCAGGATAATGTTCTGTGTTTCCTTGCTGGCGTTGGCTTTTCCGTTCTCAAAGCGGTTGATACTATATCTTGATACATGGGTAAGACCTGCCAGCTCTCCTTGTGAAAGACCGCTGGCAAGACGCTTGTTCTTCATTTCAAGTGCAAATTCTAAGTTGTTCATTATATTCCTCCAATCTCACAATAGCCTTGAAATACCTGTAAACCAACTTTCAAAAGGTGTGATATGCACCATCTTCTTAAAACTTCTCATTACTCCTTACAGCTTTGGGGTTGTATGGTTTTTTACTTGTTTTTTGTGAAATAGTGCCCCCCTGTTAGATAACGGGGGCACAGATAAGGCTCGCAGGCTCGCCAGCCGATAAAGCATTGCCGTCCTTTGACGGCAGAGCCGTCATGGCGTTGTTGCTGACGCACGCCACCAGTCCTGCAATGCTTTATCAGCCAGTCCTGTTTTTTTACCTTTTCTGACAAGTTCCATTTCAACCGATATTCATATCTACGAGTTTAATCAGATAGGTATTTCTTCTTGAATGTCTTTATATTTCATTCTATTGTGCTTATTCATTCACAAGAACATAGTAATTCTTATATGCTTATTTACCAATATCTTTTTTTATCTTTACAAACTATATTAAGCGTGATAGACTTATAACAGCGAAGATATAACGAGATATGGATGGTTATGCGATGAAAATAAGCCATTTAGGAAATAATATACAGACCATAAGAAAATTCAGAGGAATGAAACAACAGGAGCTTGCGGACAAAATCGGTATCAATATGCAGAGCCTTTCCAAGATTGAAAGAGGGTTGAATTATCCTGCTTATGATACGCTGGAAAAGATAATGGAAGTGCTGGACGTAACACCGAACGAATTGCTATCGGGGGAATGGAAATATGTCAATCAAGCAGAAAAGGAAGTCTGCCAGTTTCTAAGAGCGGAAGAACGTTTAAATGCAGAACTGAAACATGGACATTATGATAACTTCTTTGACAGCGAAGAAGAATGGCTGGAATATGAATTAGAACAGCTACGCAAATATATTACTGATTATATCAACGGGAAGAATATCAAGGCAAGCGACCTTTACCCAATCAAAGAAGTTATCCAGCATTTGAAATTTCAGAAGATTTTAGACCGTTATGATGATTTATACAGCATGGATATGTTCGGGGAAAGCACAGAGGGACACAAGTATAAAACACCTTACTATGCTGTAAAAAGGATAAATCCAAATTTAAAAGAAGATATGGAACTGTTATCGCAGTTACCGTGGATAACAGGCAAATTTGATTTTGGTGATGAGGACGAGTAACTTTTTTCCTCTTGCGAGAAGATACAGCAAACAAAACGCCCGATCAAGAGTGCAAAGCACCACCAATGGTGGCAAGCTCTTGACAGGGCTTTTTCTTTTCTGTGTTGGGTAATCAAGAGGAAGAAAGGGATAAAATCTGATTTATGGTAAATAAGACGAAGGCAATGCAGGTATCGCAGTTTGAGCTTGTGCTACATAAGGATAGTAACCGGAAGATTGTAAGATAGATTTATAACGGCGTGCATTTTTTTGTAAGTCTGCACGCTGTCCTTTGCCTTTCATTCATCTCTTATCCTAATACCTTGATTATAATCTCCTTTGTGGATAATAACAAAGGAGGAATTTATTATGGCGAAATACGCATATATCCGAGTTTCAAGCAAAGACCAGAATATTGCAAGGCAGGTCGAAGCCATGCAGGAAATTGGACTGACAAAGAAACAGATGTATATTGATAAACAATCAGGAAAGGATTTTATACGCAAGAATTATCAAAGGCTGGTAAAAAAGCTGAAAGCAGGCGACGAGCTTTATATTAAGTCCATAGACCGTCTGGGGCGTGATTATGATGAAATACTAGAACAATGGCGTTATCTAACAAGAGTAAAAGACATTGACCTAATTGTGTTGGATTTCCCTCTGCTTGATACCAGAAATCAAGTGAATGGCGTTACAGGAAAATTTATAGCAGATTTGGTATTGCAGATACTTTCCTATGTCGCCCAGATTGAAAGAGAAAATACGAAACAAAGACAAGCGGAAGGAATACGTATTGCAAAAGAAAAAGGCGTACAATTTGGTCGACCAAAGCATGATTTCCCAGAACAATTTGAAGAAATTTATCAACTGTGGGAAACTGGGAAAATAAGTATGCGTGAGGGTGGACGACGACTAAATACCCATCACACAACATTTGCGAGGTGGATAGCCCGTTACCAACAACAAAAGGCATAAAAAGTAGACTTTCTACGCCACTTCTAAACTTAAGTTTTTTGTACTGATTTAAGTTTAAAACCGCTGTTTTTATCCAAATTTATCCTATAGTAAATGATAACACATACGGCACAAAAAGTCTGCTTTTTGTGCCGTGTATACTTCTACCATTCAATCCTTTTTATCCTGATGTAAATATCATAATCTACATTGAGGGGAGGGGGAAAACGAGATAACGGCAAAACGAAGACTTTTCATAATGAGAAATCGGGAGAGCGAACCAGAGAAACAACGGCTCATGGAGATGCAGGATTTGCCCTGTCTGGTTCAAGACCCCACAAAAATGAACAATCAAAAAAGGAGAAAACAAGATGAAATCAAAAAAATTAAAAAGCATTCTCGCCTGTGTGCTTGTATTATGTATGGTCTTTGGCATTCAATCTAATCTTGCCTTCGTTTTCGCACAGGAAAATGATGATACCATAGTGCAGGAAAATATAACTGATTATACAACAGATGAAACTGATACGGCTGGTGCAACAATGGACGACACTAAAGATACAAACACAACAGGCAAAGATAAGGTAAACACAGAAGCAGAGAGTGAACCTGTGAAGATGAACAATAGTATTACTCCTGCAAGTGAAAAAATCCCACAGTCTGATGGTGCGGTGGTAGACAGTGAAACGACTATCACTAGTGATACTACTTGGAGCAATGAAACAATACTGACAGAAAGTTTAAAAGTAAATCCTGATGTTACTTTAACTCTTGGAGCAAATGTAACTATCTCTGGAAATATCACTATCTCTGGCGGAGGTACTATCAAACGTGATACAAATTATACTGGGATATTGCTTTCTGTACCCGCTGGCTCTAGTCTGACACTCAACAATATTACTGTGGATGGTGGTGCAATTTTTGGAACAATATATAATCCTGAATATGATGTAAATGAGGTTTCTTTTGCAACGCTAGGACATAGTTTATATAACATAGGTACAAAGAATAGTGATTCTATAGTCTATGTGGAAAATGATGGAGAACTTGTGATTTCTAGCGGAACATTATTAAAAAATAATGACCGAACAAATGGTAAAATGGAAGCAAGCAATCCGACTGCTGGAGCAATTAACAATTTGGGCAAAGTTACTATGAATGGTGGAATGATTACACGCTGTCGTGCGGGAGCTGGTGGAGCTGTCTTTAGCAGAGGTACTTTTATTATGACTGGAGGCGAAATTTGTAATAACGCTGGATATCGTACTGTGAATAGTGACTATGCAGGAGGTGGATTACGAGCAATCGGTCCAGCATATCTGAGTGGTGGTATTATTCATCATAATGTTTCGAGCTATGGCGGTGGTATTTATTGCGAAAATACATTAGACATTGGTGGCAATTTTCAACTAAAAAATAACTATGCAACAGCTGCTGGTGGCGGTATTGGGTGCTCATGGGGTAGCAATGGTCTTCCATCAATAAATATGATGGGTGGCGAAATTACCAACAATCAGATCGGTAGCGAAACAGTTTCATGGGGTACACGAGAAGGAGCAGGTATTACTGGTGCATATTACAATTTCAATATGACGGGGGGAATAATTAAAAATAATACTATTGCAGATGATGCTAAAGGAGATAAACGTTCTATTGATATACTCAATGCTTCACACACCTCAAATACTCATACATTTAAAATTAGCGGAAATTCTATAATCGGAAATGGAAAATCTGGTGGCTTAGGTTTATGGCATGAGTGGACTTTTAAAAATACATTTTCTATCAGCGGAGCATTAGATACTGATTCAAATATTTATATTACGGAAAATTATTATTCAGGTTTGAAAGCAGGTGTAATAATTATTCAAGCTACAAATGAATACAAAATTGTTTCCAGTGATATTGAGAAAATCCACATTGGCAATGAAAATCTTTTTGCTTATCTCGACTCAGCTAATAATGTTGTTAAAATTACTGATTTGAGGCTTAATGGTGGAACAGTTACGGATACAAGTCCTTTAGGAAAAAGACAGTTGCCAGTTCCTGTCAAGGAAGGCTACATCTTCAATGGTTGGTATAATAAAGAAGAGTTTAATGGTGAAATAATGAATACAGTTGAAGAGGGACAAATCTATTATGCCAAATGGACTGAAAAAACGTCTACATCTGTTTCTTTCAGAGAGAACTTAAATTTGAATAAAATCTATGATGGAAATGCTATGTCTTTATCAGAAAATGATTATATCGTAACAGAGGGTGCAGGAAAAGTAACATTCACTTATCAAGAAAAAGATGGCAACAAATGGAAAGATATTACTTCTGCTCCGATAAATGCTGGCACATATCAAGTGAAAGCAATCGTTGAGGAAAATGATACTTATAAGAGTACAGAAACTGACTGGAAAGAGTTTACAATCAGCAAGGCAATGCCGACTTATGAAGTACCAACTAACTTGACAGCTATTGTTG
>NZ_SMMX01000079.1 GCF_004345005.1 Extibacter muris
TTCCTTTCCCCTTCCTCTTCCTTTCCTTTCCCCTCTCCTCCTGCTCTTCCTCTTACCTCTCCCTTCTCTCTTCTTTCCTCTTCCCCCCCTCTCTTCTTCCTCTCCCCCCTCTCCTTCCTCTCTCCCGTCCTCTCTTCTTCCCTTTTCCCTGTCCCCCTCCTTTTCCCCTTCCTTTCCCTCTTCTCCTTCTGCCCCTCCTTCCCCTCTCTCTTTCCTCCCTCCTCTTTTCCCTCTCTTCCTTCTCCTCTTCTTTCTCGTTTCCTCCCAGTGCCAGCTTTTTTATCCTTCCTCTCTCTTCTCTTTTCTCCTCTTCTCTCCTTTTCTCCCTCTTCTCCTCCTTTTCTCTCTTCCTCTCCCCTTCCTCTTCTCTCTTCCTTTCCTTTCTTCCTTTCTCTTCTTCCCTTCCTCTCCCCTCCCTTCTCCTCTCTCTCTTTTCTCTTCTTCCTCTCCCCTTTCCTCCTCCCCTCCTCTCCTTCACCCTGCCTTCTTCCCTCCTCACTTATAAAACTTTCTTTTTCATGTACATTTCCTCCTTTCTGTTCTTTCTTTCCCTCTTTTCCTTTTTTTCTTATACATGGGGAACATTCAGCTTCCCCTTTTCCCTCCTTTATCTTCCGTGTGACGCTTTTCTTCCTTTTCCC
>NZ_SMMX01000080.1 GCF_004345005.1 Extibacter muris
CCTTTCCCCCCCCTCTCCTTTCTTCCTTCCCTTCCTTTCCGTCTCCTCCTCTTTTCCTCCTTGCTATTGTCCCCCTCTCCTCCCTCCTTTCTTTCCTCCTTCTCTCTCTTCTCCCCCCTTTCTGCTTTTGGGGACACCCTGAATTTGATCTTTTCCTTCTTTTTTTTCCCCCCCCTCCTTCCCCCTTTCGTTCTCTTTTTTCCTCCTTTTCCCCTTCTTCCCCTCCCTCCCCTTTCTTTTCCTCTCTTTTTCTTCTTTTTTTTCTTTTCTTTTCTCCCCCTTTCCCTTTTCTTTCCTCCCTTTTCTTTCTTTCCCTCTCTCTTCCTCTTCCTTTCTTCTCTTCCTCTTTTTCCTCCTTTGACAGATTTTCCCGGATTTCTTCTTCCTTCTTTTGCTTCCCTTCCTCTTCCTTTCCTCTTTCCCCTAAGCTGGTTGCATTTGTTCCTTCTTCTCTTCCTCCCCCTTTCTTCTCTTTTTCAGATCATACTTCTTTGTGCTTTTCTCCTTTTCTTTTTCCTCTCCTTTCTCTTCTTCCTTCTTTTCCTTCCCTCCTCTCTCCCTTTCTCCCCCTCTTTTCCTCTCCCCCTTTCCTCCCCTCCCTTTTCCCTTTTCCTTCTCGCTTCCTCTCCTTTTCTTC
>NZ_SMMX01000081.1 GCF_004345005.1 Extibacter muris
ACCTCCCCTGCCGCAACATGCTGCTACAAGCTTTGTCCCTTTTTTCTTCTTTAGTATCTGCCGGCCTTTCCTCCTCGTCTCTGCCGTCTCTTTTCCTTCCCCTTCCCCCATCCCGTCTGCGTCTTTCCTCTTCCCCCTCATGCCCCCCTCTTCCCGTTCCTTTTCCCTCCTCCTCTCTCTTTCCTTCTCTTTCTTCCTCCCTTTCTTTCCCTTCTCCTTTCCCCTCCCTTTCTTCCTTCTCTTTCTCCCCTTTCTTTCTTTTCCCCCTTGTATGAACTTCCTCTCCCTCCTCTCCTCCTCCCTTTTTCCCCTCCCTTTTCTTCCCTTTTTCTTCTTTCTTTCTCTCCTCCTTTTCTTTCCCCCTTTTCTTCTTCCTCTCTTTCTTCTTCCCTCCCCCCTTTTTCTTCCCTTCTTCTTTCTTTCCCTTCCTCCCCCTCCCCCTCAGGTAAACTTTCCTCACGTCCATTGCTTCGTGCGTCTCTTCCTCTTTCCTCCCCTCTCTTCTCTTTTCTTCCTCCCTCCCTTCCTTTCCCCTTTCTTTCTCCTCTCTTCTTTTCTCTCCCTTTTCTTTCTTTTTCTTCCTTCCCTCCTTCTCTTCTCTCCTCTCCTTCCCTCCCTCTTTCTTTCTCTGTTTTC
>NZ_SMMX01000082.1 GCF_004345005.1 Extibacter muris
GAGAAAGGAAGAGAACCCCTCGTACAGAGGAGCGAGAGGGGAAGAAAGAAGGAGGGATGCCACCGGAGAAAGAGGAGAAGGGAGAAGGCAAAGGAGACCCCCTGCGCAGAAACGCCGGATAGGATAGATGCTCAGCTTGCCATCGCACTGAAGGAAAAGAGGAAGAAAAGAGAAAGAAAGGGGGAGGAAGGAAGGAGGAGGGGGAAGAAGAGAAAGGGAGGAAGAGGTTGACAAAGAACAGATAAAGAGGGGAAGAGAGGAGAGAAGGAAGAGAGGGGAGGAAGGGAAGAAGGAAAAGGAGAAAGAAGAGGGGAAGAAGAGGGGAAGAGGGAGAGAGCAACAATAACTGACTCGTCCAAAGGGACTCAGCATGAAGAGGAGGAAGAAGAGGGGGGGGGAGGGAAGAGGGAAAGGAAAAAGAAAGAAGCCATGCGAACGTAGTGTTGTTCAGGGACGGAAAGTCAAAAGAAAAAGGGAGAGAGACAGGGAATAGGGAAAAGGGGAAAGAGGGCAAGATAGGAAAGGGGAAGAAAGAGAAGGGGAAGGAAAGAAGAAAGCGGAAGAGGAAAAAGGGGGAAGGGACAGAAACCTTAAGCCAGGTCTTTATTCTTCTGTCCTCTTTTT
>NZ_SMMX01000083.1 GCF_004345005.1 Extibacter muris
CCCTTCTTTCCTCCCTCCTCGTCTCTTTTACGTTCTTTCTTCTCTCTCTGTCCTGCCTTTTTTCTCCCCTTTTCCTCCCCCCCTCTCCTTTTTTTTTCCCCCTTCCTTTTCTTTTTTCTTCTTTTTTCCCTCTTTTCCCTTCTTCCTTTCCTCCCTCCCCCTTGTTTCTTTTTTCTTCGGAATATACTCGGAACGAGTTTTTCTGCCCCGATTAGTTCCCTTTTGTGTTTTCTCCTTTTCTTCCCTCCTTTCTTTTTTTCTCCTTCTTTTCTTTCCTCTTTGGACAGCACCTTTCCCTTCTCCTTCCCTTCTTCCCCTTCCTTCTTTCCCTTTTCCCTTTTCCCCCTCCTCCCTCCTTTCTTCCTCCCTTCCCCCTTCTTTTTTTTCTTTTCCTTCCCCCTTTCCTCTCCCTCCCCTCCCTTCTCTTCTTTCTCTCTTCTTTCCTTTCCTTTCCCTCTCTTCTTCTCTCTTCCTCCCCTCCCCTTCCATCCTTTTTTGCTGGCCTCTGCTTCCTTTCTTCCTCCCTCCTCTCTTTCCTTCTCCTTTTCCCTTCCTCTTTTTCCTCTTTCCCTCTTCTCCCTCTCCCTTCCCTCTTTTCTCCTTCCTCCTTTGTGTTGTC
>NZ_SMMX01000084.1 GCF_004345005.1 Extibacter muris
AGGAGGGGGAGGGGAAAAGGGCGGAAGGAGAAAGAGAGGAGGGGAGGAGAGGGAAGGGAAGAGAGAGAAGAAAGGAGGGGAGGAAGAAGAAGAGAGGAAGGAGGAAGAGAAGGGGAAAGAGAAGGAGAGGATAAGTTCAGGAGAAGAGAAAGAGAAAAAGAAGAAAGAAAAAGGGAAAGGGAAGAGGAAAGAGAAGGAGAAGGGGAGGAGGAGAGAGAAGAATGCCAGAGAAGGAAGAAGGGAAAGAGGAGAGACAGATTAAAGAGAAAGCCAATATTTTCAAAAGAGAACTGGATTAAAAAATGGCAGAAAGAAAAAAGAGAAGAGAGGGAAGAAAAGGGAAGGAAAAGGAAGAGGAGGAGAAGGAAGAAAGGGGAGCCACAGAGGCATCTTTTGAAGAAAACGAGAGGGAGGAGAAGGAAGGGGAAAGAAGGAGGGGAGAAAGGGGAAGGGAAAAAGGGAGGGGAAAGGGAGGAGAGGGAGAGGAGAGAATATATGTGCCAGCCAGGAAGGAAGGCAACGTAGGAAAAGAGGGGAGAGGGAGAGGGAGGGAAGGAAGAGGAGGAAGAGGAGCTGGAAAGGAGACTGGGGGAAAGAGGGGGGAGAGAAGGAGGCAT
>NZ_SMMX01000085.1 GCF_004345005.1 Extibacter muris
TTTTTTCCCCCCCTCTTTTTTCCTTCTCCTTTTCCCTTCTTTCCTTTCTTCTTTTTCCTCTTCTTTCCCTTCTCTTCCTTCCCCTCCCCCCTTCTCTCTCTCCTCTTCCTCTCTTCCTCCCCTTCCTCCTTCCTCTCTCCTTCTCTCCCCTCTCGCTGCCTCCGGCCGCCTCTTCCTCTTCTTTCTCCCCTTCCTCCCTCTTCCCCTCTTTCTTCTTCCCCCCTTTCCTTTTTCCTCCCTCCCCCACCTTCCCTTAATAATATCTAGTTAGTCCTTCCCTCCCTTCCTCCTCCTCTTTTCCCTCTCTTTCCCTCCCTTCCCCCCCTCTTCTCCCTCTCTTTTCCTCCCCTTTTCTTGTTCCTCTCCAGTCTCTGGTTTTTTGTCTTTTTCTTTCCTTTCCTTTTTTCCTCCTTCCTTTTCCTGTCCCGACTTCTCTTTTTTCCCCTTTTCTCTTCCTTTCTTTTCTTCCTTCCCCCTTCCTCCTTTTCTTCTTCCCTCTCCCTTCTTCCGTCCATCCCCTTGCCTTCTCCTCTTCCCCTCTCCCTTCTTTTCTTTTTTTCCTCCTTCCTTCTTCTCTCTTTTCCTTTTCCTCTCCTTCTCCTCTCCTT
>NZ_SMMX01000086.1 GCF_004345005.1 Extibacter muris
GGACAGCCTGATTATGGAGTTCGTAAAGAAAGAAAAGAAAAAGGAAGAGGAAGAGGGAAAGGGGGAAACGAGAAAAGGGGATTAAATATATCTTCTGGGGGGAAGAAGCATTCTGAAGGGAAAGAAGAAAGGAAGAGGAAATGGGAAGGGAGAGGAGGGAAGGGGAGAAGGGAGGAAGAAAAAAGGAAGGACAACGGGGCAAGAAGAGCGGGGCGAGAGAGACAGAAAAAGGGAAAAGGGAAAAGAAAAACCGGGAAAGGAAAGAGAAGGCAGGCGAAGGGGAAGGGGAAGAAAGGGCGGGAGACAGAGAAAGGAGAAAAGAAAAAAGAAAAGAAAAGGAGGGGAAGAGGGGGAGGAGAAAGGAGGAAAGGAGAGAAAAGAGAAGGAAAAAAAGAGGGAGGGGGGAAGAAAGGAAGAGAAGGAAAAGAAAGGGGAAGGGAGAATGGAAGGAGCAAAGAGTGAGGAGAAGAAGAGAGAAGGAAAAGGGAAAAGAAAGAGAGGAAAAGAAGAGAAGGCAGAGAGAAGGAAGGGAAGGGAAGAAGCGACGGTCGAGAAGGAAAAGGAGGCGGAAGAGGACGTGAGGGGGAGAAAAGAGGAAG
>NZ_SMMX01000087.1 GCF_004345005.1 Extibacter muris
CCTCCCCTCTCTCTTTCTTTTTCTTTCCCGTTCTTTTTCTTCTTTTCCCCCTCTTTTTTCTCCCTTCCCCTCTTCTCTCTTTTCCTCCCCTCCCCCCCCTCCCTTCTCTATGTATTGTTTATCAATTCTCCCCTCCTTCCCCTTCCCTTCTCTTTTCCTCTCTTCCCTCCCCTCTCCCCCTCTCTTCTCCTCCTCTCCTCCCTCCTTTCTTTTTCCCCTCTTTTCCCTTCTTTTCTTCTCCTCCCTTTCCCTCCCCTCCTTCTCCTTCTCTTTTCCTCCTTTTTCTCCTCCTTCTTCCCTCCCTCCTCCTCTTTTCCTCCCTCCTTCCTCCTCTTTTTCTTTTTCCCTTTTCTCTCTCCTCTCTCCCTCCCCCTTCCTTCCCCTCCCTTTTCCCTTTCTCTTTCCTGTTCTATCCTCTCTTCCTCTTCTTTCCTCTTTTCCCTCTCCCCTTTCTTCCTTCCCTTTCCCTTTTCTTCCCCCTCTCTTCCTTCTTTCCCTTTCTTCCTCCTCTTCTTCCTTCTTTCCTCCGCCTGACGCTTGGGGATCTTCTCCTTTTTTCCCTTTCTCCTCTTCCTTCTTGACCTTCCCCCTCCTTCCC
>NZ_SMMX01000088.1 GCF_004345005.1 Extibacter muris
TTCTTTTCTTCTTCCTTTTTTTTTCTTCTACCCCTTCCATTTTTTTCTCCCTTTTCCTCCTCTCCTCCTCCCTTTTCTTCTTTCCTTCTTCCTCTTTTTTTTACCTTCTTTGCTCCGAATATTCTTCTGTCCCCTTCCCCTTCTCCTCTTCCCCTCCTCTCCTTCCTCCTTCTGTGTGTTATTTGTCAATTTCCTTTCCCCCCCTCCCTTCCTTCCCCCTCCTTCTTTTCTCTTCTTCCTTTCTTTTCTTCCTCTTCTTCTCTCCTCCTTTCCCCTTTTTCCTCCTCTTTCTGCTGCCCCCCTCCTTCCCCCCTCTTTTTTTTTCTCCGTTTTTTCTCCTCTTTCCTCTCTTCCTCCTCTCCCCTTTTCCTTTTTCTTTCTCTCCCTTCTCTCAAATATGAATCAGTTTTCCCCCTCTCTTCTCTCTCCCCCCCCCCCTCACCTCTCCCAAACTATAAGGATATTGATCTCTTCCTTTCCCTCCCCTCCCTCCCTTCCTTTTCTTTCTTTTCTTCCCTCTTCTCCCCTCCCTTCTTTTCTCTCCCTTCTCTCCTTCTTTTTCCCTTTCCCTTTCAGACTATGTACTTACGTTTGGTC
>NZ_SMMX01000008.1 GCF_004345005.1 Extibacter muris
AGGGCAGAGGTGGAAGTGCAGCAATGCATGGAGCTGACTGCTACTAATCGGTCGAGGGCATGACCAGATATGATGGTGGATAGGTAATGGATGCAGGTATTTCTTGTGTGCAGTTTTGAAGGTACATATGAAACGTTAAAGAGACAATGCTATACGGCATTGTTTTTATGAGAAAAACTTATAAGAAATTTGATTATCTTTTCATAAATTGGTAAATGTCGATATATCCTTTATTTACGGGCTTTATCGGCATTTTCTTTTTAAAAGCTGTCTTTGAGAAAGAAGCACAGGAGCTTTTTACAGATTGCAATGAATATGAAGTGCGTGTCCTTGTTGATGTAATGAAAGCCACCAAAGAGTCCATGCGAAACGTAAAGCTCTTTGAAGATACAATAAATGAGAATAAATAAACCGTAACTTGTAGATCACAATGTTGTGAATAACAAGTTACGGTTTTTCTTCGTCGAATTTATAGCCGACACCCCAGACAGTTATAATATACTGTGGGCTATCTGGGTTCGGCTCAATCTTCTTGCGTAGCTTTCTGATAAATGAAGTTAGATTTTTAGTGTCTGTTATGTGGTCGTGTCCCCAGACATTATCGTAAAGCTGTTCTTTAGTGAATACCTGTCCTTTGTGAGAATACAGAAAGTAGAGCAGGTCAAATTCTTTTGCAGTTAAATAAACACTTTCAGTATTTTCATTTGTAAAAGTACGAATAAATGGGTCAATCTGAAATCCAACCACTTGTTGCTTAATAAGGACAGGGGCACTGGATAGTTTAGCAGATAGCCATTCAACGGTTTGCCGAAAAATCTGCTCCTCATTTTCTGTAAATTCAGCTATTAAAATTTTCCCATATTACCACCTCTCTATTTTGTTGTGTTTTTTTTAAAAGCGGTCTTTGATAAAAAATAGAATACAACGCTTAAAACTAAACACCATGCGACTGCTATAAATAAAGTATGAGTATTCAATGGTTCTTTTAATAATAAAGAACGCATGGTTTCAATAATTGGTGTCATAGGCTGGTTTTCTGCAAAAATCCGTAAAAATTGGGGCATAGTTTCTAGGGGAGCGAACCCAGAACTTAAATATGGAAGTACAACAGCAAAAACTGCACACGCACCAGCTCCCTCTGAACTATTAGCTTTAATACCGATAAAAACAGAAATCCAAGATATTGCGATAATATATAGCAAAACAATAAAGAATACTGTTAACCAATCAAGAGCCTGTGCAGATGGACGAAAACCTACTATGAGAGCAACTGCAACTACAATAATCGTTGTCAATAAATTGCGAAGCACGGCACTAAAAACATGACCGCATAAAACAGATGATTTCTTAATAGGCATTGTACAAAAGCGGTCAATAATGCCATTTCTAATATCGCTATTTACGGTAATAGCGGTTGTGGACGCACATTGTCCAATACACTGGAGAATAACACCAGGTACAATATAGTTCACATATGATGAACTTCCTACGTTCATAGCACCACCAAGTACATAAACAAACAGTATCATCATTAAAACAGGTAGAACCAGACTTGTTAAAAATGTATCTATATTACGTTTTGACAACAACAAGCATCTTCCAGTCATTGTCAAGGTATCACTATATTTTTTTCGTGCTTTATCCATTTGCTAAAGCCTCCTTTTCTCCAATTAAAGTTAAAAACACATCCTCTAATGAGGGGGATTTCCGTGAAAAGTCTTTTATATCAATATTATGTGAAGTAAATAATTGAAATAGTTTAGTTAATACATTGATTGCTTCACAGGTATATACCGTCAATCGATTACTTTCACTATGGGGAATCACTTTATATCCGATAAGTAAGGATATTGCTTTCTTAAATTCCTGCTCTGTTGGAAATATAAATTCAACTTTTTCCTGTGGTAATAATTTCTTTAAGTCGTTTAAAGTACCCTCAACAATAATTTCACCTTTATCTAAGATTGCTATGTTATCTGCAAGCTGTTCTGCTTCTTCCAAATACTGCGTTGTCAAAAAAATGGTAGTCCCCGATTTTTTTAAATCACGGATAATATCCCACATATTATGTCGGCTTTGAGGGTCAAGTCCTGTTGTTGGTTCGTCTAAAAATAAAACAGTAGGACTATTTATTAAGCTCATTGCAATATCAAGTTTTCTTCTCATACCACCAGAATAAGTTGATACTAACCGATTTGAAGAATGGGTTAAATCAAAGTAAGACAATAACTCATTTGCTCTCTCTTTCGGCTTTCGCAGATGATGTAATTTTCCTATTATAACAAGATTTTCAAATCCTGTAAGTGTTTCATCAACGGCAGAAAATTGCCCTGTAAGACTAATAACCTCATGTACTTTATATGATTGTTTTATCACGTCATATCCGCATATACTTATATCTCCATCATCGGGTTTAATTAACGTCGTCAATGCTTTAATTGTTGTTGTTTTTCCTGCTCCATTTGAACCAAGCAATGAAAAAATTGTCCCACTTTCAATCGTAAAATTAACATCATTTAGAACAGAAACACCTTTATAACTCTTTTTTAGTCCTTTGACATTGATTGCTATACTATCTGAACTCATATATATTCCTCTCTCTTTCTGATATATACATACTGTCTGTATATATATCGGTAAAAATAAAATTGCAAAGCAATTTTATTCTTTTTCTATAGTTTCCATTACTTGTTGTATTTTGTGTTTTGATAATTGTATTATTTCTTCATCTAAAATCGGAACACCTAATACGTCCAACATTTCCTTAATAAGATATAACCTTTCAAGTAATTCTTCTTTAGAACATGGACATATAGTTGGCATAAACCAGACATCAATTATCATGGCAAACAGACTGGAAAATGCTTTTGGATATTTTATGTTTTTAATTGAACCATCCTGTATAGCTTCTTGAACCAGTTCCTCAAAAAGTGGCGCTAGTACGCTTTGATTGCTAGCTATATATTCGGCTAAAATTCTAGGGTTATTTGCTAAAGGAACAGTCATTGCATTTATTTCCTGTAAATCTTGATTTTGAAACTGTGATTTAATGACCTTTTGTATCTTTTCCAAACCATTTAATCCTTTTTCATTTTTTACTTGTTCAAATGGATTGTTTTCAAAGAACATTTTATCGCTCAAAGCGTTCAGAACTTCATCTTTTGACTTGAAATGATGATAAAAAGCTCCACGTGACAGCCCACCTAGATTATTTACTATATCTAATATAGTTGTTTGCTCATAACCTTTTTCAAGAAATAATTTCAAAGAAACATCCAGTATTTTCTGTACAGTTTCTTCTGGATATTTGTTGCGTGGCATTATACTCCTCCTTTCAATACATACACCGTGTTTGTATAAAACAAATATAACATACACAGTGTATGTTGTCAACAAAAACAATATTAGACTAATAAAAATAAGGCGTTTATGAATACAAGCCTTTAAATTTATCTTACAATCTTCCAGTTATTATCCTTATGAAGCATAAGCTCATACTGTGATACCTGTGTCGCTTTTGTCTGGTTGTCAATAAACTTCACGGCTACTTTTACTTTCACGTTTTCGCCGTCCTGTGAGAAAATAGGATTTACCAACTCTGAAAACAGGTAATCCCCGTTTATCGGTTCAAGTACATTGTCAGCCACATAATAAGCAAGCTCCTTATCGGTTGCCGTAGGGTACAGCTTAAAGAATGTTTCCAGAAATGCCGTTGCGTCATTAACCGTATCAGCGTCCACGCTTGCGTCTGCTTCCTGTGCCTTTGGTTCATAGTCTGACTTCTGGACTGCTGGGGCAAGAGTAGGGTTCTGCACGATAACCATATTTCCGTCAGTGTCCACATGGACTTTCACGGTGTAGGTTGCCTTGATTGCTTTCGTCTGGTCGCCCTCTTTTATCTGCTGATCTACTTCGTAGGTAACAGAAAAAGCGTTCTCCCCAGACTGTACCACGTCCCAAATAAGTACATCTGTAACCGTAGAACTGGTCGGTATATCTGTTCTTATAGTATCAAGGTTCAAGTCCTGTAATTCCTTTGTCAGATACCCGTTGATAGAAGCAGTACGGGCTTCTATACTTTCTTTGCTGTTGCTCCATGTGTAATAAGACTTTGCAAAGTTCTTAACAAAATTCTCAATCCCATTGGTGTCATTCAATCTAAGCTGAATGGTTTCTGTTTCATGTACGGTGTGCTGGTCTATTGCGGTAAAATTTTTGTAAACTCCGAAGCTGACACTTGCAATCAGCACCAGCCATAAAGCCACCACGGATTTCTTATGCGTACCGACTTTCATAGTCCGTACCTTTTTCTCTTTGATAGGTTTTTCTTTTCTCTTGAACATAGTTTCCATTCCTTTCTATTGTTTAATTCTTCCTGCACCGATTAAGTGCTGTTGCCAGTAAGGGCTAGTCAAATCGGTATATCCTATGGGGTTACCTGCGTGGTACATACGGTTATTTCCCACATAAATACCGACGTGCGTTACATAGCTTCCTGCATTGTAGATACTATGGAAAAATACGAGGTCGCCAGCTTTAGCTTGTGCCAGTGGTAAATGCTGTGTAGCGTCGTATTGTTCCTGTGCTGTTCTCGGTAAAGAGATACCAGCCTTGCCATAGCACCACTGTGTCAGCCCCGAACAGTCAAAAGAAGTGTTGGGATTGCTACCGTAGGGTAAGCACCCAGCGCCTTATTATATTTCTATAATAGGTTTCCAAATGCTCCCCTCAGAACCGTGCATGCACTTCTCAATGCACACGGCTCGCCACTTATTCAATCTAGTTTTCCTGCATGTAATTTATGATGACAGCTTGTACATAGCACCAATGTTTTCCTCTTACGTGCCAACATCATTCTTTCCCAATATGCTTTTCCCTTAAGGCTTTTAAGTTTTCTCACATGATGAACTTCCATTTTCCCGTCAGACGTCCCGCAAATTTCACACCGATTGGCGTTTAATCTTTGGGTCAGTTCTGTTTGCACTTTATATTTCATGGTGTTTGGAAGTTTATCTGTTGTTGAGGAAACAGATTTGTCAATCTTGAAACCATTACAATAAAGTGATACGCTTTTGCGTCCTTTTTTTGTGTCATACCAGACTGTGAATACTTTGTCTTTCATGTATTTGTCTAGTATCTTTGGAACAGAGGATTTATATTTTGAAGCAAAGGTCATATAAAGGCTATACTTCATAAAATACATGAACTTATTTAATACACTTACGTTCTTTGCTAACTTGTAGTAATTATACAATCCTCTTATTTCCGAATTGTATGTATTGAGGATTTCCACATCACTCAGATACAATAATGAGGGTCTTGCAATTGGTCGCCATGAGCCGTCTTTCTTTTGGGTTAAAATGCCACTTTCTTGTAACTTCTTTATCCACACACTTTTAGGTACAAATAGATTACATTTGTAATTATGCATACGTTGTTTTTTCTTCTGATAACTCTATATCCAATTCTTGTTCAAGGAATTCTTTTATTTTTTTCTTTGATTTCTTTTGCGTCTGTCTTAGACCCGATAATGCCTATGAGAAAATCATCAGCATATCTTGTATAGTAAATCCTTTTATAGTTGTCGTCTAAAGGATTAGAGTATGGTGTTATTAGAGCGTCTTTTTCTAAATCTTTTAATTTACTTATAATTTGATTACGCTTATTCTCATCATTTTTTAATAATTTGAGCTTATTTTTCCAATATGCCTTTTTATTCTCTATCCTTTTATATTCAACACTTTTCTTTCTAGCTTTTCCTTTATCAAAGTTTGTTTTAAGTTTGTCCATGAACACATTTAATTCATTAAGATATATATTAGATAGAATGGGGGAAATGATACCCCCTTGCGGAGTTCCGCTATAAGTTTTATGGAATTGCCAATCCTCCATATATCCAGCTTTTAAAAACTTCCATATCAGACGAATAAATTTATCGTCCTCGATTTTCTTTTTTAGTAGCTTGATTAAAATATGATGATTGATATTGTCGAAGAATGATTTAATATCTCCCTCAACAAACCATTTACACCCCGTAAAACAGCATTTCATTTCTGTGAGAGCAGTATGACAACTTTTGTTTGCTCTAAAGCCATGTGAATGTTCACTAAAGTTTTCTTCAAAAATTGCTTCTAATATTAGACGTACAATTTCTTGAATTAGCTTATCTTCAAAACTAGGTATTCCTAAAGGACGTTTCTTCCCATTGGATTTTGGAATATAAACTCGACGTGCTGGAGCTGGTGTGTACTGTTCAGATTTCATCAATTCAATTAGTTTTTCAATCCTTTTATTTCCGAAGCCGTCAATTGTTTGTTCCATTGTTCCTTTGGTAAGATTTCCACCGTTAGGAGCGAGTTTTGCGTATGCCATAATGTAAAAATTCGGATTATAGAAGTTACGATACAATCTTTTGAATTTGTAGTTTTCTTTTGTGGCATTTTTTACTAGATTGTTTAATACCATTTCTGGATTTCTCATTGAGCCTCACGCTCCTTCCTAAATTTTATTAAACTGAATAAGCTGATTTCCTTCGCCATGTACTGGGCTTTCCCCAGCTCCGACTACTACGAAATCTCCGTTGCCATGTCAGATATTCAGCGTCATCTTCCTTGAATTTCTTCTTGAAATTTATCCCTAGTTGCTAGGTTTACGCATAGCTTCATAGAGAAGCGTTCTGATTTAGGCAATCCCCGTTTAGTACATATAATGATAACTTGATAAGATGTCGGGTGTGACGTTCGTCTGTTTTACCTTTTTATATCAAAGGCTTCAAATACGGGAATTTCCATAGGCAGACTTACGGCGGTTTTCTGTCTATCCGTATTTGTACAACGTTTATAGTTACCTTTCCGTTGCAGGCTACGTTACACCAATCAGACTGTCATTCAGGCAGTTTAGCTTTCACCCTCATTCTTATCTTTTCAACTCGCCATTCAGTCGTGAACTGGTAACTGTTCAACTTATGACTTTGCCGACATGCTATACTCCCTGCTTGGTTTCCCTTACAGATAAGTCGACTGTTGATAGGATATTGCTTTTGAAATTCTTTTTCCTAGTGTGTTGTCAACACACAATCATTACATGCCCTTACGGGCGCACCCCAAACACATACTTCCAGCCTTGATATTTCAACGCTTCATTCATTACTTTTTGTGCCAGTTCCCCCGATATTTCATTGACAGTAAGGTACTGATTTACCAAATCAACGTAAAACATATTCCCATAGCCATACCGCCAGCCACCATTTTTTGCAACGGCTATCGGGTTGGTATAGGTCACTTTTTTTCCGCCCGACTTTTCACGGGCAAAATTCTCGGCAAGGTTGAATGTATGCTTTTTCCCGTTGCCAGCCACATAGCCGATATAACCTCCACCGTAATTGTAGGACTGGACAACAACATTCATATCCTTGATACCTTGACTTTCACAGGAAGAAAGCAGGGACGCAAAATACTTACACCCCTGCTTGATTGAGCTTTCCGTATCTAATGTGTTAGGAGGTAAGCCCAGACTTTCACTGGACTGCATAACGTCCACGGCTGTCCCTCCGCTTTCCACCTGCATGATTGCCAGCAGGTAGGGAACATACTCGGAGATACCGTATTCCTTAGCGTATTTCTCCACCATAGGCTGATGTTTGAGGACTTCTGCGGACAGGTTCATACCTGTAATGGAAGATGAATAGCCACCGCCCCCGTCGTCGTCCTCCGCACTAATCAGAATACCGAAAAACAGTACAATGGATAAAAGGACAGGAAACAGACTGCCGATA
Organism: Extibacter muris; assembly: GCF_004345005.1. Lineage (GTDB taxonomy): Bacteria > Bacillota > Clostridia > Lachnospirales > Lachnospiraceae > Extibacter > Extibacter muris. Next base: position 7,775 of record NZ_SMMX01000008.1, read on the forward strand.
ATGGCGATATGCTTTAGCTTCATTTCCTGCGTCCTTTCTTCTTAACTGTTTTCTTACCGCTTGTTTTTTTCTTTAGCTGTCTGGTCTGCTGGTTCTTAAATGTCCGTTGTGCCTGTATCGTCTGTCTGGTTTGCTGTTGGGACACAGAAGAAGATTTATCCCCAGCCTTGACATTCTCACGCTGTACGGATTGTTTCTGCTCTGGCATTTTGACAGTAGCCCCAGACGTTACAGGACGTTCTTTTTTGCGCTGGGTTTCCTGCTTGACAGGAGATACCGCTTGACGGGATTTATCCTGTACTTTCTGTGCTTCTTTTTGCACAGACTTAGAAGTTGTTGCAGGTCGTTCATATTGACGGGTAGCACCTCCGTCTTTAGACTTCGTTGCTGATCCGTCCGCTTTCTTTTCTGCCTGCCTTGCTTCCTGTGCCTTTTGTAATGCCATACGTTTCTGTGCCACGCTTTGTCTGTGCTGGTTCTGTTTCTCTGCCCGTCCAGTCTGCCTTGTTTCCTGCTCCTGTACCATGCCACGCTTGAAATCCGTCACATTTTCCTTTGCTTTTTCTTTAGCGGAGTGGACAGCATAACCAGCCTGTGTCGGCAGGTCTTTGACATTCTGCTTGACCTGCCGTACCTTGTCCTTGACACGGTTCTTAGTGTCTAAGACTGTACCGACCGCCGAACCTGCCCGACCACCAAGAGAAGCAGAAGCCGTATTCTTTCTTTGCGGTTGTTTCGTGGTATTGGAACGGGGCGGATTGCCACCATGACTGTCCGAAGCCATAGAGCCTGCCACTGCGCCTGCGATACTGCCAGCACCCACAGCTCTTGTCATGCGTCGCTCCATTCGTCTTGCTCTGTGGCGCATAAACATATAGGGACGGCGGAATATCCTGCGTCCCATGCTCTGGCTGTCCCCAGCATTGAGAGAGAACATACTCATAATGTCGCCCAGCTTCGTATAAATCCCAGCGAATGTCACTATCTGCAAGAACGCCACCATAAAGAACGGGTAGCCGTCTGACAGGTTGTAGAACATACTAGATATGGAAAATGCCACCGTAACAATGAGCGTAATTCCTGCCCGTGTCATAATCGTGTTAAATACCTTGACGATTGCCTGTTTTGCCATGCCCTCATAGCTGGGTATCATGGACAGCAGGAAGCTAATCGGCAGGAACATGGCAAAGATAATAAAAAGTATCTGGCTGAATATCATCATGGCGGTAAGCAGGAATACAAAAATCGTGATACCGAGATTAAAGAACAGTAGGAAGAACACCATACCCAGACGGTTTACCACCTGCGGTATCGTCATGTTGTCATTGTCCCTGTCCTCGATTTCTGTTTTCACGACCTGCTCTCTGGTTTCCCCGTCCTCGTCCGACGGGTTAGCAGATACCAAAGCTTCCACACGGTCAGCCCCAAGTTCCTCTATGTCACTGTTTCCGAATTGGAGCAGTAGCCACGGCTGTTGAACCTGTATGGCAAACAGGCTGTCCCGTATCAAGTCCACGCTGTCCTTACCCTTGCTGTCACTGTCTGGAAGCATGATTTTTGTCCCCAAGTCCAGCGACGCTGTGCTAATATCACTTGAAAAATCATTGACCTTTTTTATGTAATCGGGAGCATAGGCTATAAAGGAAGCCGATACCAAGAACACCACAATAAAGTTGATAACAGCGTGAAGTGCCTTGCTGGTTTCCCGTTTGATAAGTCCCGTATAGGCGACATAGATACCTACAATGAGGATAAGCAGTAAGAGGAAACCCACATAAAAGCCAGAGCTTGAAAAGCCGTTTTGTGTTACCCCTGCAAGCGTCTGTATGCTTTTTCCGATACTGTCCGCCATGTCGTTAATGAAATCGAGCTTATAGGCTTCCTGCACCACATAGCCCGTGGCATTGCTTAGATACAGGCTGATAGTCCAGACAAAGTTTGTGATACAGTATAGCCCGTACTGCACACTTTTTCCAATACCGTCCAACCAGTTCCACGGAAGCCACGACCAGCTATTATCCACATAGAAGTCAAGCTGATAATTGCTTAATGGGTACTTTGAATACAGGTTACCAGCGTCTACCGTATCGTCCACCAAGCCCGCTGCATGAACCACCGTCCCCAGCATAGCCAGCAGGAAAATAACAATAACCGCTACCAGCAGGACAGTAAGGAAGATACGGAGCAGTTTCTTTCCTGTGCTTTTTTCTTTCATCAATCCACCTCTTTTCTTACGGGTGGTCTAGTGTCAAAAGCAGTCAGCAGTTCCGCAAATACAGGGTGTATCTGCACAACACCTGTACGCCCGTAAAGGTCTTGAAGCAGGCATTGTCCGTTTTCCAAATCCCGTAACCGCTTCTGGTTGTTCTCGTCCTCCTTGTCAATGCCAAAAAATTCTAAGGTCTGCTTTATCTCGTTGATGTCCGTGCTTCTAAAAGCAAATTTAAGCCCAATATTGTTTTTCAAGCTTTCCTTTGATACGTCCCCAGAGGATTGCGTGACAAAGTAAACACCTGCGTTCATTGCTCGTCCGGCACGTACCAGTTTGTTAGATAAGGTTTCGCCCTGTGCCACATTCAGAAATGCCCATGCTTCATCTAAATCCACGATTTTAAAGATTGACCGGTCACTGTGAATAAAGTCTAATGCAAAAGTGGATATAACGATAAGCATTGCCACAGACAGTAATTCAATGGTGGTGTATTCCTCAAAAGTGGTATCTTTATCGGGCAATACAAGGTCTGCCACCTGTATAATATTCAACTGCTTTTCAAGGCTGATAGCGTGTTCCACGTTGCCGTCTGAAAAGAGCAGGTGTGCGAAATCGTAGTCCGTGAAACTCTCGATATGGTCGGCTATGTTACGGGATATAGCAGTATCTTCTTTCCGTAACTCATCAATCACATGAAGCAAGCCCCTTGACTGGCTCTGGGTAACAGAACGCACCGCTTTTCTTAGCACAGGAAATTTTTCGCCGTCCCGTGAAGAAATCCCTGTAAGGAATGTCAATATGTCAATCGCAAGGCTTTCAGCGTCCTTGACGTTCCGCATGATAATGAATGGGTCAAGAAGTCCTGCATTTTCGCTGTCACTGGTTAGGTTTACGATATTGATTTCCACTGCTATCTCTGGGAGTGTTTCTTTCCAACTCCCACGTTATAGCGATAGGTAACTTTTTGATGTTATCTCCAAGTTTTCCCCCGCTTCACACCGTACATGAAACTTTCGCTTCATACGGCGTTCCATCATATCCAAATAGATTTATAAGTTATTTCCCAGTTATTGTCTGATATCCGTAATTCGTCCGTATTCTGTTCAGTTTTTTCTTCTGCTGACTATTAAGAACATAACCTTTTAACAGTGATTTTGCTTCGTCTGCTGATTCTGTTAGGATTGCCTTTGCAATGGGAATTTCCACAAATGCCAGATTAGAATATCTATCAAGGTTATCTCCTTTGTCTGATTTGTGAATACATGTCAGAATGGACGGAGTTCCTCGACGATTCATTACATAGCAGTTGCCTTGTTGTGCGATATATGCCGAAATACGATTGTCGTTAAACTCTACGCTATCGGCAGGGTTTTCATTTTCCAACAACGCTCGGATTTCTTCTTTTGTTACAACTACAACGTCCTCATGCACCTTGTTTCTCCCTTGCTTTGTAAAATTACAAATATCTTGCGAGAAATTCATAGGATTTTTGTGTTGTACTCCTTGAATCGGCAATAGCGGATTATCCGAAATCATCACTATTTTTGTTTTTGGTCTGATTCCTTTTGTCCTGCTCTGAAATTCTGAACTTGTACTTTCAAATGGAACTGATTTTGCAATGTTCCTTAAACGGATTCGTATGGTCGGTAAGAGAGCGTAACTTACTTCTGTCAGGTTGTTATATACGTTAGTTGCTATGCAGTAGTAATTCTGCATACCGATAACTGTCAGATTATATCTGCTGATATTGAAGCCAGTCGTATGTCTGGCTATATCTTTTACCTTTAACTTTAGATTTGTTTTCGCTTTCTTTAATGCTTTTTGGTTCATATCTGTTTTGGCAACATAACCGTGTTTCGTTCTTCCTTTTGGAATGACTTTGATTTTGAACCCCAGAAAATCTGATGAATTTTTCTTCAGATTTACTACCTTTGATTTCTCTGGACTGATTTCTAATTTCAGCCTTTTATTAAGAAAATCTACGGTACTGTGGTAAAATCTTTGTGCTTCTCCATAGGTTGAACACATGATTTTAAAATCATCAGCGTAACGTACAATAAAACCGCTTTTCAGTTTGGTATATTTCTTTGCGTATTGAAGCCACCCATTTTTACTGCGGTTCTTCGGCTGGAATGTTTCCCACTGACTGCTTACCCACCAATCTAATTCATTAAGGACTATGAGGGAGAGCAGTGGACTTAACAGACCGCCTTGTGGTGTTCCTTTTTCTGGGACACCCTCGCCGTCAATTTCAGCTTTCAGCATTTTGCTGATAATGCAAATCAATCTTTTATCCCGAATACCAAGTGTCCAGATTTGTTTTAATAGTTTTCCATGATTGACATTATCGAAAAATCCTTTAATGTCTACGTCAACACAGTAATGATATTTTGATAAATTTATCAGTGTCGTTACTCTGCTGACTGCATGGTGGGCACTTCGATTCGCACGGAATCCATAGGAATGATTATGGAACTTTGGTTCGCATATCGGCTCTAGGACTTGCAGGATACATTGTTGTACCAGCCTGTCCCAGATACACGGAATCCCCAATGGACGCATTTTATCGCTCCCAGCTTTTGGAATGAAAACACGTCTGACTGATTTTGGGCGGTAGTCGCTAAGGCTTTCCCGAACGGTAGCAACAATCTCAGCATTGCTGAGTTGTTTTATATCGTCTATCGTCATTCCGTCCGTTCCAGCCGTTTTACTGCCACTGTTTGATTTCAGATTACGGTAAGCTAAACAAATATTTTGTTCCGAACCAATAATTTCAAGTAACTTATAAAAATTATTACCGTTCTTGCTCTGTGCGTATAACTCGTCATAAATATGTTGCATATCATAATACTCGTTATAGCGGAGCTTGTTTTTCTTTAGCATGGTCTGTACCCTCCTTGTTTGCAGGAGCAAGTACATCTCTTAGTCTTACTCGAACCCATACCATTTTTTTCTTAGTAATTCTATTCTTCATATGACTAGTGGCTATCCCTCCACCGCTTGTTATCACGGTTTCATAGGTACTGTGCCACCACTCTCACTGACATTAACACACCTTATATCATTGCTAATCTCACAATAACTTTCTGATGTGAACACTTCACAGACAGTAAAATCTCCATGTTGTCAGCTTTCAACGTTCCAAACACACTATCTGTACATATATCCTTAGGTTTCCTCTATAAGCCTGCTACCTTGATAACGCCTTTAACGTTATATGGATTTTCATAAATGCGGAGTCTTACTCACCCACAGTAGCGACACTGTTTGTGTCACTGGACATTTCTATCCAGCCCCGATATAGACCTGTACATTCAAGGATTCGTCAGTAGACCTCTCATCTACATTCTAACCATAGATATTTTATAGACTTCCGGCATATAGGACACAACGCCCACCTCTGGGAATCTTTCGTCAGCATTATCTGTTACGGTGTCTGTCTGCCGACTTTACCGAGCTTCTGACAGAGCCTTGTTTACTCAAGTTTCTGCCAGTCGGAGTATTAAAGTAGCCTTTCAGGGCGTTACCCCGTCATTCGACTATTCGTGTGTTTAGTTCTCCAACACACATTAAATATTGATTTAATGAAGTGCTGTGCCTACTCTTTTCAAGTAGGAACGTTTCGCACCAGACTTAGGGTCAAGGATAACCGCCTGTCCGCCAAACAGCACCGCATAATAGACAAGCAGGTTGTTACTGAACGATTTTCCACCGCCCAGCGAACCCACGAAAGCAGAAGCAAGGGCATTTGTAACCGTACCTTTGACACCTTGACTGGCAAGGGCAGGTTGCAGATAGACGTTGCGCCCAGTGTCAACGGAATAGCCCATATAGATACCCTCATTTTCGCCTAACTGCTGGGTCGCTCCAAAGCCAAGCCCTGCTAGGAAGTCAGATTTTACATACTGCATATAGTCATTGAGATACCGGTTGCTGGCTGGTAAAAACTCATTATGTAAGCCCAGCATATCCCCAGCAGGACGAACCGACTTGACATTCAAATCGTCGTAAAAGTCCTTGACCTCATCACAACGGCGTTTCAGCTCGTCAAGATCGGGTGCAGACACCCGTATGACGTAGCTTAACTTATACATACTTTCCTTTGTCTGGTCTAATTCCGTTTCCAGTTCGTCCACGCTGTCCAGAGCGTCCACCACGTTACTGCTGGTTTCACTCCCAGCTTGATAGGCGTGGTTATCCAAATCTTTCAATTCCTTTTTCTTGTTGCGTACCGTGGTTAAGGCTTTCTTGTTGCCCACGATTTCCACATTCATGCTAGTATCAATCGGAAACGTAAATTGCTGTTGCTGAAAATAGAAGATTTCAGAGGACGGAAAGTCTAGTTCTCCCACAATGGCATTGACCGTAAAGTAGGTCACGTAGCTTTCGCTGTCCTCATGTTCCAGACGCAAGTACCGCTGGCTTTCCTCAACCAGACAACGGCTGGGACGGATAAGGTCATATCGTTTGATAAGCGTTTCCTTTTTCAGCTTCTTCTTTGGTAGGCTATAATCGTAGTCCTCATAGGCGATACCGTCCCGTCCGTAAAGGTGTTCCATGAGATAGCCGAAGTCGTTCTTGTCCAGACGGCGTACTTTGAAGCGTCTGGAAATCTTGTTTTCCAGCAGTTTTTCCATTTTCATGTAGCGGTTGATTTCATCATTCGGCATAGAAATGAAGTCATTCATCAGCGTGTGATTGACTTCATTCAAAAATTCCTTGAATGTAAGCAGGGCGGATTTCTTCACAGTGGCAAGGTTCATTTCCTGTTCACTTGTCACAAGTTTAAAGCCAAGAAAAAAGCGGTAATCCACTTGATTATCGCCTATCATTTCCACTAATGCGTCGGTTTGTTCGTCAATCTTCTGGATTGCCACATCACGCAGACGACCTGTTACCAGCTTCTTTGAGCGTTCCTGTATGGCTCTTAGTGAGCTTTCTGTGGCAATCTGCAACGCATGGATTTTTCCCTCACGGGATTGTGCGATAAGCTGACGGAAGCTGTCATGCACGATAAACTTCTGTTCTGCTGAAAGAAAACTGTAATTGTATGGAACAAGCTCATAGTAAGCGAATACCTCATTGTCCCTGTTCCACACAAGGTTGTTGTCGATATATTTAATCGGGAACATACATCACACTCCTAACTGCCGTGATTGGTTCATTGATTTTCTGGCTACGCAGTTTCACGGCTTTTCCTGCATAAGTCAGTTTGGGTCGAAGCCCATAGGTAATCATGGATTTCAAAAAGCTGTATGGCTTCTTCCCGTCAAAAGTTTTCTGGCTCATAAACCAAGTGAGCGCAACGGGAATACCGAAATACTTCAAAAATGCGCCCTCAATCGTGGAAAGAGGGGGCAGGTCGGCAAACAGGATAATGAAAAATTCTGTCAGCACGAACCATGTAATCTGGGTAAAGGTAACAGGAAACGGAAGCTGTAAATCGTTGATAGAGTACAGCACTTTTTCCACGTTCCAGATACCCGTATAGGATTTAATTTTCTTCATGGGATTTCTCCTTTCTTGAAATGAATAAGGACAGTCAGCATATAGGCCGACTGCCCTTGAAAATAAATGAGCTGTCAGTAGTACCCTTGACAGGGTTCTGATCTGACAGCCTTATAACTGGATTTCACACATACCATAGCTGGTTTCGATAAAGCGACCACCGATTTCCAAGTCCCGACCGTAGGCTTCATAATCTATGTAATAGGACAAGCTGGATGGAATTTCTCCGAGGACTTGCAGTTCATCAATATAATAACGAGCAACGTCCTCCATGCAGTCACAGTCGGGATAGAAATAAATATCGTCCTTGTGGTCTACCAGTTCTTCTATTGTCCCATAATGAGAGATAAATTCGTCAAGCTGGTCTATGATGTAATCATCAAGCTCACTTATCATTTCATACAGGTTGTTCAGTTCATCAATGGAAGCGTACTCGGAAACTTCACAGGGGAAGTTATCGGTATCATGGACGGCATATTCTTCGTATTCAGCATTCAGTCCGATACGCTCTGCGATTTCTTCATAGTCAAGAGGGAAAGAGAACCAGTCGCCTACTAAGTAGCCCTCGTTGTACTTTCCAAGATTAGCGATATACACACGCATATCATCAACCATAGGCATACACCTCTTTTCTTACCACGGGATTTCAAATATGCCGTACTCGGTTTTAACAAACCGCCCATTTTCTTCCAGTGATTGTGCGTAGGCTTCATAATCAAAGTAGCGCACACAATCTTCCGACAGGGAAGCAAAAGCTGGATTGTCAGCCAGTACATGACGGGCAACATCAATCATGGTAGCACAGCCTGCATAATGGATAATGGAATTTCTGTAATTGTAAAATTCGTCAAAGTCTGAATAGTATTCCGAAAATGACGCATAGCTTTTCCGAAGTTCCACAGGCATATTTTGATACATGAGGGCAAGCTCATTTAAGCGTTCAATCGCTGTGTTTTCGTCCACTTCATCAGCAAAGGGAAGTTCTTTTTCAATAATGTGATAGTCCTCGCTGTCTGCTTCAATTCCTAGTGTTTCTTCCAGTTCCGTTTCATCAATCGGCAGGTCAAACCATGCAGAACGCAGGACGCCGTTTATCGGTCTTGTTGTTTCAATCAGCACTCTTAATTCTTTCATAGTTATTCATGTCCTTTCTTTTCGCTGGAAATACTTTGTGTACCATTCCGTTACCCCCTTTCATTCCCCCTAAGCCCAGCTCCCATAGGGGGAAAGGATAGAAGTTTGCCTGTCTGCAAACTTCTGTTGATTATGCTCCGATAATCTTATTGAATAACTGCAACAACACGTCTTTTACACCGCCAGCGTTAAAGACCAGACCTACCGCAACAAGGGCGACTACAAGGAAGCCGATAAGTTTGGAAAACTCTCTTTTAAATCCTAAGTAGATACCAATAACCACGATTGCCATAAGCACTAAGCTCTGTGCATTGCTTAAAAACCAAGTGTATAAATTTTGTCCGAAGTTCATTCTTCATTGCTCCTTTCCATTTGTTCAATTCTGCCGTCAGCCTGTTTTCCGACAACTAACAGGCACATAAGGACAACACCAATGCCTGCCCCTAATGAAACCAGCAGTAAGTCCCATAATAAATGCCACATTTAAGTTTCCTCCTTTTCTACCTCCACCAGCTCGTCCACGGAAGCGGTCTGCTGTTGGATAATCATTTCATGTTTTTCTGTAAGCTTTGCGTTTTCACAGATATGTTTGAGATATTCTGTCTTATTACCAGCGTCAATCTTTTCCAGCATTTTTTAGGTCGGTGCGACCTGCCGTGCCACCCAGCGTAGTGTCCGTTCTAAGGTGTATGGCTCTGGCTTTGTCGTCAGCTTTAAAGCGGTTCTGTTTTCTCCAATGAACCAAGCCCACCGTTCATTGGTTTCCCATTCACTGCGTCTTACGTCGTCCTCTTTATCCACAAACCGTATATAACGGTTGATGATAGAAAATGCCGTCCGTTCTGCGTCGTAATAGGTCAGCAGGTCACGCACGGCATAGTAAGCACGTTCATTTTTCAATCGTATCTCAAAGCGGTTCTTAACAGAAGTTTCCTCAATAGGAATACCCAGCTTTGCATACTGTTCATAGGCTTTTTCATAAATGCAGAAGTAGACTTCTGATTTCAAAGAACCAATATACAGTGTGTGTCCCATGTCTGCCTTGTCCTGCTCGTGGTTTTTGATAAGCTCCCCAGAAGCATAGGACTTATAGGAACGGAACACGGAAATACATTCCTCATTGTTGCATTTACGGGTAAGCTCTGGAATATCCAAGATACCCACCTTGTCGTTGATTGCTAGGTCAAGACGCTTCATCACACCGCCGTCCACCAGACAGTCCATAAGGAAATCGTACCAGCTTCTTTCCTGTGCCAGCAGGTAGCTTTCCATTTGCCGACAGCCTTTTCCTTTTAGTTCCAGCAGGACACCTTTTTCTTCATCAGCCGAGGTCAGTAAGAATATGTCCCCGATATAGTAATGTTCCGTGTAGCTGTAAAATCCGAAGTCCTCATGTAGCATGAAATCCATGTTCAGCTTGAGTATATCCCTTATGACGTGCTTTACGTCCGTTGTAGGGAAGCGTATGCGTACATAGTCAAACAGCATTTCCAGCGGATTGTCTGGATTGAGTTTTTCCAGTGCAACCGTAAGCTGTTCTTTGACTTCTTTTGTCAGCTTGACTTTGCCAGACTGGATACGGCTTAAATGTTCACGGCTCATGCCAGCCATGAGTGCCAGCCTGCTTTGTGATACGCCGTAGGCTGACCGCTTTTCCTTTAAATCTGTTATCCAGTCGTTTTCATTCAGTTGTCATTCCTCCAATCGTTGGAATGTGACATTTCAGCGTCCATGTCACACCCGTAAGAATTTAACGGAAACCCTTGTACTTAGCGGAGATTTCCGTATTTTTGATACTGTTTCCTGTAGATTTGCGCCCCTCTGTTAGATAATGAGGGGCTGATGTCTGCTGGCGTGGCTACCGCCACACCAGCAACGGCTAGTCCGTGCCGTCGTCTTTCGCTTCGCACGTCGCCGTCCCGTCCTGCCTAGCGTATGCAAGTGAGCCGATTGTCTGTAAGAAGTCATGCCCTTTGATACGCTTCTGGAAAAACTGCTTTTTCACAGCTGAACCGAACAGCATACCGTACCCAAGTTCACTGATACGCCCAAGCCCCACACGGAAGTTGAAGTTATCCCTTATCCCGTCGCTGAAATATTTTGCGTCTGGACGCTGGCAGGCAACAATCAGAAAGTAGCCTGCCTGCCGTCCCAGCATAACGATTTTCTTTAGCTGGCTAAGCAGGCTCACGCTTTCTTTTGTTGCCAGCATTTCAAAAAATGCCACATATTCATCAAAGATTAGAAAGCAGGGCGGTAGTCCCAAGTAGGCGTAGTTTTCGCCCGTCTTGTACTTCGGGTGCTGTTTCATTTCTTCGCTTCGTGCCACCATGCCGTCATAAAAGGCATTGACGCAATCAATCATTTCTTCTTTCGTATGGTACACATTCGGCATAACTGTTCCCAAGTCCGCAAGGTCAGCGTTCTTCGGGTCTAAGATGTAAAGCTCGGCGTTGGTCTGCAACAAGGCTTCAATGATTGTCAGCAGAAAGTAGGTTTTACCGCCACCCGTCCCACCAGCTATCAGAGCGTGAGGGAGTGCGTCATATTCCCAGACAAGATTTTTCATCAGCCTTAGACAGTCGTTTTCTGCTTTCACTTCGTCAATAGAAATACGGTTCGCTATCGTATCATACAAAAGCGTGTATTCAATATAGCCGTCATGTAAGGTCTTGTCGGTCAGCTCACAGTACAAGCCACTTTCCAGCTTATCCTCTAACCGCAAGAGCTGGTCTTGATACTTTCCTAATGTGATTTCACAGCGGATATGAAGCAATCCTTTTTCCATTTGATAATAAATCTTTGGAAACCAGACGATTTTTTCCCTTGATCTGCCTTGCAGGTCAGTGAAAAAACCGCTGTCCTTGACGGTATCGGCTTCATACCACTTGTTTTCCAGTATCATTCGTGCCAGCTTTTGACGGTGCAATAACTGTTTGAAACGGTCATAACAAAAGTGATAATACAGAAAAGCGACCAATGCACAAACACCAGTCGCTATCAGTAGGGTTATGAAGTTGTAAGTTGAAAACGTCAGCCCATTATCCAATAGGCTGAAATGCTCCCAATCGGTACGCATGAGCTGTTTTAGGTTCAGTAGCAGGATAACCGCTAGGAATAGAAACAGAAGCGTCCCCATTGAAAAGCGGTAAACTATCGTTTCAATTTCATCTCTCAATAAATAATCTGTTGTAACATTAAAATAATCACTCAATGCAACTATTTTGTCCATATCTGGAACACTCTGAGAACTTTCCCATTTAGAAACAGCTTGTCGAGATACATTTAAAGCATTAGCTAAATCTTCTTGAGAAATTCCTTTCTTTTTTCTTTGTAATAGTATTTTCTGCGATATATTCATGCGAACTGCTCCTTTCTTTATTTAGCTATATTTTACCAAACAATATAGTTGCAATTCTACATATTGCACATGGTAATTTGTCAACTAATGGTTGCGAAAGCCTTTTTGAAGATATTTGTGCTTTGTATTCGCATTATATCATTATCGTATATCCCCTACAATGAAAATTTATTCAGTAAACCTATTTTTTTGGCTGTCCCTGCGGATTGTTGTTCTGTGGATTTCCTGCTGGCTGGTTGCCTTTGTTCTTCAAGATAATATCGTCAGCCTTGATATACCAGTCCACGTCAGCCCCTCTAAAGTTGGCATTTGCCACTGTATCAGCTACGGGATTGATAAGCTCTACTTCTGCATTGTAAGGATAGTCCTTGACCGCTACATCAGCAGGAATAGATACTTGTATCATGCGTTCCTGCACACTGCATTTGAGGTCATAGGTTCTGCGTTTGATTTCTTCGCTGGTTGTCCCGTCCTCATTTTCCATACGCACCTCATGTCTAAGGGCAGAGAACTTCAACACGCCGAAAGTCTTTTCTTTATCTAATACAATTCCATTTGCTAATCTCATAATTGAATACCCCCTTATTTACTTTCAACTGGCAACATATCATCAGCCAGTAAGATATAGTTTGTAAATCCACGCCCACGGATATTGTAGCCCTCTGCGGTAATGCGTGGGTTAATCAATTTGACTTTCTGCTCTGGCTTGAAATGCTTTTCGCCAGCTTTGGCAGGAATGGTTACGATAATATCATCAGCACGCTGTACGTCTGAATACAAGTTGTAGCTTCTTGTTATGGGAACATAGCGACCATTGACACGCTGTTGTTCAACCTTGCTTTCTCCTGCAAATTCCAAATTGCCGAATGTCTTTTCCATGTTCGGCACAACATATTTTAATTCCATAGTGTTTTTACCTCGTTTCTTTCTTTAAACTTATTTTGATAGGTTCTTATTCTGGCATTACATGAGATACCAGCAAGCCCCCAGATAGTAAAGGGTAAATAAATGCTTCGCACCCTTGACTATCCGTGTTCTTGCAGGTTGTAGGCAGACAAGCCAGAATAAGCGGAAGTCTGCCGACACGGTAACGGCGGAGAGCGTGATTTTCCTTTTCTCATACAGTTACCACCTTATGATTTTTTCAAGGAACGGCGTTTGTAGAAGTATGTACCTGCAATACCGCCAGCAGAAGCAAGCAACATCACGATAAATGCCATAAGGTTTGTACTGTCGCCCGTTTTGGGACTGTCAGTTTTGGTTGGCGTATCGGGTGTAGTCGGTGTTTCTGGTTTCTCTGGTTTCTCTGGTTCTTCGGGAACTTCTTTGATTATTACCGTCTGTCCCTCGTCCTCAATGTCCTTATGTTCTGTAACCTTTTTCGGTTCTTCTGGGTCGGATAAATCGTATAATTCTTCAAAGGTTACAAGCTGTTGACCGCCAAGCTCGGAAGCGTCAAATGTAAAGGCAATCTGTACTTCCATGTTTTCACTGTCAGCGGTAAAGGTATAGTCATTCTCTATACGTTTGCCGTTAATGATAAGCTCCGCATTTTCTTCTTGTAACATTTGCCAGCCCACAAGCTGATACTTAGTCCCAACTTCCAAGCCCTCTAAGGTAACGGTATCTACAATCGTTACGTCTTTGCCTGCTTCGATTTCTTTCTTGCCGTCCTCAAAGGTCGATGTGGTATGTATCTTGATGATACGCTCTGTAATCAATACCGTTTGCCCGTCGTCATCAATGTCCTTGTGTTCTGCTACTTTGACGGGTTCTTTTGGATTGCTTAAATCGTACAATTCTTCAAAGGTTACAAGGTTCTTGCCACCTAGAGCAGAAGCATTGAATGTATAGGCAATCTCAACTTTCATTTCTTCATCATCAGCAATAAAGGTATAGTCGTTTTCTACACGTTTGCCGTCAATGATAAGCTCTGCATTTTCTTCTTGTAACATCTGCCAGCCTTTCAACTGATACTTAGTGCCTTTCACAAGTCCGTCCAGCTTGACCGTATCAATGATTGTTACGTCTTTACCTGCGACAATCATTTTTTCGCCGTCCTCGCTGGTCTTGCCCTTGTTGGTGTTGTGCTTGTGGGAAGCCCAGTCGGAAGAAGTAGAGAACTGCCCGTTATCGTCCGTTACGACAATGTGGCTTTCGCCCGTCGTCTTGCTTGTGATCCTGAACGGAACATCAGCAAGACGCTTGTGTGTACCTGCTCCAATCTTTACGCCCTCTAAGTCGCCACGTTTAATCTGGTTATAGACAGAGTGGGCTTCATCAGTTAAATCAACGATTTTTCCATTCTCTGTGATTGTAAATTCAATCGCTTTTGCACCGTCTGTCAAGTAGCCCTCTGGTGGTTCGCTTTCTTCAATGCGGTATTTCCCATGTGGTAACAAGTCAGCAGAAGTAGAAGCCACGCCCTCAATGTAAGTATGAATAGTTTTTACGACTTCATTTTTCTTGTATAGCTTGCCCTCAACTAATACGGCATTATCATTTAAGGAAATGATTTCAAAGGCTGTATCTTTTAAGGTCGCACCGCCTTGTGCTTTGGTATCTTTCGTTTCTAAATCTCGCTTTTGGATTTTGACACCGCCACGAATAACCTTGTCTGATACGGAAAATTGATTGCTTCCAGTCAGTACGGCAAGGTCGCCGTCCTCGGTAATTTGTGTAAGGTACATTCCTTTGATTTGTTCCTCACTGCCATTTGCCTGCATATATGCACCGTCAAGCAGGTAGCCGTTTGGTGCTTTGACTTCCTCTACGGTCAGTGTTCCAAGTGGAAGTACAGCTTTGCCGTCCTGCATATAGAAGCTGTCGCCAGCTACTTTGTAAGCGTCAGCTAAACGGGTAACATAATGGATTGTGCCGTCGCTGTCTTTTTCAGCGATTGTCTTTGTCGTCCATGTGCGTGTTGGTTCAGCAGGAAGATTGTCCTTATTGTAATAACCAGCGTAATACTTCCATGTGAACTCTGCACCCTCTAAGGTAGCGTTGCCCTGCGGATTGCTTTTCTGTGTTTCCATGTCAATTTTGAAAAGCTCAATCAAGGTGTCCGTTACTTTTGGTGTATCAGCTACTTTCAAGATTGCTGTTTTGCCAGCTTCTACTTTCAGAGAATACACCGTATTATCTACCTTGTAGCCAGTCGGTGCGGATAATTCCTTGATATAGACTGTGCCTGCCTTGACTTCTACGGTTTCGGTATTGCCGTTGCTATCTGTCGTAAGGGTGGCAAGCTGATTTTTGCAATCCTTATCAGAAAAGACACCATACGTTGCACCAGCGATACTGTAATTTCCGTTACCGTCTGTAATGCTGGCGTTGGTGGAACTCTTTTTCAAGGTGGCATTTCCTACATTAAGGTTCGCCCAGAATTGTCCTAATTCCTGCCCCTCGCCAGAGTAGATATAACCACCACATTCATAGCGTCCTTTATTCTCTTTGACAAAGGCTTTCGCTCCTGCGAATACCTCGTCCTGCGTTGCCTTTGGGATTTCATCATAGGAAGCTCGCACGTTATCACACTGCCAGCCAAGGTGTACGCTCAATCTCTGCCAGACAACCAACTGTCTTAAAAGGTAGGCGTGATTACTGCTTAAACCACTGTGGCTGGCTGTGTATTGATTGACATACTCAATGGATAGGGCAATGTCGGCTATCTGGTCGGCACTCATTCGTGTGCTTGCGTCAGCTCTGGTCTTATATCCGTTTTTGAAAGCTGTGTTGATGTCGATACAGTAAGCGTCCTCGCCCTCAACTTTCAGATGTCCCTCGTTAAAGGTTTCTGTGATAGAGCCGTCATTATTTACACGTTCCACGATACCAACACGCTCGTCCGACTCCGTCCAATATTGCGTTTCCGACGCATGAACGGGTGTACTCGGCAGAGTGGTAGCGATAGTCGCAAAGGCTAAGAAGCCCGTACACAATCGCTTTAATATCTTTTTCATAATTCCTAATACTCCTTTCATTTTGGGTAATAAAATAGCCGTCCACTAGGAACGGCTGGAAATAGAAAAGGAACGCTGATTTTATGCGTTCCATAGTCTATGAAATATTCAATTTTTTCTCGTTTTAATACTGATGTGCTGTACCTTATCTTTGCAAATCTAGGGAATAGGACGTATCAAGGCTCATTCAATCGTAGTAAAATCGTAGTAATTTGATGTTTTTACTCCCTTGTAAATGCAGATAGATACTGTGTTTTAGCGGATAATCAGATTTTTAGTGTGTTTTTTTATTACATAGAAGCGAATCTTCTTCAAGTATTATACAGTTGAAATCAGTATTCAGTGAGGGTATAATATAAGCAGAGCAAAGATAAAAGGAGGTTTACACATGTTAGATAAAAAAGTAGTTGATTTAATAAATAACCAGATAAACAAAGAGTTTTTCTCTGCATATCTGTACCTGGAATTTTCCAACTTCTATTATGATATGGGATTAGAAGGATTTGGAAACTGGTACAAGGTCCAGACACAGGAGGAGAGAGACCATGCGATGCTCATGATTCAGTACCTTCAGAACAATGGAGAAAAAGTGGTTTTAGAGACAGTGGACAAGCCGGATATACCGCTTGGTGACGCAAAGGGCGTATTGGAAGAAGGGCTGAAGCATGAAAGATATGTGACTAATCTGATTCACAATATTTATGATGCCGCGTATTCGGTGAAAGATTTCCGAACTATGCAGTTCTTAGACTGGTTCGTAAAAGAACAGGGTGAAGAGGAAAAAAGCGCGGAAGACCTGATCAAGAGGTTTGAGCTGTTCGGAGAAGACGCAAAGAGCCTCTACATGCTGGACAGTGAACTTGGGACAAGGACGTATACCGCACCGTCACTCGTATTGTAAGCAGCAGCGTATAAGGAACAAGATAGCCGTTCCAGTTTATATTTCTTTTATCCTGGCGACGACGCTCATATGCTGGACCGGCAGCGACTGCCAAATCTCGGGAGAATCCTTTATCCAGATACTGACTCTGAATAACATCCACCGGAACCGTGAAGCGACCATCATCGTTCTTGGCATCATCATGCTGACAGTCTCCATCCTGGGAGAAAAGATCATATCGAAGCTGAACATAATCGCTGTTCCCGCGCTTATCCTCCTCTGTATCTACGGCATGGTTACGTGTCTGCAGGATATATCGTTTATGGAGCTTGTCAAAGCCTCGCCTGTCGAGCCCATCAGCCTTGCGGAAGGGGTGGCGATGGTCTTCGGCATGCAGGCGGTAGGCAGCACGATATCACCTGACTACCACAGGTTCTGCCGTGACAGGAAGGGCTCTTGCCTTGCAGCTGTCGTAGGCATCATTCCCTACTGCCTGTTCCTGTTTATCGCAGGGTCTGTCATGGGTGCGGCGACTGGGGAATCTGACATATCTGTCTTGATTGCAAAACTTGGCCTGCCAATTATCGGCCTGATCATCCTTGTCCTTGCCACATGGACGACGATGGCCTGCGATGCCTACACCGGCGGCCTGGCAATCACCAGCCTGCTCCATCTGTCAGGGAAAAAACGTGCAGCCGCAACGGCGGTAGCCGGAATCGTAGGCATACTGCTGGCGGTGTTCGACATTATGAACTACTTTACGAATTTCCTGGATTTGATGGCAAGCTGCATACCTCCGGTGGCCGGCGTCATGATTACGGACTACTGGCCGTTAAAACATGGTAAAGTCGAAAACTGGGAAGAACGTCCCGGCTTCCACTGGAACGGTATCATATGCCTCGTCTGCGGCGTGCTTGCAGCCTTGTTCCTTCCCTTTGGCTTTCTTACCATCAACGGCATACTTGTCTCGGGCATACTATACTTTCTGACGAGCAAGCTTGCGAGCCGAACTGAAACACAATCATAAATATACGAACAGTAGGAAAGACCTATGTCACGTATTCTTTACAAACAAGATTTCATAGAAATGTGCCACGGAACTGTACTTAGAAGCGATGGGGGCGACTATCCGCTGCAATATGCGATCGAGGAGATCGAGCGGATTGACAGGGAGAGGCCGATTGAAATAGAATTTGTCAATGTAGATGAGATGGAGGAAGGCCTCTATGCTGTAACAGCAGGAAAACTGGGCCTGTATCTACAAATGCAGCCGTATGCCATGATTCCCGGGATGGAATCATCGCGCTTCGCAAGATGCAGGAGCTGATGGAGGCTAAGGGAAAGAAGATCGGATATCTCTACACGCTGGAACATGACTGTATCCAGTCCCCTATTTCCTGAAGGTTGCGTCGGAGGCTGGCATTCCTCTCTTAAATGCGGATTCCTGCGGCAGATCGGTGCCGACGCTTGGCAATATCCTGACCTGCGTGTACAGACATCCGGTCAGCCCCCTCGTCTATGCTTCCATATATGGAGAAAGCGTAGTAATCGAGACGCCGGATGCCTGTGATACTGCAACGATGGAATTGATCGGAAGAAGCATCATAGTTGCTTACGACAATATCCTCATTGCATACTGTCTGCTGCCTCTGAGCAAAGCAGACTGCAAGGAGTGTCTGGTAGCCGGTTCTGCCACAAGTCTGCAGGAAACCGGCAAGGCGCTGCTGCGCGCGAAAGCGGAACATACGAATCCTGTCGAGAAAGTCCTTAAGGTGCTGGAAGGCAAATTCCTCTGCAGAGGGACGGTTTTAGAGAAGGAATGGGTGTGCAGGGAAGGATTTGATTTTGGCAGGACCACGGTACCGTTTGATTGATGCCAGAGCTCTTCAGGGGAGGTATGGGGCAGATGTCCCATACCTCCTCGGCGTCCGTTTTGCTTAAACCAATTATCGGATGCGCTTCAGTATCTCATCAAGAAGGCACATGGCTACGTCCTCCTTGTCCATGATGCCCAGTTCCGTCTGGGTATCCGGGGTGATGAATGTGACTGCATTCGTGTTGCCCGCAAAGCCCGCGCCTTCTTCTTTCAGATTATTGGCTACTATCATGTCGAGATGCTTGTTGACAAGCTTCTTTCTGGAATTTTCGACCATATGTTCTGTCTCCATAGAGAATCCGCATAGGAACTGGCCGGGTGCTTTGTGTTCGCCGAGGTATTTGAGTATATCGTCCGTACGCTCAAGGGACAGGGCCAGTTCGCTGTCTGACTTTTTCACCTTTTCTTCGCTTACCTGTGCCGGCCGGTAGTCGGCAACTGCCGCCGCCTTAATGATGATGTCTTTGCCCTGGCTGTTGGAGGTTACGGCACGGAACATGTCCAGGGCAGAGATGACGTGGATGGTGTCCACGAACATCGGAGGTTCCAGAGCGGTCCGTCCGGTGACTAACGTGACGTCTGCCCCGCGGAGCATACAGATTCTGGCAATGCTGTACCCCATCTTTCCGGAGGAATGGTTCGTGATGAACCGGACCGGGTCGATTGCCTCCTGCGTAGGGCCGGCCGTGACGAGGACCTTGAGGCCGGCCATATCCTGGGGCAGGGCGCAGCTCCTTAATACATATTGGAACAGCGTATCGGGTTCCGGCATCTTTCCGCTTCCGGTGTCTCCGCATGCAAGCCGTCCGCTAGCGGGGGATACCACTTCCATCCCGTATTTCTTAAGCAGCTTAAGGTTGTCCTGCGTGATTGGATTATCATACATGCGCGTATTCATGGCAGGCGCGATAATCTTCGGACACTGGCAGGCCAGGACCGTGGTGGTCAGCATATCGTCCGCCAGCCCGTGCGCGAGCCGCGCGATCACATTAGCGGTAGCAGGAGCGATGATGGCAGCGTCCGCCTTCTTGGCCAGCGCCACATGCTCCACGTTAAATTCAAAATTACGGTCAAATGTATCGGTTATACATTTATGGCCGGTCAGTGTCTCGAACGTGACAGGATTGATAAAGTTTCTGGCGTGTTCTGTCATGAGCACATGCACTTCCGCGCCCGATTTAACGAGCAGGCTCGCGAGAGAAGCGCTTTTATATGCGGCGATTCCGCCTGAGACGCCGAGAAGTATAGTTTTTCCTTGTAAATTCATAATATAGATCCTTTCTGTATGAACGAAATTGTCCCGCTATAGCTGGTATTATCTTATACAGTAACAAATGCAGCTAGATTTTTCCACCATTTTTTACAAACGACAGAAATGCCGTCTCCCGTCTGGTAAGCCGGTGGTTCGGGGCAGTGACATAGCTTGAGTTTAACAGCTTTTTAAGGCGTCATAAAAGCTTCCGCGGTCGGATACCTCAAGGAGCAATGGATGGTCTTCGATTCCGAGCAGCTTCAGGTATTTTAAGGACTGCGTATGTATTCATAGGTTCCATCAGTTCTTTCAGATAAAGACCGTACTCTTTTGCCATAGCTTCATATCTATCCTGCCTTTTCTGAGCGTAGAATACGATGCCCATCGCACATTCATCGGACAGAACAGACTCCATGACTTCTACATTCCCCATCTCCTTTATCTTATCTGGCAGCTTGTCCTTTGACGCATTGCAGAATTTCAGGAACAATTCCATTATAAAAGTCGCATAATAGCAGGAGATATTCAGCGGCTTTTCTTCCTCGCCGGAATTCAGCTCTTTCATCTTTTTCAGTTCCAGCAGAATGTTACGGGTACTCTTCATAAACTGTTCCCCTTCTTTGGTAGGGGCAATGCCGGAACTGGTCCTGTCGAAAATCTGATATCCCATATCTGCCTCCAGGTTTCTTATCATGCTGCTCAGATATGGCTGTGACATAAAAAGATGCTGGGAAGCCTTGCTGATAGAGCCATGTTTTGCTACGGCCAGGGCGTATTCCAAATGGTTGAAATTCATAACGAACCTTTCTCGGTTCTGCTTCAAGTACCCATAACTAAATAACTATACGTGTTATTTTTTTGGGGATAACTAAAGATACACAAAGCATGATATATTTTTAACAGAACAGTCCTGCAAGGATAAAATATTGTTTCTATACTGTTTATTATATAGAAACAGAGAGACGAATGCAAATGTAAAGAATGTAGAGGAGGAACTATTATGAAAGAGTATCTGACAATAGCCGATTCACCTGTAATGTTTCTGACGTGCGCTATCGTAATCCTGTATGTGCTCTGCCAGTCCTTTCTATTTATGTACCGTGCATGGAGGCATGGGAAAGAGCTTGGCATGTCAAAGCATGTCATGAGGAATACGTTAACGGGGAGTGTGTTGTTTTCTATCGTGCCGAGCATACCGATCCTGATAATTCTTGTGATGCTCATGTCCGTGTTGGGCAGCTATTTCCCCTGGCTGCGCCTTTCTGTCATCGGATCCAGCTCTTATGAAAATGTGGCGGCCAATATCGCTGCCCGTTCCTACGGCCTGTTGTCATATACGGATGAAGGTTACAACGCATCTATTTTTATCGGTTCTATGTGGGCAATGTCTATCTGCATATTGTATGAGCATCTTCTTGTCATCTTCGGGCAGAAAAGCCTGGACCGGGGGATGATGAAGCTCCGCCAGAAAAAGCCGGTCATCTACAGCCTTCTGATAGACGGGGTGTTCATAGCTATGATGGGATGGTTCTGCGCGCCGTATCTGACTTACTGGACCGAGAAACCGGAGCAGGTTCTCTCTCTGGCTGCTTTGGTGACAGCGGCAGTGGCGGCACTTGCATTCAATTGGCTTGCCGGGAAGACAGGAAAACACTTCTTTATGGAAATGGCTCTCCCTGGCGGGATGCTGTGCGGGATGCTCGGCGCTTACGTAGTTAACCTGCTGATATAGGCTGCTATAGCGGCCGGACGAGAATGGAGGACAGACAATATGAAAAAACGAAAAGCAGACTTACATGGTACGTATATCAATTCTACGCACAGGATTGGAAAAATCAGCAACAGTATCGCCGTACTATTAATTCTCATGGTACCTGCGGTTATTACGGCTGTATACGGAAGCGGCGTAAAGATACAGTTCGCGAATACGATCAGCGCAATCATAACGCTTACTGCAATCTATGGGAGGGTTAGCCTCGTCGAGGTGGTGTCTTTCTCTCCGTTCCTTGAATCGGGAGGGACGTATCTGTCATTTATTACCGGTAATATCATGAACATGAAGCTTCCGGCAGCCACCAATGCCCTTCGCGTTAACAATGTGGAACGTGGGACGGATGAAGGGGAGGATATACGACACTTGCCATCGGAGCATCGTCGGTCGTCACTACGGTAATCTTATTTCTCGGAATGCTGTTTTTGGGCCGGATGCTTGTTCCTGTCATAACAGGGCCGGATCTTGCACCTGCATTTAACAATGTGACCCCGGCCCTGACCGGAGCACTGGCAGCACCGTATTTCATGAAGAATAAGAAGATATACCTCATCAACATCATATTTGTCAGCATCCTGTTCGGAGCCAGCGCTTTCTGCAGGACACTGCCCCAGTTCTATACGCTGGCAGTCGTGAGAGGCATATTTGCCACAGGTGCCACGATGCTTCCTGTATTGATTCTTATTACGAACTGGTTCCAGAAAAAGCGGGCGCTGGCTATCAGCATCGCGATGGCAGGCTCAGTAATCGGAGGCTCGCTTCTGAGCCCGGTTATCTGGGGATGGATTGAAGGTGCCGGCTGGCAGAAGGCATATATATATCTGGGTATCATGATGCTGGCCGTTCTTGTTCCGCTGACACTGTTTGTCGTCAAGAGCAGGTCTTCCGATAGGGGGCTTAAGCCGTATGGGGCAGAAGACGGAGCAGAAAAGACAGACAAGAACAGCCTGCCTGGGCAGGGGATGGGAGAGTGGAATCCATTGCTTTCAGAACTGAGGCGGCTTCCTGTCTTCTGGATATTCATAGCAGGAGCATTGTGCGTGGCATTCGTGGGCGCAATCCTGTCCCACATTCCGTCCGCTTTGATGGACGCAGGCTATTCACCCGTATTTGCCGCTTCGGTGGCATCCTTGTATCTGGCGATTGCCATACCGGGAAAGCTGGTTCTCGGCGATGTGTTCGACAGAAAGGGGGCCAGGGCCGGCATCCTTGTGGGCAACATTGCTTTTATCCTGACACCGGTCACGCTGCTTTTTATTACGCATAAACCGATGGTTTACGTCATGGCGCTTGTATTCGGGCTGGGGACATGTATCGGGACGGTGACGAATTCCATTCTCACAAGCAAGCTCTTCGGTGCAGAACACTATGCGGAGAACTATGGATTTGTCTCTATGTTCACAAATGCCGGATATATGCTCGGGGTACCGGCCATCGAGCTCAGCTACGACGTAACAGAATCTTACAATATGGCATGGATTTTGCTGGCACTTCTTGGCGTGCTTATGACTGCCGCACTGCTGTATGCTGCTGATTACAGCCGCAGAAGAAATGAAGACGCGGCTACAGGCATACCTGCACCGGCAGCAGACGGGCAGGCGGTATAGCTGTATGGAATTTAACACTTGATGATTAGGTGCAGGCAATGCTATAATAAAACCGTAATTGTATTGTATCTCCGCTGACGGAGAATGATAACAAGGAGGAATTGAATAATGAGAGAAAGAAAACATGACACTCGCTGGATGGTCAGTGTCGCACTTATGGCGGCTATCGTCATCGTGCTGGCGAATACGCCGCTCGGTATGATTCAGCTGCCGATTATAAAGGCGACAACTGTACACATTCCGGTAATTATCGGAGCAGTGCTGCTTGGTCCCGGTGCGGGAGCGATATTAGGCGGCGTGTTCGGCATCTGCTCTCTGGTGAGCAACACGATGGCGCCTACCCTGCTGTCATTTGCATTTTCACCATTTATGAGCACGACCGGACTTGCAGGTGCGGCCAAGGCAATCTGGATATCTGTGGGATGCCGCATATTGATAGGCATTGTGGCCGGATGGCTCTGGATTCTGCTGGCCAGGTTGAAAGTCAGCCAGATGATTGCACTGCCTGTCGTAGGCTTTATCGGTTCACTGGTGAATACGGTTACAGTCATGGGCAGCATATATGTATTGTTCGCCCAGCAGTATGCAGATGCGAAGCAAGTAGGGATTACAGCTGTATGGGGACTGATCATGGGAACGGTGACCGCGTCAGGCATACCAGAAGCGGCAGCGGCAGCGGTACTCGTACTGGCGCTTGGCAAGGTGCTCATCCAGGTGATGAAGAAGATGAACTTCGGCATGTTCAGCGCGCAGGCGGTGCGGTAGCGTGCCTGCTTGCGGCTGGATAGCTTATAGGATAGAATTTAACCGGCAGTTGAGAATTGCCGGAAGGCCAGGTATCGATAATTCTGATACCTGGCTGTTTTATTACAAGCGATCTCCTGGATTGCAATCGCTTATTCAATCAGAACCATCATATTGAAATATTTTCCGGAACGGAAGGGGCGTTTTTGTAGGTTTGTCAAACATTTGTTACACTGACCGTAAATAATCCTTTAAGACCTCATTCGGTGTTTTCCAGCCTAGAGGGCGCATGGGGAAATTATTATAGTCCCTACGGTTATACACCTTCAGCTGCGCAGCAAAGTCCTCAAAGGAATAGAACAGATGGGTCGCATAAAAACGTTCATTATTTTTCCGATGGCTGCGCTCTACCTTCCCGTTGTGACGAGGGGTAAAGGGACGGATGACTTTGTGCTTTATCCCGTGTGCTTCCAAGTGCTTTTGCAAGAGGGTCGGCTTGTCCCGGTGAGAAGTAAAGCGGTTGGTGAATTCCGACCCATTATCCGTCTGGATGCACTCGATGGAGATGGGGAACGCTTTTACGAGGTGTTCCACAAACTGCGCGGAAGAATAGGTGCTGTGTTCCTCAAAGGCTTCCACGAAGCGCCATCTGGAATACTCGTCAATGGCAGTGTACTGGAAGAACTGCTTCCCAATGACCCTGCTGTTTTTGAGGCAGGCGGAAGGGACGAATTTCACATCCACCTGAATACGCTGCCCGGGATACTCCATCTGCTCATAGGGCTTAGGGATGTACTTTGGATTGGGTGGATGTACGGCCATGATGCCCTGTTTTTTGAGGAAGCGGTAGAGTCCGGTGATGGAGCGGGAATAACCGCGCTGCCTGAGTTTGACCCAGAAGACGACCAGTCCGGCATCAGGGTTACGGCGGCGCATATCCGAGATAAGTTTTTCTTCCTGTGGGGTATGCTGGTTGGGGTGATGGTGAGGCCGTCTGGAGCGGTCACGGAGGGAATCCATGGAGCCGTCAAAGCGGCGTTTCCAGCGGTAGACATACTGCCGGTTGGTCTTGTATTTGACAGCCGCCTTGGTGACGCCATACTTCTCAGCGTAGCGGATCAGGGATAGACGGTATCTCATATCTTGTGTTATACTAGCCATAGCAGGGAACTCCTTTGTTTATGTTGTGGTTGTGGTGACTAAAATATAACACAAAGGAGAGAACCCTGCATTTTAATTATTCAGTTGTAACACATGTATTGTAATCCTACATCCGCCCGTGAAGGCAGATGATTTTCCCATTGCATGAAGCGTGCATATATGGTAGAATATATCATTGCAAGGTGCGAATGACTGGACTCATTTGCACCTTTTTTCCGCAGTAAACAAGGTGACATTATTGAACGGATAACGTCCTGTGAGGGAGAAGAGAAAGGAGCCATATTTTGTTTTCGGTAAACCAATATGTTAAAGCAAGAACGCTGAAAGAGGCGTACGAGCTGAATCAGGCGCGGAACAGCCGTGTCATGGGCGGCATGATGTGGATGCGGCTCGGGAATGCAAGAGTTCAGACGATAATAGATATATCCGGTCTCGGGCTTGACCAGATTGAGGAGACAGACCATGTAATTAAGATAGGGGCGATGTGTACGCTGCGTACGCTGGAACAGCGCGAAAGGCTGCGTAAGATGTACGGTGGCGCCATTCAAGAGGCGGTCCGTCATATCGTAGGTGTCCAGTTCCGCAACCAGGCGACCGTTGGAGGAAGCATCTAAGGGAGATACGGCTTCCCAGATGTACTTACGTGCCTGCTGGCTCTGGATACGTTTGTGGAGTTGTATAACGGCGGGACGATTCGGCTTGCTGAATTTGTCAGCCACAGGCCGGACAACGACATATTAGTGTCTGTCATAATAAGGAAGCGCGAGCGAAAGATTCGATATGCTTCTGTACGCCGGACAGCGACGGATTTCCCCGTGCTTGCCTGTGCCGTGGTGACAGGGCTCCTGCACGGCGAGGAATGCTGGTACGTATCTGCAGGGGCCAGGCCGATGCGGGCTTCGCTTCTGGAAAAGGGATGGAAGATATCCAGTGATACGGATGCGGAGCAGATAGCCGCCTATGCGAAAGAGGCGGCAGAAGAATCCTCCTATGGGAGCAATATGAGGGGGAGCGCCGGGTACCGGAGGCATCTGGCAGAAGTCCTGATCAGGAGGGCAATTACGTCAATCGTATCGGAGGAAGCAGAAATATGATGGTTCAGTTTATATTAAATGGTAAAGAGACGGTGGCGGATATCCGTGAGGACGCGGTCCTGCTTGATGTGCTCAGGGATCTTGGCTGCAGCAGCGTGAAATGTGGCTGCGAGACGACGAACTGTGGATTGTGTACCGTGTGGATAGATGGGAAATCACGGCTTTCCTGTTCCGTGCTGGCCGCGGCTGCGGAGGGAAGAGAGATTACCACGCTGGAAGGTGTCGAGAGGGAGGCGGCAGAGTTCGGCTCATTTCTGGCGGCTGAAGGAGCAGAGCAGTGCGGCTTCTGTTCTCCTGGGTTTATCATGAACGTGCTGGCAATGGCCAGAGAGCTTGAAGATCCGGCTATAGATGAGATTAAGGAATATCTGTCCGGCAACTTGTGCCGCTGCACCGGATATATGGGTCAGCTGCGCGCGATTCGGAAATATATGCAGACGAGAGGGGAGGGGCCGGCATGCGTGTAGTGAACCAATCGGTCAAGAAAGTGGACCATAAGGCGCTCGTCACCGGCAAGGCGGTGTACACCGACGATCTGGCGCCAAAGGAATGCCTGATTGTGAAAGTGCTGAGAAGCCCTCACGCACATGCGCTTATACAGGATATTAATCTGGAAAAAGCAGATAAGGCCGCCGGCATCGAGTGTATCCTTACATACGAGGACTGCCCGGACAAGCGTTTTACGATGGCGGGACAGACCTATCCGGAGCCGAGCCCGTACGACCGGCTGATTCTTGACAGGAGGGTACGGTTTGTGGGTGACGCGGTGGCTGTCGTTGCAGGTTATTCAAAGGATGCCGTGGAGAAAGCGCTCAGGCTTATCAAGGTTAAATATGAAGTGCTGGATTTCCGGTCCGCCAGGGATAACGAGGTGCTTGTCCATCCGGAGGAGAACTGGAAGAGCCTCTGCCCGGTGGGTGCGGACAATAAGAGGAACCTTTGCGCCAGTGGCGCGTGCGCTGACGGAGATGTAGATAAGGTGCTGGAAGAATGCCGGTATGTGGTGGACAGGACTTACCATACGCAGGCGAACCAGCAGTCCATGATGGAGACATTCCGCACTTATACTTATATGGATGCTTATGGAAGGCTGAACGTGGTGTCATCCACCCAGGTACCGTTCCATGTTAGAAGAATCCTTTCCAATGCCCTCGACATCCCGAAGTCTAAGATCCGGGTCATCAAGCCGAGGATTGGAGGGGGCTTCGGTGCGAAGCAGACGGTAGTATCAGAAGTGTATCCGGCTCTTGTGACATGGGCGACAGGAAAGCCGGCCAAGATGATATATACGAGGGAGGAGTCGCTTACCGCATCTTCTCCAAGGCATGAGATGTAAGTGCGCGTGCGCATGGGAGCGGATAAGGACGGAATCATAAAAGCGATAGATCTCTATACGCTGTCCAACACAGGGGCATTCGGAGAGCATGGCCCTACGACGGTTGGGCTGTCCGGACATAAGTCCATCCCTCTCTATGGTAAGACGGAAGCATTTCGTTTTGCCTATGACGTGGTGTATACGAATGTGATGTCCGCCGGGGCATACAGAGGCTATGGAGCCACCCAGGGCATCTTTGCGGTGGAGTCAGCGGTAGATGAACTGGCTGCGCAGATGGAATGGATCCGGTTGCGTTCAGGGAGAAGAATATAGTGAGGGAAGGGCAGATGATGCCTGCATACTATGGGGAGAGAGCCGGCAGCTGTGCGCTCGACCGCTTCTTGAGCGGGCGAAAGAGATGATTGGGTGGGATGCGAAGTACCCCTGCCGGGATATGGGGAATGGAAAAGTGCGCGGAGTCGGAGCCGCCCTTGCGATGCAGGGGTCCGGCATATCGGGCGTGGACACGGCATCTGTTGGCATCAAGGTCAATGACGACGGCTTCTACAGCCTGATGGTCGGTGCTGCCGACATGGGGACAGGCTGTGATACGATATTCGCGCAGATGGCGGCAGAATGTCTGGACTGCGGTATGGAAGAGATAATCGTACATGGTGTGTACACAGACGCATCTCCATATGACACCGGCTCTTACGCATCCAGTACGACCTATGTGACCGGTATGGCCGTCGTGCGTACGTGTGAGAAGCTGAGGGATATGATCCGTGAGAAAGGGGCGCAGTATCTCGGATGCAGCTCTGATGATACGGAATTTGACGGAGAGGACGTTATCGATCTGAAGACCGGAAGGACGATATCCCGGGCGGAGATAGGGAACAGGGCGATGTGCAGCAACCAGGATGCCCTGTATGCCAGCGAGGCATTTTCCTCTCCCGTGTCTCCGCCGCCGTTCATGGCTGGCATGGCGGAAGTGGAAGAGGACAAAGAGACAGGACAGGTAGAACGATAGACTATGTGGCGGCAGTAGACTGTGGGACAGCCGTCAACCCTGCACTGGCACGTGTGCAGACGGAAGGCGGTCTGGCACAGGGGATCGGCATGGCCCTCTTTGAAGAAGTCGTCTACGGGACGCAGGGGAAGAATTACAGCAATTCCTTCATGCAGTACAAGATTCCGACCCGTCTCGACGTGGGAAATATACGGGTGGAGTTTGAGAGCAGCTATGAGCCCACCGGACCATTTGGCGCAAAGTCCATCGGGGAGATTGTCATCAACACACCGTCCCCGGCCATCGCCAACGCAGTGGCTAACGCGGTAGGAGTCAGAATACGGGAACTGACCATAACGGCAGAGAAAATATATTCGGAATGCAGTAAAACTGGAAGAATTTTGAAAGGGGTCTGACCCCTTTCAAAATTCCAAGAGCTTTCTGACAACTTCGTATATTTATGCCTTTTTGTTTCTGTAAATGAGATGCCAGATAAAGTGGAAGACGGCAGCCCCTGACACGATGGATGCGATATAGATGAAGATGCCAGCGGTATTCCCTAGGAACTCTGCTATTTCTTTGAATATGACCTGTGTTATATAATAATGTGGACTGATATAGAACATGTTGATGGCTCCGAACCGGTAAAACACCATATTGAATATAGTGGCTATGATGCACGTGCCTCCGTAGAGGGCGGTACATCTCCAATATCCTTTCCATGAATAGTCGCTTTCAAGAGAAAGCCCTGCAGTCAGGCCAAGCAAGATGAGCAGGATGTGCCAGGCGAAGGAGTGTACGGTAAGCGGCGCATAGGAGTAGTGGAGCCCGCTTGTGTCAAAGAAGGTGAAGATGCCCCCGAGCATGCCGAAGTCCATAAGGAACGTAAGCAGTATCTTCCGCAGCCTGACAGACTTTGCCCATGGTAGTATAAGGCAGATGTACATCGGTATGCTGCACAGCTGGAAGGGAAAGTACCACCAGTAGTAGTGCCCGTGATTCACGATAAAGGTCAGGCAGAGCTGTTTCCAGATTTCGCTGGCCGCCATTGCGAGCCCGCATATAAGGTAGATGCGGTTGTAATGGAGACGGTTGTATGTTATCAAAATTGTCACCTCTTGTCTGTAATATGTTCCTGCTGTCATTATACGCCGTTTCCGGAGATGAAAACAGGTGTAATTTCTCTTGTGTTATGCTATAATACGATTGTTGTTTACTTAAGACGGAACGAAGAGAACTTTAGTGGAGTGAAAGATGATGAGACCAAAGAATGCAATTATGCTTGTAATGACGGCCTTCATATGGGGGACGGCTTTTGTGGCCCAGAGTGTCGGGATGGATTACCTGGGGCCGTTTACTTTTAACGGGGTGCGCAGCTTCATCGGCGGGGCGGCGCTGCTGCCATGCATATTTATAATAGGAAAAATGAATGAAAGGGGCCGTGGTGCTGATCAGGCTGGTGGGAGCAGGAAAAACCTGATAGTGGGCGGCACTGTCTGCGGCCTTCTCCTTTTTGCCGCCAGCAGCCTGCAGCAGCTCGGCATCCAGTATTCGACAGCCGGAAAGGCCGGGTTTATCACGGCATTTTATATTGTAATCGTACCGGTATTAGGTATATTTCTTAAGAAGAAAACAGGAATCAAAGTATGGGCAGCAGTAGTCTTAGCATTGACCGGACTGTATTTTTTATGCATCACCGAGACATTTGCGGTAGGAAAAGGAGATGTGCTGCTGTTCTTGGGTGCGCTTATCTTTTCTGTACATATTCTCGTAATAGATTATTTTTCCCCGAGGGTCGAGGGGGTTAAGATGGCGTGTATCCAGTTCTTCGTGTGCGGAGCTGCCTCTATCGTACCGATGTATGTGCTTGAGATGCCGAGGATATCGGATATGGCCAAGGGCTGGCTGCCTCTTCTGTACGCCGGTGTACTTTCCTGCGGAGTAGCGTATACATTGCAGATTATAGGGCAGAAAAATGTGAATCCGGCTATCGCTTCTTTGATATTGAGCCTGGAGTCATGCTTCTCCGTTCTTGCAGGCTGGATTGTGCTGGGAGAGACACTGTCCGTGAGGGAGACAGCCGGATGCGTGCTCATGTTTGCGGCAATCATACTGGCGCAGCTGCCGGAGAGGAAGAAGGAGGAAATACAATATGGGTAATGAGCTGCTGATGAAGATGACGGAGTATTATGCGGGACAGCCGCACAGGATTCAGCATTTTATGAAAGTATATGCCTACTCCCGCATGATTGGCGAGATGGAGCATTTGGACAGCCGGACGCAGCATATATTGGAAGCCGCGGCCACCGTACATGATATCGGTATCCGCCGGAGCGAGGAGATATATGGCGACAGCGCGGGGAAGCACCAGGAGGAGCTTGGTCCGGATGAAGCCGCAGAGATGCTCGCGGAGATAGGTTATGACGAGGAGCTTATCGAGCGGGTCTGCTATCTGGTCGGGCATCACCATACTTATTCAGACATGGACGGCATGGATTATCAGATACTGGTGGAAGCGGATTTCCTTGTGAACCTGTTTGAAAACGAGGATGGAATCAATGAAAAAGCAGTGCGGAACGCCTTGGAGCGCATTTTTGTGACAGAGAGCGGGAAAGCTTTATTAACAGCTATGTTTTTAGCTGAGTAAGAGGAGAGAAAGAAAATGAGGTTTTTAGTACAGAGAGTGTCCGACAGCAGCGTGGAGATTAATGGAGAAGTTGTGGGACAGATAGGAAAAGGATTTATGGTGCTCATCGGCGTATGTGACAGCGATACGAAAGAAATTGCCGACAAGATGGTCAGAAAGATGCTGGGGCTCCGCATCTTTGAAGATGAGCAGGGAAAGACGAACCTGTCGCTGGACACCGTAGGCGGGCAGCTGCTGCTCATATCCCAGTTCACGTTGTACGCCAACTGCAAAAAAGGCAACCGGCCAAGCTTCATAGAGGCAGGGGAACCCGGGATGGCAGAAGAGATGTACGAATACATCATAGCAAGATGCAAAGAACAGGTAGAAGTAGTAGAACGCGGACAGTTCGGGGCAGATATGAAAGTAAGCCTAACAAACGATGGTCCATTTACAATAATATTAGATTCTGAACAATTGTAATTGTGTTTAAACTGTGAACGGGGACGTGATCTTTTTCAAAAGGGTTACGTCCCTAATTGCGTTTTGACCTGTACCTGAATGGTGAAATTAATTAGTTATTTAATGAATTATTTTTGAAATATATTAGATAATTATTAAATAAGTATAAATATGTTGACTTTTATAGTGAAGGTGAATAATATAATTGTTAGATTTCTAATTATCTGGGAGGGGGTGCGAAATGAACACGCATAAGGATGATGTACCAGTCTTTGTGATTTTGCATCGTTTAATTCATATGAGCAAGTATCAGGCGTATAAGCGCCTGGATGATTTTGACCTGAAGCCAAGCCAGGCAGGGATTCTGTTTGTGCTGTCCTGCAATGGGAAGCTTTCCCAGCGGGAGCTGGCGGAAAGGATAGGTATCACGCCTCCGTCCATGACAGTCGCACTGCGAAAGATGGAGACCCGTGGGTACATTGAAAAGGAGCCGGACGAAAAAGATCAGCGCATTATCAGGATTTTGCTTACGGAAAAAGGGGAAAGCTGTGTAGAGGACATAAGAACTGTGATGGATGAGATGGAGGCAGTCCTCTATCAAAATATGACGCAGGAAGAAAAGATGCTGCTGAGGAGGCTTCTGCTCCAGATGCAGGAGAATCTTCTCGATTCCAAGGAATTCCGTGGACTGGAAATGGCGCTCATCATGGAGCGTACGTGTCCTGCAATGAAAGACAGAATATAAACAGGAAAGGAAAGGCATTATATGAGTAAACTGTTAAAATTTTTAAAACCTTATGTCGGAGCGGTTTTTGCCATACTCTGCGTACTTATCATTCAGGCATATTGTGACCTGTCGCTGCCGACCTACACTTCCGATATCGTAAATGTAGGTATACAGCAGGGCGGAATCAGCGAGACGGTTCCGGAAGAAATCAGGAAAGAAGATTTTGATAAGCTGCTTCTTTTTGTGGCTTCTGACAGACAAGATACGGTAAAAGACGCGTATACGGCCAGCAAAAAAGACTATGACTACAATGGTAAGGTATACACGTTGAAGAAGTCAGTCAGAGATGACAGCAAGAAGCTTGACACGCTCTCTGGAATACTTGGCAGACCGATGCTTCTCGTCAGTGGCTTTGAGTCCGACAGCGATATGACGAAGAAAATGCAGGATGAGATGAAGTCCCAGATGAAGAGCCAGATGCAGGGCCAGGTCGAAGCGCAGGTGAACGAGCAGATAGAGGCGCAGACGAAAGGACAGGATCTGCCCGAAGCCGCAAAGGAGCAGATGAAGCAGCAGGCGGTGGAACAGGCCCAGTCCCAGCTTCCGGACGTGGACAGCATGTCCGTGTTCGATATATTTGAAAACATGGAGCCAGGGCAGCGGGATGAAGCTGTCGCCCAGATTGAGAAAAATATAGTGTCCATGCCGGAAACGATGGTCGAGCAGGCAGCCACGACTTACATCAAAAATGCTTACAGCAATATAGGGATAAATACAGATGACAAACAGAATAACTATATATTGCTCACCGGTGGGAAAATGCTTGCGCTGGCGGCCCTTGGCATGATGGCCAGCATACTTGTAGGTCTGCTGGCCTCCAGGGTAGGCGCATCGGTAGGCCGGGGAATCCGCGGGGATGTATTTAAAAAGGTGGTCGGCTTCTCCAACGGAGAATTTGACAAATTCTCTACCGCGTCTCTTATTACAAGAAGTACAAATGATATCCAGCAGATACAGATGCTGACGGTCATTATACTGCGTATGGTCCTGTACGCGCCTATTATGGCGATTGGCGGCATATGGAAGGTATTCAACACGAACGCCGATATGTCCTGGATCATCGGCCTGGCAGTCGGCCTGATACTCTGCGTCGTCGTCGTTCTGTTCGTCGTCGTCATGCCGAAGTTTAAGACGGTACAGAATCTCGTGGACCGCCTGAATCTTGTGTCAAGGGAGATTCTGACCGGCCTTCCGGTCATCCGGGCGTTCAGCACAGAGAAGTACGAGGAAAAACGGTTTGACAAAGCAAATATGGACTTGACAAGGGTCAATCTGTTTGTCAACAGGGCAATGACGTTTATGATGCCGACCATGATGCTTATCATGAACGGAGTCACGGTACTGATTGTGTGGTCCGGGGGGCACAATGTCAATGACGGTACGATGCAGGTCGGCGATATGATGGCATTTATCCAGTATACGATGCAGATCATCATGTCGTTCCTGATGATATGTATGATATCCGTCATGCTCCCAAGAGCAGCAGTATCTGCGGTTCGTGTAGATGAAGTGCTGAGAAGCAGTACGCTGATTCATGACCCGGAAGACGCAGAAGACCTGCCTTATGATGGCAAGGGCGAAATTACATTCGACCACGTATCGTTCCGGTATCCGGGCGCCGAAGAGGATGTGCTCCACAATCTAACATTTACTGCGAAACCGGGACAGACGACGGCCATCATCGGCAGCACGGGCAGCGGAAAGACGACGCTTGTCAATCTGATTCCAAGATTTTATGACGTCACCGAGGGCCAGGTGCTTATAGACGGAAAAGATGTACGCAGCATCACACAGCACGAGCTCCGCAACCAGCTTGGGTTTGTGCCACAGAAAGGGATACTGTTTTCCGGCAATATCGCTTCCAACATCATGTACGGCAATCCGGGCGGCAGCGAGGAAGAGATGAGGGAGGCTGCCCGAATAGCACAGGCGACGGAATTTATAGACAGCAAAAAGAAGAAATACGAAAGTGCCATCTCCCAGGGCGGTTCCAACGTATCAGGCGGCCAGAAGCAGAGGCTGTCTATTGCAAGGGCAATCGCAAAGCATCCGAAGGTCTATATTTTCGACGACAGCTTTTCTGCGCTTGATTACAGGACAGATGTGAAGCTAAGAAATGCATTGAAAGAAAAGACAGCAGACAGTACGGTGATTATCGTCGCACAGCGGATCAGCACGATACTCCATGCAGAGCAGATTATCGTGCTCGATGATGGAGTGATAGCAGGAATCGGCACACATAAAGAGCTGCTGAAAAACTGTGATGCATACTATCAGATGGCTTCTTCTCAGCTATCAGAAAAAGAGCTGAGTGAAGATATGAAGGAGGTGGGCTAGCATGGCAGAGACAGGACAGACAGAAAGACGCCAGGGGCCGATGGGCGGCCCTCACGGAGCAGCGATGGCTGGAGAGAAAGCCAGAGACTTTAAAGGAACCATGAAGAAGCTCATGAATTACATGGGCAAGTATAAGATAGCCATATTCTTTGTTATCATCTTCGCTATCGGAGGAACCATTTTCAGCATAGTGGGCCCGAAGATTCTCGGAAAGGCGACAACGGAGATATTCAACGGGCTTGTCGGCAAAGTGTCGGGAGGAAGCGGCATCGACTTTACCAAAGTCGGCGAGATACTGATTGCCGTGCTCTGCCTGTATGCGGTCAGTGCAGCATTTTCATTTATCCAAGGCTATATCATGACAGGAATCTCGCAGAAGATGACATACCGTCTGAGGAAAGAGATATCTGAAAAGATAAACCGAATGCCGATGAACTATTTTGATAAAATGACACATGGCGAAATACTTTCCAGAATTACGAATGATATCGACACGCTGGGGCAGAGCCTGAACCAGAGTGCCACGCAGGTCATCACTTCCGTAACGACGATTATCGGCGTACTTGTGATGATGCTCAGCATCAGTCCTCTTATGACGTTGATTGCCCTGCTCATACTACCGATTTCCATGGGGCTCATATCGCTGATTGTGAAGAAATCCCAGAAATATTTCAAATCACAGCAGGAGTACCTTGGGCATATCAACGGACAGGTGGAAGAGGTGTACGGCGGACATAATATCGTCAAAGTATTCAACAAGGAAGGTGACGTCATCCAGACGTTCGATGAGACGAACGAAATATTGTACCAGTCAGCGTGGAAGTCACAGTTCTTGTCCGGCATGATGATGCCGGTCATGCAGTTTGTCGGCAACCTCGGTTATGTAGGCGTGTCCATTCTGGGGGGATACCTGGCCATCAAGAAGACGATAGAGGTCGGGGATATCCAGTCATTTATCCAGTATGTACGCAGCTTTACGCAGCCGATACAGCAGGTGGCGCAGGTGGCAAATATGCTGCAGTCTACAGCAGCGGCTTCGGAACGGGTCTTTGCTTTCCTGGAAGAACAAGAAGAAGACCAGACCGTGCCGGAACCGGTATCTGTGGATGGTCTGGAGGGCAGGGTAGAATTCGACCATGTACATTTCGGATACAATCCTGACCATACGATTATCAACGATTTCAGTGCCAGAGTCGAGCCGGGGCAGAAGATAGCTATCGTCGGCCCGACCGGAGCGGGGAAGACGACCATGGTCAAGCTGCTAATGAGATTCTATGATGTGAACAGCGGCTCCATCAAGGTGGACGGACACGACATCAGAGATTTCAACAGAAGCGAACTGCGCCAGATGTTCGGTATGGTGCTTCAGGACACATGGCTCTTCAAAGGAAGCATAGAAGACAATATCCGGTACGGACGGCTGGATGCCAGCCATGAGGAAGTCGTGGAAGCGGCCAAGGCGGCACATGTACACCGGTTTGTCCAGACACTTCCGAGCGGTTACGATATGGAGCTGAACGAGGAGGCAAGCAACGTGTCCCAGGGACAGAAGCAGCTGCTCACCATAGCACGGGCTATCCTTGCAGATCCGAAGATACTGATTCTGGATGAAGCCACAAGCTCCGTAGATACGAGAACAGAAGTCAGGATACAGAAGGCGATGGATAACCTGATGAAAGGAAGAACGAGCTTTATCATCGCGCACCGGCTGTCAACCATCCGGGATGCAGATATGATACTCGTCATGAAAGACGGCGATATCATAGAGCAGGGGAACCACGAAGAACTGCTGGCGCAAAATGGCTTCTATGCGGAACTGTATAACTCACAGTTTGAAAGAAGCGCATAAGGGACAGGTCAAAATGCAATTAGGGACGTGATCTTTTTCAAAAAGGTTACGTCCCTAATTGCATTTTGACCTGTCCCTATTTACGACTGCTTACTTTTGGCGTATACTTGCAGTAATATATATTCGAAGGGAGCAAGTGGGTGTATGAAGCTTCGTGTTCTGATTGACAACAATACATATATTGACCAATATTATCTAGGGGAACCGGCCTTGTCATATTATATTGAGTCGGGGAATAACAGAATCCTCTTTGACACCGGGTATTCGGACGCTTTTCTATATAATGCGGATAAGATGGGGATAGACCTTGGCAATCTTACGCATATTGTCCTGTCCCACGGACACAATGATCATACCGGTGGTCTGGCTTATCTGAAAGGGCGCTTTGATCTGAAGCAGGTGGAGCTCGTTGCCCATCCGGGCTGCTTTGGAGAGAGGGAGGCTGCGGAGGGGAATATCGGCGCGCCCGTTCCAGAAGAAGAAATGCAGAGCCTGTGCAGAATGAAGCTTGGCAGGGAGCCGGACTGGATAGGCGAAGGGTGCGTATTTCTCGGAGAGATTCCGGACAGGCTTCCGTTCGAGGCACGTAATCTGCTGGGAAAGCGCAAAGCAGGCGGCGTGTGGGAGGGTGATTATGTAATGGAAGATTCGGCCATGGCATTTACGACGCCCAACGGGCTTTTCATCGTCACAGGCTGCTCCCACAGCGGTATCTGCAATATTGTCGAGCAGGCAATAGCAGTGTGCAATGAAACGCGTATAGCCGGCATCATCGGCGGATTCCACCTGTTTCGTGTGGATGAGAGGCTGGAGGATACGATACGATATCTCGGCCGCCTCAAAGCAGACATGCTGTACCCATGCCACTGTGTATCCTTTGATGTGAAGGCGAAGATGAAGGAGACGCTTCCTGTATGCGAAGTAGGGACAGGGCTGGCAATAGAATTATAAAAATGATTCATACATGTGACGGAGGTTGGGAGAATGGGACGGCTGGAAGAGCAGTTTGAATTTATTCGTGAGATAGACAAGGAAAAATTTATCGGCAGACAGACCTATCTTTCTGACGGAATAAGAAAAGAAAACGATGCGGAGCATGCCTGGCATATGGCGATAATGACACTTCTGCTAAGTGAATATGCAAACGAAGAGATAAATGTGCTTAAGACGGTAACCATGCTGCTCATCCATGATATCGTGGAGATTGATGCGGGTGATACATATGCATATGACGAGGCGGCGAAAGCGACGCAAGAGGCGCGTGAACAGAAGGCGGCGGACAGGATATTCGGCCTGCTTCCCGAGGACCAGTGCAGAAGGATGAAGAGCCTCTGGGAAGAGTTTGAGGAGCGGAAGACGCCGGAGGCAAGATTTGCCCGGGCCATGGACAACATCCAGCCGGTGATGCTCAATGCGGCGACGGACGGAAAAGCATGGCGGGAGCATAAGGTAAGGCTCGAGCAGATACTGAAACGGAACGAATGCACCGGTGCAGGTTCAGAAAAGCTGTGGAAGTATGCTTTAAAAGAATTTGTTGAACCAAATGTAGAAAAGGGAAATATTGAAACATAAAGTCTTCCCTTTCATACCATATGAAGATACTATGTGAGTCAGGTATTGTCTCCAGCAGGCAGGAGGGTAAATGGACCTATTATAAGATTAGTGAATCAGGAATCATGTGCGCGGTACAGCGTCTGCTGGAACTCACGGTCCAGAATGTGGAAAATCAAGTATGACGCAGCAAAAGGCAGCCATCGGCAGATGGCTGTTATTATGGGTAATACATCAAAAAAATGATGCTATTAAGATAATCATTCTATTATGCTTCCTCATATTTGTCATATCTTATATCCAGAGCTATCTTCCGCCGGAAAGGAGCAGGAAGATATTGGGAAGGTTCCGTGGCATTGGGGCCAATATAGTCTCTGCGCTTCTGGGTACCGTAACACCTTTTTGCTCATGTTCCTCCATACCACTGTTTATCGGATTTACGAGAGCAGGAGCGCCTTTATGATGGCGGTGACAACGTTAAGTCTGTCGTCCATGATAATGCTGAAAAAGGTGGTTAAGGCAAAGCTGCTCGTTCTGTTCGTAGCAATCTGCACGGCAGGGATTATTGCAGTCGGCTATATATTCAACATTTTCCATGCATTCCTGCTGTAACAGCAGTATACGATTCTCTTGGAACGGATGTGATACTGACATGGGATAATAAAAACAGCCGGCTTCATATAGCCGGCTGTTTTTGCAAAGAGAGGTTTGGGTCTATTTCATTGAGAGACCTGTCAAAATGTTCTTGACATGGTCAACTTCTTGCTGCGTAGCCTTTGCAGCAGGTACATAGTAGCTCTTTTCCCTTGCTACCTGGTACAGCTTTTCCTGAGACATTTCGCATTCATTACGTAACTGCTTCAGGCATTGCTTTAATTCTTTGTTTTCGGTCTGAGGAATCATCTCCCCAAATTTTGAAAGTTCTCCGTTTACGCCAGTCAAAGCGTCAGATACCATCGTTTTGTCGTCAAACATACTGATTTCCTCCTATAAGAATTTCATTAGATCCTGTTTGTTTTTCATAGCTGAATTGGCAGCATCCTCGAACAGCTTTTTAATTTCCGGGTCTTTTGCTTCATTGGCATACTCGGTCATTTTGCAGTGGGATGTGTCATAGCCGCCGATAAGGTGACGTAGATTCTGTAAGTCTAAGATTGATATTTCGGACATTTGCTTCTCCTCCTTTATACCTATTGATTCTTTGTTAGTATGCCCGCAAGCTCCGGTCTTATACGAGATGGATTACTTTTGAATTTCTGGAAAAATTTATAAATTCCAGGAAGAGATTCTGCATAGGGGTAGATACGGAATACATGCATTCAGGGTGCCACTGCACGCCTATCGTAAACGGGTGCGTCACGCTCTCGATAGACTCTATGACACCGTCTGAAGTGATGCCGGTAATCCGAAGATCTTCTCCGACGGCTTTGATGCACTGGTGGTGAAATGTGTTCGTATATATGGAATCACCGCAGATATTGTATAGCATGCTATTGGAAGAAAAGGTGACTTTATGGCTTACATCCTCCCTTGACTGTGACAGCTGCACGTGATTGACCGAAGGGCACGGACGCAGCGATATATCCTGGTATATCGATCCGCCCATGGCGATATTCAGTATCTGCATCCCACGGCAGACTGCGAGAAGAGGAAGCTTTGCCGAGGTGATTTGCCGCATGAGCGATAGCTGGAAGTTGTCCGTAATCAGGTCTGTATGTCCCTGGTCCGTGAGCAGCTCTTCCCCGAATAAGAAAGGGGTAATGTCATCACCC
This sequence comes from Extibacter muris, assembly GCF_004345005.1. Lineage (GTDB taxonomy): Bacteria > Bacillota > Clostridia > Lachnospirales > Lachnospiraceae > Extibacter > Extibacter muris. Next base: position 48,045 of record NZ_SMMX01000008.1, read on the forward strand.
CCGCAAAACAGGAAACCGTCACAGAGGTCGGTATAATGGCAATACAGGCTCTCCTCAGTCATACACGGCAGCAGGACTGGTATTCCGCCGGATGCTTCCACGGCATGGATATAGGTCTGCGGCACGAACTGCCGCTCATTCATAAAACCACAGGTTACAATTCCGATAACAGGATTCATAAGCCCTCCTTCTTGAACTTTTTGAGTGATATGGATCGTACGGTTTCATTTTCTCTGCAAATGGAGTATATTGTTATATAGAAACTTACATTAGAACGTATGTGAAGGAGACGGTAATTATGAAATTGATTGATATGCACTGTGATACTATATGGAAGCTTATGGATCTGGGAGGTGAAGGCGACCTGATGACAGGCAGCTGTGACGTGTCGATTCCAGGCATGAGGCAGGCAGGTACGCTGGCGCAGTTTTTTGCCTGCTTCGGCTATCTGGATGACTTTAAGGATAGAGGCGGATATGACGCGTGCTACAGCCATATCCTCGAGATGGCACGATACCTGAAGGAGCAAACCGGCATACATAAGGATGATATTGCCATGGCATTGTCGGTAGAAGATATATATAAGAACGAGCGGAAGGGGAAGATATCTGCAGTGCTGTCCGTGGAGGAAGGAGGTGTGCTGAACGGTGACATAGGCAGGCTTGATACGCTGTACGACAATGGCGTAAGGCTGATGACGCTCCTGTGGAATTATGAGAATTGCATCGGTTATCCGAACAGCAGAGATTCCTCCGTCATGTGGCAGGGGCTGAAGCCATTCGGTATAGAGGTCGTGGAAAAGATGAGCGCCAAAGGTATGATTATAGATGTGTCCCACGCTTCCGACGGCACGTTCAGAGATGTGCTGGAGTATGCGAAGGGGCCGGTCGTGGCGTCCCACTCGAACTGCAGGGCGCTGTGTAGCCATCCAAGGAACCTGTCGGATGAAATGATCCGAAAGCTGGCAAATGCAGGAGGCATAGCCGGACTTAACCTGTATGGTGCCTTTCTTGGGGATAAGAATGAATCGGGGATTGAGGAGATGACGGCACATGTCATGCATATGATAGAGGTAGGCGGCAGCGAATTTCCCGCAATCGGAACAGATTTTGACGGCTTTGACGGAATGGATGTGCTTGATATACCTGACGTGGGGCATATGGGCCTGCTCTGGGAAGCGCTGAAGAAGAAGGGACTTGGTGAAGACCAGTTAGATAAGATATGGTGCGGCAATGTTCTCAGGGTATTTAAGAGCCTGAGCGTCTGACCGGCTAAAACCTTATAACAGTATTAAAGAAGGCCTCTTGTACTGCACACAAGAGGCCTTTCCTACTATTTATCATCTGATTCCTGCATCTTCAGCGCCCGTACTTTGAGCGGAAGGCCGAACAGGTTGATGAATCCTTCGGCGTCGTGGTGGTCATACAGCTCTCCGGTAGTGAAGCTTGCCAGAGATTCGCTGTACAGTGAATACGGGGAAGTGGTTCCGGCCTTGATGATATTGCCTTTATAAAGCTTGAACTTGACTTCGCCTGTCACATATTCCTGCGTGCTTTCGATAAATGCCTGGACTGCTTCGCGCAGAGGGGTGAACCATTTGCCTTCGTATACGATCTGGGACAGCTTGTTGCCCATCTCTTCCTTAGTCTCGTAAGTAGCGCGGTCTAATACAAGCTCCTCAAGCTGCTGGTGCGCTTCGTAGAGGATGGTGCCACCCGGCGTCTCATACACGCCTCTGGACTTCATGCCCACGACACGGTTCTCTACGATATCGCAGATTCCGATACCGTGCTTGCCGCCAAGCTCATTCAGCCTGCGTATGATATCAGACACCTTCATCGCTTCTCCGTTGATGCTCTTAGGTACGCCTTTTTCAAATGTCATAGTGACATACTCGCCTTCGTCAGGTGCTTTTTCCGGTGTAACGCCGAGCACGAGCAGATGTCCGTAATCCGGTTCGTTCGCCGGATCCTCAAGCTCCAGGCCTTCATGGCTGATGTGCCATAAGTTGCGGTCACGGCTGTAGCTCTGGCTTGCGTCGAACGGAAGGTCGATGCCGTGCTGCTTGCAATATGCAATTTCGTCTTCACGGGATTCCATCGTCCATACATCGGTCATTCTCCATGGAGCTATGATTTTGATGTCTGGAGCAAGCGCTTTGATGCCAAGCTCAAAACGAATCTGGTCATTTCCCTTGCCCGTCGCGCCGTGGCAGATTGCAGTGGCACCTTCTTTCCTTGCGATGTCTACAAGCTTCTTTGCAATTGCGGGACGCGCCATAGACGTGCCAAGCAGATATTTATTTTCATAAACGGCATGAGCCTGCACGCATGGCACTACATAATTGTCGCAGAAATCGTCCACAATATCTTCAATATATAATTTTGAAGCGCCGGACAATTTCGCCCTCTCTTCCAGTCCGTCCAGCTCTTCACCCTGCCCGCAGTCGACGCAGCAGCAGATGACTTCATAGTCAAAATTTTCCTTAAGCCATGGGATGATGGCGGTAGTGTCCAGACCACCTGAGTATGCCAATACAACTTTTTCTTTCATGATATGAATCCTCCTGATATGTATTATTTGTATATTTTGTAATTTATGTAATGTGAGCAACCTCGTTTGCAAAGACTACTATACACCACATTTTATAATTATGCAAGAAAAAATGGAAATAAAGTTAAAAAATGTATATTATACAAATATGATGTATATAAGGGCTATAATATACACAGAATATGAATGAATAATAAAATCCATGCTTGACAAATGGAATGAATCATGTAAAATAGTTAAAAAATAAGAAACCATAAAATGAATTGTGACACAACAAGGAGCGGTTGTTATGAAAAGTTTATACACCATGCATTACAGCGATATCATAAATAACGTAAACTCTCCTCTGCTTTCTGCAAGCAGTGTTGTTTTTGTGCCGTGCTGCCCGTATCCCCTCGGGGTATTCCACGCATAAAATTCAATACTGTGTAATGTAGGAAGGATATAGTTACTTTATTACCCTTATATTCAATCAGGCGGCTTTTGCCTGAGGATGTGCGGGAACAGAAGCGTAGCGATATGCTTTTGTTCCCGCTTCTTTTTTTGAATAGGAGAATGGAGAGAGGAAAGATGGATTTCAGACAGGCATTAAAAGATAAAAAGAAAATTGTAATCAAGATAGGAACTTCTACGATAACATATCCGGAGACCGGCAACATCAATCTGGATAAGCTGGAGAAGTTTGTGAGAATACTGATCAATCTGCGCAACAAAGGCAAAGAGGTTATCGTCGTGTCCTCCGGCGCTGTGGGAATCGGCAGGAACGTGCTCGGGTATACGAGCAGGCCGAAGGAAAAAGATGTCCGGCAGGCATGTGCGGCAGTCGGACAGGGCAGACTGATGATGATGTATGAGAAGCTGTTTGCTGAATACAGCCAGTTAACCGCCCAGGTGCTGCTGACGAAAGAATCTATTACTAATGAAGCGTGCGCGGCAAACGCCAGGAATACGTTCGACAGGCTGGCAGCCATGCACGTGGTGCCGATCGTAAATGAGAACGATGCCATATCGGTAGATGAAGAACTATACGGCAACTTTGGCGATAACGATACGATGGCTGCACATGTAGCTTCTCTCGTCGGGGCAGACCTGCTTATCCTGATGTCAGATATAGAAGGGCTGTATACCGATGATCCGAAGCGGAACCCTGGCGCCAGATTCGTACACACGGTCGGCAGGATAGACAGTGAGCTTGAAAGGATGGGTAAAGGCGCAGGCACATCCGTGGGGACCGGAGGGATGGCCACCAAGATCGAGGCGGCCAAGATAGCGACAGATGCCGGTGCGGATATGGTCATCGCAAATGGAGAAAACATCTATACGATCAATGATATCATGGCCGGGAAGAAGATTGGGACGCTGTTTCTGTCCAGGGACAGCGGATATACCGGTGGTAACGAGCTGGCACCGGAGCGGGAGCAGTACCGAAGGCAGGCGAAACGTATGAAAAAAGAAGCAATCAGTCAGGTTAAATCGGGAGGACAATATTATGGATTACGTGCGGGAAATTGGTAGGAAATCAAAAGAAGCATCGAGAAGCGTGCAGTTTCTCGGGCAGGAGGAAAAGAACGAGGGGCTGAAGGCTGTGGCGAGAGAGCTCAGGCAGCAGATGGGATATCTGCTCGTGGAAAACGATAAGGATGTAAAGAACGCCAGAGCAGCGGGGATGAAGCCGGCGCTCATAGACCGTCTGCTTCTGACGAGCCAGAGAATCCAGTCTATGGCTGAAGAGCTGGAGCAGATAGCGATGCTGGAGGACCCTGTAGGGAAGATGGAATGCGTGAAGGTACGCCCGAACGGGCTTCAGATTGGTCAGCGCAGGGTGCCTCTCGGCGTCGTGGGCATCATCTACGAGTCTCGCCCGAATGTGACGGCGGATGCGTTCGGCCTCTGCTTCAAGACGGGTAATGCGGCGATACTACGGGGCGGTTCGGATGCCATCAACTCTAACAAGGCGATCGTGAAAGTGATACGGGACGGCCTGGCAAAAGAGAAGCTGCCGTCAGATGCAGTCCTGCTGCTGGAAGATACGGACCGGGCCGCCGTCACGGAGATGATGAAGATGAAAGAATACATCGATGTGCTCATACCAAGAGGAGGAGCCGGACTTATCGCTAACGTGGTGGAAAACAGCACGGTTCCTGTCATCGAGACCGGGACGGGAAACTGCCACATCTATGTGGATGAGTCGGCGGATATCCAAATGGCGGTGGATATCATCGAGAATGCAAAGACACAGCGCCTCGGCGTGTGCAATGCCTGCGAGTCTCTTGTCGTACATTCCCGTATAGCCGATAAGGCTATACCACTTATATATGAAAGGCTTCATCAGAAGCAGGTGGAAGTACGGGGAGATGAGCGTGCAGTTTCGATACAGGATGGTATCAGAACGGCCTCGGAAGAAGACTGGGGAACAGAATACCTGGACACCATCATCTCGCTCAAGACGGTAGATTCGATAGAAGAGGCGATAGACCACATTAATAGACATAATACAGGCCATTCGGAAGCCATCATAACGCGTGATTATGACAATGCGCTGAAATTCCACAATGAGATAGACGCCGCGGCTGTCTATGTAAATGCCTCTACGAGATTTACCGACGGCCATGAATTCGGGTTTGGCGCAGAAATCGGCATCAGCACCCAGAAGCTCCACACCAGAGGACCGATGGGGCTTGAGGCACTCACGACAGTAAAGTATATTATATTTGGCAGCGGGCAGACACGCCCTTAGCTGAATAAATAAGAATAAGAAAAAAATGGAAAAGGGCTTGCATATTATACATTTGTATTGTATAATTATGCAAAGCCTTTAAGTTCAAGTGCAATTGGGGACGGAGGTTTTTTAGAAAAACCCCGTCCCAAATTAAAATCATCGTGTCCCAACTGGACATTTAGGATTTTTTGGTATAGTATTTACTGGTACCAGGGTATAAAAATGCATTGATGTACCTGGTGTATCGTGGTTATGAGGAGGATGCAGGACGTATGATCAAGGTTGGAATTATAGGTGCTACCGGGTATGCCGGGGGCGAATTGGTGAGGATCTTATCGGGGCATAAGGACGCAGAAATCGTGTGGTATGGCTCGAGAAGCTACATAGACGAGAAGTATGCGGATATCTACAGGAACATGTTTGAGATTGTGGAGGACTCCTGTCTGGATGACAATATGGAGGAGCTGTCAAAGAAGGCGGATGTTATCTTTACGGCTACGCCTCAGGGCTTCTGCGCTTCTGTCGTCAACGAAGGGATGCTGGACAATACAAAGATTATCGACTTGAGCGCGGACTTCCGTATCAAGGATGTGGCGACTTACGAAAAGTGGTACGGGATAGAGCACAAAAGCCCTCGGTTTATAGAGGAAGCGGTATACGGCCTGTGCGAAGTGAACCGGGAGGCCGTGAGGAATGCGAGGCTCGTGGCGAATCCGGGCTGTTATCCGACATGCTCGTTCTTGTCCATCTATCCGCTGGCGAAGGAAGGCATGATAGATATGAACACGCTGATTATAGATGCCAAGTCCGGTACATCAGGTGCAGGGCGGGGGGCGAAGGTCGGCAACCTGTATTGCGAGGTCAATGAAAATATAAAAGCATACGGCGTGACGGGCCACAGGCATACCCCGGAGATTGAAGAGCAGCTTGGGCTTGCGTCCGGGGAACAGGTTCTGTTGAACTTCACCACTCATCTTGTACCGATGAACAGGGGAATACTCGTTACCGCGTACGCCTCCTTGAAGCAGAAGGCCACTTACGAAGAAGTCAGGGCGGCATATGATAAATATTACGACGGCGAGAGGTTCGTCCGCGTGCTTGAGAAGGATATCTGTCCCGAGACACGATGGGTAGAAGGCAGCAATTATGTGGATGTGAACTTCAAGGTAGATGAAAGGACAGGACGTATCATCATGATGGGTGCCATGGACAATCTAGTCAAAGGCGCCGCAGGGCAGGCCGTACAGAATATGAACCTGATGTTCGGGCTCCCCGAAGACGAGGGGCTTGCCTTTGTCCCGCTGTTCCCGTAAGGATAGGAAAGAGGTAAGATATGGTTAGGATAATGACAATTGAAGATTATGACGGCGTCTATGCCCTCTGGACGAAGATCCGCGGATTCGGCCTGCGGAGCGTGGACGATTCCAGGGAGGGAGTGGAACGCTTCCTGAAAAGAAACCCTACGACAAGCGTCGTAGCCGTAGAGGACGGTAAAGTAGTCGGAAGCATCCTGTGCGGACACGACGGCCGGCGTGGATGCCTGTACCACGTCTGCGTGGATGAAGACTACAGGCGCCGCGGCATCGGCAGAGCCATGGTAGGCATGGCGATGGAAGCATTAAAAAAGGAAGAAGTCAGCAAAGTATCACTCATAGCGTTTACGAAGAATGACATTGGAAATGCGTTCTGGAATACGATCGGCTGGACGAAGCGTCTGGACCTCAACTATTATGATTTTGTGTTAAATGAAAAAAATATCACTGCATTTATCGGACAGTAGCATGAAGGAGGAAACAGATATGGATATGATCAAAGGCGGAGTTACCGCGGCAAAAGGATTCGAGGCAGCCTCGACCGCAGCAGGAATCAAGTATACGGACAGGACCGATATGGCGCTCGTGTACAGCCAGGTGCCATGCGAGGCGGCAGGCACATTTACGAAGAACGTCGTGAAAGCGGCTCCTGTGAAATGGGACCAGAAGATCGTAAAGAGCGGCTGCAAAGTACAGGCGGTCATCGTCAACTCGGGAATCGCGAACGCATGCACGGGGGCAGAAGGTTACGGCTACTGTGAAGATACGGCGAAAGCAGCAGCAGAGGCCCTCGGGATATCCGAAGACGGGGTGGCGATAGGTTCTACCGGGGTTATCGGCAGGCAGATACCCATCGATAAGCTGACCGCAGGCATAAAAGTCCTGGCGGAAATGAAGGACCACAGCCTGTCAAATGGGACAGAAGCAGCCAAAGCTATCATGACGACAGACACTGCTGAAAAAGAGATGGCAGTTGAGATAGAAGTGGGCGGAAAGAAAGTGACCGTCGGAGGCATGGCCAAAGGTTCCGGCATGATACACCCGGATATGTGCACGATGCTGTCCTTTATCACGACGGATGCAGCTATTACAAAAGAAGCGCTGCAGAAAGCCCTGAGCGAGGATGTAGACGATACATACAACATGATATCCGTGGACGGCGATACGTCCACCAATGACACGGTACTGCTGCTGGCGAACGGACTGGCGGAAAATCCACAGATCCAGTACGGAAGCGACGATTATAAGATATTTGCAGAAGCGCTCCACACGGTCAACGAATACCTGGCCAAAAAGATTGCCGGCGACGGTGAAGGGGCCACGGCCCTGTTTGAAGTGAAGGCGGTCGGCTGCGAGAGTACAGAGCAGGCGAAGCTGCTGGCGAAAGCGGTCGTATGCTCCAACCTGACGAAGACAGCCATCGCCGGACACGATGCCAACTGGGGAAGGATCCTGTGTGCGATGGGATACTCCGGCGCGCAGTTCGATCCGGAAAAGGTGGACCTGTACTTTGAGAGCAAAGCGGGGAAGATCCAGATCATCGAAAATGGAACCGCCTTGGATTACAGCGAGGCGGAAGCCACGAAGATACTCTCCGAACCCGAAGTGACAGCCACGGCAGATGTGAAGATGGGCAGCTGTGCCGCTACCGCATGGGGATGCGACCTGACCCACGGCTATATAGAGATCAACGCGGACTACAGGAGCTGACAAAGCAGAAGGAGCAATGTATTATGAATAAAGATATGCAGAAATATCTGGATAAGGCAGAAGTCCTCATCGAAGCGCTGCCCTATATCCAGAGGTTCAACCGCAAGATTATCGTCGTAAAATACGGCGGAAGCGCCATGGTGGACGAACATCTGAAGGAACAGGTGATCAAGGACGTAACGCTGCTCAAGCTCGTCGGGTTCAAACCGATCATCGTCCACGGAGGCGGCAAGGAGATCAGCAGATGGGTCGGCAAAGTCGGGATGGAACCGGAGTTCGTAAACGGCCTGCGGGTAACGGATGAGGCGACGATGGAACTTGCGGAGATGGTGCTCGGCAAGGTGAACAAAAGCCTGGTACAGCTCGTGGAGAGCCTCGGCGTGCGCGCCATCGGCATCAGCGGGAAGGACGGAGGCCTCCTCGCGGTTGATAAGAAGTATGCAGACGGCGAGGATATCGGTTTTGTAGGAGAGATTAAAAAAGTAAATGCCGACATACTGTATGACCTGCTGGAAAAGGATTTTCTCCCGATCATATGCCCGGTCGGGCTGGATGACAGCTTCAATACATACAATATCAACGCGGATGACGCGGCATGTGCCATCGCCCGGGCGATGCGCGCCGAGAAGCTGGCATTTCTGACAGATATCGAGGGCGTGTATAAAGACCCCCACGATCCGGAGGCACTTATCTCAGAACTGAAAGTATCCGAGGCACGGGGACTGATGAACGAAGGATACATCGGAGGAGGGATGCTCCCGAAGCTCCACAACTGTATCGATGCGATTGAACACGGAGTGTCCAGGGTCCATATTCTGGACGGAAGGATTCCGCACTGCCTCCTGCTGGAAATATTCACGAACAGAGGTATTGGAACCGCTATATTAAATGACAGTGAAGAACGCTTTTTTACGGAGAATTAATAATATGAAGAATCCATATATTGAAGACGCTAAGAAGGGGCTTGTACATACATATAACCGTTTCCCGGTCGTGCTGGAAAAAGGAGAAGGCGTATATGTGTACGATGCGGAAGGGAAAAAATATCTCGATTTTGCCGCAGGTATTGCCGTCTCATCCCTCGGATACGGAAACAAAGAGTTCAACGATGCGCTGAAGGCGCAGATCGACTGCCTCATCCATTCATCAAACCTCTATTACAATACGACGTGCGGCAAGGCGGCCCAGGCCTTGCTCCGCGTTACGCAGATGGACCGTGTGTTCTTCACGAACAGCGGAACCGAGGCGATAGAAGGGGCGCTGAAGGCTGCGAGAAAATACGCGTATCAGAAACAGACCGGGCGTTATGAGTTCATCGCCATGAAGGATTCGTTTCACGGGAGAAGCATGGGCGCGCTGTCGGTTACGGAGCACGAGGCTTACCGTACGCCGTTTGAACCGCTGATTCCGGGCGTGTCATTTGCAGAATACAATAACCTGGACAGCGTCAGGGAACTTGTGACGGACAGGACGTGTGCGATTATTCTGGAGCCCCTTCAGGGCGAAGGCGGAATCAACACGGCCGACGAAGCGTTCATGAAAGGAATACGCAAGCTTTGTGATGAGGAAGGCATCCTCATGATATGTGATGAGATACAGTGCGGCATGGGCCGTACCGGCACGATGTTCGCGTGGCAGAACTATGGAACGAAACCAGATATCATGACGATGGCAAAAGCCATCGGAAACGGCGTTCCGGTAGGGGCATTCGCCATGACGGAAGACGTAGCGCGGCACTCTCTGGAGCCGGGAGACCACGGAACGACATATGGAGGAAACCCATTCGTCTGCGCCGCAGTAGCCAAGACGGTTGAAATCTTCGAAAGAGAGAGGCTGACCGAACATGTGCAGGAGATGGGTGCGTATCTGACAGAGAAGCTGACAAGGCTGCAAGCAGCCTGCGGCAGCATAACAGAAGTCAGAGGAAAAGGCCTGATCCAGGGCATACGGCTTAACAAGCCGGTCGCGGAGACAGTACAGGCGGCACTGAGAGAAGGGCTGCTTATCATCAGCGCGAGGAGCGATGTCATCCGCCTAGTGCCGCCTCTTGTTATCGAAAAGGAACACATCGACGAATTGATTGAAAAACTGAAGAAGGTGTTATAACATAATTAACCAGTCATTGGATATACTATAGGTAAAACATAGGAGGTATATCGAATGATTGGTTTTTTCATAGCTCTGCTGTCAGGAGCGCTGATGAGCGTACAGGGAGTATTCAATACACAGGTTACGAAAACTACAGGGATGTGGGTCAGCAACGGATGGGTGCAGCTGAGCGCGTTCGCCCTCTGTCTTGTGGCCTGGCTTATTGCCGGCCGGGACAGCGTGATGACGCTTGCGAAGGTAGAACCCAAGTATGTACTGCTTGGAGGTGTCATCGGCGCCGGAATCACATGGACGGTAATCAAGAGCATGGAGCAGCTCGGGCCGGCGAAAGCCGCGCTGCTCATCGTCATCTCCCAGCTTATCATCGCATATGTCATAGAACTTCTGGGCCTGTTTGGCGTCGATAAGCAGCCATTGGAATGGCGGAGAGTGATCGGCATGGCAATTGCACTGATTGGAGTTGCAATTTTCCAGTGGAAATAGTACAATAAATCTATCTGGCATAAGAGGGGTATTTACAGTTTCGACAGCTGTAAAGGAGGATTTTATGCTTGACAGATTAAGGATAACCGGTTGTTTCATGTGTATGCTTCTCGTGCTCTGCCTGTCGGGATGCCGCAGTGAAGGCACAGAAGAGGTGAGGGAACTAGACGAAGCGCGTCCCCTCCGTGAAGAGGCAGGGGAGAGTGCAGAGGAAGAGCCACAGGATACAGAAGGTGAAGATACAGAGGAAACCGGCCGCCGGCAGGAGATGTACGTCCATGTCTGCGGTAAGGTCCAAAGGCCCGGCGTATACCGCCTGCCTGCGGGAAGCCGTGTGTTTGAAGCCGTAGAGGCCGCCGGCGGGATGTGCGAAGGCGCGGACGGCTCGTACCTTAACCAGGCGGAGATGCTGTCTGACGGGCAGCAGCTGTATGTACCAGCGGAAGGCGAGGACATGCGCGCCGCAAGCGATACGGATGCGGGGACAGACGTTAAAGACGACGGAAGAGTAGATATCAATACTGCTGCGAAAGATGAACTTATGACTTTAAATGGCATTGGGGAAGCCAGAGCAGACAGTATCATAAAATACCGGGAAGAGCATGGAGGTTTCCAGTCCATAGAAGAACTGAAAGAAGTGGAAGGAATCAAAGATGGAATCTTTAACAAGGTTAAAGATCAGATCAAGGTCTAGCGAAATTAATAAGGGAGAGAAGTATGAGTAAGAGAGTATTGGTCGTAGATGACGAAAAACTGATTGTGAAAGGCATCCGGTTCAGCCTGGAGCAGGACGGCATGGAAGTGGACTGTGCCTATGACGGAGAAGAAGCGCTGAAGCTTTCAAGGGAAAATGCTTATGATATGGTTCTGCTGGATGTAATGCTCCCCAAGCATGACGGATTCCAGGTGTGCCAGCAGATTCGGGAATTTTCTGACGTACCGGTCGTCATGCTCACTGCAAAAGGGGATGACATGGATAAGATTCTGGGGCTGGAGTACGGCGCGGACGATTATATCACCAAGCCGTTCAACATACTGGAGGTCAAAGCGCGTATCAAGGCCATCATGCGGCGCACCGGCAAGCGGGACAGCAAGATGGTAAACGATAAAGTTATCCTGAAGAGAGACATGAAGATTGACTGTGAGAGCCGCAGAGTATTTATCGGCGACAAAGAGATCAACCTGACAGCCAAAGAATTTGACCTTCTGGAACTTCTTGCGATGAATCCAAACAAGGTATACAGCAGGGAAAATCTTCTGAACATTGTCTGGGGATATGAGTATCCCGGAGACGCCAGGACGGTAGATGTACATATAAGGCGGCTGCGTGAGAAGATCGAGAAGAACCCCAGCGATCCGAAATACGTGTACACAAAGTGGGGAGTTGGTTATTATTTCAGGGGTTAGGAAGTATTTTAAGAAAAATATATTTAAGAGTCTCCGCTTTCGGATCATCCTCCTGCTGCTGGCGGCAGGAATCATACCATGCCTGATCATGAAAGCGGTGATTCTGAACAGCTATGAAAAACGTGCGGTAGAAGTACGGACCGCGGATATACAGAATCAATGTACAATTCTATGTAACCAGTTAAGCGGCATCGACTACTTGAACGGGATTACATCTGAGGTTATCAAGACGGAGCTGACTCAGCTGACAAACATCTACAACGGGCGTGTGATGGTTATTGACAGCGACTATGAGATAGAAGAAGACACGTACAACCTAGATAAAGGGAAGACGATCATATCAGAAGATGTCATCAAATGTTTCCAGGGAAAGAGTACAAGCCATTATGATGCGGCAAACAGATATATCGAGGTGACTGCGCCGATTACAGATACGGAGACAGATGCCGTGAAAGGCGTCATGCTCGTGAGCGTATCGACAGATTCTATTGCGGACAGCATGACGATACTCGAAGGTAATGCGAATGTAGTCGCGGTCATAATCATCGTGACGATGGCAGTCCTTGCCTTTTTTGCAGGTGTCGTGATGGTGAAGCCGTTCAAGCGCATCACGGACTCTATCGGCGCGGTGACAGAGGGGTATGATGACAACTATCTACATGAAAATGCATATACGGAGACGGTGCTCCTCTCAGAGGCATTTAATAAGATGCTTGGAAGGATGAAAGTTTTGGATGACTCAAGACAGGAATTCGTTTCTAATGTGTCGCATGAGTTAAAGACACCGCTGACATCCATGAAAGTGCTGGCGGATTCCCTCCTCAGTCAGGAGGAAGTTCCGGCTGAGCTGTACCAGGAATTTATGGGAGACCTCTCTGAAGAGATAGAGAGGGAAAACAAGATTATCAACGACCTGCTGTCGCTTGTGAAGATGGATAAGACCGCCACGACACTGAACATCAAGTCTGAAAACATCAATGAGCTTGTAGAGAGGATACTGAAGCGGCTGCGCCCGATCGCGGCAAACCGTAATGTCGAGGTCGTGTTTGAAAGCTTCCGGCCGGTCAATGCAGAAGTGGATGAGATGAAACTGTCGCTTGCAATCTCAAATCTCGTTGAGAATGCGGTCAAGTATAACCACGATGGCGGATGGGTGCATGTCTCGCTCAATGCGGACCACAAGTATTTCTATGTGGAAGTGGCGGATTCCGGAATCGGAATACCCGAGGATTCGGTGGAGCATATATTTGAGCGCTTCTACCGTGTCGACAAGTCGCATTCCAGAGAAATCGGAGGCACCGGGCTCGGACTGTCTATCGCCAGAAACGCGGTTGTCATGCACAGGGGGGCGGTCAAGGTGTTCAGCCAGGAAGGCGAAGGAACTACATTTACCATCAGGATTCCGTTGACATATGTGTCATAAGCAGAGGGAGGATGCCAGTATGAGGAGAAAATGTATGAAGTGCCTGTGTATCCTGCTCATAGCCATGCTTCTGACTGGCTGCGGGAGAGGAAGGAAGCCGGAGGTATCAGGGACGTGCATATACTATATGAATGCGGAGGGCACCAGGCTTGTCAAAGAGGCGTATGACATAAAAGGAGACGGTGCAGAAGCAGAGATCAAAGCGGTGCTCAGCGATATGCAGAAGGAACCGGAGGACGAGGATTGCAGGAGCGCATTCCCCAAGGGGATCCGGGCAGAAGACTGGAAGCTTGACAAGGGCAGGCTGGACCTGTACTTTAATGAAAGCTATAAAGATATAGATACATCATCAGAGATTCTGCTCCGGGCGGCGTTGGTACAGTCGCTCGTGCAGATCGCGGGAGTGGATTATGTGAACTTCTATATCGGCGGCACGCCGCTCACCGACAATGAAGGAGATGAGGTCGGGTATATGCATGCAGAGGATTTTGTGCAGAACACCGGTTCCAGCCTCCACTCATACCAGCTGGCCAATCTCCACCTGTACTATGCGGATAAAAAAGGAGACAAGCTCGCAGAGGAAGAGGTCAGCGTGCGCTACAACAGCAACATGTCCATCGAAAAGCTTGTGGTAGAACAGCTCATAAAGGGGCCATCCATGCAGGAGCACCAGCCGGCGCTGCCGCCGGAGACAAAGCTTCTCGGGATATCGGTCAAGGATGGCATCTGCTATGTCAATTTTGACGACCAGTTTCAAAGTTCCGTGTACGGAATCAATCCGGAGCTTGCAATCTATTCCCTCGTGAATTCCATCGTGGAAGCGGGCAATGCCAGCCAGGTCCAGATATCGGTCAACGGAGAGACGGACGTGAAATACCAGGGAGCGATCGACCTTGGCAAACCTCTTTCGAGGAACCTCGATCTGGAGGAAGGTGAAGGAAAATAATACGAAACAGAATCTTATGCACTGCCTGCCTTCTGCTTGCCGTCCTGCTGGCGGCGGCGGTCTGGCTGGGCGGGAGCCGGTTCGTTAAAGAGCTGGAGACGACGGCGCTCATGCAGCAGGCCGTCTCTGGCGATACTGTCCTGGTTACGGGACAGGTATACGCCAGAGAAATAAAATCTGACTATCAAGTCTTATATCTGAAACATAATTCTATCAAGTTCCGGAAGCAGCAGCTGAAGGAGTCAAAATTCATCGTTTATGATAAATCCATACAAGAAGTTAAAACAGGAAACCAGATTACGGCGGAGGGTAACGTCAGATTCTACGAGGAACCGCGCAATCCGGGGAATTTCAATGAAAAGCAGTACTATGAAAAGCAGGGGATCCATGCCTGCATGTGGAGTGAAAGCGTCATAGTCACCTCAGGCCGTGTCTGGAAGGTGAGAGATGGCATCTTTTCTTTCCGGCAGAAATGGAAGGCTGTCTTATATGATTTCATGGGGGAAGGGCAAGGCGCCCTGCTTTGCGGCATCATGCTCGGAGACAAGGCCGATATAGACCCGGCGGTAAAAGAGCTGTATCAGATGAACGGCATCGGCCATATACTGGCCATATCCGGGCTGCATCTATCCATCATAGGAATCGGCATGTACCGGCTCTGCCGGCGTCTGTGCGGTTCCTACGCCGCCGGCGGAATGTGCGGCATACTGTTTCTCTTCGCCTATATCCTGATGACAGGGATATCCGTGTCGGCCGTGCGTGCGGCAGTCATGTTCCTGTTTCGGATTGGCGCCGATATGGCAGGAAGACGTTACGATACGGCGACAGCACTTGCAGCGGCTGCATGCATCGTGCTTCTCTGGAGGCCTCTGTACCTGTACGACGGCGGATTCTGGCTGTCCTTCGGGGCTGTCTTTGGCGTGGCGGCTGTCCTTCCGCTGTTCAGAAAGCTGCCGGCCCAGGGACTTTGGGCAAGCGTCAGCATCAATCTGTCCATTCTGCCGGTCCTTCTCTATTACTTCTATGAATATCCGCTTTACAGTATCCTGCTCAACCTGTTCGTAATCCCCCTCATGCCGGCGCTGCTGCTGCTGGGACTGGCCGGCAGTGTGGCCGCACTGGTCCTGCCCTGGCCGGGGGAGGCAGCTCTGAGCCTGTGCAGAGCCCTGCTCACCTTTTATGAATGGCTCTGCCGGACAGCAGTAGAACTTCCTGCGGCCAGGATCATCACTGGCCGTCCGTCCGCTGCCTCCGTCGTATGCTATTATATCCTGCTGTCTGCCCTCCTTCTGATGTGGGGCCGTTACAAGATCAGACGGAATGCAGGCACAAGAAAAAAATGTATAGCAAAGTATATGATTATAACTGGAATTACATATGCTGTCGCGCTGTTCATACTTATACCAGGAACATGCGGCAGGGAAGGGCAGCTGGAAGTTACGATGCTGGATGTCGGACAGGGGGATGGAATCTATATGAAGGCACCGTCAGGCAGGACGTATCTCTTCGACGGCGGGAGCAGCGACGTGCGTCAGGCGGGAAAGTACCGTATCGAACCTTTTCTGAAGTATAAAGGCACCGGCCGTATCGACTATGCCTTCATCTCCCACGGCGACAGCGACCATATGAATGCCATCCGTGAGATGATAGACAGAGGTCCGCTTGGCATCCCGATCGGACATCTCGTGCTGCCCCGGGAAGAGGTGTGGGATGACAGCCTGACGGAACTGGCGGCACTTGCAAGGGATAACGGGATAAAGGTGTTCATCATGGAAGAGGGGCAGCACATACAGGACGGCGGCCTGTCGCTGTACTGCCTGCATCCGGGCGGGGCATACCGCGGGGAGCCTGGCAATGCGGCTTCGATGGCCGTATGGGTCAGATATGGCCGTTTTGATATGCTGCTTACCGGCGATGTGGAAGGGGAGGGCGAAGCTGCGCTGACTGCCGCTGTGGATGAGGCAAAGGAAGCCTGGCGGACAGATGGCTTTGACGGTATCCTGGAAGTGCTGAAAGTGGCGCACCACGGGTCGAAGAATTCGACATCAGCGGAATTTCTGGAAGCAACGAGGCCGGCCTATGGCCTGATTTCCGCTGGAAGAGACAACCGGTACGGACATCCCCATAGAGATACGGCCAAGCGGCTTGAGGACATTGGCTGCAGGCTGTTCTGCACGCCGTCGGATGGGGCCGTCACCGTGTGGACGGACGGCAGCCGTATGAGCATATCGGCATTTGCAGAAGGGGCCGGTCCATAAGGAAACGGTTGAATTAAAGTCCAAAATTCAGTATACTGAAATACAGGATAAAAATAGTAAAGCGAGGTAATCATCATGACGTATGAGGAAGTATTGGCAAATGCCAGAACATGTATGGGAGAACACTGTAAAGCCTGTCCGGTCTGTAACGGGAAGGCGTGCACGAATAAAGTGCCCGGGCCAGGAGCCAAGGGAAGCGGTACGGTAGCAATCCGGAATTATGAGAAATGGCAGGAATTGTGTGTAAACATGGACACGATCTGCGATAATAAGCCGGTGGATATGTCATTTGAAGTGTTTGGCAAGACGTTCAAGTATCCGGTATTCGCAGCGCCGATTGGCGCGATGAAGCTCCATTACGGAGATAAATATGACGATCTGGGATACAATGATATCCTCGTGTCGGCCTGTGCGGACGCGGGCATCGCGGCTTTTACCGGCGACGGCACGAACCCGGATGTCATGGCGGCGGCAACGAAAGCCATCGGACAGAAGGACGGGAGAGGAATACCGACGATAAAACCGTGGGATATTAATACACTGAAAGAGAAATTTGCGCTTGTGAAAGAGGCAGGTCCATTTGCGGCAGCGATGGACATCGACGCGGCCGGACTGCCGTTCCTCAAGAATCTGACACCTCCGGCGGGCAGCAAATCCGTGGAAGAGCTGAAAGAGATCGTGGCGGAGGCGGGCGTGCCGTTCATCATCAAGGGAGTGATGACCGTAAAAGGCGCCCTGAAAGCAAAAGAAGCCGGGGCGGCGGCTATCGTAGTGTCCAACCATGGCGGACGTGTCCTCGACCAGTGTCCGGCAACGGCAGAGGTGCTGGAGGAGATTGCGGCGGCAGCAGGCGGAGATATGAAAGTATTTGTAGACGGCGGAATCCGTTCCGGAGCAGATGTGTTCAAGGCGCTTGCGCTCGGTGCGGACGCAGTGCTTATCGGAAGGCCGTTTGTCACTGCTGTGTATGGAGGCGGAGCAGAAGGCGTGGCTGCATATACGGCAAAGCTCGCAGCAGAGCTCTCTGATACGATGGCGATGTGCGGTGCCCACAGCCTCAACGAGATTACAAGGGATATGGTGCGTTAAGCTATATGAAGAGTTTGAATGAAGATATCAGGACAGGACAATTGAAGCAGGTGTACCTGCTGTACGGAGAGGAAGCTTATCTGAAAAAGCAGTATAAAGATAAGCTGACCCGTGCCATGCTCCCGGATGGGGACACGGTGAATTACGCCTATTATGAAGGGAAAGGGATTCACATTTCCGAGCTCATCGATCTGGCTGAGACGATGCCGTTTTTCGCAGAACGGCGGCTGATAGTCGTGGAGAACTCCGGGTTCTTTAAGAACGCCGCGCCGGAACTGGCAGATTATATCAAAGCGATGCCGGAAACCGCATGCTTCCTGTTTATCGAGTCAGAGACAGACAAGAGGAGCAGGATGTTCAAGGCTGTAAAGGACAAAGGGCGTGCCGTGGAGATGGGACGCCAGGATGAGAAGACGCTCATCCTGTGGGTCGGCGGCAGCGTGAAGAGAGAAGGGAAGCAGATCAAAGAATCTACCGTCCGGTATCTCATATCAAAGACAGGCACGGATATGGAGAATCTGGACAGGGAGCTGGAAAAGCTGTTCTGCTATGCCATCGACAGAGATGAGATAACAGCCGCTGATATCGATGCCGTATGTACGACGCAGATTACTAAAAAAATATTTGACATGGTAGAAGCGGTGGCGGCGAAGCAGCAGAAAAAGGCGCTGGATTATTATTACGATCTGCTTGCGCTGAAGGAGCCTCCGATGCGGATCCTCTATCTGCTGTCCCGTCAGTTCAAGCTGCTGTACGAGGTAAAGGACCTTCAAAGAAGAGGATTTGACAAGGCTCAGATTGCCAAGACAGCCGGACTTCATCCATTTGTGGCCGGCAAGTACATCAGCCAGTGCCGTACATTTGCAGGGCAGGAGCTTAAGAGAATCATGGAGGACGCCGCAGATACGGAAGAGATGGTGAAGACCGGCCGTCTGAACGATGTGATGAGCGTTGAACTTTTCATTGTAAAGTACAGTGCCGCGTGATATACTACCCTCAGCCGGCGAAGTACGTCCATTGCCGGCAGGTGCGACATGCACATGGATGAAAGAATATAGCGGAAGGAACGATATAAGTGGCAGAAGTAGAACAGAGTAAAATTCGCAATTTTTGTATCATAGCACATATAGATCACGGTAAATCGACGCTGGCAGACCGTATTATAGAAAAGACAGGGCTGCTCACGAGCCGTGAGATGCAGTCACAGGTGCTGGACAACATGGAACTGGAGAGAGAGCGCGGTATCACGATCAAGGCACAGGCCGTGCGTATCGTATATAAGGCAGGTGACGGCGAGGAATATATATTCAACCTCATCGATACGCCCGGACATGTAGATTTCAACTATGAAGTGTCCAGAAGCCTGGCCGCCTGCGACGGTGCAATCCTCGTAGTGGATGCGGCACAGGGGGTGGAGGCACAGACGCTGGCCAATGTATATCTGGCACTGGACCATGATCTGGATGTCATGCCGGTAATCAACAAGGTGGACCTGCCGAGCGCAGATCCTGCCAGGGTAATAGAAGAGATAGAAGACGTCATCGGGATAGAGGCGGAAGATGCCCCCCAGATATCGGCCAAGACCGGTTATCACGTGGAGGAAGTGCTGGAACAGATAGTGGAGAAGATCCCCGCCCCCGGAGGAGATCCAGAAGCCCCGCTGCAGGCGCTCATCTTTGATTCGGTCTATGATTCTTATAAAGGTGTCATCGTATTCTGCCGCATAAAGGAAGGCACGGTCAGGAAAGGGACTCCGATTAAGATGATGGCTACCGGTGCGTCTGCGGAAGTAGTCGAGACAGGATACTTTGGAGCAGGGCAGTTCATTCCGTGTGAAAAGCTCAGCGCCGGGATGGTCGGATATATCACGGCAAGCCTTAAGAACGTGAAGGATACCCGTGTCGGCGACACGATTACGAATGCCAAGCAGCCTTGCAGCGAACCGCTCCCGGGATATAAGAAGGTCAATCCTATGGTATACTGCGGCATGTATCCTGCAGACGGTGCCAAATACCCGGATCTCAGAGACGCGCTTGAGAAGCTGCAGCTTAACGATGCCTCGCTCCAGTTTGAGCCGGAGACATCTGTCGCTCTTGGCTTCGGCTACCGGTGCGGATTCCTCGGGCTGCTGCATCTGGAGATTATCCAGGAGAGGCTGGAGCGGGAATATAACCTGGATCTCGTTACGACGGCACCGGGCGTTATCTATAACGTGTATAAGACGAACGGAGATATGATACAGCTTACGAATCCGTCCAATCTGCCGGACCCGTCTGAGATAGAATATATGGAAGAGCCGGTCGTGAAGGCGGAGATTATGGTGACATCAGAGTTTATCGGCGCCATTATGGATCTGTGCCAGGAGCGGCGCGGCGTGTATGACGGCATGGAATATATCGAAGAGACGAGAGCGGTGCTCCGCTATCATCTTCCGCTGAATGAGATCATCTATGATTTCTTTGACGCGCTGAAGTCAAGGTCAAGAGGATATGCATCCTTTGACTACGAGATGGCAGGGTATGAGCGCTCAGAGCTCGTGAAGCTGGATATACTGATCAACAAAGAAGAGGTAGATGCCCTGTCCTTTATCGTACATGCGGATACCGCATATGAGCGGGGCCGTAAGATGTGTGAGAAGCTCAAGGAAGAGATACCCAGACAGCTCTTTGAGATTCCGATCCAGGCAGCCATCGGAAGCAAGATAATAGCAAGAGAAACCGTCAAAGCAATGCGCAAAGACGTGCTTGCCAAGTGCTACGGCGGAGATATCAGCCGAAAGCGTAAGCTTCTTGAAAAGCAGAAGGAAGGCAAGAAGCGGATGCGGCAGGTGGGCAATGTAGAGATACCGCAGAAAGCATTTATGAGCGTGTTGAAATTGGATGATAAATAGATGAGACCATTAGAATTATATATTCATATACCGTTTTGTATCAGAAAATGCAGATATTGTGATTTCCTGTCAGCTCCTTCTACGATAGAGGAGCGGCAGGATTATGTGACAGGCCTTTGCCGGAAGATCCGTTCCTACGGAGAACTGGCAGAGGCTTATCATGTTGCGACTGTCTTTATAGGAGGCGGAACCCCTTCTGTGCTGGAAGGGGCACAGATACTCGATATTATGGACGCGGTACGCGGGACATTCCCGGTAGACGCAGGCGCGGAGATATCCATGGAGATGAATCCGGGGACGGTCACGAAAGAAAAGCTCAGAACGCTCCGGCATGCCGGCATCAACCGCCTCAGCATCGGCCTGCAGTCAACGGACGACAGCGAGCTTAAGATGCTTGGCAGGATCCATACGTATGGGGATTTCCTGCATACGTATGAGATGGCACGTAAGGCGGGATTTGCCAATATCAATGTAGACCTGATGTCTGCGATTCCGTTCCAGAGCGTGGATAGCTGGGATACGACACTGATAAGGACGGCGGAACTTGGACCGGAGCATATCTCGGCGTACAACCTCATCATCGAGGAAGGGACGCCGTTCTTTGACAGATACGGCAATGGAAAGCGGGCGAAGGAGCTCCCTACGGAAGAAGAGGAGAGGCAGATGTATATGCATACCCGGACGATACTGGAAGAATACGGTTATCACAGATATGAGATATCCAATTATGCCAGGCCAGGTTATGAGTGCAGGCACAATCTCGGGTACTGGGACCGTGCCGAGTATCTTGGAATCGGCACGGGAGCAGCGTCATTGCTTCAGGGATACCGTTTTGCGGAGGGAGAGGAGCCGGTGAAGCTGTCCGAAAGGGAACAGATGGAGGAATTCATGTTCCTGGGACTTAGAAAGACGGAAGGGGTATCGAGAGAAGCCTTCCGGACATACTTTGACAAGAGCATGGAGAGCGTGTTCGGAAAAGTGATGGCGGATATGGGACAGAAGGGGCTTCTGGAGATAGAAGAGGATGCCGTCAGGCTTACAGACAAGGGCACGGATATAAGCAATTATGTCATGAGCGCATTCCTGCTCGGTGAAGAGGAATGACAGCTCCGGCATGACATCCGGAGCCGGCGTAATCTTATAGAAGATGTTCCATGATAAATGCATATATCTGCGGATTCTTCTTCATCCAGTTGTTCGCTATCGTCTCCGCCTCGGATTCGGTCGGCACGGTAAGGGTTAGGTCGATGAGCGGGGCTCCCTGCTCGAACACCTGGCATCGGACAGAGTATTCCATATTGGAATTCTGGTAGTAGTCTGATTTGACCGCGACCTCATTCTTCAATTCATACTGCTTTTCCTTCAGAAACGTATCGATATCGTGCTGTATCGCGGGGGATATGTCGTTTTTAAAGTAGCAGATCGTCTCATCGCCTTCCGCCGTCAGATGGTAGAATGTCCTGCTGTGTGTGGACTCTTCCCTGACAAAGCCGGAGGAGATCAGTTCCGATATGGCCTGCTGGAGCTTGAAGTAAGTCGTATAGCCTTCGTCCAGCACGAATTCGGATATCTGTGAATTGGTTAGAGGAAAGTCTACTTTTTTCAGCATGTAGAGGATGATCAGTTTATATAGTGTAAATGGCTCTGCCATAGTTATAACTCCTTTCCCTGCCAGATGTCCTGCGCTTTCAGATATGCGTGCATCTGGTTCAATACAAGTCGCTTGCTGACTGTCCAGCCGGGCGCTATGAGCAGCTGCCTGGGCCCGTCTCCTGTAAGCCGGTGGATGACGATATCCGGACTTAAGCTGCCGATGCACCTGCCGAGCAGATAGAAATATTCTTTCATGGAAGGAATCCAGAACGGATGGGCTTCATAGACCTCGGCCAGCGCCGTTCCTTTCAGGACGTGAAGAAGCTGGAGCTTGATCCCCTGGATACGGGCGCCGTTCAGATAATGCATCGTCTCCAGCATCATGGAAAGATCCTCTCCCGGAAGGGCCAGTATCGTATGGACGATGACATCGATCTGTGCGTCCTTCAGCATGGAGACGGCGGCGTCAAAGACCGGCAGAGGGTATCCGCGCCCGATAGACGCAGCAGTATTCTCATGTATCGTCTGAAGTCCCAGCTCTACCCATACGGGCTTGATGCGGTTGATGTCTGCAAGCAGCGTTACGGTATCTAGATCAAGACAGTCGGGCCTCGTGGCGATCGATATGACACGGATGTCCGGGTGCTGCGCCGCCTCTGTGAATATCTGCTTCAGATAGGGAAGTGGGGCATACGTATTCGTATAGGCCTGGTAATATGCGATATAAGAACCACCGGCGTATTTCCCCGCAGTCCGCTTTTTGCCGGACTCGATCTGCTGCGTAATCGTAAGCCTCCTGTCCGAGGCAAAGTCGCCCGAGCCGCCTTCGCTGCAGAAGATGCAGCCACGGGTTCCGAGAGTGCCGTCACGGTTCGGACACGTCATGCCTGCATCCAGGGCAATCTTATATAGTTTTTCCCCGTACGTATTCTTTAGAAAATAATCAAGAGAATGATATCTCTTTTCGCCCCAGTATACAGCCATGACAGATTCAGCCGCCTTTTTCTGAATATTTACTTACTTAATATATCATTGATATGTCCGGTTGACAAGTATATACGCGTTTAGAAAAATTCATGTTTTTGCAAAAAGGACTTTCTATTTTCTGGAAGATGGTGTATAATATGTCCAATAAATATTAATTATTTCAGGCTGGTCGTTTCAGACCATGACTCCCACAGTGAATGTCAAAGATTTAATAACGGAAAGGACAGACAATTATGATGAAAGAAAAGTATGAATCCCTGCCGCTTGCGACGTTGAAAGACCTGGCAAAGGCAAGAGGATTAAAGGGAATCTCAACAATGAAGAAGGCAGAGCTGATAGAGCTTATGCTGGCGGAAGATGAAAAGGAGAAGAAAGCGGAGAGGGAAAGTGTCAAGGAGATGTCTGCCAACACAGGCGACAAGGAAGCGCATGACATTGACAAGCTGGACAGCGGGGTTACCGCCCACGGAATCCTGGAAGTGCTTCCGGACGGTTATGGGTTCATAAGAAGTGACAACTACCTGCCGGGAGATAACGATGTATATGTCTCACCTTCGCAGATTCGGAAGTTCAATCTGAAGACAGGGGATATACTGGAAGGAAATACGCGGATCAAGACTCAGCAGGAAAAGTTCAGTGCACTGCTCTATCTGAGCAGGATTAACGGCATGGAGCCGATGCGCGTGCTGCGCCGGGCTAATTTTGAAGATATGACGCCAATCTTCCCGGATGAGAGGCTCCGCCTGGAATGCGGCAAGACAAGTACTGCCATGAGGATTGTAGATCTGCTGTCCCCGATAGGGAAAGGGCAGAGGGGGATGATAGTATCGCCGCCGAAAGCCGGTAAGACAACCCTGCTTAAGCAGGTGGCGCTGTCGGTAAGGAAGAATGATCCTGAGATTCACCTGCTTATCCTTCTTATCGATGAACGGCCGGAGGAAGTTACAGATATTAAAGAAGCAATCGAAGGGGAAAATGTAGAAGTCATCTATTCGACGTTCGATGAGCTGCCCGACCACCATAAGCGCGTGTCGGAGATGGTGATTGAACGGGCGAAGCGCCTTGTAGAGCACAAGAAGGACGTCATGATACTGCTCGACAGCATCACTAGGCTGGCCCGTGCTTACAACCTGACTGTACCGCCATCAGGCAGGACGCTTTCCGGTGGTCTGGACCCGGCCGCGCTGCATATGCCGAAGCGTTTCTTTGGTGCGGCCAGGAATATGCGGGAAGGCGGCAGCCTTACGATTCTTGCCACAGCTCTCGTGGATACGGGAAGCAAGATGGACGACGTCGTATATGAAGAATTCAAAGGAACCGGCAATATGGAGCTTGTGCTGGACAGAAAGCTTTCCGAACGCAGGGTATTCCCGGCCATCGATATTCCGAAGTCCGGTACGAGAAGAGAAGACCTGCTGCTGTCCAGGGAAGAACAGGAGGCGGTTGACTCCATGAGACGCGCGTTGAACGGAATGCGTGCGGAAGAAGCGGTCGACAATATACTTAACATGTTCACGAGGACCAAGAGCAATAATGAACTAATACAAATGGTAAAAAAGACAAAAATAATCTAGACAAGTGCTTTGTAATATGATACAATAACAAAGCTGTTTAGAGATATTGAACATTATTAGACGCGCACCGCGCGTGAGTAAAATAAAGAAGAGGTGAAAATCATGAAAGAAGGAATCCATCCAACATATCATCAGGCAACGGTAACTTGCAACTGTGGCAATACATTCGTGACAGGATCTACCAATGAAGATATCCACGTTGAAATCTGTTCCAAATGCCATCCGTTCTATACAGGACAGCAGAAAGCCGCACAGGCCCGTGGCCGTGTTGACAAGTTTAACAAAAAATACGGAATGGACAAA
The DNA here is from genome assembly GCF_004345005.1 of Extibacter muris. Classification (GTDB taxonomy): domain Bacteria; phylum Bacillota; class Clostridia; order Lachnospirales; family Lachnospiraceae; genus Extibacter; species Extibacter muris. Next base: position 73,402 of record NZ_SMMX01000008.1, read on the forward strand.
TAGTCATACAAGTAGCGGGTTGAGGTTGTTTAATCTCAACCCTTTCTGTATATAGGCATCGAAAGGGGAAGATATGAAGTCATCAAATATCGGAGGGCAGGCCGTTCTGGAAGGTATCATGATGAAGAACAAAGATGATTACGCAGTGGCGGTCAGGAAACCGGATGGGGATATCATCGTGCAGAAAGATACCTACAGCAGCATTATCAAGTGGAAAGCGCTGACGCGGATCCCTTTTGTACGCGGGATTTTCAACTTTATAGATTCCATGGTGCTTGGGATAAAGACGCTGATGTACTCGGCAGACTTCTTTGAAGAAGAGGAAGAGGAAAAGCCGCTGTCAGAGGCAGAGTCTGCAAAGAAAGAGAAGCAGGATAAGCTGCTGATGGGAGGGACCGTGGCCTTTTCTGTCGTAATCGCGATAGCTGTGTTCATGGTGCTTCCATACTTTCTGTCAGGGCTGCTGAAGCCGGTCGTTCCGTCTTACCATGTCAGAACAGTCATCGAGGGATTTGTGCGTATCGGTATATTTATCGCATATGTGCTCCTCATCTCAAGGATGGACGATATACAGCGCACATTCATGTACCATGGTGCAGAGCACAAATGCATCAACTGCATCGAACACGGGCTTCCGCTGAATGTGGAAAATGTCAGGAAGAGTTCAAGGCAGCATAAGAGATGTGGGACGAGCTTCCTCTTCTTCGTGCTTGCAATCAGCATCATACTGCTGCTCATCATCCAGGTCGAATCACCGCTGATGCGGATTGTCATCAGGATTGCGCTCATCCCTGTTATCGCGGGTATCTCTTATGAGATACTGAAGCTGGCCGGCCGAAGCGAGAATCCGCTCATCAATCTGCTGAGCAGGCCCGGCCTGGCAATACAGAAGCTTACGACAAAAGAGCCGGACGACAGTATGATTGAAGTGGCGATACAAGCGGTAGAAGCTGTATTTGACTGGAGAACATATGAAGCAGAGAATTTCCAACGCACAGAAGATATATAAGGAGGGAGTCCGGCTTCTGGAGGACGCCGGTGTTGAGGAGGCAGGGCTCGATGCGTGGCATCTGCTCGAGCATGTCTCGGGCATCACAAGAGCAGCTTATTATGCCCACCCGGACCTGGAGCTTGATGTAGAGCAGGAAGAGGCCTATTTCGCGTATGTCAGGCGCAGGGCACGGAGGATACCGCTCCAGCATATTACAGGGGAACAGGAATTCATGGGATACCCGTTCTACGTGAACGGGCATGTGCTCATACCCCGGCAGGATACGGAGCTGCTTGTGGAAGAAGCGCTGGGGATGCTGGCTCCCGGGATGCGCATACTTGATATGTGCACCGGTTCGGGATGTATCCTTATCAGCCTGCTCAAAGCCGGGCGTGAAAGGCGGCACATAGCAGGGCTTTATGGCACAGGGACGGATATATCGCAGGAGGCGCTTCAGGTGGCGGAGCGCAACGCCCGGCGGCTGCTCGGCGGCAGAGGGACGGAAGAGGAGGCAGGCGGCTTCAGGTTCTGCCGTGGAGATTTGTTTGAGAACGCAGAGGGGAAATACGACCTCATCGTATCGAACCCTCCTTATATACGGACGCAGGAGATAAAGAAGCTCCAGCCGGAAGTGCAGTGCCATGACCCGTATATCGCGCTGGACGGAAGGGACGACGGCCTGCATTATTACAGGAGGATAACGGCAGAAAGCACTGCCCATATCACGGAGGGGGGCCATCTTCTGTTCGAGACCGGGCATGACCAGGCGGAAGATGTATGCGCCCTGCTGGAGCAGGCCGGCTACCACGGCGTCTTTGTGAAAAAGGACCTGGCAGGTCTTGACCGTGTCGTGGGCGGCAGTTACAATAGAACATACACGGGACTATAATGGTGTATGGAAAATCGAGGAGGAAGAATTATGTTTGACAAATTAGAGGATCTGCTCATTCGCTATGAAGAACTCATGAGCGAGCTGCAGGAACCGGATGTGGTGAACAACCAGGAGCGGTTCCGCAGGCTTATGAAAGAGCAGAATGACCTGACCCCGATTGTGGAAGCATATAAAGAATATAAGGCCTGCAGGCAGGCCATTGAAGACAGTCTGCTCATGCTGGAGGAAGAATCCGATGAAGAGATGCGCGATCTTGCCAAGGAAGAGCTGAACGAATCCAAGACAAGGGTGGAGGAGCTGGAGCACGAGCTGAAGATCCTCCTGCTTCCGAAAGACCCGAACGATGATAAGAATGTCATGGTTGAAATCCGGGCAGGGGCCGGCGGAGACGAGGCAGCCCTTTTTGCGGCAGAGATATACCGCATGTATGTACATTACGCGGAGGGCCGCAGATGGAAGACGGAGATCATCTCCATCAGCGAAAATGGCATCGGAGGCTTCAAGGAAGTCGTGTTCATGATAACCGGACAGGGGGCATATTCCAGGCTCAAATACGAAAGCGGCGTCCATCGCGTCCAGCGCGTGCCGGAGACAGAGAGCGGAGGGCGCATCCATACGTCTACGGTAACGGTGGCCATCATGCCGGAGGCGGAAGAGGTCGATGTCGTCATCGATGAGAAGGATATCCGTATCGACGTGATGCGCGCCTCCGGCAACGGCGGACAGTGCGTCAATACGACAGACTCGGCGGTACGGCTTACGCACTACCCGACAGGAATCGTCATCTACAGCCAGACAGAGAAGTCCCAGCTCCAGAATAAGGAAAAGGCATTCCGCCTGCTGCGCTCCAAGCTCTATGACCTGGAGATGGAGAAGAAGCAGGCGTCGGAGGCAGAGGCGAGGAGAAGCCAGATTGGTACAGGAGACCGGTCTGAGAAGATACGCACCTACAATTTCCCGCAGGGGCGCGTGACGGACCACAGGATCAAGCTGACGCTGCACAAACTGGACTCTGTGCTGAACGGAGACCTGGATGAAGTGATCGACAGCCTGATTGCTGCCGATCAGGCGGCGAAGCTGAGCAATCTTCAGGATGAATAGAGTAAGATGAAAGAGAAATTAAAAAAATTAATCGCATACTATAAACCATATAAGCTGCTGTTCTACAGTGATTTGTTTTTTGCCGTTCTCGGTGCAGGGGTGACGCTCGTAATACCGCTGATTGTGAGATATATAACCAATCAGACCGTATATTATGAGCCCCCTGAGGCGAGACAGGCGATACTCATGCTGGGAGCGGTCATGATTGCACTTGTACTCCTTGAGTTCGGGTGCAATTATTATATTGCTTACTTTGGGCATATGATGGGAGCCAGGATTGAAGACGATATGCGCAGCCATATATTCGGCCATTACCAGAAGCTTACCTTTGCCTTTTACGATAACCAGAAGGTAGGGCATCTCCTGTCCAGGATTACGGGCGACCTGTTCGATATCAGCGAACTTCTGCATCACGGGCCTGAAGATGTGCTTATCTCCATCATCAAAATTGCCGGTTCTTTCATCATACTTGTGAATATTAATGCCAGGCTTACGATCGTCGCATTCGCATTTGTACCCGCCATGCTGCTGTTCGCCGTCTACTACAACAACAGAGTCGTAAAATCTTTTGCGAATGAAAAAGAAGAGATGAAAAAGTTCAATCGGGGCAATAATAACTTCGTAGAAGCCAAAAAGACGAGCTACCGCTACATGGGCATGTATCATTCCGGGCTGAACGCGCTGACTACGCTGGTAACCGTCGGTGTGCTCGTAGCCGGGGGCAGCTATCTGACTGTCGGAAGCGTCAACGTGTCGGACCTGATTACATTTCTTCTATATATCAATAACTTTACAGAGCCGGTGAAGAAGCTGGTCAATTCGGCAGAACAGTTCCAGAATGGATACACAGGCTTTGAACGCTTCCTTGAGATCCTGTCCATAGCACCCGACATTGCAGATAAAGAGGATGCCGTACATGTGGAGAAGCTGAAAGGAGAGATTACGTTCTGTGATGTCTCCTTCCACTATGAAGATAATGACGAGAAAGTGCTGAACCATATCAGCCTTAAGGTGGAGCTTGACGTGGTGCGGGCGGCGAAGAACGCCAACGCCCATGCATTCATCATGAGCTTTCCGGAAGGTTATGACACAGATATCGGACAACGGGGCGTGAAACTCTCAGGCGGCCAGAAGCAACGGCTGTCCATCGCGCGGGTATTTCTCAAGAATCTGCCTATACTTATCTTTGACGAGGCTACCTCGGCACTGGACAATGAGAGTGAGCAAATGGTACAACAGTCTCTGGAAGGTCTCGCGAAGGACAGGACTACGTTTGTCATTGCCCACCGCCTGACGACGATCCAGAACGCACAGAGGATACTCGTGCTGACAGAAGAAGGAATCGCAGAACAGGGTACGCACGAAGAACTCCTTGCAGAAAAGGGAACATACGAAGCTTTATGTTACGGCGGACGGCACAGGATGCGGCATGCTGGCTGCTAAGAGAAAGATGGGGAGGAGAAGGTTATGATGATTAGAAGGAGATTGCGCCAGGCCATGCTGACGGTCATGATGCTCTGTATATTGTGCGTCGGCTCGGTGCTGGCAAAAGATGACAAAAGCAGCGCAGATGAAGTGACAGTATTGTTTACACACGATATACACTCCCACCTGGATGAATTCAGGAATGCGGACGGCAAGGTAGGAGGATTTGCACGACTTAAGACGCTGCTGGATGAAGAGCGGGGAAGCAATCCGGCCACCTTTGTGTTTGACGGCGGCGACTTTTCAATGGGAACGCTCTACCAGACCGTCTACGAGACGGAGGCCGCAGAGCTGACCATGCTTGGGCGTCTCGGCTATGATGCCACTACATTCGGAAACCACGAATTTGACTATCGGAGCGAGGGAATCTCCCATATGTTCCACAGTGCGCTCGAGAATGCCGGCGATGATCCGTCCATCGTGCTTCCTAAGTTTGTGACTGCCAATATTGACTGGGAGAAGAACGATACGGAAGACAACAGGCTTATCCGTGACGCGCTGGAGGACTACGGCAGCACTCCTTATGCAATCGTGGAAAGAGAGGGCGTGCGGATCGGAGTGTTCGGGGTACTCGGCGAAGACGCGGAGGCCTGTGCCCCGGAGAGCGGGCTGGAATTTGAACCTATCGTAGAGGCTTCCGAAGAGGTTGTGAAAGAGCTGGAAAAGGAAGGGGCCGACATGATCGTCTGCCTCTCCCACAGCGGCACGAATGAAGAGGAAGACAAGTCAGAAGACGAGATACTCGCAAAGAAAGTGCCTGAAATCGATGTCATCGTGAGCGCCCATACACACACGAAGCTTGACAAGCATATCAAGAGCGGCGACACGTACATCGTATCTGCAGGCTGCTACGGGGAATACCTCGGGGATCTGAAGATGACGCCTACTGAGGACGGCCGGTGGAACCTTGACGAGTATACGCTGCATCATCTGGACGAATCTGTCTCGCCGGATGAAAAGGTCAACGAGGAACTGGACATATATAAAAAGCTTGTTAACGAAGAATACCTGAGCAGGTTCGACTATACATTCGACCAAGTGCTCGCAGACAACAGCGTCGCATTTACGCAGATGGACCGGTTCGCGCTGGAGGTAGAGGAAGACCCGCTTGGAAGCATCATCGCAGATGCATATGTATATGCCGTAGAGCAGGCGGAGGGTGCAGATTACGACAAAGTGGACGTGGCGGTCGTCCCTTCCGGGACCATCAGGGATACGCTGCAGATAGGGGCCCTGACTGTCTCGGACGCCTTTAACGTCTGTTCGCTTGGAATCGGAGCCGACCGCATTCCGGGCTATCCGCTTGTAAGCGTGTACCTGACCGGCGCTGAACTTAAGACGGCGGCGGAGATTGACGTGTCGGTGTCTCCGATCATGACGACGGCACAGCTCTATCCGAGCGGCCTCCACTGGACATATAACCCGAACCGCATGATGCTGAACCGGGTGACGGAGGCAGCCTTGTACGACGATCTGGCCCCGTCCAATGAAAAGAAAGCACAGGAGCTTAAGGACGACAGGCTGTACCGGGTGGTGGCGGGATTATATTCCGCCCAGATGCTGGGAGCGGTGGAGGATACGTCCAAAGGCCTTCTGAAGATTACGCCGAAAGACAAAGACGGTGTCGAAATCAAAGACTTTGAGCAGCACATCATCCATGATAAAAACGGTGCGGAGCTGAAAGAATGGTACGCGCTCGCCAGATATCTGGAATCCTTTGACAAGAGCGGGGAGGGCATCTCCCAGATTCCCCAGAGCTACGGCCGGCCAGAAGGACGCAAGGAAGAGGTTGACAGCAAGAATATTATCGAGCTTGTAAAGCAGCCGAACAAATTCGCTTTTATCGTATATGGAGCAGCTATATGCCTCATCCTAATCATAGTATTGGTTGTGCGATTCATAATTAAAAGAAGAAAAAAGAAGAAAAATATGATATACTAAAAAAATATGAAATTGCAGACAGAAGAAAAGAAGGGAAATTATGATAGAAATTAACTTTAAACGTCCGCAGCTTGAGGATAAGGAACTGATATCCCATTACTTCAACCATCACACGAGCCGCAGCTGCGAGCGGACTTTTGTAAATGTATATCTGTGGGCGAAGCACTACGGAGTGGAATTTGCGGTCGTGGAAAATGCGCTTGTGTTTAAGAGCGAACGGGAAGGCGGCATATCGTACGCCTATCCGGCCGGAGAGCCTGAAGATGTGAAGAATGCACTGGAAGTGCTCATGGAGTACAGCCGGGAACGTGGAGTTTTGTTCTCGCTCTATAACGTGACGCCAGATAATTTTGCGCAGCTTGCAGAATGGTATCCGGACCGCTTCCAGATAGAGTACAGCGAGGCAGATGCGGACTATGTCTATGAATCTGAGAAGCTGGCCACGCTGTCGGGCAAGAAGCTCCACGGAAAACGCAACCATATCAACAAGTTTAAAAATATGTACGGGGACCGATGGAGCTATGAGCCGATTACGCGGGATAACGTGGAAGATTGCTTCCAGATGGCGCTGAAGTGGAGGAACCAGAATGGATGTGAAGATGACCCGGACAAGAACTCTGAGATGTGTGTCACATTGAACTCCCTCCGTCTGTTCGAGGAGCTGGAGCTCACCGGAGGGCTGCTCAGGGTAGACGGGAACATCATCGCGTTCACCATCGGCGAACCGGTCTGTTCCGACACCTTTGTCGTGCATATCGAGAAGGCTTTTGCAGACATCCAGGGAGCCTATCCGATGATAAACCAGCAGTTCGTCGAGCATGAATGTAAGGATTATAAGTATGTGAACAGAGAAGAAGACACCGGTTCCGAGGGACTCAGGAAGGCAAAATTGTCCTATCGTCCGGTATTTATGGTGGAAAAGGGATTCGTTACAGAAAAAGACAGGTAAAGGAGAAGGAGCATAATGATAGCAGAGAAGATGAAAAATATGGTGGCAAACAGTTCGGCAATCCGCGCGATGTTTGAAGAAGGCAACCGTCTGGCAGGCATCTACGGGGCAGAAAATGTCTATGATTTCAGCCTCGGCAATCCGAACGTGCCGGCGCCGGAGGCGGTGAAGACGGCAATCAAGGAGCTGCTCGACGAAGATGACCCGGTCGCCCTGCACGGATATACGAACAGCAACAGCGGATATGCGGATGTACGGGCCGCAGTTGCGGCATCGCTGAATGAAAGGTTTGGGACTCATGTTACAGAGAAGAATATCGTGATGACGGTAGGCGCCGCGGGAGGGATGAATGTCATCCTGAAGACTCTGCTCAATCCGGGAGACGAGGTGATTGCATTTGCCCCGTATTTTGGGGAATACCGTTCCTACACGAACAATTATGACGGGGTCATGGTCGAAATATCGCCCAATACGGAGGATTTCCAGCCAAAGCTGGATGAATTTGAACAGAAGATTACACATAAGACGAAAGCGGTGATCGTAAATACGCCGAATAATCCTACCGGTGTCGTATACTCCGAGGGCACGATTAAAAAGCTGGCGGCCATCATGGAGGCAAAGCAGACGGAATATGGCACAGATATCTATCTCATATCGGATGAGCCATACCGTGAGCTTGTATATGACGGGGCGGAAGTCCCATATCTTACGAAATATTATGACAATACGATCGTCGGCTATTCATACAGCAAGTCGTTGTCCCTTCCCGGGGAGAGAATCGGCTACCTCGTCATACCGGATGAGGTGAGAGACAGTGAAGAAGTGCAGGCTGCGGCCAATGTCGCCACCCGCATACTCGGATTTGTCAATGCCCCGACGCTGCAGCAGAAGGTAGTGGCAAAATGCCTCGGGGAGAAGACGGATATATCTTTCTACGACAGGAACAGGGAGACGCTGTATAACGGACTGAAGGAATGCGGATTTGAATGCATCAAGCCGGAAGGTGCATTCTATCTGTTCGTAAAGTCGCCGGTGGAGGATGAGAAGGCGTTCTGTGCAGCGGCGAAGAAGTATAATATACTCATCGTGCCGGGCAGCTCGTTTGCCTGCCCGGGATATGTGAGGCTGGCATACTGCGTGTCTCACGAGACGATAGTAAACTCGCTGCCTAAGTTCAGGGAGCTGGCGGCAGAATATTTTGCCTGATGATAAAGAGGATGAATACATATGAAAGCATTCGAACAGAATATCCGTAAAGTAGAACCCTATGTTCCGGGAGAGCAGCCGCGGCACAAGGTAATCAAGCTGAATACGAATGAGAATCCATACCCTCCGGCGCCCGGTGTCACGAAAGCGCTGCGGGAGATGGACACGGACCGGCTGCGCCTTTATCCGGATCCGGCGGCAGACGTGCTGGTTGGGGCGCTGGCAGATTATTATAAAGTAGGTAAGGACCAGGTCTTCGTCGGGGTTGGATCCGATGATGTCCTGGCCATGTGCTTCCTGACGTTTTTCAATTCTGATAAGCCCGTCTTGTTTCCGGATATCACGTATTCCTTTTATAAGGTGTGGGCTGAACTGTACAGGATTCCATATGAGTGCCAGAAGCTGGATGATGATTTTCGCATCGTGAAGGAAGACTATTATAAAGAGAACGGGGGCGTCATCTTCCCGAACCCAAATGCACCTACGGCCCTTTATGAGGAACTGGATGCCGTAGAGGATATCATCGCGCACAATAAAGATGCAGTTGTCATCGTGGATGAGGCGTACATTGATTTTGCAGGCAGGTCTGCGCTGGAACTGACTGACAAGTATGATAATCTTCTCGTGGTGCAGACCTTCTCAAAGGCGCGGTCCATGGCCGGCATGCGTATCGGATACGCCATCGGCAGCCCGCTGCTCATCAAGTATCTCAACGATGCCAAATACTCCTTCAACTCCTACACCATGAACGAGACATCCCTCGTCTGCGGCGTGGAGGCTGTGAAGAACAGGGCATATTTTGAAGAAGGAATCCGCAGAATCGTGGAGACGAGAGAATGGTCGAAGCAGGAGCTTGCGAAGCTTGGCTTTTGTTTTCTGGATTCCAGTGCCAACTTCATCTTTGCCATGCACCCGGAATATGATGCCAAGAAGCTGTTTGAGGAGCTGAAAGCCAATGGCATCTATGTCCGTTACTGGGGGACCGCCCGGATAGAGCAGTATATGAGGATCAGCGTCGGCACAAGGGAAGAGATGGAAGCGCTGTTTGCATTTTTCAGACAATATATGAATAGATAAGGGAGAACGATATGACAGAAACATTAGTACAGAATATTATTGATGCGTTAGGCGGCAGCATGGGAAAAGAAGCGATCGTATTTATCATATCCATGATACCGATCCTGGAGCTGAGAGGGGCCCTTCTTGTGGCAGGCCCTCTGCTCGGGGTTCCGGTTGCCACGGCAATACCGCTCTGTATTATCGGAAATATCATACCGGTGCCGTTCATCCTCTGGCTGATCACTCCGATATTCAACTGGATGAAGGGGACGAAGAAGTTCAAGCCGATGGTGGATAAGCTGGAGGCAAAAGCGATGAGCAAAAGCGATAAGATTGAGAAATATGAATTCTGGGGACTCGTGCTGTTTGTCGGGATTCCGCTTCCGGGAACCGGGGCGTGGACGGGTGCCCTTATCGCATCGCTGCTTGGTGTGAAGTTTAAAAAGGCATTTCCGGCAATCATATTAGGAATATGTGTAGCTACCGTCATAATGTGGTTTATCAGCTATGTGCTGCTCGGAGGTGTAAGCCTGCTAGGATAGGAGGAGATTATGGAGTATTCTCATGAAATCATCATGCCAAACGATGATATCCCGTTTAAGATGTTTGTTTTTGAAGGTAGGAACGGCAACTACATGCGTGAGAAGCACTGGCACCGTTCCATAGAGATTTTCGCGCTTTTTGAGGGGGAGCTGGAATTCTATGTCAATGAGCTGAGGTATTCCCTGAAGCCGGGAGAATTTATGCTCGTAAATTCTAATGAGATACACTCCATACACTCTCCGAAGAAGAATATGACGATCGTGCTCCAGATTCCGCTCTCTACTTTTGAGAAGTATTATACAGAGGAACGGTTCATCTATTTTTCCCACAGTTCAAGGCTGCAGGACGAGGAAGTCATGAAGCTCATCGGGGATATGTACGGGACATACGCGAAAAAGAAATGCGGCTATGAATTGAAGGTGCAGAGCCAGTTCTACATGCTCATCTACCTCATGGTCACGAAGTATAGAGAGACGGACGTGGACGGCGAGATGGTGAAGCACAACAGGAAACTGAACAAGCTCTCCACGATAACAGCATATATGAAGGACAATTACGCCAGGGACCTGTCTCTTGACAGCCTGTCGCAGACGTTCGGCTATTCCCCGACATACCTGTCCAGAATGTTCCAGAAATATGCGAGGATGAACTATAAGACATACCTGGACAACCTGAGGCTGGAGCATGCCTACAAAGACCTCGTCAATACGGAACAGGCTATCGGAGAGATAGCCATACAGAACGGCTTCCCTAACAGCAAGGCGTTCTCAAAGGTCTTCCAGAAGAAATACGGGATGCTCCCGAGCGAATTCCGAAAAGAATATAAGGCTTGATTTACCGTATTAAGTGGACCACCGATGCTGGCAGTAACATGCCAGCTCGTTTTGTTTTTACGTAGGTATGTGGTCTGGCTCCCGTACGAAAAAGTGGATATAGGCGTGCATGCGGAAAAAGGCAAAAAAAGACCATAAACAAGCCAAATAATTGGTCGTAGCAACATATAAAAATTGTTATAATTCATTATATAACAATACCGTTTTCGGAGGGTGCGATATGGAAATAAAAAATGTAAACGATGAATCTTTTAAAGCATACGGCCATGTGATGGCGGAATATGACGTATGCAGGCTGCGAAAGGAGATGGAGCATACGCCGCTTCCCACGGACGGTGTCATCTATGTGCCGTCTGTGGAAGAGCTGGAGGCGCTTCCGGCAGCAGAATGCTTCCGGGATATGGCATACGGAGGGCTTCCCATACAGGTGGGCTACTGCAACGGCAGCAACCACGCGCTCAATGCGCTGGAATACCACCGGTCGTCAGAGATCAACATCGCTGTTACGGATCTGATCCTTCTGCTCGGCAGGCAGCAGGACCTGGAGGATGACTACACGTATGACACTTCAAAGGCAGAAGCATTTTTCGTACCTGCGGGTACCGTGATAGAAGTATACGCGACTACGCTGCATTATGCGCCGTGCACGGCGTCCGGCAGCGGGTTCCGGTGTGTCGTGATACTGCCGAAAGGTACGAATACGGAGCTGGACTTCCTCGTATCCAAGGAGGGGGAAGGCAAGCTCCTGGCCGCGAGGAACAAATGGCTGATCGCCCACAGTGAAGCGGAGATAGAAGGTGCTTTCTGTGGACTGAAAGGAACCAATATCACTGTATAGATAACAATTTATCAACAAGGAGGATTCAAAAACATGAACAACATGCCAGAAGTAAAAATCGGGGTCGTAGCCGTAAGCCGCGACTGTTTCCCGGAAAGCCTGTCGGTGACAAGAAGGCAGAATCTGATGAAAGCCTACACGGAAAAGTACGGAGAGGAAGGCATCTACGAATGTCCGGTCTGTATCGTAGAGAGCGAGATCCATATGGTGCAGGCGCTGGAAGATGTAAAGCAAGCAGGCTGCAACGCGCTGGTCGTATATCTCGGCAATTTTGGCCCGGAGATATCAGAGACGCTGCTCGCCAGGCACTTTGAGGGACCGAAGATGTTTATCGCCGCTGCGGAAGAGACAGGAGATAATCTCGTGCAGGGAAGAGGGGATGCCTACTGCGGCATGCTGAACGCCAGCTACAACCTGAAGCTTAGGAATGTGCAGGCATACATCCCGGAATATCCGGTAGGGGATGCATCCGACTGTGCGGACATGATCCACGAGTTCGTTCCGATCGCTAAGGCCCTTGTCGGACTGAGCAGCCTGAAGATCATCAGCTTCGGTCCCCGTCCGCTGAATTTTCTGGCCTGCAATTCACCTATCAAACAGCTCTACAATATGGGCGTGGAGATTGAGGAGAATTCGGAGCTTGATCTGTTCGAAGCATTTCACAGACATGCCGGGGATGAGAGGATCCCCGCCGTCGCAAAGGAGATGGAAGCGGAACTTGGCGCAGGCAATAAGAAGCCGGAGATACTGAATAAGCTGGCGCAGTATGAGCTGACGCTGAAAGACTGGGTGGAAGAGCACCGGGGATATCGTAAATACGTCGCCATCGCCGGTAAATGCTGGCCCGCATTCCAGACACAGTTCGGTTTCGTCCCATGTTATGTCAACAGCCGCCTGACGGCCCAGGGCATCCCGGTATCGTGCGAGGTGGACATCTACGGTGCCCTGAGCGAATTCATAGGTACGGTGGTGAGTGGAGACACGGTGACGCTTCTGGATATCAACAATACGGTGCCGAAGGATATGTACGAGCAGGAGATAAAAGGGAAGTATGACTACAGCCTCCAGGATACGTTCATGGGGTTCCACTGCGGCAATACGGCTGCCGGCAAGCTGTCCTTCTGTGAGATGAAGTATCAGATGATTATGGCTAGGACCCTTCCGGAAGAAGTGACGCAGGGGACGCTGGAAGGGGACATCATACCCGGAGAGATTACGTTCTACCGCCTGCAGAGCACGGCTGACAATATACTTCGGGCTTATATCGCGCACGGCGAGGTACTGCCGGTGGCGACAAGGTCATTTGGCGGCGTAGGCGTATTTGCCATCCCGGAGATGGGGCGGTTCTACCGCCACGTACTGATCGAGGGAGGCTATCCGCACCACGGGGCCGTGGCATTCGGCCATTACGGGAAGGCACTTTTTGAAGTGTTCAAATATATAGGTGTTCCGGTGGAGGAGATTGGCTATAACCAGCCGGCCGGAGTGAGATATCCTACAGAAAATCCATGGAGGTAGCGTCATGTTGTACATAGGAGTTGATTTGGGAACATCGGCAGTAAAGCTTCTGCTGATGGATGAAGAAGGAAATATAAAGAATATCGTATCCAAAGAGTACCCGCTGTTTTTCCCGCATCCGGGCTGGTCCGAGCAGCATCCGGAAGACTGGTTTGAAAAGTCGGTAGAAGGGATCAAAGAGCTGACGGAAGGGTTCGACAGAGGAGAGGTAGCGGGCATCAGCTTCGGCGGACAGATGCATGGCCTGGTGGCACTGGATGGCAGCGACCACGTCATTCGACCTGCGATTCTCTGGAACGATGGCAGGACAGGGGAAGAGACGGATTACCTGAACGAGGTCATCGGTAAGGACAAGCTGTCGGAGTATACGGCAAATATCGCGTTTGCGGGATTTACCGCCCCTAAGATTCTCTGGATGAAAAAGCATGAGCCGGAGAACTTTGAGAAGATTGCGAAGATCATGTTGCCGAAAGATTATCTCGCATACAAGCTGTCCGGCTCTTTCTGCACGGATGTGTCGGATGCGTCGGGCATGCTGCTCATGGACGTGGAGAACCGCCGCTGGTCGGCTGAGATGCTTAACGTGTGCGGGATAAGTGAAGAGCAGCTTCCAAAGCTCTATGAGAGCTATGAAGTTGTGGGCACCTTAAGGAAGGAAGTGGCAGAAGAGCTTGGGCTGCGCGCTGAAGTCAAGGTGATAGCCGGTGCAGGAGACAACGCGGCCGCGGCAGTCGGTACAGGAACAGTAGGAGACGGCATGTGCAACATCTCTCTCGGCACATCCGGAACGATATTCATATCAAGCAGGAAGTTCGGCGTGGACGAGCATAACGCGCTGCATTCCTTCGCACATGCGGACGGGAACTACCATCTCATGGGATGTATGCTGAGTGCGGCCTCCTGTAATAAATGGTGGGCGGAAGATATACTGAAGACCAAGGATTACGCTGCAGAGCAGGAAGGGATCCGTGCGCTTGGCGAGAACAACGTCTTCTATCTGCCTTATCTGATGGGAGAGCGTTCCCCTCACAATGATCCGAGAGCAAGGGCCATGTTCATCGGCATGTCTATGGACACGACGAGAGAAGATATGACGCAGGCAGTGCTCGAAGGAGTGGCATTCGGACTCCGTGATTCGCTTGAAGTGGCGAGAAGCCTCGGCGTCAATATAGAGCGTACGAAGATATGCGGCGGAGGTGCAAAGAGTCCTCTCTGGAAGAAGATCATAGCCAATGTCATGAATATGAAGGTGGATGTGATAGAGAGCGAAGAAGGGCCGGCACTCGGCGGTGCCATGCTGGCGGCGGTCGGATGCGGGGAGTACCCGGATGTAGAGACGATCGCGCGTAAGATTGTAAGAGTGGTAGACACGGTGGAGCCTGAGCCGGATCTGGTTGAGAAGTACGAAGAGAAGTACAGCCGGTTCAAAAAGATATATCCGACAGTGAAAGGCCTATACCAATAAGAAGCTGTACGATAATGACGGCAGGAATGCCGATACGGAAGCGGGCGTGCTTTGTTTTGTGACGAAAACAGAGCATGCCCGCTTCTGCGCCCAGGCTGCCTCCGATAAGAGCGGCGAGCAGCAGCGTTTTCTCCGGAATGCGCCATTGCCGACGGACGGCTCTTGACTTGTCCATTCCAAAGAGCGTGAATGCTAGCATATTTACACATATAAGATAAAATAATACATATGTCATAATCGTGTCCTCCAAGGCGCATTTTAACATATAGATATGGTCCCTGCAATGTGTAGGCGCAAATAGATGCAAGTTACCTGTGGAAAATCAGATCCGGTTATGATAGAATTATCTGGTACACAGGGCCCGCAGGGCTGAAACAAAATATCGGAAATAAGGAGCAGAGTTTATGGATAAGATATATGATGTGACGGCACTTGGCGAGATGCTGATTGATTTTACGCTGAATGGACAGAGCAGCCAGGGGAATAATATGTTTGAGGCATGTCCTGGGGGAGCGCCGTGCAATGTACTGGCCATGCTGAACAAGACGGGCAAAAAGACAGCCTTTATCGGAAAAGTGGGGCAGGACCAGTTCGGACGCCTCCTGAAGGATACGATAGACGGTCTTGGGATAGAGACCAAGGGGCTTATCCTGGATGAACAGATTCACACGACGCTGGCCTTCGTACATACATTTCCTGACGGAGACCGCGAGTTCTCCTTTTACAGGAAGCCGGGGGCAGATATGATGCTGACGGAAGAGGAAGTGGATTATGACCTGATCCGCCAGTCGAGGGTATTTCATTTTGGGACGCTTTCCATGACGGACGAACCGGTGAAGAGCGCGACAAAGAAAGCGCTTGACGTAGCCAAGGAGGCAGGATGCCTCATATCGTTCGATCCGAATCTGCGCCCGCCGCTCTGGGATTCTCTTGACGATGCGAAGAAAGCTATGGAATTTGGATTCCAGTATTGTGACATACTGAAGATATCAGATAATGAGATTCAGTTCGTGTCAGGAAAAGAAGACTATGATGAAGGCATACTATATCTGAAGGAAAAATATAAGATTCCGCTTATCTTCCTCACGATGGGAAAAGACGGAAGCAGGGCATACTATAAAGGTACCCGCGTGGAACGCAAAGGATTCAGCGTCAAGGCGATAGAGACGACAGGGGCCGGGGATACGTTCTGTGGCCTGAGCATCGGGGGAATACTGGATTATGGACTGGATATGCTGACGGAGAGCCAGCTCGGCAATATCCTTACATATGCCAATGCAGGCGCCGCCCTTATCACGATGAAGAAGGGCGCTATCCGTTCCATGCCGGAGCCTGCGGATATCGAGGCATTGATACACAAGTAAAATTGCGAAGGAAATATTATGGGATTACGACGAATGCTGGCCGTCTGGGCGGCAAAAATTACAGAAAAAGCAAGTGTTCATATCTTTCACCGGCAAGGTGTGACGTGGGCCGGGAAGATTGCGCTCAGAATATGCCCGTCTGTCCTGAAAGAGCTGTCAGGGCAGGTGAGGAAAGGTATCTTTATCGTATGTGGCACAAACGGAAAGACGACGACGAACAATATGCTCTGTGCCGCACTGGAGGCAGAAGGAAATAAAGTGATATGCAACCATACAGGCTCTAATATGCTTAACGGCGTTGTAGCCGCATTTGTGCTCGGGGCAGGAAATGGCGGCCGCCTGGATGCAGATTATGCCTGCGTCGAAGTGGACGAGGCATCTACAAGAAGAGTATTTCCACATTTCAAGCCTGATTATATGGTGCTGACCAATCTGTTCCGTGACCAGCTGGACCGATACGGAGAGATTGATATTACGATGAATATATTAAAAGAAGCGATGGGCTCCGCTCCTGAGATGAAGGTGGTCGTGAACGGGGATGACGCCCTGTCCGCATACCTTGCCATGGAGAGCGGCAACCCGTATATCACATATGGAATCAGCGAACAGGTGATGGAGGACAGCGGTTCGCAGGAGATACGGGAAGGCCGCTTCTGCAAGAAGTGCGGCGCGCCGCTCGCGTACAGATTCTACCATTACAGCCAGCTCGGCGATTACGCGTGTACCGGATGTGATTTCATGCGGCCCGGCATACGGTTCGACGCGTCCGAAGTTGAAGTGGGGGACCGGCTCGCCTTTACGGTTGAGGACAGGAAGATTACGGCAGATTATAAAGGATTCTATAATGTATATAATATTCTGGCGGCTTATGCGGCAGGCAGGACGGCCGGTCTTGAACTGGAACATTTCAATGATATGCTTGAAAAGTTCAATCCCGAGAACGGCAGGATGGAGAAGTTCCAGATAGGCAGAACCGGTGTCATCCTGAACCTTGCCAAGAATCCGGCGGGATTCAACCAGAACATCTCTGCAGTTATGCAGGATGCGTCCCGGAAAGATATTATCATCGTGATCAATGACAATGCCCAGGACGGTACAGATGTGTCCTGGCTCTGGGACGTGGACTTTGACCGGTTTAAGGAAGATGACGTCAATTCCGTAACCGTCAGCGGCATCCGCTGCCACGACATGGGGCTGCGTCTGAAATATACGGACATTCAGAATGCAATAAAGGCCGATGTAGAAAAGGCCATACGTGAACGGCTGGATAATGGCTGCGGCAATCTGTACGTACTTGTCAACTATACTGCGCTTTTCAGTACAAGAAATGTGCTTAAGAGGCTGGAGGAGGAGAAATGATGGATAAGAAAGACATGAAGCTGACTATCGGACATCTCTATCCGGACCTTCTGAACCTGTACGGCGACCGCGGCAATATCGCCTGCTTGATGAAGCGGTGTGCATGGAGGGGAATTGAAGCACAGACGGTTGAATTTAATACCGGGGATGAGATTGACTTTCAGGACCTTGATATCGTCCTGCTCGGCGGAGGCTCCGACAGGGAACAGAGAATCGTATGTAAAAATCTGCTCGCCATCCGGGAACAGTTCAAAGGATATGTAGAAGATAACGGAGTAGTCATAGCTGTATGCGGCGGCTACCAGCTGCTCGGCAAGTATTATAAGACAGATGAAGGGCCGATTGAAGGGCTTGGCCTTGTGGACATATATACGGAACAGGGAGAAGGAAGGCTGATCGATAATATCGTGCTGGAAAGCAGCGTGTGTGAGATGCCTGTGGTCGGCTTTGAAAATCATGGAGGCAGGACATTTATCAATGACAACACGCCATTTGGCAAGGTATTGTACGGTGCGGGAAATGACGGGGAGAGCGGCTGCGAAGGGGTCGTATATAAGAATGTGATTGGTACGTACCTCCACGGCCCGCTGCTGCCTAAGAATCCGCAAGTCTGCGACTGGCTCATACAAAAAGCGCTGGAGCGCCGGTATGGGGCCACGGAGCTGGAACCTCTGGATGACAGCCGGGAGAAGGAGGCAAACGAGTATATTTACCACAGATTTGTAAAACAATAAAAGCAGGGACCTCTCAGGAACCTGCCTGTTCTTCGTCGCGCAGTTCCAGCAGATGGATACACTTCAGCACGTCTCTTTTTGACTCGGAGGAAAGGCCGCGGTACCGTTCCAGGAAGTTCCGTTCTGTGACGGGTTCCGGTACGGACTGCGACGGTGTCAGGCTGATCGTCTCTTCACCTTCAAGCAGATAATCGATGGACACATGAAAGAGGCTGGCAAGCGCAGTCAGCTTTTCGTGTGAAGGCTGCCTGTTTTTTGTCTCGTATCCGGCGATAGTAGAGCGCGCCACGTTGAGCCGGCGGGCGACATACTCCTGCGTCATCTCATTTTTCAGACGCAGGGCTTTCAACCTTTTATCAAATGACATACCGCTACCTCCTCTGCATTATGAGCTTTATTTTAGCAAGTGTTCCCGGAAAGTAGAGGATATGTGTCGAATATCAACAAAATGTTGCGGCAAAGTTCCTATACGGAACATAAATGGATGGCGTTGACATGAGAAGGGAAACAACCTATAATTTAATTAAGCAGAAATAAATGAACCGAGAGGATTATGATAGATGATAATTGCAAAAAATGATGAGGCTAAAAGAAGTAAGATTTGGACAGTAGTGACGCTGGTCAGTTCCGTGTTGATCGTATTGATTGCGGTATTCCTTCTGACAAAGCTGTTCACGACAAACCCGCTGGAAGGCACATGGGAGGATGAGGACGGGAGCTATGTCCTGTCCATCAAAGGAAATAATTCTCTGACCGTGAATGTCCCGGCCCTTGCCGAAGATTACGACGCGGACATCAAGATGGATTATGTGCTTGATAAGGATGAAAAGACGGTTACGATCAAGATGAATGAGGCCGAGGTGAAGAAGGCGGTGGAACGTTCTGACGGGATGCTCACGGAGGAGACGCTTGACAACGCGCTCAGTTCGGTAACTACTACGTTTGGCTACAGCGTGGACAGAGATACCCTGACGCTGACGGAACGAGAATATGGCGAACAGATGCTGTTTACGAAAAAATAATAGGATCAGATATCCCTCTATTGACGCCGGGAAAGGAAGGTGAAGGATAGAGGGGTTTTATTTTGCAGGAGGTGTGCTATGAAGAGAGAAGAGACGAAAAAGATACAGATCGGGAGTGTGCCCATAGGAGGTGGCAGCCCGGTGGCGATACAGTCTATGACGAATACGAGGACCGAGGATGTCAAAGCTACGATAGGCCAGATCCTGTCGCTTGAGAGTGCCGGCTGTGATATTATCCGCTGTGCTGTGCCTTCTATGGAGGCGGCCGGGGCGATTTCCTGCATCAAGAGACAGATACATATACCGCTCGTGGCTGATATCCACTTTGACTACAGGCTGGCGATAGCGGCTATCGAAAACGGTGCGGACAAGATACGTATCAATCCGGGCAATATAGGAGGGCAGGACCGGGTAAAGGCGGTGACGGACAAGGCGAAAGAATACCATGTCCCGATCCGTGTCGGTGTCAACAGCGGATCCCTGGAGAAGCAGCTGCTTGTAAAGTATGGCGGGGTTACAGCGGAAGGGCTTGTAGAAAGCGCCATGGACAAAGTGCATATGATTGAGAGGATGGGGTACGACGAGATTGTGGTGAGCATCAAATCATCAGACGTCATGATGTGTGTAAAAGCACATGAACTCATAGCGGAACAATGCCCATATCCGCTGCATATAGGCATCACAGAATCAGGTACGCTGCTGTCCGGCAACATTAAGTCTTCCGTCGGTCTTGGAATCATCCTGAATCAAGGTATCGGCGATACGATACGGGTATCCCTCACCGGTCCTCCGATAGAAGAGATTAAAACGGCCAGGCTGATCTTGAGGACGCTCGGCCTCAGGAAAGGCGGTATAGAAGTCGTATCCTGTCCTACGTGCGGCAGGACAAAGATAGATCTGATCGGACTGGCCGACAAGGTAGAACAAATGGTGGCGGACATCCCGCTTGATATCAAGGTGGCTGTCATGGGCTGCGTCGTCAACGGACCCGGTGAAGCGAGGGAAGCAGACATCGGAATCGCCGGAGGAATCGGTGAAGGGCTGCTCATCAAAAAGGGTGAGGTCGTGAAAAAAGTGAAGGAAGAAGAATTATTGGAGACATTGAGACAGGAGTTGTTGCATTGGGATGAGTAAGTCATTTTTTGAAGTATTTCCTACATTGAAGACGGATGAAGACATGAAGATGCTGTTTTCCGGGGTAGAGGTCCTCAAAGTGGCGACCAACTCGGACAGGGAGTTTATCAGAGTGCATATACTGAGCCGCCATCTGCTCCAGAAGAGACGGATCTATGAGATGGAGAAGATGCTGAAGGACCAGCTGTTCGGACGCAGCAGGATCAGGACGGAGCTGGTCGAGCGCTACGAACTGTCCGGACAGTATACGCCGGAGAACTTGATGAACGAATATGTGGACAGCATGATTCTGGAACTGAATGAGAGAAGCGTCGTAGAGCGCAGCATGCTGCAGAGCGCCAGATATTCTTTTGAAGATGGCAGTATACTCTGTCTGGAATTGACGGATACGATTGTTGCCAAAGGAAAGAAGGAATCGCTTACCTCATATCTGGAGCACGTGTTCAGGGAACGATTCGGGCTTAAAGTGGAGGTCCGTGTCGCCTACCAAGAGGCGAAAGACAGCAAGCTGAAATACAATGAGGCGAAGATCCGCCAGGAAGTGGAAGCAATCCTTGAACATTCGGCTGCCGTGCATCAGGAGAAAGCTGAGCAGAAAAAGGAGGCGGAAGAAAAGAAGGAGGCTCCTTCAAAGTCTGGCAGGCAGGAGAAGAAGGACAAGTATTCCTTTGGAAGCTATAAGAAGCCGTCCGACGACCCGAGCCTAATCTGGGGAAGAAATTTTGACGATGAGACGATCGAGCTGGAACAGGTCGTAGGAGAGATGGGAGAGATTACCATCCGAGGCAAGGTCATCAGCTTTGATACGAGGGAAATCCGAAACGAAAAGACGATTGTCATGTATGCCGTCACAGACTTCACAGATACGATTACCGTGAAGATGTTTGTAAGAAACGAGCAGCTGCCGGACATACTGGCAGATATCAGAAAAGGTGCGTTTCTGAAGATAAAGGGAGTCACTACGATCGACAAGTTTGACGGAGAGCTGACGATAGGTTCTGTCACGGGCATCAAGAAGATTGCGGACTTTACGGAGTCAAGAAAGGACACCGCGCCGGAGAAGAGGGTGGAGCTTCACTGCCATTCCAAGATGAGCGATATGGATGGAGTGACGGAAGTGAAGGATCTCGTAAAAAGGGCGCATGACTGGGGGCATAAAGCGATTGCCATCACCGACCACGGCGTGGTGCAGGCATTCCCGGACGCTAACCATTATATTGAGACGCTGGACAAAGAGGACCCGTTTAAGGTCATATACGGGGTGGAAGGATATCTCGTGGACGACCTTACCGATGTCGCGGTGAATGAAAAGGGACAGACGCTTGATGATACGTTCGTCGTATTTGACCTTGAGACGACAGGATTCAGTTCTATCAAAGATAAGATTATCGAAATCGGAGCAGTGAAGGTAGAGGGAGGCAGGATTACAGATAAGTTCAGCACTTTTGTCAATCCGAAGGTGCCGATTCCGTTCCGCATCACACAGCTCACGAGTATCACGGACCAGATGGTCATGGATGCGCCCACGATTGAGACGGCACTGCCGGAATTCCTGAAGTTTGTCGGGGATGCGGCCCTCGTAGCGCACAACGCCGGATTTGATGTCGGGTTCATAGAGCAGAACTGCCGATATATGGATAGGATACCGGACTTTACATCTGTAGATACGGTAGCCATGGCCAGGATATTGCTGCCCACGCTGTCCAAATTCAAGCTGAACGTCGTTGCCAAGGCGCTGAACATCTCGCTTGAGAACCATCACCGTGCCGTGGACGATGCAGGTGCCACCGCGGAGATATTCGTCCGGTTCGTCGATATGCTGAAGGAGAGGGATATCCATACGCTGGGCAAGCTGAACCAGTTCGGCTCATCGAATGCCAACGCGATTAAAAAGCTTCCGTCGTTCCATGTCATCATACTGGCTAAGAATGAGGTTGGCAGAGTGAACCTGTATACGCTCATATCCAAGTCCCACCTGGACTACTTCGGCCGGCAGCCGAGGATTCCCAAGAGCGAGCTGTCCAGATACAGGGAGGGGCTCATAGTGGGCAGCGCCTGCGAGGCAGGAGAGCTGTACCAGGCGCTTCTGGACGATAAGAGCCAGGAGCGGATTGCGCGTATCGTGAACTTCTATGACTATCTGGAGATACAGCCGCTCGGCAATAATAAATTTATGATTGCCAGCGAGAGGGTCTCGAAGATACGGTCGGAGGAAGACATAAAGAATATGAACCGGACGATCGTCAAGCTGGGAGAGAAGTTCGGAAAACCCGTCGTGGCGACGTGTGACGTCCATTTCATGGATCCGGAGGATGAGGTATACCGGAGGATCATCATGGCGGGCAAGGGGTTCACGGATGCCGACGAGCAGGCGCCGCTGTATCTGCGCACGACGGACGAGATGCTGGCCGAATTTGAATACCTCGGCTCTGCAAAAGCAAGGGAGGTCGTGATTGACAATCCAAATAAGATTGCAGATTCTGTGGAGAAGCTATCTCCTGTCCGTCCCGACAAGTGCCCTCCTGTCATTCCGGATTCCGACCAGATGCTTCGGGATATCTGTTACAACAAGGCCCGTTCCATGTATGGGGATGAGCTTCCCGAGGTCGTTACGGAACGGCTGGAGCGGGAACTGAACTCAATCATATCCAATGGCTTTGCCGTAATGTATATCATAGCCCAGAAGCTTGTGTGGAAGTCCAATGAGGACGGATATCTGGTAGGATCCCGTGGCTCGGTAGGATCTTCCTTTGTCGCGACGATGGCAGGCATAACGGAAGTCAACCCGCTCAGCCCGCACTACTACTGCAAGAGCTGCCATTACAGCGATTTTGATTCCGAAGAAGTAAGGGCATATGCAGGAGGGTGCGGCTGGGATATGCCGGATAAGATGTGCCCCGTATGCGGGGAGAAGCTCGTAAAGGACGGCTTTGATATCCCGTTTGAGACGTTCCTCGGTTTCAAGGGCAACAAGGAACCAGATATCGACTTGAACTTTTCCGGGGATTACCAGAGTAACGCGCACAAATATACAGAAGTCATATTCGGGGACGGGCAGACGTTCCGCGCGGGCACCATTGGCACGCTTGCCGATAAGACTGCCTTTGGCTATGTTAAGAATTACTTTGAAGAGCGGGAACAGAGAAAGCGTAACTGCGAGATTGACAGAATCGTACAGGGATGTACCGGAATCCGAAGGAGTACCGGTCAGCATCCGGGAGGGATCATCGTACTTCCGCTCGGCGAGGATATCAATTCTTTTACGCCGGTACAGCACCCTGCGAATGATATGACGACAGATATTGTCACGACACATTTTGATTATCATTCCATTGACCACAATCTGCTGAAGCTCGATATCCTCGGCCATGATGATCCGACCATGATTAAGACGCTGGAGGAGTTCATAAGCTCGCCGGCGATGGAGAATGAATACGACGAGACGGACAACCGTTTTGACGCGACGAAGATTCCGCTGGACGACAAAGGCGTCATGTCACTGTTCCACGATACGTCCGCGTTAGGAATCAAGCCGGATGACATCGGTGGATGTCCGGTAGGATGCCTCGGCATCCCGGAATTCGGTACGGAATTTGTCGTACAGATGGTCGTGGACACGAAGCCGCAGACGCTGTCGGACCTGATTCGCATATCCGGCCTGTCCCACGGTACGGACGTGTGGCTCAACAACGCCCAGGAACTTATCAAGAGCGGCAAGGCGACCATCTCTACCGCTATCTGTACCCGTGACGACATCATGACTTATCTGATCAACAAAGGGATGGACAGTGAACTTTCTTTTACCATCATGGAAAAGGTCAGGAAAGGCAAAGGGCTTACGCCGGAATTTGAAAAGTCGATGAAAGAGGCGGACGTGCCGGACTGGTATATCTGGTCGTGCAAACAGATCAAGTACATGTTTCCGAAAGCCCATGCCGCCGCATATGTCATGATGGCATACCGCATCGCCTACTGCAAGATCAATTATCCGCTTGCATATTACGGCGCCTATTTTGGAATCCGGGCAGATGCCTTTTCCTATGAATTGATGTGCCAGGGAAAGGAAAAGCTGAACTATTATATCAATGATTATAAACGCCGTTCTGATTCGCTGAGCAAGAAGGAACAGGATACGATGAAGGATATGAGGATTGTCCAGGAGATGTACGCGAGGGGCTATGAGTTCATGCCGCTTGACATCTACAGGGCGAAGGCTTCCAAGTTCCAGATTATCGACGGAAAGCTTATGCCGCCTCTTTCCAGCATAGACGGCATGGGAGACAAGGCGGCCGAGGCAGTGGAAGAAGCTGCGAAGGACGGTCCGTACCTCTCCAGGGATGATTTCCGGCAGCGCACGAAGGCCAGCAAGACAGTCATCGACTACATGGCGGATATGGGGCTGTTCGGAGATATTCCGGAGTCCAACCAGCTGTCCCTGTTCGACTTGAGCATGTAAAGGTGGTATTGAATCAGATGAGTGGAAATAACAGATATAAAGGAATCTTATATATTGTACTTTCGGCGTTCTGCTTTGCGCTCATGAACATGTTCGTGCGGCTCTCCGGCGACCTGCCTTCTGTACAGAAGAGCTTCTTCCGTAACCTGGTGGCATTTTTCTTTGCCTTTGTCATAATAAGGCGGGAGGCTATTCCGCTGAAATGCAAAGCGGGGAACTTAAAGCTGCTGCTGCTTCGCTCGCTGTTCGGTACGCTTGGCATACTCTGCAACTTTTACGCGGTAGACCATCTTGTGCTGGCCGACGCGTCGATGCTCAATAAGATGTCTCCGTTTTTTGTCGTCATCTTCAGCTTCTTCATCCTGAAGGAGAGGGTGACGGTACTACAGGCGCTTTTTGTGGCTGGAGCATTTGCGGGCAGCCTGTTCGTCATCAGGCCGACGTTTTCCAATATGGACCTGCTTCCGTCCCTGATCGGGCTGGCAGGCGGCCTCGGGGCAGGAGCGGCATATACGTTCGTGCGGAAGCTGAGCCTCAGGGGGGAGAAGGGACCGCTCATCGTCTGCTTCTTCTCGGCGTTTTCCTGCCTGGTGACGCTGCCGTTCCTCGTATTCGGCTTCCATCCGATGGGAGGGATGCAGGTGCTGATGCTTCTGCTCGCTGGCCTTGCTGCCGCGGGCGGACAGTTCGGCATTACCGCGGCTTACGGCCATGCACCGGCGCGGGAGATATCGGTGTACGACTATTCCCAGATCATTTTTTCCGCCCTGCTCGGTTTCTTCATCTTCGGCCAGATACCGGACATCTTAAGCTGGCTTGGCTATCTGATCATCTGTGCCATGGCGGTTCTCATGTTCTTCTATAATTTAAAGAGAGAAAAGTAACAAAAGCAGGCAGCCTGCCGCTTATCCAGCTTTTCAACGTGGGACAGGGGATTCGCCTTGAGGGGGACTCGGATATCATGCTCGAACCGGGCTGGCTCTATCTTGTGGACTATATATTTCTGGCAACACCGGAACCGCAGGGATATATGCAGATAGTTCCAAGGATCAACCGGAGCTTAAGAGGGCTGTATTCTTTCTTTGCTCCGGCAGGGACAGAGCGGAATGCTTCCGCGTCCGGCAGTTTTACGACGAATGAGGCGGCTGTCTCGGAGGCACGGCTGTCCTTTCATCTTACGTAACCGGCAACGACACGGAACATAGATATATCGGGCGCCGTATCGGTCACGCCACTGATCCGGATAAGAAACAGCGGAAGCTGACTTGACTTTTACAGGCAAGTAAGCTATGCTGATTAAAGTAACGAAAGAATTGTAAAAGTAAGGGAGGCGAACCTGCATGGATGGTCATTCGGGACGAAGTTGCAACTTGATGATGACAATCGGATATGGCATGTACGTGGAGTCTGCCCTTTTAGAAGCGTTCTTTTGATAGAAAGTACGTCTTTTGTTCGTATAGATTTATTATAGAGCCAGGCTTTATATTGTGCTGTCTGTCCGGTACCAGGGCGGGCAGCATTTTTCTGTCCGGGACAAGGAGGCGCAAGATGATAAGAAACACACTGAAAGAACTGCTGTATGCAAAGAAGTATAAAGAGATCCATGACATGCTGGTAGCGTATAACCCGGTCGATCTGGCAGAACTTCTGATGGAACTGGATGATTCGGAGCTGGCGGCCATATTCCGCATGATAGACAAGGAGAAGGCCGCGGAGGTGTTCTCCTATATGGAGGATGACCAGAGACAGACACTGCTTAAAGGCTTCACGAGCCAGGAGATATCCTACATTCTGGATACCATGTACACGGACGATGCGGTGGATTTCCTGGAAGATATGCCGGCCAACGTAGTAACGAAGCTTCTGGAACACGTAAGCGGGGAGACACGGGCCGATATCAACCGGCTGCTGAAGTATCCGGAGGACAGTGCGGGAAGCATCATGACGGTAGAGTATGTGGAGCTGTCTCCCGAGATGACAGTCGGCCAGGCGCTTGCTAAGATCCGCCGGGTCGGAATCGAGAGCGAGACGGTATATACATGCTACGTGGTGGAGCGCAAGAAGCTTGTCGGCATTGTGACCGCCAAATCGCTCATGACAAATGCAGAGACAGTCCAGATCGCGGATCTGATGCAGGATAACTTTATTTCTGTACGGACAACCGACGATCAGGAGGATGCTGCGAAGCTGTTCCGCAAGTATGGCCTCATAGCGATACCGGTTCTGGATCATGAGGAACGGCTTGTCGGCATCGTGACGTTTGACGACGCCATCGGAGTCCTTACGGACGAGACGACGGAAGATATGCACAAGATGGCAGCCATGACGGCAAATGAAGACTCCTATCTTAAGACAGGAGTGTTCCGGCATGCCAGGAACCGCATCGGCTGGCTTTTGTTCCTGATGTTCTCGGCTACTATAACAGGCACCATCATCACCCGGTATGAAGCGGCAATCGCTGCCGTCCCCCTCCTCGTATCATTTATCCCGATGCTTACCGATACAGGAGGCAACTGCGGTTCTCAGAGCTCCACGCTCGTCATACGGGGCCTGGCGGTTGATGAGCTGCACTTTAAAGACCTGTTCACCGTCGTATGGAAGGAATTCCGGGTATCCCTCGTAGTGGGAACGGTGCTGGCCGCCGCCAACGGTATCCGGATCTATGTCATGCAGAGGGATCTGGGACTGGCGGCAGTGATAGGCATCTCTCTAATAGGCACGATAATCGTGGCGAAGATGGTAGGCTGCATGCTGCCGATCTTCGCAAAACAGCTCAGGCTGGATCCGGCGATTATGGCGGCACCGCTCATCACGACGATAGTGGATACATGCTCCATCATCATCTTCTTCAAGATCGCGACAATGGTGTTCCATCTGTAAGGCAGGAACCCGACCGGGCGGAAAATAAAAAAAGAAAGGCGGCTGCTTATTATGAAAATAGACAGGCTGATAGGAATCTTATCTGTGCTGCTGCAGCAGGAAAAGGTGACGGCCCCATATCTGGCAGAAAAGTTCGAAGTGTCCAGAAGAACGATCAACAGGGACATTGAGGATCTGTGCAAGGCCGGAATACCGCTTGTCACCACGCAGGGAAGCGGAGGCGGCATATCCATCATGGAAGGTTACAAGCTGGAGAAGACGCTTCTCACTTCCTCAGAGATGCAGGCCATACTGACAGGGCTGAAAAGCCTGGACAGCGTGGCAGGGACGAGCAGGTACAGACAGCTGATGGATAAGCTGGATGTAAGGAGCACTACGCTTGCATCCAACAGCCATATACTCATAGATCTGTCCTCCTACTACAGATCGACACTGGCACCGAAGATAGAAAAGATACAGGACGCGATAGAAAACCGGAGATATATCGCTTTCCGCTACTATGCGCCTAAGGGGGAGAGCGTCAGGAAGATCGAGCCGTGCCTGCTCGTGTTCCAGTGGGCGTCATGGTATGTCCGGGGGTATTGCCCGGACAGGAAGGACTACCGTCTGTTCAAGCTGAACCGCATGCTGGAGCTGGAAGTGCTCCCAGAGCAGTTTGCACAGCGGGAGGCAGAACCCTATGAACTGCAGGCAGATTCGGCATACGACAGGCACATACCGGTGAAAGCTGTATTTGCTCCTGAGATGAGATGGAGGCTTATCGAAGAATATGGAGCGGACAGCTTTGAAGAACAAGAGGACAAAAGGCTGCTGTTCCGGTTTGATTTTGCCGATGAGGAGAATATATTCAGCTGGATTTTAAGCTTTGGTGACAAGGCGGAGCTGCTGGAACCAGTGGAACTGCGCGGCCGCCTTCTCAGTCTCGCAGATGGGATTCTCAAGAAGTATAGAACCGACCGGAGGTGCGGAGATTCAGGCAGAAGATGCACAGGTAAATGACAATTTGCAATATAGAATACGTTTGCTCCCATGATTTCACATTGAAATATGGGAGTTTACTTATTATAATTGAAGTTATAACTTGCGGGCGGCCGCTTGGAGAAAAAATACAAGAAGGATGGATGATGACGATGAGAAGACCAAAACGGGAAATCAAAGATATGGCAGAGATATGCAAGGTGATAGACGAGTGCAGCGTATGCAGGATAGGGCTGTGTGACAAGGGCGGCGTGTACATAGTGCCGATGAATTTCGGCTATATATGTGAGGACAGGAAGCTTACCTTCTACCTTCACAGCGCCAGGGTCGGAAGAAAGATAGAAGTGCTCAAGGAGAATCCGGACGTAGGCATTGAACTTGACTGCAGGCATGGGCTTGTGTCTGCCGACAAGCCGTGCAGCCACAGCTTCTGCTTTGCAAGCCTTATCGGCACAGGCAGGGCTGTCATAGAGGAGGACGCGAACGAAAAGCGGAAGGCGCTCAAGGTAATCATGAAGCACCAGACAGGAAAAGACTTTGACAGCTTCGACGAGAAATGGATCAATGCCGTGGCGGTCATAAAAGTAGAGCTTGAGGAATATGCATGCAAGCACCACGATGGGACCAACTGATGAAAACGAGGTGATTGTATGTGGATCGTAACGGCCATATGTGCGGCGTTATCCATAGTGCTGCTGTCCGGGAGGGGCAGCTTTCTCATAGCAGGCTACAATACGGCTGATAAGAAGGAAAAAGAGAAGTATGACGAGAAGAAGCTCTGCCGTGTCATGGGGGCGGGCATGTCCGTCATAACAGTCATATTTCTGCTCTATACAGGCGGGAGGCTTTAAGAACAGCGAGTTTGGCGCATATCATCTATACTCCTATACGGACTGCGATGCATATGTCGTCATGGACACTGCATATGGAACGGTCGTAATTAACGGAAAGACGCCTTCAGAGACGAGGCATCTGTATCAGGAAATTTCAGAAAGGGCTGATTTTTTCACAAATTAATGCTTTAATCCGCGAAAGTAATGTGCTATACTAAAAAAAGCATGTATGGTATGAAGGAGGAAATAACATGATTTGGGCGAAAGAAGAGACCCTGCCGAGAGCTGAGATAGAGGATATCCAGCTTGATAAGCTTAAGGAGACGGTGCGCTACATCTATGGAAAATCAGCGCCGTACCGTAAGAAGATGGACGAGGCGGGCGTAAAACCTGATGATATCAACAGCCTGACCGATCTGCAGAAGCTTCCATTTACATATAAGGCGGATTTCAGAGACAATTATCCCATGGGACTATTTGCGGTTGATAAGAAGGAACTGGTGCGTTTCCACGCAAGCTCCGGTACGACCGGTAAGCCCACGGTAGTAGGATATACGAAGAAGGATCTGGACGTATGGCTCAATAACGTGGCAAGGATTGCCTGTATGGGCGGCGCCACGCCGGACGATGTGGCGCAGATCGCTTTCGGATACGGGACGTTTACAGGAGCGCTCGGGCTCCACGGCGGTCTGGAAATGTTAGGGGCCTCTGTCATCCCGATGTCTTCGGGCAATACGAAGAAGCAGATCATGTTCATGCAGGATATGGGCACGACGCTCCTCGTAGCGACCCCGTCCTATGCGCTGCACCTTGGTGAAGAGATCAGGGCGAGGGGGATAGACCCTTCCAGAGACCTGAAGGTGCATATAGGGCTGTTCGGCGGCGAGGGTATGACAGAGCCGATGAGAGACGAGATGCACAAGGTGTGGGGGGAGCAGTTCCTGTGTACCCAGAACTACGGTATGAGCGAGCTGTGCGGCCCTGGTGTGGCGGGTGAATGCGAGAGCCTGTGCGGCATGCATGTGAACGAAGACTGGTTCATACCGGAGGTGATCGATCCTGAGACGGGAGAGGTGCTCCCGCCGGGCGAACACGGGGAACTGGTCGTGACCTGTCTCGGAAAAGAGGCGCTTCCGCTTGTGAGATACCGTACCGGCGACCTGACCAGGCTGATGTATGAACCGTGTGCGTGCGGCCGGACGACCGTTCGGATGGAGAATCTGTCCGGGCGTTCGGACGATATGCTTGTCATCCGAGGCGTCAACGTATTCCCGACACAGATTGAGGAAGTCCTGCTCCAGGTTCCTGAGATAGGACCCCATTACGAGATTGTCGTAGAGCGGAAGAACCGTCTGGATGTGATGACGATAACGGTAGAACTGATAGATGACCGGCTTCTGGACAGCTACAGCAAGCTGAGCGAGCTGGAACAGCGGATTAAGAAGGGACTGAAGGCGCAGCTTGGCCTTGCGACCCAGATTAAGCTTGTCGCCCCATATTCTCTGCAGAGATTCGAGGGGAAGGCCAAGAGAGTAACCGATTTGAGAAAGGATGGACTATAAGATATGTCAGAGGGAAAGAAAGTAGTAATGCTCGGCAATGAAGCCATTGCCAGAGGGGCATATGAAGCAGGGGTGAAGGTGTCTGCGGCTTATCCGGGCACGCCGAGCACGGAGATCAGCGAGTATCTCGTCCGGTATAAAGATGACTTGTACTGTGAGTGGTCGCCGAATGAAAAAGTAGCGACAGAGGTGGCGATTGGAGCCTCCGTCTCAGGGGTGCGTTCCATGGCCTGTATGAAGCATGTCGGATTCAATGTGGCGGCCGACCCGGCTTACACCGTATCGTATATGGGGGTGAATGGGGGGATGGTCATCGTCGTGGCTGACGACCCGGGGCTGTACAGCTCCCAGAATGAGCAGGATACCCGTATGGTGGCCCGCGCGGCACAGCTGCCGGTTCTGGAGCCGTCCGACAGCTCTGAGGCGAAGGAGTATATGAAGACGGCGTTTGAGCTGAGCGAGAAGTTCGACCGTCCTTTCGTATTCCGTATCACGACAAGACTGGCACATTCCCAGGGACTTGTAGCGCTTTCGGACCGTGAGGAGATAGAAGACCGGCCTTATGTAAAGGACGTCAAGAAGACAGTCATGATGCCGGGCAATGCAAAACTCCGGCATGTGGAGATCGAGAAGAGGAACCTGGAGCTGGCAGAAGCCGCGGAGACGCTTCCCATCAACACGGTAGAGCTCAATGATACGAAAATAGGAGTCATCACGAGCGGCATTCCTTACCAGTATGTGAAAGAGGCGATGCCGGAGGCATCCGTGCTGAAGCTCGGCATGGTCAATCCTCTGCCGCGGAAGATGATAGAGGACTTTGCGTCCAGAGTAGATAAGCTTTATATCGTGGAAGAGCTTGACCCTGTCATCGAGGAGCAGGTGAGGTCATGGGGCATAAAGGCCATCGGAAAAGAGATATTTACCGTACAGGGCGAGTACAGCGCCAACATGATACGCACGGCGGTTCTCGGGCAGGAGCTTGAGATCGCGGCTCCGAAGCCGGCGCCGATGCGTCCGCCGATATTATGTCCCGGATGTCCGCACCGGAGCGTGTTCTATGTGCTCCAGAAGCTTAAGTTGCACGCTGCCGGAGATATCGGATGCTATACGCTCGGAGCGGTTGCCCCGCTGAGCGTAGTGGATACTACGATATGTATGGGGGCGAGCATCTCCAGCCTCCACGGGATGGAAAAAGCGAAGGGAAAAGAGTATATCAAGGACTGGGTTGCAGTGATTGGTGATTCTACCTTCTTACATACCGGTGTCAATTCCCTCATGAACATGATGTACAACAATGCGACAGGAACGGTCCTGATCCTCGATAATTCCACGACCGGTATGACCGGACACCAGGACCACGCGGCAACGGGAAAGACGCTGCAGGGAGACCCGACATATGCGATTGACATACCGGGACTGTGCCGGGCCATAGGAGTAAAGCATGTGGTCGAAGTCAATGCATTTGACATAGGGACTCTTGAAAGTGCCATCAAAGAAGAGACTGCCAGAGATGAAGTGTCCGTCATTATCACGAAATCACCGTGCGTGCTGCTGAGCAAGGCCAGAAAGCCTGTCTACACTGCTCATGAAGACAAGTGCAGGAAATGCGGGATGTGCATGAAGCCGGGGTGTCCGGCCATGACGAGAAATGAGGACGGAACGATATATATCGACGATACGATGTGTACCGGCTGCGGCTTGTGCGAGGAATTATGCAAGTTCGACGCGATAGAATTAGTAAAGGCAGGTGACAGGTAATGACGGCAAAAAATATTATGATAGTTGGTGTGGGCGGCCAGGGAACGCTGCTCACAAGCAGGATCCTCGGAGGACTTGCGATAGACCTGGGCTATGATGTCAAGCTTTCCGAAGTGCACGGAATGGCACAGCGGGGCGGAAGTGTCGTCACATTCGTCCGCTATGGCGATAAAGTGGCAGAGCCGATCGTAGAAGAGGGCCTGGCAGATATCATCATCGCCTTTGAGCGGCTTGAGGCCTACCGGTACGCGCATTATCTCAAAAAGTACGGAACCCTCATTGTAAATGACTGGAGAATCGATCCTATGCCGGTTGTCATCGGCGCTGCAGAATATCCGGACAATATATTGGAAGAGCTCAGCAAAGAGTACAGGATGTACAGCGTCAATGCTACAGAGGAATCCAGGAAGCTCGGCAATTCCAGAGTATTCAACATGATCGTGCTCGGCATCGCGGCCAGGCACATGGACTTTACCAAAGGACAGTGGTACGATGTGATAGAAAAGACAGTGCCGCCGAAAACGGTTGATATAAACAAGCAGGCGTTTGATGTGGGATATAATCTGGAAGCCAGATAAAAGCCCCCGGCGTACCTGATTAAAATTAAGGAGGTGTGGTATGATCAGGCAATTATCAGTATTCGTGGAGAACAAGCCGGGAAGCCTTATGGATGTTACGTCTCGTCTCACAGAGGCGCACATTAATATCCGGGCTGTCGCGTCTTTCGACACACCGGAGTTTGGTATCCTTCGTCTCGTAGTCGATAAGCCAGCAGAGGCGAAGGGGTGTTTGACTGAAAAGGGATTTGTCGTCAGGCTTCATGACGTCATAGGCGTGGAGCTGGAAGATAAGAAAGGCAATCTCAATCAGATGTTGGCTATACTTGCAGAAGGCAGAATAAATGTAAACTACATCTATTCATTTGTAATCCGCGAAGGAAAAGCGCCGGTTCTGGTATTCAGTACGGATGACTATGAAGGAGCAGCTCAGATTCTTAAGGATGCAGGTGTGAAGATGGTAGAGGAATCGGATTTATAAAGATTAAGAATAGGAGTAGATAGACATGGCAGGAGTAGCATTAAAAGACTGGAAGGAAAAGATCAGAGACCCGAAGATAGAATGTATGAGCAGGGATGAGATGAGCGCGCTTCAGAGCGGGCGTCTCGTACAGCAGGTAAAGAACGTATATGAGAATGTGGAGTTCTACCGGAAGAAGATGGATGAGATCGGAGTAGAGCCTGGTGATATCAAAGGTATCGAAGATATCGGCAAGCTCCCGTTCACGACAAAGGAGGACCTGAGGGACAACTATCCGTTCGGGCTTCTGGCGGTTCCTCAGGAGAAGATTGCAAGAGTGCAGGGGACATCCGGGACGACCGGGAAGCTTACCCTGGCTTCCTATACGCAGAATGACGTGGACGTGTGGGGCGAATGTGTCGCAAGAGGGCTAACGATGGCAGGGCTTACAGAGGCCGACCGCATCCACGTATGTTACGGATATGGCCTGTTCACAGGAGGCATGGGTCTGGATCTTGGGGCGAAGGCGCTCGGGGCGATGGCGATACCAATGTCATCCGGCAACACGAAGCGCCAGCTCATGTGCATGGAAGACTTCAAAGCGACGGCATTCGCCTGCACGCCGTCCTATGCACTCTATCTGGCGGAGGCGGCGCAGGAAGCCGGAATCGTGGACCGTCTCCAGATCAAGGCGAGCATCAACGGTGCGGAGCCGTGGACAGACGAGA
The DNA here is from genome assembly GCF_004345005.1 of Extibacter muris. GTDB lineage: Bacteria > Bacillota > Clostridia > Lachnospirales > Lachnospiraceae > Extibacter > Extibacter muris. The sequence goes on from NZ_SMMX01000008.1 coordinate 108,048, forward strand.
TGCGCAAGAAGATCGAAGGCATCCTGCATATCAACAGCTTCGATATCTACGGGCTGTGCGAGATCACAGGACCAGGTGTTGCCATGGACTGTATCCACCACAAAGGGCTTCACGTGTACGAAGACTATTTCTACCCTGAGATATTGAACCCGGGAGATGACACCCCGTGCGCGGACAGAGAAACGGGAGAGCTTGTATTCACTACGCTTGCCAAAGAAGGCATGCCGCTGATCCGTTACAGGACGAAGGACCTGACCAGCATCGAATACAGTACGTGCGAATGTGGAAGGACGCTGCCGAGAATCCAGAAGTTCACTGGACGTACGGATGATATGAAAGTCATCCGCGGCGTCAATGTATTCCCGACCCAGGTAGAGACAGCGCTGCTCTCGATGGGAGGCGGCGTGGCACCTCATTATCTGATGATCGTGGAACGGGAGAACAATCTCGATGTCCTGACTGTTATGGTAGAGGTGGATGAGCGATACTTCTCAGACGAGATCCGTAAGCTGGATGAACTGAAGAACAAGGTCGGAGCCGCATTGAAGCAGGCGCTTGGCGTATCCGCCAGAGTGAAGCTGGTAGAGCCTAAGACGATAGAACGAAGCGAAGGCAAGGCGAAGCGTGTCATCGACAAGAGAGACTTGTAAGAAGGAGGGGAAAAGAGATGGGTATGAGTAATACAGTACAGCAGTTATCAGTATTTTTGGAAAACAGGGAGGGCCGACTAGACGAAGTGCTTGCCATACTTGCGGAAGGCGGGGTAAATATTGTAGCTTTGAGCCTGGCAGATACATCTGATTACGGAATGCTCCGCATGATTGTGTCTGATCCCCACAAAGGAAGGGCGGTTCTGAAGGAGGCGGATATTACGGCTATGCTGACAGACGTAGTTGCGCTGCGGGTGCCTCATGCTACCGGTTCCCTGAGCAAAGCGATGCACCAGATCGTGGAAGGCGAAGTGAATATCGAATATATGTACGCATTTGCCAACGGAAGCGATGCCGCGGCAGTGCTCAAAAGCGACGACCCGGCGAGGGTCATCGATATCCTGAAAGGCAGCGGATTTGACGTGTACAGTGCAGATGAGGCTTACAGGGCGAATGTGTAAAGACAAAAAAGAGGGATGTCATTTCGACATCCCTCTTCTCTTAATCTCATTTCATGTATTACTTTTTAATATCTAAATCAATCTTTCAAGTCTTGTTTTATATATAAAAAGGTACATCCAAATTCTGATTAATGCAATTGACTAAACTCTTGTTACGTTAACAGCCTGAGGACCTTTAGAGCCTTCAGTTACTTCGAACTCTACTTCCTGTCCTTCTTCCAGAGACTTGAAACCGTCCATGTTCAGGCCTGAGTAGTGTACGAATACATCGTTGCCAGTCTCATCTGAGATGAAACCATAACCCTTTTGGTTGTTGAACCATTTTACTGTACCTCTGTTCATTGTGTTACCTCCATAAAAAATAAAAATAAATAGTTAGATACCGTATTAACTATAAAATGAATCTATAAATAATACCCCGTCAGATTAGCATATTTTTATAAAAAAGTCAATGCATTCGACAATCTTTTTTACAATATCACTATATTACCGGGGTATATGCAGACTGCCTTTGCAGAGAAAGCATGCATGGATATCGAAGATGTCATGAGAAAGCCATTGCGAGGAACGGGAAATATCTGGTAGAATATTGAAGAAGCAAAAGAAGTGCTAAAGGATGATATAATGGATCTGAAATGTGAGATAGTGGAAGGAATCATAGCGTAAAGCTGGTGCTGATGAGGAATCACCTGTTGGGAGGGACTGCATATGAAGATATCGACAAAAGGAATCTATGCGTTAGAGATAACGGCAGATCTGGCCATGCATTCAGACGACAGGCACCTGGAACGCCTAAAAAATATAGCGGAGCGAAGGAAGCTCTCGGAAAAATATCTGGAACGCATCGTCAGGCTGCTGAAAGCTGCAGGAATCGTGACGAGCGTGCGCGGCGCACAGGGCGGATACCGTCTCGCAAAAGACGCTGGGCAGCTCACGGTGCGGGAAGTGCTGGAGGCTGTGGAAGGAGAGCTGGTGCCTGTAGATTGCCTGACAAAAGAGACTGGATGTGGTATTGGCTGCAGCCTCTGTCCGACGCAGGATACGTGGGGGAGGCTCTGGGATGTAATCGTCAGCGTTACAGACGCAGTGACTGTGGGTGAGATTGTCAAAGTGGCGGCAGAGAGAGGATAGGCCGTAGTGCAGACGCCCGGGACAAGAATGTATCAACGTACATTCTTGTCCCGGGCGTTCTTCATGTCCGTTAATCTGGAATATTTTTTCAGAAAGTATATTGACATGGTAGGAAAAATGGTGTATAACATAAAACATATAAATCATATCGATTTAGTAGGAATTAGAATGGAGGTGCCTGCAATGAAGATATCGACCAAGGGCAGATATGGACTGAGAGCACTTGTGGATATGGCGGCAAATACAAACGGGGAACCGGTCTCCCTTACGCAGACGGCGAGCAGGCAGAACTTGTCGCTGAACTATCTTGAACAGGTATTCGGTACCTTGCGCAAAGCAGGAATCGTGGCAAGCGTCAAGGGCGCCGGAGGGGGATACATGCTTGCAAAAGATGCATCTGAGATAACGGTGAAGGAGATTCTGGAGGCTCTGGAAGGAGAATTCTCAATTGTCAACAGGATAACGGATGAATGTGAAGATGAAGTGGAAGCAGCTATCCGGGAACTCGTCTGGGATGAAATCGACAGGAGGGTAAATGAATTGTTTCAGGAGTGCACGCTTGGCAGGCTCGTGGATGACTATCGGGAAAAGCAGGGACAATTCGTTCCTATGTATTACCTGTAGCGGCACATCCACAGGGCGACACAGACAGAACAATAATATTGCAGTATAAAGAAAGTGGGGACATCAGTTATGAGCAGAGATTGGAAATTTGAGACATTACAGCTACATATAGGACAGGAGCAGCCGGACCCGGCAAGCGACGCCAGGGCGGTTCCTATATATCAGACGACTTCTTATGTGTTCCGGGACTGCCAGCACGCGGCAGACCGGTTCTCCCTTGCAGACGCAGGGAATATATACGGCCGGCTCACCAATTCCACGCAGGACGTATTTGAGAAGCGCATGGCTGCGCTGGAGGGAGGCGTGGCGGCGCTCGGCGTAGCTTCGGGGGCGGCAGCGATAACGTATACGTTCCAGAATCTTGCCCATGCCGGTGACCATATCGTGGCAAGCAAATACATATATGGCGGAAGCTATAACCTTCTGGAACATACGCTGCCCGCACAGGGGATAACGACGACTTTCATCGATCCCGATGAAGAAGGGGCGTGGGAAGCGGCTATACAGGACAACACAAAGGCACTGTTCCTCGAGTCCATCGGCAACCCAAACGCCAATCTTGCAGATATAGAAAAAGTGGCGGAGACGGCCCACAGGCATGGAATCGTGCTCGTGATGGACAGTACGTTCGCGACACCGTATCTGCTGCGGCCATTTGAACATGGTGCAGATATCGTCGTACATTCGGCCACAAAATTTATCGGGGGGCATGGAACGGCGATTGGCGGCGTAATCATAGACGGAGGCAGATTTGACTGGAAGGCATCAGGCAGATACCCGCAGCTTACCGAACCGGATGCCAGCTATCACGGCGTCATATTTACCGAGGCGGCCGGGGCGGCGGCATTTGTGACAAGAATCCGGGCAGTCATATTGAGGGACACAGGAGCCACGATGGCGCCGCTTCACGCATTTCTGTTTCTGCAGGGGCTTGAGACGCTGTCTCTGCGGGTGGAACGCCATGTACAGAATACGTTGCAGGTAGTCGATTACCTGAGCAGGCACCCGAAAGTAGAACGGGTGAACCATCCGATGCTGGCAGACAGCCCATACCATGATTTGTACGGCAGATACTTTCCGGAAGGGGGCTGTTCTATCTTTACCTTTGAAGTGAAAGGAGGTGAAGAGGAAGCGAAACGCTTCATTGATAAGCTGCAAATATTTTCTCTGCTGGCTAATGTGGCAGACGTTAAATCACTTGTCATCCATCCGGCCAGCACGACACATTCCCAGATGACCGAGGAAGAACTTGGCAATTCCGGCATACGCCCGAACAGCGTACGTCTGTCAATCGGGACAGAACATATCGACGATATCATCCATGATCTGGATCAGGCATTGGCGTCAATATAACCATATATCAGTAAAGCCGTGTAATCCGGCAGTAGAAAAGGAGGAGTTTCATAATGGGACAGATATACAAGAACGTAGAAGAAATGATAGGAAGGACGCCGCTTCTGGAAGTGGCCAGAATTGAGGAGGAAAAGGGGCTACAGGCAAAAGTGCTTGTAAAGCTGGAGCTCTTCAACCCTGCGGGTAGCGTAAAAGACAGAGCGGCCTTATCGATGCTGCTTGACGCGGAAGAGAGAGGGCTTATCGCCCCTGGTTCCACGATTATCGAACCGACAAGCGGCAATACAGGGATCGGGCTGGCTTCAGTTGCCGCGTCGAGGGGATACCGGACCGTATTTACCATGCCGGAGACGATGAGCATAGAGCGCAGGAAGCTGTTGAAAGGATATGGGGCTGAGATCGTCCTCACGGAAGGTGCCAAAGGAATGCCGGGAGCTATCGCCAAAGCAGAAGAGCTGGCGGCTGAGACGGAAGATGCTATCGTGCTCGGCCAGTTTGTGAATGAGGCGAACCCGAAAGCGCATAGGGAGACGACAGGGCCTGAGATATGGCAAGACACAGACGGAACGGTCGACATATTCGTGGCCGGCGTAGGTACCGGCGGCACGGTCACAGGTACGGGTGCATACTTGAAGGAAAAGAACCCGGATATAAAAGTAGTTGCCGTCGAGCCGGCCGCCTCCCCTGTCCTCTCGGGAGGGAAACCGGGTCCGCATGGCCTGCAGGGAATCGGTGCGGGATTTGTACCGGATATACTGGACACGGATATCTACGATGAGATTATAACAGTAGAAAATGAAGAGGCTTACAATGCGTCGAGGCTTCTGGCTGCAAAGCAGGGTGTTCTCACCGGCATCTCCTCAGGAGCTGCGCTCCATGCGGCAATAACGCTGGCTATGAGAGTGGAAAATAAAGGAAAAACGATTGTAGCACTGCTACCGGATACGGGGGAGAGATATCTGTCAACTCCACTGTTTGAGTAAAATATTAGTTCTTGACGGAAGCTGCTTTAACGTGTAAAGTTATCTTATTGAACACGAAGAGGCAGTAAAGGATAGAGGTACTATGATTACACTGACAGGGAAGAAAGTTTCGGAAGGCGTCGCGATCGGACGGCTGTCGTTTTACAGGAGAGATACAAAAGAAATCAAGAAGTTTGATGTCAAAGATGTAGAAAAAGAGATCATGAGATTCCAGAAAGGGCGGGAGAAAGCCCTTCTGGAACTGAAAGATTTGTATACGGATTCCATTAAAGATGTCGGGGAGGCGAATGCCGCCATCTTTGAGATGCAGCAGATGATCCTGGAGGATCAGGATTATATCGATGTGATTACCGGCGTGATACTGGAACAGAAGCTGAATGCGGAATATGCGGTACAGTCTGCGTCAGAGCATTTTGTTGAGACATGCGTGCAGGAGGGGAAGAACTATGTCCAGGGGCATGACACGGATATCCGTGACGTGTCATGCAGGCTCGTGCGCATTCTGTCCAGAAGCTGGAAAGACAAGCTGCTTACGGATGAACCGATCGTGCTGGCGGCCAATGAGATCTATCCGAGCGAGGCGGTGCAGCTTGATAAGACGAAGATTCTCGGATTCGTCACGAGGTACGGCGCAATCAATTCACACACCGCCGTACTGGCAAGAACGATGGGGATTCCTTCTGTCATCGGACTCGGAGAAGCGCTGAAGAAGGATTATGACGGCAAGACTATCATCATCGACGGTTTCGAGGGAAAGATATACATAGAGCCGGATTACACGACGCTTACGAGGATGAAGCAGAAGAAAGAAAGCAATGTGTCACAGGTGAAGAATCTGGAGCGTCTCAAGGGAAAGGATAACGTCACCCAGAGCGGACAGAGGATTGACATCTGCGCCAATATCGGCAAACGGGAAGACATAGAAAATGTACTGCGCAGCGATGCAGGCGGTATCGGCCTGTTCCGGAGCGAGTTCCTCTATATGGAGAACAGGCATAAGCTGCCCACCGAAGAGCAGCAGTTCCAGACGTATAAGCTGGCAGCCGAGGCCATGGGAGCGAAGCGTGTCGTCATAAGGACGGCTGACCTGGGCGGCGACAAGCAGGCGGAATGTCTTGATCTCGGAGAGGAGAACAACCCGGCGATGGGATACCGCGGAATCCGCATCTCCCTCGATAAGGACGAGATGTTCAAGACGCAGCTGCGGGCTATACTGCGCGCCTCGGTATTTGGCAATGTGTCGATCATGCTCCCGATGATCACATCGCTCGCTGAGGTGCAGAGTGCGAAGGTGATGCTGGAAGCAGCCAAGCGCGAGCTCAAAGATGAAAAGACAGCTTTTGATGAAGATATACAGGTTGGCGTAATGATAGAGACTCCGGCCGCTGTAATGATCAGCGGGGAGCTCGCCAGAGAGGTGGACTTCTTCAGCATAGGGACGAACGACCTGTCACAGTATACGATGGCGGTGGACCGGCAGAACGGCAGGATCGGAAGATATTATGACCCGCACCATCCCGCGCTGCTCAAGATGATTCGTATCGTGACGAACAATGTCCATCTGGAGGGAAAAAGAATCAGTATCTGTGGAGATCTGGCGGCAGATCTGACGCTGACAGAGTTCTTTATCCAGATAGGCATAGACGAATTATCCGTGACACCACCTCAGGTACTCGGACTCAGGAAGAAGATCCGGGATATCCAGTAGTGGGGGGGGCGGTAAAGTGGCTGCGGACTGGGAGCCGGGTGGCATCTGCTCCGATGCGTCCGAGGCTGCGACTAGTCCACGGCCTCCTAACTTTGCGGCAGAGTCGCTGATAGCAGCTCCTCTTCCGCAAACCAAGGATTCCGGGACGGATTCTCCGCCTCTCCCGCTTACACCTGCGCATCTCCCACCCGGCTCCCCGCCCGCTATCTACTTTACTAACAAGGGCGAGGCGGTCGTGAGGCGTTGCTGGCCAGGGGATGTCATCTCAACATCCCCGTACCTGATTCCGGCTCTTTTTCATTATGTTATTACCAACCAAGGTTTCCAACTTGCTTAGCCCTTTATCACTATGCTGACACAGCCAAAGCCTTATGCTGGCCAGTAACGACACACAGCCCCCCCCCGCCCGTGCCAGTAAAGTAGATAGCCGAAGGGGACGCATCGGAGCATCTGCCCCATACGTCCCCAGCGGCGTCTGGTTTACGAAACTCCCATTTTTTGCAGCAGATTCAGCGTAAGTGCCTGAACCCCCGAGAACGCCGCTCCGATAATGACGGCCCATATGCCGTACTGGAAGATTCCGAACAGGATGACGAGCATATTGATGCAGAAGATAGCCCCCGCCACGTTGATGGCGGGATTTTTTTTGTTCAGGACAAGGGTAATCGTGTCAAAGCTGATGGCGGTGGCATGCTGGCTGATACAGAGGTGATATTATCAACTACTCTCCAAATCTGAGCCATATAGTAATGCCATTGAATAACAGTATAGAACATTTTAAAAAGAAAAACTATTCTGATAATCTCTTTGTCAGATGTGCATAATAAAAGAAGGTTCTTTTTGGTAGTTATTATTGGCTGATTTTAATTGACATTGACTGAAAATGATTATATCATAATAACAGAAATGAACGAAAATGGAAGAATATGAAAGATAATGACTATCTTAAAGACTGGAGGTACTAATATGCTGGCAGAGGAACGTTACAACGAGATTCTTAGGCTTGTAAATGACAAAAAGACGGTTACGGTCCAGGAACTGACAGAGCAGCTTGACACATCGGAATCGACCATAAGGAGAGACCTGACCGCGCTGCACCGGAAAGGCAGCCTTATCAAGGTGCACGGCGGGGCGACGGCAGTGAATCTGGAGCCGATGACGAAGGACGCGTCGCTGTCTGTAAGAAGAGACCTGAATATAGAGGAAAAGGTGGCGATTGCCAGGCATGCCGCCTCGCTCATGGAAAAAGATGACTTTGTCTATATGGACGCGGGGAGCAGCGTGGATCTGCTGATTGACCATATTGCAGAGCCGGATGCTGTATTTGTGACCAATGCCATAGGGCATGCGCAGAAGCTGCTGAAAAAAGGATGCAGGGTCTATCTCCTCGGGGGAGAGCTGAAAGAGACGACGGAAGCGATAGTCGGGGCGGAAGCTATAGAGAGCCTGAAGAAATACAACTTCACGAAGGGGTTTTTTGGGACGAACGGCGTGAGCAGGGACAAAGGCTTCACGACACCGGATATTACAGAGGCGCTTGTGAAGGAAAAAGCAGTATCGCAGTGCCGGAAAAGTTATATACTGTCAGATTCAAGCAAAATCAATCAGGTCTCGTCCGTAACATTTGCAGAATTCGACGGCTGTACGGTGGTGACGACAAGGCTGAATGACGATTCATACAGGTCATGCAGGAATGTAGTGGAGGTAGAAGGATGATTTATACGGTAACTTTCAACCCGTCGCTGGATTATGTAATCCAGACGGAGAAGCTTACCCCGGGTGAGATCAGCCGGACGGCAGGCGAGCATATCTATCCGGGCGGCAAAGGCAACAATGTCTCTGTCATGCTCTCGAATCTTGGGCGCAAGAGCAGGGCGCTTGGATTCGTAGCCGGCTTTACCGGGGATGCGCTGGAACAGATGCTGAACGACTGCGGATGCGATACAGATTTTATCAGGCTTGGGCAGGGGTTCACGAGAATCAACGTCAAGATCAATGACGGACAGGAAACAGAGATTAACGGACAGGGCCCTTCCATTACGGAAGAGGCGCTACAAGAGCTGTATGGGCGGCTGGACAGGTTGGAAGCAGACGACTTTCTTGTATTGGCAGGAAGCATTCCCGATACGATGCCGCCGGATATCTATGAGAAGATTATGGCGAGGCTCGATGGACGTGGGATACACATCGCGGTAGACGCGACGAAGGAGCTTTTGCTGAACGTGCTGAAGTATCATCCATTTCTAATAAAGCCGAATAACCATGAACTGGGCGAGATGTTTGGCACAGTGCTGGAAACAGAGGAAGAGATGATACGGCATGCCGGTATGCTTCAGGAAAAAGGAGCCCGGAATGTGCTCGTTTCTATGGCGGGAGACGGAGCCATCCTCGTGACAGAGGATAAGACGATATGCAGGAGCCAGCCGCCCAAGGGCGAGGTCAAAAATTCCGTAGGTGCCGGAGATTCCATGGTAGCAGGGTTTCTCACCGGATGGCTGAACACGGGAATCTATGAAAAAGCCTTTAAGCTTGGCATTGCGGCGGGAAGCGCCACGGCCTTCACGAGCTGGCTGGCAGGCAAAGAAGAGATAGTGGAGCTGCTCGGGGAAGAACCGTCAGAGTATGGATTATAGGAGGAATGTATATCATGAAAATCGTAGACTTGCTCAAAAAGGCAAGCATTGAACTGGATGGGGCCGTGAACACGAAGGAAGAGACTATCGGCCGGATGGTGGAACTCATGGCGGCAGGAGGCAATATCGCCGACTTAGATGCGTACAGGGCAGCTGTCTATAAAAGGGAAGAAGAAGGTACGACAGGTATCGGGGAAGGAATCGCCATACCACATGCCAAGACGAATGCGGTCAAGGCCCCGGGGCTTGCTGCCATGGTGGTAAGAGACGGCGTGGATTATGATTCGCTGGACGCAGAACCGGTACACCTCATCTTCTTGATTGCGGCACCGGATACCGAAGACAATGTACATCTGGAGGTATTGAGCAGGCTGTCCATGCTTCTGATGGATGACAGCTTCCGGGAGCATCTTAGGAAGGCAGGATCGGCAGATGAGTTCCTGGAAGTGATAGACAAGGCAGAGCGTGCCAAATTCCCGGAAGAGGAAGAAGCGGATAAGGAAGATAAGCCGGCCGAGGAGGGCTTCCGCATACTGGCAGTCACCGCGTGCCCGACCGGAATCGCCCATACGTATATGGCAGCGGAGAGCCTGGAGAACAAAGCGGCAGAGATGGGATATACGATCAAGGTAGAGACGAACGGATCAGGCGGAGATAAGAATGTTCTGACGGCTGACGAGATAGCCGCATGCGACTGCATCATCATCGCCGCGGACAAGGATGTCAAGATGGCACGGTTTGACGGTAAGCCGGTCCTTATGACTAAGGTGGCAAATGGCATCAGCAAAGCGGAACAGCTGATTACTGAAGCGGTCAGCGGCAATGTTCCTGTCTACCACAGCAGAGGCGGCGAGGAAGAGAGCATGTCCGATGACGGGGAGAGCCTCGGGCGCAAGATATATAAGAGCCTGATGAACGGCGTGTCCCACATGCTTCCGTTTGTCATCGGCGGCGGTATCCTGATTGCCTTATCCTTCCTCGTGGACGGAGCCAACGCCGGAGGGGCGGACTTTGGTAAGGGAAGCCCGCTGGCGCTGTTCTTCAATACGGTCGGCAATACGGCATTCGGCATGATGTTCCCGATACTCGCAGGATATATTGCCATGGCCATCGGTGACAGGCCGGCGCTCATGCCGGGTATCGTGGGCGGCCTTCTGGCCAAGGCAGGAACTTCCGTCATGCTGCCGGAAGAGGAATGGATTTCGTCAGGTTTCTTCGGAGCGCTCATCGCCGGTTTCGTGGCCGGATATCTCATGGTGCTCATCAAGAAGCTGCTTGGCAGGCTTCCGAAATCTCTGGAAGGTACGAAACCGGTACTGCTGTTTCCCTTCCTAGGTATCCTGTTCATGGGCATCATCATGATCTTTATCGTGAATCCGCCGATAGGAGCGTTCAATACGTGGCTGAATGACATGCTGGCAGGTATGGGAGAATCCAGTAAGATACTGCTCGGAGCAGTGCTTGGCGGCATGATGTCCATCGATTTCGGGGGACCGTTCAACAAGGCGGCCTATGTGTTTGGTACCGCGGCAATCGCGAGCGGCCAGATTGATATCATGGCGGCAGTTATGATAGGCGGGATGACGCCTCCGCTGGCAATCGCGCTTGCGACGACATTTTTCAGGAACCGGTTCACGAAGAGCGAGAAGCAGACGACCATAACGAACTATATCATGGGGCTGTCTTTTATTACGGAAGGCGCGATACCGTTCGCGGCAGCGGACCCGCTTCGTATCATTCCTCCGTGCGTGCTTGGCTCCGCGGTGGCAGGAGCGCTATCGATGGCCTTCGGCTGTGGGTCCAGGGCACCTCATGGCGGCATCTTTGTCATCGGGATTATCGAAAATGCACCGATGTTCTTCCTGGCAATGGCAGCAGGCGCAGTAGTGTCCATGGCCGGAATCGTACTTTTGAAACGGCCGCTTCCGGAAGATAAACGGTAGCGGCAGCAGGCGGCAAGGGTCCGTTATCTCTATGGAACCTGCCCGTATCATATTAATGAAGAGAAGGAGAGAAGATTATGAAAGAATTCAGATATGTACTCACAGATAAAGAAGGAATCCACGCAAGGCCGGCAGGGCTGCTTGTCAAGAAGGCCAATGGATTCCAGTCTGAGATAAAGATTGGAAAAGGGGAGAAGAGCGCGGATGCCAAGAGGATCTTCGGCGTGATGGGGCTTGGTGCCAAGTGCGGCGAGGAAGTATTCATGACGGCTGAAGGTGATGACGAAGAGAAGGCCGTCAGCGAGCTGGAAACATTTATGAAAGAAAACTTATAATCACTGCAAAAAAGGGAATGGTTCGAGATGATTACGTTAGAAGGTAAAAGTGTATACGGCGGTATCGCAATCGGTAAGATTGCATTTTATAAAAGAGATGAGATTACAATCAAGAGATGCCATGTGGAGGATACGGACCAGGAAGTGAAACGGTTCGAGGAGGCCAGGGCCAGAGCCTCCTTGGAGCTTCAGGAACTGCATGACAAGGCGATGGAAGATGTGGGCGAGGCGAACGCCATGATCTTCGAGATACATCAGATGATGCTTGAGGACCTGGATTATGTAGAGTCCGTCGTCAATATAATTACGACCCAGGAAGTGAACGCCGAATACGCCATCGGTACTACGGCCGACAATTTCGCGGCTATGTTCCAGGCCATGGATGACGCGTATATGCAGGGACGCGCTGCTGACGTCAAAGACGTGTCCGAACGGCTTCTCCGTGTACTGTGTGAGAGCGATGGAAGCCCGATGGCGATTGACGGGCCGGTCATCATCGCTGCAGACGATCTCGTCCCAAGCGAGACGGTACAGCTGGACAAGGATAAGGTGCTGTCGTTTGTGACGATGTATGGATCGTCCAATTCCCATACGGCGATTCTCGCAAGGACGATGAATATTCCGGCAGTCATCGGTGCGGGGGAAGGCCTCCGGCAGGAGTATGACGGCAAGATTGCGGCTGTAGACGGCTTTGAAGGCAGGATATACATCGAGCCCGATGCGCCGACGATGGAACGGATGAAGAAGAAGCAGCAGGAAGATATGGCACAGAAAGAACTTCTGCAGCAGCTGAAAGGGAAAGATAATATCACTGCGGGAGGGCAGAAGATAAACGTATATGCCAATATAGGCAATATGGCCGACGTCGGGGCTGTACTTAAGAATGACGCAGGCGGTATCGGACTGTTCCGAAGCGAGTTCCTCTATCTGGAGAGCAGCACGTACCCGACGGAGGAACAGCAGTTTGGAGTATATAAGACGGTAGCAGAGAATATGGCGGGAAGGAAAGTGATCATCCGGACGCTTGATATCGGCGCAGACAAGCAGGCAGAGTATTTCGGTCTTGGCAAGGAGGAGAATCCCGCGCTCGGATACCGTGCCATACGCATCTGCCTCACACAGACCGACATCTTCAAGACGCAGCTCAGGGCGTTGTACCGGGCTTCTGCCTTCGGTCAGATAGCCATCATGTTTCCGATGATCATCTCGGTGGCCGAGGTAAGGAAGATCAAAGAAATCATCGAAGAAGTGAAAGCGGAACTCCGGGCGGGAGGCATCAGCTTCCGGGAAGACGTGGAGATAGGAATCATGATCGAGACGCCGGCCGCTGTCATGGTCAGCCGTGAACTGGCAAAAGAGGTCGATTTCTTCAGCGTCGGAACGAACGACCTGACCCAGTATACGCTGGCGATCGACAGGCAGAATGAGAAGCTGGATGACTTCTATGACGCCCATCATCCGGCTGTACTCGCCATGATTCAGATGGCGGCAAAGAGCGCGCACGCAGAGGGCATATGGATCGGCATATGCGGAGAGCTGGCGGCAGACCTGTCGCTGACCGGTACCTTCCTGTCCATGGGAATTGATGAACTGTCGGTATCCCCCGGCATGGTGCTTCCGCTCAGAAAAAGAATCCGGGAGTCATAAAATTTTAGCAGACCCGTTTACATTACGGGTCTGTTTTGTTACACTGAAATATGTTATACTATTTACGTAGGAAAGAGAGAACAAATTCTACAAAGGAGGGAATTAAATGTTAGAAAAGCTATTCAAACTCAGTGATAACGGTACAGATGTGAAGACAGAGATTCTGGCCGGCATCACGACATTCATGACGATGGCGTATATTCTGGCTGTCAATCCGAGCATCCTGTCCGCAACCGGCATGGATTCCGGAGCAATCTTTACTGCAACCGCCCTTGCCGCTCTCGTTGGAACGCTGCTTATGGCAATCTGCGCCAACTATCCGTTTGCGCTTGCACCAGGCATGGGGCTGAACGCATATTTTGCGTACACGGTCGTACTGGGAATGGGCTATAAGTGGGAGGTAGCGCTTACCGCAGTGTTCGTGGAAGGTATCATCTTTATCATCCTTTCCCTTACGAATGTGCGTGAAGCTATCTTCAACGCGATTCCGAAGAACCTGAAGGCAGCAGTGAGCGTTGGTATCGGCCTCTTCATCGCCTTTATCGGCCTACAGAATGCCAATGTAGTCACGGGAGGCTCTACGCTGCTCCAGCTGTTCACGTTAGACGGATACAATGCGGCCAAAGGAGTGGAGGCATCCTTTAGTGATGTGGGTATCACCGTACTTCTGGCGGTCATCGGCATCATCATCACCGGCATACTTGTCATCAAGAACATCAAGGGCAATATTCTGTGGGGTATCCTTATCACTTGGGTGCTCGGCATTATCTGCCAGTTTGCCGGCCTCTATGTACCGAACCCGGAACTTGGATTTTACGGGCTGCTCCCGGATTTCAGCGGAGGCCTGTCCATACCAAGCCTGGCACCGGTATTTATGAAGCTGGATTTTTCGGGAATCTTTTCCGCAAACTTTATTGTAGTCATATTTGCATTCCTGTTTGTGGACATGTTTGATACGATTGGTACCTTGATTGGCGTATCCTCCAAAGCAAACATGCTCAATGAAGAAGGTAAACTTCCCCACATCAAGGGCGCGCTTCTGGCAGATGCCATCGCGACTACAGCAGGTGCGGTACTGGGAACGACGACAACTACTACATATGTGGAGAGTGCTTCCGGCGTATCAGAGGGAGGAAGGACAGGACTTACGGCGGTAACCACGGCAATCCTATTCGGGCTTGCTCTGTTCCTGTCACCAATCTTCCTGGCTATCCCTTCATTTGCCACTGCTCCGGCTCTTGTAGTCGTAGGCTTCTATATGCTGACGAACGTAGTAAATATCGACTTTGAAGATTATGCAGAGTCGATTCCATGTTATATCTGTATATTGGCGATGCCGTTCTTCTACAGCATATCCGAAGGTATCTCCATGGGAGTCATCTCTTTTGTAGCGCTGAATCTGCTCACAGGAAAGGCGAAGGAAAAGAAGATCAGTCTGCTCATGTACATATTGGCCATATTGTTCATTCTAAAATACATATTCCTGTAATGGGCTTTGCATGCAGGAAGAGCCGGAATCAGTCCGATAAGACCGATTCCGGCTCTTTTCTATTCTATAGGAAGTTCCTTCGGAACATATGCCCTATGCAGAAAACTACGCCCTGCCCTCAGCCCTTTTCACGGGACGCCCGCCGTCTCCTTCATACGTCCGCCCCCATCCGGTAATCACGGAGAAGAGCAATACGATGAACAGGGAGAAGCAGTAGAACATGAAGCCGCCCACCTGGGTGACAGACAATGCTTCGGCGTATTCATATCCTGCCGTGAGGGAGGAGCCGATGAATACGAAGACGCTCAGGAAAGGGACGGCAAGGACGATAGAATTGGCGAAACCGTCCAAGAGGTTGGCACGGCGGTACGGATGCAGGCCGACACGTTTCCCAATCTCATTCTGGATCTTTCCGAAGGTCGCCATGGAGGCGCTCGTCACGCCGCCGAAGAACATCGTGGTGACCGAGATGCCGAGCATCATGGCAAGCTCAGCGCCGCAGGCGCTTCTGCCGAGCCTGCTTCCAAGAATCATGTCTGTAATCTTTTCCAGCGCCCCGGCCGCCGTAAGTACGCCCATGATGCCGTACACGGATATTACGAGGGTTATGGTGGCAATCATACCATTGATGCCATCCGTGAGGAATCCGGCGGGAGCACCGTCTTTGACAGAAAGGATGCTGTCCGGGGTGAGAAGACGGAAAGCCAGCCCGATTATCGTTCCAAGGATCAGCCCCACTGTAATTGCCTTCAGGAAACGCAGCTGCGCATGCAATAAAAAAAGTCCTTGAAAACAATTGTTTTCAAGGACAGGCTGAACTCCTGCGGTACCACCTTGTTTGGTATGGACATACCCTCTCAGCAGGATGCATGACAACATCCCCGGCCCTATAACGCAGGCCTCTGCGTCTCGGCTACTTGAAATACGTTCACCTTGCCCTCTGAGGCCCACTTGCTGTCACTGGCGTCTGTCCGGCTTGCACCGTCCCGGATTCGCTGAAGACTGTTTGGCAGCATAACTTCCTCATCTTCGGTTTCTGATTTTTGTGTATTATAATACTGAAAGCCCAAGTTGTCAAACAGTTATAATACGTATCTGTCATGATAGTAATAATTATGCAGTTGTGTTAAAATGTATAAAATAAGTGGAGGAGGATGTGCCTTATGGATAAGAAGTTTATGGAGATTCCTGTTGTAAAAAAGATTGCGGCAGCAGAAGAGGCTGCATGGGTCAATCCCGGTCTCAGGCCCTATGGGGAGGTAAGCCTGGAAGTGACGATGGAAGATATCGAAGACGCGGAGGACAGACTTGCCCGTTTCGCCCCGTTCATCGTGAAATGCTTTCCAGAGACCGCTGACCGGGGCGGGCTCATCGAGTCCTCGCTGACTCCGGTGCCGAAGATGCAGGCGTATCTGGACAAGGCTTATGGAAGCGGCATCCGGGGACGCCTGATGGTAAAGCAGGACAGCCATCTCGCGATTGCCGGTTCCGTAAAGGCGAGAGGCGGCATCTATGAAGTGCTGAAGCACACGGAGGATCTGGCGCTGGAAGCAGGTCTGATAACGATAGGGGATGACTACTCCGTCCTTGCGTCTGAAGCGTGCAGGAAATTCTTCAGACAGTATACGATACAGGTCGGTTCCACAGGAAACCTGGGCCTAAGCATCGGCATCGCCAGCGCGGCCGTCGGATATGAAGTCATCGTCCACATGTCCGCGGATGCGAGGCAGTGGAAGAAGGACATGCTCAGAAGCCATGGGGTCAAAGTAGTCGAATATGCATCCGATTACAGCGAGGCGGTAAAGAACGGCAGGAGGGAGTCAGACGCCGATCCGAAGAGCTACTTTATCGATGACGAGAATTCAAAGAATCTGTTTATGGGCTACGCGGTGGCTGCAAAGCGACTCAGAAGCCAGCTTGAAGAGCTGGACGTCAAGGTAGATGAAGCCCATCCTCTGTTCGTCTACATCCCGTGCGGTGTCGGCGGAGCTCCGGGCGGGGTTACGTTCGGGCTCAAGGAACTGTGGGGGGACAATGTACACTGCTTCTTCGTAGAGCCGGTACAGGCCCCGTGCATGCTGCTCGGCATGGCTACAGGGCTGCACAACGACATCTCTGTACAGGATGTCGGACTGACCGGCCTGACTCATGCAGACGGGCTGGCCGTAGGGCGTCCGTCAGGTTTTGTGGGCAAGGTGATGGAACCGCTCCTAAGCGGGGAATTTACATTGAAAGACAAGTGGCTGTACGAGTACATGCGTAATCTTCTTGAGACGGAGGACATCTTCCTGGAGCCGAGCGCATGTGCGGCGTTTGATGGACCCGCGAGACTGCTTAAGTATGAGGAGACACGCGCCTATATCCGGGAACATGGGCTGGAAGATAAGATGAAAGACGCGGTACATATCGCATGGGCCACAGGGGGCAGGCTCGTGCCGGAAGACGTCCGGGAGGAATACAAGAAGACCTGTCTGGATTGAGATTGAGTATAAAAGGTAGCTATGGATACACTATATGAACATATACAGAACCGCAGCGTTAAGGGTATTCTGTGAATATATCGGAAGCCAGAAGGAACTCATCGCCTGCGGCGGGGCGATAGAGGCATGGATGGAATCCCAGGCCATTGACAAGGCATGACACCGATGGTACTCTTTTGAAGTATGAGATACACAGGAGGAAGAGAGAATGGGAAATGAGAAAGTAAAGACATATGCAAGCCCTTACGAGCTGGAAGGGAGGATTCCGTTCGGCCAGGCAGCTGTACTCGGTCTGCAGCATGTGCTCGCCATGTTTGTGGGGAATCTGCCGCCGCTGCTGATTATCGGAGGGATGTGCGGACTTGGAGATACGGAGTGTTGAGAGACGTACTGCAGAGCGCTATGCTCATTGCAGGGGTGGTGTCGCTTGTCCAGCTCTTCACCATAGGGCCTGTCGGCGCGAGGCTGCCGATTATCATGGGGACAAGCTCCGGATTCATCGGTGTGAGTAAAGGAATCTGCGTGTCCATGGGCGGCGGCGTGATCGCCTACGGCGCCATACTCGGGGCAAGCCTGATCGGAGGATTGTTCGAGGGGGTGCTCGGTTTCTTCCTGAAGCCGCTCAGGCGGTTCTTCCCGCCGGTCGTGACCGGCACGGTAGTGATGGCTATCGGGCTTTCCCTCATATCTGTCGGGATCAATTCCTTCGGCGGCAATACGAACGGCGACTTCGGATCTCCGGTGAATCTGCTCGTAGGTGCCGTCGTGCTGATAAGCATCATCCTGCTGAAACATTTTACAAAAGGAATCAGCAGCGCAGCATCCATCCTGTTCGGCATTATCATCGGATATATCGTATGTGCAGTGCTGGCACTGTTCCTTCCGACTACATACGAGTATGTGGACGCCGGGACGCAGAAGGCGGTCACCGCCACCTGCTCCTGGGTGCTAGACTGGGGGAAGGTAGCCGGCGCGGACTGGTTCTCGCTGCCTAAGATCATGCCGGTCAAGTTCGTCTTTGACGCCAAGGCGGTTGTCCCGATGCTGATCATGTTCGTTGTCACGGCAGTCGAGACGATAGGCGATATCTCCGGCATTACGGAAGGAGGGCTCGGCAGAGAAGCTACGGATAAGGAGCTGTCGGGCGGAGTCATATGCGATGGGCTTGGATCTTCTCTGGCGTCATTCTTCGGAGTGCTGCCGAATACTTCCTTCAGCCAGAATGTCGGGCTTGTGGGAATGACGAAGATCGTCAATCTGTTCGCGCTGTCTATGGGTGCGGGCATTCTCGTGCTCTGCGGATTCTTTCCCAAGATTGCGGCTCTGTTCGAGATGATGCCTCAGTCCGTGCTTGGCGGTGCTGCGGTCACGATGTTCTCATCTATCGTAGTCAGCGGCATCCAGCTTGTGACGAAGAGAGGCGTCGATAACAGGGTTGTCACGATCGTGGCGGTGGCACTTGGCTTTGGCTATGGGCTCGGCTCCACGGCAGACGTGCTCAACCAGCTCCCTGAGTGGGTCGGCTATGTCTTCGGAGGTTCCGGCATCGTCCCCGCGGCTTTGGTAGCCATGGTGCTGAATATGACAATTCCGGAAGGGAAAGACCCGTTTGCAGAGGAAAATGAGGTATAAAAGATGAACTTACTGACAATGGAAGGCATCACAAAGTCCTATGCAGATAAGATTCTGCTGGACGGTGTGGATTTCAGTATCAATGACAATGATAAGATAGGCATTGTCGGCATCAATGGAACCGGCAAGAGCACCCTGCTCAAAGTAGTGGCAGGCATAGAGAAGGCGGACAGTGGCATCATAAGCGCGGGTAATAATGTGAAGCTGCAACTATTTTAGAAGCGGTTCTGAAGGACAATGTGGACAAGGGCAATGAATGGACGATGTAAAGTGAAGCCAAGGCGATGATCAACCGCCTTGGCCTTCCTTATTATGACACGAAAGCTGACACGCTGTCCGGAGGCCAGAAGAAGCGGACGGCGCTGGCTGGCGCGCTTCTCGCACCTGTTGACATACTTGTGCTCGATGAACCGACCAATCATCTCGACGGTGCTATGGCAGAGTGGCTGGAACAATATCTTGTAAAGTTCCGGGGGGCTATCGTGATGGTGACCCATGACCGTTACTTTCTGGACAGGGTCGCAACCAGGATCGTGGAGATTGAGAGGGCATCGCTCTATCATTATCCCGGCAGCTATTCCGATTACGTGAATCTGAAGATGCAGCGCCAGGACATGGAGAGCGCGGCCGAGAGGAAGAGGCAGAGCCTGCTTCGGACTGAGCTCAGATGGCTGGCCCGGGGCGCGCGGGCCAGATCCACGAAACTTATAAACTGTCTACGGCTATGGACCACCCTCATCTGGAAGGACAGTTCGTGGAGAATTATGAACTTACGAGTGCATTTGGCACCAAGGCGCTCGGCGAGCCGCCGGTCTGTTCGGTGGCTCCTGCCATACGCAACGCGGTGCTTCAGGCTACCGGTATCGGCATCGGCCAGGTTCCCCTGAACCCGCATACCCTGTTTGAAGAATTTAAGAAGGGAGGGCTGCTCGATGTATGATATAAAAGCACTGTATGAGGCGGAAAGTGTATCGCATGCAATACGATTGCTGGAAGAGGACGGAACGCTGAGGATCGGTTCCATCACGAGCTTTTCCCATGTCACGAAACACCCGCTCGTACAGAGACATATGCGTGTGCTCGGCGAAGCGGTAGACAAAGTCGGTGGCCCCCAGATACGCAACATCGGAACCATCGGAGGAAATACGTGCAACGGAGTCACCTCGGCCGACTCCGCGTCCACGCTATTTGCATATGACGCTCTTGTAGAGCTGGCCGGCCCGGACGGTGTGCGAACCGTTCCAATCCATGAATTCTACCTCAAGGCCGGATGCGTTGATCTGAGACTTGGGGAGATTGAGACGGCGGTATTGATACCAAAAGCCTCTTACGAAGGGTATGCAGGACACTATATCAAATACGCCATGAGAAATGCCATGGACATCGCGACGCTCGGCTGTTCCGTGAACGTAAAGCTTTCAGACGATAAGGAATATCTGGAAGATGTGAGGATAGCCTACGGCGTGGCCGGTCCGGTTCCGCTCCGCTGTCCGGCTGCAGAGCGTGCGGCAAGGGGGAAGAAGGCGGCCGATGAGACATACCGCCGGTTTGCGGAGGAAGTGCTGAAGGATATCCACCCGAGAGACAGCTGGAGGGCAAGCAAGGCGTTCCGGGTAAGCAGTACAAACTCGTGACGTGTACGATCAATGGGAAAACAGTGGAGACCATGGTAGACGTTCGCGCGTCTCTTACGGATATGTTGAGGAACGACTATCATCTGACGAGCGTAAAAAAAGGCTGCGAGGTCGGCGAATGCGGCGCCTGTAATGTAATTATAGACGGCGAGTGTTATAATTCCTGCATCTATCTCGCGGTGTGGGCGGACGGAAGGGATATCCGCACGCTGGAGGGGCTCATGGGACCGGGCGGAGAGCTGTCTGATATCCAGCAGGCATTTATCGACGAAGCTGCCGTCCAGTGCGGCTTCTGCACGCCGGGATTCATTATGAGCGCTGTCGAGATACTGGAGTCAGGCAGGGAATATACGAGGTGAATCCAGTATGAAAGTTCTATTGATCAACGGAAGCCCGAATGAACATGGCTGTACGTATACTGCCCTCACGGAAGTGGCAGGGACGCTTCAGAAACATGATATCGAGACAGAGATATGGTACCTCGGGAAGAAGGCCATCCCTGGATGCATCGCCTGCGGAACGTGTGCGGACACGGGCAGATGTGTCTGGGACGACCAGGTGAACGAAGTAGGGGCGATGCCCGGCGGGACGGATGCGCTCGTGGTGGGCTCCCCAGTCTACTATGCGGGCCCGAGCGGACAGCTGACCGCATTTCTGGACCGGCTGTTCTACTCGAACAAAGGCGCGATGGCCGGCAAGCCGGGAGCGGCCGTGGTGTCGTGCAGAAGGGGAGGGGCTTCCGCAGCCTTTGACCGGCTGAACAAGTATTTTACCATCAGTAACATGCCGGTCGTGCCGTCACAGTACTGGAACCAGGTACATGGGCTTACGCCAGAAGATGTGAGGAAAGATGAAGAAGGGCTGCAGACGATGCGCACGCTTGGAGAGAATATGGCCTGGCTGCTGCGGTGCATCGACGCGGGCAGGAAAGCGGGAGTGAAGCCACCGGTATACGAGCCAAAGATTGCGACTAATTTTATTCAGGAGGACTGAAACATGATTAAGGACATAGCAGGATTTGCTTTTGACTGTAAAAATGCGGATGCATTAGCTGACTTTTATGTAGAACTCCTTGGATGGGAGAAGATACAGACTTCCACAGTCATGTTCGACCCCGAAGGACATCCGTTCTGCCTAAGTACGGTGAAACAGTGATTCTGATATGCTTTTGGATCCATATATACAGTTGAAGGAGAGCAGAAACTTTGTAAAGTTTCTGCTCTTTTATAGATTTCACCCTGAGACTGGGGTATAATGGATTCAATATTATAAAAAGCAAACATAGATAAACGAGGAGGAAACTATAATATGTGGAACAGAGTGGAACTTAAAATGCGGGGGAAGCAGGCATTTCAATATAATTACTGGCCGTGCGTCGGGGTGGCATTCATCATGTCTGTCATATCAATGGTGTTCAGTTCGGGAGGTGCGAGCCGGAGCGCGGCGTCCTTGCGCCAGAGGACATACTACAGCGACAGTTCGGACTTGTGGAACGGTGCGGCGTATACGGACTCGTTCTCTGCCGGATGGCCTGCGTTCGGAGCGATTCTGGGGGCTGTGGCAATCATGCTGGCCCTGTTTGGCACGCTGCTTATGATATTTGTGGGTAATGTGCTGGAAGTCGGCGGCAAGAGATTCTTTGTCCGTAACCAGACAGAACGTGTCGGCGTAGGAGCGGTACTGGATGGATTCAGATCCGGACATTACGGTAATATCGTGCTCACAATGTTCTTGAGAGATCTGTTTATATTCCTGTGGGCCTTGCTGCTGATCGTGCCTGGAATTATTAAGTCTTACGAATACCGTATGGTTCCTTATATCCTTTCCGAGAATCCGGGCATGAGCTATAAGGAAGCATTTGCAATCAGCAAACGCATGATGACAGGGCAGAAGCTGGAGACGTTTATCATGGACGTTTCTTTTATCGGCTGGTATCTGTTGGGCGGAATCACCTGCGGAATCGTAAACATATTTTATGTCATGCCGTATGTAGAGGCGTCATTTGCAGAGATGTATTCATTCAACCGCGCAAAGGCATATGCAGAAGGCTATATCAGGTAGCATAATAAGAACATATACGAAGGGGGCAGCGTTATGGAACTGAAAGATTACCGGCGGTGCGCCGAGGTGGCCAGGCACCGGGAACAGGCAGAGCTTGTTCTGAAGAATGCAAATGTTGTAAATGTATTTACAGGTGAGATCCTTAAGGCTGATGTAGCGGTTACGGACGGCAGGATTGCAGGTATCGGGACTTATGAAGGCCTGGTGGAAGAGAATCTTGACGGAAGATATCTCTGCCCTGGTTTTGTCGACAGCCATCTCCATCTGGAATCCACGCTTGTGACGCCTGCAGAGCTCATAGGACAGGCGGCGAAGTGCGGGACGACGACATTTATCGTGGATCCCCACGAATCGGCCAATGTAGCCGGGGCCGCCGGTATCGACTATATCCTTGGGCAGACGGAGAAGGTGCCGGCGAATGTATATGTCATGATGCCGTCCTGTGTGCCTTCAACTTCTGTGGACGACAATGGATGTGATTTTACGGTAGAAAAGATGAGGCCGTATCTTGGGCACCCGAGGGTGCTTGGACTGGGCGAGGTGATGGATTACGTGTCCGTCGTCGACGGGGATGCCGGAATGCATGAGAAGCTTGCGCTGTTTGAAGGCAGAACGCTTGACGGCCATGCTCCCGGACTCGGGGATGACGAAATACAGGCTTATGCGATGGCGGGGATAGGTACGGATCACGAGTGCATCGATTATGAGTATGCCATGAAGGAACGCCGCTGCGGAATGACGATACTCATCCGGGAAGGCAGCGCCGCCAAGAATCTGGAAGCCATCGTAAAAGGGATGGCAGAGCACGGCACCGGCACGGAAGGATTCTGCTTCTGTACCGATGACAAACATATTGAAGATATACAGAGAGACGGACATATCAACTATAATGTCAAGAAGGCTATATCCCTTGGAATTCCTGCCATCAGCGCCATTCAGATGGCTACGGTCAATGCGGCGGGATGCTACGGGCTTCATCATCTCGGCGCTCTTGCGCCGGGGTATCAGGCGGATATGATCGTGTTCGACAATCTGGAGGAAATGAATATCCTGGACGTATACCACAGGGGAATCAAAGTAGATGCCGGTGTGGATCAGGGTGTCTTGCAGTGCCCGGAAGAACTGAAACATACGGTGCATCTGGATACGTTTTCAAGAGACAGCTTAAAGCTGTTGAAACCGGATGGCCCCTTCCATGTGATCCAGATGCAGGAAGGGCAGATAGTCACGAAAGATGTCGTATGTGACATCCCCGGCAAAAAGGAGTTTACAGCAGACAGAGAATATAATAAAATTGCAGTTGTAGAACGGCATAAGGGAACCGGCAAGACGGGCGTAGGCGTTGTGGCAGGCTTCGGCTTGAGCGGCGGCGCGGTGGCGTCCAGCGTGTCACACGATTCCCACAACATCATCGTAATCGGAGATAACGATACAGATATGGAGCTGGCGGTGAAGGAACTGATACGCACCCAGGGCGGATACACTGTCGTAGAAAAGGGGAGGGTGTACGAGACGCTTGCTCTGCCCATCATGGGACTCATGAGCGATGCAGGTTATGATAACGTAGACAAGATATTAAAGAAAATGATAAGAAAGGCACACGAGATGGGAGTGCCGGAGACCATGGACCCGTTCATCACATTATCGTTCATGGCCCTCCCCGTAATCCCCGAACTTCGCATTACGCCGAGAGGACTTTTCAATGTGAAAGAGTTCAAATTGTGTGAATGAATTCAAAGGGGTCTGACCCCTTTGAATAATGAGGAAATTGTATGACAATTAACAAATCGATGAGAAGGGTCTTAAAGGCGCTGTCTTTTGGCGGCATCGAAGTGGAGGCGTCGAGAAGTCTGGCTAATTTGAAGGCCATTGACCCGATGCGGATATTCCACAAGACGATCGACTATAAGATATTTAATGGGGAGCACGAGATTCCGGTTAGGATCTATCTGCCCAAGGAGAAGGTGGTGGACGGTCTTCCGGTGCTTCTGTTCTTTCACGGCGGCGGATGGGTGACCGAGGGCATCGACAACTATGAGCGTATCTGTGCGCGGATGGCGGCCGACACGAATCATATCGTCGTGTCGGTGGATTACCGATTGGCACCGGAACACAAGTTCCCGACCGGGCTGAATGACTGCTATGCGGTGGCGGAGGCCATATTTACGAAGCGTTTTATCCTGAATGTGGACCAGGAACAGATTACGATTATCGGGGACAGTGCAGGAGGAAACCTGGCGGCTGCCGTGTCGCTCATGGCCAGGGACAAAGGGGTGTTTCTCCCGAAAAAGCAGATACTCATATATCCCGCGGTCAACTGGGATTACAGTAATAGCTCGCCGTTTGAATCTGTCAGGGAAAACGGGACAGACTATCTTCTGACGGCGGGGAAGATGCGGGACTATATAGACTTATATGCGTCGTGCGAGGAAGACAAGCAGAATAAATATCTTGCGCCTCTGATGGAGTCGGATTACAGCAACCAGCCGAAGACGCTCGTGCTGACAGCAGAATATGACCCGCTCCGGGACGAGGGGGAGGAATATGGACACCGACTGAGAAAGGCGGGCAATGAGGTTGAAATACACAGGATAAAGGATGCCCTGCATGGTTATTTTGCGTTGGGAATCAAATATTACCATGTACAGGAAAGTTTTGAACTGATTAATAATTTTTTGAGGGAGGACTAGAGAGGTGTTCCAGCAGAAGAGAGCTTATTGGAGGAATCTGGACAATGCTGCGAAGCTGTTTTCAGCCACAAGCAATGCAAAAGACACGCGGGTATTCCGGTTCTACTGTGTATTAAAAGAGTATATTGACGGAGATATTCTGCAGGAAGCATTGAACCGGACGATAAAGAAGTATCCGGTCTTTCTGTCTGTCATGAGGAAAGGCCTGTTCTGGCATTATCTGGAAAAGAGCGAGCTAAGGCCTGTGGTCCGGGAAGAATATAAAGAGCCGTGCAGCTGTCTCTACGTACGTGATAAAAAGGCGCTTCTTTTTGAGGTGACATATTTTGAAAAGCGTATTAATTTCGAGGTGTTCCATGCACTGACGGACGGAACAGGAGCAACGGAATTCCTGAAGGAACTTGTGAAGAACTACCTCTGCCTGTCGCATAGAGAAGAAGGCCTTGCGGAGGTGGAGCTTGCCGGTGACGGACCGACCGTGCAAGACCAGGAGAACGACAGCTTTTCCAAGTATTATTCCCCGGATGTCAAACGGAAGAAAAAGAAGAAGATCCGAGCGTATCAGATTAAGATGATGAAGAAAGAATACGGGGAACTTCAAGTGACGGAAGGGACTGTCTCGGTAAAAGAGCTCCTTGCCGTATCACGTGAAAAGGGCGTCTCGATGACAGTGCTTATGACTGCCGCGCTCATGTGCGCTATCCATGAGGAGATGACGAAAGTACAGGAGAAGAGGCCGGTCGTGCTCATGGTTCCCGTAAACCTGCGCAAGTTCTTCCCGTCGGAATCCATGCTGAACTTTTTCGGGTGGATAGAGCCGGGCCATCGGTTCGGCGAGGGGAAAGACAGCCTGGACGAGATACTGGAAGAGGTAAAAGTATATTTCAGCGATTATCTGACGAAAGAACATATCGCCGGTCATATGAATGAACTTATCGCTTTTGAAAAGCATAAAGTGCTGAGGTGGGCGCCGCTTGAGATCAAGAACCGCTGCATCCGGGCCGGTGCAAAGCTGGCGGAAAAGGAAGTTACCGCCGTGTTTTCCAATATGAGCGCGGTAAAGATGCCTGAGGAATATGTGCCGTATATAGAGAGGTTCGGCGTATATACGAGCACCCCAAAAGTGGAATTGTGCGTCTGCTCGTTTAACGATACGCTGACATTCGGCTTTACATCCCGCTATGACAGTTCAAACATACAGAGGAATTTCTTCCGTATCCTGTCTGAAATCGGGGTGCATACTAAGGTGGAGGAACCGGCATGTCCGGAAGAGGTACAGCTGAATTATGAAGGAAAGAAATTTTTTAATTATTTTTCTTTCTGCTGTATCGCGGCCATCGTAATCGGGATTATGCTAAATGCCATCATATCTCCGGAACGTTACTGGGCAGCATTTGTCGCCGCGGGCGCGTTCAGCATGTGGCTGGCATTGGCAATCGGATTCTTCAAGAGGCATAATCTGCTGAAGAACGCCATGTGGCAGCTGCTTGTGGTCAGCATCGGATGTATCGTCTGGGATGCATTTACCGGCTGGCATAAGTGGTCGGTGAACTTTGTACTGCCTTCCGTGTGTGTGATTATAGAACTGTCCATGCTCATCATATCCAGACTTCAGTCCCACACCGCAAGGGAATATATGATATATTATGTGATGGCGTCTGCATACAGCATACTCGTGCCATTCATACTGCTGCTAACGAAAGTGATAACCGTAACGGCACCGGCAGTGCTCTGCGCCGGGTTAAGCTCCCTGTTCCTGCTGGCGCTCGTCATATTCAAGGGGCGTGAATTTAAAGAAGAAATGCAGAAAAAATTTCATGTATAGAGACTGCCCCGACTGGCATACTAAACATGAGGTGATGTCACGATGATAGATAACAGCGAACTTCCAATCGGTTTTACGATGGAGCTTGCGCAGCATTCTGATATCCTGAATGAATTTGCATCTATGCCGAAAGCAAAGCAGGATGAGATCGTAGAAGGCGCCAGACAAGTCAAAAGCCGGGAAGAGATGCGGAACTACGTGGAAAATATAGCAAACTTCTAAAGGGACAGGCTAAAATGAAATGGGGACGGAGGTTTTTTTAAAAAACCCCGTCCCCATTACTCAAGTGAAACTATATAATTTACTATAAGAAATATCGAGCGAGGTGACCATTCTTGAAAATTGACCGTCTTATCGGAATTACAATGTATCTGCTGAACCGCAATGTCGTTACGGCAAAAGAGCTCTCCGAGCGGTTTGAGGTGTCGGTCCGGACGATTGTGCGCGATATAGACGCTCTCTCCATCGCCGGCATTCCTATATCATCATCGACAGGGGCGTCAGGAGGATATGAAATACTTGATACCTTCAAGTTGAATAAGCAGATTACCACGATGGAAGATTATCTTTTTATCATCACCGCACTCAAAGGCATGTGTTCGGCTTATGACAACAGCAAAATTAATACAACGCTGGAAAAGCTGTTGACCACAGGGCATTTCAATGATGAGGGACAACGTGTATTCATTGACTTCGGCGTTGTCAGGGAGGGTAGGACTATACCCGGATTTGTGCGTGAGATCGAAGAGGCAATCCATAATAAAAGCATAGTCGAGTTCGATTATACGGACAGCGCAGGACAGAAAAGCCATAGGACGGTTGAGCCGCTGGCGTTAAATTACCGGTGGTACGCCTGGTATCTGCTGGCATATTGCACCTGTAAGAACGATTACCGCTTTTTCAAGCTCAACCGCCTGACAGACTTGACTGTTACCGGCAGATCGATAAACAACGAACACGGAAATGTCCCGGAACTGCTGGAAAAGCAATGGAGCTTTGATACCCGCAGGCATATCCCTATGAAAATATTGTGTAAAGCGCAGGCACGGGTTCCCATCATGGAATACATGAAAGGAAAAATCATTGAAGAACGTGAGAACGGCGATTTCGTAATGGTGACGCACGGAATAGAACATGACCGGATGTGGCTCTCCATGCTCCTGGGGTTTGGTGATTCGGTCAAGGTGCTGGAACCACAGGAGATTATCGATATGCTCATAGAAAAAACATTTCAGATTCAGAATCTTTACAGAGATTAGTGACATACTGCTGTCGTTAATGGTCAGGTATAATAGGGGTATACAAATCAATCTATCAGGAGGAGACCCTATGAAGAAAAAAGCATTAGTAATCATTGACATTCAAAATGACATAACAAAGAATTACAAGGAAATAATAGACAATATAAACAGTTCTATAGACTGGGCAGCTAAAAATGGCATCCATGTTGTGTACATAAGACATGAAAACTTATCAGCTGGTACGAGGACTTTTAAACCCGGTACACGTGGAGCTGAATTAGCATCAGATCTGAACATGATGTCAGAAAATGTTTTCACGAAATACAAAGGAAATGCATTAAGCAGTGAAGCGTTCGCAGACTTTATCAATAACAATGAAATACGCGATTTCTACATAGCAGGTGCAGATGCCGCCGCATGTGTCAAATCGACCTGCTTCAACTTACGTAAAGCAAATTATGGTGTTACTGTTCTAGCGGATTGCATTACAAGTTATGATAAAAGGAAGATTGACGGAATGCTGCATTATTATGAAAGCAAAGGCTGCAGAATAATTAGCTTGGATACCCTTTTGAGTTCTGTCAATGCATAAGTTAAGTTCGAGTTGGGGACGGAGGTTTTTTAAAAGACCTCCGTCCCCAACTCGTTTTAACCTGTCCCCATCTCCTTATCATTGTCAGATAGATAATTCTCTCGGTTCGATTCCCTTATAAGCTATAGAATAGTCACAGCGGTAAGTCAGCCTGAGCCTTACGTTGTATTCCAGTATGGAATTTTTGCAAAGCTGGTGCGGTCTATGCGCAGAGCAGGTGTTCCGGCAGCTACGTCCAGGCAGGAGGCATCTTCCTTTGCAAGAGTTACAGCCGAGAATGTCTCGCTCACACGGTTCAGTGTTCCGCGCATCGATGGAATATACATGGGCAGCCTGGTTTTCCGCAAATTTGGCCCGCTCCTCTTCTGAGAGAGAGGCGGTAGGCACATAAGTTCTGTCCACCGCGATAGGAGTATCGTTGGTATACCGGATTCTTTTGAAATAGTACAGCTCATCATTTTCCGTAATCCTCAGCCGGTCCATTATACGCTCTGCCTCCGGCAGGTCCTTTACAAGAGCAGATGTCTGGGTGATATATTCTGATCTGCGCCCGTTTATCCTGTTTCATGGCGGCCCTTTTACAACGGCAGAAGATATGGATATCTGTCTTGACAGGGCGGCTGTCCACGGAGTGTTCAGCGGCTCGGCGGCAGAACGGATTCCGGTTGAGAGGACAGTCATGCACACGGTAGCAGAGGAAGGGGCCAGACAGCCCATCCGCTGCCTTTTCTGCTCAGGAAAGGTGCAGAACGGTTCATATGGAAGGGAGATACGATGGACAGAAAGATTGTGATAGGCAACTGGTAGATGAACAAGAGTATCACGCAGTCGGCCGAGTGTGCAAAAGTACTGCTTCACGGCCTATACGGACCGGATGCCGTGAACGACACGGATGAAATGGCAAACAAAAGGTCAGGCCCTGTGACATGGTCGTGCTCTATGAACCGGTGTGGGCACTTGGGACAGGGAGGGCCGCCGGAATAAGGACAGTATATGCCGGCAGCGTCCGTCCGGAGAATGCGGCCGCGTATGCGGCACTGCCACATGTGGACGGGGTGGCAGTCGGAACGGCAAGCCTGTACGCACAAAAGCTGGCGGCCATAATCCACGCCGTCGACAGGGCAGACTGACATGCCCGGCGGCTTAGGCAGCTGAAAGCCATGATTGTAAGATATAGCTAAAAGAATCGAAAAAATTTCAATGATGATGGAAAAATATTCTATGTTCTCCTAAAGCCATATAGGATAAGCTGTAAATATCAACAAAGAGCACTGTTAAAAGTGCGGGAAGAAAGGAGAATTGTATTATGAAAAGAAAAGCAGCTATGGTGGCAATGGCAGCACTGCTTGCAGTTTCACTGACAGCATGTGGTGGATCGGGAGGATCTGACAAGAAAGATTCATCATCAAAAGAGAGTTCAGGCGGAGAGGTGGCAAATAAAGATAAACCGCTCGTATGGTTTAACCGCCAGCCATCCAACAGTTCTACAGGAGAGCTGGATATGACGGCTTTGAATTTCAACAAAGATACCTATTATGTTGGATTTGATGCGAACCAGGGTGCTGAACTTCAGGGCACGATGATAAAAGACTACATCGAGAAGAACATCGATAAGATTGACCGTAACGGTGACGGAACGATTGGCTATGTCCTGGCTATCGGCGATATCGGACATAATGACTCCATCGCACGTACCAGAGGTGTCCGTAAAGCACTTGGAACAGGTGTTGAGAAAGACGGAGAAATCAACAGCGAGCCGGTCGGCACAAATGCAGATGGCTCTTCCGCTATCGTACAGGACGGAACGCTTGAAATTGGAGGAAAGTCATACAAAGTAAGAGAGTATGCTTCCCAGGAGATGAAGAATTCCGCAGGTGCTACATGGGATGCAGCGACAGCAGGAAACGCAATTGGCACATGGAGCTCTTCTTTCGGCGATGCAATAGATATCGTCGCTTCTAACAATGACGGTATGGGCATGTCCATGTTCAACGCTTGGTCCAAGGATAACAAGGTTCCGACATTCGGCTATGATGCTAACAGTGATGCAGTAGCGGCAATCGCAGAAGGCTACGGCGGAACGATCAGCCAGCATGCAGACGTACAGGCATATCTGACCCTTCGTGTCCTTCGCAACGCTCTTGACGGCGTAGACATCGACACAGGTATCGGAACAGCCGATGACGCGGGCAACGTCCTGACTGATGATGTATATACATATAATGAAGAAGAACGTTCCTACTATGCACTTAATGTTGCAGTTACAGCTGACAACTATCAGGACTTCACAGACTCTACCAAGCTCTATGAGCCTGTAGCAAATCAGCTGGACGAGAGCAAGAGCGCTACAAAGAAAGTATGGCTTAACATCTACAATGCATCTGATAACTTCTTGAGCTCTACATATCAGCCGCTTCTGCAGGGATATGACAAGCTTATGAACCTAGACGTCGAGTACATCGGCGGTGACGGACAGACAGAGTCCAACATTACAAACCGTCTTGGAAACCCGAACCAGTATGATGCATTCGCAATCAACATGGTTAAGACAGACAATGCTGCTTCCTACACATCATTACTTCAGTAGAAACAGACAGTTAATTAAAAAAACAGACGATTGGGGAGAAGGAATTCTCCCCGAAAGTTTATCTTGAAACTGCAGGGCAACACGATACTATCAATATACGTATACAGGACAGGAGTAAAATGATGGCAGATAAGAAAGATGACATAGTCTTATCGATACGCGGTATGAGCAAGTCCTTTGGCCGCAACAGAGTCCTGGATCATATCAGCTTAGATGTGAGGCGGGGAAGCGTCATGGGACTTATGGGTGAAAACGGCGCCGGTAAGTCAACGATGATGAAATGTCTTTTTGGCACTTATCAGAAAGACGAGGGAGATATCTTCCTTTGTGGAAAGGAAGTAAGCTTTTCCGGACCAAAAGATGCTCTTGAAAACGGCATCGCGATGGTTCATCAGGAATTGAACCAGTGTCTGGAAAGGAATGTAGTTGATAATTTGTTTCTTGGGAGATATCCAGTCAATTCGGCTGGTGTAATAGATGAGGGAAGAATGAAAAAGGAGGCGTCAGACCTCTTTCGGAAACTAGGCATGACAGTCAACCTCAGTCAGCCGATGCGCAATATGTCTGTGTCACAGAGGCAGATGTGTGAGATTGCCAAGGCGATCTCTTATAATTCAAAGGTCATAGTCCTTGATGAGCCGACGTCATCCCTGACCGTACAGGAAGTCGAAAAGCTCTTCGAGATGATGAAGATGTTAAAAGAACAGGGGATTGCCCTGATCTACATCTCTCATAAGATGGATGAGATCTTCAGAATCTGTGATGACGTATCCGTGCTTCGGGATGGAGATCTGGTCATGACAAAGAGTGCCAAAGATACAGATATGAATGAGCTGATCGCAGCGATGGTCGGACGTTCTCTGGAAAACAGGTTCCCTCCGGTCGACAATACGCCAAAGGAGCCGATCTTATCTATTCAGCATTTATCTACGAAGTTTGAGCCTCATTTGACTGACATCTCGTTTGATGTAAGAGAAGGAGAGATATTTGGACTGTACGGGCTCGTCGGAGCAGGCCGTACGGAACTTCTGGAGACGATCTTTGGTGTACGCACGAGGGCGGCTGGACGTGTCTATCTCAGGAACCGCATGATGAACTTTAACAGCGCCCGGGAAGCCATGGATCATGGGTTAGCCATGATTACGGAGGAACGGAAAGCGAACGGGCTTTTCATCAAGGCCGATCTGACATTCAATACGACGATTGCAAATCTGGACCAGTATAAGTCCGGGCTGGCGCTTTCCGACACAAAGATGATCAAGGCAACTTCCGATGAGATTAAAACGATGCATACGAAATGTATGGGGCCAAGCGATATGATTTCAAGCCTTTCCGGCGGCAATCAGCAGAAAGTCATTTTTGGGAAATGGCTGGAGCGCAGTCCACAGGTATTCATGATGGATGAACCTACCCGGGGAATCGATGTCGGCGCAAAATATGAAATCTATGAGCTGATAATTAAGATGGCCAAAGAGGGAAAGACGGTCATCGTCGTATCGTCTGAAATGCCGGAGATTCTGGGAATCACGAACCGCATTGGCGTGATGTCGAACGGACGCCTCTCCGGAATTGTCAATACAAAAGACACAGACCAGGAAGAGCTTTTGAGACTCAGTGCAAAATACCTATAACGAGGGAGATGGATGGATATGGCTAAAGGAAATAGTAAAGTTCTTACGGCTGAACAGGAATTACAGCTGCGTCAGCCGATCGAGGATTATGTCGGTAAGATACAGGCACAGATCGACGGCCTCAGAGTGGAAGGTACAGATAAGGTTATCTCTCTTCAAAACAGTATTGATGGGCTGAAGAGAGACCGTACCTTAACAAAAGGTGAGAAGGAAGACCGGATTGCAAAGCTTCGGACCGAACTGGAAAAAGCAAAAGAGGTAGAAGTAAGAAACAAAGATGAGATAGCCAAGCTGATTGCAGATGCAGAAGGTTACCTTAAGGCACATTTTGACAAAGAGTATTATCAGCCGGTCAAGGAAAGCTGCGAGCAGGAAAAAGAGCTTGTAAAGGAAAGATACCGGCAGAAAATTGCGGAACTGGAAAAAGAGCACCAGCAGAATCTGTCAAAACTTTCCGATCATCAGGAGATAAAAGATGAGAAGTACGTGTACAAGAACCTCCTGTTCGATGCCAAGATACAGATGCAGAAAGGGCTTCAGGAGGTAAAGGACAGAAGACATGCAGCTTATGCATATGAATATCATCTGATCGACCTTCTCCGTATGTCGAAGTTCACATTTATGGAGACGAGGGCGCAGAAATGGGAAAATTACAAGTATACATTCAACCGCAGGTCATTTTTACTGCAGAACGGACTGTATATTGCCATTATATTGATATTTATCATGTTGTGTATCATAACACCGATTATCAAACATTCACCGCTGCTTACATATAATAACGTATTAAATATACTGCAGCAGGCTTCGCCGAGGATGTTCCTTGCGCTGGGTGTTGCAGGGCTGATACTCCTTACAGGTACGGACCTGTCTATCGGACGTATGGTCGGCATGGGTATGACGACCGCTACGATAATTATGCATCAGGGAATCAACACGGGTGCCGTGTTCGGCCATATATTTGACTTTACAGAGATGCCTCTTGGCGTGAGAGTCATCTTAGCGCTCGTAGTGTGTATCGTGTTGTGTACGTTCTTCACGACAATTGCAGGCTTTTTTACTGCCAAATTCAAGATGCATCCTTTTATCTCGACGATGGCAAACATGCTTGTAATCTTCGGACTTGTTACATACGCAACGAAGGGAGTATCGTTCGGTGCGATTGAACCGACGATTCCGAATATGATCATACCGAAGGTGAACAGTTTCCCGACGATCATATTATGGGCAGTGGCAGCCATCGCGATCATATGGTTCATCTGGAATAAAACGACGTTTGGCAAGAACCTGTATGCAGTCGGCGGGAATCCGGAGGCGGCGGCAGTATCAGGCATATCGGTATTTGCTGTAACGGTAGGTGCCTTTGTACTGGCAGGAATCCTCTATGGATTCGGATCTTGGCTGGAATGTGCAAGAATGGTCGGTTCCGGTTCCGCAGCCTATGGACAGGGCTGGGAGATGGATGCCATCGCGGCCTGCGTTGTGGGCGGCGTATCCTTTACCGGCGGTATCGGCAAGATATCAGGCGTGGTAGTCGGCGTATGCATATTCACCGCCCTTACCTATTCTCTGACAATCCTTGGAATTGATACGAACCTTCAGTTTGTATTTTCCGGTATCATCATTCTGGTGGCAGTAACACTTGACTGTCTCAAATATGTCCAGAAAAAATAATCGGATAACGTTTCCGCAAGAGCCAGACATCGTTCTGGCTCTTTTCGCATAGCCCGGGGTTAAGAGTCCGCCGCTATTTACAGTTATATGTCTGTTTGGTATAATGAATGGAGTCACACATACACGCATACGGAGAAAAAGATGAACACATATACGGTGCTTTTGGTGGATGACGAGGAAGAAGTCATCCAGGTAATCATAAAGAAGATAAATTGGGAATGGCTCGGCTTTTCCGTAATCGGATATGCCAATAATGGGGTGAAGGCTCTTGAGATGGTGGAGGAATTCCAGCCGGATGTCGTTATGACGGATATCAAGATGCCCTATATGGATGGCCTGGAGCTGTGCAAACACATCAAGGCAGAGTGGCCCGCGACTAAGATCCTGCTCTTTACGGGCTTTGACGAATTTGAATATGCGAAAGAGGCGGTGCATCTGGAGGTCGAGGAATATGTGCTCAAACCGGTGAATTCTGTCGAGCTGACCAATGTATTCATACAGATGAAGACGAAGCTGAATCAGGAGATCAGTGAAAAACGGAACGTGGAGACGCTGCAGAAATATTATCTGGAGTCCCTGCCCCTTCTACAGGCGAACTTCTATTCCACGCTCATCGAGGGGAGAATCACAGAAGCAGAGCTTCCGAAATATCTCTCGGATTACCAGATTGCTTTTTCCGGGCCGTTCTTTGGCTGTCTTGTAATCTATACCTCGCCGAGCCACGTGCCGGAGCATATGAACCCCCTGCTGTTATCCACCGCTGTCCAGAAGCAGGCGGAGGAGTACCTGAGGAAGAAGTGGCAGGCAAAATGCATCTCTTATCTCGGGAATACGGTCCTGATCGTACAGCTGAAAGACGAAAAAGAGGCCTCAGAGCTGACGGATGAATGCGACAGGTTCTGCCGGTATGCCGAGCGTATCATCGGAGCGGTCGTCACGGTAGGAATCGGACGGGTCTGCGAGGATATCCTGGATCTGCCGCTGTCTTATGACAGTGCAAGAGAGGCCGTCTCGTACCGGGTGATATATGGGGCTCCCAAGGCTATTAATATAAAGGAGGTTGCTCCACGGGAGATCGGCAGATCTGGACCGATGAACGCTGGGAAGCTTTCGAACCTGTTTAAGGCAATCAGGCTCAGCCCGGCGCAGGAGATAACTGCAGCCGCGGCCGCGTATCTGGAACATCTATCCGTCTCCGCGAAATCCCTTCAGCAGTACCATATTGCGATTATGGAGCTGGTCAGCGGATTATACAAATTTGCAACGAATAATAATCTTGACGTGGAAGACTGCCTTGGCGATATGAGGAAGCTGTACAGCCGTCTCCTTGATCTGGAACCGGATGTGATGGGGACATGGCTCACTAAGATCAGCCTTTCTTTCAGGGACAGGCTGATCAGTGCCCGGAGCAGTTCCACGCAGTCATTCGTAAGCAAGGCAAAGGAGCATGTCCATAGCAACTATGCGGATGAAGAGCTTTCGCTGGACAGCATCTGTAAGATCCTGGGTGTATCAAATTCTTACTTTTCCACCATTTTCAAAAAGGAGACAGGGAATTCGTTCATCGGTTATCTGACAGAATATCGTATGGAACAGGCATCCCGACAGCTGATAGAGACAGATGAAAAGAATTACATTATCGCTAAGAATGTGGGCTATACGGATCCGAATTATTTTAGTTATGTATTTAAAAGACAGTTTGGCGTATCCCCGTCCAAATACAGAGTGGAGCATACGAAGAAGTGAAAGATAAATATTTCAGGCGTTTGAATAAAGTAAAGCCGAGAGAGATTCAGTCTACTATCATGATTGCATTTTCCCTGATTTCCCTCTCTCTGATGATGGTTCTTGGAATCGTCATGTACATCAGATTCTCCAACTTATCCAGGCAGGAGACGGTGCAAAGTACACAGAAGCTGATGGAACAGACCGGGGAAAATCTGGAGGATTATCTTGTCAGCATGAGGCAGATATCAGATGCTGCCTATTATAATGTCATAAAAGAAAATGATTTTGCGAGCCAGGACCAGGATATCCAGACCAAGATGAACCTTCTCTACGAGGCAAACAGGGACAACTTAAGGAGCATTGCAGTCTATAATAACCATGGGAGCCTGCGGATGGCGGAACCGGTCGCGGCACAGAAGGAAGATCCCGACGTGACAAGGCAGGACTGGTATAAGCAGGCGATGGATGAGATGGAGAATGTACATTTTTCCACCCCTCATATCCAGAATCTGTTTGATGACGGTACTTTCCGTTATTATTGGGTCATATCATTAAGCCGTGTCGTGGAGCTGACAGGCAATGGAGTCTCTCAGCTGGGCGTTCTGCTTGTAGATATGGATTATTCCAGCATTTCACGTATGATGAAACAGATCAATACGTTGAATACAGAACAATATTACTATCTGTGCGACAGCAGCGGGCAGATCATCTACCATCCGCGGCAGATACAGATCAGCGACGGGATATACAATGAAAACAGCAAGGCAGCCGCGGGCTACAAGGACGGCGTCTATGATGAGCGCTTTGAAGGGGAGTCCCGCAAGGTCGTGGTCAATACGATCAGCTATACCGGATGGAAGCTGGTGGGCGTAATCCCGAATGCCACGTTTACACACGGAACAATCAGTATCCGGTATTTTATCGCCATCCTCGTGCTCCTGATGGCCATGATGCTGGTGGTGATCAACCGTGTCGTTTCTGTCAGGATATCCAGCCCTATTTTAAAACTGGATGATTCGGTCAAAGGATATGAAGCAGGGGAAACACCGGAAATCTACATAGGCGGGTCGCTTGAAATCCGGCACCTCGGCCATTCGATACAGCGTTCGTATGAGCAGATCGACACGCTTATGAAGAAGATTGTCCTGGAACAGAATGAGCGGAGGAAGAGCGAGCTTGACGCGCTGCAGAGCCAGATCAATCCTC
Organism: Extibacter muris; assembly: GCF_004345005.1. Lineage (GTDB taxonomy): Bacteria > Bacillota > Clostridia > Lachnospirales > Lachnospiraceae > Extibacter > Extibacter muris. Next base: position 145,986 of record NZ_SMMX01000008.1, read on the forward strand.
ACTTTCTGTATAATACATTAGAGTCGATTGTCTGGATGGTGGAAGGGGAGCGGAACAATGAGGCGGTATTCATGCTTTCACAGCTGGCGAAGCTCTTCCGCATCAGCCTCTCCAAGGGTAGTACGGTAATCACCGTGAAGGATGAGCTGCAGCATGCGCAGAGCTATATGAACATACAGAAGATCCGTTACAAGAATACATTTTCCATATCATTTCATGTGGATCCGGCCATCTATGGATATTGTACGGTCAAGCTGATCTTGCAGCCGATACTCGAAAATGCAATCAACTATGGGGTCAGCGGCATGGATGACTGCGGGGAAATCACGGTGACCGGCAGGCTGGCGGGCGGCGATCTGATTCTTGCTGTGACAGACAATGGAATGGGGATGACCAGTGAGGAAGCGGAGCTGGTCCTGACAGACAGTGAGCGGGTTCACAAACATGGTTCCGGAGTCGGCCTTGTGAATGTCAACAACCGTATCCAGATCCTCTTTGGAAAAGAGTATGGCCTTGCCATCGAAAGCGAACCCGATGAGGGCACCACAGTATCCATTCGCCTTCCGGCAGTTCCGTATACAGAGGATAATAGAAAAGTTCTGGAACAGGGTCATATCTTCAGCATGGAAGAAATGAATGACGGGGAGAATGGCGATGAAGAATGACAAAAAAGTGTTTATTCTGATAGAAGCAGTTCTGGGGGCGATTGTTCTAGCAATGGCAATCTTTCTGCTATCGGAAAAATCAGAGCGAGATATGGATAAGGTCTCTGTCATCGTCCAGAATTCAGGTGACAATCAATGGGCGGCCTTTATCTATGGCCTGAAAATGGCAGCGGCAGACCAAAAGGTTGAACTGCTGGTCGTCAACACAGAAACGATGCTGACGGTGGAAGAGCAGAAAGGCCTCATAGACAGCGAGATCGAGAACGGGGCCGACGCAGTTATCGTCCAGCCCGTTCCGGGGCAGGACACGCAAGAGATGTTAAAAAGGGTCAGGAACAGGGTTCCTGTCATGCAGGCAGGATACGCGGCATCTGAGGAAAGGGACGCCTCTGTGCTCCCGACTACGGAACCGGATCATTATGCCATGGGTACAGCGCTGGCAGAGGAACTGCTCAAAGATTATAATGGGAACTTAGATGGAAAGACGATTGGGATTCTAACGGAGTCAGGGGACTCGGAGGCTTCGGCAAATCGGAAGCAGGGATTCATGGATGGAATCAAAGATACAGGTGCGAAGATCCGGTGGACGGCTGCACGTACATTTGAGGAAGACGGTGAAGTTTTGCTGGAGGACCAGCCTGAGGCGAATCTTGTAGTGGCACTTGATGATAACAGCCTGACAACAGCCGGGGAATGCTCTGCGGCCAATAATCTGCATGGGGCGATTGTGTATGGTATCGGGAATTCTACAGAAGCTGCTTATTATCTGGATGCAGGATACGTGGAATGTCTCGTGGTGCCGGATGAATTTAACGTAGGGTACCAGAGTCTGACGGTGATTGCAGAAAGCCTTGGAAATCGTCTCCGAAGATCCCGGGATATCACGGTCTCGTATACGGTCATCCGTAGCGACACACTGTTCTCAAAAGAAAATCAGGAAATTCTCTTTACCATGAGCCAGTAGGAAGAAAACCAGAGGTATATGAATGAAGATGAAAAGAATGTTGGCGGCAGGGATTGTATTGTGCATGAGTATCCGGCTGCTGTGTGCATGCGGCAGGGCGGAGCGGGATACGGCGGAGAAGGTGCAGGTCGGAGTCACATACTATGATCAGAGCGATACATTTTTGTGCGAGCTGCTCACTGATTTTAAAGAGCAGCTTAAAAAGTGCGAGCGGGACGGCCTCGAGACTTCGGTGATAATCCAGGACGCGGGCGGCTTACAGAAAACCCAGAATGACCAGGTAAAGGAACTGATCGATGCGGGCTGCAATGTTCTGTGCGTCAATCTGGTAGACAGGGCAGACCCTTCAGAAATTATCGATCTAGCAAGGGAATATGACGTGCCCATCATATTCTTTAACAGGGAACCGGTCGCGGAGGATATGATGCAGTGGGACAAGCTCTACTATGTTGGCGCATATGCAAGACAGTCCGGCCAGATGCAGGGCGAGCTGGCTGCCGATCTGATAAAGGCAGACAGCCGGATCGACCGCAATAAGGACGGTAAGATCCAATATGTGGTGCTGGAAGGAGAACCAGGCCACCAGGATGCAATCATAAGGACGGAGACAGCGGTCGAAAGCCTGAGAGAGAATGGCATTGTTCTTGAGAAAAAGGGCTACCAGATTGCCAACTGGAACCGGGCACAGGCGCAGAACCGTATGGAGCAGATGATCAGCCAGTATCGGAATGATATTGAACTTGTCCTGGCCAATAATGACGACATGGCGCTTGGAGCGCTTGATGCCTATAAGAAGCTGAACTATACGGAGACGAACCTGCCGGTGTTCTTCGGAATCGACGGGACGGATGTGGGATTAGAAGCAGTTGCCAGCAGGCGCCTGTCCGGGACGGTGTATAATGATAAGGAAGGACAGGCAAAAGCCATGGCAGAGCTGGCGGAGGCGCTTGTAACCGGAGGAGAGCCGGAAGAGATTGGACTTACGAATGAAAGATATTGCTACCTGCCATATTTTAAAGTGACGATAGATAACGTGGAAGAGTATCTTGAGAATAATACTCGTTAAAATAGTGCGGAAAGTTAGAGGAGGGCGGAACAGATGCAGAAAGAGGAAGAGCGTTTCAGGCAGCCAGAAGAAGAGCTGAAGGCGTCCAATGAAAAGATGCAGGACATCATTAACGCAATTCCCGGCGGTGTGGCAATCTATAAAGTTTCGGACAGATTTGAAACGGTGTATTTCTCTGATGGGGTGCCGGCATTGTCTGGCTATTCAGTGGAGGAATACAAAGAGCTCGTCAAAGGTGACGCCGCCGAGATGACCTATCGGGAAGACACGGAGATGGTAGTGTCAAAGGCACGGGAGGTCATAGGCTCACGCGGGATTGCCAGCATTGAATTCCGCAAGCTGCACAAGGACGGGCACATCGTATGGGGCAGGGCACAGGTCAAATGGATGGGAGAGGAAGATGGATATCCTCTGCTCCACTGTGTATTCCACAATATCTCAGAGATCAAGGAAGCGCAGCTGGAGATGAGGCATATCATCCATTCGATTCCGGGCGGCATCGCCAGCTACCAGGTAGTGTAGAACCGGTTTGTGCCAACCTTCTATTCCGATGGCGTGACGGAACTGTCGGGCCATACCCGAAAGGAGTACGAAGAGATTATCCGTGGGAATGCACTGAACATCATATACGAGCAGGACAGGGAGCGGGTGATGAAAGCTGCCGCAGAGGCCCTGTTAAGCGGCGAAGTCCTTGATGTGTCCTATCGAACGCGGCATAAGAACGGGAATCTCATATGGGTTCATCTCAATGGCAGGCGGATGGGTCCGCAGGCAGATGTTATACGGTTTTACGCCGTATTTACGGGTATGTCCGCAGAGACCCGTATATTTCAGGAAATGGTCAATGAGACGGCAGACGGCATCTATGTCATCGCAAAAGAGAATTACGAGCTGCTCTATGTCAATGAATCGAAAGATCTCTTCGCCGGCGGCAGGGACTGCCTTGGTGAGAAATGTTACAAAGCGCTTCACCACAGGGATGAGGTGAGCGGGTTCTGTACGCTTGGATGCCATGAACCGGACGGTGGGGAACATGAGATGGCGGTTCCGGGTACCGGGCGTTACTACAGCACACGTTTCCGGGAGACGGTCTGGAACGGGATACCGGCATATGTCAAATTTATCAGTGATATCACGCAGGAGGTTACGACCCGGAAAGAGAAAGAACGGCTGGAACAATATTTCCAGACGATCCTCAGCAATCTTCCCGGAGGCGTTGCCGTTGTCCACTATGAGAAAGACGGCAGTATGACGCCGGAATTCTTATCCGACGGCTTTGCGGCGATTACTGAGATGACGCCGGATGAGGCGTGGCGGCTGTATAAGGAGGACGCCATGGCAGGGGTCCATCCTGACGACAGGGAACATGTGACGGAACAGATGAATGAATATATTGCCAGCGAAGCCCGCAGCTGGAAGATCATATATCGTCTGAAGAAAGGAAGCGACGGCTATGTCTGGGTGAAGAACAATCTGTCCCTCATAGAGAATGAAGGGGGAGAAAGGCGTGTCTATGCCATGTACCAGGACATGACGAAAGAACGTGAGGAACAGGAGAAGCTGCGCCGGCAGTATCAGGATATGCTCATGCAGCATTATCATACGCACGGAGCGGATACGCTCGTACTCGGCCACTGCAATGTGACGCAGAACAGAATTCTGGAAATCAGCGATTATACAGGCTCAGGCCTGCTCGATACGTTTGGTACCGTGAGGGATGAGTTCTTCACCGGAATCGGCGGGTTCATCGTAGATGAGAAGGAACGGCGGCAGTTTTATGAAAGGTATCTGAACAAGCCTTCGCTGGAGGCGTACTCGCAGTGACGGACAGTACCCGCCAGACGGTTGCGGACCGTATCATGTACCAGCTTTCGTCTTCCGGTTATGACTTTATCGCAGATATAGATCTGGACGAGGATACTTATTCCATTCTGTCATATGGTGAAAATGGAAGCGGCATGCCTCCGGAAAAAGGATGCCATTCTGAATGGGTGGATGAGATGCTTGACACGAGGGTGGTTCCGAAAGACCGGGAACGGTTCCGAAAGAATCTGGATGCTGCAAATATACGGAGAAGGCTTGAAAGCAGGCAATCTTATACAATTGCCTATTCTGTGATTGAAAAGAAGGGTGATATCCGCACGAAGAACCTGACCGTGTCTGCCGCCGATCTGCGGATTGGCAGGGTATCCCTTTCCAGGACAGATATTATTGAGCCGGTCCGGGAACAGCAGGCGCTGCTGCGTGTCATCGCGTATACGTTTGAGCTTGCCGGATTTATCGATATCAGTTCCGGAAGCTTTACGATGTACACGAGAGATACGGTACTTAATAATCTGCAGCCTTACTTTATCGAAGATTACGATGCAGGGATCCGCAATTTTGTAAAGGATTATGGAACGGAAGAGAACAGGGGGGGAATATATCACAGCTTTCGGACGGAAACGATGAAGAGAAAGCTGGAGGAAGAACAGAATGGATACGACTTTTTATTTCCATACGTACGGGAAGGCGAAGAGCGGTATAAGCAGATCAATGTCATGTGGGGGGATATCAACCACAGTACAATCTGCCTCGTGCGGGCAGATGTGACAGATATGCTGGCTGCTGAGAGGAGGAATAAGAAGGCGCTGGAGAACGCCCTCGTACTTGCCGAAGAGGCGAACCGGGCTAAGAGCGACTTCCTGTCTGCTATGAGCCATGACATACGGACGCCGATGAACGCCATCATGGGGATGACGATGCTGGCAAAAGCCCATCTCGGAGAACAGAGCCGCGTGGCAGACTGTCTTGATAAGATTTCCATATCCTCCGGACATCTTTTGAGCCTGATAAATGATATTCTGGATATGAGCAAGATTGAAAGTGCGCAGATTACCATGAACAGTATGGCGATATTTCTTCCGGAGATGCTGGAGAGGCTTTCGGCCATCATCGCCCCCCCAGGCAAGGGAAGCCGGCCTCCGGTTCTAGATAGAGGCCGGGAACGTACGGAACAGCTATTTTTGCGGCGACGCTCTGCGTATCAACCAGATTCTCATCAACATACTGAGCAATGCGGTAAAATATACGCGTAAGGGCGGAAGCGTGGAGTTTCTTGTAGAAGAGGTTCCGCCCGTGATGTGTCCGGACGCGCTGCGTTACAGGTTTACCGTGAGCGATACAGGAGTCGGGATGTCCGAGGAATTTCTCATGCACATATTCGACCCGTTCGCCCGGAGCGACGGCACGGAGCGCATCGAGGGAACAGGGCTGGGACTGAGCATCACGAAAGGACTCGTGGACCTCATGGGGGGAGAGATCTGTGTGGACAGCCCACCGGGCAAAGGGAGCCGTTTCCAGGTGGAACTGGAATTCCAGCATGCTGATATGGATTCCGATGCTGTAGGAGCAGACAGAAAGGTGTCCGAAGCAGGTGAAGCAGATGCCCGCATATTTGTAGGGATGCATTTTCTCGTCGCGGAAGACAATGAGATCAATGCAGAGATACTGTGTGAGCTGCTGGCGATGTACGGTGCGGAAACAGTCGTCAAAGAGGACGGGCGGCAGGTGGTTCGGGCATTCCGGGACGCCGGACCGGATACATACGATGCAATCCTCATGGACATACAGATGCCTGAGATGAATGGTTATGAGGCTACACGTGCCATCCGTCGCATGGAACGTGAAGATGCAGCCGGAATCCCGATAATTGCTATGACTGCCAATGCGTTTGCAGAGGATGTAAAAGCGGCCGCAGATGCCGGTATGAATGCCCATGTGGCAAAACCGGTGGATGTGGATGTGCTGAGGAGGACGCTAAAAGAAGCAGTGGGGGTTAAGTGAAGTGGACGCCGGGGCGAAGCCGGCTGGAGGATGCTTCGGTGCGTCCGAGGCTCCGGCTAATCCTTGTCCTCATAACTTTGCGGCAGAGTCGCTGATGGCAGTTCCTTTTAATCTGCTTATACGTTCATTTTGTTCATCGTGAAATTATTCTTCTTACATACGATGATACCTTCCGACTGCAGTTTGCCTATCTCGTTGGACAGGGCGCTCCGGTCTACGGACAGATAATCCGCCAGCTGCTGTCGGTTGAAAGGAATCTCGAAGGTGGAGCAGTCGTATTTCAGCGATTCCGTAGACAGATAGGAGAGCAGCCGTTCCCGTATCGTGCGTCTCGTCAGGTGTTCCATCTTTTTCGTGAGCGCTACATTTTTCGCAGAGATAGCTGCCAGCAGGTTCTGTATGAGCCTCGTGTGGAAGGTGCAGGCTGTAGTACAGACCGTCAATATCCTTCTGCTCGAGCAGACAGTGGATAAAGGGATACATGTCTACACGCACGGCGAGATGCTCCCGGCCCACGCTTATCCCGAACTAAAGAAGTATCCGCAGCTAAAGGGCAATTTTGGCACCGCATGGCAGAACCAGCAGAAGGAATTCGACCACATACCGGGAGCTGTCCTTTTTACGACGAACTGCCTCATGCCTGTAAAAGAAAGCTATGCAGACCGCGTCTTTACGACAGAGGTCGTGTCATATCCTGAGATGGTGCACATAGGGGAAGATAAAGATTTTACTCCGGTGATAGAAAAGGCGCTGGCGCTCGGCGGGTATGCCGCGGATGTCGAGATGACAGGAATCAACGGAGGGACTGAACTGATGACGGGCTTTGGACATGGCGAGGTATTAGGAATGGCAGACAAAGTGGTCGATGCGGTGAAGAGTGGCGCAATCAGTCATTTCTTCCTGGTCGGGGGATACGATGGCGCACGCACGGGCAGGAACTACTATACGGAATTTGTGAAGCAGACTCCTGAGGACTCCATAATCCTTACCCTGGCCTGTGGAAAATACCGTTTTAATGATTTGGATCTGGGAACTATAGGAGGCCTCCCAAGGATAATGGATATGGGCCAGTGCAATGACGCCTACGGTGCCATAAAAGTGGCGGCTGCTCTGGCAGACGCGTTCGGTTGTGGAATTAACGAACTGCCGCTGTCCATGGTACTATCGTGGTATGAGCAGAAAGCAGTATGCATCCTTCTTACGCTGCTGCATCTTGGGATTAAGAATATCTACCTGGGACCGACCTTGCCTGCCTTCCTTTCCGACAACGTGTTAGGTCATCTCGTGGACAACTACAATATCTCTCCGATAAGCACGCCGGAGCTGGATCTGAAAAAGATACTCGGCTAGATATTACCTTCTGCTTCTGGAAGCGGATAACATTGTCTTATCGATACTGTTGGGATATAATAGTGTTTAACGTTTCAAAGGAGATAATAATATATGAAAAAGATATTTTTTGTCGAGGACGATAGAGAAATCGTGAAAAATCTTGCCCGGCTGCTGCGCTCAGAAGGCTTCCTGGTCAGCCATGCCTCTACACAGAGAGAAGCGCCGGTATGATTGCGGAGGGCAGATTCGATCTGGCCCTGGTGGACATATCCCTGCCTGACGGCAATGGCTTTGCGGTCTGCACCGAAATCAGGCAGGCGCAAGATATACCGGACATCTTTCTGACGGCGTCCGGCGATGAGGCGAGTGTTGTGACCGGACTTAACATGGGCGCGGACGATTACATCACCAAGCCTTTCAGGCCGCGTGAACTGGTTGCCCGGATAGAAGCTGCCCTGCGCAAATCAGGGCGGCCCCGTCTGCGTTTGAAATATGCGGGCTTTCTGTAGATACGGCGGGCGGAATCGTATAAAAAGACGGCAAAGAGGTTTTCCTGTCCGCTTTGGAATACCGCCTGCTCCTTGTCTTTATCAACAATCCTGAGAGTATTGTCACGAGGGACAGACTGTTGGATGAATTATGGGATGTTGCAGGCGAATTTGTCAATAATAATACACTGACCGTCTATATCAAGCGGCTGCGGGAAAAGATTGAGGACAACCCTGCAGATCCGCATATTATCCTGACTGTCTGGGGCATAGGCTACAGGCTGGGAGGCAGCTATGTTTCGCAATAGAGAGATCCGACGGCCGGAATCATGGCCCTTGTTTCCGCCGCCTTTGGTGCCGTATTTTTTACATTTACAAGGGCCCGATACAAAAGCATCGCACAGATTTCCGACCAGATCGACCTCGTGCTCCATAATGCAGATTATCTGTATATCAGTGAATCAGAAGAAGGCGAGCTTTCCATCCTGCAAAGTGAAATCACCAAAATGACGCTGCGTATCAGGGAACAGAACGAGGCCCTGAAAAAAGAGAAGAGCCACCTGGCGGAATCTCTTGCCGATATCGCGCACCAGCTCCGTACGCCGCTTACTTCCGCAAATCTCATCCTGTCTCTGCTGAAGAATAACCCGGTAGAACAGGAACGGAAAGCGCTGCTCCGGGAGACGGAGGAACTGTTTATCCAGATGGAATGGCTCATCGCTTCCCTGCTCAAGCTGTCCCGTCTGGACGCAGGCATCGTAGTGTTCCGGATTGGGCCGGTTGACGTGGAAAGCCTCATAGATGCTTCGCTGCGCCCGTTCCTGATATCAATGGAACTGCACGATATACAGGTGCGGACGGACGTGCCGGCAGGAACGGTGGTGTCAGGCGATTCGGGGTGGCTTTCGGAAGCTGTGCAGAACATTCTGAAAAACTGTATTGAAGGTGCGGGCGATAACGGCAGGATAGAGATCGGCTGTTCCGATACCCCTCTCTATATGGAGATTACTCTCCGTGACAGTGGCAAGGGCATTGAGAAAGAAGACTTGCCCCATCTCTTTGACAGGTTTTACCGCGGAAAGAATTCTGATGCGTCAGGATATGGAATCGGGCTGGCCCTGTGCAAGACGATTATCACCCGTCAGGGTGGGACGGTAACCGCAAGAAGCCATCCCCAGGGCGTGGCCTTATTTACGATCCGATTCCCTAAGTGACGAATCAGTCACCAAAAAGTCACGAAGATGTAAGGGTACTGTTCTATTATATGAGTAAGTTCAGGACCGGCCGGATCCACAGGCGGGGATTGGACAGATTTATAGAAGGAGGCTCACATAATGGAGTTTTTAAAAGTTGCAGATCTGTGCAAGGTATACGGCAAAGGTGATAGCCAGGTCACTGCATTGGACCATGTATCGCTTACTATAGGAAAAGGGGAGTTTACCGCAATCATCGGTTCCTCAGGTTCTGGCAAGTCCACACTGCTTCATGCCATTGCCGGCGTGGATGTGCCGACGGGAGGAAAGGTGTATCTGAACGGGCAGGATGTATATGCACAGAGCAATGAGAATCTGGCTGTTTTCCGCAGGCGGCAGGTCGGTCTCATCTATCAGTTCCACAATCTCATCCCTACGTTGAACGTGGTGGAGAATATTACGCTGCCGATTCTGATGGATAAGCGGAAAGTGAACAGGGAACGGCTGGACGATCTGCTGGAACTGCTCGGCCTGCAAGGAAGGAAAGCCCATCTGCCCAACCAGCTTTCCGGCGGCCAGCAGCAGCGCGTCGCCATCGGCCGTGCCCTGATGAACGCGCCCCAGGTCTGCCTGGCCGATGAACCGACAGGAAGCTTGGACAGCCGTAACGGACAGGAAATCATCCGTCTGCTGAAAGAAAGCAACCAGAAGTATGGGCAGACTTTGATTCTCGTCACCCATGACGAGAACATCGCCTTGCAGGCGGACCGCATCATCGCCATCGCAGATGGGAGAATAGTGCGGGACGAGAGGCAGGTGTCGAGATGATGAACATCTTTCATAAAGTTGCGTACCAGGGGCTGAAGAAAGGCCGCACACGGACCTTCGTCACAATCATCGGGGTAGCGCTGTCCGCGGCTATGATTACGGCGGTTGCCACATTTGCCGTATCGCTGCAGAACTATGTCATTAACGGGGCAATAGCAAAACCTTTGACACACTGCCCGTGTCTCTGATTACAGGCATCTGCCAGAGGCCCGCTTTTGAAGAGATTGCAGCTCCCGGCTATACGCTGATAACAAAGGCAGATGCAGCAGCTTCGTCGCACGGCTTCAGTACCTTTGTCACGCTGAAGAACCCGGCAGAGGTCCATGCATATGCAGAAGAGGTTGCAGAAGGACATGATTATTTCCTGAACGATGATGTACTGCGTTTCATGGGTTTTTCGGATGATAAGCTGTTTAATGCGCTGCTCTATGCGGCCGGGGGCATACTGGTAGCACTCGTGATGCTCGGTTCCGTGTTCCTGATCTATAATTCGTTCCATATATCGTTAAACGAACGGACGCACCAGTTCGGTATTCTTATGTCCGCAGGAGCCACGGAAAAGCAGCTGCGTAATTCTGTCCTGTTTGAGGGGCTCTGCATCGGTGCTGTCGGTATTCCGCTTGGCATGCTCATTGGCATTCCAAGCATCTGGCTTGTTCTTTCGCTGGTATCTAAGAACTTCACAAACATTCTGTATGACAACGTACAGCTGACGTTGAAGGTATCGGTTCCAGCCCTTGTAGCTGCAGCAGTTATCAGCCTGGCTACTATTTTGAAGATAAAGAACTTTAAGAGAAATAAGCGGCGTTACAGAAGCATCGTCCTGTCACTTACGTTAAGCGTCGTGCTGTTCGTGTCTGCAGGTGCTTTCCGGACCTATCTGGGCCAGATGGGAGAACGGTCGTCTGTGGAAATCGACGGTGATATTTTATTCTATACAAAGGATATGAAAGAAAATGACGTGCTCCGGCTCTATGACGATCTGGAGAGAGCGGATGGAATCACCAAAAGCAACTATCAGGCGCTCGCTACTTATTCCTGCGAGGTGGACAAAAGCAGCCTTACCAGGGAATTCTGGGACAGCTGCCAGGAGACTGCCGGCATGGATGGGACAGGTGAGACAGCAGATCTTAAGATGGATGTCCAGTTCATTGAAGATGGCATCTACAAAGAATTCATTGATAGCCTCGGCCATCCGGCGGACAGTCTAAGACGATCCACGCGACATTTGCAGATACGTATCCGCTGGATCCTCCGCCGGTGGAGCCGTCTGAAGCGAAGGGATACACTTTCAGGGCGGTCGTCCCTTACAGCATGAAGTCCCAGTTTGATATGCTGGGCGCCCCTGAGAAGCTGGGCCTGACATTCTGGTCAGATAATCCGGGGAAGTCTGTGGAGCAGATGAAGACGATAATCGACGGGACATGCGTCACCTCCGGGTATACTTTATATAATGTCCATCAGTTGCTTGAGGAGAGCCGGAATATTTTGTTTATCGTCAATCTGTTTACTGCTATCTTTGTCATTATGATGACGCTGATTGCAGTCGCGAATGTATTCAACACTATCTCTACCAACATCAAGCTGCGTAGACGGGAGCTTGCCATGCTGCGTTCCGTGGGCATGGCCGAGCGGGATTTCAATAAGATGATACGCTTCGAGTGTGCGCTCTATGGATATCGGACCATGCTGATCGGTCTTCCTGCTGCCGGGATTCTGTCATGGCTTATCTATGTAGGGATAGACGCCGGCGGCGGGCAGGTCAGGTATGTATTTCCGTGGTCCAGCATCGGAGTCAGCATATTGGGCGTGTTCCTGGTCATATTCATTACAATGCTGTACGTTGTCAGCAAGATAAAGAAAGAGAACATTATTGATGCACTTCGGGATGATATGATCTGAATTTGTACAGACAGCCGGAAAGGGATGGATGGACATGAAGAAAAAGCAGAGAAACGCTTGATGAAAGGGTCAGGGACGCCCGTAGTGCAGAAGGCTATACTGCATGTATGGAACTGCCGCGGTTTTATATAAAGGCCGCCATATGTGCAGAGGACCACAGGCTCAAGGACCACTGCGGAATCGACCCTCTTGCGGTCGCCCGTGCCGCATGGACAGATATAAAGGCGGGAGCATTCGTGGAAGGCGAAAGCACCATCACCCAGCAGCTTGTCAAGAACCTGCTGTTTACAGAGGATAAAAAGATGGAACGGAAGGCCGCAGAAGTATTTGCAGCTGCTGGCAGGAGTTCCAAATGCACCATCTCTCTGCTCTCCGGATACGGACAAGGAGGCGGCCAGGCGGCGTACGGTCCAGGTGCTGGAAAGTATGGTGTGCCAGAAGATAATCACTCAGGAAGAGGCAGAGAGAATAGAAAATAGAAAATAGCGACGGCTAAGCTGCCAGGCATATTATAAAAAAAGTACAGAACAAACATTCGAGTTTGCTCTGTACTTTTTTCATGCCATCTGATATAATCTTATCTAGTTGCAGGAATAATACATGTAATTACAAATGCATTCATAAAGGAGGAGCTTTCGTGGATCATTTTGAATTGGTATCTGAATACAAGCCGACCGGCGATCAGCCCCAGGCTATAGCCGAACTGGCAGCAGGATTTAAGGAAGGAAATCAGTGTCAGACGCTTCTCGGCGTCACCGGCTCCGGTAAGACCTTTACGATGGCCAATGTCATACAGGAATTGAACAAGCCGACATTGATTATTGCACATAATAAGACATTGGCGGCACAGCTTTACGGAGAGTTCAAGGAATTCTTCCCGAATAATGCGGTGGAGTATTTCGTCAGCTAGTCTGTCTGGGAGTGAAAAAGCGTGATATTTCGTGCTTTTTCGTGCTGTTTGGTACGGATTTTGCGGATGAAATGGTAGGATACGGACTAGATGATATTAGGTGGACAAATGGAATTTGTGACTTTTTGTAGGAAAAATTCGTAATGAAAAATTAAGCTCACGATAATTATAGAATATATTATTTATAAGGAATAAAAATATGGTATAATATCCCAAACAGCTATAATTTGAGCTTTGGATGGAGGAGATTGTATGGAGAAAATTGATATTTCCAAATTCAGGCTCAATAGCGTGTATTATTACGTTGATCAAAAAATTATATTGCTTAAGATATTTGAAGACATTCAGATGGTAAAGATAAAATTCTTCACAACAGAAATGGAACGTATTGTTGATGTGAAGCTGATTTCTTTGAAACCTATTTGTGAGAGGTCAATATCAATTAAGCTATTGGGCGGTGGAACGGGATGATTTTAGATTTTTATGAAGGAAAATTAGATGGTGATACATGGGAAGATTTATGCCAATCATGTTATAGAATTAAATATCAGGAACAACATTATACGGAAATACCAGCAACGCAAGGTGGTGATGCGGGTATTGAAGGGTTTACTCGAACTGGTATAGTAAATCAATGCTATTATCCAGAGAGAGAGTATTCTGATGATGAAATATATAATCATCAAAGAGATAAAATGACAGCAGATATAGGGAAACTGCTCAAGGATAAGTATAAAAAGCGTTTGAATCAATTGGGTGTTCCACTCATACATGAGTGGCATTTTGTTATACCGTTTTATAAGGATTCGAGAATTCTTCAGCATGCTGAAACAAAAAGACAAGAAGTTTTAAAATGTAAAAAAGATAATCCATCACAATATGACTATATAGCGGATGACTTTATCATAGTAATAAAACAAGCAGAGGATTTTAGATTTGAAATAACAAGAAGCATAAGGAATTCATTGACAGATGCTAAGTTAAACTTGGCTGTTAGAGAAGTTAAAGCTGTTGATTGGGAAAAATGTGATTCTGAAAAGACTAATAATATAAAAAGAAAAGTTAAAGCGGTGATGAATGATATAGATGAAGAGGATGAAGGATTTAAGCAGGTAATAGCTACTTATATAGAGGCATATATAAAAGGCATGGAAATATTGCGAATGCTACGAGTATCATATGCGGAAATATATGAAGATGTCTATGGATTAGAGCAAGCATATAAAAAGCAAGTTTCTCTAAAAACGTGCATGAACACAGATAAGAGTTTAAATATTAAGATCTTTAATGAGATTTTAGAAGATTTTGAGAAACAGTTGAGAGAAACATGTCAGTATTTTACAGTTGCCTCTATTTTTGAACTTAAAACAGATATTATTAGTATGTGGTTGGCAGATTGTTCAATGCAGTTTAGGAAGTAGGGATACTATTATGGATAATTATTTATTGACTAATGAGATAATTTTTGATTCTAAGCCAGATGCGGTTCCTTACAATTACAGAATTAGTTATAAGATTGCACAGATTTGTTTAATTATTGCAAAAACTTGTAGTGGAAGAGCAGGATGTTCTTTGGTTAAATTACATATTATTTCTAATGCTTTGAATACTAAAGAATGTATGCAGGCGTTAGAAGAATATGTTAATGAAAAAATGTCATTTATGCTTGTAAGATTTGATCCGGCAGTAAATAGAGCTATAAAATATGCAATAGCTGATAAACTAGTTAGTCAATTAAAAAATGGTACTTTTAAATTGACTGATACGGGAAAAGAATTGGTAAAAAAAATTGATAAAGAAGATATTTTGCAAGAGGAAAAAATATTTTTGAAAGAATTAGGTCTTAAATTAACAAATGATAAGATTGAGCAATTGATGTCTTTGTGGAGGTACAAGAATGCTGAGAGTTGATAGATTAAGAGTAGAGATACAAACTGAGGAAGGCTTGTATGGTGTTGATGAAAAATTTAATGATGGTCTAAATTTCTTAGCAAGCGGAGATAATACCTGCGGAAAAAGTTCGATTCTTGAGGCAGTATATTACTGTTTAGGATTTGAAGAAATTATAGGTGGAAAAGGAGAAAAGGTTTTAACATCTGTTTACAAAACTTTTATTGAAAGTGGCGATAAAAAGCTGTATGTATTAGAAGCGAAAATTTATTTACAAATATCTAATGGAAGCGAAGTGGTTACTTTATATCGAGTAGCCAAAATGGATAATAGAGATACAAAATTGATTACTGTTTATTATTCTGAATTAGATAATATAAGAGATGCTACTCTTGTGGAGGACACATACGTTCATATGCCCAATTCAGCAGTCTATACACAAGGATTTCATAGATTTTTAGAAAAATTCTTACATTTAGAGCTTCCAATAGTTCCGGCAACAGATGGAAACCAGAGAAAGTTATATTTGCAGTTACTTTTTTCATGTATGTTTATAGAACAAAAGCATGGTTGGGCAGATATTTTTTCAGGAATGCCAATTTTAGGAATAAAGGATTCGAAAAAGCGTGTACTTGAGTTTGTTATGAAATTAGATACATTAAGTAATGAAAAGAAGAAAGATTCTTTAAAAACAAAAGAAATTAGGATAAGAAGTGAATGGGAACTATTGGTTAAAGAAATTTTTAATGCTGTAGGAAGGGAGACGTGTGAAATTCTTGGAGTACCATTAAAGCCAAGCGTTTTAACTAAAATAGACTTAACTGGAATTCACATATTAAAAAATAAGCAGAATATTGATGAATATATAAACGGGCTGAGAAAGGAATATAAAGAAATTGATAATATTAAGCCAAAAGTAGTTGATAATTTTGAAGAATTGCAGGAGGAATTAAATTCTACTGAGAAAACCATAGAGGAGTATGAAGATACTACAAGATGGTTTAGAGAGCATATACTGCAAGAGAAAGCAGCAATTCAAGTATTAGACAACAATCTCGAAATTATTGAAAATGATTTAAGGAATAATAAAGATGCTGCAAGATTGAGAGATTTAGGTTCACAATTAAATTGCTTAACTTCCAAAGATATATGTCCGGTGTGTCATCAACCGATTAATGATTCTCTTTTGCCTTCACTAGAAGGCGTGGAAATCATGAGTATAGATGAAAATATTCGTCATTTAGAAGCACAAAAGGTAATGTTGAATTACGCAAAAGAAAGCCATAAGCATAGTAGAGATGATATGGATCAGAAAATCCAAAATCTTCAAGGAAAAATATTTACTTTAAGAAGATTAGCGAAAACATTACGTAGTGATTTATACGCTGTGGATGATAGTTTATCGGAATCTTTAGTATATAAGAAAATTGAATTACAAACGAGAATTGATCAATTGGAAGATTTGAAAAACTTTATTGAAAATAAAAAGGAGAGATTCGAAGAATTATCAGATGATTGGAAGGGATACTTAAAGGAAAAGAAGGAAATTCCTAGTAGTAAATTTTCTGCTAAAGATTTTGAAAAATTGAAATTATTGCGTGATAAATTTGTGATAAATTTGATGACCTATGGATATAAGAGCGTTATAGATATGCAAGAAATAAATATATCTGAGGAAAGTTATTTACCAGTTATTGAAAAATTTGATATGAAATTTGATTCTTCTGCGAGTGATAATATTAGAGGTATTTGGGCTTATACGATAGCCTTGATGCAGGTGTCTATGGTAAAAGGAGGTAACCATCCAACAGTCTTAATTTTTGATGAACCCGTACAACATAGCATTGTGCCAAAGGATATGGAAAAATTTTTTGAAAGTATCTTATCGTTAGGAAATAATTGTCAAACAATAATAGGCATCACTGTGAAAGATAGCGATACGAAAAAAGCCATTGATAAATTAAAAGAAGGAACATATAATTTAATCGAAGTTAAAAATAAAGCATTTCAAAAATTGGACGCATAGTTACAAAAGAATTACATACCCCGATTGGTTTTCATTACGAGAATCAATCGGTTTTTTATGCCTAAATTTCCGTACATAGCCATTCCCCACAAAGGAGTGGCTATTAAATTTTTCAGGAAAGGAGGAATCCGTAATGCACTCACAGAGTATGTCATCAAAATGCAAAGTGATTGCCATTGCTAACCAAAAGGGCGGCACGGGAAAGACAACCACAACAGTCAATCTCGGTGTGGGACTGGCAAATGAGGGAAACAGGGTACTTCTGGTAGACGCTGATCCACAAGGTGATTTGACAACATCTTTAGGGTGGGTAGAACAAGACAATCTTCCCGTCACACTCACAACGCACATGGAAAATATTATCCGTGACAGACCAATGGAGACGGGAGAGGGGATTTTGCACCACGAGGAAGGTGTTGACCTGATTCCGGCAAATATTGAGTTATCTGGTATGGAAATGTTGCTTGTAAATGCCATGAGCCGGGAAACAACAATGAAAACCTGTCTGGAGCCATTGAAAAAGCAGTATGACTATATTCTCATTGATTGTATGCCGAGTTTGGGAATGCTGACGATTAACGCATTAGCGGCGGCTGACAGCGTGATTGTACCTGTTCAGGCTCATTACCTGCCCTTAAAAGGTATGACACAGTTAATCCAGACCATTAAGAAGGTGCAGCGTCAAATCAATCCTTCATTGAGAGTGGACGGTGTATTGCTTACACTGGCAGATATGCGTACTAATCTAGCAAGAGCCACAGAAAGTAGTCTGAAGCAGAACTATGGGAAATTCATTAAAGTGTATCAGACAGTGATTCCGGTTGCAATTAAAGCCGCAGAGACAAGTGCCGCAGGAAAGAGTATTTACAGTTACGACAAAGACGGTACAGTTGCAAGGGCATATCAAGCCTTTACGAAGGAGGTGGTGAAAGATGGCGAAAGGCAGAGGAATCAATCTAAATCTTCCCTCAGCAGATGATTTATTCAGTACACAGGAAGAACGAGACGAGGTAAAGCGTGAAATGGTGATGGAGATTGGGATTGAAGAAATCAGTGATTTTCCAGACCACCCGTTCAAGGTCAGAATGGACGAGGAAATGCAAAATCTGGTGGAAAGTGTAAGACAGTATGGCGTGCTTTCACCAGCACTTGTAAGAACAAAGCCAGAGGGCGGTTATGAAATGGTAGCCGGACACCGAAGAAAATATGCAAGTGAAATAGCGGAAAAGAAAGACATACCGTGTATTGTCCGTGAATTATCGGACGAAGAGGCTACCATTCTTATGGTTGACTCCAATCTGCAACGGGAAACTATCTTACCATCAGAGAAAGCCTTTGCCTATAAAATGAAACTTGACGCAATGAAAAGGCAGGGAAAGCGTACTGATTTAACTTCCGAGCCAGTGGCGTGGAAGTTAAAAGGAAGAGAATCAGCAGAGATATTAGGAGAACAGGTAGGAGAAAGTAAAGACCAAGTACGTAGATATATCCGTTTAACCAATCTTATACCGGAATTACTTGAATTAGTGGATAATTCTGTTCTGAAAGAAAAAGGTATGTTACAGATTGCCATGCGTCCGGCAGTAGAGTTGTCTTATTTGCCGAAAGAGGAACAGACCGCATTGTATGAAACCATTGAATCGGAGGATTGCACACCGAGCCATGCACAAGCAATTAAAATGCGGCAGTTTTCAGAGCAGGGGAGATTGAATGAAGATGTGATATTTTCCATACTTTCAGAGGAAAAGGGAAATCAAAAAGAGCAATTCCGTATGCCGAAAGAGCGTATCAGCAAATTTTTTCCACCGGGGACGTCTGTAAAACAAGTGGAAGATACGATTATCAAGGCGTTGGAAATGTACCGAAAGCGGGAACGTAGTCGGGAAAGATAAGGCTTGCCACCGTAGGGGAAAGTATGCCCTTTCGTGGAAAGTCTTTTTTCTTTTCTCTCCCCCTTCCCACACCCTACCCCCTCAAGATTACCAGCAGTTTACCAGCCGAAAACACAAAGAGGGGAGCGTGGCTAGCCACTTTCCCATAAATTGAAACTTATTATACACCCTGCACAACGCAGGGATTTTTTTATGAAAGGAATGAAATCTATGATTCAGAGATTGAAAAAGAAAAGCAGAAGGGTATTGGCATTTATGCTCAGTCTTATAACCGTGCTGACTGCATTTGGTACGTCGGCAACTACTGTATTTGCGGCAGATGGAACGCTTAATTTTAATTCCGGAGAAACAATTCCCTATGGAGATTATTTTACAACGAGAATGACTTTTGACGGTACGAACACAGCATATTGTCTGGAACCGTTGAAGAAAACACCGGAAGCCGGAACGTATAGTTACAATTTGCTGCCAAATGATTCCCCGATTCGAAAGGCTTTGTATTATCTCAATGGTGGATATGGCTATGAGACGATTACAAGAGATCAGTGCTTTCATGGTTGGTCGGATACCAATGCTTATGTGGTTGGACATCTGGTATTAGCCTATATTTATGATAATTACAATGAGGGAGGCGGTGCATTTTATGGCGCTCCAGCAAATTTTATTGCAAAGGCAAAAGAAGTGGTTGATGTAATCAACTCCCTGCCAAATCCTCCAAAAAGATTCCGGGCATTTATTCTTCCGGCAGATAATCACCAGACCATTGCAGGAAGTTGGTATGAGAAACCGTATGGGTGGATTGAATTATATAAAAGCACCGCAAACGGACAGATTTCTGATGGAAACGGAAATTACAGCCTGAAAGGTGCGAAGTATGGCATTTATCAGGGAGATTCACAGGTGGCAGTCCTTACAACAAATGCCGAAGGATATGCAAAGTCCGGAGATTTGGAAACAGGTAGTTATACCATCCGTGAGATCGAAGCGAGTGCCGGATATGCCATTGATACAAAGTCTTATGATGTGGCGGTGGAATCGGAAGTGACCGCTACTGTAAAAGTGCAGGAAGTTCCACAGAATCAACCGATGGATATTGTATTGCAGAAAATAGACGCTGAGACAGGAGAGGCAAAGGCACAGGGAGCTGCGTCTTTGGAACATGCAGAATTTACACTTAAGTTCTTTACAGAACAGATGGACAGCAATCCAGAGGAAAGTGGAAAACAGCCAGTTAAAACGTGGGTATTTAAGACAGATAAGGGCGGAAAAGTGAAATTCACAAAAGAATATCTTGTTTCCGGTGATGAATTTTATTACCAGTTGGACGGTACAACACCTTGTCTGCCTTTAGGAACCGTTACGATTCAAGAAATAAAAGCACCGGAAGGATACTTTGCAAATAAGGAAGTATTTGTGCAGAAAATCACAAGAGAAGGAACGGAAGAAACGGTTTTCTGTTATAACGCAGCGGGTGTTCCGGAACAGATTTTCCGTGGAGACTTGGAGTTTGTGAAAGTGGCAGACGGAGAATTAAACCGTCTTGCAAATGTTCCTTTTTCCATTACTTCAAAAACAACCGGAGAGAGCCATACGATTGTTACGGATAAGAACGGATATGCAAGTACCTCTTCAGAGTGGGTAAAGCATTCTCAAAATACCAATCAGGGAAAATCTTCTGCGGACGGTATTTGGTTTGGAACATCACAGGTGGATGATCGTAAGGGTGCATTGCTATATGATACCTATGTAATTGAAGAGCAGAGGTGTGAGGCAAATGAGAGCATGAATCTTTTGAAGTTTGAGGTGACAATCTATAAAGATTCTGTCACTGTACAGTTGGGAACGCTTACCAATGATAAAATTGAAATCGGAACCACTGCATTAGATAAAGAGACGGGTTCTCATCTTTCAAAACCAGATGAGAAAGTAACGATTGTGGATACTGTCGAATATGAAGGTTTGAAAAAGGGACAGGAGTATAAAGTCGTTGGAACACTCATGGATAAAGAAACTGGAGAGCCGATACTGATTGATGGAAAACCAGTCACCGCAGAGGAGACATTCAAAGCAAAAAAGAGCAGCGGAACCGTAGAGGTAACATTTACGTTTGATGGTGTTTCTTTAACTGGAAAAACAGTGGTTGTCTTTGAGGAGTTATACCATGAAGATTTGAAACTGGCAGTCCATGCGGATATCGAAGATGAGGATCAGACCATTTATTTTCCGGAAATCGGAACAACCGCAAAAGACGCAGACACGGAAGAGCCTATTGCAAATGCAGATTCCGAAGTGACGCTGATTGACACGGTAAGCTATAAAAATCTTGTGCCAGGGCAGGAGTATACAGTGGTTGGAACTCTGATGGACAAAGAAACCGGAGAACCGTTGGAAATCGAAGGAAAGAAAGTAACTTCGAAGGCAGTATTTACACCGGAGGAATCGGAAGGAACCACAGAGGTCACGTTTGTCTTTGACGGAACAGATGTGAAAGGGAAAACGCTGGTCGTGTTTGAATCATTATTGTTTGAGGAAACAGAGATTGCAGTCCATGCAGATATTTCCGATGAAGGGCAGACGGTATATTTCCCTGAGATTGGGACAACAGCAACAGATACGGAGACAAACAGCCATGTATCCAGAGCTGATGAAGAAGTGACGATTGTAGATACTGTAGAATACAAAAATCTGATTCCGGGCAAGGAATATAAAGTATCCGGTGTGCTGATGGATAAAGAAACCGGAAAAGAATTACTTGTAAATGAGGAAAAAGTGACCGCAGAAACAGTATTTACACCGGAGAAGTCAGAGGGTAGTGTAGAACTCACTTTTGTTTTTGACGGAAGTGCATTGAAAGGAAAAACGATTGTTGCTTTTGAGTCTGTGACATATAAAGACAAGGAAGTAGCATCGCATACGGATATTGAGGATAAAGACCAGAGTATTTATTTCCCATTGATTCATACAACAGCGAAAGATGGTGCAGATGGAGATAAAGAAATCGTAGAATCCGAAGAGATTACACTGATAGATACCGTAGAATATGAGAATCTGGAAGTGGGGCAGGAGTATAAAGTGTCGGGGGTATTGATGGATAAGACAACAGGAGAACAGTTGCTTATTCAGGATAAACCAGTTACAGCCGAGACGGTATTCAAAGCAGAAAAGTCAGCAGGAAAAGTAGATGTTTCTTTTATTTTTAATGGTACAGGACTTGCGAACCGTGAACTTGTAGTATTTGAGAAACTTTATATCGTGAGGGAAGATACGGAAATCGAAGTGACAAACCATGAAGATATAAAGGACGAAGGACAGACCGTTAAAGTAGTAGAAAAAGAAAGCCCAAAGCCGGAAACACCAGATAAAACAACGCCAAAAACAGGGGATGACAGCCATGTAGAGGCATGGATTGGTTTGTTGGCGGTATCGACAGTTGGAATTGCAGCCTTTTTCATTCTGGCACTTAAAAAGAGGAAAAAGAAAAATAAATAAGATTATGTATCAGGGGCGGAGCGATCCGCCCTGTTTACATAGTAGGAAGGAGTTGAGAATTGTGAATGACGAACAGGAAAAGCGTATGGCGGGAGAGTATGAGATAACGAAGGAAATCTCCGTGGGAAGAAAAGAGATTGTGTTCGGTGTCAATGAGCAGTTGGATATGCCTTATTTTTGTGCTTACTACACAGTCAATGAGGTTTTTGGTTCATACGAGGAATGTCTGATTGGTGACGATTATGTGGAATTGATGGAAGTATTTGCTGACCGCATCCATGAGCAGTGCCGGGAGGTTGTGGCAGAACGGGAATCTGTTACCATACTGAGAGAGAAAATCACAGCAGAAATGTGTTTCTCAAATGATTATGGGAAAAGTCTGGTGGGGAAAGTGGTCGCAGTTAAGCCCGGTGTATTAAAACCAGAGTATCGTTCTTGTGAACATCAACTCATCTATGTGACAGGCGGGAACGGTGCGAAAGCGTCTCCCCGTGGAAATGCCTGTTACCATATCAACTTGTATTCCGGGGAACATGGCAGGTGGGAACGCTATGATATTCAAGGCGAAGTGAAACCGGCGTGCCTGCCACAGTGGGCAAAGGAACGGTTGGAAAATATCCGGCAAAAAGAAACAGAGGTTACAAAACAGACAAACAGGGAGGTGCGGTAAATATGAGTGAGGAGAGAATGAATCAGGGATATAAAATCATACAAGCGATTCCCGTAGGAGAGGTGGAGTATGTGTTAGGTGTCAATATAAAAAATCCAGACCGATTTGTAACATGGGAGTGTAGTGGAAAAGACAATTACTATTGGGGACATTATCTGAACGATCAACTGTCGGCAATCAAAGATTTATGTCAGAGAACAATGGATAAAGTAGAGTTTTATCAACAGTGGCAGGAAAAGGTGAATCAGGGAAAGCAGAGAAACAGTCAAGAACGGGAAAGGTAGGAACAGTGATGGCTCAGATAAATAACAAGACAATCAAATGTCTGTCAAAATTGATAGAGGCTGGATTTGAAACGGAAAAGGCTGTCCTTGCAATGACAATGGATGATATTTTATCTCTTCCGGGAATTAGCGTAGCAGAGATTGGCATGATCAACGAAATTCAGAAAGCAGTGAAAGCAAATAAAGTCCTTACCTTTTTAGCGGGAGGAGAGAATGAATGAAGATAGAGAGATTTAGCTTGTAGAGCAGAAAAGGAGGCAGGGTATAGATGGCACAATACAATGCAATGGAAGAAACTTATACAGAAATTAGGGTGTTAGGAAAGCCGGCACTCTTTCATGATATGAGGCTTGACCGAAATACAGTCCCCAAAGGTTTATATCTTTATGAGGTACGCCATGATGATGAAGGTTGGGGTGATCCGGTGCAGATAGCAAAGGGGATTCTAGTCAATCATTTTGGGAGTATTCTTACTCGTGAACGGATAAAATTATCATCTAACGGTTATCTGGATATTGAACCGGAGAAAGATTGGGATTATTGCGGTGGTGACTGTCGGACGATTCAGGAGTTTCTGGAGAAATACCCACCGAAACGAGAAAAAGAGAAGGAGAGGTAGGGCGAAGTTGTGGCAAAGAAATATGATTTAATTACAGATTTATATGCACAGAGTATACGGGAAGTAACCGCAACGCCGGAAAACTGGCTTGCGTTCTTACGTTCTGCCTGCCGGAATTTTCGACTTCCCTTTGATGAACAGATATTGATTCATGTGCAAAGACCGGAGGCGTTTGCAGTCCTTAGTATGGAAGATTGGAACTTGAAGTTTGGACGGTGGGTGAAGCATAATTCCAGTGCAATCGCAGTCTTTGATAAAAGCGGAAACAATATGAAGTTGAAATATTACTTTGATGTTTCCGATACAAAGGAAGGGAAATATAAACGTCTGATTCGTCCGGTAGCACTGTGGAAAGTTACGGAAGAAAATCAAGAGGCAGTAAAGGAAACATTGTCTAATGCGTTTGGAGTACCGGAAAATGTAACCGAATTGTCAGAAATTATCCGAAGTGCGGCAGAACATCTGGCAGAGGATAATCTGCTTGATTATATGCAAGACATTTTAGCATACCGCCAAGGTAGTTTTATCGAAGAGTTGGACGAATATAACGTAGAAGTAGAGGTAAGGACACTTTTATCGAACAGTATTGCCTATATGTTGATGGTACGGTGTGGCATAGACACAGAGGATTATCTGGAGACAGAAGATTTTCGTAATATCCGGGATTTTAATACACCGGAACTGGTCAATTTATTTGGTACAGCCACCAGTGATGTATCAGAAATGGCATTGGCGGAAATCTCAGATACCATGCGGAAATTACAACAGGAGCAGAACCGGAAAAATCGTACCTTTGCCGGACATCAGGAGGAACTATATACTGGAGATGAAAGAACAGAGAAAATTACTTCGGAAAGGGGTTTTAAACATGAAAGCAGTGACATACAGCAAGCAAGGAGATTATTTGATTCCGAAGCTGACCGTACCGGACGAGCCGGAAGGACACATTGGGAAGTATGGCTCCCTTCGCAGGATGTATCTGAGAGAGAACCATTACGGACTGTTCATCAGCCTGATGACACAAGGGAAACTGAAACAGCATTTGACGGAGATACAAGAAACAGCACAGAGCCGGATGGAGCAGATTACAACAGAGATGAAAGCGGCACAGAACGTGACAGAGGAACTGAAAGCGAGCGATCCGATGATGTGGGTGGGACTGATGAACAATATCCGTCAGTCAGCGGAGGAAATCGTGATGAAGGAACTGATTTACGTTTAGGCTGGTATGATAGGAGTCATGAAGATAAGAGCCTGCCATTTTTCCATAACGATAAGGATATAAAAGAACTTCTGCTTACGACACCACACTTAAGAGTAGAAAAATCGGAGATTCGGAGATTTTTTGAGAATGCTGAGGATAGTGGCAGGCGAGTGGAGTATATCAAGAGCATTTTTAATCCGGAATACACAGAAATTTATCTGGAAGATGGAAGACGTGTCGGCTATAAAACCTATCAAAATGTGCTGCATATATGGGAAGGTAGTTATCTTTCACGAACATCGCAAGGCTATTATGATTGGGGTGTAATTGCAGAGTATTTTGAGGGAATGCGTCTGATGGGAGAATTGAGGGATAAAGCAGAACCTCTCCCTACCGTTAATGGACAGTTGGCATTTTTAGATGATTTAGCAGAGGAAAAGTCCTCTGCTTTTTCTATTCCGCAGGAAATCATTGATTATACACTACGAAATGGCAGTGGGTTTTCAGAGGGGAAATTTAGGATTTATTCATTCTTTCTGCAAGGGCATACAACAAAAGAGAAAGTGACATTTCTAAAGAATGAATATGGAACAGGTGGTCATAGTCCAGTCTTAATAGGAACAGGAATCGGGGAAAATCATGATTCAAAAGGATTGAAATTGTATCGTGGCTTTGGAGAGGACGCAGAGCAGGTCTTAGTGAAATGGGAAAATGTAGCAAAGCGAATAGATGAGTTGATTGCTGCTGACCGCTATATGACGCAGAAAGAACTTTCATATATACCGGAATATGAAAAAGGTGTGGTTGCGAATGGAATCTATCATTTTTATACGAATCAGCCGGAGCATGTAGTACGTCCATACGAAAGTGGAATGTATATTACAGATGCAATCAAAGCAATCCGCCCACAACTGGATAATCCGGAGAGAGTGGAAGAATTATTAACCGGAATGTCTGAGGTACTTGAAAATACCGCTGATTTTGACAGACACTATGCGTCTATGCAGAAAGCATATCAACAACTGAGGGATTATCACGACGGAGTATTCAGTCTGTTTACACCGATACCAGCCGAAAAAGAAGAAGCACTGTCGTCTGCGCTGGTAGAATCGGCTGTTGAACAAGTAGGAAATCTTCCATCTATGAATCAGATTTATGATTTTGGGGTGGATACGGTTGTCTATATCGGTATGGACGCTTATGAAATCGTAACCCTTTCTGATGATGTGGTTGTGTTGAGGAATCAGATGTATCCACTCTTTACAGAAGAAATGCCACGTAAGGAGTTTGAACGTAAAGTAGTGGAAAATCCGGCAAATGACCATCTGAAGAAGAAAATGGAAATACTGGAAGTGGAAGAACTTCAAGAGGAGCAGAAAGTAGAGCAGGATATAGAAGTAAAGGGCGGAATTGCCCATCGGAATTATCTCTCTCTTATGGAATTAGCACCGGAAGTGCTGCGTGGGGAAAGGGACAGCATGGAATTTCATGCAGGGGAACACTTCATGCCGCTTACGGTAGAGTGGGTGGGGGAACATTGGCTGTCGATGTCTCACTACTTTGAACAAAATGGAGATTCCCTGCCCGATCCGGATATGGAATTTATGGTTGACCATGAAAAGCAGGAACTTCACGCAAGGACGTATGATTCTGCTTATCAGAAATATTTCCAAGATGTCATGCAGGAAGGTGGAAGTATTGATGAAAGATTAGAGGAGGAACTGGACGAATTTGCGGGAAAGTGGCTTGCGACGATTCGGGAGCAGGGATATAAACCTTTCCAAGAACTAGATTTACCAGCCGAAAAAGAAATATCTCCAGACCTTTCCCCGGCATGGGAGAAATCCATGCCGAAGGGAAAGGTTCAGACATTCGATCTTCATCCGGAAATTCCACAGTCACAGCGTCACCAGTTTCAAATTGCGGACGATACACTGGGACAGGGAGGTGCAAAGGAGAAGTTCCGGGCAAATATCATGGCAATCCAACTATTAAAGAAATGTGAGAAAGAAAACCGTTATGCTACACCGGAGGAACAGGAGATTTTATCTGGTTATGTAGGGTGGGGAGGCTTATCGGACGCTTTCGATGAAACCAAATCCTCATGGGGAATTGAATATTTGGAACTGAAAACCGTATTGACGGAAGAAGAATATGAGGCGGCAAGACAGTCTACCTTGACTGCATTTTATACACCGCCAGTCGTGATCCGTTCCATGTATCAGGCACTGGAGAATATGGGGCTGAAATCAGGGAATATTGTGGAGCCATC
>NZ_SMMX01000089.1 GCF_004345005.1 Extibacter muris
AAAGAACAGCGGGAAATAACGATAAAAGGAAGAGAGTAAGGAAAAAAGAAGAGAGGAGAGAAGGGGAAGGAACAGAAGTTTGGCGCCCGGCCCGGGAGGAGAGCTGTTAAGAAGAAGAGGGAAGAAAGGAGGGCGGAAGAGAGAAGAGAAGGGGAAGTTGCTAGGGGGGAGGGGGGAGAAAGAGCGCAAGAATATCAAATTCGGGAGAGGGGAAAGAAAGAAAGGGGAAGAGGGAAAGGAAAGAAAGAGGGCGGAGGGAGCAGGAGCGCGGGAAAGGAGGGAAGGGGGAAGGGGAAGGAGAGAAGCACCTCATATTCGATTGAAGGAAAGAAAGAGAGAAAGAGGGAGAAAATCAAAAGGAAAAAACGTGTTAGAAGGAGGACGTTTTCCAGAAGAGAAAAAAGAGGGGAAAGAAAGAGAAGGAGAGGAAGGGGAAGGAAAAGGGGAAGAAGAGAGAGACCAATAAACAACATATAAAAAGGAAGGAAAAAGAAAAGAGGAAGGGGAAGAAAAGAAGAAAAAAAAAGAAAAGGGCGGGAGAGGAAGAGAGAAAGTAGAAGAAGGGAAAAAAAGGGGGGAAGAAGGGAGAAA
>NZ_SMMX01000090.1 GCF_004345005.1 Extibacter muris
TCTTCCTCTCTTCCTCCCTCTCTCTTCCCTTTTCCTCTCCCCTTTTCCCCTCCTTCCCCTTCTTCTTCCTTTCTTTCTTCCCTCCTCTCTTTTTTTCCCTTTCTTCTTCCCTCTTCTCCTTTTCCTCCCTTCTCTCCCCTCTTTCCTCCCCTCTCTCCTTCTCCTTTTCCCTCTCCTTCTCCTTCTACTTTTCCCTTTTTTGCAGTATTTTATGCGAACGTCTTTCTAAGTCCCTTAATCTTCTTTTGTGTTTCTTTTTTTTTCTTCCCCCTCTTTCCCCTTGCTGTTTCCTTCTTCTTCCTCTTTTCTTTCTTTTCTCTCCTCTTCTTCCCTCCTTTCCTTCTCTTCCCTCTTCGTTCTTCTCTTTCCCCTCTCTTCCCCCTCCTTTCCCTCCTCCTTTCTTCTTTTTCTCCTCCTCCTCCCTCCTTCTTTTTTTTCCCTTCTTCTCTCCCTTAATCCACTCCCCCCTCTTTCCCCTCTCCCTTCCTCCTTCCCCTCTTTTTCTCTCCTCTTCTGTTAGACTTAAGGAAGAGCTCGAAGCTCCCCCCCTTTCCCCCTTCCCTTTCTTCTTCCCCCTTTCCCCT
>NZ_SMMX01000091.1 GCF_004345005.1 Extibacter muris
CCTTTCCTTCTCCTCCCCCTCTCCTCCCTCCTCTCCCTCCCCTCCTCTTCTTCTTCTTCCTCCCTTCCCTCCTTTCTTTCCCCTCTCTCCCCTCCTTCCTCTCTTCCTTTCTTCCTTTCCCCCCCTCTCTTTCCTTTTCTTCCTTCCTCTTCCTTCTTTCTTCTTTCTCCCTCTTTTTCTCCGCCTTTCCTACTTGTTTCTTTCTTTCCCTCTTCTTTTCCTCCTTTTCTTCCTTTTCCTCTTCTCAAAAGTATCCTCTTCTTCTTAATCGCCCGTTCGCTCTTTCTTCCTCTTCTCTTCCTTCTTCCTCTCCTCCTTCCTTCCTTTCTTCCTCTCTCCCTCTCCTCCCTCCTTCCTCTCCCTCCGTCTCTTCTCTCTCCTTTCCTTTTTTCCTCCCTTCTCCTCTCTCCTTTCCTTCTCTCGCTTTACCGTGAGATAGCTTCCGCTTATTCTGAGAATTCTATCCTCTGGCATCTTTTTTACCCTTCTCTTCCTTCTCTGCCTTCCATGGAGGAAGCCGTTCCTTCCCTCTCCTCTAATCTCCCGGTCAACGTCTCTTTCTTCT
>NZ_SMMX01000092.1 GCF_004345005.1 Extibacter muris
CTCTTCCCTTCCCTTTTTTTCTTTCCTCCCTCCCCTCTCTTTTCTTTCCTTCCCTTTTCTTCCTCCCCTCCTCTTCTTTTCTCTCTTCTTCCCTCTTCTCTCCTTTCTTCCTCCTTTCTTCTTCTTCCTTCTCTCCCCTTCCTCTTCTTTCCCTTCTCTCTCTTTTTCCCTCTTCTCCTCTCCTCCTTTTCCTCTCCTCTTCCTTCTGCCTTCTTAGAAATAAGTCTTGCCGACGATGCTACCTTTCGTTCGCTCTCCTTCTTTCCTTCCTTCCTTTCTTTTTCTTTCCTCTTCCCCTCCCTCTCTTCTCCTCTTCTCTTTCCTCTCCTCCTCTCCCTTCCTCTCCTCTTTCTTCCTCGGAGCGGCTCCTCCGTGTCCTCCTCCTTCCCCTTTTCCCCTTTCTTTTTTTTTTCCCCCTTTTTCTTTCCCGTTTCCCTT
Organism: Extibacter muris; assembly: GCF_004345005.1. GTDB lineage: Bacteria > Bacillota > Clostridia > Lachnospirales > Lachnospiraceae > Extibacter > Extibacter muris. The sequence goes on from NZ_SMMX01000092.1 coordinate 439, forward strand.
TTTCCCCCCTCCCCTTTCCTCCCTCTTCCTCCCTTCCTCTTCCCTTCTCCTTCCCCTCAAACCGCAGCCGGACCCCCTCTTTTTTTTTTTTCTTCCTCTTTTTTCCTTTCCTTTTTCTCCTTCCTC
>NZ_SMMX01000093.1 GCF_004345005.1 Extibacter muris
TCCCTTCCTTCCCTCCTCTCTTGCTTCCTTTCTTCTTCTTTTCTTTCCTTTAATAATTCCTCCCTCTCCTTCCCCTCTGCCTTCTCTTTTTTTTTTCTCTTCTTCTTCCTTTCTTTCCCCTCCCTTCCTCCTCTTTCTTTTTTTCCCCTTTTCTCTCTCCTTTCTTTCTCTTTTTTCTCCCCCCCCCCCTCCCCCTCCCTTCTCCCCCCTTCTTCCCCCCTTCTCTTTCCCATTCCCCCTCTCTTTCCTCCTCTCTCTTTTTTTCCCCATTACTCCAACCCTCCGCATAGTTTTTCCTCCCCTCCAATCCTTCCCCCTTCCCCCTCTTTTTCCCTTCTTCTTCCTCCCTTTTCTCCTCTCACTCCTCCCTTCTCTTCCTCTCTCTTTCTTTTCCCTCCTCCCCCCTTTCTCTTCTCCTCCTCTCTCCCCCTCCTCCTCTTTTTCCCTTCCTTCCTCTCTTTCTTCCTAACGGATGCTCTGCTGCCTTCCTTCCCCCTCCTCTCTCCCCCTTTCTTCCTTTTCTCCCTTCCCCTTCCTTCTTCCTTTCTCCCTGCTCTT
>NZ_SMMX01000094.1 GCF_004345005.1 Extibacter muris
TCTATCAGAGAAGGGGAGGAGGGAAGAGAAGAGGAAGAAAGAAGAAGGAAAAGAGAGAAATGCTCGATGGCTGAGATCGGAAGGGACGAATCCAGAAAGGAGGAAGAGGAGAAGAAGAGGGGAGAAGAAGGAAAAGAGGGAAGCTGAGGAAAAAAGGAAGGAAAGGAAGAAGAGAAGGAAGGGAGGGAGAAGGGGGGAGGAAAAGGGAGGGGGAAAGAGGGGAGGAGGGGAAAGGGGAGAAGAAAGGGGAGGGGAGAGGGAAAGAAAGCACTCTTAGGAAGGAAGAAGAGAGGAGGAGAGAGAAAAGAAAGAAAAAAAGGAAGAGAGAGAAGGGGGAGGGAAGAAAAGAAGAGAGGAGTTCTTGTGCCTCCGCCGGGAGGAGGAGCAGGAGGGGAAAGGAGGGGAAGGAGAGGGAAGGGGAGGGGGGGGAGAGGAAGGAGAAAGGGAGGGGAAGGAAGAAGGAAAAGAAGAAAAGGAGGGAGAAGAAAAGGCAAGAAGGGAGAAAAAAGAAGGGAGAGGAAAGGGAAGAGAGAGAGGAAAGAAAAGAGAGGGGGAGG
>NZ_SMMX01000095.1 GCF_004345005.1 Extibacter muris
GTTCCGGATGTTTCTGTGCGCAGGGATCTGAAGGAAGAAGAAGACAGAAAGGAGGAGTGCAGAAGGCACGGCCTGCGGTGGCATACTCAGGAGGGCTACCGGTGGAAGGAGAGAAGGGAGAAAAAGATGTAAGGGAGAAAAGAGGAGGACAGCCATGGAAAGAGGAAGGAAAGGGGAAGGAGAAAGGAAGAGCAGCAAGAGGGAGAGGAGGGAAAAAAAGGAAAGAAGAAGGGGGGAAGGGAAGGAGAGAGGGAGAAAGAGGAGCAGGCGTGTTCGAAAACCCGTCCATGATTCCTTCCTCATATCCTGTGAGGGCAGGAAAGGGAGGAGGCAGGGAGGGGGAAAGGGGGAGGAGAAGAGAAGGGAGAAGGAAGAGACAAAGAATTTGAGCTCAGAGGAGAATGGGGGGAGAAAGAAGGAAGAGAAAGGGAGAGGGAAAAGAGAAGGAAAAAGGGGGGGAAGGAGGAAGAGGGGGGGGAGGAGAGGAAGAGAGAAAAAAAGGGAAAGAAGAGAAGGAAAAAGCGTGGAGAAAAAGGGAAGGAGAGGAAGAAAAG
>NZ_SMMX01000096.1 GCF_004345005.1 Extibacter muris
AGGAAGGGATGAAGGAAAAGAGGAAAGGAGAGAGGAAGGAGAAAAGGGAAGAAAGGAAAGGGAAAGGGGTTTCGTGAAACTGGTTTAGGGAGGGTGAGAAGGGGGGAAGAAGGGAGAGAAGAGGGGAAAGAGGGGAGAGAGGAGGGGGAGAGAGAGAAGGAGAAAGGGGAGAGAAAGGAGAAAGGGAAGGGGAAGTGAAGGGAAAAAGGCAGAGGAAGAGGGGAAGAAAGGGAGGGAAGAAGGAGGAGGCAGCAGATCGCTGCAAAAAAAAAGGTATTTCAGAGAGGGGGAAGAGGGGAAGGGGAAGAAGAGGGGGGAGGAAGGGAAGGGGGGAGAGAAGAGAAAGGGAAGGGCAAGGAGGAAAAAGAAGGGAAAAAGGAAAGAAAAGGAAAAAAGAAAGGAAGAGAAAGACAGGAAAAGGGGGAGGAAAAGGAAGAAAAAGGAGGAAGGAGAAAAAAGGAAAGAGGGGGGAGGAAGGAGGAGGAAAGGGGAAGAAGAGAGAGAAGAGAGGAAGAGAAAGAGGAAGGAAGAAGGAGAGAGGGCAGAAGGAA
>NZ_SMMX01000097.1 GCF_004345005.1 Extibacter muris
GGGAGGGCGGGGGGGAGGGGGAAAAAGGCGAAGAGAGAAACCGGGGGTAGACAGATTACAAAGAGCTGGGACCGGCAGAAAGCGGAGGGAGAAAGAAAGAGGGGGGGGAGAAGGGAGGGGAGAAAAAGGAGAGGGAAGGGAGAAGGGAGAAGAAGATGATGTGCTCCACAATCGAAAAGGGACGGAGAAAAAGGGAAAGAAGAAGGAAAGAAGAGGAAGAAAGGGAAGAGGAAAGAAGAAGAAGGGAAAGAGGAGAAAGGGAAAGGGGAAGAAGGGAAGGGAGGAAAAGGGGGAGAAGGGAAAAGGGGGGAAAGGAAAGGAGGAAGGAAGAAGGAAGAAGGAAAAAGGAGGGAGGAAGAGGGAAAGAAAAGAAAGGAAAGGAGGAAAGGAGGGAAGAAGGGAGAAAAAAGAAAGAAGGAGGAAGAAGAGGAAGGAGAAAGAAGGAGAAGAAGAGAGGGGAGGGAAAGAGAAAGAAGAGGTGACAACAAGAGAAGGAGAGGAAGGGGAAGGAAAAGGGGAAGAAGAGAGAGGAAAGGGGGAAAGAGGGG
>NZ_SMMX01000098.1 GCF_004345005.1 Extibacter muris
TCTCCCCCCCTCCCTCCTTCCTTTCTCCAGCGTCTCCTCCTCCTCCTCCCGGTCTCTCTTTCTCCCCTTTCTCTTCTCTCTTCCCCCCTTCCTTCTTCTCCCCTTCCCCTTCCCTCTTTCCCTCTTCCCTTTTCCTTTTTCTTCCTTCCTGCAATCACTTTCTTTATGGCCTACAGTGTTTCTTTTTCCTTCCTCCCCCTCTTCCTCTTCCTTCTTTCCTTCCTCCTTCTTTCTTTCCTTCCTCCCCTTTTCTTCCTCCTTTTGAGGCAGCCTTCCCTTCTTTTTTCCTTTCCTTTCTTCTTTTTCCTCTTCCTTCTCTTCCCTCCTTCCTCTTCGTTTCCCCTTCCCCTCCCCTTCCTTTCTCTCCCTTCTTCCCTTTCTCTTTCCGGCCTCCTTTTTCTTTTTCTTTAGTTCAACTCTTCCTTTTTCCTCTACCCTCTCCCCTTCCCCTTCCCTCCCCTTTCCTTCTTCATCCCATATACTTCACCTTTCGGTTTTCCCTCTCCCTTTTTTTTTTCTCCCCTTTTTTGTTCTCCCCTTCTCTTCT
>NZ_SMMX01000009.1 GCF_004345005.1 Extibacter muris
TCAGGAACCGTCAGACATGATAATTATTATGGATAACATCTGATGAAGGAAGAACGCCTTCTTCTGTTATCTATATAGAAACTTGTTAACCAAGCAGTCTTATTGATTACATCATTATTATACTAGGTGGTGATAAGTTGTATTAAAGGACTAAACACCGCGATGCTGACGGACTTGTTGAAGATGAGACGTGGAACGATCTTGACATGCCGGAAGTGTTCCAGCGGGTGAATATGACAAATTCCTTTGCAGGTGAACAATATCTGTATGCGTCGCTTAGAATCCTGTCACAGGATGAGAAAAGGTTCGCCAGATACGAGCGCAGGATGGCTTACTTTGAAGAAAAGCCGGAGGAGCGTGCTGATATCCAGTATGAACTTACAAGATTGGAAAGCGGCCGAGCTATTATTACGTACCTGCGTTCTTCAACAATAGAGATGCGTTTGAGGTGTCTCACGTCTGGTGCTACAGGTTGATGCAGGGCGTGTTCCTAATCAGCCTGCTGCTCTGCCTTATCTTTCGCACGAAGTGGATGTCTGCGGGTGCATTCCTTCTTGATTTTACCGTGTATAACAAGATTATCAGGGAGATTGGGGAGAAGATGGATACCTTCATCTGGCTGTACGAGCTGGTCGGAGAGCTGGATATGCTCATATCCATCGCATCATTCCGAAAGAGCCTTCCGGCCTTCTGTCTACCGGATTTTCATGAAGAACTGTCCATAGAGATGGAGGACATCTATCATCCGCTTATCGACAATCCTGTATACAACAGTGTCAGGCTGTACAAAAATACCATCATCACGGGCTCCAATGCATCAGGAAAGTCGACGTTTATCAAAGCGGCTGCAATTAACGAGATATTTGCCCAGACGATTCATACATGTACGGCCCGGAGATTTGTGCTCCCTCCTACCTATATAAAGACATCCATGGCAGTGAGGGACAACCTGATGGAAGGGGAAAGCTACTATATACGTGAAATCAAGTCGCTGAGGAGGACAGCTCTGAGTACGGATGGCAGGCTGCCCGTATTCTGCGCCATTGACGAGATACTACGTGGAACGAATACCATTGAACGGCTGGCCGCATCCGCATCGATCCTTCAGTACCTGCAGGATAAGAACTGCATCGTCCTCGTGGCCACGCATGACCTGGAGCTTTTGGACATGCTCAAAGACAGCGGCTATGACAATTATTACTTCAGTGAGCAGCCGGAGGCGTAAGATGTCATATTCGATTATAAGATTCACAGCGGAGCCAGCAGGCAGACGAATGCCATAAGGCTACTTGAGAGGATAAGATTTCCGGAGGATGTTATCGGACGTGCCAATTATTTTTATCAGCAGATAATTGTGACCAAATCACAGAAATGATTCTCAGATGGTGTATAATAAAGACAACATCAAAACAAAATAAGATTAATGATAGAAAGGAAGTAATATTATGGCAGCAATACATGTAACGAAGGACAATTTTAAACAAGAGGTTTTAGAAGCAGATGTACCGGTACTGGTTGATTTCTGGGCTGAATGGTGCGGACCGTGCCAGATGGTACTGCCGATTGTCGAAGAGCTGGCTGGAGAAGTCAAGGACGCTAAAGTCTGCAAGGTCAATGTTGACGAACAGATGGAACTGGCGAAAGAATTCCGTGTCATGTCCATACCGACGCTTATGGTGTTCAAGGATGGACAGAAAGTCAAATCAGAAGTGGGAGCAAAGTCTAAAGAAGAACTCAAGGCGATGCTGGGAGTGTAGAAGAAGCTGAAACAGACCCCTGTAAAGACACAGTGGTCTGTTTTCTTTTTCAGCCCAGAAGCCGGAACACCTGCTCCACCGCAGCAGCCATATTTTCACGGGCGGTATCGGGCTTCATGGCCTCTTCAAGCGTTGTGACGCCCCGGATGACAGGGAAGAAGGCGTCGATGCCTGCTTCGTTGCAGGCCGATGCTCCTTTTGCCACGCTTCCGGCAAACGCGATTACTTTTATGCCATATGCTTTCGCTAGCCGGGCAACACCTGCCGGCGCTTTTCCCATCGCTGTCTGCGCATCCAGGCGGCCTTCCCCGGTGACGACGATATCGGTGCCGTCCAGCTCATCTCTCAGGCCGACTGCATCCAGGATCAGATCCACGCCCGGTGTAAGCACAGCCCCCAGGTAGCTGAGGAAAGCAAAGCCGAGCCCTCCTGCCGCTCCTGCCCCTTTGGCACCGGCGTGGCTGCTGCCGAGAGCTTCTGCCGTGACCGCTGCATAGTGGGCCATGTCCGTATCCAGCTGTTCCAGCAAGTCTTCCGTTACCCCTTTCTGTGGGCCATAGATATAAGTAGCGCCGTTTTTTCCGCAGAGCGGGTTCGTGACATCACATGCAACCTGAAAACGGCATCCGGTCAGCAGCGGGTTACGACCGCCTGTATCGACGGACATTATCTTGCCCAGCGCCTGTCCCCCTTCGCCGGCATCCCGTCCATCCTTGTCCAGGAACCGGAAGCCGAGCGCTTTTAACATGCCGATGCCACCGTCGTTCGTGACGCTGCCGCCGATACCGATGATAAAGTTGCGGCAGCCGCGTGCCGCCGCGTCCTGGATCATCTCCCCGACCCCGTACGTACTGGCAATAAGAGGGTTCCTTTCTTCCGGAGGCACAAGCGTGATGCCGGCAGCGGCGGCCATCTCTATCACAGCCGTGGAAGAGGCGTCAAGATACCCGTAGCAGGCCTGGACCGGCTGTCCCATAGGGCCGGTGACGGTGATGTCGATCTTACTTCCTCCCAGCCCTTCTATGAGGGCGTCGGTCGTCCCTTCCCCTCCGTCCGCCAGAGGCTTTATCGTGACAGAAGCGTCCGGTCTGGCGGCAAGTATGCCTGCTCTGGCCGCACGTCCCGCCTCCATGGAAGAGAGGCTCCCCTTGAATGAATCCACAGCAATTACAACCTTCATAATCTGCGCTCCTTTTCTCGTTCTTGTTACCTAAAGGATATCATATATGTGCACCTAGCGGGAAACGCTTTCTGCGATTTCTTTTGTTATGCTCAGGAATCTGTCGATATCTTCCGTACTGTTACAGTGCAGCGGAGAGACGCGGATAGCCCCTTCGATTCCGAGCGCTTCGACAATCCGTTTGGAGTACATGCTGCTGCTTAAGCGTTCAAATACGGTGACGCCGTGGTCCAGGTATCTCTGCACACATTCGGAATATTCAATCCCCTTGATCCCCATGGCGATAATGAGGTCTTTACAGGTAAGATCTTCCATGTCTACATACACTTCTACACGGTCGATATGTCTTAATCCGGGCACCTCAGAGGTACCTTCCAGCATACGGAAGAGGAGGGCCCTTTCCTGAAGGTGGATACGGTTCATGCCTTCTATGTACAGTGACCGTCTGTCTGACGCGTCGGAAAACTGCTCTCCGATGGCGCATACATAGTCGATGACTGCCATCATCGCGGCAAAGTCAGCAGGTGCGGGGGTTCCAAGCGACCATACGTCCGCATCCTTATGAATCAGCTTGTGGTGCGGCATCCGTGCCACGCGGTCGGATACGTAGGCATAGCCGCAGCCGCGGATTCCAAAGAACTTGTAAGGCGCGAAGTTCGCCACATCCACATCCCAGTCTTCTACATCGATCACTGCATGCGGCGCATGCTGTACAGCATCGCTTACGATGTAGATATCAGGATTGACCTCTTTGGCCCGCCGCGCGATTTCTTTGATATCCATAATATTGCCGGATATGTTGGAAGCGGCCATGATGCTGAGCAGGCAGGTATCCTTGTCGACGTATTTCATCACCTCATCCGGATCGATGCCGCCTGTCGTCTTATTCGCAGGGACGACGCGGAACTCCCGGCCCGTCTTGCCGCAGTAATATTCCACGGCATCATGTGCGGACGGGTGCTCAAGGGACGAAGTGACCGCGTTGGTCCCCCATTTTACATTCTCCATGATGGCGCCCACCGCCTGGTACATCGACTGGGAGGCCGACAGCTCGGTAAGAAGCGCGCCGCCGCTTGCCCCAAATACGACTTCGAGTATCTCTTTCGTTCCATTTTTTACATAGGCCTGCAGTTCGAGCCCTCTTCCGCGGACACGTTCCGGACAGTCCGGAAACTGCTCCACGGCGCATTTTGCCTCCACGGCTTTTTTCAGCCTCAGGGATCCGCCGGAATTCTCAAAAAAGAGGCGGGGGCCATGCACCGGATCTTCATCCGCATAATAAAATTGTTCTTTTAAACTCTTCTGATATTCGTCAGAAAATAAAATTCCATGTTCAGTATCCATTATTCATCCTCCTTATCTGGACGTTATCTTTAACTTTAAATCCATCATAGCATGTAGGATAAAAATTGAGAAATGAATAATTTCATTGTATAATATTAATAAAATTTATATTTGGCACGTGCTGTAAACGAAATGGAATATAGGAGGGTAATCATGAATCTGTCTGAAATTGAAACATTTTTGATGATTGTAAAGACAAAAAACATTACGAAGACGGCGGAAAACTTGTTTCTATCGCAGCCGACGGTGAGCCACAGGCTGAAATCGCTGGAGAACGAATTGGAAGTAAAGCTGATAGCGAGGAAGAAAGGCTACAAGCAGATTGAACTTACGACCCAGGGAGAAGAGTTTATACCTATCGCCGAGCGGTGGGTGTCGATCTGGCAGGAAATGCAGCGGTTAAAAGACAGCCAGGAGAAGCTGTACCTGACCATCGCCTGTACAGATACGCTGAACAGCGCCATATTATTCGACTTGTACAGAGATATGCTCGATGAAGAAGAGCAGATTATGAACCTGCACATTAAGACACATTATTCCTATGAAGTATATGGTCTTCTGGAACGCCACGATATCGATCTGGGATTCGTATACCATCATCTGCAGTTCAAGAATATCGTGGCAGAGCCTGTCCTGAAGGAAAAGATGTATCTTGTGCAGGCGGAAGAGACAGAGCTTAAGAAGCCGGTCATCCACACCGATGAGCTAGACCTGGAGCGGGAGATATTTGTAAGCTGGGAGGCCAATTACCAGATCTGGCATGACGAGTGGGTGTCCAAAGGGGAGCGTCCCCGTATCCAGGTAGATACGTTCGAGCTGTTGTTCCACCTGCTTGCCAAGGAGCAGATGTGGGCTATCGCCCCCATTTCTGTAGTAGACCGTATCCGCAGCCTGCGGCCGGTATACGTAAGCGAGATTGGCAACCAGATCCAGCCTCCGGAGAGGGTTACATATAAGATAAAGCACAAGTATCCCAATGAAGCGGCGCTGAAAGCAGTACAGGTATTTGAAGACAGGCTGGACAGATATCTGCAGGGCAGAGACTGGGGATATGTCGGACAATAATAGAAAAAGTTAATATATTATAGTTAAATAATTTATTTTTTATAATAATAGCCATGTGCTATACTGTAGCCAATCAATAAAAAAGAGCGAAAAAAGCCGGGTAAAATAGCAATTATTCACAAAATGGAGAGGAGAACGCCAGATGGATGTAAAAATTCTTATATCAGGTGATTCGGCTGTTTCCGTGCAGATGGGCAGTGAAATAAGCCTGGAAGTGAACCAGCTTGTGCGCATGCTTTTTCTGGACCTGAAGCGCAGCCCCGTTGAAGGGATTACGGAGATGGTACCTACATACGCTTCTCTGATGATACATTACAGGCCGGAGAAGATTACGTACAGCCATCTGAAAGAGGAAATAGAAAAACGGCTGGCTGGTATGGAGCAGATAGAAGAGGAACGGCATATCGTCAAAGAGATTCCGATCTGCTATGGAGGAGAGTTCGGGCCGGACCTTGAAGACTGCGCGGCGTACGAACATGTGTCTACACAGGAATTTATCCGGATGCATGCGGGACATGAGTATTATACGTATATGCTCGGGTTTGCTCCCGGACACGCATATATGGCGCGGTTTGAGGAGCCGTTCCACTTTAAAAGAAGGGAAGCCCCAAGGGTAAGGATTCCAGGACAGTCCATCGTAGTACAGCTGAACCTGTCCAACCTGATTCCGTTTGACCAGCCGTGCGGATGGAATATCGTAGGTGCCACGCCGCTGGCAATCTGCGATTACACGAAGGAGGATCCGTTTCTCGTACATGCAGGGGAGTGGGTGAGATATGTGCCGGTAAGCCAGAGAGAATATGGGAAGATCAAAGAAGATGTCAGAAAAGGGACATATCGTCTGAAAACATATGAGAAGGCGGTGGAATAATGGGCATAAAAGTGGAGAATCCCGGGATACTGACCACGGTTCAGGATGAAGGGAGATTCGGCTACCAGCAGTTCGGCGTATCGCCGGCGGGGCCGATGGACACACAGTCATTTTATCTGGCCAATATCCTGGCAGGCAATAAGAGAAGCGAAGGCGTGCTGGAAATGACGTTTTCAGGTCCGACGCTGAAGTTTGAGGAAGAAAATATAATTGCCATAACCGGAGCAGACATGTCCCCATGCTTGAACGGGGAGCCGGTGCCTATGTACCAGGCAGCAGCTGTGCGGGCAGGCGATACGCTTTCCTTCGGAATGGCCGGAGGCAGCGGCAGCAGAGGCTATCTGGCGTTTGCAGGCGGTCTGGATGTGCCGCTCGTGATGGGGAGCAAATCTACGCTCATGCGCAACGGTCTTGGAGGCGTTCACGGAAGGAAGCTGCAAAAAGGGGATGTAATAGGCTTTGTGAAACCGAGGACAGAACTGCCGAACATGTCAGCGCGGAAGCTGGAGCCGGAGATATTTCCAGAGAAGGAGCTGACGCTCCGTGTGGTGGCCGGTCCGCAGGATACGGACTTTACAGAGGAGGAGCTGAGACGGTTCTTCTGGTACGGTGCCCAGATTACGAACGAATCTGACCGGATGGGCTTCAGGCTGCAGAGAGAAGAGCCTCTTAAGCATATCGGCGATGGGAATATCATAACAGACGGAATCGCCTTCGGCTCTGTCCAGGTACCGTCCAACGGGCAGCCGATCATTATGATGGCAGACAGACAGAGCACCGGAGGCTACAGCAAGATAGGCACAGTCATTTCCGTGGACCTGCCAAAGCTGGCACAGAGCGTTCCAGGTTACAGGGTCCGGTTTGTCAGAATCGGCATAGAGCTGGCACAGGACCTGTACATCAGGCGCCTGCAGAAGCTGGATAACCTGGAAAGACATCTCGGACAGGGCGGTTAAGATAAGGGAATATGGCTTGCAGATAAAATCATATAAAAATGGAGGAGACTGATATGAAGATCGTAGTATTGGATGGATACACGTTAAACCCTGGAGACATAAGCTGGAAGGGGCTGGAAGCCCTGGGAGACGTTACGGTACATGACCGTACCCGGGCAGAAGAAGTGGCAGAGAGGATTGGGGACGCACAGGTCGTATATACGAACAAGACTCCGATAACGAAAGAGACGCTGGACCGATGCAGCGGCATTCGCTTTATCGGCGTGCTTGCCACCGGTTATAATATTGTAGACACGGTGGCGGCAAAGGAGAAGGGGATCGTGGTATCTAACATCCCTACATATGGAACTGCGGCAGTATCCCAGTTCGCAATTGCCCTGCTTCTGGAATTATGCCATCACATAGGCGAACATTCCGACGCGGTTAAGAACGGAGAATGGACCGCTAACCCTGACTGGTGCTTCTGGAAATCTCCGCTCGTAGAGCTGGCCGGTAAGACGATGGGGATCATCGGGTTTGGGAGAATCGGACAGGACACAGGAAAGATTGCACAGGCGCTCGGAATGAAAGTCCTGGCATACGACGCATACCAGAATCCGGAGCTGGAAAGCAGCACGTGCCATTACGCAGATATGGACACGCTGCTTGCACAGTCAGACGTCATCTCCCTGCATTGTCCTCTGTTCCCGGATACAGAAGGGATTATCAACAAAGATACCATCGCCAGGATGAAGACGGGCGTTATGATCATCAATGATTCCAGAGGTCCGCTTATCGTGGAGGAGGATTTAAGGGACGCGCTTAACAGCGGCAAAGTGGCAGGCGCTGCGCTGGACGTAGTATCTACGGAGCCGATCCAGATGGATAATCCCCTCCTGGACGCCAAGAATGTAATACTTACGCCTCATATTGCCTGGGCGCCAAGAGAGTCACGTCAGAGACTTATGGATATCGCTGTTGAAAACCTGCAGTGCTTTGTGGACGGAACACCGCAGAATGTCGTGAACAAGTAAGACAGATAACGCAAGACGGCTAAGCAGAGGAAAGGAGCTAAGGATATGTACAGTGTAGATTTGAACAGCGATATGGGTGAAAGTTTTGGAGCATACAAGCTGGGCGAAGATGAAGAGATCATCCGTTACGTGACGACAGCCAACGTTGCCTGCGGCTGGCATGCGGGAGATCCGATGGTCATGGACCGAGTCGTACGCATGGCAAAAGAACGAGGCACAGCCGTTGGAGCCCACCCCGGATATCCGGATCTGATGGGGTTTGGCCGCAGGAAGATGGCATTATCCTTCCAGGAAGTAAAGAACTATGTAAAGTACCAGATAGGCGCGCTGTCTGCCTTTACCCGGAGCTGCGGCATCGAACTAAAGCACGTGGCGCCTCACGGGGCGATGGGGAACCAGTGCCAGTACGATGAGGAAATCTCTACAGCCATCGTGGAAGCTGTGGCTGAATTTGACAAGGACCTGATAATCTACTACTGCGCGGGCGCCGTGCTTGGGAAGATTGCAGAGAGCAAGGGGCTGCGTACCGCGTCTGAAATCTTTGCCGACCGGGCATACATGGATGATCTGGCGCTCGTGCCGAGGAAGATGGAGGGATCCATGATTACGGATGAAGATTTGGCAATCAGGAGATGTGTTCGGATGATCAAGGAAGGGAAGGTAACCTCTGCCAGCGGGAAAGAACTCGATATAAGAGGAGATACGCTCTGCGTACACGGAGACGGGCCGAAGGCTCTGACATTTGTCCGGAGAATACGGGAGGCATTTGCCGACGAGGGGATAGAGATTAAGCAGCTGTAGGAGATTGTGCGGATGTACCGGGATAAAATCAATGAATAGTTAGATGTGGGAGAATCAGCGTTGATTTGTACCGGTGCTTTTTTCGGCCTTTTTCTGGGATAAAACACGTGTAAATGATGAAGGAGTGGAAGTAAAATGAGTAAAGAAGTGACTAAAAAGGAACCTATGTCCGTAGTGAAGAAGATGATGATTGCCCTAGCCGGCGGGCTGATTGTCGGTATCGGATTCCTGCTTGTCCGTCAGCAGATGATGTCCTCGGGGAATGAGGCGGCATGGAATGCCATCAACAAGATCTTGTTCCAGGACATTACGGTGGAAGAAGGTGTCGGTGCGGTCGGCATCTTCTATATCGTCGGACAGGTATTCATGAGAGGGCTGCAGCTTGCTATCGTACCGCTTGTGCTTGTGTCTTTAAGCCTTGCCATGTGCAGCATCTCAAATTCCACAAAGCTTGGAAGGATAGCAGGACGTACGCTGGCAGGATTCTTCGGCTTCTATGTGTGCGGTGCGTTTCTGGGATGCGTCGTAGCCTATGCAGTTAAGTCTCTTGGATTTTTTAATGTTACGCTTCCAAGCGAAGCAGTAGCCGAGGCATCTACGATTGATGCGTTCAACCCCCTGGCAGTTGTTGTAAATGCGGTACCATCCAACATCACGGAGGCATTCAGTACAAATAACAGCATCCTGGCGGTAGTGGTGGTGTCAATCATCATCGGCCTCTGTATGAATAAGCTTGGAGATAAGGCTGCTCCGTTAAAGACCGTGCTGGAAAGTGCGAACGAAGTGATTCAGATGTATCTGACGTTCCTCATCAACAAGATAGGGCCGGTGGCCATCTTCTGCCTGATTTCAAGGACATTTGCAATCTACGGCGTGGAGTATCTTGCTCCGGCGGCAGCTTATGTCGTTGCAGCGATGCTGACATTGTTCCTGCTCGTCGTTACTCTTTATCCGGCCGGTATATATGTGACGACCAAGATGAATCCGTTCAAATTCCTGAAGAAGATTGCCAAGGTCGGAGTGTTCGGCTTTTCCACCAACTCTTCGGCAGCGTGCCTTCCGCTGAATACGAGGACATGCATAGATGAGCTTGGGTGTAGCGAAGAAGTTACAAGCTTCGTGCTGCCGACGGGCATGACGATCAATATGAACGGCACGACGGTCATGCATATGTTTGCCGTAACGTTCATAGCCACTTCAGCGGGCATCGACGTAACGCCTGCGAACCTTATCGTGATGGCATTTCTGTCCATCTGTGCGGCAGCAGGAACGCCTGCCATACCGATTGCGGGCACGACGATGATATTTACCGTGCTGTCTGGCATGGGGTGGACGACAGAAGCCTGCCTCATCGGATATGCGCTCGTGGTTGCAATCAACCGTCCGGTCGAGATGGCACTGCTTCCTCTGAATGTTATCGGAGATGCAGCCACGAATGTGATAGTCAATGCGAAGGAAAAAGAGCTGGATAAAGAGATCTATAACAGTTAGCCCCCAAACCGGAAAAGCCGGTACCGCATACATGATGAAACCTGCCGGTCTGCACAGATCCGGCAGGTTTATCTGTGACGGAGGACAGCGCTTTAAGATACTGCGCTTTCACAGGTTCCAGAAGCTTCAGATGAGAGATTTGAGCCTGTTTTTATCCGTAATCTTTACAGTCCCTCTTGAGAGCTCCACATACCCTTCAGAGGAGAAATACTTGAGCATACGCGTCACGACTTCTCTGGCGCTTCCCATAAGCCTTGCAATCTGTTCGTGCGTAAGCTTGATTTCGTCCGAGTGCAGCGATGCTGCTTCATCGAGGAGAAAGATAGCAAGCCTTTTGTCAAAGCTCATAAAGAGAATCTGCTGCATGGCCCACATGACATTTGAGAATCGTTCTGTGGTGAGCCTGTATGTAAAGGCCTCCGCATAAACATTGCCTTCGATGATGGAGGCAAATGCCTTGGAACAGAGCTGGATCAAATCACAGTCTGACACGACGTCGATGTAGACATCGAATGTTATGGACTGCAGGACACAGGATGCGGAAAGGACGCAGACCTCTCCTTCATTAATTCGGTATAAGGTTATCTCCCTCCCATCTTCCGATAGTATGTAGACTCTCAGGGAACCGGATTTGACGATGAGCGTTCCGATGCATTCATAGTCTGCACTGTGAAGTATCGTCCCTTTCTCGTACGAGCCGGATGCCGCGCTTTCGATAAGCATATCCTGCTGTGCATGTGTAAGCTGGTTCCAGAACGTAAGCGTCTCTTTCAGTAAATGTATATCTTCTTGTCGTGTCAGCATAGAACCGTCCTTTCGTATCGTATTCTTTCTATATTAAAACAGTATATCACAAATCACAGAAAAGAATGAAAAAGAATGGCCCGCAAACGGTCAGCACGTATATTTTCTTGCGCAGCGTTGCCAATATATGTTAGAGAGCATAGTAGCGGCAGCGGCAATCGCGGCTGCGACAGTTATGACAAGCCAGCCGTCTGCTATCATAATCGGCCTGTTGACAGGTTCATAAAATCTGATAGATAACATGTATGCACTTAAAAATACGAAGAAGACGAGCAGCAGATCGCTCCATGCTATCGTGTATGGGGAAGAAAGGAAATATTTTATGAAGAGCCATATGGCGGCAAACTGGATTGTATTTACAGCGGCATTCAGCAGATGTTGGTTGCGCGCTGCTTTCCCCGTTCTGGATAATATCATTGCAGAATTCCTTCGGCGCCACGCCGAGCTTATCCTGAAGAGCAAGCCTTTCTTTGTCAGCTTCCAGCGCCATTCCAATCAGGTCCTTGCGGATTACCTGTATCTGAAAAAGAGAAAGGGAAAAGGAGGACAGGTAACGGATCATATTCTGTACGGCAACGTAATTTTCTCTGCACTCGATATCGGCAGCCATGTCGTTGTTTTCTTTTTCTAACCTTTTAAGTTCATTTCTAAATGGATTCATATGCGTTCCTCCTTCATATTCTCTATATAAAAAATCTGGTTTACAGAAATGCATATCTCTTTCCAGCTCTTGAGGAAGCTGTCCAGATAATCTCTACCATCCCTGGTCAGTACATAATATTTCCGGTTCGGGCCGAGGGGGCTTGGCTTGTAGGTGGCGGAAATCAGCTTTTTCTTCTCCAGCCTGAGAAGCAGTGGATACAGGGTGCCTTCTCGTACATCTTGAAACCCATTTTCCTGGAGCTTTACGACAATCTCATACCCATATGTCTCGGACTTGTCTATTATCTTCAGGATACAGCCTTCCAGTATTCCTTTCATAAGCTGGGATTTGTCCATCTTACATCACATCCTTCCGCTACCTTGCATTGCAATATTCTTTACTATATTGTATCACAAGATAGATGCATGTCAACCGGATAATGTATTTTTCTGGAAGAAATGGAAATAATCATTACGTATCTGATTTAGATTGGAGGGTGGAGAACGATGAATGAATTTATTACCGCTTATCTGCAGAAGATCATACCGGTCAGCTTTAATCTGGAGACGGCGGAGGAGTTTATAACGATTGGGGACGCGGATCCTGCATTTACCTTGAAGATCAATCGTAATATCCCGAAGCGGGAGCTTCTCAACAGTACATCGCTGGCGCTTGGGGAAGCCTATATGCGGGAGGACATCGATGTGGATAAGGATCTGTTTGAGGTGCTGGACAGCTTCCTCGGGGAGATGGGCAAGTTCAGCGTCAACCGGGGAGCGCTACGCCGGATTCTTTATACATCGAAGAACATGCGAAGCCAGGAGAAGGAAGTGACGTCCCATTATGATATAGGAAATGATTTCTATAAGCTCTGGCTGGACGAGACGATGAGCTATTCATGCGGCTATTTTAAGGAGGATTCTGATACGCTTTATGCGGCTCAGGTTAATAAAGCAGAACATATACTGGACAAGATGTATCTAAAAGAGGGGATGGCTCTGCTGGATATCGGCTGTGGATGGGGATTCCTTCTCAAACATGCCGTGAAACGTTACGGCGTGAAAGGAGTCGGTATTACGTTGAGCAGGGAACAGTATGCCAAATTCCGTAAGGATATAGAGGATGAGGGGCTCCAGGACAGCCTGGAGGTACGGCTGATGGACTACCGTGAGCTGAAGACGTCGGGCCTTGCGTTTGACAGGGTGGTGAGCGTGGGGATGCTGGAGCATGTGGGAAGAGGCAATTATCCGCTGTTCCTCGAATGTGTACAGTCTGTCCTCAAGCCGGGCGGCCTGTTCCTTCTGCACTACATCAGCGCGCTGCAGGAGTTTCCGGGAGATGCGTTTATCAAAAAATATATATTTCCGGGCGGGGTCATTCCAAGCCTGAGGGAGATCATCCATATCATGGGAGACAGGAAGCTTTATACGGTAGACGTGGAGAGCCTGAGGCGCCATTATACGAAGACGCTGCTCTGCTGGCGGGATAACCTGCTCAAGCATAAGGAAGAGATTACGAAGAGATACGGGAAAGAATTCATGCGTATGTGGGAACTGTACCTGGCTTCCTGCGCTGCGACTTTCCACAATGGAATCATCGATCTGCATCAGATCGTGATGACAAACGGAATCAATAACGAACTGCCGATGACAAGAGTCGTCTGATACTTGCCGCACCTCCAAAATCAAGGTATAATGCTTGGTAAAGGAGGTGCGTCATTATGTACGAATTATGGAAAGTGCTGGAAAGGCTGAAAGGATGCCGGTGGGTGGAACTGTCCCATCCCCTGAATAACGACAGCCCGTATTGGGGAGGGATTCCTGACGGGGCGGTGGAACTGTCCAGCACGGTGTTTGACTGGGGAAATGAAATGCTGGATTGTCTCATACAGACATTTAAATTCCCGGGGCAGTTTGGTACGCATATTGATTTCCCGGGACATTTCATCAAGGGCAGAGAGCTGTCGGAACAATATGGTGTCAGGGATATGGTCTATCCGCTCGTAGTTATCGACATCTCGGAAAAAGTCAAAGAAGATGTCCACTATGCGG
The DNA here is from genome assembly GCF_004345005.1 of Extibacter muris. Lineage (GTDB taxonomy): Bacteria > Bacillota > Clostridia > Lachnospirales > Lachnospiraceae > Extibacter > Extibacter muris. Next base: position 13,977 of record NZ_SMMX01000009.1, read on the forward strand.
TTACAGTCGAGGATATCCAAGCCTTTGAGGAGCAGTATGGGGACATCCCTGACGGAGCGTTCGTGGCGCTTCGTACGGACTGGGGAAAACGCTGGCCTTCGATGGATGCCATCTGCAACTTTGACGGGGAAGGGGGAGAGCATACGCCTGGCTGGTCGATGGAGGCACTGAAATACATCTATGAAGTGCGCAGCGCGGCAGCAAACGGGCATGAGACGCTTGATACAGATGCCTCGGTGCTGGCGGAGCAGGCCGGTGACCTCGCATGTGAACGGTATGTGCTGGATAAGGGGAAGCTTCAGGTCGAAGTGCTCTGCAACCTGGACCAGGTGCCGCCGGCCGGTGCCATCGTCATCGCGGCATATCCTCCAATCGAAGGTGCTACGGGGCTGCCAGTGCGCGTGTGGGCGATCGCGCAGGATTAATCCGGCTTTCGTGTCCGGGCTGCGGCTGCCTGCGGAAAATAGTTGTTTACATGTACATAAGACAGGTATATAATGGTAACCAGCAGATGATGTTACTGCAATCACCTATTCAAAAAAGAATATAGAAGTCTTTGTGGCAGGGTGCAAGTCCCTACCGATGGTATAGTCCATGACCCGCGTAAAGCGGCTGATCTGGTGACCCCTCAGCGGGAATTCCAGAACCGACGGTATAGTCCGGATGAGAAAAGGCATTTTCTGCGTAATTACGCCCGGGACATGATTATTGATGTGCCGGGTTATTTTTTTGAGGAGGATTCAGTATGAACGAGACAAATGAAACAATGAATGTAACTGTGGGCAAGAAGGTACAGACCCGTGACGACGCAAGGATGAGGGTGAAGAAGATTGCCTTTATCGGCCTGATGGGTGCGGTCAGCGCGGTACTGATGCTGTTCCGGTTCCCGCTTCCCTTCATGCCGCCGTTCCTGTCGTTTGACTTTTCCGGCCTGATGGCGATGCTTGGCGGGTTCATGTTCGGTCCGGTGGCGGCAGTATGTATCATAATCGTCAAGATTATGCTGCAGCTTGTGATGCAGGGCAGCTTTTCCCTCGGGACAGGTGAGCTGCAGAACCTGATACTGAGCTGTGCGTATGTGCTGCCGGCTCTGATCATCTATCACCGCAGCAAGTCGAAGAAGATGGCGGTTGCCGGTATGGCGGTCAGCTCTGTGTTTGTGGCGGTTGTTGCCGTATTTACCAACCTGTACCTGATCATTCCCTTCTATGTAAAGTTGTTTGGCATGTCTATGGATGATATCATCGCCATGTGCAGCACAGTGAATCCGGCGATAAAGAATGCAGTGACGATGGCATTGTTTGGCATCCTGCCGTTCAACCTGATCAAGTACGGCGTTACATCTCTGGTTACATTTATCATATATAAGAGGCTGAGCAAAGTTATTAAAGAAATCATAAGCAGATAAAGGAGAGCGGTTATGAAGTTTACATTGGATAAGGATATTACTTATGAGCAGGCGGTGGAGCGTATGTTTGAGATGCTTGGAAACAGTCAGATTATGGCGTTGGCCTCCAGCCTGGACGATTACGTCATGGTGAGGAACGTCAGCTGCCTGTTCTATGATGAGAAGATTTATTTCAAGACGGATAAGAACTTCCGCAAGACAAAGCAGCTGCTTGAAAACCCGAATGTGGCCATGTGCTGGAGCGGGGTGCAGGTGGAAGGCATAGCTGTCAACAAAGGGCTGGTGACGGAAGAGCCGGGGCAGCGGTTCGCGGAAGGCTATAAGAAATATCTGTGGCAGAGTTATAATAAATACAGCCATGAAGACACGGAGATACTCATAGAGGTGATTCCGAAATATGTAGAGATTTGGGATACGAGCGATGATGGGTATGCCTTCCAGCTGTTCATAGATTTTGAGAAAAAGCAGATAGAGATAAAATTATATGACGAGAAGTAATTGGGGGTTTAGTAAGCCAGACCGCCGAAGGACAGGTATGGGGCAGATGCTCCGATGCGTCCGGGAACTGCGACTATCACACAGATTCCTAAGCCTGTGGACTGTTAGCCGATAGCGGCTCTCATCCCACGGGCCAAGGAATCTGGTGAGGATTCTCCATCCCTTCCGCTTACACCTGCGCATCTGCCCCCTACCTCCCCATCGGCTATCTACTTTACTGGCACGGGCGGGAGCGGCTCTTCTTGCAGCAACGGCGTGCACGCCTCGCTACAGACGCTAAACAACAACTAAATTGTTCTCTATGCTGCACATGTTAAGCTTGTTATATTTTATCATTCATCTCACGCAGCCAGCGGCCATCCGCTGGCCAGTAACGCCACACAGCCGTCCTCGCCCTTGTTAAGTGAAGTAGATAGCGGGCGGGGAGCCGGGTGGGAGATGCGCAGGTGCAAGCGGTAGAGGCGGAGAATCCTTTCCGTAGCCTTTATCCTGCGGGATGTAAGCCGCTATCGGCGCGCATTCCGCAGGGTTAGGGATACGTGAAATAGTCGGAGCCTCGGACTCATCGAAGCAGATGCCACCCGGCTCCCAGTCCGCAGCCACTTTACTTAAACTCACATTGAACAAAACTGCAATGTGTGATATCATATGAACACAATTCAAACATTCTGATTTTCTGATTTCATCTACGGCAGATCGCCGTACCTATCCGATGTTTGTGACAAATCTTTCATGCAAGGAGGGATGCCTATGGGGGCTGTTCTTTTGGTTTCCGTCTGTTAGCCGTGGATAAAGTATGATAAAATGAAGGAGAACCATATGAACAAAAGACAAAAGCTGATACCATTAAACAAACTGAACCTTACGGACCGTTTCCTCTTTGAGGAAGTGATGGAGGACCCTCTGGCCCACCAGGAGGCGCTCGGCATCATCCTAGGCAGGGATGTCCCGCTCCTTCAGCGGAACGAGACGGAGAAGGGGCTTAGGATCTCGCCGGAGGCCCGCTCCGTCCGCCTGGACATCTTCTCCATGGACGAGGACAGGGCCGTCTATAATACGGAGATGCAGAAGCAGCGCAGGGCGGACCTGTCCAGACGGAGCCGCTACTACCAGTCTCTCGTGGACATCTCCCTGCTCGAGCCCGGGATTCCGGACTACAGCCAGCTGAACGAATCCTATCTCATCATGATCACGCCCTTTGACCTGTTCGGCTGCGGGAAGTACCGTTACACCTTCCGGGCCGTGTGCGAGGAAGAGCCGGAATGCATCCTCGAAGACGGGGCGACCCGGATCTTCCTGAATACCCGTGGAACGAATGACGATGAGGTCTCACAGGAGCTGGTGGAATTCCTGCACTACGTGGAGCATACGACGGACGAGGCGGCGGAGCATGCCGGGAGCGAACGCATCCGCCGCATCCACAATCGGGTCCGGAAGGTACGAAATAGTGAAGAAGTCGGGGTGAAGTACATGCAGGCATGGGAAGAAAAATATTACGAGAAAGAAGAGGCAAGAAAAGAAGGGCTGAAGGAGGGACGTGCCGAGGGGCGCGCCGAGGGACGTAAAGAAGAACGCATAGATTTAGTCAAAAAGAAGCTTGAAAAAGGAAAATCTGTTGAAGAAATAGCCGAGGCCCTAGAGGAAACTGAGGAGGCAATCCAGGAACTCATCAAAGAATTGGGGCATTAAGTAACGCAGCAGCCAGCGCTGCGCTGACCAGCAGCGTCACACAGCCGCCCCCGCCCGCAGCCACTTTACTTAAACTTACAGTTCATAAATTTCTGTGTATAACATCATATAAAAGCTGCAGGGGAATGCGATAACTCCCGATGGATGAAACGACCTCTTTTCGTCAATAATGTCTGTAAAGGCTGTCTTGATGGCTGCCACAACGGATAAGAAAGAGGAGTAGATATGAAAACATTTGAGGAACTTTACCAGGCGGTTCTTGAACAAAAGATAACACTTGAGGAACCTTTGCCGGCAGAATATGATCCAAAGCACCTGGACTGTCTGCTTCATCCTGAGAAGTATGCACCTGTGATTCAGGATGTGGAGTGCAAAGAATGTGCGTATGACCGGGCTTGCCTTCAAAGCTGCATATTTGACGCGATTGAGATTGGGGAAGATGGAAAGGCCAGTATCAATCCTTCCCTGTGCACTGGCTGTGGCGTGTGTATCGATGCATGTGAAGAGAAACACCTGAATGCAGGCAGAGATGTGCTCCCTGCCATGAAGGCAGTGAGAGAAGCAAAAGGCCCTGCCTATATGATGGTGGCCCCGGCATTTTTCGGACAGTTCGGTGAGGAGATCTCCCCGGGACAGCTGCGGAAGGCCTTTAAGGCGCTGGGTTTCACCGGTATGGTAGAGGTTGCCCTCTTTGCAGACATTCTGACCTTGAAAGAAGCGCTGGAATTTGACCGGCACGTTAAGAAACAGGGGGACTATCAGCTGACGAGCTGCTGCTGCCCGGTGTGGATAGCGATGATACGTAAGATATATCATGAGCTGATGCCGCATGTACCTGGAGCGGTATCTCCGATGGTGGCCTGCGGACGCATGATAAAGAGGATTCATCCGGATGCAGTCACTGTATTTGCAGGTCCGTGTCTTGCTAAAAAGAAAGAAGCAAAAGAACCGGACATCTGTGACGCGGTGGATCATGTGCTTACCTTCCAGGAAGTTATGGATATCTTCCGGGCAGCGGACATCCATCCGGAAGAACTGGAAGACAGCAGGAAAGAACATGCCTCCAAAGCCGGACGCCTCTATGCAAGGACCGGCGGTGTGAGCCGTGCCATCTCTGAGATGGTAGAGCAGCTGAGACCTGACAGAAGCATTGCAGTACAGAGTGAGCAGGCCAATGGAACGAAGGAATGTATGGCTATGATTCAGAGGATTAAAAACAAAGAGACAGATGCCAACTTTTTTGAAGGGATGGGGTGTATCGGCGGCTGTGTCGGCGGGCCGAAAGCAGTATTAGACAAGGAAGAAGGGACAAGGCTCGTAGACGAATACGGTCAGAAAGCACCTTTTAAAACACCGCTTGAGAATCCTTACGTACGAAAAGTGCTGGAAGAACTCGGATTTGAGACGGTAGACGACTTGTTAAAAGACGATACACTGCTCACACGATATTTTGAAAAACAGGAAGGAGACACCGGTACAGCTGCTAGACAGATGCAATAAAAATGCTGGAAAGCAATATGAAGCAGAAGGCCGTATGAAAAAAGTGTGGACAGATAAAAGGCAAATGTGTTATGATAACACTCGGGACTTTGTGAATACTCTTTACTTGGTTAGCAAGTAGAGAGTATTTTTATGATAGTAAGAGACCTTGCACCAGTAAATTGTCAGAAAACTTAAAGAATTTCCAAAGGGGTCAGACCCCTTTGGAAAATGAAAGGAATTGTAGATGGATACAGTAAGATTTGAAGAATTAGATTTATGCCCTGAGATTATGAAGGCAGTGAAGAAAATGGGGTTTGAGGAGGCTTCTCCGATTCAGGCTAAGGCTATCCCGCTTGTCCGGGAGGGCAGGGATATCATCGGCCAGGCGCAGACGGGAACGGGCAAGACAGCGGCATTCGGCATACCGCTGCTGGAAAAGATTGACCCGAAGAGCAAGAAGCTGCAGGCAGTTGTCCTCTGTCCGACGAGGGAGCTTGCCATCCAGGTGGCGGATGAGATTCGTACGCTGGCTGGCTATATGCATGGAATCAAAGTGCTTCCGATCTACGGCGGACAGGAGATAGTGAAGCAGATACGTTCGCTGAAGAGCGGTGTCCAGCTCATGATAGGGACGCCGGGCCGTGTCATGGACCATATGCGGAGGAAGACTGTGAAAATGGACCATGTGCACACGATTGTCCTGGATGAGGCAGACGAGATGCTGAATATGGGATTCCGTGAGGACATTGAGACGATTCTGGAGGGTGTTCCGGAGGAGCGCCAGACGGTACTGTTTTCTGCCACTATGCCGAAACCGATTCTGGATATTACGAAAAAATTCCAGAAGCATGCCGAAATTGTTAAGGTGACCAAAAAAGAGCTGACGGTTCCTAACATTGAACAGTTTTATTATGAGGTGAAGCCAAAGAATAAAGAGGAAGTGCTGTCAAGGCTTCTGGATATCTATAATCCAAAGCTTTCGGTCGTGTTCTGTAATACGAAGAAGCAGGTGGACATTCTCGTAAATGGTCTGCTTGGCAGAGGGTACTTTGCTGCGGGCCTTCACGGCGACTTGAAACAGGCGCAGCGTGACCGTGTCATGCAGGGATTTAGGAGTGGAAAGACAGATATCCTCGTTGCAACGGATGTTGCTGCCAGAGGGATCGATGTTGAAGAAGTAGAGGCCGTATTTAACTATGATCTCCCGCAGGATGATGAATATTACGTACACCGTATCGGAAGGACAGGCCGTGCCGGCCGTGTGGGCCGTTCCTTCTCATTTGTATCAGGCAAAGAAGTATATAAGCTGAGAGAAATCCAGCGTTACTGCAAGACGAAGATATATGCACAGAAGGTTCCGTCTCTTGATGATGTGGCCAATACAAAGATGGAAAAGGTAATGGAAGAGGCCTCACGTATCATAGACCAGGAAGATTTGGGGACCTTTATCCAGCTCGTTCAGGAAGAAATCAATGATACGGACTATACGAGCATGGACATTGCAGCGGCTCTTCTTAAGATGTGTACCGGGACAGCTGAAGAAAATGAAGTGGAGAATTTTGAAGATACAGGAGCAGAGGAACCGGGAATGGTCCGCCTCTTCATAAATATTGGGAAAAAGCACAAGGCGAAACCAGGAGATATTCTGGGAGCGATAGCCGGAGAGAGTGGAATGCCGGGCAAGGTAGTGGGTACGATAGATATGTATGACAAGTACACATTTGTAGAAGTTCCGAGAGAGTATGCGAAAGAGGTCCTAAGTTCGGTCAACCATACGAAGATCAAGGGCAAAGCAGTGGAAGTGGAACCTGCAAACCGTAAATAGCAAACTTGTGCAATGCTTGTATTTTAAACGGATAACAGAGTATACTATGTGGGTAGAAGGCTGGACGCATACAGATAAAAAGGGGAGAGGCATATGGTAGCGACAGGGGTTGTTAACGGAAGGTTCCAGGTATTTCATCTAAAACATATGGAATATCTTCTTGCGGCGAAAATGCGCTGCAATAAGCTGTACATCGGGCTGACGAATCCTGATAATACTTATGTGAGAGAAACGGTCAACGATGAAAACCGTTCCGCAAAATCTGCCAACCCGCTGACTTATTACGAACGATGCCAGATGATTCGGGGTGCACTCCGTGAGTTCAATGTACCAGATGTAGAATATGAGTTTATTCCGTTCCCTATCAACCGGCCCGAGTATATACTGCAGTATGCGCCACAAGACGCAGTATACTATATGGGAATCTGTGACGAATGGGATAAGGAGAAATACAAGATATTGAGAAGCCTTGGCCTTGAGATAGAGATATTATGGCGCAGAGGGCCGGAAGAGACGGGCGTTACAGCATCGTGGATAAGGAGCTGTATCGCTACGGATGAGGAATGGGCCCATCTCGTACCGAAAAGCGTTTATGAATATCTTACAGGACATGACCTGGACTTAAGAATCAGGCGGTTGGAATTGATACGCATGGCAGAAAAAGATATGAGCCTTGTAAAAGACAGGATTTAGTAATGAATGAAATGCAGCTGGGGACGGAGGAATTTTCAAATACCTCCGTCCCCAGCTGCATTTAACGTGTCCCTTTTAACAAGACGAGTCTAGTCGATGAATTTTACAGCTGTTCCGTATGCCATTATCTCTGCCGCCCCCTGCATCACCTGGCTGGAAGCGTAGCGGATATTGACTATTGCATCTGCGCCCATGGCCTCTGCGTCATCAGCCATCCTCTTCGTAGCGATAGCTCTGGCCTCGTTCATCATATCGGTGTAGGAAGTAAGCTCTCCACCTACAAGCGTTTTGAAACTGTTCATGATATCCTTGCCCATATGTACCGACTGTATGGTAGTCCCGCGGACAAGCCCAATCATCTGAAATTTTTTTCCAGTTATATAATCTGTGTTTACTAATATCATGGTTTTACCCCCTTGGAATATTAATTGTATTATTGAATTAATACAATTGTACTACTTGAACCTCATTATTGCAAGCGATTTGACAATATTTTATTTAAAGATTCAAGACATTCCTGATAGTGTAGAAGCCGGGCTCTTTATCAGCCAGATAAGCAGCACAGTCACATGCTCCCCGGGCAAAACATTCCCAGTTATAAGAATGATGAGTAATTTCGAGACGCTCCCCCATAAAACCGAAAAATACAGTGTGGCTGCTCGGTATGTTACCTGCCCGAAGGGAATGATATCCGATTGTCCCGTTTTCGCGCGGGGAAACGCCATGACGGCCATATACTGCTATATCTTCCAGTTCCTTGCCCATTGTACGTGCCATAATCTCCCCCATCTCTTTGGACGTACCGCTCGGTGCATCTTTCTTCCACTGGTCGTGCATTTCCAGTATTTCAATATCCGCTTCTTCTCCGATGGAAGAAGCCGCCACTTCCAGAAGCTTATTCATTACATTGACAAGCTTTGAAGTGTTTGCTGCATAAAGCATCGGTATGAAGGCGGAAGCATCTTTAAAACGCTGCATCTCTTCCGCGCTGAAACCGGTTGTACCGCACACGAGCGCTTTTTTGTGCGCGATGGCAAGATCCAATACTTCCATAGCCATTTCCTTTGTGGAGAAATCTATGATGACATCACAGGAATCAATGACAGATGCCAGGTCATCTACGACCGGTGCCCCCAGATCATAACCTGTCATGGCCACCTGTCCAAGGTCACGTCCTACGTACTCACTGCCCTTAGGAGCTACACCTGCCACAAGCTCCATATCATCCCGGCCGGCAGCAATCTGCGTGATTAATTTCCCCATTTTTCCTCTTGGACCTACTACGATAACTTTCATATTGCATACTCCTTTCGCATACCTTATTGAACATTAGTAGTTCAAACATATATAATATTGTGCATGCTGTAATAAATTTATTTTAACATAGATATGTGAAATATGTTGCGATTTTGGTTTTGATTTTTCAGAATATGAGCATAATGAAAAAAGAAGTACAAAAATAGACGAAAGGGTTGCAAAATACGACAAGATTCGAGTATAATGATAAAAGTGACGGGGTATGGCTCAGTTTGGTTAGAGCGCACGGCTGGGGGCCGTGAGGTCGCAGGTTCGAATCCTGTTACCCCGACTACTTAAACCGACGTATTTGCGTCGGTTTTATTTTTTCGTGTTGCATTTCGTGTTGTATAATTTTTCGAAATGTCCGTTCGATATCTCGTTCGCTTTCTGTGATTCTTCACTCAAGGTGTGCCTGTAGACCTCTTTGAGGACCTTATCGTTATTCCAACCGCCCCGTTCCATTATATAGGCGTCCTTTACGCCCAATGCATGCTGGATGCTGGCGGAATAATGCCTCAAGTCGTGGAAACGGAAAGGCGCAAGCCCGGCCTGACTCAGGATATGGGGGAAGCGGTGGCTGATCTGGGTCGGGTTCAGATGTACGATTCTGCCTTCTATACCAGAAAACTTATCGATCACAAATTGCGGGAACTGGATGCGCCGGTTCCCGGCCAGAGATTTGGGGGCCTTCAATATCCAATCCCCCTTTTCATTCTGCGTCATGGAATATTCCACATGTATCGTGCAACCATCGATATGGTCGCTGTCGAGCGCGCAGATCTCTCCACGGCGCATCGGGCCGAAAGCTGCAAGCAGAACCGCCTTCTCCATCTCCGCATCCTTTTGTGAAACATAAGATAACAGAGCCTGTATTTCGCTGTCTGACGGAATATATAAGGAAGGGCGTACAGCTTTAGGGAGCTGAGTGTTTAATGCGAAATTGGGGCGGTTAGCACGCATGACGGCGGAGATTATCCCATGTATGTTCCGTACCGTCTTGGGGGAATGTGAAAGGGAAGCTAGATTTACCTCTTCCTGTACGTCTTCCTGGGTGATGTTCAATATCTTCTTATCCATCAGGCCTTGTACATCCCGTTTACGTATCTGCTTATACTCCCTTATCGTTGCCGGCGACAGCACGGACGAACGGTTCTCTATATACTGGTCCAGGGCCTCCCCGAATGTCCTGTCGTATCTTGAGAAGGTCTCCTTTTCAGCGGCCCATTCGGCGGCCATCTGCTCGGCGATGCGCTTCCCCTTCTTGTCCGGTAGGTCGCAGGTGAAGGACTTGTATATCCTTTTCCTTTTGACCGAGCCATCTGGCTGCAGGACATCTTCTGTGTGGGAATAGACCTGGCACCGCCAGGAGCCTGATGGAAGTTTTTTGGCTGTTGGCATTGTATCACCTTTCCTTTCGTAAAAATGAGTAAAAGAATAACAGCCAGCAGGGAACGGCTGTTCCGCTTGCGATGGCTGCCCGAAGATGATACAATATATTTGTTCAGAATATATGCATATCTTCGGATATGTGCCCAGCATGTACTGGGATGCTTGCTTGCCGTCTCTGGTTGCCGCCAGGGGCGGTTTTTCAGATTTAGTAATACTGCATTTGTGAGTACATTTCTGCTCGTTGAGCTCGTTCATATTCATGCCTATAATTATCCCAAGCTATTAGGGTACTGCGATAATCAGACCCATCCTTTAAACAACCATAATAAATAGCAACCCGCTCTTTTTGGGCTTCCCAAATTTCTTTATCTTTTTCAGTCGCACTAACACAATATTTTTTATTCATAGTGATAATTCGTTTGTTAGCGGCTTTTGGTGAAACGCCAAATACCTCTACTAGCGCGTCGACACTGACAGGGCCATATTCGTGTGCCATCATATGGGTCAAGAACATAAAAGAGGGGTCTTATACAAGGGAGCAGGTGCCGGAGCTGAGCAACCTCCGGGAAGTAGTATTATCCTTGCTTGGGACAGAGGCATAAGAAAGGCGGGAACAGGGGAGTGCAAATCATACAGACTATATTGGGCATCTGCGGCGGGATAAGCATCATAGGCGGGGCTGGGGCAATTATATGGAAAGTGCTGCGGCCGGCATTTAAGATGTCAAAACGAGTAGAGAAGCTGGAAGAATATAACGACCTGGATTATAAGCGTCTGAAAGCATTGGAGGAGATGCAGAAGCAACAGTCGAAGTGCCTTGCCGCAATGCTAAATCACCAGATAACAGGAAACGGGATAGAAAACATGAAACGGATTCGAGACGATTTGCTTGAATCCATCATCGACAAGTAAAGGAGAAAAACATGGAACAGATTATGAATTATGTAAAACCGGAACTAATCATCGTAGCAATTGCATTGTACTTTTTGGGCACGTGGCTTAAGCAGGCAGCTTTTATTAAGGACAAGTACATACCTTTTGTATTAGGTATCGTAGGTATTTTTGTATGTGGTATCTGGGTAGCAGCTACATCCAGTTTTGCCACAGCGCAGGACATTTCCCTTGCTGTCTTTACTGCCGTCGTACAAGGGATTCTTGTGGCAGGCGTGAGTACATATACAAATCAAATCATCAAGCAGACTGGAAAAAGTGAATAAAATAACAATTGATAAAAACACGTATAAACACGTGCAAAAGTGTTTACGCACGTACTAATACGTGCTATAATATAATCATGATAAGGAAAGGAGATACATAAGATGCCAATGACGCCGAGAGAGATGATAAAATATCTCAGGAAAAACGGGTTTGAGGAAGTCAGCCAGAACGGTTCGCACATAAAAATGAGAAATGCACAAACTGGCAGACAGACAATTGTTCCTTATCACTCCAAGCCGATGAAAAAAGGATTGGAGCAAGCTATATTAAAGCAGGCGGGGCTTAAATAGCCCCGTCAGAAGTATGGAGGTGGTTGACATGAAGAAATTATTTTACCCGGCAGTATTCCATAAAGATGAAGGGGGCGGATTTTGGGTGTCGTTTCCAGATATTCCGGAATGCCTTACGGAAGGGGACGACATGGAAAAAGCATACGAAATGGCTGTAGACGCCCTGGGGCTTGCCCTGACAAGTCGAAAGGAAGAAGGGGACGTGATACCAGTTCCGTCTGCAATCGATGAAATAAAAAATAACGATGGCATACTGGTGATAGTCGAGTTCGATATGATGCGGCATCTCAAAAAGCATAGCGCAAAGGCTGTTAAAAAAACATTGACAATACCGGAGTGGCTGAATGAAGAGGCTACTTCTGAGGGGGTGAATTTTTCGCAAGTGTTGCAGGACGCGCTTATCAGGAAGCTAAACATGAAGTCATAGAGAGGCATATGGAGAAAAAAAGATATGCTTTCATTCGTGGCTTGATTTACAAAAGCCGGAATCAAGGATATTTAACAAAATAACGAATTAAAGGGAGCTTGTTACGGGCTCTCTTTTTGCATGGAAGGAGAAGGAAAAATGAGCAATAGTAGCTTAGTTAACTATACACGGATATCTCCAAACAGGACGAGTCCGCGGCAGGATAAGATAAGGAAGATAACAATCCACCACATGGCAGGGAACCTATCCGTTGAAGCATGCGGTAACGTATTCGCGCCGTCCTCGCGACAGGCAAGCTCAAATTACGGCATAGATTCAAGCGGTAGGGTTGGAATGTACGTGGAAGAGAAAGACCGCTCGTGGTGCAGCTCCAGCCGAGCTAATGACAGCCAGGCAGTAACGATAGAGGTTGCAGACGATGCGATTGGAAACGGATGGCATTCTTCGGATGCGGCCATGAAAAAGCTCGTTGAACTATGCGCCGACATCTGCCAGAGAAACGGTATAAAGAAGCTGAATTACACGGGAAATACATCGGGGAATCTGACAATGCATAAATGGTTCGCAAACACAGATTGCCCGGGTGCATACCTGGAAGGAAAGTTTCTGTGGATTGCCGAACAGGTGAACAAGCTGTTAAGCGGCGGGTCCTACACGCCACCAACAAATACTGCACCAGCCCCGTCGAAACCATCAAAGCCACCGGCAACAGGGGGAAACGCTTGGGTAAGAAGATTACAGACTGAGTGCAATGCGCAGGGATTCAGTCACCAGACCGTGGACGGAATCGCAGGCCCCAACACGCTGGCCGGATGCCCGCAGCTAGGCCGGACAAGCCGGGGCAATATTACGGCACTCCTCCAGGAGCGTCTTAACACGCTTGGATATAATTGCGGAGCCGTGGACGGAATAAACGGAGTTAAGACACAGGCAGCCATCAAGGCATTCCAGAGGGCACACAATCTTGTGGCAGACGGTATCGTCAGGCCGAAGACATGGAGCAAGCTACTCGGATTATCTTAATAATAGATACAATAAAAGCCCCGAAGTTTTTACGCTCCGGGGCTTTTATTTATTTACATGCAGGGATTTTGTTTAGTACAAGTTTTAATTAACTCCATGAGTATGAGTTCTGTAAAATCTTGCAGGCTCAACGTTGTACTTGATTATTTTTCCGCAGCATGCACACTTATAGTGTGTTTCCTGATACATAACACACTGGTAACCCTTGAAAGGGTTCGTATGTGTATATGTATAAGTCTTTACATGGTTGCAGGGGATATGAGAGCAGGATGCTGCATCGGCTGGTATTGCCTGGAATCCTAAGGTAAACATTACCGCAAATGCACAAAGAATAGCTGCAATTCTTTTTCCTATTTTGGAGTCCCTCTTGTTAATTGTAACATCATTATTTTTCATATACTTCTCTCCCTTCCTATTATATAGTTATTAATTTTATCATACACACTTTATTGAAAAAAGTACGCAAATGTCTGTATACGGCGATAGTTTGTCTGTAAATATATTAAACGTTATTTACCAATAAGTATGCTACTATATAAGTGGTAATAATAGTTTAAGAAAAGCTTTTGGGTGCAATGGTTTCAAAGCATATTCGTGTTGCATTTCGTGTTGCATCGTGTTGCATAACTGCATATTTTACGGCATAAACCGAAAATATGTTCTGCATGCAGAAAACCCGCAATCCCTCTGTTTACAAGGGACGGCGGGTTTTTGGGAAAAATTAAAAACAAGCCTTTCAGGTTCGAATCCTGTTACCCCGATTCAGTAGGGCATAACTTCTAAATGCAGGAGTTATGCCTTTTTCTATGCTCCTTGGTATTTTAAGCAATGTGACGTAATATAAGCTTTTTATTGGTTAAATTTCAACCTGGTGTATTTTTATAATAAACAGAAACAGCAGCAACGAGAGCAACAACTACTAGATTGTAAGCGAAAGAAGAGTACCCCCAGAACGACACCACAGCTGAATGGTTTTATGTGTTCTATTAAAAACAATAAGCGTATTTCTTGCATTAGTAAAATCTGCAACACTACCATCTCGTTCCAAGTTATATACAACATCAGAATTTTCATTTGGAAACAGCTTCTTCTTGTTTCACTTGATAATCTAATAATTTGCTATTTAATCCATCACTCCCTCATGCACCTGTTACAATAAAGCAAAAAGGAGTAACGCAGATGGAGCAGAAAGTTGTAGAGATTCTATGCAGAATGCAGCGTATCTTGAGGAGAGGCAGTTACAGGAAGTGAAAAATGTATTACATGTAGTTTTCGAGGGATGCGAAATTTTACAGGAGAAACAAGAATTGCGAGTGGCGAATCAAACGCTTAAAAATGTCAGGGCGTGTTACAGCAGGACAAGACCAAACTTTATATGAAGGAGTATTTTAAAGCTGTACGGATGATAACCTGGTGTTGTTTGTATCTATAAAGGCCCTGTATGAGAGACTTACAAAGACAGAGATTGAAGATATCATGCGTCGAACCGGGAAATGTGCAGGAGTACAGAAAGCGCATCCGCACAGGTTTAGAAGAACATCATTGACAAATGCAATCAACAGAGGAATGCCGCTGCAGGAAGCCATGCTCATGGCAGGACATGCAAAACCTGAGACAACGATACGCTATTGTACGGTAGATCAAGCAGGCGTGAAGTATCATCACCAAAAGTATTTAAGCGAATAGTAAATGTAGCGAATGCTTAATACGCGTCAAGATAGATAAAAAATACATCCGGCAGGCATCGGGTGTTTTTGTTGTACCTTTTTATGGAAAAGCTGAATTGTTGGTTGATAATGGAGGATTGTTTAACTGCGAGTGTACATTTTTTGCTAATAAACTAACAATATAGATATATTTCTTGTCAAGTACATTTCTGAGATGTTATTTTTGAATTATTGATAAAAGAAGGCATGCATATGAAGATATTTATGATTGGTGGAACTGGATTGTTGGGGAGTGAAGCGGCAAAAGAATTGATTGCAAGAGGTCATGAAGTAACGACGATTGCACGCGCCATCCCCCCATCCGATGGAGGAATGCCTCAAGAAATGAAGGTTGAACAAGGGAATTATTTGGAAATGACAGAAGAAGAACTAAGAAAGAAATTTCAGGGGTATGACGGGTTTATCTTTGCCGCAGGAATAGACGAACGTGTGATAAGCACTCCTCCAGTCTACGAATTGTATAAAAAGCACAATGTGTACCCGATACGTAAGCTGCTTAAGATTGCAAAGGAATGCGGTGTGAAGCACTCCGTCATCTGTGGCTCCTATCTTGCTTACTTAGCTAAGAAATGGCCGGAAAAAGAATTGACACGTTGGCACCCTTATATCCGAAGCCGGATTGATCAGGAGAATGCAGCTATGGAATATACAGATGAGAATTTTAATGTGTCGGTGTTGGAGCTGCCGTATATTTTCGGAACACAGCCAGCCAGAAATTGATTTACGTTCCTAGGCAGCGGTGTGTTGTGGAAAGCGAAAAGCTGATGGCAAAACAGAAAAGTAAAGATTTAGAAAGTGGAATGGATGCAGTAAAATTAGCTGACGTGCAATACGATAAAGCATATATTGACCAAGCCGAGGGGAGTGATTTCCTTGGTGTGACAGAAGATGATATCAACAAGGCAATTGCTGAATCTGTTGAATCATGTATGAACTTTATAAACAATAAGGTTGAAATGAAAGAAATGAAGGCGGACTAATCATAGGAGAGTGCTTCTATGATATAAGAAGCCCTTTAGGCAGAAACCTGCTACAGAAAAGAGGAATCATGTCGCTGCTGCATCCCGCCGCAGGCGGAGAATCTTGCAAATGGGATTCATTTCGATTCATGATATAGAAAACTTGTTTCCTATATCATGAAAACCTTTTGTAGAATGCAGATTCTATGTGCTTGAAAAGCAGAGCAATGACTCCTCTTAAATGGAATATCCAATTATTTCCAGTTATAAGAATGGTGAGTGATTTCAAGACGCTCTCCCATGACTCCGAAGAAGACAGTGTGGCTGCTTGGGATTTACCTGCACGAAGCGAGTGATAACCAATGGTTCCCTTTTCCCTTGGAGAGACCTCTTATGTTCTATAGCTAGTTTTAGAACATCCATCGCCATCTCTTTCGTGGAAAAATCGATGCTTACGTCGCAATCGTCAATGACAGCTGCCAGGTCATCTACGACAGGGACACCAAGGTCATATCCAACCATTGCGGCCTGCCCCAAGTCTTGTCCAATATACTCCCGTTTCCCATCTTTCCCTTTGGTCCCACTACAATAACTTTCTCAAGTTGCAAAATTGGTAATATCGATGCATCTGCACGGTATAGTGTAGAACCGTCTCGGAAATGGAGCGGTTTGTATTATTGGACTTTAATATCTAAAGAAAAGTCTGTGAACTTCAAGTTATAATCATCGCTGTATACGTTTGGAACAACCACTTGAAAATCTTTCGCCTGGTCGATAACCGGGAATACGAGAATACCGGAAGTAGACGCGCCAGGTGTAACATCATATCCTAATTCCTCATAACCGCCGTCATAGGGAGACGTGCTGTTGGTGTCTTGCTGAATTTGCTTGCCATCTTGGATGATTCGGATATCATATCGTCCAAAGCTGGCATTTTCAGTCCCACTATTAGTTACTGTCATATAAACTCTTGTTTCTATGTCAGAGAATTCTACTTTATCAACAGATACTGCAAGCCCGTTTTGCTCCGCAGATACAGATGAAACGAGTTCCTTGGTCGTTGGGGCGACCGCCTCTATATAAGTTAATTTTGTTACAGAATCTGCTTTTATAACCGGGCAGGTTATCGTGCCGCCCATGAGGTTTTCCCCTTCGAATGTATCGGTGATTTCCCCATCAATAGCAACATAATCATTAACCGCGAATGAGCTGTCTTCCAATCCAAAAATAAAGTCCTTGCTATAGTTTACGATATCATAATAAGCTTGATACGCAGCAATACCATCTTCAGTATCAGGACCGTTAAAAATCTGAGCATTTAATTTGACGTACTTTCCTTTGTATTTTTCAGGATCAGTGAATACATCAGAAATCTGCTCTTCATCAATATACTCTTTCTCCTTTGGTTTGGATTTTTCCTTTGTTTCAGAGCTTTCGCCACCACAGGCGGCTAGTGAAAGCGCCATAGTTGCTGCCAATAAAGCAGCTAAAATTTTCTTTTTCATAACTTTTTCCTCTCTTCCTTTGTTTTAGCTAGGAGGAACGTATTCAGGCTTCGCAGCCATCGAATTCCTTCTTGTTTAGATTTTACAATGCTCCGTAATAAAAGTAAATATAACTTTGCATAATCATGCAAATGATTTTTGTAATTATATAGAAAGAACCAGCTAAGGGATGCTTAGCCGGTTCACAGTATTCTATCAATTCATTTTATATATAAAGAAATTTAGCAGGGCGGCAAACACACACCATAATAGATAGGGTATCTGCAGATATGCTGCCAGGGGGCTTATCTTATAGAATTCCTTAATCATCAAGCATATAAGGGCAATTAATACTACAAGCCATATCAAAGCGAATAAGTAAAGGTTAAACCGGAAGAAAATAATGCTCCAGCAAAAGTTAAAGAATAATTGAAGCATATATATCTTCAATGCTCTGCCTTTAGCCGGGCTATCTGAGTCATAAATTATGTACGATGATATTCCCATTAAGACGTACAGAATCGTCCAAACAATCGGGAAGACATATGACGGGGGGCTGAAATCAGGTCTGTTGATAGAAGAATACGTTGTCATGCTCCTGCTCAACAAAGAAGATAATGACCCCACTGCAAGAGGGATAAGAATAGATATTATTAATGGGCTTCTACTTTTTTCATTCATATCATCACATTTTCCTTGCTTTACTTAAATCTTATGCAGCTTTCCTGGCAAGTATGCTTGCCAGCATATCAGCAAGAGTCGTCAAATCGGCAGAGAGTACAGCAATCTCATCTTCCGGCAGGCACTCCGAAATCTGACAGGCATATGCGGAATTAATGATGACGTGGAGCAGCTGACAGATGTAGATAGGGGCAGAATGGAAAAAAGCCCGCATAAGCGGGCTACCCTTCCTGATACAAGTAGTTGTAGAGAATGTCTATGAATTCTCCGTTTGCTGGTTTCTGCTTTAACTCGTAGCCGGTAATGCTGATTAGAAGTTCCCGGTTACCTTTATACCAGCAGGTTGAAATAGCAGTGCGGATACAATGCTCTACGTTATCCCTTGAGGTACTGAAATGTGTCGCTACATCGATATACAGCGTCTTGTAGATAGACAGCAGGTACTCGGTATTTGACATGCACAGATGTAGTGCATACAGCAGAAAGTGAAACCCTTTCAGTGTAGAACGTATCCCGAGCTTTAATAATAAAGCTCTTTGTTGTTTGTCCATGGTGGTGCCCCCTCCTCACGACCTTACGGCTATATTGTAAGCATTTAGCCGTGAAAAAGAGAATTGTGGAACTAAACAGATTTTAATGGATTAAAATAATGTAAAAAAGTCTAAAAAAGATGATAACAGAAATGTTACTACATATAAGGACAGATTGATACGCCAAAGCAAAATGAAGAACTAACATCGCAGGCCAGATCTGACCGGATGGCTGTAGGCCGCCGCAGAGAAACAGAGCATAGATGGCTTTAAGTACCGTATGAGAATACCGGAATCACTTGACAGATTCTGTATTAGAACTTAGAGTAAAATAAAATTCACATAAGAAAATAAAGCGGTTCAAATGCAAGAATTGTGAAGGGAGGGTATCATGATTCATTATATAAATGATGATAAAGAACTGGATTCAGATGTCTTTATTGAAATGGCTAATCAAATATGGCCTGGCTCGTATGATGCTAAGCGGATGCAGGAGGCCATTGGCAGAGAACTGATGTCACGAGCCGCAGATATTTCCCCTACATCCCTGTTTTTCGGGGCTCAGCCTGAAGCAGAAGGATTCTACGAAAATCTCGGAATAGAGAAATCGCTGCAGTCATTTTTTATCAGGAAGGAGTAAATATGGATATTTTTAAAGTCAAGGACAGAAATCCAATGTTGATAGAACAGCTTGAGAGGGTCTGGAAAGAATCTGTAAAAGAAACCCTGTCCCCATCCTTATTGGTAGGATAACACTATCAAATATTAAGTAGGACACAAAAATGGAAGAAAACACAAGCTTTATACCGGAAATCTACATCGGTGAGAATTGGAACTGGTTTATCAACAACTATGACACAGGAGTAAAAGCAAGAGGTGATGATGGCATTACGCCACACATCGGTGCCAATGGCAACTGGTTCATAAGAGAGTCCGACACGCAGGTGCCGGCAACTGGTCCGGCCGGTCCACAGGGAATCCAGGGACCAAAGGGAGATAAAGGAGAACCGGGGCCGGTAAACATTGCCGATAATCTTGATACCACGGTCGAGGGTTATGCATTAGATGCCAGGCAGGGTAAGATACTGAATGATAACATGAAAGAGCTGATAAAGGTGGATTACATCTCACAGCAGATTAGTTTGATTCCATCAGGGGGCAGCAATTATAACGTACAGATTCCTTATTCTGTCCCAGAAGGAAGGGTCGGATATGAAAGGTAAAGTCGTTGTAGTAGGACTGGGGCATTTAGGTGCCCATGTGATGCAGATGCTCGCACTCAGGGGGATTGCAGATGAAGTGGTAGGGATTGATTATAATAATGAGAAGGAATACGGAGAAACCAGAGATCTGGCCGATATGGCGGCCTATCTGCCCAAACAGTGTAAGATACGAAGTGGAAGCTATCGTGATTTGAAAGATGCAGAGGTACTGGTTATCACAGCCAGCGGAAGGATATGTGATGAAGACCGCCTGAAAGAACTAGATGGCTCTATAGCGGTCATAGACAGGATAATACCTGAAATACAGAAGAATAAGTTCTCCGGTATCGCAGCAGTGCTTACGAATCCATGTGATCTGGCTGCATACTACCTCGACCGCAAGATTGGTGCCCAGGTGAAAGCAGGCGGCGCAAATTTGGACGGACAGCTGACGAGGGAGCAGATGCAAGAGATTGAGCGGGATACGATAGAGGCTGCCTGCATGATTGCACTCAGCAAGGGAAGTACGGAATTCGGCATTGGAATGGCAGCCACGGAACTAATCAAGGCAATCTGCGGGGATGAAAACAGGGTTCTCCCCTGTTCCGTCAATCCAGAAGGGTATTATGGGCAGGACGGCTGCTTTGCCAGCATCCCGTGTATCGTGTCGAAGAATGGCGCCAGACCGCTGCCGGAGATGGAGATGACAGAACAAGAGGCAGAACGATTCCAGGCTAGCTGTGATATGCTGAGGAAGATTATCCGGGAAAAGTTCGTCTAGAAGACCCGTCTGATTCAGACGAGTACATGCTTGACCTTCCTGTGCGGAGGATGGTTTAAGATAAGATAGGAGGGCAGAGATGTACAGAATCGGCCAGTTTTCTAAAATATCAGGATTAACAGTAAAGGCATTGCGCTATTATGATGAGGAGGGAATCTTAAAGCCCTCCTACAGAAATGAAGAGAACCAGTACCGGTACTATAGCGACGCAGACGTAGAAAAGGCCAGACTTATCAGCTTTTTGCGTTCGCTGGAATTCTCTGTAATGGAGATCCGAGAGATAGCCGGTACGGTTGAAAGCGAGGAGGAGCTGGCATGTATACTTCAGGAGAAGGTTAAGCTTATTGAAAGCAATATTGCCAGGGAGAAGGAGCTCATACGAAGAATCAGCAAGAATATCATTCCCCAGAAGGACAGACAGGAGTATAATGAATATAGAATCGATACGGCAGTTATTGAGGAGGAGCTTGTGGCTTCTGTCCGGTTTACGGGAAGATACAGTGACACTGGGAAATATGTCCGGCAGCTTTATAAAGCAGTGGGCCATAACAAGCATGGTAATCACTTTAACTGCTATTATGACGAGGCCTGCATGGAGACCGCGGACATTGAAGTATGTGTGCCCGTGAAGAAAAGATTTGCCGATACCGCAGTCTCAATTAGAACGCTGCCTGGAATTACAGCATTAAAAACAGTGCACCATG
This sequence comes from Extibacter muris, assembly GCF_004345005.1. Lineage (GTDB taxonomy): Bacteria > Bacillota > Clostridia > Lachnospirales > Lachnospiraceae > Extibacter > Extibacter muris. Next base: position 35,286 of record NZ_SMMX01000009.1, read on the forward strand.
GCAGTTACGATACATTATATCTGGGATACAGAGCAGTATTCGAATATGCGAACAGACAAGGCCTCCAGCTGCTTAGCCCGTCAAGAGAAATATATGTCAAGAGTCCGGGTATCATATTTCAGGGCAATCCTGCCGATTATATTACAGAGATTATCCTGCCCTTACAATTTGATAAGGAGCAAGAGAATGGAACAGATTGTAAAGAACTTTAAGACACAGGGAGGAAAACACTGCATCACGAATTCACTGAAGCAAATCTTCACCTATTATGGATACGCGATGTCAGAGGAGATGATGTTCGGGCTTGCTTCGGGCCTTTCATTTTTGTACATAAACCAGTCCTCATCCCCTATGATAAATGGAAGGACGAAAGTATTCGAGTTTGAGAAAAAGCTGGCGGAACGTCTGAACATTAAGACTGGATGCCGGTCCGGCAAAGATTATGACCGTATCAGTGCCGTATCAAAGCACATGATAGATACTGGAAATCCGGTCTTGATCTATGTAGATATGCCTTATATGAGCTACTTGGGCATGGACAAGGACAGCCATTTTGGAGGACATGCGGTAGAAGAGACATGCCGGACGATGTTGAATCCTCCCGCACAGCTTCTTGGAATAAACGGAATCATGAAGTTTTCAAAAGAAATATTAAAGTGGGAAAAATTTGATTCCGCGAAACTGCGGCAGGCGGGAATGGTAAACTATTTTCAGATTAACGAATCAGGCGGAACAGGCGGTGGAATCTTCCGTAGCATGTACGGCCACTTTCTGACGGAGGCTGCGCATATATTAGAAGATGATACGATTGCCTCATTAGGCCAGGAGTTCATCCGTGCCTCTGAATTGTGGGATAGTATAGCAGACGGCCTCTGGCAGCTTTCTCTAGCGGGCGACACGGCGCTCCTAAAGAAACTGTCACGCTCCATCCGGTACATCTATGATATAGAAAAAACACTGTATCTATCGCTTGAAAAAGCCATCAACAGTACGTGCCTGTCCTAAAACTAAAGGGCAGGGGGGGAGGGAATATGAAAAACAAAAGAAAGTTTATGGGGATACTGTTTTTTGCTATCTTCACAGTAATCCTCCTCCTTTGTATAGCCTATCAGCTATGGGCAGATCCGCACCGGGGAGAAGTAGAAGAAGCAAAGGCCTCCCTTCCTGTAGACGCGATGCTGACAAAGGAGCAGGCAGTCGCTGATATTGACTATGTGCTGAATCACATAGAATCACGGCATCCTGCATGTATGGATGGTCTGCCGGATGTGGTGAAGACGCAGGGGGATAAGGAGAAGGAGGCAATGGGCAGCAGCGTCAGCGTACTGAACCTGTGGCAGTCCACAGCCAGGATCATGGCCCTTATGAATGACGGACATACCTCGGTAATGCCTTATTATCCTGGTGCGGTACCCCGGCTTCCGTTCCGGTGCAAAAGAGACGGAGGCAGCCTTACATGTGATGGCAGTAAGTATGACGGATACCGAATACTATCGATAGGGGGCATCAGCGAAGAAGAGTTGTACAGAACCTTTCTCCGTCAGTCTTCGTATGAACTTGAGGGATTTGCCTCTGTCTTGTATGCGAACCACATAGACAGGAAGGACTACCTGAAGTTTCTGGGCGTCGAAGCGGATACGGATGTAGATATCGTAATGGACACACCGAATGGAGAAGTGAAAGAAACGCTCCGTTTAGAGGAAACAGACCTCTCGGCCCGTAACAATGATTCATTCGTCAGCTTTGAAATCGATGAGGAGAAGAATGTGGCGGTACTGACCTTGAAGGAATGTAACTATAACGATGAGTACATAGATACTTTGAAAGAGTTTTTCAAAGCTGTAAAGGAAAAGCAGATTGGCAGCATTGCAGTTGACCTGAGATATAACGGAGGGGGCAGTTCCTATGTAATCAATGAATTCCTGCGCTACATCGATATAGATGAATATTATATTTTCGGTGATATAGATGTCAGATACGGACCGTTTCTTCTGACAGACGAAAAAGAGCTGATATATAACCAACAGGAAGAGGGACTTGTTTTTGACGGAAACGTATACGCACTTACTTCTTCCGGTACCTTCAGTGCGGCTACTGATTTTGCCATGGCAGTCACGGACAATAATCTGGGATACGTAGTAGGGAGCGTGTCAGGAGGAATGCCGTCTATATATGGCGACCTGGTGCAGTTCCAGACGCCAAATGCCAAGCTGCTGTTCACGGTATCATACAAATATTTTCACAGGCCTGACCCTGGTAAAGACGCAGAGCCTTTAAAACCGGATTATCCGGTGGAGGCCGGCAGTGCTTTGGAGGAGGTGTACAGGCTGGCAGGACAGTAGAGGATGTACTAAAAAAGCGGCGGAAAGCGCCGCTTTTTTTGTGCCTGACAATTCAATGGTTTCCTGGAGTCTCATGCATTGGGCAGAAATCGCTGAACTTACTACTGATACGGTCAATTTTCCTGTGCCTTCAGATAATGAAACAGGATGTCGATAAATTCTCCATTAGTAGGTTTTTGAGTAATAGGATATCCGGCTATCTTTATAAGAAAAGTCTGATTACCCTTATACCAGCAGTTGGACACTACGGTACGGATACAATGCTCGACGTTATCTCTGCTCGTGTTATACTTTCTTGCTACATCTACGTATAGGGATTTATATACGGAGAGCAGATAACGTTCGTCAAGCATACACAGATGAAGAGCATATTGTAGATAATAGAACCCCTGGTACGTTGAGCGAATCCCAAGCTTAAGTATGAGGTTGTTGATTTCTTCCACACTTCTTCCTCCTTCCATTAAAATTGAGGGCAATAAGTAATTGTATCTAATTTAACAATAAAATAGTGATAAAGGGAATGGAAAAGATAAAAATAGAAATAAACAGATAAGAATAGTCCTAAATCGACGAGAACATATATAAAAAGAGGAAACAGATTACTCTGCTTCCCCGTCTTTTACTATATCCTCAAGTACATGAATCAAGTCATGGATGTTCTCCAGCCGGACGTCTCGCTCGAGGATACAGTTTTTCAAGTTGATAGACAATGATTCAAATTTATCCCTGATTGCAGGGGCAACATAAGATGCCATGGAATCACCTCCGCTGTTAGTGTGCGGAGAATCGGGATAAATATGCGGATGGGGCGGTATAAGGTCAAATGATAAAAAGCAACCAGACTTCCATAAAAATTCTGATTGCTCTTTTTCATTGTAAATTCATTCTCACTAAAAGCAGATGACGGGAATCGAACCCGCCTCTCCAGCTTGGGAAGCTGGCATTCTACCGATGAACTACATCTGCGCATATACCTGTACAAAAAATATTATAGTCCATAGGCCAGAAAAAATCAAGGAATGAATTTAATTTTTTACCTGACTGGCACGAGCTGGATAGATGTGCTTGAAACGGTCAGTGTCGTACCTTCCGGAAGGCTTACATTTTTGAATTCGTGTATACCGAAGCCGTTGCCTCCAGGCCCCATAATTTCGTTGATACCGCCGTCGTACAGGTTGGAAGAAGAGACATTGCCATTACCTCCTGTTCCGATTACATTGTATACGCCCGCCGGGAAATCTGTGCCTGCGGCGAAATTGCCGCTTCCAAGATCTACTGCCTCTTCCGGTACCGCAGAGCGCGGCTTCTGAGCAGATACATCGGCTTCCGGGCTGCTCAGACGGATTACTGACGTGCCCCTGATGGAGAGCTCCACACCTTTTTTCAGAACAGCATGATTGAACGAGTCGATGGAATACTCATCTTTCGGATTGGACATGACTTCGTTCAGACCACCGGAGAACATGTTGCTGGATGATACATTTCCACTTCCGCTAACCGCTGTCAGCGTGTAGGTTCCGGCCGGAAAGTCGATGCCTGCCGTATAGATGCCTGCACTGAAATCACTTTCATATGCCTCAGCCGCTGGAGCTTCTTTCTGGACTTCCTTTTTGGCCTCCTGCTTTGCAGGCGCTGCCGTCTGGACAGGATAAGCCAGGGTAGCATCCTCTTTGGGCGTATCCGGTGAAAACAATCCCCAGATTGCCATGAGGGCAATGATGACGGTGATTACTATCTTGGTAACCTTCCCCCACTCTTTATATCTCTACATAAGGAACAGCCCTACAGGGAAGAAAAAGATAAGGAACAAGACGATTACCCAAGTCTTCGCATACCATTTCTCCACGGTATACTGATAAGCCGAATCTGCATAGTTAAATGGCTTGTACTCTCTGGAATCTTCCTTCTTCTTTTCAGACGGCTCTATTTGTGTATCACAATAGGGGCATGTATTGCCCTCCATATTGCCGCCACAGTTTGGACATTTCATATAAAACCTCTCATTCCTGATACTGTTGTCAAATTATATTACAGTGCGTAATGGCCGATGATTCTGCCTATCTCGACAATATTGCTTCTGCCGGTAAACTCGAACTTCACTTTTCCTAATCCGCTGAAATACATTTCCAGTTCACTGTCCATATCGAGTACGCCGGCCGTTTCTACGGAAAATACGCTTATCTTTGAATATGGCATGGATGTAAAATCCTTTTTCTTACCGGTCATCCCCTGGACATTGACAGAGATAACCCGCTTATCCGTAAATAAGCAGTAGTCACGAATGCCCTTATACACTCCGATTACCTGTTCCCCGTCAATCAGCAGTGGCGCAATGTCTTTCATTACGACAGAAGGGTCGGTCTCCTTGAGTTTGACGTACTCGCTGTTCTTGAAATCAATCATGATTGTGTCCTCTCTTTCCTTTGCTATTGTAAAATTGGTATGTAGTAACAGCGTTATTATAACATGCTGTGAGAGAAAGTGAAAGCGATTTTTCCTGTGATAATATGGAAATAAAGACGTTGCATTTTGTATAGAAAGATAATATAATCTTCTTATGTTTTATACAGGAGAAAGCGGCATTTTAAATGTAAAAAGAGGGATAGATTATGAAGAAAAGAGTAGTAGTAGCATTGGGGCACAGAGCACTTGGGACAACACTGCCGGAACAGAAAGAAGCTGTAAAGCATTCGGCAAGGACTATCGCCGGACTCATAGAAGCAGGTTACCAGGTGGCGATTACGCACAGCAATGCGCCCCAGGTCGGTATGATCCATACCGCTATGAATGAATTCGGCAGGGCACATCAGGACTATACGGCGGCACCCATGTCGGTATGTTCCGCCATGAGCCAGGGATACATCGGTTATGACCTGCAGAACGGCATACGGGAAGAGCTGCTGAACCGTGGGATCTACAGGACGGTGAGCACGATACTGACGCAGGTTGTCGTAGACCCGTATGACGAGGCATTCTATACGCCGAACAAGGTGCTTGGACGTTATATGACTGCGGAGGAAGCCAATGAGGAGCGGAAAAAAGGGAACTATGTTGTGGAAGAGCCGGGAAAAGGCTTTCGGCGTGTCGTGTCTGCCCCGAACCCGGTCAGCATCGTAGAGATAGACGCGATAAAGGCCCTGATGGATGCCGGCCAGGTTGTCATCGCCTGCGGTGGCGGCGGCATCCCTGTACTGCAGCAGGACAATCACCTCAAAGGCGCCAGCGCGGTTATCGAAAAGGATCTGGCAGCAGGCAGGATGGCAGAAGAAATCGATGCCGATGAGCTCATTATCCTGACAAGCGTGGAGAAAGTCAAGATTCATATCGGCAGGCCGGAGGAAGAAGAGCTCGGCCAGATTACGGTAGAACAAGCGAAGGAATATATGGACGCGGGACATTTCGGTAAATATAACATGCTGCCCAAGTTCCGCGCCTCGGTTGATTTTATCGAAAAGAGAGAAGGCCGCTGCGCGCTTATAACTTCCTTTGACAGACTGGATGCGGCACTGAAAGGAAAGACAGGGACTATCATAAAAAATAGCGTCAGTTTACAAGGGCACAATCGCCTCGCACCGTAGTTTTTGGCTTAGTTGCTGCATAAACTGGAGCATCACGGAACATACTATGGAAAAATGCGAGGAGGAGTGACCGATGAAAGCCAGAGTAAATGAAGGATGCATTTCCTGCGGCGCCTGCGTGGCAGTCTGCCCGGAGGTGTTCCGTTTTGATGATGACGGTATCGCGGAGGCATATGCCGATGTGGAGCCGGAGTACGAAAGCACGGCAAAAGATGCAAGGGACGGATGTCCGGTGTCTGTTATAGATATTGAAGAATAAAAGGAATGTACATGACACATTGAACGGGAAGGCGCTGCGCCTTCCCGTTTTGGCGTTACGGACCGATAAAGAAGAGGTGTTCGACTTTTCTGATGTGGAGGAGATATAGGTATGGAAGACTACAGGAACAAATTAAAGCGCAGTATTATATTTGAAAGCATATTTGCAGCAGTGTCAGTAGCAGTAATTGTCTTAAGCTATATGAGGGCAAGCGCCATGGATGCGTCGGAACGTGCGGGGAGCTTTTTCCAGGGATTTCAGGCGGGGATGTTTACCGTGTGGGCGGGAGTAATGCTCTATGGAATATTCGTGTCGGCCAAGGCGCTCAGGAGCAGGGAATATCTGCGGAAGCTGTACATCAAAGAGCATGATGAACGGACGCTTGAGATATACACGAAAGGCCAGGCAAAGGCATACAGGCTGTGCCTTATAGCATTCATGACTGCATTGATCATAGCCGGATATTATAATACGACGGTATTTATACGCTCATGGTTGTCACGGCTTTTTCAGCAGTGTGCGGCGGTCTGATGAAAATTATTATGTCCCGTTCATTATAATTTTGTTGACAAACGGGGAAAAAAGAAATATTATTGTATTAGCATAATGATACAAAAATTTATGAGGAGCACAGTTATGATTGAGATTAAGAATTTGACAAAAATCTATAAACTGAATAAGAAGCAGATGTTGGAATCCAAGACGAAGAACCCGATGAAAACTGCTGTAGACAATCTGACCCTGGATGCACATGAAGGCGAGATATACGGCCTTCTGGGTCCGAACGGTGCCGGAAAGACGACGACGCTCAGATGCATCGCAACGTTGATCAAGCCAACGGAAGGAGAAATCTACGTCGGTGGACATGAGGTCCAGAAGGAACCCGAGGCGGTAAGGGAAAGCATCGGATTTCTCACAAGTGACATAAAGCTGGATGAACAGTTTGATGTAGATTATATGTTCGGATTTTTCGGGCGTCTGCATAATGTCCCGCAGGATGTGCTGGCAAAACGGAAAGAGGAGCTGTTTACATACTTTGGAATCAAAGATTTTGCCCACAAGCAGATCAAGGAACTATCTACAGGTATGAAACAGAAGGCAGCGATAGCGGTGAGCCTCGTCCATAACCCGGACATCGTAATCTTCGACGAGCCGACCAACGGGCTTGATATCATTACTGCGAGAAGCGTAACCGACTATCTCAGGAAGCTGCGAGATGACGGGAAGCTTGTCATCGTATCCACGCATATCATGTCTGAGGCGGAGAAGCTGTGTGACCGTATCGGCGTGATAATTGAAGGAAACAAAGTGGCCGAGGGCACGCTGGCGGAACTGCTTAAGATGACCGGCACCGATGATTTGGAAGATGCGTTCTTCGAGCTGTACAAGGAAAGAAAGGGGGAACTGTAAGATGAACGGAATCAAGCAGATATTTGGGAAAGAGATGGCCAGAGTCTTCAAAGACAAGAAGATGGTGTTTTCCGTATTCTTTCTCCCCGTACTTATCATGATATTGATTATGACGATTATCAGCGGTCTTATATCCAATATGGAGGACGATATAGAGTCCCATGAATCCGTAGTGTATGTTGCGAACGAGCCTGCCAGCTTTAAAGCCTTCCTCGGCGACAGCAAGCAGGAATTCAAATCCAGGCGCATTGACGGCAGCGGGATGGAGAAAGCCAAGAAGGATATCCTTGACGGCAAAGCCGATCTGATTATAGAATTTCCGGATGGATTTGAAGACGCTGTCGGCGGCTATGAAGCCGGAAAGACGATTCCTCAGGTAAAGACGTACTATAACCCTTCCGAAGATTACTCTCAGGCGGCATATGAGAATATTTCAGGGGGTGTTCTGGAGGCTTACCGGCAGACGCTGCTTGCGGGGCGTGTCGGGGATCTGGCGCAGCTCACCGTGTTTACGGTGAATTCGGATAATGAAGATATGATTATCCAGGACGATGAGAAGGCAAGCGGCAAGGCGATTGGTATGATGCTGCCGTACTTTATCACTATTCTCCTGTTCGCGGGGGCAATGGGTATCGGAACGGACATGATAGCAGGAGAGAAGGAGAGAGGAACGATGGCGAGCCTGCTCGTATCGCCGGTCAAGAGAAGTTCCATCGTCCTTGGCAAAGTATTTTCCCTTATGACAATCTCTGGGATATCCTCTCTCATATATGTGATTGCGATGGTCGTATGTGCGCCTCTGATGATGAAGTCGATGGTAGGTTCTGGGACGGACGGTCTGAATATCAATCTGAGCGTACAGCAGGTAGTGATGCTCGGCGCTCTCCTTGTGGCGATCGCTTTCCTTTATTCGAGCATCATCGCTCTGATTTCTGTGTTTGCCAAGTCTACGAAAGAGGCAAGTACCTATGTGATGCCGGCTTATATGCTCGTGCTTGTCATAGGGCTTCTGACGATGTTCACGACAGGGGACCCGACACAGACTGACTACTATATACCGTTGTATAACAGTGCGCTTGTGATGAAGGGAATACTCGGTCAGAACGTGACTATGGTGCAGTATGGCATCACCCTGATAGAGACGCTTGCAATCGGCGGCGTACTCCTGGGCGTCATCGTCAAAGCCTTCCAGAGCGAAAAAGTCATGAACGTCTGACACTTTACATCCGCCTGCATATACTGTCAATAAGAAGCAGATGCAGACGGAGGGGGCCAGGCCCCTTTCCAAAGGGGCCTGGCCCCCTTGTGCATTCTGCACGATTCGGGAGGAAGTACGCTGTATGAGACTAAGTGAGCTTCAGAATAAAGAAGTAATCAATACTTGTGACTGTAAACGGCTTGGATACGTTGCAGACCTGATAATGGATGACTGCGGGTGCCACGTAGAAGCTATCATTATTCCAAAGTCGGGCAAATTCTGTGGATTTTTCGGCGATGGGAGCGAGTATATCATTCCGTGCAAATGTATCAAAAGAATTGGTCCGGATGTCATACTGGTAGAAATTCACGAAGAGGCAAAATAAAGGGAAAAACTGGCAATGTTGTTTGACTTCTGCCGATGCAGCAGATATACTATATGTATTACAGAAGAAAGGATTTGGGTCAAGATGAAGTGTCCATACTGCAACCACCTAGATACAAGAGTCATAGATTCCAGACCAGCGGAGGACGGCAGCTCCATCCGCAGAAGACGCTCCTGCGATGTGTGCGGCAAGCGGTTTACCACATATGAGAAGGTAGAGACGATTCCGCTCATCATCATCAAAAAGGACAACAACAGAGAACAGTATAACCGCAAGAAGATTGAGAACGGTGTCCTCCGTGCTTGTTATAAGCGCCCGGTATCCGCAGATGCCATACAGCAGACGGTGGACTCTATTGAGACGAAGATTTTCAGTCTGGAGGCAAAGGAGATTCCGAGCAGCACGATTGGAGAGATCGTCATGGAAGAGCTCAAAGGGCTGGACGAGGTGGCTTATGTCAGATTTGCTTCCGTGTACAGGGAGTTTAAAGACGTCAATACCTTTATGGATGAGCTGAAAAAAATCCTGGATAATTAGGAATACGTGTAAGAAGGTATTTACGAAATATGTCGTATAGTGTTAGAATAAGGAAGAAGCAAAGGAACATGTTTGCTTCTTCCTTTTTACTGTTTTCCGGGTGACATCCGTTCGATAAGAATACATAATAATCGCGGAAACAGATGATGATAAGTAGCAGAGAACAGACGTAGATTCAGATTGGGTGAGATGCAGATGAGAACGTATAAATTAACCGTATCATACGACGGAAGCAGATATCAGGGTTGGCAGAGACAGGCCACGACAGATAATACGATACAGTTCGTGCTGGAGTGGAGCATAGGGAAACTGGTCGGCTACAGGGTTCATGTGGACGGCTCGGGCAGGACGGATGCCGGCGTACATGCCAGAGGGCAAGTGGTGAGCGTAAAGCTGTCCAAACTATATGACCCTCAGGAGTTTAAAGATTCTCTGAACAGGTATCTGCCGGAAGATATCAGGATTGTCAAAGCAGAGCTTGTCAAAAACGGGTTCCATGCCCGCAAGAGCGCAAAGGGTAAAAAGTATGAATACTATATCGACTGCCGTGAGAAGCCGGACGTCTTTTCCCGCAGATATTGCTACCACTATCCGGAGAAGCTGGATATCGAGGCGATGCGGAGCGCGGTCGAGTACCTCGTCGGCGTGAAGAATTTTACGAGTTTTACGGACGACAAAGACTGTGGGGATCCTATCCGCAGAATTACGAATATCAAGATCGTAAGCACAGGAGATAAGGTCCGTATCACATACTATGGTACGGGATTCCTCTACCATATGGTGAGGATACTGACCGGCACGCTGCTGGAAATCGGAACCGGAAAAAGGGATGCGTCCATGCTCCCGGTCGTGATTGCGGCAGAGGACAGGAGCCTGGCAGGTTTCCTTGCCCCGGCAAGAGGCCTGTTCCTTAGAAAAGTATATTATTAAGCAAAGAAGCAAGACTTGATTGGAGGACGATAGATGAAGCTAATTTCATGGAATGTAAATGGAATCCGCGCCTGTGTACAGAAAGGGTTTATGGATTTCTTTCAGGAAGCGGATGCAGATATCTTCTGCATCCAGGAGACGAAGATGCAGGAAGGGCAGCTTGAACTGGATACGCCCGGCTACTACCAGTATTGGAACTATGCAGAGCGGAAGGGATATTCCGGGACTGCCATATTCACGAAAGAAGAGCCGCTGTCCTTTTCGTGCGGCATCGGGATAGAAGAACATGACAAGGAAGGCCGGGTCATCACGCTGGAGTTCGGGGATTTCTACTTTGTGACGGTGTATACGCCGAATGCCCAGAGCGAACTGGCAAGGCTGCCATACCGTATGCAGTGGGAAGATGCGTTCCTGGCCTATCTCAAGAAGCTGGAAGAGGATAAGCCGGTCGTCTTCTGCGGCGACCTGAATGTCGCGGCAGAAGAGATCGACCTGAAGAATCCGAAGACGAACAGGAAGAATGCCGGATTTACAGATGAAGAGCGGGACAAGTTCCGTAAGATAAAAGAATCCGGCTTCATCGATACGTTCCGTCATTTTTATCCGGATACAGAAGGGATCTACTCATGGTGGTCCTATCGTTTCCGGGCAAGAGAGAAGAACGCAGGCTGGCGTATCGATTACTTCTGTGTGTCGGAAAGCCTGGAGGACAGGCTGGAGGATGCGAAGATCCACACGGACGTCATGGGTTCGGACCACTGTCCGGTAGAACTGGATCTGCGCTAAAAGCCCCCGTCGATGCCTATGATCTGCCCCGTCATATATGACGGGGCAGCTGCTATGTTCCAAATCATTTCCGCAGCTTCCTCGGGGGTGCCGAACCTGCCTGACGGAATCTCGTCTGCCAGCTGTGCACGTTCTTCCACGCTTAGCTGGCCATTCATCACAGTGTCGATGACACCGCACGCCATAGCATTCACCTGTACGTTGCTTGGTGCCAGTTCCTTTGCCAGAGCCTTTGTAAGTCCATTCACCCCGCCTTTGGAGGCTGAATAAGCGGCTTCGCAGGAGGCGCCGGAGCTCCCCCACATGGATGAGACATTGACGATTGTCCCACGCTTCCTGCGGACCATGGGTGGGACCGCAGCACGTGAACAATAGAAGACGGACGACAGGTTCGTCTGTATGACACGGTTCCATTCCCCGTCGGTCATATCGCTCAACAGGCCGATGTGGGCACATCCGGCATTGTTGACCAGCACGTCCAGGCAGCTGCACCTGCTGTATATAAAGGTGAAGATCTTATCAACATCCGCGGAATCTCCCACGTCACCGGTAACCATGTCACAGGTCCCTCCTGCTGATAATATTTCTCTTTTTACATCTTCCAGTGCGTCCGCAGAGCGCCGGCAGTTGAGAAACACATGATAGCCTCTGGCGGCAAAAAGAAGGGCGGCAGCTTTTCCGATACCTCTGGAAGCACCCGTAATGAGGGCATATTTTGACATTTGGCATATCCTCCTTAGCCTGTTTTCAACAATTCTAAAAAAAGTCTTAAATCGTAATTTTCCTCCAATTATTATATACCGGAATCGTTGCTATTTAAACCCTCAAGTGCTATTATTTACGTATCAGCGATCAGCCCCGCTTATGCGGGGGTCTTGGCGGGGCATACTCGTCCGGACAAGGCGAATACTCAGAAAGAGGGACATCCATGTTATCAAAATTCAGTGTGAAAAGGCCTTATACAGTGGTGGTAGGAGTTGTGTTGATCATAATTCTCGGAATCGTGTCATTCGGGAATATGACGGTAGATCTGCTTCCGAGCATGAACCTGCCTTATGCCATGGTAATGACGACATATCCGGGGGCAAGCCCGGAACAAGTGGAGACAGTTGTAACAAAGCCTGTGGAACAGACGATGGCAACTGTGAGCAACATAAAGAATGTACAATCTGTATCAAATGAAAATGCTTCAACAGTGATTCTCGAATTCGATCAGACAGCCAATATGGACTCTGTCACTATAGAGATGCGGGAAGGACTAGATCAGATCAGCGGCTTCTGGCCGGATGAAGTAACCAATCCCATTATAATGAAACTGAATCCAAGTATGATGCCTGTACTGATTGCGGCAGTCAGTGCTGATGGAGAAGACGCGGCCGAAACGACCCGGATCATCGAAGAGCAGATTCTTCCGGAAGTGGAAAGCGTGGAAGGCGTAGCGTCGGTCTCTACTGCAGGCAGCATCGAAGAGACCGTACAGATTACTGTAAATGAACAGAAGATAGAGGACTTGAATGAAGAGGTCAAGGCGGAATTAGAAAAGAAGATGAATGAGGCGGCCTCGGCCCTCCAGGCGGCCAAGGACCAGGTGGAGACCGGCAAGGCGGCGCTGGCGGCCGGCAAAGCCCAGGCATCTTCCGGTATGGGAGCGGCCGAATCACAGATATCGCAGAAGGCGGAGGAGATCAAGCAGGCGCAGCTCGAGATTACAGAAAAGATGGCAGAGCTCAATGTTACGGATACGCAGCTGCAGCAGTCGCTTGCCACGATACAGTCATCCAAAGCAGCGGCTGAAGCACAGCTTACACAGCTTAAGACTTTGAAGGCAAGCTACGACCAGATGAAAAAGCGTTACGATGAGCTTGATGCGAAAGGTGACGGAGGAAGGACACCGGCGGAACAAGCAGAGTTTGACCAGCTGGATAAGCAACTGAATCAGATGCAGCCTCAGATTACGAATTATGACACAGCCAAAGCAGCTCTGGAGGCTACGATAACGCAGCTTTCCGAACAGGAGGCTTCGCTTAAGGAAGGCCAGGGCAAGGTGACTGCGGGGAAACAGCAGCTGGAAGCTATGCAGAAGCAGGTCAACGACGGCGCCATGACACTGGCGCAAGCCAGAGGGCAGCTTGCGTCCGCCCAGGTTGAGGCGGCGGCAGGCCTCGGAGAGGGAGCGGCGCAGCTGGCGGCAGGAGAAGCGATGATCCAATCCCAGGAGGCCCAGATGGAGGCGGCCAAAGGGGAAGCTTCTGCCAACTCGGATATCAGCAGCATGCTGAATGCCGATATGGTGAAGACGCTGCTGGCGGCGGAGAACTTCAGCATGCCGGCCGGATATGTGACAGAAGAAGGCCTTGATTATCTTGTACGTGTCGGAGATAAGTTTAAGAGCATAGAAGACATAAAAGATCTCGTGCTCATCAATATGGATGGTATAGACCCGGTAAAGCTGACGGATGTGGCAAATGTAGAGCTTACCGACAACTCGGATGAGACATACGCCAAGATTAACGGGAAACCAGGCATGATGCTGAGCATACAGAAGCAGACCGGGTATTCTACCGGAGATGTGAGCGACCGTGTGCTGGAGAAGCTGGAGAGACTTCAGAAAGAGCACAAGGACATCAAGGCGGTGACTTTGATGGATCAGGGCGTCTACATCGATTTGATTGTCAATTCTGTACTTGAGAACCTGATCTATGGGGCGGTACTGGCGATTATAATACTGCTCGTATTCTTGAAGAGCTTCCGGCCCACGTTTGTGATTGCCTGCTCGATACCGATCAGTATCATGACCGCTCTTGTGGCCATGTACTTTTCGGGAGTTACGCTCAATATCATATCTTTGTCGGGACTGGCGCTCGGTGTCGGCATGCTTGTAGATAACTCTATCGTAGTAATCGAGAATATCTACAGGATGCGCAACGAAGAGGGGGCATCGGCCAAGACGGCGGCTATTGAAGGGGCGAGGCAGGTGGGAGGGGCTATTACGGCTTCCACGCTTACGACGATATGTGTATTCCTTCCGATTGTATTTGCGACCGGAATTACAAGGCAGCTGTTCGTGGACATGGGGCTTACGATTGCATACTCGCTGCTTGCCAGCCTCGTAATCGCACTGACTCTCGTACCGATGATTTCTGCCGGGCTGTTAAAGAAGACGGAAGAGAAAGAGTCACGGCTGTTCATAAGGATTAAGGATTGGTACGGCAAACTGCTTGCCAGGGCGCTGCACAAGAAGCCGCTTGTGCTCATAGGAGCACTTGTCCTGTTCGTAGCAAGCGGTGCACTGGCCATATCGAGGGGGACGGAATTCATGCCCCAGATGGAGAGCACGGAGATCAGCATGACGCTTGAGACGGAGAAAGGGACGAGTCTTGAGGATACGGCAAAAGCAGCGGATAAGGTGATGGACCGTGTCGGAAAGCTGAAGGACGTCAAAGATATCGGAGCGATGGTATCTTCTTCCAATATGATGGGGACATCGACAGCCACAAATGTGGTGGAGTTTTATGCAATCACGAAAGATAAGCCTTCGCTGTCCAACAATGAGCTGAAGAAGGAGATAGAGAAAGCAACGAAAGACCTTGACGGCGAGCTGACGGTCAATATGTCCAATATGGACATGAGTGCGCTTGGCAGTTCAGGAATCAATGTCCAGATAAAAGGAAAGGACCTGGACAAGCTGCAGAAAATTGCAGGGGATATCAAGAGCATGCTGATTGATATCAAAGGGACGCAGAATGTAACTGACGGGACGGAAGACAACAAAGAAGAGCTCCGCGTCATCGTCGATAAGTCAAAAGCCACGGAACACGGACTCACGGTTGCCCAGGTATACCAGAGCCTGAACAAGCGGCTGTCTGAAGCCCAGAGTGCGACATCCCTGTCCACGGACGCGCAGGATTATGACATCTATGTGGTAGACGATGCGGACGAAAGCCTGACCCGGAAAGACATCAGGGAGCTTACGGTCACGGCGGATAAGCAGGATGGGACGACAGAAGAGGTGAAGCTTTCCGATATCGCTTCATTTGAAGATGCTTCTGGCCTGCGGGCAATCAGCAGGAAGGATCAGAGCAGGTATATGTCTGTGACTTCAGAAGTCAAAGACGGGGATAATATCGGGCTTGTGAGCAGCCGTGTAAATAAGGCGCTTCATTCATACGAAGTGCCGGAGGGCTATGAGGTGAAGATGGTCGGGGAAGACGAGACGATCAACGAGTCCATGACAGAACTCTTTAAGATGCTCGGCCTGGCACTTGTATTCATGTATCTCATTATGGTTGCACAGTTCCAGTCGCTGCGCTCTCCGTTCATCGTCATGTTTACCGTGCCGCTGGCATTTACAGGAGGTCTGTTTGGATTGTGGATTGCCGGCAAAGCAGTGAGCGTTATCGCGATGGTAGGATTTGTCATGCTGTCAGGCATTATCGTGAATAATGGTATTGTGTTTATAGATTATACGAATCAGCTGATTGCCGCAGGGATATCGAGGCATGAGGCACTGGTGGAAGCAGGAAGGACGAGGCTCCGCCCGATAGTCATGACGGCGCTGACGACCATTCTTGGCCTGTCGACGCTTTCTGTAGGGGTCGGAATGGGAGCGGATATGGTACAGCCGATGGCAATCGTGACCATCGGAGGACTGATATACGGAACCATATTAACATTAGTCGTAGTTCCATGTATCTTTGATTTGTTCCACAAAAAGGAAAAGGCAAGGCTTCGCGAGGAAATCGAAGAAGATGCAGAAACTGCAGAACCTTAAGGATGAGAGAGGTACGGTAGTATGATCGACAAGGCGGTTGCATTTGCAACGAGAGCACACGAAGGACAGTTCAGGAAAGGGACAAAACGGCCATATATCGTCCATCCCGTTGAAGTGGGTGATATCGTGTCCTCCATGACGGAGGATGAGGAGATTATCAGCGCGGCGGTGCTCCACGATACGATTGAAGACTGTGCCGGTATTACGGAAGAAGTGCTTGCCACGGAATTCAGCATCAGGGTAGCTGTAATGGTCGCACAGGAAAGCGAGGATAAGTCGAAGACATGGGTAGAACGGAAAGGGGCGACCATCCGGCATATCGGGAAGTCTCCGCTGGAAGTCCAGATGATAGGCCTTGCAGATAAGCTGTCGAATATGAGGGATATAGACAGGGATTATCCTGTGGAGGGTGAAAATCTGTGGAACAGGTTCCGCATGAAGGATAAAGAGATGATCGGGTGGTACTATAAAGGTATCAGGGATGCACTGGCAGAGAGCTTCAGAGGGGTAGAGGCATATGAAGAATACTGCAGGCTCGTAGAAAAGAATTTTGGATAGAAAGGCTGCCTGGCCAAACGGATAGGATAAGGAAGCAGGCCGGAACTTACCGCTTACGTGTAAGTTCCGGCCTGCTTTTGCAGCGGTGCCTTTTGAACGTCATTTTATTCCGGTTATCTTTTCCCGGCAGGCACTTGCCGGATACCAGCTGCAGCCATGGCATATGTCCGCAAGCATGTCCGGCGTGATATGCCGGCGGATGTATGAAGCCAGCTTCTGGTAGATGTATGTCTTTTCTTCCAGTCCGAAATATTCGGCGGTCTTCCTGTCAAAAAGCTTTACTTTTTCATTCTCCCGGCACAGGTCGGTATCCAGCATGTCCGGGCAGCAGGAACATAAGTCATCTGTGGAAAAGACGAGTTCGATGGGAGTCTTGTCCTCTGTGCGCAGCCGATGGACGACTGCATCCATGTTCTTTACAAACGCTTCGCTGTAGCCTTTGCCCGAGTATCCCTGGGTACAGAGCAGATGGTGTGGTCTCAGACGCATGCGGCACTCACCAGCCTTCTGTGGATCCTGAGTCCAATGATGGTGGCCAGGGCTGCTTTTAATATCGCTGTCGGTATAAAAGGAAGTACACAGGCCGTGAATCCCACCCATACGCTGCTTCCGGTCACGAGGCAGAACATTACGATGCCGCCGATATAATTGATGGCCGTACCGAGGATAAGGAAGGTGAGGAAACCCATGTTGACACGCCGGAACTTTTCTGCCCCGAAGCCTATGATATATGCCATAATAGGGAATGACAGGAGAAATCCTCCGGTCGGCCCTATGAGGTACTGGTACCCGCCTGTGAAGCCGGCAAGGACCGGAACGCCCGCGGCTCCGAGCAGTACATAGATCAGAGCGGCAGCGGCCCCTTTTTTCGCTCCGAGTATGATAGCCGCAAGTGTGATTGCGAACGTCTGCATCGTCATCGGGACACCCGCCGGCATCGGTATGGATATCTGTGCCATGATTGCGATTACGGCAGTGCACAGACCGATGGTGCAGATGTCTTGAACGGATATTTTTGAATGATTCATGACAGCCTCCTTTAGAATTAGTATGTATGCAGTATATCCGAAATCAGGGGAAATGTCAACCTTATAAATATATTAGTTAACATTATGCGAAAATGTTGACATTCAAGCTACTTGAAGGTGTTTAATAACGGTAAGGAGGAACAGAATTGACCATTAAAGAAGTTGAACAACTGGTAGATATGAAAAAAGCGAATATCCGTTATTATGAGGAGGAAGGCCTTCTTGCTCCGGGAAGAAATAAAGAGAATAATTACCGGGAATACAGCATGCATGATGTGGAAGATCTGAAGAAGATAAAGTTCCTGCGGGTGCTCGGCGTTCCGGTAAAAGATATCAGAAGGGTAAAAGAAGGCAGAGTGACGGTATCCGAGGTTATCGGGGCAAGAAAAGCAGCACTTGAGCAAGAGATGGCAGAGCTGTCCGAGGCGAGAAGCCTTTGTGACAAGCTGATACAGCAAAATGGCACCTTTGATAATCTGGATGTAACTCTTATGGATATGCAGAATGCTTTCTTTAAAATGAGAGGAGAGAAGATTATGAGACTGGATAAAGTCTATCGTTTGGAAAACTATCGGAATATGTGTAATAGAATCTGGCAGACGATTTTCCTGATCTATTATCCTGCCATGCTGTCGTTAAAGTTCGTGATACATTATGAGCTGCCGTTCTGGCTGACCCTGCCGATGACAGTATCTGTGCTGGCGGCCGCGGCTACGGCGGGGGTGATTGATTATAAGATTGCACATTATAAAGAAGAAAGTTCAAATTAGCATCTGCACACAGATAGGAATGGAAACGTTCTCCCTTTGACAACTCTATTTTTTCAGTATATTATTAGAATCAAGGGAGTCAGGAGAGCATAAAATGATTATCAGCGCGAGCAGAAGAACCGATATCCCCGCATGCTATCCGGAGTGGTTTGTCAACCGACTGAAGGCCGGGGAGATATTAGTGCCAAACCCATATAACAGGAAGAAGATCAGCCGTATCGCCATATCACCGGATACGGTTGATTGTATTGTGTTCTGGACGAAGAACCCGGAGCCGCTCCTGCCGAAGCTCAAAGAGATCGATCAGCTCGGATACCGGTATTATTTTCAGATGACCGTCACGGATTACGGTACGGATATGGAGGAGAACTTGCCTTCGACGGAAGAATCCATGGCAACCTTCGTACTGCTGAGCGAGCGCCTCGGGAGACAACGGGTCGACTGGAGATTCGACCCGATTATCCTGAATGGGACTTATACGCTCAGCTATCATCTGGAAAAGTTTGAGATGATGTGTGAATGGCTGCACAAGTATACGGACCGGTGCATCATCAGCTTTGTGGATGCTTACAGGGGGAATCCCTGTCCGGAATTAGAGGAAGATGAGATGGCTTCTGTCGCAAAAGGGCTTGCCGGAATTGCCGGGAAGTATAAGCTTCCTATCTATACGTGCGCAGAGAAGGTGAATCTGGAGCGATACGGCATACGGCACGGCGCCTGTATCGACAAAGAGAAGATCCGGGACATTATCGGATATAAGCTGGACCTGAAGAAAGATACCGGGCAAAGGACAGCATGCGGCTGTGCGGAGAGCATTGACATCGGGATGTATGATACCTGTGTCAACGGGTGCGCATACTGCTATGCGACAGGGGGGCTTGCGAGCGCCCGAAGGAAGAAAGAACAGCATGACCCTGCATCGCCCCTTCTGATTGGTCAGCTTCGGGGAGATGAGACGATTGTGGACCGTAAGGTGCAGTCGAGCAGAGACATGCAGATATCACTGTTCGACTATCCGTTCGGTATCGGCTCGACAGATGGATATTGTAAGAAATGCACAAAAATATATGATATAATATATTGATTTTCATGAAATGGATGGCAGTTCCTTGATAAATTCTTGACAAGGAACTGTTTTTTTGCTATGTTTAGACTAAAGTACAAACGTTAGTCTAAAAGCAAAAGAACGACGTGTGAGGTGAAGAGATGAGTTTGATAACAAGCATCCAGAAGTATTCCATCCATGACGGTGACGGGATACGGACGACAGTCTTTTTTAAAGGATGTCTGCTGAAATGTCTGTGGTGCCACAATCCGGAGACACAGTGTTTTAAGCCCGAGCTTCTCTGCGACAGGGAACGGTGTGCAGGATGCGGCAGCTGTGCGGCGGTCTGTCCGCAGAAGGCGGTGAAGGTACAGGAGGGCAAGATGGTCACTGACCAGAAGCTCTGCAACGGCTGTGGTACATGTGTAGATTACTGCAACCTGAACCTGCGGGAAGTGGCCGGGAAAGAATATACCATCAGCGAGCTGGTCAGGGAGCTTAAGAAAGATGAGATGTTCTACGAAGAATCCGGCGGCGGGGTTACGTTGTCCGGCGGCGAGGTTATGATGGCCGACATGGATTATGTAGTAGAGCTTGCGAAGCGGCTTGATAAGATGGGAATTTCGGTTACGGTTGATACGTGCGGCCAGGCGCCGAGTGAGAATTTCGAGAGGCTTCTGCCGTATGTAGATACATTTTTGTATGATATCAAGACGATGGATAACGACGTACATAAAAAGTATATGGGCATGGGGAATGAGCAGATTCTAAAGAATCTGGAATATATCAGCAGCAAGGGTGCCCGCATATATATCCGCATTCCGGTAGTCCGGGAAGTAAACGGCTCGATTGAGGATATGGGAGCGATTATAGACTATCTCAAGGAAAAGCAGATCAGGGTGGCCAACGTGAACCTTCTGCCGTATCACAACACTGGTTCAGGCAAGTATGAAAAGCTCGGACTGACGTATAAGGGGACGGACCTTCATGCACCGTCGAACGATGAGATGGAACAGTTTGTAACGCTGTTTAAAGAATCAGGTTTCCACAACGTAAAAATAGGAGGTTAATGAAGATGGAAGAAAGAGGAATGAACGAACGGATCAAGAAACTCAGAAAGCTCAGCCTGGACACTCCGGCACATATTGACATGGAGCGGGCCGAGAGCATGACTAAGACGTATGAGGCTTTTGAAGGCTCGCTGTCCATCCCGGAACTCCGCGCCCAGGTGCTGAAAGACTATTTTGCAACGAAGACGTTATACATAGGCGAGGGCGAGCTGATTGTCGGCGAGAAGGGCGACTCTCCGCAGGCATCCCCTACATTTCCGGAGCTGTGCTGCCACACGATGGAAGATATGCATGTCATGAATGACCGTGAACTCATAAGCTTCAAAGTGAAAGAGAAAGATTTTGAGAAGCAGGAAAAGGTGATGATTCCGTTCTGGGATAAGAGATGCATCCGGAACAAGATTCTGCGCCAGATGACACCGGAGTGGAAGAAAGCGTATGAGGCAGGGCTGTTCACAGAGTTTATGGAGCAGCGGGGGCCGGGACATACGGTCGGCTCTGTAAAGATATATGAAAAAGGATTCCTTGACTATAAAGAAGATATCCAGGCGGCAATCGATAAGCTGGACTTCTTCAATGATCCGGAGGCGCTAGATAAGAAGAATGAGCTGGAGGGCATGAAGATTGCCTGCGACGCTATCATAATCCTCGGCGAGCGATACGCAGCCTATGCGAGAGAGCTGGCAGAAAAAGAAGCTGATCCGAAGCGAAAAGAAGAGCTGCTTCAGATTGCGGCCAACTGTGACGTCGTACCGGCACATAAGCCGGAGACGTACTGGCAGGCAATCCAGATGTACTGGTTCGTACACCTCGGCGTCACGAGTGAGCTGAATCCGTGGGATGCGTACAGCCCGGGGCGTCTTGACCAGCATCTGAATCCCTTCTATGAAAAAGACGTAGAAGAGGGAACGCTGGATGATGAGAAAGCGCTGGAGCTGCTGGAATGCCTGTGGGTCAAATTCAACAACCAGCCTGCACCGCCGAAGGTAGGCATCACACTGAAAGAGAGCAGCACGTATACAGATTTTGCCAACCTGAACACAGGCGGTATCGCTCCGAACGGTGAAAACGGTGTCAATAACGTGAGCTATCTGATTCTGGACTGCATGGATGAGATGAAGCTGCTGCAGCCAAGCTCCAACGTACAGATCAGCAGGAAGACGCCACAGAAGTTCCTGAAGCGTGCCTGCGAGATATCACGCAAGGGATGGGGGCAGCCGGCGTTCTACAATACGGAAGCTATCGTCCAGGAACTGCTCAATGCCGGCAAATCGCTGGAAGATGCAAGACGCGGCGGTACGAGCGGTTGTGTGGAGACGGGGGCATTTGGTAATGAAGCCTATATCCTCACCGGATACTTCAACATTCCGAAGATATTCGAGCTGACGCTGAACAATGGCTACGATAAAGTAAGCGGACAGCAGCTAGGACTTGAGCTCGGATATGCTGCAGACTTTAAGACATACGAAGAGCTATACGATGCATTTAAAAAGCAGATGAAATATTTTATCGATATCAAAGTGCAGGGAAGCAATGTCATCGAGAAGATATATGCAGAAAACATGCCTGTGCCGTTCCTTTCCATCATCACCAACGACTGTATCTCAAAAGGCAAGGATTACAACGGCGGTGGTGCAAGGTACAACACAAAATATCTGCAGGGCGTCGGAATCGGTACGATTACGGACTGCCTGGCATCCGTGAAGTACAACGTATATGAACAGAAGACATTTACGATGGATGAGCTGATGCAGGCGCTGGAAGACAACTTCGAGGGGCACGACAGGATCTGGAATATCGTATGCAATAAGACGCCGAAATACGGCAATGACGACGACTATGCGGACAGCATCATGAAAGATGTGTTCGAATACTACAGAAGCCAGGTGACGGGACGGCCGAATATGCTCGGAGGCATGTACCGCATCAACATGCTTCCTACCACGTGCCACGTATACTTTGGAGATGTCATGATGGCGAGCCCGAACGGACGCCTGGCCCACAAGCCTGTATCCGAAGGAATCTCACCGGAGAAAGGCGCGGATACGAACGGACCGACATCCGTCGTAAAATCATGTGCCAAGATGGACCATCTCCAGACAGGCGGAACGCTTCTGAACCAGAAGTTCACGCCAAGCGTCGTTGCAGGAGAAGAAGGACTGAACCAGATGGCGAATCTCGTGCGTACGTACTTCAACATGGACGGACACCATATTCAGTTCAACGTAATCGACAAGGAGACGCTGATACAGGCACAGAAGCACCCGGAAGATTACAAAGACCTGATCGTGCGCGTCGCAGGTTACAGCGACCACTTCAGAAATCTGAGCAAGGCGCTGCAGGATGAGATAATCGAACGGACCGAACAGAGCTTCAACTAAACGGCTGGGGACAGGGAGAAACGCGGCTGGGGACGGAGGTTTTTTTAAAAACCTCCGTCCCCAGCCGCGTTTCTCCCTGTCCCCAATTGATTTTATGAGCAAAAGAGTCTACAATAGTGTGGAAAACGAATGTGGAGAGTGGGGATAAGATGGCAGCGCGAGACGCTGATCAACAAGCTGCTGACGGGCATCAACAATAACAGCTTTATCGAGATAGACCGGATAGAATCAGAAGATATCCCGCTGGAACGGGAGTCGGGCTTTGAATCGCGATGAGCTCTTGTACCAATCTGGTAAAAAGTAGTTATCCAAACATTCGCTTTTATGATAGAATGTACTATATGAAAGACGTATACCGACACGAAGAGAGAAAGAGGGACGACATGGGGAAAAGCGAAGACAAGAAAGGCGTAAAGAACAGAATCGTATCGGCAGCGTGGCAGCTGTTCCACGACAAAGGATACAATGGGACTACCGTAGATGATATCATTGAACTTTCAGGCACATCCAAAGGTTCTTTCTACTACTATTTCAATACGAAGGATGAGCTGCTCAATACACTGGCGTTTATCCTGGACGACTACTATGAGGAGCTGGAGCAGAACATGGATGCCGGCATGGACAGCTTTAAGAAGCTTTTGTATCTGAATGCCGAGATGCATGCCATGATGGAGGAGAAGATAAGCCTTGACCTGCTTGCGTCGCTTTACTCCACGCAGCTGGTGGCAGAAGGGCAGGTGCACCTGCTGGACAGCAACCGCAAATATTATAAGCTCATTACGAAGCTGGTAGAAGAAGGGCAGAGGCGGGGTCAGATACGCACCGATAAGACAGTCAGAGAGATCGTTAAATATTATGCGATGTGCGAGCGGGCGCTCGTATCCGACTGGTGCCTTAACAAAGGCAGCTACTCCCTTACGCAGTACAGCAAAGAATGCATGCCGGTCATGATGGAACACTTCAAAGCATAAAATGTCAGAGACGGTATGGAAATACGTTCAGGAAAAGAGGAAGAGATATGGTGATTCAGGGCTTACAGAAACTTACACTTTTGGATTATCCGGGGAAAGTGGCCTGTACGATATTTACGGCAGGATGTAACTTCCGGTGCCCTTTCTGCCACAATGCTTCGCTGGTAGTGGACACATATAAGAACGAGGAAATCAAGCTGGATGATATATTTGCATTCCTGAAAAAGCGTATGGGTGTATTGGACGGGGTCTGCGTAACCGGAGGAGAACCGCTGATTCAGTCTGATATAGAAACGTTTCTGCGGCGGATAAAGGAGATGGGCTATGCAGTAAAGCTCGATACGAACGGGAGCTTTCCGGATAAGCTCAAAAGGCTTGTAGACGAAAAGCTTGTGGATTATGTAGCCATGGACATCAAGAATTCCCAGGAGAGCTACGGGAAGACCATCGGCATCCAGGACTATGACATACGGAACATACACAGAAGCGTCCAATATCTGCTGAGCGATGCCGTGCCATATGAATTCCGCACGACGGTCGTCCTGGAGTTCCATCAGCGTTCGGACTTTGAGTCCATAGGCAGATGGATCAAAGGGGCGCAGCGCTATTACCTCCAGCAGTTTGTGGATTCCGGCGATTTGATCCGGGAAGGGCTGCACGGATACAACAAGGAGATTATGGAACAGGCGCTCGAAGTGGTAAGCAAGTACGTACAGACCGCGGAAATACGTGGGTTATAGCAAAACTATACAATAACAACATGTTGTGAAAGAATCAAATTTGTGCACAATATGTTGTTATTTTTATTGACTGGCATACAAGAAGAGTGGTAAGATAAAAGAACCGAACAAATGAAGATGGAAGTTCTTATAAGGACAGAAGAAAAAAAGAAAAAGTGGGGAGGCTCTATCATGTATCAAGTAACAAAGAGAGACGGTCAGATAGCTAAATTTGACATCACAAAGATCAGCGAGGCAATCAGAAGGGCATTTACGGCTCAGGAAAAAGAGTATAACCAGGATATCATCGATCTGCTGGCGTTGAAAGTTACCGCTGATTTTGAACCGAAGATAAAGAATTCGCTCGTTCAGGTAGAGGACATCCAGGACAGCGTCGAGGCAGTCCTTATCAAAGCGGGATATGCAGATGTGGCGAAAGGCTATATCCTGTACAGGAAACAGAGAGAGAAGATACGTAACCTGAATTCCACGATGCTCGATTACAGAGAGATCGTGGACAGCTACGTTAAAGTGACGGATTGGCGTGTAAAGGAGAATTCCACAGTCACATACTCGGTCGGGGGGCTTATCTTAAGCAATTCAGGTGCCATTACCGCCAATTACTGGCTTTCTGAGATCTACGATGATGAGATTGGACAGGCACACAGGGACGCCGATATCCATATCCATGATCTGTCTATGCTCACAGGCTACTGCGCAGGCTGGTCGCTGAAGCAGCTCATCCAGGAAGGGCTGGGCGGAATACCGGGAAAGATATCCTCATCGCCGGCAAAGCATCTGAGCGTGCTCTGCAACCAGATGGTCAACTTCCTTGGCATCATGCAGAACGAGTGGGCGGGAGCGCAGGCATTCTCTTCCTTCGACACATACCTGGCCCCGTTTGTAAAAGTAGATGATCTGCAGTACGAAGATGTGAAGAAATGTATCGAGTCGTTTATCTACGGTGTCAATACGCCGTCCCGGTGGGGGACGCAGGCGCCGTTTTCCAATATTACGCTCGACTGGACCGTTCCGAACGACCTTGTCAACATGCCGGCCATCGTCGGTGGCAAAGAGATGGATTTCACATATGGCGACTGCAAGAAAGAGATGGATATGGTCAACAAGGCGTTTATCCAGATTATGATCGAAGGAGATGCCCACGGGCGCGGATTCCAGTATCCGATACCGACCTATTCCATCACAAGTGATTTTGACTGGTCTGAGACAGAGAACAATAAGCTCCTGTTCGAGATGACCGCCAAATACGGGACACCTTATTTCTCCAATTATATCAACAGCGATATGGAGCCAAGCGATGTCCGGAGCATGTGCTGCAGGCTTCGTCTGGATCTAAGAGAGCTCCGGAAGAAATCTGGCGGCTTCTTTGGCAGCGGCGAGAGCACCGGTTCCGTCGGTGTCGTGACGATAAACATGCCGAGAATCGCGTACCAGTCGGCCAATGAAGAAGAATTCTTTACCCGCCTCGACAAGATGATGGATATCTCTGCCCGTTCGCTTCATGTCAAGCGTACCGTCATCACGAAGCTGCTTGATGAAGGGCTCTATCCGTATACAAAGAGGTATCTCGGCACATTTGACAACCATTTTTCAACGATTGGGCTGATAGGCATGAATGAAGCGGGCCTGAATGCAAAATGGATTGGGAAGGACATGACTCACGTGGAGACACAGGAGTTCTCCAAGAAAGTGCTGAACCATATGAGGGAAAGGCTGTCAGGCTATCAGGAGGAGTACGGCGAGCTTTATAATCTGGAGGCGACGCCGGCGGAATCCACAACCTACAGATTTGCCAAGCATGACGTGGCACAGTTCCAGGATATCATCACGGCGGCAGAAGGAGACGGAACGCCTTATTATACGAACAGCTCCCATCTGCCGGTAGGTTATACGGAAGATATATTTGATGCGCTTGATATCCAGGATGAACTTCAGTCATTATATACGTCCGGGACAGTATTCCACGCGTTCCTCGGGGAAAAGCTTCCCGACTGGAAGTCAGCGGCCTCGCTCGTTAAGAAGATAGCGGAAAATTACAAGCTTCCTTATTATACGATGTCTCCGACATATTCCATCTGCAAGAACCATGGATATATCAACGGAGAAGAGTACAGCTGCCCGGAATGCGCAGAGACGACGGAAGTGTACAGCAGAATCACCGGGTATTACCGTCCGGTACAGAATTGGAATGACGGAAAGTCGCAGGAGTTCAAAGACAGGAAGGTTTATGACCTGAATCGTTCTAAGCTGCATATTACGTCAAAATCAGGGGAAGATATTGGTGAAGTGCGGGAGTACGAGGCGGAAGAACCACAGAAGATTCTCTTCACTACAAAGACATGTCCGAACTGTACGATAGCGAAGTCGATGCTGGAAAAAGCGCAAATAGACTATGTGCTTGTAGACGCGGAAGAACATGCGGACCTTGTTGAAAAATATGGTGTAAAGCAGGCACCTACACTTATAGTTATAGATGAGAACGGTGTAGAGAAGCTGGCAAACGCATCGAACATTAAAAAGTATACAGAGGGTAAATGATGTATGATGCCCTCATGAGGAGGTAGTCCTATGTATGATATTGTAATTGTCGGAGGCGGAACGGCCGGAATGACAGCTGCGATTTATGGACTACGTGCGGGAAAAAAAGTATTGCTCATCGAAGGAACCACCTTCGGTGGGCAAATTACGTTATCTCCCCACGTAGAGAATTATCCAGGAATAGCAGAAGTGAGCGGCAGCGCGTTTGCGACAGCGATGGCGGAACAGGTCGCTGCACTTGGAGCAGAGCTGGAATATACAAAGGTGAAGTCTGTCAGGAAAGACGGCGGGAACAAGATTGTCGTGACCGAGGAGAAAGAGATACCGTGCAGGACAGTGATCCTGGCAACCGGGGTATCGCACCGCCACCTTGGCGTACCACGGGAAGAGGAGCTTGTAGGAGCCGGCGTGTCCTACTGTGCAGTCTGTGACGGCGCGTTCTTCAAAGGCAGTGACGTGGCTGTCGTGGGCGGCGGAAGCACGGCGCTCCAGGATGCCGTATTTCTGAGCGAATACTGCAGCCATGTGTATGTCATCCACAGGAGGGATGCATTCCGTGGCGAGAAACATCTTGTAGAGACGCTGAGCGCCAGAGACAATGTGACCTTCGTGCTGGACAGCGTAGTAACAGAAATCAAGGGTACGGATGCGGTAGAGAGCGCCGGCATCCTGAATAAGAAGACCGGCGAGACATCAGAATTTAAGGTGGAAGGAATCTTTATCGCAGTAGGGCAGAAGCCAAACAACGATCCGTTTGAGGAGATAGTAAAGCTGAATGAAGAGGGTTATATCCTGGCGGCCGAAGACTGTATGACTTCCTGTCCCGGCATCTTCGCGGCCGGGGACTGCCGCACGAAAGAGATACGCCAGCTGACGACAGCAGCGGCGGACGGATCTGTGGCCGCACTTGCGGCGTGCAGATATATAGAAGAGATGGACGTGTAGGCCTAAGAAGGCACGGAGCTTCCACGTGGCGTGGCATCTCCGTGCCTGATGCTTCCTATGGCTGCGCTTTGATCTACAGCCGATTTTTTTTCAGCGCGCTGTACTTCCCGATTCCAAAATGGTCGGCCTTCAATATGTCAAATGATTTTTCATAGTCGCCTTTTCTCATATAACGCACCATCTTTTTAAGATTTTCATTTGTTTTCGGAATATGCATCCCGTTTTTTATAGAATACTGGCCCATCCGTATGAGCTCGGACAGATTCATTTCATATATCTTATTGATGCGCTCATTTTCAAATATGCTGATAATCTCCATGTGCATGGCCGTATCGGCCACTTCCCACTCATAGACATCACCGGCCGCGGCGCACATGCGCACGACCTTCTCTTCTATACGGTAAGAGAACTCTTCATAGCGCTCCAGAGTAAAGATCATCTTAAAAGCAGCGCCTTCGAGCAGCTCTCTCAACTGGTAGATCTCGTTGATATCCTTATCGGATATCTCCTTTACGGTCATGGACTTATAGTAGTCGGTGACGATAAGCCCCTCCGCCTGGAGCATTCTTATAGCAGTCCGGACGGGGCTCCGGCTCATGCCGAGTTCTTTCGTAAGCATAGCTTCGGTAAGCGACATTCCGGGGGGATAGCTCAGGTTCAGGATATTTGCTTTTATTTTCTCGTAGGCCTGGTCGGCCAGAGAGGATGTCTTTTCAGCCATTGGATACCTCTTTTCTACTGGATATACTCGGGCAATCAAAGCGGCAAAGTATACATTGATTTATATTGTATACAAAGTATAACGTGATTTCAAGGCAAACACAAGTTTTTTTTTAAAACATATTGACTTTTGAAATAGGTAATGCTATATTGGATATAGAAAAAATTGTATACAAATTATTTTAATGTATACAAATTATTTGAAATATGTCCAGAGAGGAAGGTATGGAAGATGAAGTTAGGATTTATCGGTACAGGCAATATGGCATCTGCGATCATGGGAGGCATCATTAATAAAGAGATAATTCCGGCGGAGGAAATCATCGGAGCTGACTTGTTTGCCCCGGGAAGGGAGAAAGCTCAGAAGCAGTTTGGGATTCATGTGACAGACAGCAACAAAGAGGTGGTATCTCAGGCGGAGGTGATCGTCCTCTCAGTAAAGCCTCAGTTTTATGAGGATGTTATCAACGAGATTAAGGATGATATAAGAGAGAGCCAGATTGTTATCACGATTGCACCCGGCAAGACGCTATCCTGGCTTGAAGAGAAGTTTGGAAAACCGGTTAAGATAGTACGTACCATGCCGAATACCCCGGCAATGGTCGGAGAAGGCATGACAGCTGCATGCCCGAACGGCCACATGGATGAAGAGGGGATAGCATATGTGAAGAAGCTCCTGGAAAGCTTCAGCCAGGTCGAAATCGTTCCGGAACGGCTGATGGACGCGGTTGTCTCAGTCAGTGGAAGCTCCCCGGCTTACGTGTTCGTACTTATTGAAGCCATGGCGGATGCAGCCGTATCAGGAGGGATGCCAAGGCCACAGGCATATAAATTTGCCGCTCAGGCCGTGCTCGGAAGCGCCAAGATGGTACTGGAGACAGGTAAGCATCCGGGAGAGCTGAAAGATATGGTATGCTCACCGGCAGGCACCACGATTGAAGCGGTGCGCGTGCTGGAAGAAAGAGGGTTCAGAAGTGCTGTAATCGAGGCGATGAAGGTATGTGAAGACATATCAAAGAGTTTATAGACTACAGCCTATAGACAGAGGACAGTTTCTACGGAGAAACTGTCTTTTGTCAGTATCATAAGGCTGTGTTAGTGTCGAAATATCAATTTAGTCTGCGTGAAAGGGAAAATTAACAGAAAATAAAAATAATTATAAAAAAGATATTGACAAATATATAAAGTTGGTATATTATATAAATATAAATAATAAACAAGATAAGAAAACAGACAAAACGTTTGTTGGAAGTGAGTTTATTATTAAATTGGAAAGATGCATTCATGCAGAGATAAATTTTTAATAATATTGATTGGTAATGTGATTCGGAAGAAGAAAAGTATTGATTGGATGTAAGAAGTTCAGTAAGTATAGCATATCGAGCAAAATGAATTATTAAAAAATATTATCGAAGAGTGGAGCAGATTTCAAAGAAATAGTTTAAGAAAGGAAGGTACGGACCACCAAAAAATTAAACTATGTATCTGATTCAGAGCAATCAGAAAAAATTTTACCAACAGAAAGGGTAAAAGAATGATTGAAGAATCAAAGTAAGGATGGGTGTCATTATTTCATATAATTGATGCCCATCTTTACTGTCCTTTTATGTCCTGCTATAATAGATTACGTAATTATGCAGGCTATTAGACTTATATTGTACATTGGGGTATGTACAGACGGAGACGACGATATGCCGAAAGCTTATAACCAGAAAATAAAACTGCTGTATCTTATGGATCTGCTGGACAGGCAGACAGATACGGGACACACGATAACGATGAAAGAAATCCTGTCCGCACTGGAGGCCAATGGTATCCAGGCGGCCAGAAAAAGCATATACAGCGACATCGAGACGCTCAGGCAGTACGGCATGGATATTGAATACAGGAAAGAGCAGCCGGAAGGATACTATCTTGCAAGCCACAGTTTTGAACTGGCAGAGCTTAAGCTGCTCGTCGACGCGGTGCAGTCATCCCGGTTTATCACGGAGAAGAAATCCAGAAGCCTGATTAAGAAGATCGAGGGGCTGGCGAGCAGATATGAGGCGTCCTGCCTGCAGCGGCAGGTGTATGTATCCGACCGTATCAAGACGATGAATGAGAGCATTTATTACAATGTTGATAAGATTCATGCCGCCATATCGGAAAATTCTAACATCAGGTTCCAGTATACACAGTGGACGATAGACAAGACGACCGTGCTGCGCAATGAAGGGAAGTTCTACCATATCAGCCCGTGGGCGCTCAACTGGACCGAGGAGAACTATTATCTGATAGGCTATGACGCAGAGAAATGTGCGTTGAGACATTTCAGGGTAGACAAGATGCTGAAAATAGAAATTATGGAGGAGCGAAGGGAAGGCGAAGAGATATTCCGGGATTTTGATCCCGCGAGATACTCCAGAAAGACATTTGGAATGTTCGCGGGAAAGGAAGAGACAGTGACTATACGCTTTCCTAACCCCCTTATCGGAGTAGCCCTTGACCGGTTCGGAAAGTCTGTTCCGATAAAGAGAGATGGGGAGGACTACTTTACAGCAAGGGTGCAGGTGGCTGTGAGCGAACAGTTTTTTGGGTGGTTAACAGGATTAGGAAAAGATGTTATAATAGTTTCACCTGAGGAGGTTGCAGGGGAGCACAGGAGACTTCTTTCGGAGATCATTGATGCTTACTCCTGTGGTACATAACAGGTTCTGCTGATGTGGATAATTAATAAGGAACAAAGGAGACGAAGATATGGATATGGTAAACTTAAATGACATGATTGGCAATGCATTGGGCGGGACATCTAAGCTCGCAGCCTCAGGTACTGCACAGGGGACAACGGCACTTATCGTCGCTGCCGTGATAGGTGCCCTGGTATGCCTGTTCGGACTGAAGCTTGTGAAGCTGCTGACAGCAGCGGCAGGAGCGGTCGTCGGTGCAGGATTAGGAGTATCTGTGGCGATTGGGTTCGGGCTGACGAAGATTGCCTTTCTGGCTGTAGTGATTGCAGGTGCCGTCATACTAGGTGCGCTGGCTTTTTTCTTGTACAAGTTCGGCGTGTTTCTTATGGTGCTGGCCTGTGTGTTCGGCGTGTGTGCGATGCTGCTGAATCTGGACTCTGTTATCCCGCTCATCATCAGCATCGTGATAGCAGTTGTATTTGCGGTGCTTGCGGTAATCTTTATAGAGCCGCTCGTCATCATCGTCACAGGCCTGTCGGGCGGTATCTCAACAGGGCTGGCTGCAGCTGAGCTTGCGGGGCTTACGGCACATGCATGGATCGGATTGGCAATCGGTGCCGTGGCTGCGGTCGTCGGTATCAGCGTCCAGTTTATGATGCACTCCAGAAAGATAGGGATGACTGAGAAGGTACATGCAAGGAAGTTCAAAGAACAAGTATCCAGAGAGTCTGAAGTAGAGAAGGCGAGAATGATACTTGACGATGACGCGGAAGAAAATGAGGATGAAGAAAGCTGAGTCCTGTTTATGACACACCTCCCCTGCTATAGTATGAGCTATAGCAGGGGAGGTGCTTTATTATGTATAAAATCTTTAAAATGATATTGCTTATCGCGGGGTTCACGATGCAGGCTGCGGCAGTGGTCATGTTCGGCTTTACAGAAATCAATATTTCAGGATATATGTACATGGCTGTCTGGGTAATATGCGGCGTCCTCATCAAATATTCGCTGCAGTCGCTGTCCTCAGACAGTAAGGCAAATTAACCCATATGGACGGTGTTTAGTTGTATTTTACGGCGGATGTGATATAATATAAACATAAAAAACGAATAAAGGGGGCTTACTGATGAAGATAGATATGCACTGTCATGTAAAAGAAGGTTCGGTGGACAGTAGAGTAAGCTTGGATGAATATATCACAAAGTTGAAGGAGGAAGGCTTTGATGGGATGCTCATCACTGACCATGATACCTATAAAGGCTACCGCCACTGGAAATACAACATGAAGGACAAAGTGCATGAGGATTTTGTCGTGCTGAAGGGGATAGAGTACGATACATGCGATGCAGGGCACATCATCTGCATTATGCCGGAAGGCGTAAAGATGAGGCTGCTGGAGCTGCGTGGCCTGCCTGTGGCCGTATTGATAGATTTTGTGCACCGGCACGGGGGAATACTCGGGCCGGCTCATCCTTGCGGAGAGAAGTATCTTAGTTTTACGAACACGAAGAAATTTTATAAATCGCCGGAAATCATAAAGCGTTTTGATTTTATAGAGGCCTTTAATTCCTGCGAGCCCGAAGAGTCTAATGAGGGAGCCGTAAAGCTTGCACGGAAGTACAAGAAGCCCGGAATCGGGGGAAGCGATTCCCACAAGCTGGACTGCGTGGGCAGAGGATATACCGTGCTGCCTGAGCATGTGACCTGTGAGACGGAGCTCATATCCCTTATCCGCCGGAAAGTGCCTGTCGAAGCAGGAGGAACCCTGTATGACAAGACGACCAAGGATAAGATTGGGAAGGTGAATAAGCTGCTCGTATATTCTTTCTGGTTCTATAACAAGGGCGGAGAGCTGCTCAAACGCCACAGAAGAAGACGGAAGGGTCAGGTGGAGAATCCGGTAGACCCGATTGACCCGATTGAAATCCCTTACCTGGAACGGATGAAATAATGAGACAAGTCCTTTACAGCACATGTAGAGGACTTCTCTTATGTCTGGCAAATGTATTTGCTTTTTCCGGTACCAAAGATTATGAAAAAGGCGCAGTGAAAACCCTATAATAAGATTCATGCATAGGAGGCAGAATATGGCAGATTATAAGGAAATGATCAAAAGGCAGAGAGCGTATTTCAGAGAAGGAGAGTGTAAAAGCATCGGATTCAGGATAGCGCAGCTTACGAGGCTGAATGCATGGATCTGTGAAAACGAAGAGGCCATAATGGAGGCGCTTCAAAAGGATCTGCACAAGTCGCCTTTTGAAGCTTATGCTACAGAGATCGGTATTGTGAAAGAGGAGATAAAATATACGTTGAAGCATCTGCGCAAGTGGGCCCGGCCAAAACGGGTCCCCACGCCGGTTACGCAGTTTCCGTCCCGTTCCTTTATCTATCCGGAGCCTTACGGAGTCGTGCTAATCATGTCGCCGTGGAACTATCCGTTCCAGCTGACGATAGCGCCTCTTGTGGGCGCTATATGTGCGGGCAACTGTGCTGTCGTCAAACCTTCTGCCTATTCGCCGCACACTTCTGCCATCGTGGCGAAGATGATCCAGGCACTTTTCCCGAAAAAGTACGTGGATGTGATCACGGGTGGAAGAAAGGAGAACGAAGCGCTCCTGAACGAGCGCTTTGATTATATATTCTTCACCGGCAGCGTGGATGTCGGCAGATACGTGATGGAGAAGGCGTCAAAGCACCTCACGCCCGTGAGCCTTGAACTGGGCGGAAAAAGCCCTTGTATCGTGGACGAGACGGCGGATATCAAGATGGCGGCAAAGCGTATCGTATGGGGGAAGTTCCTGAATTCAGGCCAGACATGCGTTGCTCCGGATTACATATTAGTGCACAAGAGCGTAAAAGATAAGCTGCTGAAGCAGCTGGAAAAGAACATATACAAAATGTACGGCAAAGATGCCTGCCATAATGCCGATTATCCGAAGATGATCAATGACAAGCATTTTGACAGGGTGCTCGGACTTATGAGAGGAACCCATATCGTATGCGGCGGCGGAAGCAGAAGCGATACGAGGCAGATAGAACCGACGGTAGTAGACCAGGTGAACTGGGACAGCCCGGTCATGCAGGAAGAAATCTTCGGCCCCGTGCTGCCTGTGCTCACCTTCTACGACATTAAAGAGGCGGCCGCCATGGTCAATGCCAGGCCCCGTCCTCTGGCGTTATACCTGTTCACGAAAGAAAAGAGAAGGGAAGCCTACATCTTGCGGCACGTATCCTACGGCGGCGGATGCATCAACGATACGGTCGTACATCTGGCGACATCCCATATGCCGTTCGGCGGAGTCGGGAACAGCGGCATGGGCGGCTACCATGGCAAGGCGAGCTTCGATACGTTCACACATCAGAAAAGTATCATGAAAAAGTCGCTGCTCATAGACATACCTGTACGTTATGCACCGTTTAAGAATAAACTGAATATACTGAAAAAGCTACAATAATCGAAAGGGGTCAGACCTCCTGCATATGCAGGGGTCTGACCCCTTTCAAAATTCTAAGACAATTGGCCGATTTGAAAGACAATTGTGCTTATTGTCCATGCTGTAAGCAGCTGGAAGAGAACAATTCCCAGTGTGCTTTTCCAGCTTTTCAGTTCCCGGTGCATGGTCGCTATGGTGGCGGTGCATGGAACATACAACAGGCAGAATACCATGAGCGCGTAGGCATTCAACGCGCCGAACCCCATAGAGCCAAGCGTGGCCACCATGGTGCCCATGCCGTGGGCGGTGGTGATGTTCTGGATGCCGAACAGTACGCTGCAGCTTGATACGACGACTTCTTTGGCGGCGATTCCGGCGATGAGGGCTACGATAATCTGCCACTGGCCGAGGCCCGCTGGCCGGAAGATCGGCACAATCGCCTTTCCGATTATGGAGCCGAAGCTCTCGGTGATGTCGGTAACGTATCCGCCTGGGCCGAAGTTCAGGATGACCCACATGATGACCGATGCGATGAAGATAACAGTACCGGCCTTGGTCAGGTAATCTTTTATCTTTTCCCATACGTAGATGGCGATGGTGCGTGCATTCGGGGCCTTATATTCCGGCAGCTCGATCAGAAGCGCGTGTTCTGCCTTGCTTCCATCCATTTTAGACAGGATAAACGCAGTGGTGATAGCCACGACGATGCCGAGCACATACATGGAATAACAGACCATCATGGCTTGCTTCCCAAAAAACATGGAGGAAAACAGGACATATATAGGCAGCCTGGCACTGCAGGACATAAATGGCGTGACAAGTATCGTCTTGAACCGGTCCCTCTTATGTTCCAGCGCGCGGGATGCCATGATGGCAGGCACCGAACAGCCAAATCCAAGGAGCAGTGGCAG
Organism: Extibacter muris; assembly: GCF_004345005.1. Classification (GTDB taxonomy): domain Bacteria; phylum Bacillota; class Clostridia; order Lachnospirales; family Lachnospiraceae; genus Extibacter; species Extibacter muris. The sequence goes on from NZ_SMMX01000009.1 coordinate 71,259, forward strand.
GAATGCACGTCCCGACAGGCCGAGCCGGCTCATGATGTCATCCATGATAAAGGCGACACGGGCCATATATCCGCTGTCCTCAAGAAACGCCAGAGCGAGGAACAAGATAAATATGTTGGGTAGAAAGGTGAGTATCCCTCCTACTCCGGAGATGATGCCATCCACGACGAGAGAAGTCATCATCTCTCCAGTATTGATGGATGCAAGGCCGGCGGATACGGCAGCGGACAGCGCCTCGAGACCTATCTCGAAATATCCTTTCAGCCAGTCACCTATTGTAAAGGTAAAGAAAAATACAAGAGCCATAATACCGAGGAAAATAGGAAGACCGAGCCAGCGGCTGGTAAGATAGCGGTCTATCTTGTCTGTGGAGGCCTCTTTCCGTGATTTGTTCACGAGTACTTCTGCGATGATTTCCTCGATGAAGTTATATTTCTGATTGATGATATCCTTCTCATAGCTGCGGTTCACCGTGCTGCCCAGATCAAGGGGATAGGCATTTGTAATACCCTTGTCCTGTTCCAGTATCTTGATGGCATGCCAGCGCTTGTTATCCAGATGAGGATAACTCCGGCTGAGCGCAGAGATGATGAGGTCTATCTTGTCTTCTATGTAATCTTCATATACCATGGCATATTCTTCATGATGATTGTGCCGGTGCGAAGACCGGAGTCCGGGATGGTGGTGGATCAGAGGGCCCTGCCTGTCGTATTCTTTGTGGTGGGAGACGGCATGCATGAGGATGGAAAGGCCGGTCTTCTTTCTGGCAGATACCGGGATTGCGGGAACACCGAGCATCTCGGGGAGCCTGTGGAGGTCGATCTCCATACCGCGTTCTTCTACGATATCCATCATATTCAGCGCCAGAACGACCGGCTTGCCAAGCTCTATGAGCTGCAGCGTCAGATACAGGTTGCGTTCCAGGCTGGATGCATCTATCACGTCTATGATGACATCCACCTCATCGCTCATAATGCATTCCCTGGATACGGTCTCTTCCATCGTATAGGATGTAAGGCTGTATATGCCCGGAAGATCGATAAGCTTGAATTCCTGCCCCTTGTATGTAGCACGCCCTTCTTTCTTTTCCACGGTGACACCCGGCCAGTTGGCCACCTTGAGGTTGGCGCCTGTAAAGGCATTGAACAGGGTCGTCTTTCCGCAGTTCGGATTACCTATGAAGCCTACGTTGATGGTCTTTCTCATTGTTCCGCCACCTCCCGTACTTCGATATGGTCGGCAATCCTTCTGCCCATGGCAAAGCGGGTGCCCCGGAACTTTGCCGTCAGGGAGCCCTTTTTGTCATTGTTCAATATTGTAATCTGTGTACCTTCTGTCAGACCGAGCGCCTCGAGACGGCGTTCCAGGCCAAGCTCGATATCAATCGACTTGACCTCGTAGGTCTGGCTGTTTTTTCCTTGCTTCAGTGTCATATCGGAATAGCTCCTATAATGTTATTGATAATTATTATCTATTACATTCCATATCATACCACTATTTGACGTAAATGGCAATGTGAAGTATACTATAAACACTATAAAAAGGAGCAGGATGGAGCGGACTTATGCAGGTGTACTTTTTCATATTATATTTCTTCACATACGGATTTCTCGGGTGGTGTACAGAGGTGGCTTATGCGACGACAAAGCAGCATAAGTTCGTAAACCGGGGATTTTTAAATGGTCCTATATGCCCAATCTACGGCATCGGCGTGGGCGTGGTCGTACAGTTCCTGACACCGGTGAGGGAAAATCTCGTCCTGCTTTATGTGACGTCTACCATACTTGTCACGTTGATTGAATGGATAACAGGGTTTCTGATGGATAAGATATTCCATCACAAGTGGTGGGATTATTCCGGACAGCCGCTGAACATAGGCGGATATGTCTGTCTGATATTTTCACTCGTCTGGGGCGTGGCCTGCGTCTTTATCGTGAAAGTGATTCATCCGCTCATACATAAGGGGCTTTCCCTGCTTCCGACGGTAGCAGGCGTCGTACTTATCGCTGTGCTTGGAGCAGTGCTCATCTCAGACATCTATGTCACGGCTTCCGGCATCCTGAAGCTGAACCGGCGCCTGGAGATGATGGAACGGATTGCCGCAGAGCTGCGGGAGCTTTCTGATAAAGTGGGTGAGAATATCCATGAAAATGTACTGGAGACGATGGAAGTAACAGAAGAGATCAAAGAAAGACTGGAAGCAGCTACAGAAGAGCAGAAGGGCCGTGTCGCAGATCTGAAAGAAAAATACAGAGAACTGGCGGAGCACGGGACAAAAGTGAGCAACCGCCTGCTGAAGGCCTTCCCGAAGATGGAATCGAGAAAGCATAAGGATATCCTGAAAGAGCTTCAGATGAAGATACTTAAGAAATAAATGTGGGTTTAAGTAAAGTGGCTGCGGACAGGGAGCCGGGTGGCATCTGCTCCGATGCGTCCGAGGCTCTGACTATTTCACGTATCCCTAACCCTCCGGAATGCGCGCCGACAACGGCTTGCATCCCGCAGGATAAGGGCTACGGAAAGGATTCTCCGCCTCTCCCGCTTGCACCTGCGCATCTCCCACCCGGCTCCCCGCCCGCTATCTACTTCACTTAACAAGGGCAAGGACGGCTGTGTGGCGTTACTGGCCAGCGGATGAACGCTGGCTGCGTCAGTTGAGTGATAAAATATCGCAAGCTTAATGTGAATAACACAAAGAGCAGATGAATGATAAGAGCTTTGCTAGTCCAGATGAATCAGGCTGGCGAGTTTGTTCTTTGTTAACATTTGCGGCGAGGCGTACACGCCGTTGCTGCAAGAAGAGCCGGAACCAGGCAGGGGATGTTATCTCAACATCCCGGTACCTGATTCCGGCTCTTCTTCATTACGATTACTTTCAACTAAAGTTATCAGCCTGCTTAGCCCCTTTTCACTATGCTGACACAGCCAAAGCCCATCCATCAGCCGGCAGCGTCACACAGCCACCCCCACCCATGCCAGTAAAGTAGATAGCCGATGGAGAGGTATGGGACAGATGCGAAGGTATAAGCGGAAGGGACGGAGAATCCTCACCAGATTCCTTGGCTTGTGGGGTGAGAGCCGCCATCGGCGTACATCCCACAGGCTTAGGAATCTGTGTGATAGTCGCAGTTCCCGGACGCATCGGAGCATCTGCCCCATACCTCCCCAGCGGCGTCTACATTACCTAAACTCACATTTTCTTCCGGTGCACGAGGTAGGACTGCACCATCAGATATCCCGGGTAGATGAGGCAGAATACCGGCAGCAGGTAGTTTGCCGGGAATCCAAGCTTCTCCAGATAACCGTCTACAAGTATGAAGATGACGATGAGCGGCAGTACATAAGAGATATATCCCCTTGTCCAGTTGGGCAGCTTAAGCCCTTTGCCGCAGTTGACTTCTTTGCTGTAGTTCTTCCAGCCCCATCCATAGCGGTAGGTACAGAACAGCAGGTACAGCAGCGAACCGAGCGGAAGCAGCGTGTTGGAAACGATGAAGTCCTCAAGGTCCTGTACGGTGCTCCCTGCGCCGAATGGCTGGAAACCGCTTAAAAGGTTGAAGCCGAGGGCACATGGGAGGGAGAGCAGTATGACGGCGACCGCGTTTACGACAACCGCTTTCTTTCGGCTCCAGCCAAAATCCATAGCAAATGCCACGATATTTTCAAACACCGCGATGATCGTAGTCAGAGCGGCAAAAGCCATGAATGCGAAGAACAGGGAGCCCCATACCCTTCCGCCGGCCATTTCGTTAAAGGTAGCGGGGAGGGTTACGAAGATAAGGCCCGGTCCGCTGCCTGCGTCGATGTCATATGTAAAGCATGCAGGAAAGATGATCAGTCCTGAAAACAAGGCGACTAAAGTATCCAGAACGACTACGTTCAGGCTCTCTGACACGAGGGAATGGTCTTTTCCGATGTAGCTCCCGAATATAGCCAGCGCTCCGATGCCGAGGCTCAGCGTGAAAAATGCCTGCCCAAGTGCTGCGAAGATAATCTCGCCGAGGGAATAGTTCTCAAGAGCCCTGCCAAAATCAGGAATGAGGTAGAAGGCAAGTCCTTCCTTTGCTCCGCTTAGAAGAAAGCTGTGTACGACAAGTACGAGCATGACGACAAACAATGCACCCATCATATACTTGGATATCTTTTCTACGCCGTTGCGGAGGCCTTTGGAACAGATGAAGAATCCGATGACGGTCACGACGAGCATCCAGAGGACCTGCTGTGAAGGGCTGGCGAGAAAGCCGGAGAAGGCAGAATCGATCTGCTCCGCGTTTTTGCCGCCCAGTGAGCCGGCAGCGGTCTTGAAGAAGTAAGCGAGCATCCACCCGCCGACTGTCGTATAGAACATCATCAGCATATAGTTTCCGACCAGGGGGACAAGCTTGACATAATGCCATTTCGTTCCCTCTGGTTCCAGTATCTCAAAAGATCTGGCGGCGGATTTCTGTGAGGCCCGTCCGACGGAATACTCCATCGTCATGATGGGAAGACCGAGGAGAATCAGAAATACAAGATAGATCAGTACGAAAGCCGCACCCCCGTACTGCCCGGTGATATACGGGAACCGCCACACGTTGCCCAGCCCTACCGCACAGCCTGCGCTGATGAGCAGGAACCCGAGACGTGATGAAAATTTTTCTCGTGTGTTCATTTTGCTACACTCCTTTAAAATAACATGCTGCCCTCAGGAAAACATACAGACCGAGGGTACTTCCCCCATTCTACTAAATAGAGCGAGGACGTGTCAATCATCAAATGCATGTTGACAAAAACAGCAATAGCGGATATGATAATTACACTCGTCAAGTAATTCTATCAGACAATAAATCAATTCGTCATCATGCGGGGAATCCCCGTCCTTGGGAGCAATCATCCCAGATTTTCCTTCAACTATTAAGAAAAGGAGAATGCATATGAAACACGTAGCCAGACTATGGAGGCTGTTGGCGTCCGGTTTATTTTTGCTGCTTTTATCTCTCGCCCTTCTGGGGCTGGAAGAGACGGAGGTGCGGGCCGCGCCCGTGTCTCTCGTACAGGGGGAGGCAGTCTATTACCAGGGCTATTCGACACATTACTATTATATAGACGGTGTCCTCGGATATTGCCTTGAGCCGGGCAAGACTCCGCCGTCCGATGGAAGCTATGATTCACAGGTCATCGATAACAGCCAGCTTCTGAGCAAAGCGATGTATTACGTCTACGGAGGCCCGGGCTATGAGACCCATATGAGGCCCGCGCTTCCAGAAGCATGGAGGTCCGAGGCGAATGTCTACTGTCTGTCCCATTGTGTACTGTCGTATATATATGACAACTTGAGCGGGGACAGTGATGCATTCATCGGGCTGAATGAAGAGATGAAGAACCAGGTCATACAGTGCGCTTCCTGGATCAGAGGGTGGCCTGCGATACCGGCCCCCGATATCTCATTCTCGGGCACGGAGTTCAACAGCTGGTTCGACAGAGAAGGAAAGCAGCAGAGGACAGATGAGATAACATGTACCGGTGATGCAGATAACAGCATTACGATTCCGCTGCCGGAGGGAGTGTGGCTTGTGAACGTCTCGAAAGGAACAAAGAAGGAAGGGCAGGTCCGGGTGATGGGAGGGGACCGCTTCTATCTGTCTGCCGATGTCGGAATGCTTAACGGTGAGCGGTATGAGAGCGGAGCGCTCTATGGCAGCCGCCGGCAGGCGTGGCGGACCTTAGTGATCAGGTCCGGCAGCAATGGGCAGGATATCGGCGGCGGAAGCCTGATAACGGTCGAGACAGCGCCTGCTTCTCTGGCAGTGACGTGGCTTCCAAAGCCGGAACTTGTCACGGACAAACAGGCGGATAAGACTGGAAAGTCCTATAAAGTAGGGGATATTGTCACCTATACGATAGAAGTGACGCAGCGCATCCAGAATGCGGTTGCCAAAAATGTCGTCATTTCAGACACGATTCTGACCGAGGGGGTCAAGCTTCAGAAAAATTCTGTCGTCCTTCTGGACGCGCATCAACGCGCCGTATCAGACGCAGTAATCACAGTAGAAGGGAACACTTACAGCATCCATTCGGGCGAGTCGCTGGAATTTCTGCAGAGCGTAGAGCGCGGAGAGAAGTTCTATGTGGAATATCAGATAGCCATTACCGACGCATCCGTCATTGGGAGAGAGATAGAGAATGAAGTCGTCGTGAGGGCGGACAATGCCGACGAAGTGAAGGACCGTGAGATTGTAACGGTGGAGGAACCTGAGATACCGAGGGAACCGGAAACGCCGGAAGAAGAGCCGAAAGAAGTTCCGGAAGAAGAGAAGCCCGTGATTGAGGAACCAGAAGCAGAACCCGCACCAAAACCGGCAGTAAAAGCAGAGGCAGTAAAGACGGGGGATGAAGAAAATTTGATGGTTCTTATCTTATTGCTCATTCTTTCTTGCACCGCAATCACCGCCTGTGGTAAAATAGCTCGTAAGACTAAGTAGATGAAGGAGGCGTCATAAGATATGGGAATGACGATGACACAGAAGATTCTTGCGGCACATGCGGGGCTTGAACATGTAGTGGCGGGCCAGCTGATTGAAGCGAAGCTCGACGTAGTTATGGCTAACGACATTACAGGGCCGATGGCGGTGCCTGTATTTAACCAGATGGCAGATAAAGTATTTGATAAGGAGAAGGTAGTCCTAGTACCGGATCATTTTACACCGAACAAGGATATCAAATCCGCGGAAAATTCCAAGTCCATCCGTGAATTTGCAAAAAAGCAGGGACTGACACATTATTATGAAGTGGGTCAGATGGGCATTGAACATGCAATCCTACCGGAGAAGGGCATAACCGTCGCGGGGGAATGCATCATCGGAGCGGATTCGCACACGTGTACATACGGAGCGCTCGGAGCATTTTCCACCGGTGTCGGAACTACAGACATCGCGACAGGGATGGCGACAGGAGAGCTGTGGTTTAAAGTTCCTTCTGCCATCAAGTTCGTGCTGACCGGAACGCCTTCCCGGTATGTGAGCGGTAAGGATATCATCATCCATATTATCGGAAGGATTGGCGTGGACGGCGCCCTGTACAAGTCCATGGAATTTACAGGAGACGGCATCCGAAGCCTTACGATGGATGACCGCTTTACGATGGCGAACATGGCTATCGAGGCCGGGGCGAAGAACGGAATCTTTATCGTCGATGAGCGCGCCAAAGCATATATGAAAGAACACTCTGAAAAGAGCTATACGATATATGAGGCGGATGATGACGCAGCCTATGATGAGGTCGTCGAGGTCGATCTTGCCAAGGTCCGTCCTACGGTGGCGTTCCCGCATCTTCCGGGCAATGCGAAGACGATAGATGAGATTGAGGCTATGGAGCCAATCAGGATAGACCAGGTAGTCATCGGTTCCTGTACGAACGGCCGTATGGAAGATATGAGAAGGGCGGCGGCAGTATTGGATGGCCGGAAAGTACACCCGGATGTGCGTGTGATGATTATACCTGCCACGCAGAAGATATATAAGCAATGCATCAGGGAAGGGCTGGTAGATATCTTTATCGATGCCGGCTGCGCCTTCAATACGCCGAGCTGCGGCCCGTGCATGGGCGGGCACATGGGCGTGCTGGCGGCAGGAGAGAAGTGCGTATCCACGACAAACCGTAACTTCGTAGGCCGAATGGGACACGTGGATTCCCTGATCTACCTTGCATCCCCTGAGGTGGCGGCGGCAAGCGCCATAGCGGGATATATTGCGAATCCAGAGAAAGCAGGTGACAGATAATGAGAGCATCAGGACATGTATTTAAATATGGTGATAACGTAGATACAGATGTAATTATTCCGGCACGGTATCTGAACTCCTTTGACGGAAAAGAGCTGGCTGCTCACGCTATGGTTGACATCGACCCGGAATTTGCCGGTAAGGTCAGGCCCGGAGATATGATTGTGGCTAAGAAGAATTTCGGCTGCGGATCTTCCAGGGAACACGCGCCGCTCTGCCTGAAGGAGGCAGGGGTAAGCTGCGTAATTGCAGAGACATTTGCACGTATCTTCTACAGGAATGCGATCAACATCGGGCTGCCTATCATCGAATGCCCGGAGGCCGCTCAGGGGATAGAAGCGGGGGACGAAGTAGAAGTAGACTTCGACAGCGGGATGATATACAACAAGACAAAAGGCCTGAGCTTTGAGGGGCAGCCGTTCCCGGAATTCATGCAGAAGCTTATCGCGGCCGGGGGGCTTGTAAATTATACGAACGGCAAGAAGAGATAGTGAGGGTTATCTGTTATGGGAAATGAGAGAGGAAATGGGGCGGCACTGCTGCCGATAGGGGGATTTCTTGTGATATTCCTCGGTGCAGGCATCGTGACGGGAGACTTTTATGCAATGCCCGCCATAGTGGCATTCTTAATAGCGCTGTTTACAGCATTTATACAGAACAGAGGGCTGAGCTTTCAAGAGAAGATAAAGGTAATATCAAAAGGGGTGGGAGATGAGAACATCATCACCATGAGCCTTATCTTCCTGTGCGCCGGAGGGTTTTCCGGCGCCGTGACAGCAGCCGGCGGCGTGGAGAGCACGGTCAACTTCGGCTTATCTATCCTGCCTGCCAAGATTGCGGTCGTAGGCTTGTTTATCATCGGCTGCTTCATCTCAGTATCCATGGGGACATCTATGGGAACGATAGCGGCACTTGCGCCGATAGCAGTGGGGATCGGCGAGAAGACAGGATTCTCTCTGGCAGTCTGCATCGGTGCGGTCGTGTGCGGCGCCATGTTCGGGGACAACCTGTCTATGATATCGGATACGACTATCGCGGCGGTCAAGACGCAGGGATGTGAGATGAAGGACAAGTTCCGGGAGAACTTCCTCATCGTCCTCCCGGCAGCCATCATCACAATTATCCTATTCCTTGTCATTACATGGAACGGTAACGCCAGCGTGGCCGCGGGGAGCTACAACATCCTGCGCGTCATCCCGTATATACTCGTGCTCGTAGGGGCCCTGATCGGCATCAACGTGTTTGTCGTCCTGATTGGAGGGACGGTCGTATCGCTCGTCGTGGGGGTAGCCACCGGCAGCCTTGCGGCAGGCGAGATGTTCTCATCCGTCGGCAAGGGTGTGACAGGCATGTATGATATCACGGTCATCTCCATCGTCGTGGCCTGCATCGTGTCGCTGGTGAAAGAGTTCGGAGGCATCCAGTTCATTCTGAACCTGATCAAGCGGAGCATCAAAGGACAGCGGGGAGGGGAGGCCGGCATCGCCGGACTGTCGCTTCTCGTTGACATGTGTACGGCGAACAATACGGTCGCCATCGTCATGGCCGGCCCTATCGCAAAAGACATCAGCGAAGAGTTCGATATATCGCCGAGACGGTCCGCGTCCCTGCTGGATATATTTACGTCCGTAGGGCAGGGCCTGATTCCTTACGGGGCACAGCTGCTCTCGGCGGCGAGCCTTACGGGGCTGACACCATTTAACATAATGCCATATCTGTTTTATCCGATATTGATGGCAATCAGTGCAATTCTTTTTATTGCATTCAGGAAAGCGAATTGAAAGGATGGAAAAATGAATCTACATTATAAGAGCACAAGAAATTCCAAATTGAAGGCCACAGCATCTGAGGCCGTGCTGAAAGGGCTTGCGCCGGACGGGGGGCTGTTCGTGCCGGAGTGCATCCCGAAGCTGGACATCCCGATGGACAGGCTCAAACGCATGAGCTATCAGGAGACGGCTTATGAGGTGATGAAGCTGTTTCTGACTGATTTCACGGAGGAGGAGCTTAAGGCCTGTATCAGCAGGGCATATGACAGCAAGTTTGATACGGAGGAGATCGCTCCGCTTGCGAAAGTGGATGATACGTATTATCTGGAGCTGTTCCATGGCCCTACGATTGCATTCAAGGATATGGCCCTGTCCATACTTCCATACCTTATGACGACTTCTGCAAAGAAGAATAATGTAGAGAATGAGATCGTCATACTGGCGGCGACGTCCGGTGATACCGGAAAGGCGGCTATGGCCGGCTTTGCTGATGTGGAGGGTACGAGGATCATCGTGTTCTATCCGAAGAACGGCGTGAGCAAGGTGCAGGAGCTTCAGATGGTCACGCAGAAGGGAAATAATGTAGACGTGGTGGCGATACACGGGAACTTTGACAATGCCCAGAGCGGCGTGAAAGCGATGTTTGAAAATGCGGAGCTGGCAGATAAGCTGGCTGGTAACGGATACCAGTTCTCATCCGCCAATTCCATCAACATCGGCCGGCTTGTCCCGCAGGTCGTATATTATGTCTATGCATATGCGAAGCTGCTGGGGGAAGGGGAACTGTCCGCAGGCGAGCAGATGAATGTGGTTGTTCCGACCGGCAATTTCGGCAACATACTGGCAGCTTATTATGCGAAGCAGATGGGCGTGCCGATTGGCAGGCTTATCTGCGCTTCAAATGAAAATAAGGTACTGTTCGACTTCTTCTGCACGGGAACGTACGACAGGAACAGGGCATTCGTGCTCACGACATCCCCATCCATGGATATTCTGATTTCAAGCAACCTGGAGCGCCTCATCTACCTTGTAACCGGTGAGGATTCCGGGCAGACTTCCAGATTCATGGAAGAGCTGAAGGCCGGGGGAAGTTATGCGCTTACGGAAGAGATGAGGGAGAAGCTGGAAGATTTTGAAGCCGGATACGCGACAGAAGCACAGACGGCAGATCAGATCAGACGCATCTATGAAGCAACCGGATATGTACTGGACACGCATACGGCCGTAGCCTCACATGTGTGTGACGAGTACAGGAAGGCGTCCGGGGACGGCAGCAAGTGCCTTGTAGCCTCAACGGCCAGTCCCTATAAGTTTGTTAAGAGCGTCATGACATCCATCGACAGCACGTATGAAGCGGAAGATGATTTCCTTCTGCTGGAGAAGCTGGAAGAAGTATCAGGGGTGGACATGCCACAGGCAATTGCAGATATTCTTCATGCAGACGTGCTCCATAAGACGGAGTGTGACACGGATAAGATGGAAGATACGGTAAAAGAGATATTAGATATACGATAATTGAGGTGTGACAGATGTTGAATGGAATATTTGGAATATTTGGACTTGGATGTGGATTATACTGTCTGTATGCGTACTTTTTGATGAAGACGAAGAAGGAGATCAATACGACGATACTGCTGCCGAAGGAAGCGAGATTCAAAAAATGCAAGGATGTGGATGCCTACTGCAGGGAGATGTCCCCTCCGCTCCTGACGCTCGGGATAATCGTAACCGCATACGGCGGGCTGGACTTATACAATACTTATATGGGCGGTATAGGTATATTGTTCCTCATCATGTTCGCCCTCGTGTGGGTGGCGCTCATCTGGTTTTTCGTGGCTGTCCGTAAGTGCAATAAGAAATATTTTGGTGTGTAGGAAGAAGAAATGCAGGATTAGAATTCAAATCCTGCATTTTTTAAAATTATTTATACAATACGTACAACAATCATGTAATAAATGAATGATAAAAAACTAAAACTTTCGTGAAAACATTGTTAAAGTCTTGACTTTTCTTCTGAAAAATGAGATAATGAATCAAATTTGGAATTTTAAGGAGGAAAAGAGACATGGCAACAAAAGCATATTATCCGATTAGTGAAATTGGTGCTGGAAAAACTGGTTTTTCCAAAACCCGTTCTATTATTGAAGCAGCATTTTATGGAAATAATGTTGTTCCGGTTAACACATTAAAAGAGGCATACAATCTGGCAAAGAATTCACCCGGAACGATTGTTACAGATATGCCCGTATATAGGGGAGAAGAATTTGGTCTTGACAGCGATGCCAGAGTATTGTTATTCAACGACGGCGCGGTGACAGGCCGTTATGCAGGCGCACGACGCATCAAAGGAGAACCTGGAGTGGATGCGGCCAAGCTTGACAAGGTGACGATGGATGCAGTATATGAATCACGCTGGAAGACGATGTATCATGCAACCGTATATGTTGGTCTTGATACAGAATTCATGGTGAAAGCACATCTTCTTATTCCAGAGGGAGAAGAGAACATCATGTACAACTGGATGCTGAACTTCCAGTATATGGCTGACGAATATGTCAAGATGTACAAGAATTCCAAACCGGTAGGCGACGGCAAAGAGCCTGATATCTATATTTTCTCCGACCCGCAGTGGTTTCCGCAGGACCGACCCGATGTTGATTACAGCTGCCTGAGCGATCCTCTTACGCTCTGCTATTTTGACACCGCTGAGAACTGTGCATGTATCCTTGGTATGAGATACTTCGGTGAGCACAAGAAAGGTACGCTTACGATGGCATGGGCGATTGCCAACAGAAATGGCTATGCTTCCTGCCACGGCGGACAAAAAGAGTATACGCTTCCTGACGGTTCCAAATATGTTGCATCTGTATTCGGACTCTCCGGATCAGGCAAATCTACTCTTACGCATGCAAAACACGACGGCAAGTATCCGATTACGGTTCTCCATGACGACGCGTTCATCATCAATACAGACACATGTGCTTCCGTAGCGCTAGAGCCGACATACTTCGACAAGACGGCGGACTATCCGACAGGCTGCGATGACAACAAGTACTTATTATCAGCACAGAACTGTTCCGCGACCCTGGATGAAGACGGGAAGATCCAGCTAGTGACAGAGGATATCAGGAACGGCAATGGACGTGCCATCAAGTCTAAATTGTGGTCACCAAACCGTGTGGATAAGATTGACGCACCTGTAAACGCTATCTTCTGGATTATGAAAGACCCGACGATTCCGCCGGTAGTCAAGCTGAAGGGTTCCGCGCTTGCATCTGTCATGGGAGCGACGCTTGCTACGAAGACATCTACCGCAGAACGTGTTGCCGCAGGAACGGATCTGAATGCGCTCCGTATCGTTCCTTACGCTAACCCATTCAGAACATATCCTCTTGTTAATGACTACGAGAAGTTCAAAAAGCTTGTAGAAGAGAAGGATGTAGACTGCTATATCGTCAACACCGGTGATTTTATGGGCAAGAAGGTACAGCCGAAAGATACGCTCGGCATTCTGGAAGCAATCGTGGAGAGAAAAGCGGACTTCAAGCAGTGGGGTCCATTTGAAGATATCGAAATCATGGAATGGGAAGGCTTTATCCCTAACCTGGATGACGCAGACTATAAAGCGCAGCTCAAGAATGCAATGATGAACCGTGTCAATGCAGTAGAGAAGTTCTCCACAGCAAAAGACGGTTATGACAAGCTGCCGGATGAGGCGCTCGCAGCACTCAACAAACTGGTTGAAGAATTAGCATAATCAGTTTGATAAAGCTGTAAAAATGTGCCATCTGTCACAGCTGGCACATTTTTGTTGAAAAACGAGAGATAATAGAGTATAATGATTTTAGGAAAACCTGGGATGCACGACAACTCCTGTTATTTTGAACCTACAAAACTTTAAACGGGACTCTTATATCTCTGAAATATGTCAGGCCCCCGATTACGCAGGGGAAGGCAGAAAAACAGATGCGGACACCCACCTGGCTGCGGCTAGGAGTCAAAATACAGGAACCGGCATTTTGGGGATCTTACAAAAGATAAAGGGCAGTCGTATATAATACGGCTGTCTTTTTATAATATAGGGTACTTCGTTGCCTGTATTATAAAACCCTTCGGAGGAACGCGCTGCGCCGGCAGAGGATGATGCCGCTATAGCGGCAGGCGGACGAATGTGCCTTGGCACATTCATTGTTCCATATATCAGAAGATGATTTTTATGGCATTCCGGTCTATTTTATGGATGCTGTCATAAATATAGAAAAAAACGGGTGGACAAGAGGTACATAGTGTGAGGCGAAGAAGAAAAGAAAAATATCTGTATTATGGGATGGCGATTCTCGTCACCCTGTTTATCATAGTCGGCCTTGTGTCGGCATTGAAGGGCACAGGCAAGATAAAAGGCCTGGGCAGGACGGGAACAGAAAAGGAGGCCGGTGAAGCAGAAGGCGGACCGGAAGAAAAGAACACGGCTATAGACAACCCGGATATCCGTGTCCTCATCATGGATAACGGATACAGCAACATCGTACATCCAAGCGTCACCATATCGTCCGCAAAAGGTCTGACGCTTACATGCGGCGAAGAGACAGAAGACTGGGGCAAATCAGACAGTCTGACGATAGCACCGGATGATGCCAGGTTCGGGAAAGGGAATATCCGTATACAGGCAAAAGAAGGGAAAGTCACACTGTCCAGTATCAAGAGAGGATTCGGGACACCTTCCTACAGCGGAATCATAGAACTCCGGACTACGGCAGAAGGTATCGTCATCATTAATGAGCTGCCTGTGGAGACATATCTGTGCGGGGTCGTGCCGAGCGAGATGCCGGCCTCATATGAGCTGGAGGCGCTGAAGGTCCAGGCGGTCTGCGCAAGGAGCTATGCCTACCGTCAGATGGCAGACTATGGCTACCCGGAATACGAGGCGCACGTGAATGACAGTACGGACTATCAGGTGTACGGCAATTCCGAGGAACAGGAGTCCACGTCCAAGGCCGTCGCCGAGACAGCAGGGCAGGTCGTCCGATATCAGGGCGAGGTCGTGACTACATACTATTATTCTACTTCCTGTGGAAGGACGACATCTATGGAAGCCTGGGGTACCGCGCCAAGCGACAGCAACGGCTATCTGCAGAGCGTGGACGTGTCTGACGGAGAAGCAGATTATGAAAAAGAGCTTCCATGGTACAGATGGGAGGCGGCAGTTCCGGTACAGACGCTGTCCAACCTGGTCGGCCTGAACACCGGAACAGATGTAGGGACACTTTCCAGCGTGGAAGTGACGAAGAAAGGTCCCGGAGACGTGGCCCTGCAGATAAAAGCGACCGGAAGCAATGGAAGCGTTACTGTCGACACGGAAAATAAAATCCGGAGAGCCCTTGGAGGAAAAGGGTATCAGATAACGAAGCAGGACGGCACGGTCATAGACAGCGGCGCGCTGCTGCCGAGCGCCTTCTTCACCATCGAAAAGACCGCAGACGCATTTGTCATCAAAGGAGGCGGATACGGCCACGGCATCGGGATGAGCCAGAATGGTGCAAACGAGATGGCAAAGCAGGGCAAGGATTACAAAGAGATCCTGACCTTATTTTTCCACGATGTCACGATAGAATGATGTTGGCTGCTACCGGAAGGTGAGCGACGTATCTGTCATCGTATCGATGATAGCAAGGGATTCCAGATGGATGCCTTTCTGCCGGATGATCTGCCCGCCCTGCTGGAACCCTTTTTCTATAACGATGCCGGCGCCCTCTAGGGTTGCGCCGGCTTCTTCTATTATATCGAGAAGTCCCATGAGTGCGCAGCCATTAGCGAGGAAATCATCGATGACGAGAACATGGTCGTCAGGATCCAGAAATTTCCGGGAAAGGATGACGTCATATA
This sequence comes from Extibacter muris, assembly GCF_004345005.1. GTDB lineage: Bacteria > Bacillota > Clostridia > Lachnospirales > Lachnospiraceae > Extibacter > Extibacter muris. The sequence continues at coordinate 86,668 of NZ_SMMX01000009.1, forward strand.
CTTTCTTGTGCGTAAAAGATTCTACCTTCGTGTGGTATACTTCGCCGTCTATGTTAATACTTTGCGCTTTTTTGGCAAATACTACTGGTACCTGGAAATACTGGGCCGCTATGCAGGCGATGCCGATGCCGGACGCCTCGATGGTCAGAATCTTAGTAATCTTGTCACTTGGAAATCTGCGGCGGAATTCCTTCCCTATCTCGTTGATCAGGCCAATATCCATCCTGTGGTTGAGAAAACTGTCTACCTTTAGTACATTCCCTGGCTTTACCGTTCCGTCTTTCAGGATTCGTTCTTCTAAAAGCTGCATGATTATACCTTCCTTACCGTATTCTATATATACATCATATACTAACGTATAGCCTTTTGTTTTTCAATAGACAAAGATGGAAAAATCGGGTAAAATAAAGGGAACGCAGTAGGAGAGAGATATGAAGAGTTATAAAAGATTATATAATAAGGGAACAGAGATATCGCAGGAAATAACGGATGATCATGTGGGGGCATATGCGGCGCAGTCTGCCTTCTTTTTTATGCTGTGCCTCATACCTATCATACTGCTTCTTATTACCTTGGTCCAATATACGCCGGTGACGAAAGCAGATGTGATGACTGCGGTAATACAGGTATTTCCCTCATCGGTGGATTCCCTGATCACATCCATCGTGAATCAGGTATACAACCAGTCTACCGGAATCATCCCTGTTACGGTAGTCGTGGCTTTATGGTCGGCAGGAAAAGGCGTTCTCGCCATGACGGGAGGCCTGAACTGTGTGTATAACTGTCGTGAGACGAGAAATTATATCTTCCTGCGCATCCGGGCGACCCTATATACGGTAATGTTCATCCTCGTCATCATCTTTCTGCTCGTACTGTCCGTATTCGGCAATACGCTCAACATCTTTATCGCGGAGCATGTACCGATACTGTCCCGGCTGGCCGACTGGCTCATCCGGATGCGTGTATACATTACGCCGGCCGTTCTGATGGTCTTCTCGCTTCTCATTTATAAGTTTCTGCCAAACCGGAAAGATTCGTTAAAGAAGCAGATACCTGGCGCCATCTTTGCTGCCATCGGATGGATGATCGTATCGTGGATTTTTTCCGTGTATGTAGATCTGTTCAAAGGGTTTTCGGATATGTACGGAAGCCTGACGACGATAGTGCTCATCATGCTCTGGATGTATTTCTGCATGTACAGCATCCTGCTCGGTGGTGAGATAAACATACTCATGTATGACAAGATACTGACCGGTTCATCCCGGAAGAAAGCAAAATCTTAAAGTTTTAGCCTTGACATACGTATTTGTTGTGATAGAATATATTAGTATAAATTGACAAAAGCTATGACCGCGTCAGTAGAGACCCATCTTCCAAAAGAGAGAGGAAACCACCGGGCTGAAAGTTTCCTTTGGTTCAGATGGCCATCGAATTTCCCGCGCGAGCTGCATCTTTGAAAGTTCGTATATTTCAGTAGGAGATGCCGTATGTGCACGTTACGCATTTGAGTGCCTGCCCGTACCGGCGGGAATCAGGGTGGTACCGCGAGCTATGACCTCGTCCCTTTTGGGGCGGGGATTTTTTTATTTCCATAGGGACCTGCGTCTCCTGTGGAGCAATAGCCCTCCGGGAATACGCAATCTATTTTTTTATTGGTAAAGGAGAGAAGAGATGAAAGAGAAATTACAAAGCATCAAAGATGAAGCGCTGAAAGCTATCGAGTCAGCTGATATGCCTGAAAAGCTGAATGAGGTGCGTGTAAGATTCCTTGGCAAGAAGGGAGAGCTTACCGCAGTGCTGAAAGGGATGAAAGATGTCGCGCCGGAGGAGAGGCCTAAGGTAGGCCAGCTTGTAAATGAGACAAGGGCCGCTATCGAGGAAGTGATGGAAGATACCCGCAGGAAGATGGAAAGGGCCATCCGGGAAGAGAAGATGAAGCAGGAAGTGATCGACGTCACGCTGCCGTCCAAAAAGAATATGGTCGGACACAGCCACCCGAATACGATTGCGCTGGAAGAGGTAGAGCAGATATTCGTAGGTATGGGCTATGAAGTAGTGGAAGGGCCCGAAGTGGAATATGACCTGTACAATTTTGAGAAGCTGAACATTCCGGCTGACCATCCGGCAAAGGATGAGCAGGATACGTTCTATATCAATAAGGACATCGTGCTTCGTACGCAGACGTCGCCGGTACAGGCACGTGTCATGGAGCAGGGGAAGCTTCCCATCCGTATGATAGCGCCGGGGCGTGTATTCCGTTCTGACGAGGTGGACGCGACCCATTCCCCTTCCTTCCATCAGGTTGAAGGGCTCGTCATCGATAAGAATATCTCTTTTGCGGACTTGAAAGGGACGCTTGAAGTATTTGCCAAGGAACTGTTCGGCCCGGAGACCAGGACGAAGTTCCGCCCGCATCATTTCCCGTTCACGGAGCCAAGCGCGGAAGTAGACGTGACCTGTTTCAAATGCGGCGGGAAGGGCTGCAGGTTCTGCAAAGGCTCTGGCTGGATAGAGATACTCGGCTGCGGCATGGTTCACCCCCACGTACTGGAGATGTGCGGCATCGACCCGGAGGAATACAGCGGCTTTGCATTCGGCATGGGTCTGGAGCGTATCGCACTCCTGAAATATGAGATAGATGACATGCGGCTGCTCTACGAAAATGACATAAGATTTTTGAAGCAGTTCTAAGGTTGAAAGGAGATAGAAATGAATACATCATTATCATGGATTAAAGCGTATGTGCCCGGTCTTGAGGCAGCAGCGCAGGAATATACGGACGCGATGACATTATCCGGAACAAAGGTAGAGGGATATGAAGAGCTGGATGCCGACCTGGATAAGATTATCGTCGGTCAGATCAGCCAGATTGAAAGGCATCCCGACGCGGATAAGCTCATCATCTGCCAGGTAGACATCGGAGACGGATCCGTACAGATCGTTACCGGTGCGGATAACGTGCACGAGGGAGACAAGATACCTGTCGTGCTTGCCGGAGGGCGCGTAGCAGGCGGCCATGAGCCCGGAACCCGTGTGGCAGGCGGAATCAAGATCAAGAAAGGGAAGCTGCGCGGCGTGGAAAGCGACGGCATGATGTGTTCCATCGAGGAAATGGGCTCCAACCGCGATATGTATCCGGATGCGCCGGAAGAAGGCATCTATATCTTCCGCGACGAAGTGGAAGTGGGAGCAGATGCCGTGGAAGTGCTCGGGCTGCATGACGTCGTATTTGAATATGAAGTGACTTCCAACAGAGTGGACTGCTACAGCGTCATAGGGATAGCCAGAGAGGCGGCAGCTACGTTCGGAAAGGCGTTCGTACCGCCTGTAGTCAGACAGACAGGAAACGAAGAAGATGCCGGGGACTATATCAAAGTTACGGTAAAGAATGCGGACCTTTGTCCGAGATACTGCGCAAGGGTAGTCAAAAACGTCAAGGTCGGACCTTCTCCGGAATGGATGCAGAGAAGGCTTGCGTCTGTAGGAATCCGTCCTATCAACAATCTCGTTGATATTACGAACTATGTCATGGAGGAGTACGGACAGCCGATGCACGCCTATGACCTGGATACGATCGAGGGGAAAGAGATTATCGTGCGCACGGCAGGAGCCGGTGAGACGTTCACAACCTTAGACGGTCAGGAACGCCAGCTGGATGAGTCTGTCCTCATGATATGCGACGGACAGAAATCTATCGGTATCGCCGGAATCATGGGTGGCGAGAATTCCATGATTACCGATGACGTTAAGACGATGCTGTTCGAGGCAGCCTGCTTTGACGGGACGAATATACGTAAGTCAAGCAAGAAGGTGGGACTTCGTACCGACGCGTCAGGCAAGTTTGAAAAGGGGCTCGACCCGAACAACGCGCAGGCGGCGATAGACCGGGCATGCCAGCTTGTGGAAGAGCTGGGAGCCGGTGAGGTGGTCGGCGGCATCGTAGATGTATATGGGAAGAAGAAAGAAGCGGTGAGGGTCCCGTTTGACGCGGACGCCATCAACAATCTTCTCGGAACAGCCATATCGAAGAAAGAGATGCTCGGATATCTGAACCGGGTAGGCCTGACATATGACGAAGCCTCAGATGAGATCGTCGCACCTACTTTCCGGCAGGATATCTTCTGTATGGCCGACCTTGCAGAAGAGGTGGCCAGATTCTACGGATATGACAATATACCGACGACGCTTCCGCGGGGAGAGGCGACGAACGGAAAGCTGTCCTTTAAGCTGCGTGTGGAAGAAGTGGCGAGGGATATCGCCGAATTCTGCGGCTTCAGCCAGGGGATGAACTATTCGTTTGAAAGCCCGAAGGTGTATGACAAGCTGATGATTCCGGCAGAATCTCCGCTCAGGAATGTGGTAGAGATCATGAATCCGCTTGGGGAAGATTACAGTATCATGCGTACGACTCCACTGAACGGCATGCTGTCTTCACTGGCTACTAACTATAACCGGAGAAATAAAAACGTAAGGCTGTATGAACTTGGCAATATCTATCTGCCGAAGTCCCTTCCGCTTACAGAGCTCCCTGAGGAACGTATGCAATTCACGCTTGGCATGTACGGGGACGGCGACTTTTTCAGCATGAAAGGCGTGGTGGAAGAGTTCTTCGAGAAGGCGGGGCTGCACGGTAAAGAAACGTATGACCCAGGTGCCGGGAAACCTTATCTTCATCCGGGGCGGCAGGCCAACATTATATACGATGGAGCTGTAGTCGGCTATCTCGGCGAGGTTCATCCTGATGTGGCGGATACGTATGGTATCGGAGAGAAAGCATATGTAGCGGTCATCGATATGCCTGAGATAGTAGAGCGTGCTACATTTGCCAGGAAGTATACGGGCATAGCCAGATACCCGGCTGTGACACGCGACATCAGCATGGTGATGCCGAAAGACATCCTGGTCGGGCAGGTGGAAGAGACGATTGAGAAGAAAGGCGGGGCATATCTCGAGAGCTATGCGCTTTTCGACCTCTATGAAGGCGCACAGATTAAATCTGGTTACAAGTCTGTGGCATATTCTATCGTATTCCGCGCAAAGGACCGGACGCTTAACGATGCAGAAGTGACGGAGGCGATGGACCGGATCTTAAAGGCGCTGGAAGGCATGGGAATCGAGCTGCGTAAATAATTTCAGGAGGACGGAAGATGAATAAAAAGCAGATAGGCGGCCTTATATTAGCCGTCGTCCTGTTTATTGCAACAGGAGTTATCAGTGTTTTGACCAATGTAACAGCACAGAACCGTCTTGCAGATGTGGCTGGGCAGATACTCACCGGAGGCTATGAGCTTGACGCCCCGGCCAAGGACTATATAGCGGTCGTGAAAGTGGAAGGCACCATCCAGCAGCAGGCTTCCCCGTCTCTGTTCGAGACTGCGGAAGGATACCAGCATATGACGACCATGGAATACATCGATTACCTGATGGGCGATTCCGACAATACAGGGATTCTCCTCTATGTGGATTCCCCGGGCGGAACCGTGTATGAGAGCGAGGAGCTGTATCAGAAGCTGAACGAGTACAAAGATGCAACAGGCCGGCCTATATGGGGATACATGGCACATTACGCCGCATCCGGCGGGTATTATGTATCCATGGCGGCAGATAATATCTATGCGAATCCGAATACGGTGACAGGCTCTATCGGCGTAATCATGGCGGGATATGACCTGACCGGGCTCTATGAAAAGCTTGGGATCCGGTACGTAAGCATAACGAGCGGTGCGAACAAGGATTCCAGCCAGCTGAGCGAAGAACAGATTGCAATCTACCAGACCCAGGTCGATGAATCGTATGGCAGGTTCGTAGACATCGTGGCCGACGGAAGAGGGATGTCAGCAGAGGAAGTGAAGAAACTTGCGGACGGTAGGACCTACACCGCAAAACAGGCGGAAGAAAACGGACTCATAGATAACATATCGCTTTATGAGGATATGAAGGCAGATATGGGGAAGGAACTCGGGACAGATGTATTCTATGAACTGAAGTCAAAGACCTCAGCGCTTACGTCCCTCTTATCCAGTGTGAAAGAGATCGTACCTAAGTCAGAGGCACAGGTGCTGACAGAGACTGCCGGCGAGAAGGAAAATGGGGGGCTGATGTATTATGCAGAACAGCTACGATAATGGCCCGGCAACCTGCGCCGGATTCTGGGTCAGGGCCGCAGCCTATGCGATCGACAGCGTTATCGTCTTTTTCGGCCTTCTCATCGTACGTCTCATAATGAGCGGGGTCATGTCCATGACAGAAGGAACGGCCTTTAGTGGGGGCATCCTCTTCCAGTATACGTTAAAAGATATCGCACTCTACCTTGTACAGGTGCTGTATTTTATCCTGTGTACTTATCTTACCGGAACGACCCTAGGGAAGAGGGCGATGAACCTGCGTGTGGTCTCAGAGGAGGGGGAAAAGCTGACACTCTTAAATGTCGTATACAGAGAGACGGTCGGCAGATTCCTGAGCGGCATCATTCTCTACATCGGTTATATCATAGCCGGTATCGACCCGCAGAAGCGGGCGCTGCATGATATTCTCTGTGACACGAGAGTCATCTATGCACGCAGGGTGAAGGTATATCCGGTATATCAGAGGCCGGTGTCGCCTGTGCCAGAAGAGCGGACGGTGCCAGAGCAGGAGGCTCCTCAGAAGACGGGATACCATATGGTAAGGCCGGGGCAGGAAAGTCCGGCTGTACATGAGGAAGACAGACAGTAGACAATATATTCTTATTAGAAGGGATTCATTATGAAACGTCAGGATTTTTATTATGAATTGCCGGAAGAATTAATAGCGCAGGATCCGCTAGAGGACCGCTCCAGCTCCAGACTCCTTGTATTAGGCAAGGAGTCTGGTTTGGTCTCTCACCGTGTATTTAAGGATATCACGGATTATCTCCATAGGGGGGACTGCCTTGTTATTAATGACACGAAAGTAATTCCGGCAAGGCTTATCGGTTCCAAGATAGGAACAGATGCAAAAATAGAAGTATTATTGCTGAAGCGGAAAGAAGATAATGTCTGGGAAACGCTCGTTAAGCCGGGAAAGAAAGCTAAGGTTGGAACGAGAATCCGTTTTGGGGACGGGATTCTGATTGGTGAAGTCATCGGCGTGGTGGAAGAAGGCAACCGCCTCATACAGTTTTCATACGAGGGTATCTTTGAAGAGATTCTGGACCGCCTCGGACAGATGCCGCTTCCCCCATACATTACCCATCAGCTCGAAGACAAGAACCGTTACCAGACGGTCTATGCAGCGCACAGCGGTTCGGCGGCAGCGCCGACAGCGGGCCTTCATTTCACGCCGGAACTATTGGAGGAGATTCGGCAGAAAGGTATCGATATAGCGAAGGTAACCCTGCATGTGGGCCTGGGAACCTTCCGGCCGGTTAAGGTGGACGATATCATGGAACACCACATGCATTCGGAGTTTTTCCAGATAGATGAAGCGGCTGCCATGAAGATCAACAAGGCGAAAGACACCGGGGGAAGAGTCGTCTGCGTCGGAACGACGAGCTGCCGGACAATCGAGTCTGCAGCCGGAGCCGACGGTCACATAAAAGCAGGCAGCGGCTGGACGGATATCTTCATCTATCCGGGCTACAGGTTCAAGTTTCTTGACTGTCTGATAACAAACTTCCATCTGCCGGAATCGACCCTGATTATGCTTGTGTCAGCGCTGGCGGGAAGGGAGAATGTCCTGGCGGCGTATGAGGAGGCAGTGAAGGAGAGATACCGGTTCTTCTCGTTTGGGGATGCGATGTTGATTGTGTAAGCGCTGAATTCATGCCACTTAAATTCAATAGTATGATACCGGTTAAAAAACGGCTGCCTCTTTCATCTGAAGAGGCAGCCATTTTTTAAGCGGATTTCTAATCTTAATGCATGTCAGTCCTATTATTCTGTATTTCAGTTACATTGTCCCCGGCTGGTTTTGTCCAGATTAGTAAGTCATGCATCCTCAACATCAATGTGCTGGACTTCGTACGGCCTCTGTTAAACAGCCGTATGGAAGCAACGCTAAAGAATGGGGAACGGTTGAATGTCTCCAGAAAATATCTTGTAAATATAAAAAGTAAATTACAGGAGGGAATGTAGAGATGAAAAAAGTTGTTCTGAATATCATGGCATCCACCGGCATTATCCTGTTTGTGCTTTCTGCTGTCGCGGTGATGCATTGCGGTTTTATAGTAACTCACAGGCTTGACTTTCGATATCCGATTTTGGAAATTATGGCAGACATCAGCTATACATTGGCCATTACCCTCCTTAAGGGAGCTGTTTTCAACTGGTATCGGAGCACCCCTGTCTGGGTATTGGTTATTATGGTTTTCATAATTTTATTTGTTCTTCTTCTTTTTGTCCTGGCTTGTCTTACGTCACTTTCCTTTTTCTTTGTAATGTTCTCTGTTGACGGAAATATGGCGGTACTGGATTCCCTGGCTTCGTTAAGTGCCAATCAACAGAAATATAAGGTGGCCTTACTCTCTAATACAAGATTGGCTTATATCTTTCTTTTTGCCATGACTATGCTGACCGACTTTGTTTTCATCATGTTTTTCTACCGCTTTTTCCATTCGGCCAAAAATTTTCTTTCGGATATCCTCGACCGGGCTAACGAAAAGACGTGTTCCGTCACTGGGCTTATAAGAGAGGTCACCCCTGCTAGTACGGCCACCGGCCTGTTAGGTGGTACGGCTGCCTTCTGCCTGACCGCCTTCCTCAGCTATTATTTTATACGGGGGAAAGAGCCGGAATCATTGCTTGCCGAAAAAGGCAGCCAGGCAGAATATGACAGCCGGATTATCTGCCGCTGAGCAGATTGTAAACATAATTCCGGTAAGGGATAAGTTTCCGCTTCGTATTGCGCTTCGGAAGCCTTTGGCAGTATTCCTTATCTTAGCCGCTGTCATGGCGTTCAATGTCTGTTTTATCCTGGGACGGTCCTTGAATATCAGCAGCCAGAAGATTATGTATTCACAGACAGAGGGGCATCACTATCAATACAATACAGGTTATGAGGAATACAAAGATGAGTCGCTTCCGGCGGATAGCGTGACAGTAGTATATACTGTCGGCGCCATTGCCGAGAACGCACAGCTGAAAACAGTCTACGTAGACGCGGCTGCATATTGCTTTTCCTTGCCTTGTATCTCAATGTTCAGGACAACCAAAGGGACATATCCATACTGGATCTTCTCGGGTACAGCCAGAGGGAAATCCGCAGGATGATGATTCAAATTTACCGCCCTATCGTGTGGACTGCATTTGTGATAACGCTGATTCCAGGCATTCTGACCGCCAGAACCATCCAAAAGGCATTGTCTGCTGCAATTCATGACTATATGCCTTTTGGAGTCAATTTTAAAGGACTTCTTTAATTGTTTGTTTTCCTGAATATTATCTACCAATTGGTAGAAAGCGTATTCTCATTCGGAATATTACAGAGCTGTAAAAAAGGCAATATCAGTGGAATCGCTACACGTTCCTGATTTATTGAAGCTTGCTTATATCCTCCACCGGAGCCATGCACACCCCGTTTCTGCATAAATAGTACATGGCTCCCTTATCGGGTATCGGATAATCTTTTACATAGGGAAGGGCTTTTTCAAGCCTTGCCTTGTTTTCCTTCGTTTTGAGGATTACGGACAGATCTATCGGATTGTTTTCCAGCAGGTAATGCCGTAACGCTTCCGGCAATCCACTGTCAGCCGATACACAGACTAACTCCCTGGCCGGATATAGGACCTTTATCAGAGCCAGAAGTCCAAAGCTGTGGCCTGCAGGGTATTCTTGTATGCTTCCGGCAAGATATCTGATCTGCCGTTCCCGTGCCTCCTGCCAGAGCACATCGCACGTATACTGGGCTAACTGGACCAGCAAGACTGCCGCGGCTGAATTGCCCGATGGAATTGCACCGTCGTAAGTCTCTTTCGGGCGGGCAATGAGCGCTTCAGCATCTGAAGCAGTGAGATAATATCCGCCGTTCTTTTTATCTTCAAAAAGTTCTGTCATCTGTCTTGCGAAGAACATGGCGTCCTCCAGATACTGCGGTTCATAGGTCGTGCGGTAAAGATCTATGAGCGCCAGACCAAAGACGGCGTAATCGTCCAGCTGCCCGGGAGTCGCCGCCTCGCCCTTTCGCCAGCGCAGATAAAGCCTGCCCCGGCTGTCGGTCATATATTGTTTGATAAATTGGCAGGCATGTATGGCGGCGTCCCGATAGCGGCTGTCCCCTGTTATCTGAGCCGCTTTTGCCAACGCGAGAATCATCCAGCCGTTCCAGGACAGTATAACTTTGTCATCCCTGTGCAGCGAGACACGTCCAAGGCGGTATCCATATAGCTTTTTCAGGCGTGCATCATCAGACGGCCAGGGATCATGGCCCGTCCCAATCCTGTTAGGGATACATCTGCCCTCAAAATTCCCCTCTGGAGTAATGTCATAAAGCCGGCAGAATTCCACGCCGTCTTTCCGGCCTAATACATCAAGAACCTCCTCTTGAGTGAAATAATAATATTTGCCTTCCACGCCGTCACTGTCCGCATCCTGTCCACAATAGAACTCGCCTCCAGGGCCGGTCAGTTCCCGCAATACATAATCCAGAGTCCTTTTCGCCGTGTCGGCATACATATCTTCTCCTGTCATGCGATAGGCCTGAAGATAAGACATAGCGAGCAGGGCGTTGTCATAGAGCATTTTTTCAAAGTGGGGGACCAGCCATTTCTGATCGGTAGAATAACGGGAAAAGCCGCCTCCGATCTGGTCATTCATCCCTCCGCAGGCCATTGCGGATAACGTGTGAAGAGCCATTTCAAGGGCCCGGCCATCGGATTCCATAGCACTGTAGTCAAGAAGGAATAGAAGATTATGGGGAGACGGGAATTTGGGAGCGCTTCCAAAACCGCCCCATTTACTGTCATATTGCTTCTTGAACAGATCGGCTGCCTGCTTCAATATCTTTTTGTCAGGGGCTTCCTCCGATTTGCTTCCGGGTACAGATAAGAATGCCGTAATCTGGCGCCCGGTCTCCAGCAATTTTTCCCGGTCCCGGCTCCAGAGCAGATGGACTTTCTGTAACAGTTCAAGAAGCCCCGTCTGTCCGTATCGTGGATGCTTTGGGATATAGGTTCCCAGAAAAAACGGCTTTTGGTCCGGTGCCAGAATCGCTGTGAGGGGCCAGCCCCCGGCCCCGGTCACAGCCTGGCAGGCAGCCATGTATACGGAATCAATATCAGGACGTTCTTCTCTGTCGACTTTGATGCAGACATAATGCCTGTTTAAGAGTTCCGCCACTTCTTCATCCTCAAATGATTCATGTGCCATCACATGGCACCAGTGGCAGGTAGAGTATCCGATACTTAGAAAGACCGGCAGATCTTCCTTTTCAGCCCGTTCAAACGCTTCGTTCCCCCAGGGATACCAGTTTACCGGGTTTTCTGCATGCTGTAATAGATAGGGAGATTTTTCATTTATCAGATGATTCATATTCTACCATCCTCCTTTTTATGCTTAATGTTCCCGGCGGCAGCATATCTCATTCGTACCGGCTGGCTACATCTTGCCGTATCGGTGCAGCGTGGCAGTCCGGCTTGTGGCTGCTTTTCATGTGCTGCTTCTTTGCCTGCGGGTAAGACTGACTACGCATCTAATAATGCGAAATCATGTTGAATCTGATCCAGAAACCGCTGGGACGCTTTTGTAAATCTCTGATATTTTTTCCATACCATATGCATGCTTGCGGTTTTCCGCGGTGACAGAGGCCGGAAGCAGAGGCTGCTGCCACTCCCGGTATCGACAAGGCCGTCCAGGGTCAGGGCACATGCAAAACCTTCTGCCACCATAAGAGAAGCATTATAGACAAGGTTGTAGGTGCCGACGATATTCAGCTGGTCGAAATCCTTTTTAAGCCAGCCGGAGAATTCATTGTTGGAGGCGGCCTGTCTGGAAGTCAGGAGGGGAAGATCCCATAAGTCCTCCGGGTGGATCTCGCTGCGCTCTGCGAGGGGATGGTTCTTTTGCATCAGCAGCCCCCATACGTCAACAGCAGGGATGCGGATATAATCGTAATTTTTGATATCTGAGGCCTCGATGAGCACGGCGAAATCAAAGAGCCCTTTTTCAAGCTTGTCATGGAGATCCTCGGCATTTCCACTGGAAAGATGGTACTTGATGCCTGGATACTGCTTCCGCAGCTTTGTAGCGGTTCTGGCAATGAGACGCATGGCATCAGTCTCTCCACAGCCGATGTAGATATCTCCCTGCAGATCCGCGGAGTCAGGGGCCGTTAATTCCTCCTCTGTCTTTTTGACAAGAGCAATGATTTCGGCAGCCCTTTTGCGGAGCAGCAGTCCATCTTCGGTCAACGTTATCTTCCGGCTGCCCCTGATCAGCAGCTGCTTTCCAATCTCTTCCTCCAGCTCCATGAGCGCTCTGGATAATGGGGGCTGAGTCATGTGAAGTGTCTGGGCGGCTTTGGAGATGCTCTCTTCCCTGGCGACTGTAAGAAAATAATCGAGTATGCGGATATCCATAGGTACGTACCTCCATATGCGTTGGTGAAATAATGGTATTATTATGGTAACAGCCACGGATATACCCGTCAAGTATGGAGAGTTATTTAATATAGGAATTTGATATATTGCATGGACTCACATACAATAAAAGTGGATGATGAAACTAGCCAGATTGTTGAAAAAGGACAGGAAAAGGAGCATAAAAGAAATGGAATTGCAGGAATTTCTAAATTATATGAACAGCGGCCAGACGGTAGTGGGAGGCTCCGAAGAGCATCTCTACATGACCCGCCTATCACAGGAGGCTCTGCGGCTGACGGCTGAATTGAACGGGAGCTATCACACGCCGGAAGAGATCAGGGAAATCTTTGCAGAGCTTACCGGAAAGGAAGTGGATGAATCCTTTCACATATTTCCCCCATTTTATACAGACTGTGGAAAGAACCTGAGCATAGGGAAACATGTATTCTTCAACGGAGGATGCAAAGTGCAGGACCAGGGAGGCATCACGATTGGTGACGGGTGCCTGATTGGACACAATGTAGTCCTGGCAACGCTGAACCACAGCATGGATCCCGCCCACCGCGCAGATCTGATACCGGAACCTGTACATATCGGCAGGCGTGTATGGATCGGGGCGAATGCCACGGTTCTGCCGGGCGTAACGATTGGTGACGGTGCGATTGTAGCGGCCGGTGCGGTGGTAGCCGGTGACGTGCCAGAGAACACGGTCGTAGGCGGCGTGCCCGCCAAGGTCATTAAGAAGATAGAGGCGTAGGAGGTTTGGCGATGAAAAAGCTGACATGTATCTTTCTGGCAGTGCTGATTTCTTTTTCGCTGTCAGGATGCGGCAGCCCCCCACAGGAGACGGAAGGCGGCACCGTAGGCCGTAATGATCCAGCGGCGGATGCTGCCGATTCGGCAGAAAACACGGATAATGTAAGGCAGATAAGCGTACGGGGCAGTGACGGCCAGAGGATTGTGTTCCAGTTGAACGGCAGTTCTGCGGCCGAAGGTTTCTATAATCAGCTTCCCTTGATCGTGCAGGTGGAGAACTACAGTGACAATGAGAAGATATTCTACCTGCCGTATGAACTCGACACCAGCGGCACGCCGCTGGCGGACGCATTTGTCCGGGGCGCCGTGGAGGCGGGAGCCGGTGCACAGAAGATAAGTCAGATGGTGGCGGAACGTAGATTGACAGGTTCAATCAAGTAAAAAGGAGAGATTAAGATATGTTAGGAAATATAGTATATTCAAACCCGACGAAACTTTATTTTGGAGAAGGCTCTCTGGAGCATCTCAGAGAAGAGCTGCAGAAATATGGAAAGAATGTTCAGCTCGTATACGGCGGCGGTTCTATCAAGAAAAACGGAATCTATGACCAGGTGGCTGCAATTTTAGATGAGGAAGGTAAAAATATCCTGGAGGACGGGGGCGTTATGCCGAACCCGACCGTGGAGAAGCTGTACGAGGGATGCCGGATTGCGAGAGAAGGAAAGGCTGACCTCATACTGGCGGTAGGCGGAGGTTCCTGCTGTGATTATGCCAAGGCGGTATCCATATCTGCAAACTGCAAAGAAGATCCGTGGGAAAAGTATTTTCTGAACTTTGAAGATGTGGATGCGGATACGGAGATTATTCCTGTCGGCTGCGTGCTTACGATGGTTGGCACCGGCTCGGAGATGAACGGAGGCTCTGTAATCACGAACCACGAGAGTAAGCTGAAGATCGGCCATGTGTTCGGGGAAAGGGTATACCCGAAATTTTCCGTACTGGACCCTGTATATACGTATTCTCTGCCAAAGTACCAGATGGTGGCGGGTTTTTATGACATTATGAACCACATCTGCGAGCAGTATTTCTCAGGCGAGGACGACAATACGTCAGACTATATTATGGAAGGGCTTATGAAGTCTCTCGTACACAGTTCTCGCATTGCCATCGAGAATCCAAAAGACTATGAGGCCAGAAGCAATATCATGTGGACGGCCACATGGGCGCTGAATACGCTTGTGGCCATGGGCAAATCTACAGACTGGATGGTACACATGCTGGGCCAGGCGGTAGGCGCCCATACGGATGCCACCCACGGGATGACGCTCTCAGCGGTATCACTGCCATATTACCGGCATATTATGCCATACGGTCTAGCAAAGTTCATACGGTTCGCACAGAACGTCTGGAATGTGAGCCCGGAAGGAAAGACCAAGAAAGAGGTGGCTGAGGAAGGCCTGGGAGCCTTGGAAGCTTGGATGAAGGAAATAGGGGTCGTCATGAACACCAGGGAGCTTGGCGTAACGGAAGAGATGCTGGATGGCCTCGTACAGAGCACTTTTATTATGGAAGGCGGTTATAAAGTGCTGGCAAAGGACGAAATCAGAGATATCCTGAAAGAGAGCATGGAGTGATCGCTTTGGCAATCAAGTAAAAAGTAAAGCGGTAACTACCTGCCAGAATTCAGCATAAACTTATATTAGATATTTGCAAACAGATTATTGACGACGGAAAAGCTTATCAAAAAGAACAAGGATTCACTCAGTGGACAGAAAGTTATCCTAATATAGATACTATTAGAGATGACATAAAAAACAAAAAGGGTTATGTTATCAAATTATAAAATGAAATTGCAGGTTATATATGTATAGACTTTTCAAAAGAATCAGCTTATGCCGATATACAAGGCGAATGGCACACCAAAGAACCTTATGCGGTTATTCATCGCATGGCATTCGGTAAAGAATTTAGAGACTTTCTAAATAATCAAATGCAGCACATTTTAGAGAAAAATGGTTTAGAAAAATGTGGAACAATTATCTTTCAAGGGAGCCCAAAATTAGCATATGATAAAATTCTGTCGTAATTAAATATAGGTTATACAATCAGAATAATATAAGTTGTGGAATATGAAGATAAAATTAAGAAGTAATGTTTCAGCAGACCATTGTAATTAAAATAATGATGGAGTATAATAATCTCCCACAGGGAATCTGCATCAGATTATCATACAGAAGGGATTGAAACGAACATGAGAACAGAACGTTTCAAGATGGAAAGAGAAGGCCTCGTCGAAGAGGGGCAGGAAGTCGAGGTGAGCGAAAGAAGCGCTGTCACCGGACAGTATACATACCTCGTGGAGCCATCCATCGCCATGTCAGGCATCTACAGGACATCCGAGAGGATCAAGTCGCGCCGGGGGATTATTAAGAAAATAGAAAAGACAGAAAAAGGGTTCTATCTTCTGGTAGAGATGGAGGAGTAATTCCGGGCAAATTTTCATTGACAAAATAGCACGGCATATGATATAAATATCTAGTGAACAATATCACTTAGGGGATTGGTCAAGTGGTATGATAGGGGTCTCCAAAACCTTTGGCGGGGGTTCGATTCCCTCATCCCCTGTAACGAAAAGGCCCGGTAAGCTGCAGTAGCATACCGGGACTTTTTTGTATTAACATATAGAATTCATCAATAAATCCAGACATACGTGTAATTAACCAATAAGACAGACAGGCTTGGATACGATAAGATAAGCATGTAGCACAGATGATAAATATTACGCGACAGGAGGAATGAAAGTATGAATTTGAAGAATGAAGTGAGCGTAGCTAAAATCACGAAAGACGCGGAAGGCCTGTTCCGGAGAGGATTCTTCTGCTCCGAAGAAGCATAGAAAGATGCCGGAACCGGTGCAGCCGTTATTCTGTATCTATACGGCCCCGGCAAGCCTGTGCCTGGCGGGATACATACAGTCGGTGCAGCCGAAATCCATCGCTATGGTAGGGTTCCTGGCGGTGCTTTCTACTTTGATATATGTGGTGGTGCTGATAAGGCTTCCCCGTTTCCTGAAGATGAAGTTTTACCCGAGCTATTCGGCATTCACCTTCCCGTTCGTCATTACGGCAATCGGCATGAAGATGACGATGGCATGTCTCGCGAACATGGGATCGCCGATGCCGTTTCTGCAGTACGTGGTGCTCATAGAGACCGTTATCGCGGCAGTATTGACCATCTATGCACTCATACGCTATATCATGTCGGTCTGCGGACAGCCCGGTGAGCAGAAGACAGCGGGAATAAAGACGGCTACATAGATAAATCCTGCACTCAGATGCCGATATGGCCTCTCTGTGCAGGATTTTCAACGTCTCTCTTATACCGCCAGCTCCCCGCAATATTTTCTGTAATCTTCTGCAAAATGCTGCATCTGGCCATCGAGGACTTTAAAAGCGTCCGGGGACAGCCCATCCACAAGGTCAATCATATCAGCTTTAATGAGCGCCGGGTTGTAGGGAACGTCCAGAGCAAAGTCGCTGTATGCGCGGAGCTTGTGGAAATACATTCCCGCTTCGGCATCTTCATGTTCCAGCCGGCACATCTCATACATGGCCACACAGTCGGTCACCTCTGTATCCGTACATTCTTTGCAGATCCATTTTCCGAGATAATAGTATGTTCCGCCTATGCGGTATACGAATCCCGGATACTTTAACAATCGTTCCAACATGATACTCATACCTCCTCATCTGTTATTACAATAGCAGAGATATGTCTGCTTTGCAAGGACACGTGCAGCAGCCACGTAAGGGATCAGTCTGCCTTTGGGAGCTTATCGAGAGACTGGAACGTATAGCCCATCTCTTCCCATTTTGTGAGCAGCTCGTCGAGGATTTCCGCGTTCGTGGAGGAGGTGCTGTGGAGGAGGACGATAGCTCCGGGATGTATCCGGTTCAGCAGCTTGTCGAAGGCTTCCTCTTTGGTGGGCTGGTCATCCTGGTACCAGTCCACGTAAGCGAGGCTCCAGAAAAAGGTCTTATAACCCATATCCTTCGCCATCTGAAGATTGCCTTCGCTGTATTTCCCTTGAGGTGGACGGTAATACTTCGTCATCTCTTCCCCTGTTATGTCCTTATAGAGGGTTTCTACTTTCCCAAGTTCTTCGGAAAATGCTTCTTTTGTGGAAATCTTAGACATGTCAGGGTGGGTGTATGTATGGTTGCCGACGATGTGTCCTTCGTCATTCATCCGTCTGATCAGATCGGGATTTTCGGATAAGAAGTTGCCGACGACGAAAAAGGCAGCCGGTACTTTATGCTTTTTCAACGCGTCCAGGATCGGCGCCGTGTTCCCGTTTTCATATCCACAGTCAAAAGTCAGGTAGATTACTTTGTCCTCCGTGCCGCTTTTGTAAAAAGCATCAAATTGCTTCAGTTCATCGGCCGTAGCGTTGGCAGCAGGCGGCTGTCCGTCCTCCTGGAAGCTCAGGCCCCAGTTCCCGTCTGCCGCGGTCTGCACAGCTTCCCCGGTAAAGTGCTCCACAGCCTTCGCCCCCATGGTGCCGACGAAAAAGGCGGCGGCAAAGAGAAGGAGTATCTTACCCCATTTCTTGTATGATGAGAGATGTTTCATAATGGCTCCGTATCGTTCGATGATTTGTGTAATTATATTTCTGAATGAGAAACATTATGCCGGTTTCCGCATATCATATTGGAGCAGGTTCAATAATTTACAGGAGTGGAGGTTCAAGATATTGGAAGAATTCAATAGGGAGATGCCGGTGGCACACGCAAAGCTTAAGGGTGCGCCGGGATACGGTGATATCAAGGGGAACGTCTATTTTTACAGTGCATATGGAGGCACGGTAGTCGTGGCGGAAGTATACGGGATAACGGACAAGACAGAGCAGGAAGCCGGGGGCTTTCTGGGGTTTCATATCCATGAAGGCAGCTCCTGCACAGGAAACGCGCAAGATCCGTTTGCAGATGCAGAAGCACATTATAATCCGGGGAACCAGGAGCATCCCAGACATGCAGGAGATCTGCCGAGCCTGCTTGTAAAGGGAGGGATTGCCTGGATGGCCGTATATACCGGCCGGTTTTATCCGGAAGAGGTGATCGGCAGGACGGTAATCGTACACGGCATGCCGGACGATTACAGGACACAGCCCTCCGGCGGATCCGGGGCGAAGATTGCGTGTGGAGAGATCGTTGTCTGGGAAGGATAGACGCGGAGGCACACTTGACTTTCGCACGGTTTTTACTTACAATACAGCCATGAAAGAAGAAAAAGATCTTACGATAATCAGTTTTACAGATACCGCCAGCCGGCTTGCCGCCGCATTTTGCAGGCCGTCTGCAGCAGGGCAGGCTGCCGGCAGAGGCTATGCTCCGGAAAAGTTTGCTGCCCGTTACGGCCTGCGTCCTCTGCCCGAGGATATAAGTGCATGGATAGGAACCCTCTGGGGGAAAGATGCGTTCTTGTTCGTAGGCGCGGCCGGAATCGCGGTGCGCCTCATCGCACCATGGGTGCACGATAAGTATACGGATTCTCCGGTCATCGTGATGGACGAGAAAGGACAGTACATAATCCCCCTTCTTTCCGGCCATGCGGGAGGGGCGGTAGCACTTGCCCTCAGGCTTGCCGGGGTTACGGGGGGAGTCCCTGTCATCACGACGGCCACAGATGTGCAGGAGAAGTTTGCCGTAGATATGTTTGCGCTTAAGAACGAGCTCGAGATTGAGAGCAGGGAACTTGCAAAGCACATATCCGCGGCAGTGCTGGAGCAGAAGAAAATCGGCCTGTACAGCGAGTATCCCATTGACGGCCCCTGGCCGGAGGAATTGGAGCCGTGTGCTTCGATGGAAGAACTGCAGAGGTATCCTTATGGAATCGCCGTCACAGAAGAAGGGGTGTCTGACGGCCATGGGGCCGAACAGACCGTTCTGGGGCTGAAGCACAAGTCCTGCATCGTGGCGGGCATAGGCTGCCGCAAGGGTACGGAGATGGGACAGCTGGCTGCCGGCCTTGGCGAGGTGCTGCAGGCACATGGAATGGAACCGGGCCGGATAACAGCATTTGCCAGCATAGAGCTCAAGAAAGACGAACCGGGGCTGCTGGCGCTGGCAGAGGAATACGAAGTGCCGTTCCATACATTTACAGCACAGGAGCTGAGCACGGTAGCAGCGGTCAGCTCACACTCCGAATTTGTAGAACGGGTGACCGGGGTGGATAATGTATGTGAGCGGGCAGCGCTCCGGTTCTGTCCGGACGGGGAGCTGATTCAGCCGAAGATATGTGCGCAAGGGGCTACGTTTGCACTTGTCAGGGACAGGTGCAGGCTGTGCTTTTAGCGATGTTACCGGGGCCGTCCTTCATTCTTAAAGTGTAGAAAGGACCGGAAAGAGGAGAAAAAAGATGAGCAAAAGGATACTGCTGTTTGCGGGGACGACCGAAGGAAGGGAGCTGGCAGAATTTCTAAGAGGACAGGGAATCAGCGCTTATGTGAGCACTGCCACGGAATATGGCAGGGAATGCGTAGGAGAGGGAGGTAGCATCACGGTCTGCGCAGGAAGGATGGACGAAGGAGATATCCGCACGTTTATCGAGACGCATGCCATAGCGCTGACAATCGACGCGACCCATCCATTTGCGAAAGCGGCTACAGAGAATATCAGGCGTGCCTGCGACGCGTGCGGGACAGAATATATCCGGTGTCTGCGTGCACGGCAGCAGATCGAGGCGGAGGAGGATATGGTGTGGGTCGATTCCGTGGAAGAGGCGGTCGATTACCTGAAGGGGAAGGAGGGCAATATCTTCATATCTACCGGAAGCAGGGACCTGAAGCGCTATACAGAGATACCAGGATACGAGGACAGGTGCTATGCCCGTGTCCTGTCTACAGAAGAGGCGGTAGAAGAAAGTACTGGGCTCGGCTTCAGGGGCAGGCATCTTATCGCGATGCAGGGCCCTTTCTCCAGAGAGCTGAATGTGGCCATGCTCCAGTATGCGCAGGCAGGCTACTTCGTGACAAAAGAGTCGGGGAAGGCCGGCGGGTTCGAGGAAAAGGCGGAGGCCGCAAGGGAGACAGGGGCCGTGCTCGTCGTGATTGGCAGGCCTTTCGAGAGCGGCCTTAATCTGGAAGAGACAAAAGCATATTTGATTGCTTATTCTGCTAAATTATGTTAAAATTCATAGTGAATGAATTCAAATCCAGCAGACGATTTAAGAGAAGGCCGTCTGAAAAAAGACGGCAGGGGAAGCCAGGTGAGAATCCTGCACAATACCCGTTGCTGTATTGGAGGAATGGTATTCCATGAGGTCACTGTAAGGATACTTATGGGAAGGCGGAATACCGTGATGATGCCTAAGTCAGAACACCCGCTTTTAGATGGATTTGGATGGTTACGGGGATATGGCCAGGTGTTTGCTGCGAATCTCTTTTGACTTTGTGGTAAACCTGGAATATTTTCAGAACATCACAAAAGGAGAGAGAAACATGTCAAAAAAAGAAAAAATCTTACTCAAGGCATCGATAGCTTTTGCGCTATTGTTTGCCGTCACGCCGGCTGTGAACGCGATGCACATCATGGAGGGATATCTTCCCCCATCCTACTGTGTCACATGGGGAGTTATCTGTATCCCATTTCTGGCTGCCGGATTCATTTCCCTGAAAAAAAGACTGGAAGAGAATAGGAAATCTATCACACTGATAGCGATGGCAGGTGCGTTTATCTTCGTGATATCTTCCTTGAAGATCCCATCCGTGACAGGAAGCTGCTCGCATATGACAGGAACCGGCCTGGGAGCCATATTGTTCGGCCCTTCGGCAGTCAGCATACTCGGCATCATCGTGCTGCTGTTCCAGGCGGTGCTTCTTGCCCATGGAGGACTGACGACGCTTGGCGCCAACACGTTTTCTATGGCAGTTGCCGGTCCGCTGCTTTCTTTTGGTATCTATAAGATCTGTTCCAGGCTTAAAGTCAACAGAAAAGTGTCCGTATTCCTGGCAGCGTGTCTCGGGGACATCTTCACATATTGCGTGACGAGCATACAGCTTGCACTGGCGTATCCTTCCGAATCCGGCGGGGTGGCAGCTTCTGCCGTGAAGTTTCTCGGAGTGTTCGCGCCGACGCAGCTTCCGCTTGCTGTCATAGAGGGTATCCTGACGGTCGTGATAGTGATCGGCTTGGAATCCTATGCAAGGCCGGAACTGAAAGCGATTGGTTTTTTGAAGGAGGCAAAGTAAGATGACGAAGAATACAAAGACAGTAATAATCTTATTGGCTGCTGCATTATGCATAGCCATCGTCCCATTGTTTGCGCAGAAGGGAGCCGAGTTCGGCGGATCTGATGACGCTGGCAGCGCGATGGTGGAAGAGATTCATGGTGAATATACGCCGTGGTTTACGCCGATACTCGAGACGGCCCTCGGCGGAGAGCTGCCGGGAGAGGTGGAAAGCCTGATCTTCTGCGTCCAGACGGGAATTGGCGTCGGCATCATAGCCTTTGTCATGGGACGCTACGTAGAGAGAAGGAAATGGATGAAGGGCGACGAGGCAGAGAAGGATTGAGTTGGATGAAAGGAGCGGGATATGATTGCTGTAGACAAGCTCTGCTATCGGTCAAAGCTCAGATATGTCAATGCCGGTGAGAAGTTTACATATTCCATGCTGACACTGTTGTTCTGCATTGTCAGCCGTTCGTTTGTGCTTTCCGGGGCTGTGCTTATGGTTAATACCACACTGACCGTAGGAAAGGGAGGCATCCCGCTACGCAGATATATAAGCCTTATGGCAGTCCCGTCTGCATTTCTCATTTTAAGCACGCTTGCAATCATCGTGAATATCTCCAAGATCCCACTGGATGGCTATGCACTACCGGTGGGAACCTTTTTTATCACAGGCAGCAAAGCGTCGGTGCTGTTTGGACTACGTCTTATCGTTACGGCGCTGGCAGCGGTATCCTGCCTTTACTTTCTGTCGCTTAACACGACGATGACGGATATTATGAGCGTACTGGGCGGGCTTCGCTGCCCGAAGATTGTCCTAGAGCTGATGCTGCTGATCTACCGGTATATTTTCGTGCTGATGGAGACGGCGTCGGCCATGCTCGTGTCACAGAAGGCAAGGCTTGGGAATAAGGATCTTAAGACATCGCTAAGATCGTTTGGCAGGATGGGTTCCGGACTCTTGATCAGAGCATTCCAGCGTTCCGGTACCTTGTATGATGCAATGGAGTCAAGGTGTTATGATGGCAGGATACGTGTGCTGGAGGAACAGCATCCGGCGAAGCCTTCAGAGATTGCGCTCATTATCTCGTACGAACTTGTATTGTTAGCGTATACAGTATGGAGAGGGGTGGCATGATGGCAGAATCAGAACAGGTATCGGAAGATATCATAATAGAAGCGAGAGAGGTCCGTTATTCTTATGAGGAAGGCGGGCAGCCGTCGCTGGACGGTGTCAGCCTGAAGATTGAAAGAGGAAAGAAGGTTGCCTTCATGGGAGCCAACGGTTCCGGAAAATCTACGTTCTTCTTGTGCTGCAACGGCATATACAGGCCGGACAGCGGAACGGTGCTCGTTGCCGGACAGCCCATCGACTATTCCAGAAAAGGCCTGATGGCTGTCAGGCGCAGCGTCGGCCTTGTATTCCAGGACCCGGATAACCAGCTGTTTTCTGCAAGCGTCTATCAGGAGATATCTTTTGGGCCGATGAATCTCGGGATACCTGAGGATGAGGTAAGGAGAGAGATTGAACGGGTGATGGACTATCTGGAGATAACACCCTTCCGGGAGCGTCCGGCACACGCTCTTAGCGGAGGGCAGAAGAAGCAGGTCACGATAGCAGATGTCCTTGTCATGCATCCGGATGTCATCATCCTGGATGAACCGGCCTCTGCCCTCGACGCAAAACATACTAAGCTGATGAATCAGATCGTGGACAAGCTTGCCAAGGAGGGCATCACGATATTGATGGCGACGCACGATATCGATTACGCTCTGGAGTGGGCGGATGAGATCGTGCTCATGCATGAGGGAAAGGTGCTGCTTCAGGCGGACCCTGTGACCGTGTGCGAAAGCCGGGAGGCGCTGGCCATGACGAACCAGGAGGAACCTGCGGTGCTGAAGCTTTTCAGGCGGCTGGTGGAAAGAGGCGTCCTGGAGGAAGGCCTCAGGCCGCCTGTGAGCTTTGGACAGCTGGAACGATATATAGCGGAGGGCAGATGATGGAAGGAAAGAAGAACAGGAACAGGGCAATACTCGTCGTAAGCTTCGGAACAAGCCATATGGATGCATTGGAAAAAAGCATAGAGCGGATTGAACTTCACATAGAAGAGGCATTTCCTGAATGCCGGGTTTACCGCGCATTCACAAGCGAGATGATAGTAAGGAAACTGCGCCGGACGAAAGGGCTGCAGTTTCATACTGTAAAAGAAGCCATGGAACAGATGGCTTCGGACGGGATGGAACAGGTTATCGTCCAGCCGACGCATATCATAAACGGCATTGAAAATGACAAGATGATGGATGACCTGATGGAATACACGGACCGGTTTAAGAAGATCAGAGTCGGCAAACCGCTGCTGACGAGCGTGGACGACTATAAAAAGGCAATACACGCAGTGATGGCTGAGGTAAGGCTTGGGGCGGGCGAAGCGCTTGTCCTGATGGGCCACGGCACAGACCATCATGCGAACGCGGCCTATCCGACGCTTGAATATACCTTCCACTCCCTCGGATACAGCCAGGTACTCGTAGGTACGGTGGAAGGCTTTCCGGACTTGAGGAACGTGATGACGAAGCTTGAGATTGCAGGAGTGGAAAAGGTGTCGCTTATGCCGTTCATGCTGGTGGCAGGCGACCATGCCAAGAATGACATGGCAGGAGAAGAAGACTCGTGGAAGACAGAGCTTGAAGCAGCGGGATATGAGGTGAAGCCGCTTGTCAAGGGGCTTGGAGAGATGAAAGGCATCCGCAGCATCTTCGTAGAACATATCGAGATGGTGATGTAGCTGCCAGGAATAGAGAAAGGAGGGTCCGGATGGTGGGAGAAGGCAGCGGCAGGAACAGACAGGTAGTATGGAAGGACCAGAAGCAGATGCGCACCGGCTATACGACCGGAAGCTGCGCGGCAGCGGCGGCCAAGGCTGCTGTCTGCATGCTGCTGTCGGAAGAGCCGGTACATCACGTATCTCTGATGACGCCAAAGGGCGTCAGGCTCTATCTGGACGTGGAAGATATCGAGACCGGCAGGGACTATGTCAGCTGCGGCGTGCGCAAGGACAGCGGGGATGACCCGGATGTGACGGACGGCGTGCTCGTCTGTGCCAGGGTATCCAGATGCAGAGGGGATGCAATCAGCCTGGACGGCGGGACCGGGGTCGGCAGGATTACGAAGAACGGGCTGGAGCAGCCCGTAGGCGCCGCAGCTATCAACAAGGCGCCGCGCCGCATGATCATAGAAGCGGTGGAGGAGCAGAGAAGGAAGTACGGCTGCACGGACGGCATCGCCGTCGTCATCTCTGTGCCGGACGGGGATGAGCTGGCCAAAAAGACGTTCAATCCCCGGCTCGGAATCAAGGGAGGCATCTCCGTGCTCGGGACGAGCGGCATCGTAGAGCCGATGAGCGAGAAAGCGCTTACCGATACGATATATCTGGAGATGAAGGTACTGAAGGAAAACGGGCATGAGTGGTGCTATGTCGTCCCAGGCAACTATGGCAGCGACTTCCTGACAGGGACGCTCGGGTACGACGGCAGTCTTGCGGTGAAGTGCAGCAATTACATCGGGGAGACGATTGACGATGCGGTACGCATCGGCATGAAAGGGATACTGCTCGTCGGGCATATCGGAAAGCTCGTCAAGCTGGCGGCCGGGGTGATGAATACCCATTCAAGGCAGGCAGACTGCCGGATGGAAGTCTTTGCCGCCCATGCTGCCCTTGCCGGGGCGGGCCGGGATACGGTACGGAAGCTGATGGAATGCGTGACCACTGCCGAGGCAGTAGATATCCTGAAGGGGAGCGGTCTGCTCTGGCCCGTCATGCAGACCGTCATGGACCGGATCGACTATCATATCCGGCAGCGTGCGGGGAAGAAGCTGGCCGTCGGCGCCGTCGTCTTTTCTATGGAAGAAGGGATACTCGGAAGCACACCGAGTGCGGCAAAGGTACTGGATCAGATACGGAAGGGGATCAGATAGATGGATGGAACATTTTATGGAGTGGGAGTCGGGCCGGGAGACCCGGAGCTTCTGACGTTGAAGGCAGTCAGGATCATACAGGAATGTGACGTGGTGGCGCTGGCGGTCTCGGACAAGGCGTTCCAGGAGCCGGTGTATGACAGGGAAGGGGCTTCGCAGGAGCTCTGCGGATATCTGCAAAGATGCGTGGCGTATCAGATCGTGCTTCCTGTCATACCGGAACTGGCAGGAAAAAAGAAGCTATTCCTCCCTATGCCCATGATTAAGGAGAAAGAAAAGCTCAGGCAGATTCACGATGCGTGTGCCGATGCGGCAGAGCAGATAATACGGCAGGGAAAAAACGTCGCTTTCATAACGCTTGGAGATCCTGCCATATACTCTACATGCCTGTATGTGCACAAGAGACTGGCTGCAAAAGGGATAAGGACGTGCCTCATTCCCGGCATACCTTCCTTTTGCGCGGCCGCAGCCAGGATGAACGTGGGTCTTGCGGAGAACCGGGAAGAGCTTCATATCATACCGGCCTCTTATGGCGTGGAAGAGAGCCTCGGCCTTAACGGGACGAAGGTGCTTATGAAAGCGGGAGCGAAGATGCCCGACGTGAAGCAGGCCGTGGCAGCAAGGAAGATGGAGATACACATGGTGGAGAACTGCGGCATGCCGGGCGAGCAAATATACGAAAGAGCAGAGGACATACCGGATGACGCAGGATACTATTCTTTGATGATTATTAAGGAGTGAGACGGATGGTCGTATTTGTTGGAGCAGGACCGGGGGCAGAGGACCTCATAACGGTCAGAGGACAGAGGCTTCTTAAGGAAGCTGACATAATCGTATATGCAGGTTCTCTCGTGAACCCTGCGCTTCTGGAAGTAAGAAAGGATTCATGCGACGTATACAACAGTGCATGCATGACTTTGGAGGAGGTGCTCGAGGTCCTCATACAGGGGGCGCGTACAGGAAAGAACGTGGTGCGTCTGCATACGGGAGACCCGTGCCTGTACGGCGCGGTGAAGGAACAGATGGATGCCCTGGCAAAAGAAGGGATACCGTACGAAGCGTGCCCGGGCGTAAGTTCATTCTGCGGCGCGGCTTCAGCCCTTGGGGCAGAATATACGCTGCCCGGCGTCTCCCAGTCTGTTGTCATCACAAGGATGGCAGGCAGGACGCCGGTGCCGGAACAGGAATCGATACGCGGCTTTGCTGCCCACAAAGCTACGATGGTCATCTTTTTGAGCACGGGGATGCTGCCGCAGCTTCAGGAGGAGCTGCTGGCTGGCGGCTATGAGAAGGATACCCCGGCAGCCATCGTCTATAAGGCCACATGGCCTGACGAGAAGGTGTGCCGCTGTACGGTGGAGACGCTGGCCAGGACGGCAGAACGGGAAGGGATTACGAGGACTGCGCTCATCGTCGCAGGAAACGTGCTGGACGGAAGGTACGAGCGGTCCGAATTATATAACCCGGCCTTTTCCACCGGATTCCGTAAAGCTACAGACGGAGGACGGGACCATGAATAGCGTATATGTAGTCGGCATAGGTCCGGGGGGCAGGGACCAGATGACCCGGGAGGCGGAGACGGCGCTTGAGCGATGCAGCGTTATCGCAGGCTACACGGTGTATATTGATCTGATAAAAGACCGATATGCGGACAAGACATTTCTGACCACTCCTATGACACAAGAAGCGAAGCGGTGCCAGATGGCATTTGAAGAGGCGCAAAAAGGCAGGGACGTGTGCATCGTGTGCAGCGGCGATGCAGGCGTGTACGGGATGGCCGGCCTCATGTATGAGATAAAGGAGTCGTATCCGGATGTGGATATCAAAGTGGTGCCTGGCATCACGGCTGCCACAGGGGGGGCGGCTGTGCTTGGGGCGCCGCTCATGCACGACTTTGCGGTCATCAGCTTAAGCGACCTGCTTACACCTTGGGAGAAGATAGAGGCAAGGCTCCGGGCCGCCGCCGCGGCAGACTTTGTCATCTGCCTGTACAACCCGTCCAGCAGGAAGCGCAAAGGATATCTGGAGAAGGCGTGTGGGCTGCTGCTGGAATACAAAAGTAAAGATACCGTCTGCGGAATTGTGCGTAATATCGGGAGGGAGGGAGAGTCCTGTCAGGTGCTGTCCCTGGAAGAGCTGAAACAGACCAAGGCAGATATGTTCACGACCGTATACATCGGCAATGAGCAGACAAGACAGATAGAGGGCAGCATGGTGACGCCAAGAGGGTATCGTGATGTATGAGGAAAAGAGACGGAGAATCAGCCTGACGGGCATTGGGATGGGGGCCGGAACGTCCCTGACCGAAGAGGCCCGCGGGGTGCTGGAGAGCTGCGACTGTATCATCGGGGCAGCCCGCATGACGGAAAGCCTTTCCCGCTTCGGAAAGCCCATGTATGATGCTTACAAGGCAGAAGAGATCAAGGCGATTATCAGAGGGCACGAGGGATTTAGCCATATCGTGGTGGCGCTGTCGGGAGACTGTGGATTTTACAGCGGGGCAAAAGCGCTCGCCGGGGAACTTAGGGAATATGCGGTAGAACTCATACCGGGGATATCATCGGTTGCCTTCCTTGCCTCCAGGCTGCATGTAAGCTGGGAGGACGCGGCGCTTAAGAGCATCCACGGACGGCGGCAGAACTACATCTATGCGATAGCCCACAACGAGAAGACATTCCTGCTTCTGGGCGGGGAAGCATGTGCACGTGAGCTGTGCGAGAAGATAAGGTACTTTGGCCTCGCAGATGTGGAATTCCATATCGGACGGCGGCTCTCCTACGAAGATGAAACCATCCTGTACAGACGTGGAAGTGAACTCATGCCGGAGGACTGTGCAGGGCTTGCCGTGGCATTGGTCCGTAATCCTGCACCCGATAGAAGGGTGGCTGCCTACATAGATGACGAGGCGTTCATCCGGGGCGGCGTACCGATGACGAAAGCGGAGATACGTGCGGTGAGCCTGGCGAAGCTCGGCCTTACACGGGATGCGGTGCTGTATGACATCGGGGCCGGGACAGGTTCCGTATCCGTGGAGGCGGCACTTCGGTCGGGGGAGATGAAGGTGTATGCAGTAGAAAAGAATCCCGAAGCCATACGTCTCCTGGAAGAGAACAGAAGGCAGTTTGGCTGCGATAATATCGAGGTGGTGGAAGGCACCGCACCCGGCGGCTTACAGGCCCTGGAACCTCCCACGCACGTATTTGTCGGGGGGAGCGCGGGGAATCTGCCGGAGATCCTCAAAGCAGTGAAGGAGAAGAATCCGGACGTACGTATTGTAATCAATGCGGCCTCTCTGGAGACGATTGGCGAAGTGATGGAGGCAGAACGGTCAGGTCTTCTGAGCAGCCCGGAGGTGGTGCAGATTGCGGCATCCCGGTCGAGGCGGCTCGGGGCATACCATATGATGACAGCATTGAATCCGGTATATATCGTATCGGACGGAAAGGGGCAGAAGTGATGGAAAGTCCACGATTCATGATAGCGGCCCTGGCTAGTGGAAGCGGGAAGACGGTCATCTCGGCCGGCATCATGTCCGCGCTTGCCGGCCGGGGGCTTAAGGTGGCCGCATGCAAGTGCGGGCCGGATTACATCGATCCGATGTACCACCGGGAAGTGACCGGTATGGCATCTGAGAATCTGGACCTGTTCTTCCTGGACAAGGATGTACTGAAGAAGCTGTTCCTGCGCCATGCCGGGCAGGCAGACGTGGCAGTGATCGAGGGCGTTATGGGATACTATGACGGCATGGCCCTTGACAGTGACAGGGCCAGTTCCTATGCTGTGGCCCGTGCCCTTGACGTTCCGGTCATTCTGACGGTTCCGTGCAAAGGGATGGCCCTGTCCGCCTTCTCCGTGATACTCGGGGCGCTCACCTTCCGAAAAGAGAGCAATATCCGCGGCATACTGCTTAACCGCGTATCAAAGATGCTGTATCCGCAGATGAAGCAGATGATAGAACACGAACTATCTGAAAGAGGGTATTCCGTGCCTGTCGTCGGATACGTGCCGGAAGACGACGTGTTCCGGCTGAAAAGCCGTCATCTCGGACTCGTCCTGCCCCGGGAGGTTCCGCTTATCCGCCGGCAGTTCGAGGAGGCGGGTAAGATGCTGGAAGAGACGGCAGATCTGGATCTGCTGCTGGAGATCGGCAAGCATACGGGAAGGACCGGCAGCAGGGGCAAGATGGGGGACGCAGGCACAGAAAGCCAGGCAGATGCAGGAAGCCGGCAAGGGTCAGGAGGCCGGACGGTAAGAATCGCGCTGGCAAGGGATGAGGCATTCTGCTTTTATTATAAAGATAATCTGGAACTGCTGGAAGATTCAGGCTGCGAGCTCGTACCATTCAGCCCCCTGCATGACGAGAAGCTGCCGGAAGGAATCTCGGGCCTCATCTTGGGAGGGGGGTATCCGGAGCTGTACGCCGGTGGACTCTCGCAGAATGAGAGCATGCGCCGGGATATACGGCACATGGTGGAGGAGGGGCTTCCGTGCCTGGCAGAGTGCGGCGGCTTTATGTACCTCCACAAGGAGATGGAAGGCGCAGATGGCAATCGCTACCCGATGGCAGACGTGATACATGGGAAGGTATCGCGGACACCCCGGCTCGTACGGTTCGGCTACATAGAGCTGTCCGCCCGGGAAGAGGGAGGGTTCCTCCAAGCAGGAGAGACCATCCGGGGACATGAATTTCATTACTTTGACAGTACAGACAACGGAACCGGCTGCATGGCGGTGAAGCCCGGCAGGCAGCGTTCATGGGAATGTATGCATACAGAGGGGAACCTGTTCGCGGGGTTTCCCCACGTACATTACCATTCCAACCCGTCATTTGCACACAGGTTCGTATGCTGCTGCACAGAGTGGACACGAAAGGGATGATGATATGGAACAGACAGTACGCATGTCCGGTGCGTTGATGCCGGAGACGCCGGATATGCTCCGGGGGATGATTCTGCCGGCGGACCGGGTAAGCATGGAGATGGCCAGAAGGCGGTGGAATACAGTGGCGAAGCCGCTGTTCAGCCTTGGAAAGCTGGAAGATGCCGTGATAAGGATAGCTGGCATGAAGCGTGACGCCAGATTCACGCTGCAGAAAAAAGGGCTGATAATCATGTGCGCCGACAACGGAGTGGTGGAAGAGGGCGTGACACAGACCGGACAGGAAGTGACGGCGGTGGTGGCGGATAACTTTACGAAGAAGGCGGCCAGCGTAGCTATCATGAGCGAAGTGGCGGGGGTTGACCTGTTCCCGGTCGATATCGGCATGGCGGTTGACGTGCCTTCCGTTACAAAGCCGGAAGATAAGGTGGCATACGGGACGAAAAATATGCGGAAAGAACCGGCCATGACACGGGACCAGGTATGGCAGGCCGTATTGACAGGGATACGTATGGTGTCCCGGCTGAAAGCGGAAGGATATGACATTGCCGCTACCGGGGAGATGGGTATCGGCAATACGACGACGAGCAGTGCCGTAGCATCCGTGCTGCTGGAAAAGCCGGTGGAAGAAGTGACCGGGAAGGGAGCCGGGCTGAGCAGTGAAGGGCTGGAGCAAAAGATAGCAGTAATCAGGCAGGCGGTCCGTCTGCACCGCCCGGATAAGGATGACGTGCTGGACGTGCTGTCAAAAGTAGGCGGGCTGGATATCGCAGGCCTGACGGGCGTGTACCTTGGCGGCGCGCTGATGCACATGCCGGTTGTGGTGGACGGGTTCATATCTGCCGTCGCGGCGCTCTGTGCGGTGCGCCTCGTTCCCGACGCAAGGGATTATATGCTGCCATCCCACGTATCGAAAGAGCCCGCAGGGCAGATGCTGCTGGATGCCCTTGGCATGTCGCCGTATCTGACGTGTGACATGAACCTCGGGGAAGGGAGCGGGGCAGTGGCGGTGCTTCCGCTGCTCGATATGGGGCTGCTGGTATACAGCAGGATGAGCACCTTTGAGGAAATCAATGTAGAACAATACGAGATGTTGAGATAAAGGGACCGATATGTATCTATATGAATCATTCATCATTGCAATATCCATGTATTCTAAGATTCCCGTTCCACGGGTAGAGTGGAATGAGAAAAATATGAAGTATGCTATCTGTTTTTTTCCTGTAGTCGGGGCTGTGACGGGGATTCTTGTGATGGGCATCGGGAGGATTCTGCTGCATGCCGGCGCAGGCTCCCTTCTGTTTGCGGCTGTCATGACGCTGCTTCCCGTCCTCGTGACAGGCGGCATCCATATGGACGGCTTTATGGACACGCTGGATGCGCTTGGCTCCTATGGCGGCAGGGAGAAGAAGCTGGAGATCCTGAAGGATCCGCACGCCGGCGCGTTTGCAGTCCTTGGCCTGGGCTGCTATCTTCTGTGGAGCGTGGCGGTCTGGAGCGAAGCGGACGCAGACATGCTTCCCGTCATCGGCTGTAGCTATGTGATTTCCAGAGCGTTCAGCGGCTTCTCCGTCGTCACCTTCCAGGCGGCCAGAGATACCGGACTTGCCAGGACGTTTCAGGACGGGGCGGTCAGGAAGACCGTCGGCATCGTGATGCTGATCGTGCTCCTATCGTCTGTCGTCCTTTCGCTTCGACTGGACGTCAGGATGGGGGCCGCGTCGGCAGCGGCGGGCCTATTGAGCTTCTGCTGCTACAAAGCGGTATGCTACAGGCAGTTTGGAGGCATGACGGGAGACCTGGCCGGATATTTCCTTCAGATCTGTGAACTGGCTATGCTCACCGGCATCGTACTGGCAGGGAGGCTGTTATGAAGGTGATATTGATCCGCCACTTTGAGACGCCGGGCAACAGGGAGAGGCGTTACATAGGGCGCACAGACGAGGCGCTTGAAGAAGCAGGACTGATAATGCGTGTCGATGAGGTGCGCAGCCGTCTGGAAATAATAGACCCTGTGGAAGAGGTAGCCGCGAGCCCTATGAAGCGGTGCGTTCAGACAGCGGCGCTGCTCTTTCCGGACAAGAAGCCGCTGCTGCTTGATGAACTGAAGGAATGTGATTTCGGACTGTTTGAAGGCCACAATTATGAGGAGCTGAAAGAGCTGCCGGCATACCGTAACTGGCTTGGTTCCCGGGGAACGCTTCCCTTTCCTGGCGGTGAGGGACATGCGGCATTCCGGTCCCGCTGCGTCCGCGGATTTGATAAGGCGGCAGATGCTTTTCTCAGAGGTAAGTGCGGCTGTGCCGCTATCGTCGCCCACGGCGGCACGGTCATGTCCGTCCTGTCTTGTTATGCTCCCGGACAGAGCGGTTTTTATGACTGGCAGCCCGGCAATGGCGGCGGCTATGTCGTCACTCTGGATGCGGAGGAATGGAAAAAGGGCAAGAAAGGATTCACGGGGATAGAAGCGTTATGATTGCATGGATGGCCTGTATGACAGGATTTATACTTGACTTGATATTCGGGGACCCGGTATGGCTGTACCATCCGGTCAGGCTCATCGGCCGGCTCATTACCCGTCTGGAACAGCTGTCCAGAAAGGTATGCCGGGACAGGGACCGCCGGCTCCTGACCGCCGGCGTACTGATGTGGGTGGCTGTGTGCGTGGTGTCGGCAGCGGTTCCGTGGGTGCTGCTGTACGGGGCGCAAAGCATCCATCCCGCAGTCCGCTATGTGCTGGAGAGCTTCTGGTGCTACCAGCTTCTTGCCGCCAGGTCGCTTGGCCGGGAGAGCAGGAACGTATACAGGGAGCTGAAGGAAGGAAGCCTGGCCGGGGCAAGGAAGGCTGTCTCGATGATAGTGGGGAGGGACACGGCAGCACTTGATGAGGCAGGTGTCATAAAGGCCGCGGTCGAGACCGTGGCAGAGAACACGTCAGACGGGGTGACGGCCCCGCTGTTCTACATGATGCTCGGAGGCGCTCCCCTTGGCTTTTTCTATAAAGCGGTCAACACGATGGATTCCATGATTGGATATAAGGATGAGAGATATCTCTGCCTGGGCAGATGTGCCGCTAAGATGGATGATGTGATGAACTATATCCCGGCACGGCTGTCGGCGCTGCTGATGACGGCGGCGGCGTTCCTGCTTGGGATGGACGGCCGCGGAGCATGGAAGATATACCGCAGGGACAGAAGAAAGCATGCGAGCCCGAACGCGGCGCAGACAGAAGCGGTGTGTGCAGGGGCGCTGCAGATACGTCTTGCGGGGGATGCATGGTACTTCGGCAGACGGTACGCGAAGGAATACATCGGTGATGACATACGGCCTGTGGAAGCGGAGGACATCGTAAGGGCCGGTAAGCTTATGTATGGTACGGCCTTGCTTGCGCTTCTGCTGTTCGGTGCATGGAAAGCGATAGCCATATGGATGCTGTGACGTGGCAGATGGCAGGAGGAGGACAGGATGGAATATTTACATGGCGGTGACATCTATACATATGAGGGCATGATTGACTTTTCCGTCAATATCAACCCTTTCGGCCCGGATGATAAGGTGCTGGAAGCAGTGCAGAGGGCCGCTGCACATATCGGGGAATATCCGGACAGCAGATGCAGGAAGCTCAGGAGCGCTCTGGCCGGACAACACGGCATTCCGGAAGAAATGCTCATATTCGGGAACGGCGCGGCAGAACTCATATTTTCCGTCGTCTTTGCCGAGCGGCCGCGCAAGGCGCTTCTTACTGCGCCGTCCTTCGCGGAGTATGCCCAGGCGCTGAAAGCGGCCGGCTGCGAGATCGTATACCATTATCTGAAAGAGGAAGACCGCTTTCAGCTGACAGAGGGATATATGGAAGAACTGACCGGCGACGTGGACATGATCTTCCTCTGTACTCCGGACAACCCTTCCGGACAGGTAATTGACATGCCACTGCTTCGCCGCATCGTGGACAGATGCGGCGAATGCGGCATACGGATCGTGATAGACGAATGCTTTTATGAATTTCTGGAACACCCGGAAGATATATTGTCAGTAGAGGCCATACTCGATAAGCCGTGGGTCCTGCTGCTCCGGGCATTTACGAAGATGCATGCGGTGCCGGGCCTGCGGCTCGGGTACGGCATCAGTTCCGACAGAGCGCTTCTTGAAAGGATGGAAGGTGTCACGCAGCCGTGGAACGTGTCCGTGGCGGCGCAGGCCGCGGGGCTTGCCGCCCTATCGTCTGCCGGGAGAGCCGGAATGACGAGAGATTATGTGGCACGGGAGCGCAGACGCATGGAGCTTGAGCTGGATCGTATCGGGATTACGTATTGCCCGTCCGCCGTGAACTATATACTGATGTACAGTGATTACGATCTGTCCACGCTTCTGAAGGAGAGGGGCATATTGATCCGGGACTGTTCCAATTATGAGGGACTGAAGAAAGGATATTACCGAACTGCGGTAAAGACCCACGATGAAAACACGGTACTGCTAAAGGCGCTGCAGGAAATCTGCGGGCAGGCATCACGATGCCGGGATAAGGAGGAGACGAAGCATGGCGAGATGCATTATGATACAAGGCACGATGTCCAATGCGGGGAAGAGCATACTGGCAGGCGGCCTGTGCAGGATATTCGCCCAGGACGGCCTGAAGACGGCGCCATTTAAATCTCAGAACATGGCACTCAATTCCTATATCACAAGAGACGGGCTTGAGATGGGCAGGGCGCAGGTGATGCAGGCGGAGGCAGCCGGCGTGGAACCGTCTGTCCTTATGAATCCTGTCCTGCTGAAGCCGACGAGCGATATGGGCTCCCAGGTTATCGTTAACGGGGAGGTGGCAGGGGTGATGACGGCGGCAGAATATTATCGCCGGAAGAGGGAGCTCATACCACATATATTAGATGCATATAACCGGCTGGCGGACGCATATGATGTCATCGTCATAGAGGGAGCCGGGAGCCCTGCGGAGATCAACCTGAAAAGCGGGGATATCGTGAACATGGGGCTGGCCAAGCTTGTGGATGCGCCAGTGCTTCTCGTGGGAGATATCGACAGGGGAGGCGTGTTCGCACAGCTTGTCGGTACATTGGAGCTTCTGGAAGCAAAGGAAAAGCAGCGGATAAAAGGGATGGTTATCAATAAGTTCCGGGGAGACCGGGAGATTCTCCTTCCGGGCCTTCGGATGCTGGAGGAGAGGACCGGGGTCCCCGTGCGGGGCGTGGTGCCGTATTTCCATCTGGACATTGATGAGGAGGACAGCCTGACGGAACGTTTTCAGAAGAAGGAGACAGGCGGGCTTATCGATATAGCCGTCATCCGATTTCCGCGTATCTCTAATTTTACTGATTTTATGGCGCTGGAGTGTATGGAAGAAGTGTCCGTGCGCTACGTCACCTCCCCGGGGGAGTTCGGCACTCCGGACGCGGTTCTTCTTCCGGGAAGCAAGAATACGATTGAGGATCTGCTCTGGATGAGGCAGAGCGGGCTGGAGGCGAAGATTATCCGCCATGGAGCGGCAGGTAAGGCCGTATTCGGCATCTGCGGCGGCTATCAGATGCTCGGGCAGGAAATCTGCGATCCGGCAGGTATAGAACGGAAAGGTACGATGAAGGGGATGGGGCTTCTGCCGGTACGCACGGTATTTGAGCCGGACAAGACGAGGACGAGGGTACAGGGGCGGTTCTGCGACACAGGCGGCATCCTGGGACGCATGAGCGGGCTGCCGGCGGAAGGCTACGAAATCCATATGGGGACGACATCTGCAATCGGGGAGATACAGCCCCTCCTGAAGCTCACGGACGAGAAGACAGGCGTGGAGAAGACGGACGGTGCCATATGTGGGAATGCATATGGATGTTATGTGCACGGCATATTTGACCGGCAGGAGATATCCACGGGCTTCATCGCTTCGCTGCTAGGGGCAAAAGGGATGGGGCCGGATACGGTAAAGGCGCAAGATCTCGCCGCTTACAAGGAAGAGCAGTATGATAAGCTGGCAGAGCTCATGAGGGAAAGCCTCGATATGGACGCCGTATATGACATTCTTGAGAAAGGAAATGAGGCATCATGCAGTCTATAATAAGGATAGGGAGCCGGGAGAGCCGGCTGGCCGTGAGGCAGGCAGAGATCGTGAAGGAGGCGGTGGAAAGCAGCTGCCCGGGAGTCAAGGCAGAGATCGTGACGATGAAGACGAAGGGCGACAGGATTCTGGATCAGAGCCTGGAGCTGATTGGGGGCAAAGGGCTGTTCGTG
Source organism: Extibacter muris (assembly GCF_004345005.1). Lineage (GTDB taxonomy): Bacteria > Bacillota > Clostridia > Lachnospirales > Lachnospiraceae > Extibacter > Extibacter muris. The sequence continues at coordinate 123,277 of NZ_SMMX01000009.1, forward strand.
AAGGAACTGGAGAAAGCGCTGCTGGAAGGAAGCATCGATATCTCCGTCCACAGCCTGAAGGATATGCCCATGGAAGTGCCGGAGGACCTTCCCATCGTCGCTTATGGCGAAAGGGAGGATCCAAGGGATGTGCTCGTCTATAAGCCGGGCCATACGTCTGTACGTGAAGGAGGCGTCATCGGCACATCCAGCAGACGCCGGACGATTCAGCTGAAAAAGCTGTATCCGTCCTGCGTGTTCCGGGGAATCCGCGGCAATGTACAGACAAGGCTGCGCCGGCTTGAAGAGGAAGCGTTTGACGGGACTGTGCTTGCGGCGGCAGGACTCAGGCGGCTTCATATGGAAGCGGTGATCGGAAGAGTGTTCAGCGTGGAAGAGGTGGTTCCTGCCGCAGGGCAGGGGATACTGGCTGTCCAGGGCAGGAAGGGCGAAGATTATTCATGGCTGGCCGCTTATGACTGTAAAAAGAGCCGAGCCGAGGCCGAGGCTGAACGTGCATTTACGGCTGCGCTCGGAGGCGGATGTACATCCCCGATAGCGGCACATGCACAGATGGCAGGAACAGAGCTTCAGCTCACCGGCTTGTATTACGCCGGAGAGGATACATACTGGACGCAGACGAAGACAGGGGATGCCGGGAAGGCGAGAGAGATCGGCCTGGCGCTGGCAGAAGAGATGAGACGGAGGTGACAGGATGGACGGGACAGGAAAGGTATGGCTTGCGGGGGCAGGGCCTGGAGATGCAGGGCTGCTTACCGTCAAGACGAGAGAATTGATAGAGACGGCGGATATCATCGTCTATGATGCATTAATCAGTGCGGAGATACTCAGCCTCATACCGCCGGAAAAAGAAGTGGTCAATGTCGGCAAACGTGCAGGCCGTCATCTTGTGCCGCAGGATGAGATCAATGAGATCCTGCTCAGGGAGGCCAAAAAGGGCAGAAAGGTGCTTCGGCTCAAAGGAGGGGACCCCTTTGTATTCGGGCGAGGGGGAGAAGAGCTGGAGCTTCTTGCGGAACATCAGGTTCCGTTTGAAATCGTACCGGGAATCACGTCAGCATCTGCAGTTCCCGCCTATGCCGGGATTCCGGTCACCCACCGGGACTATGCGTCTTCCCTCCATATTGTCACCGGACATCCGAGACAGGGCGGTTCAGAGACGATAGACTATGCCTCCCTCGTGAAAGGGAAGGGTACGCTCGTCTTTCTCATGGGTATCACCGCCATGGAGGCAATCTTGGACGGTCTGATGGATGCGGGGCTGGATGGGGATACGCCGGCGGCAGTGATTGAAAATGGAACGCTCGCCGGGCAGCGCCGTGTCGTCTCTGCCGCGGGCCGCCTGGCAGAGGAGGCCCACAGGGCGGGTATCGGACCGCCAGCGGTAATCGTCGTAGGGGAGGTGTGCAGGCTGGCGGACCGTTTCCACTGGGCCGAAGACCGCCCGCTTGGAGGAAAGCAGATACTGGTTACCCGGCCCCGGCAGAGCAGTTCCGCTCTTGCCGGCAAGCTCAGGGCACTCGGCGCACAGGTCATAGAACTCCCTTCTATTGCTACAAAGGTGATATCCCCGAATACCGCACTGCAGCGTGGGATGAAGCAGTTTGGAACCCGGGCCGCGCAGGAGTGGCTTTTATTCACAAGCCCGGCAGGCGTCCGTATCTTTTTTGAAGAGATGACAGAGCTTAAGATGGATATGAGGCATATGCTCGGCGGTCCTGCACAGGTGAAGGTCGGCGCCATCGGCTCTGCCACCGAGAGGGCGCTTAAGGGATACGGCATATTGGCGGACGTCGTGCCTGATGTATATTGCGCGGCCTGTCTCGGAGAAGCCGTCGCCGCACATGCGATGCCGGGGAGCAAGGTGACGGTCGTCCGCGCGATGTCCGGCTCGGAAGAGCTTCTCCCGCCTCTTTTAAAAGCAGGGCTTGATGTGGACGACATCCCATTGTATGAGACCGTATATGAGGCACATGAGCAGATAAAGGAGAAGATAGAAGCTCTGTTTAAACAAGGCCAGATTGACGCGGTTACATTTACGAGCGCGTCTACGGTCAAAGGCTTTGTACATACGATGGACCGACTGGACTTCCATAAGATACATGCGGTCTGTATCGGAGAACAGACGGCAGCGGAAGCCGAAAAGTACAGGATGCATATCACCGTGGCCAAAGAGGCGTCTATCGAGAGCATGACAGCATGCATGCTGGAGAACCTGGGAACGAAGGAAAGATAAGCACAGGCACAACGTACGAAAGGAGGAAACCGAATGGGAAGATACATATTAAAGAGGGTACTGGTCGGATTCCTTGCCCTATTCGTGCTCGTCACCGCATCCTTTTTTCTGACAAGGATAATGCCGGGCAGTCCGTTCCAGAGCGGAACGGTATCGGAGCAGGTCCTCTCGGCGCTGGAAGAGGAATACGGGCTTGATAGGCCGCCGGCCGGGCAGTATGTGGTCTATCTCGGCAACCTCCTTCACGGCGACTTCGGAATGTCATATAAGAAGCCAGGGGTGTCTGTAGCCGCGGTGATTGGCCGGGCATGGCCGGTGACCGCCGCCCTTGGTTTTCTTGCCATACTCCTTGCCGCAGTGTTCGGTACGGCAGCAGGCATATGGCAGGCGACCACGGAAAAGAAGGCCGTCAAGGGCGGGATATTTCTGGGCACCATGCTTGGAACAGGCATCCCCAATTTCGCTATCGCGCTTCTGCTTGCCCTGCTATTTGGCGTAAAACTGAAACTTCTTCCCATAGCGGGGCTCTCAGGGGTGGCGAATTATGTGCTTCCGGCGGTTTCCCTGGCACTGTACCCGGCTTCTGTAATCACGAGGATGATTCATAACACATTCCGTGATGAGATGGGGCGGGACTATGTAGCGCTGGCCAGGGCAAAAGGGCTTAGGTGGCGGAGGATCCTTCTGACACATGTATTGAAGAATGCCTGGCTGCCGGTCCTGAACTATATCGGCCCGGCTGCCGCCTTTCTGCTGACCGGCAGTTTCGTGGTGGAGAGTATATTTACCATTCCTGGGCTTGGACGTGAGTTTGTCACATCCATTGCGAACCGTGACTATACGCTCATATTAGGGCTTACGACATTTATGGGTGCCGTCGTCATCGGGATCAACATCATTACGGACGTGCTCGGCGCATGGCTGGATCCAAGGATAAGGAGGACATGCAGTTGAAAACGTATTTCAGAAAGAATCCTATGTTAGCCTCCGGTATCGTCCTGCTGGCCGTAATGGTACTGCTCTCGGTCCTTATACCGGCATTGTCCCCCTATGCGGCTACGGCTCAGAATGCGGAACTAAGAAACGCCCCGTCCTCCTTTTCGCACCTTTTTGGCACGGATAAGTTTGGCAGGGATATCTTCGTGCGGGTGTTTGCCGGGACAAGAATCAGCATCGCCGTCGGCATAGGCAGCGCCCTGATCTGCGGCGTGGCCGGCATCCTGTATGGGTGCGCCGCCGGCTATGCGGGAGGAAAGGCCGACATGCTGCTCATGCGCGCGGCAGATGTCATCGATGCGATACCGTCCCTTCTCTATGTCATCCTGATTATGCTTGTCATGGGCGCAAGCATAGGCAGCATACTGCTCGGCATCTGTATCGGCGGATGGGTAGGGCTGGCGCGCGTCGTAAGGGGGGAAATCATACGGCTGAAAGCAGAAGATTTCTGTACGGCCGCCCGCCTCCTCGGCGTGGGTAACGGAAGGATTCTCTTTATCCATCTCCTTCCCAATGCGGCAGGTCCGATTATCGTGAACCTTACCCTTCTCATACCGAAAGCGATGTTCACAGAAGCGTTTCTGAGCTTTGTAGGGGTCGGCATCATGGCGCCGGCAGCAAGCCTCGGGACGCTCATACAAGAAGCGAGGAGCCAGATACAGGTGGCGCCGTCACAGATGCTATATCCCATCCTCGTATTGTGCATACTGATTCTCTCGGTCAATTTGACAGGCGCGGGTCTTGAGAAGACCATCGGCCGCGCGGAGGAAGGAAGGTGGTAAGATGAGTCTGCTGCATATACGTGATCTGAACGTACAGTTTCATGACAAAGAGAAGGGACAGGAAGCGGTCCGGCATCTGTCCTTCGATGCCGCACCCGGCGAGATTGTGGGCATCGTGGGAGAGTCGGGCTCTGGAAAGAGTACGGCTATGCAGGCAGTTCTCGGACTGCTGCCGGACTGCGCAGAGACGGTCTGCGGGGAGATATTGCTTGGGGACGCAGACATCACTCCGCCGCTGCCGGGAGAGAGCAGGAAAGAATATGAGCGGAAGATGGATTGCATCCGGGGCAATAAAATCGCCATGGTATTCCAGAACCCGCAGACGAGTCTGAACCCGACCGTCAAGATCGGCCGCCAGATAGTGGAGACGATACGTGCGCACAGCCACTGCAGCCGTACAGCTGCCAGAAGACGGGCAGCGGAGCTATTGGATATGGCAGGGATCCATGACGGCGAATCACAGATGGACAAGTATCCGTTTGAACTGTCCGGCGGCATGTGCCAGCGTGTGGGAATAGCCATAGCGCTGTCCTGCGGACCGGAGCTGCTTATCGCCGATGAGCCGACGACTGCCCTCGATGCGACGGTGGAGAAGCAGATGCTGGAGCTGTTCCGGCGGATCGTACAGGAGACGGGCACTGCCGTCCTCTTTGTGAGCCATAATCTCGGAGTCATCGCCTCCCTCTGCGACAGAGTCCTCGTCATGCACGACGGTACACTGGCGGAAGAAGGCTTGGTGGAAGATATCTTTTATAACCCGCAGCATGCATACACGAAGACACTGCTTGCACGTGCAAAGGAGCTTCAGAAGCTGTCCGCCTGCCGGGGAGATCAGAAGAAGCTTCTGGAAGTGTCCCACGTGAGCAGATGCTTTGCCGGGACCGGCGGCCCCGGCAGGCGGGACATGACAGAGGCTGTGCGGGATGTCACCTTCCATATACGAAGAGGCGAGACCTTTGGGCTTGTAGGGGAAAGCGGCTGCGGGAAATCTACGCTGGCACGTATGGTTACGGGTATCTTAGCGCCTACCCGCGGCACGGTCCTGTATGAGGGGGCAGCACAGCCGGTACGGCCGGGGAAACAGAACCGGCGTGTCCAGATGGTCTTTCAGAATCCGTACGCTTCCCTGAATCCTCGGATGACGGTACGGGATATGCTGGAGGAACCGCTCCTCTTAAATACGGACATGACAGAGCAGGAACGCAGAGAAAAGGTAGACAGCATGCTGACCCTCGTGGGGCTGGATCCGGAGGAGGCGCAGAGATACCCGCGTGCATTCTCCGGCGGGGAACGGCAGAGAATCGGCATCGCACGTGCGCTTATGCTGGAACCTGGACTGCTCGTGTGCGATGAGCCGGTATCGGCGCTGGATATGCCCATACAGGAACAGATATTGGAATTACTGGAAGAGCTTCAGGACAGCCGTGGAATTACATGCCTGTTCATCTCCCATGACCTGAATGTCGTTAAACGGATCAGCAGCAGGATAGGAGTCATGTATGCGGGCAGCATCGTGGAGACGGGACACACAAAAGATGTATATAATGATCCGTGGCATCCGTATACGAAAGCGCTGCTATCCTCTGTCCTCGTCCCGGATCCGGTTAAGGCAAGAAGGAAGAAGGGAATGCCGCACAGGGAGGAGCAGAAGGCAGAAGCCTTTGATGCCGGGGGATGTCCGTTCGCGCATAGATGTGGCTATGCGCTGGAGTGCTGCTACACGGACAGGCCTAAGAACTGCCGGTTCGATGGGCGGGAGGTCGCCTGCTTCCTTTATTCGGAAGAATATACGGGAAAGAGGAGCAGAGGTTACAGGATGACATCACAGATATAAGGAGAAAAGCAATGAAGAGAACAGTGAGCGTCTTTATGGCAATATCCCTTATCGGGATATTGGTGTTTGGAGGATGCGAGAAGCAGGAGAAAGAGGTAAAAGACAGTACAAAGGAGATAGTAGTAGCAATCAACAGCGAGACAGGGGGGCTGGATCCGGCAGGGATGATAGCGCTTACGTATCTGGCATATTCGGTCTCGGCACTGGATGAGCTTCTGACCTTTGATGAAAATGGCGAGATTGAATACAGGGCGGCAGAGTCTTATGAGGTGAATGAAGAATCAACTGTATGGACCTTCCATCTGCGCAAAGACGCGGTCTGGTCGGACGGTACGCCGGTGACATCCAAAGACTTTTCCAATACGATAGCCAGGGCGCTGAAGCCGGAGAGCGGAAGCGGATATGCCAACTATCTGTTTCCAATCAAGAATGCCGAAGCTGTATATAATGGAGAGGCAGATATCGAGAGTCTGGGAGTCGATACGCCGGATGACGATACGCTTACATTTACACTTGAAAAGCCGTGCGTATATTTTCTGGATCTGCTCAGGCTGCCGGTGTACACGCCTTCCTGCTCAGCGTATGCCCTCGACGCGTCGGACGGATGGGATAAGAGCCCTGAGACGAGCGTCGCCAACGGTCCCTTTTATCTGGATGAATATGTGCCGGAACAGTATTTTGTCCTGAAGAAGAACACGAGATACTGGAATGCTGACGAGATAAAGCTGGACAAGATCACGTACCGCTTCTTTGCCGACCAACAGTCGATGGCGAATGCCTACGAGACCGGTGAAGTGGATGTTGCCACGGGGCTGCAGTCGTCGGTGATGGAGCTGTACGAAGGAAAAGACGATCTGTATATTACCGATACGATAGCGACGCGATACATATACCCGAATCTGAACGTGAAGCCGCTTGACGACGTGCGGGTGCGTAAGGCGCTCAATCTGGCTATCGACCGGGAAGAGCTCTGCAAGATTGTCGGAGATGACACAGAACCTACGGTAAACTTTATCGCAAGGTATATGAAGGACAGGCAGACAGGCGAATACTTCGTGGACGGGGCCAAAAAGCCATTTGAGGAAAATGTGGAGGAGGCGAGACGGCTGCTTGCAGAAGCAGGATACCCGGACGGAAAAGGATTCCCGGAGCTCACATATCATTACCCAACGCTTGAAATGGACTCGGATACGGCCCAGGTCATCCAGGAACAGCTGAAGAAGAATCTGAACATAGACATCAAGCTGAATGCGCAGGAACTGCAGGTAAACTATACGGAACGAAGGGCAGGCCGCTTTGACCTGTGCCGGATGAACTGGACAGCTGATTTTGCAGACCCCTATACGTACCTGTCCATGCTCCTGTCCAACAGCACATATAACTGCAGCGGTATCCGGGACGTGGAATACGACCGTCTGGTGGAACAATCTGACACGGAGACGGATCCGGTTAAGAGAGCACAGCTCATGCATGAGGCGGAGCAGCTGGCCGTGGGAGAGAAGTTCTATATCATACCGCTCTATACGATGAAGAGCTGCAACCTGATCCGTCCGGATATTAGAGGGATTGCCCAGATTCCGGCGACAGGCGCGTTGGAATACAGACATGCGTATATCGCAGAAGAGAACTGATCATGTACAACATCAGTGGAGGAATGAAGCAATGCTGCATCTTGTGACCGGAGGAAGCGGAAGCGGAAAATCCGCATTTGCAGAAGATCTCATCTGGCGTCTTCACAGTGAGAATGACGGGCAGGCGTCCGGACCGTTGCTTTATATCGCGACGATGATGCCATACGGAGAAGAGACGGAAAAGAAGATCCGGCGCCACCGCCTGATGCGACGGGAGAAAGGATTTGAGACGATCGAATGCTATACGGGAATCCATGCACTTGCGGGAGAGGGAGGCCCGGTATATGAAGCGGCTATCAGAGGTGCCCGGCCCTGCATCCTGCTGGAGTGCATGTCCAACCTGACGGCAAATGAGATGTACAGCCCGGATGGGGCGGGAGGCCGCACGGCAGAAGAGGTGGTACGTGGAATCGAACTGCTCCATACAATGTGCCGTAACCTTGTAGTCGTGTCAAATGACGTCTTTCGTGAGGGTGAGCCGTCCTGTGAGATGCAGATATACAGGGAGACGCTGGCAAGAATCAATGCGCGGATTGCACGTATGGCTGACAGCGTGACAGAAGTCGTATGTGGCATCCCGGCAGAGATAAAGGGAAACACATACGGGAAAGGGACAGGTGTACATATGATACTGGTTACCGGAGGGGCCTGCCAGGGAAAAACGGTATATGCGGAACGGACATACGGCGTGAAAAGCTGGATTGACGGCGGAAGCTGCGCCTTTGATGAGATATATGCATGCACCGCCATCCGGCATTTTGAACTGCTCGTGCGGCGTATGACGGAGGCGGGGGCGTGTACGTCCGATCTGGCCGGCGAACTTGCCGCCCGGAACCCCGATGTTGTCATAACAGTCGATGAGATTGGCTGCGGGCTCGTTCCGGTGGATGCGTTCGAGCGGGCGTACAGAGAGCAGGCCGGCCGCATATGTACAGAACTGGCACAGATAGCTGAACGGGTAGACCGGGTTGTCTGCGGTATTGGCATGACGATAAAAGGAGGAGAGAGATGATGGAGCATATAGGACTGGAACAAGTTCTGCCGACGGAAATCGAGGCGAGAAGCTTTGAAATCATAACAGAAGAACTGGGCAGTACCCCGCTCGTCCCGGGGACGGAGCCGATAGTGAAGAGATGCATCCACACAAGTGCGGATTTTGACTATGCGCACAGCCTTGTATTCTCGGACGGGGTGGTTGAACGTGCGCTGGCGGCGCTCAGGCAGGGGGCTGCCATCGTCACGGACACCGAGATGGGAAGAGCCGGAATCAATAAAAAGAGGCTGGCGGATTACGGGGGAGAAGTGCACTGCTTCATGGCAGATGAGGACGTGGCGCTTGCGGCGGAAAGAAACGGCACGACCCGGGCCGCTGCAAGCATGGACAAAGCCGCCGCCCTAGAGAAGAAGGTGATATTTGCGGTGGGCAATGCGCCGACAGCGCTTGTAAGGATCTATGAGCTGGTCAGGGAGGGAGTGCTGAACCCGGAGGCCGTGATCGCGGTACCGGTCGGATTCGTCAATGTCGTGCGTGCAAAGGAACTCATACTGGAGCTTAAGGAGACGCCGTCTATCGTGGCAAAGGGGAGAAAAGGCGGCAGCAATATAGCGGCATGTATCTGCAACGCGCTTCTGTACATGCTCGGAGAACGGAGGCAGTAGGATGGATAAGGCTTATTTCCCCATGTTTGTAGACATATCAGAAAAGGAAATCGTCGTGGTGGGCGGAGGGAATATTGCAGCAAGGCGCGTAAAGACGCTTCTCCTGTTTTCGGATCATATCACTGTCATTGCACCCCGGCTTCACGATTCTCTCGCAGATCTTGAGGCAGAAGGCAGAATCACCTGCCTGCACAGAGCATACAGGGAAGGTGACATCTATAACGCCCACATCGTACTGGCGGCGACAGACGATAAAGAAGTGAACAGGAGCATCGGCGAGGAGTGTAACATCCTCGGGCAGAAATGCGGAAGGAAGATCCTGTTCAACACGGCGGATGACAGGACATTATGTGACTTCTACTTCCCGGCTGTCGTTCAGACCGAAGATATCGTGATAGGGATTAATTCCGGCGGGAAGAATCCTGCGAAAGTAAAAGAGATCCGCAGACGGCTTGGGTCAGGCCCCTGTTAACAGGGGCCTGACCCAAGCCGCTACACAATCTCATAACCGGCACGTGCCAGCGCCTTCAGCGCATTGCTATAATTCTCTTGTATTCTCATGGTTTTCCAGCCGTCCTCCCTTTCTGTGGCGTTATCAGGCACCGACTGCGTCAGGCAGACGAGCGACAGCTCTTCGTCTGTCTTGGCGACAAAGGAAAATGTATCCAGAAGATCGACTTTTGAATAATCCTTCACTTTGCAGACAGAAAACGGTTCTTCTATTTTCTTTATTTCCATAGTACAATCCCTCGCTTTTCTTAAATATCAATTTGTCTCATTATACCAGCTGAAAAAAATATGGACAGCTTTATCATTTGAAAAGTATGGCTGCCTTCCTTCGTCTAAATACAATCTTAATGCGGGCTCTATGAATATTATCACCGTCTTAACAAAAAATCGTATATGCTAAAGATAAGAAAAAAAGGTGATGATATGTTGGCTGATATTTTATTAGGATTGATAGTATTGGGAGGCATGGCATACGGAATGTACCTGATGTTCCGTGTGGACTGCTGGAGCGCAGAAGAGCGGAAGCTCCAGGAGGAAGAAGAGACAAGGGAACCGCTGCCCCAGGCTGTCGTCTTTGGAGGAGGAAGCCGCAGGGAACAGGTGGAAAAGTGGCTGGCCGGCAGAGGAGTGGCAGCCGTATATATAGAGGACGTCTGCATCAGGGAGAACTGGGAACATGTACAGTATATCATCGCACTATCAGAGTCAGATGCAGATAACCTGTCCATCTGCAATCTGATAAAAAGATGTACGGGACAGAATATCTGTTTAGCGTATGCAATGAGGCGGTCAATGAGAGCGTGTACTACAGATTCCACATACGTATCCTGCGGGAGGACGGAAAGCTTTGGGAACAGCTCGGTGCACTGCTGGCGGGAAAAGAGGTCTCGATAGCATGAGCGTGATGATGAAAAAACTCACCCATACCCAGATGATCGTGCTCGGGTACCTTATCATTATCCTCTGCGGGACGGTGCTTCTTATGATGCCTGCGGCGAGCAGGGACGCCCAGCCAACGCCGATGGTCGATGCCATGTTTACCTCCACCTCTGCGGTCTGCGTGACCGGGCTCGTCATTGCGGATACGTGGCAGAAATGGTCTATATTCGGGCAGGTGGTGATCCTGACTATCATTCAGATCGGCGGGCTTGGGTTAAGCATCTCCCTCTCCTGGAGGGGCGTGCAGATAGGCCACTACGTCCGCGGCTTCGCGGCCGGAGGGGTATATCTGATATTCTGCCTCGTGTATATCGGGGAGGTAGTGGGCGTCGGAGCTGCTTATCATCCTGCAGTCCAGGAAGTAGGGGTGCTCGCGCCGTATCTGGTGCAGATGCCTGAAGTCGTGTATCTCTGCACATCGGAAGGTGCTGTCCGGGGGCACGAATCCCAGGTTTGAGAGCAGGCTTGTCGTCGTCTTGTCTATGTGGGCCGGATAGGCGGTGCCGTGATAGTAGGCGACGAGCCCGAATACGTTGTCAAAGGAGATGTCGGTGGCACTTATGAGCAGCCGTTCGACCGTGCCTGTCACTTCATCTTCTTCGTTCATGATCTGCTGCTTTCCGAAGATATCCTCCTTATTCTGGATGGGAAGGATATGTTCATATATATAGCTGTCAAATGCCATGGCATCGGGCAGGGACGGAAAGAGGCAGACGACGTGGACTTCTTCCGCAGTCGTCAGTTCCATGCCTGGGATGACGGTTACACCATAATTCTTACCATGTATGAGCGCCGCGGGACAGTTTTTGCAGGAATTGTGATCCGTAAGGGCGATGACATCCAGCCCTTTTACGGCCGCCATGCCGACGATATTGGCAGGCGTCATGTCGTCATCCCCGCAGGGGGACAGGCAGGAGTGGATGTGGAGGTCGTAGTACAGCCCTTTCATGAGAGCAGTTCCTGTATCTTAAGGCCCGCGTCAAATACCGGAAGTTCGGTGGAAAACACTGCGATCTGTTCCTTCCTTGCACATTCCAGCTCTTCGTCCTGGAACCGGATGCCTTCTGCCAGGACGATGCAGGAGATGTCTGCCAGCGACGCGACCGCCAGCGTGTTCTTGTTGCCCATGACTGTAACCCAGGCACCATTCTCAGGCGCTTTGCCCATGGCGATGCTTAGCAGGTCGCAGCAGAATACCTTGCTGATGGACCTGGAAGTGCTTCCGGGCACCTCTGCTTTGAACAGGCCGGATTCAATCAATGTCTGAACTGTCATAATTACCGCTCCTTTCGCTCTAATTCCGTTGTAAGCTTCTTGATATAATCTTCCAGTATCTTCATCGAATCATCGTTGCTGCCGCACGACAGGTTCAGCGACTGGGTGAGGAAGCCGATCTCCTTGGACAGGTTGTTGATGTATTCATGGAAGGCATAGATACAGTCGTTCCGCGTCGCCTCGCCTCTGACGATATCCTCGGCAAGCGCTCTGCACGTAGGCGCGCCGCAGGAGCCGCAGTCCAGCCCCGGAAGCTGTTCGGTGATGTCTTCTACCGTTCCCATCAGTTCCAGGCTCTCCCGGAAAGACTTGCCGAGGCGGAATACCGGTTCATATTCTACATAGGCAGACCAGTGGTATTCAATATTGTCATATGAGCTGGCATGCGTCTGCGCTACAGGCAGATACCGGTGCAGCTTTTTCGTCTTTGCAGTGGCGATGTACGGGTTCTCCACGGTGAGAGGCCCGCCGACACAGCCGCCGTTGCACGCATTGAGCTCCACAAACTTCAGCCCGTAGAACTTCTCGTCCTCCAGATCGCTCAGCACCCTGAGCGCGCTCATGATCCCGTCGCAGGCAAGATAATTGTCTGTTATGAGGCCGGCGGATTCCCCGCCCGCGTTGCTCCATCCGATGCCGATGCGGCCGGAGGCAGCGATAGGTGAGAGCCTGCTCTCGTCATGCGTCATGTGCTGCAGCAGGACGGGATACACATCCTTGATGGCAACGACCTTGTCGATCTGGCTCTTCTCCACGCCGAGAGGCGAACGCGCGTAAGTTACCTTGGACGGACATGGGGAGATGAAGAAGATCCCGATATCTTCCTGAGGGAAACCGGTCTTTTCGATTGCCCTTGCACGGGCAATCTCCGCCGCGATCTCCACCGGCGGCTTGAGCGGCAGCAGGCGGGGCAGCAGGGTAGGGTACTTGACCCGTATGATCCTGACGATGGCCGGACAGGCGGTACTGATGAACGGCGCGTCATCCCGGTGCTCGCTTATGTACTTGCGGGTGGCGTCGGATACCAGTTCCGCTGCGGCGCTCACTTCAAATACATCATCAAAGCCCATGGAGATAAATGCGTTCAATACGATATCCACATTGGTCAGGTTATTGAACTGTGAATATAAGGATGGCGCCGGAAGCGCGACCGTGTACTTATAGTTCTTGATCTCCTCCAGAGAATCATACAATGCCACCTTCGCATGGTGCGGGCAGTAACGGATGCACCGTCCGCAGTCCACGCAGAATTCGGGCGTTATCTTGGCCTTGCCGTTGTGGACCCGTATAGCCTGGGTGGGACAGTATTTGATACAATTGATGCAGCCCTTGCACGCATCTTCGTCCAGATGTACGGAATGAAAGAATTTGTCTGATTTATCCAACCGGAACCCCTCCTTGTCAAGTTACATGTGAATGTCCATCGTTACCGTAGTTCCGACTCCCAGTTCAGAGTCAATCTGCATGCAGTCTGTATACTTTTCCATGTTGGGAAGTCCCATGCCCGCACCGAAACCGAGCGCGCGCACTTCTTCCGGCGCTGTGGAGTATCCTTTCTGCATCGCTTTTTCGACATCCGCGATTCCGGGCCCTTTATCCGCCAGGACGATACGGATATTGTCCTGGGATATGTCGACCGTTATCTCTCCGCCGCCGGCGTGGATGACCATATTGATCTCGCCTTCGTACATGGCGATGGCCGTCCTGCGGATGACGTTATTGTCAGCTCCTATCATCTTGAGCTTGTTTTTCAAATCGCTGCTTGCTTCCCCGGCCCTTGTGAAGTCGTCACCGGATATCATGTAGTGGAAAGTCAGGTTGTCGCCCATGTATCATGCACCTCCAAGTAGTCCGTTGCTGTATAATAAGCCGCAGGTCGTAAACATGCCCCGGGATGTGGCAAGGATAACGATGCCCCTGTCCTCGGCGAGCTTCAGCATGTTCGGGTCCGGGTACTTGCCCCGGACAAATACGATACAGAGAATGTCGAGCATCTCCGCCGTCCTGATCACCTGCGGATTGCACAGGCTCGTGAGCAGGAGAGACTGCTCCTCTGCGTACGCCAGGACATCGCTCATCATATCGGATGAAAAAGCATAGTTGACGTCTTCGTCCAGATGCTCTTCCCCGCATAAAACATCTGCTTCCAGTAAGGATTTTATCTTCCTGATTGTCATATCTTCCTCCTGTACACTTCTTATTTTAATATGAATGATGCCACGGTCCGGAAGTCATGTATTTCCTGCCGGCATTAAAACGCGCAGCAATCCGTAAGCATCAGGGGGCTTGCCTTCTCTCCCCAATATTATATGAATATAGTATATCATCGAAAAAAAGGGAAATCAACAAATATTGTGAAAAACGACTAAAAATAGAAGCTATAATTTGTGTATTTTTTAACGGGATGTTAGTGAAATAACAAACAAGAATGGTTTTCATTTAACATAATACACAATAAAAAGGTGTAGATTTTTGTATTTTTGTATGTTAGAATGAAATGGTAATTCAACGTTATGGTCACATGACTAAATCAGACAGTAAAGGGAGGTAAAAAAATGCTTTCTAAGAAAACGACAGTTCAGTTCACCGGAACAGAAGAACAAGAGAAAGAACTGTTAGGAGTAATCAATGAATTGAAAGATGAAAAAGGCGCCCTGATGCCTATACTGCAAAGAGCGCAGGACATCTACGGCTATCTGCCCATCGAGGTTCAGAAGATTATTTCTAATGAGACGGGAATTCCGCTTGAAAAGATATACGGAGTTACCACGTTCTATTCCCAGTTCAACTTGAGCCCGAAGGGCAGATACCGCATATCGGTCTGTCTCGGCACAGCCTGTTATGTCAAAGGCTCCGGGGACATCTACAACAAACTCATGGAGAAGCTTGGCATCGTCGGCGGCGAATGTACGTCCGACGGGAAGTTTTCACTGGATGCCTGCCGCTGCGTAGGCGCCTGTGGTCTGGCGCCGGTCATGATGATCAATGATGAGGTGTACGGAAGGCTTACGGTAGACGACATCGACGATATCCTGGCTAAGTATGAATAGCCATGATGACGGAAATATCACTGAACGTTCTGGATGTGGCGGAGAATTCCATCCGCGCGGGGGCAGATTACATAACGATCGAGGTGCTCATCAGCACGGACGACGATACGCTGACGGTAGTGATCGATGACAATGGATGCGGCATGGAGGAAGAGCAGGTGAAGCGGGTCACGGACCCGTTCTATACGACAAGGACTACACGGAAGGTAGGGCTTGGCATCCCATTTTTCAAGCAGGCTGCCGAGAGCACGGGCGGAAGGTTCGACATTACATCCCGAAAAGGAATTGGCACAAGAGTAGAAGCAGTTTTTGGATTATCCCATATAGATAGAATGCCGTTAGGTGATATTAATACGACAATGCATACGCTCATCGTATTCAATGAACCTGTCGACTTTCATTATAGATATGCTTATGACGAGAAGGAATTTGTGCTGGATACGAAAGAAATGAAAGAGATATTAGGAGACATGTCGTTCAAGGATACGGAAGTGTCCGGATTCATCAAGGAGTATCTGGATTCGAACAAAGAAGAAACAGACGACGGTAAATCAGTTTAAATAGCGGGAATGGAGGATGCATATGAAATCTCTGGAAGAACTGAAGGCAATAAGAGAGAAGAATGAAAGTAAGGTCGGCGTGCGGTCTGAGAGTGCTTCACAGACAAGAGTGGTTGTCGGCATGGCAACTTGCGGGATTGCCAGCGGGGCAAGACCTGTCCTCACTGCACTTTCCAATGCGGTCCAGGAGGAGCACCTGGCTGAGAAGATCAGCGTGACACCTACCGGCTGTATCGGGCTGTGCCAGTATGAGCCGATTGTAGAAGTATTGGAACCAGGCAAAGAAAAAGTGACGTATGTAAAGATGACACCTGAAAAGGCTATGGAAGTGTTCAGACTTCATCTGAAAGAAGGCCAGGTAGTCGCGAAATATACATTAGGCGCTGTACAAGAATAGAAAAGGGAGGTATACGAATTATGTATCGTTCACACGTATTGGTTTGTGGTGGAACCGGATGTACTTCCTCAGGCAGCCAGAAGATCAGGGAAAGGCTGGAAGCGGAAATCAAAAGGAACGGGCTGGAAGAAGAAGTCGGCGTAGTGAAGACCGGATGTTTCGGGCTGTGTGCCCTCGGTCCGATTATGATTGTCTATCCGGAAGGCTCTTTCTATGCGATGGTCAAAGAAGAGGATATCCCGGAAATCGTATCAGAACATCTGTTAAAAGGAAGGGTCGTCACCCGGCTTCTCTACGATGAGACAGTAAAGAACGAAGAGATCCTGCCGCTGCAGGAGACGAAGTTCTATAAGAAGCAGCACAGGGTTGCACTGCGCAACTGCGGTGTCATCAATCCTGAGAATATTGAGGAATACATAGGAACACGAGGATATGAGGCATTGGGCACGGTGCTCACGGGCATGAAGCCGGAAGAAGTCATCCAGGTCATCCTGGACAGCGGCCTTCGCGGGCGTGGCGGAGCCGGTTTCCCGACCGGCCTGAAGTGGAAGTTCGCGGCCGCCAACGAGGCGGATCAGAAATATGTCTGCTGCAATGCCGACGAAGGTGACCCGGGAGCGTTCATGGACCGTTCCGTACTGGAAGGCGACCCTCACGTCGTGCTGGAGGCGATGGCTATCGCCGGATATGCTATCGGCGCTTCACAGGGCTATATCTATGTGCGTGCAGAGTACCCGATTGCGGTAGAACGTCTGAACATCGCTATCAGCCAGGCAAGAGAATATGGCCTGCTAGGCAAGAATATTTTTGATACGGGATTTGATTTTGATATTGATATCAGGCTTGGAGCCGGTGCTTTCGTCTGCGGAGAGGAGACGGCGCTTATGACTTCCATCGAAGGCAACAGGGGCGAGCCGCGTCCGCGTCCGCCGTTCCCGGCGCTTAAGGGCCTTTTCCAGAAGCCTACGATTCTGAACAACGTCGAGACGCTGGCCAACATACCGCAGATTATCCTCAACGGAGCGGAATGGTTCTCTTCCATGGGTACTGAGAAGTCCAAGGGGACGAAGGTATTTGCCCTTGGCGGTAAAGTCAATAATACGGGCCTTGTAGAGATTCCGATGGGAACGACGCTTCGTGAGATCGTAGAAGAGATCGGCGGCGGCATCCCGAACGGTAAGAAGTTCAAGGCGGCACAGACAGGCGGACCATCCGGCGGATGTATCCCGGCGGAACACTTTGATGTACCGATTGATTATGACAACCTTATCGCCATCGGTTCTATGATGGGATCCGGCGGGCTGATTGTCATGGATGAAGACAACTGTATGGTCGATATCGCCAAGTTCTTCCTGGAATTTACGGTAGATGAGTCGTGTGGCAAATGTACCCCTTGCCGTGTTGGTACGAGACGTATGCTTGAGATACTGGAGAAGATTACGAACGGACAGGGAACGATGGATGACCTGGATAAGCTGGAAGAGCTGGCGGCCCATCTGAAATCCAACTCTCTTTGTGCTCTTGGACAGACGGCACCGAACCCGGTACTGTCGACGATGCGATATTTCAGAGATGAATATGTGGCGCATATCGTAGACAAGAAGTGTCCGGCTGGTGTCTGTAAGGCGCTTCTCTCTTACAAGATTGACGCAGACAAGTGCAAAGGATGTACGTTATGTGCAAGAACATGCCCGAATGATGCGATCAGCGGAGCGGTCAAAGAGCCGCACGTCATCAACCAGGATAAATGTGTCAAGTGTGGAGCATGTATGGAAAAATGCCGTTTCGGTGCTATTTACAAAGAGTAATGGAGGATGGAGAATATGGAAAATATTAATCTTAAAATTAATGGACTCGACGTATCCGCTCCTGCCGGTTCTACTATCCTTGAAGCGGCCCGGCTGGCCGGAATCAAGATTCCGACGCTGTGTTTCCTGAAGGAGATCAACGAAATCGGAGCCTGCCGGATGTGTATCGTAGAGGTAAAGGGAGCAAGAAATCTTGTTGCGGCGTGCGTACACCCGATCAATGAAGGGATGGAAGTATATACGAACACGCCTCAGCTCATTGCATCCAGAAGGAGGACGCTTCAGCTTCTGCTTTCCAACCATGACCAGCAGTGCCTGTCATGCGTACGAAGCGGAGACTGTGAGCTGCAGCAGCTGTGCAAGGAGTATGGCGTGGATGACGCCCATTATTACGAGGGTGAGACGACACACTATGAGCTGGATGAAACTGCGGCCCATATGGTACGTGACAATAATAAATGTATCCTTTGCCGCCGCTGTGTGGCAACGTGTGAGAAGACCCAGGGAATCGGTGTTATCGGCGCCAACAACCGTGGATTTGACACGATGATTGGCTCTGCCTTCGAGATGGGACTCGGAGATACGAGCTGCGTATCTTGCGGACAGTGTATCGCAGTCTGTCCTACCGGCGCGCTGTATGAGAAGGACTACACGCAGCAGATTCTGGATGCGATTGCCGATCCGGATAAATACGTGGTCGTGCAGACCGCTCCTTCTGTCCGTGCGGGACTTGGCGAAGAATTCGGCTACCCGATGGGGACGGATGTAGAAGGTAAGATGGCAGCAGCGTTAAGGAGAGTCGGTTTTGACAAGGTATTTGATACGGACTGGGCAGCCGACCTTACGATTATGGAAGAAGCCACGGAGCTTCTCGACAGGGTCAAGAACGGCGGAGTTCTGCCGCTTATCACCTCCTGCTCACCGGGATGGATCAAATACTGCGAACATTACTTCCCGGATATGACAGAGCACCTGTCAAGCTGCAAGTCGCCGCAGCAGATGTTCGGCGCCATGCTGAAGACATACTTTGCTGAAAAAGAAGGTATCGATCCGAAGAAGATCGTATCTGTCAGCGTGATGCCATGTACGGCCAAGAAGTTCGAGATCGGACGTGATGACCAGGATGCGGCCGGAGTTCCGGACGTGGATATCGCCATCACGACAAGGGAGCTGGCAAGGCTAATCAAACGCAGCGGCATTGAATTTACGATGCTGCCGGATGAGAAGTTCGACGACCCGATGGGAGAATCCACAGGTGCAGCCGTCATCTTCGGCGCTACCGGCGGTGTTATGGAAGCTGCTCTTCGTACAGCGGTTGAAGTCCTCACAGGCGAAGAGCTTGCGAACCTGGACTTCACGGATGTCCGCGGCACGGAAGGCGTAAAAGAGGCATCTTACAATGTGGCAGGCATGGATGTGAAAGTAGCTGTCGCATCCGGACTTAACAACGCGAGGACGCTTCTCAACAAGGTGAAGTCAGGGGAAGCAGATTACCACTTTATAGAGATCATGGGATGTCCGGGCGGATGTGTAAACGGAGGCGGACAGCCACAGGTATCCGGCGATGTGCGTAACTTCACGGATGTACGAGGAATCCGAGCAAGCGTACTGTATAACAACGACGCGGCCAAACCAATCCGCAAGTCACATGAGAATCCGGCCATCAAGAAGCTTTATGAGGAATATCTTGGTGAACCGGGAAGCCATAAGGCACATGAGACATTACATACGAGCTATGTAAAACGTTCCGTCAATTAGCGGATATAAAAGTTTAGATTACAGAGGATGCCCTGCAGGCCGTGAGAGGCCGGGGGCATCCTTTTTTCCAGACGGAATGCAGATATATACGTGGAGATATTGACAAAGGGGCCAGGTATTGTATAATTAAGATGTGTTAAAAAAATAACAATACAAACGGAGGTACATACCATGGCACAGATTATTGGAAGTCCAAGCAGATATATTCAGGGAAAAGGGGAGCTGAAAAACCTCTGCACATATGCGTCCAACTATGGAAGCAGATTATTCATCCTCACGAGCGTGTCCGGAAGGAAACGCGTAGAGCCGTCTATACAGGCTGGAATGGACGGCACAGGAGTGGAGACTGTGTATGAATCTTTTAACGGCGAGTGCAGCATGAACGAAATCAACCGCGTTATGGAGGCGGCAAAGGAGGCAGGATGTGATATGATTGCCGGTGTCGGCGGCGGTAAGATACATGATACGGCCAAGGCCGTGGCGCATTATATGGGCAAAGCGGTTATCATCGTGCCGACCATCGCGTCTACCGATGCGCCGTGCAGTGCGCTCTCGGTCATTTATACGGACGAAGGTGTGTTTGACAGGTATCTGTTCCTTCCGGCCAGCCCGAACGCAGTGCTCGTAGATACGGATGTGGTAAGCAAAGCACCCGCCAGACTTCTCGTGGCGGGAATGGGAGATGCCCTTGCAACTTACTTCGAGGCGAGGGCGTGCAGGCAATCGTCTGCAGTCAACTGCGTAGGAGGCGGGAGTACGCTGGCTGCGATGGCTCTCGCCAGACTCTGTTATGAGACGCTTCTGGAGAACGGAGTCAGTGCCGCGCTGGCAGTGACGGAAAATGTATGTACGAAAGCAGTGGAACATGTCATTGAAGCGAACACGTACTTATCCGGAATCGGGTTTGAAAGCGGTGGTCTTGCCGGGGCCCATGCCATACATAACGGCCTGACTGCAATAGAGGAGACGCATGCCATGTACCACGGGGAGAAAGTGGCGTTCGGCACGCTCGTACAGCTCGTGCTTGAGAATGCGG
Source organism: Extibacter muris (assembly GCF_004345005.1). GTDB lineage: Bacteria > Bacillota > Clostridia > Lachnospirales > Lachnospiraceae > Extibacter > Extibacter muris. The sequence continues at coordinate 143,748 of NZ_SMMX01000009.1, forward strand.
ACTCCGAGGAGATAGAGGCTGTAGTAGACTTCTGCAACGCGGTCGGGCTGCCGACGACGCTTGCGCAGCTCGGAATCAAAGAAGTAAAGGCGGAGCAGATTATGGAAGTAGCAGAACTTGCCGCTGCAGAAGGAGATACACTCGGCAATATGCCGTTTGCCGTGACGCCGGAAGATGTATACGCTGCGATTATGGCAGCCGATGCCATAGGCAGGAATTACGCACGATAACAGAGGTGAATCTGATGGATTACAGATATATTTTATTTGACCTGGATGGAACGGTCACAGATCCGGGTATCGGTATTACAAATTCTGTCATGCACGCTTTGAAAAAATTTGGCATTATAGAAGAAGACAGAAGGAAGCTGTACAAATTTATCGGCCCCCCGCTTTCAGAATCATTCCAGCAATTCTACGGATTCTCCGAGGAAGACGCCCTCCTCGGAATCGAGTATTACCGCGAGTATTTCACGGAGAGAGGCATATTTGAGAATGTAGTGTTTGAAGGCATGGAAGAATTGCTGGCCGCTTTGGTAGAAAAAGGGATGGAGCTGATCATAGCGACGTCGAAGCCGGAGGCATTTGCCAGGCAGATACTGGAGCACTTCCGCCTGGACGGGTATTTTTCTTTTATCGGCGGAGCAACGATGGATGAGAAAAGGGTAAAGAAAGCAGAAGTGATTGCGTATGCCCTCGAGAGCCGCGGCATTTGTGATCTGTCCAGAGTGCTCATGATAGGGGACAGGAAACACGATGTCATCGGCGCACACAAGACAGGCGTCGATGTCATGGGCGTGTTATACGGATACGGGAGCCGTGAAGAGCTTGAAGAAGCCGGAGCGGACTATATCGCGGAAAATGTTGGAGACATTAAAAAGTTTCTGTCCTGAATAGAAAGGAAACAGTAAAAACCCCGTAAAACCGGGAATGCTAATGCCAGTTGCGGCAGAACTACGCAAACGCAATATGAAATTGGTGGAGGTTTACACCATGTAATCTTATGATAAATCCATAAATCTGAAGGAGGAAATCAAAATGGGTTTTGCGGAGAATTTACAATTTATGAGACAGAAAAAAGGATATACGCAGGAACAGATAGCAGAGCAGCTTCAAGTGTCGAGACAGTCAGTATCAAAGTGGGAGTCCGGAGGGAGCTTTCCTGAGATGGATAAGCTCATCCAGTTGAGCGGGCTGTTCCAGTGCAGCATGGATGTGCTCGTGCAGGAGGATGCAAGAGCTTCATATGTGGAAGAACATGAGGAATACGATAAGCATATGGATGAATACAGCAGGGCAGTCACATCAGGGGTGGGGCTCCTGCTGTTCGGAACGGCGGTGTATGAACTGTTGTCAGGGGTATATGTGGCAGAGAAGCTCTGCGATATGCTTTTTATGTTTTTTGTTGTGGCCGCCGTGCTCATATTTGTCGTCCAAGGCATGAAGCACAGTGAATTTACGAGGAAATATCCGGTGGTTGGAAACATTTATACGGATAAAGAAACGGATGCGTTTCAAAAGCGGTACATAACGATGTGCGCCGCCGGAATCGGGCTTTTCTTCTGCGGATTCATCTTTGAACTCGCCATGGACGGCGTTGCCCTGCAGTCCCGGTTCAATGAGGAGGCCGTTCACGGCGTGTTCATGCTCATCGTCACGGCGGCTGCCTCATTGCTCGTGTATGCAGGTATGCAGAAAAAGAAGTACAGCGTAAATGACTATAATGATGAAAATATGCCGGGCAAAGACAAGAGGCTGATAGGCAGGATCTGCGGTACCATCATGATGGCTGCCGCTATCGTATTTCTGCTTGGAGGGTTTCTTGCCAATGCATGGAACGTATCATGGGTTGCGTTTCCGGTCGGTGGAATCTTGTGCGGCATCGTGAGCACGCTGATGGTGAGGGAGAGGAAATAGCTGCCTTATATCTTTTGTAGGATGGTGGCGTAACTCAGAGTGTGGATGCCAAACGGCAGAGTGACACGGGGGGACATTGATTTCAATGTCCCTCCTTTCTCTGCATACGTTTTTGATGATTCTGATGACATCGCTCATATTATCGTCACCTGTGCCAATCATCAAGGTGACATTTTCCATTTTCAGGAAACCTCCGGATGAGCAGAGCTTTATTGCCTGGTAGCCGGACTTGTCTTATCTGCAGCTATCCAGTGCCAGAAGCCTTCCGTTATCAATTATGTGCCCGCTTTCAAGGAATCGTCATATCTGCCGGTTATGAGCGGTTCAGCAAAGCGTTTTGCTTGTTCGCTGATAAAGGAAGATGCGCTGCAAAAGTAGACGCTCGGAGAATGATCCACACAGTAGTGGTGATTCCCTCCATCACAAAGAGAGGCTTATCATAGGTGGTAGGGCGACTTGTTGCTATCGCACCGTTCTTATCGCAGCTGACATCGATGCATGGCTGTTCTTTGTCAGGAAATGTCGAAAAAGCGGGGAATGTTGAAAATGTGGTATTGAGCGGGATAAGAAAATAAGGTACAATAAAAAAAGATGTAGAAAACAAAGTAAGGAGAAAATTGGCATGGAAAGAAGAGTTGGTACTGTATCAAGGGGAATCCGCTGTCCCATCATTCGGGAAGGGGACGACCTTGCACATATTATAGTAGAGAACGTTCTGGGTGCCGCGGAAAGCGAAGGCTTCGCCGTGCACGACAGAGACGTGGTCGCGGTTACAGAGTCTGTCGTTGCGAGAGCGCACGGCAACTACGCTTCTGTAGACGCTATTGCGCAGGATGTAGAAAACAAGCTTGGAGGCGGTACGATAGGAGTCATCTTTCCGATACTGTCCAGGAACCGTTTTTCCATCTGCCTGAAAGGGATTGCCCGCGGGGCCAAAAAAATTGTGCTCATGCTCAGCTATCCAGGCGATGAGGTGGGTAATGAGCTCGTATCACTGGACCAGCTTGACAAGGCGGGTATCAATCCATATAGCGACGTACTTGATGTAAAGCGCTACAGGGAGCTGTTCGGCGAGAACATCCATCCCTTTACCGGGGTAGATTATGTCCGTTACTACAGTGACCTGATAAAGAGCGAAGGGGCGGAGGCCGAGGTTATCTTTGCAAACCATCCGAAAGAGATTCTCTCCTATACCAAGAAAGTATTGAACTGCGATATCCACAGCAGGGAAAGGACGAAGAGAATCCTGAAGGAAAATGGCGCGGAAGTCGTGTGCGGCATGGATGATATCCTGACCGCTCCGGTGGATGGAAGCGGCTGCAATGAAGATTATGGGCTGCTCGGATCCAACAAATCTACGGAAGAGGCGGTAAAGCTCTTTCCGAGGACGGGCAGATGTATGGAACTTGTTCTGGATATACAGAAGCAGATTCTTGATAAGACAGGAAAGCATGTAGAAGTCATGGTATATGGAGACGGGGCTTTCAAAGACCCTGTCGGAAAGATATGGGAGCTGGCAGACCCGTGCGTATCTGTTGCCAATACTGAGGGGCTGGAAGGGACACCGAACGAAGTGAAGCTCAAATATCTGGCAGACAATGATTTCAAGGATTTGTCCGGGCAGGCGCTGAAGGATGCCATATCAGAGCGGATTAAGGAAAAGAAGGAGGACCTGGTCGGAGACATGGCGGCACAGGGTACGACGCCGAGACGGCTGACGGACCTGATTGGCTCGCTGTGCGACCTGACAAGCGGCTCAGGAGATAAGGGGACACCAGTAATCCTCGTTCAGGGATATTTTGACAACTATACGTCATAGCCCCTGAAGGATATGAGGTTTTAGTATAAGAAAAGGTAAGGGAGAAGCTGGATGAAAAGATTAGCTGTCATTCTATGCGTTCTGATGATGTGTCTGTCTCTTGCAGCCTGCGGTAAAGACTCCGAAGAAGGCGGAAGGGGTACAACCGGACATAATTCCTCAGAGGGAGAAGGGAATGATTCTGAGGAAGAAGTAAAAGAGGAAAAGGATATAGAAGATAAAGATGCAAAAGCCGAAAAAGCCGACAATTCTGTCATATCCGGAACGTCCTGGACAGCGCGTGACGGTTCTTGGATGACATTTACTGATGAAGAGAATTACGCATGGTATCAAGACAGGACTGTCACGGATGATAATTATTACGCCGGTACATATGAATTCTATATAGGAGAAGGCGCCCTGAAGTATCTGACCGTAGATTTGAAAGATTACGGCGTCACGGAGGCGGAGATGCAGCGCGTATTTGACAGCAATGAAGAGTATTCTCTGGATAATCTGGCATGCATGACGGCGAGGAACCGTTCATTTATGCTGGACGGTGCGGAGCAGCTTAAAGAGGAGAAGGAAATATCTTATTATGGGTTCATGCTCCAGGATGGCGGCTACCTTGATATCGCCAATATGACGACAGGGACCTATTATGGTTTTACAAAAGAATAGTAAGCAAAAGACTATAATAATGATGAATGTGAGAGAAGGAGACATAAGATGAGACAGGATATGATTGTGATTCTGGATATGGGTAGTACGGAGAATACCGTGCTGGCGCGGGCAATCCGAGACCTCGGCGTGTACAGCGAGATTCATCCGCATGACATTACGATGGAAGAGCTTGCCAGGCTTGAGAATGTGAAAGGTATCATATTGAACGGCGGCGAGAACCGTATCGTGGACGGACAGGCGGTGGAGGTAAGGCCGGAACTGTATCACTGCGGCTGCCCGGTGATGGCGGCAGACCATCCGACTGCGAAGTGTGAACAGAAGCTCGACGCGTTGCCGGACGAAGAGACGTTGAAAGAATTTGTCTTTGGAAAGTGCAAAGCAGAGGCGAACTGGAACATGAAGAACTTTATCGAAGACCAGGTTGAGCTGATTCGCCGCCAGGTCGGGGATAAGAAGGTTCTGCTCGCGCTGTCAGGCGGCGTCGATTCTTCCGTCGTGGCTGCGATGCTGCTGAAAGCTATCGGCAATCAGCTCACCTGTGTTCATGTAAACCACGGGCTGATGCGCAAACATGAATCCGAAGACGTCGTGGAAGTGTTCAAGAACCAGCTTCATGCCAATCTCATATATGTAGACGCGACAGATAGATTCCTCGGCAAGCTGGACGGCGTAGCTGACCCGGAGCAGAAGCGGAAAATCATAGGCGGTGAATTTATCCGGGTCTTTGAAGAGGAGGCGAGGAAACTGGACGGCATCGAATTCCTCGGCCAGGGCACCATCTATCCCGATATCATCGAGAGCGGCACGAAGACCGCCAAGATGGTCAAATCACATCACAACGTAGGCGGACTGCCGGAGGACCTGCAGTTTGAACTTGTAGAGCCTCTGAAGCAGCTTTTTAAAGACGAAGTCCGCGCCTGCGGCATCGAGCTTGGCCTGCCTGCGGATATGGTATACCGTCAGCCGTTCCCCGGCCCCGGTCTTGGCGTACGCTGTCTCGGCGCGATTACGAGAGACAGGCTGGAGGCAGTGCGGGAATCTGACGCTATTCTCCGTGAGGAATTTGCCGCAGCCGGCCTGGATGAGAAGGTATGGCAGTATTTTACCGTAGTGCCTGACTTCAAGTCTGTCGGCATGAAGAACCACGAGCGGAGCTTCGACTATATGGTAATCATCCGCGCCATCAATACGATAGACGCCATGACGGCTACGGTGGAGAAGGTGGACTGGGACGTGCTCGAGAAGATAACGGACAGGATACTGGCGGAAGTAGGGAATGTGAACAGGGTGTGCTATGATATGAGCCCGAAGCCGCCGGCGACGATAGAGTTCGAGTGATGAAATGGGCTTTACAAACCTGGTGTTTATGCGGGTTTCAAGCAAATTTGTTTAAGTTCTGGCAACGATTTGGCAACATTTATAACATCACGTACTGGATAATTACATCAATGGCATAGAGAAACCTTGCTGATTTTCTGATATGAAAACTGAATATCGGCAAGGTCTTTTTATGTTTATTTCTGTTTTTTCTTTTTAGATGTTTTCTTTTCTCCTTTTTCTATCTTTGTTAATTCTTTCATAAGCATATCACTGACCGCCTGTGAGGGGACTTTCGCCCAATGCTTCGAGGTGTCCAGTTCCGGGTACTTGTACCGCCACTGGTCGTATTCTTCTTTGGTAATTTCGCCCTGTTCCAACTTGGCGGCTTGTTCCTGCCATGCGTGGAACATATCGAACATGGACGTATAAGAGGAATAGTCGGACTTGTCAAGGCGCAGGCAGATTTCCCCGTCAATCTCCCCGATTTTCAGTCCATACATATCTTCCAACGCAAAGAGCGTGTGCATAAGCCCGATATAGGTATCAATATCCGGCACAGTGAGGGCGTGGGTGCTTATATCAAAGATATGCGCCATTTCTTTTACAAGGTCGTGCTTCGGTGTTCTTGCTTCTGATTCGTACTGTGCCATTCGGACATCAGAAGTTTTTCCGAGAAAACCGAGGATTTCACCTAACTGTTTCTGTGTCATGCCTTTTCGGTTGCGGAAAAAGCGGATACGTTTGCCGATTGCCATAGTAAAACCTCCGTTATTGTGAAGTGGGATAAAGTCATGCCAGCTCGATTACGCTTCGCTTCATCTCGCTGTGGCGGTGCGCCATATACGCCTGTCAGAAAGCAGTTCAGCGTGTGCAAGCACCCGCCGCCCTGTTTCTTCCAGTCGTGCATGACTTTACTTAAACAAATCTGTTGAAGTCAGTATAACATGGTGCAATAGAAATAGCAAGAATAACTTAAATAAAAAAAGTTAAGATTTTCTTGATAACCACTTGACTTAACGGAATTTATTTAGTATTCTATATAAAGGACTTAAACAAAAAGAGTTAAAAATTGAAAGGAGAGGGTATTTGAATGACAGAAAAATCATTTATGACGGTGGAGGAAGTGGCAGCGGAACTGCGTGTGTCAAAGTCAAAAGCCTATCAGATTGTGAGGGAACTGAACGCAGAAATGCAGAAACAGGGCTATCTGACAGTGGCAGGGCGAGTGAACGCTACTTTTTTTCATAAAAAAGTATGTTACAGCGAATAGAAAGGAGATGGTTTAGATGGCTGTATACAAAGACAATGCTACGGGAACGTGGCGTGTAATCTACCGCTTTACCAACTGGAAAGGGGAGAGGAAACAGACACAAAAGAGAGGTTTCGCAACAAAGAGGGAAGCGCAGGCGTGGGAGCATGAAGCCATGCTCAAACAGGGCGCAAAACTGGATATGACTTTCGGCAGTTTCTTTGAAGTATACGAAGCTGATAAGAAACAGCGTGTTAAGGAAAGCACATGGGAATCCAAAAGCCATGTGATACGGACAAAGATTTTACCGTACTTTGAAAACCGCAAGATTGCGGAGATTGAAGCAAAAGACGTGATAGCGTGGCAGAATGAGTTGATGGCGTACCGGGACGAGAAAGGCAAGCCTTATTCCGCAGATTATTTGAGAACGATACACGCACAACTGACGGCGATATTCAACCATGCGGTAAACTTTTATAATCTGCCTTACAATCCGGCACGGCGGGCGGGGACGATTGGGAGCGAAGCCGTAAAGGAAATGGACTTCTGGACGAAAGAGGAATATCTGAAATTCTCCGAAGTCATGATGGATAAGCCCCGTTCCTATTATGCGTTTGAAATGCTCTACTGGTGTGGTATGCGTTCCGGCGAACTTCTTGCCTTAACGCCTGCTGATATTGATTTTGAGAAGCAGACGGTCACAATCAGCAAGACTTTCCACCGTTCCAACGGGCGGGATATTGTGACAAGCCCCAAAACGAAAAAGAGCAACCGCACAATCAAAATGCCGCCTTTTCTCTGTGAGGAAATGCAGGAGTACATCAAAATGCTTTATGACATTAAGCCGGACGAGAGATTATTTTCAGTTACAAAATCTTATCTCAGCCATGAAATGGAGCGTGGAGCAAAACAGGCAGGGGTAAAGAAAATAAGGGTGCATGATTTACGCCACAATGCGGTTTCACTTTTAATCAACATGGGATTTTCGGTACTGGCGATGGGGGAGCGCATGGGGCATGAAGCGGAAAAGATAACTTACCGTTATGCACACCTGTTTCCTACGATACAGACGGAAATGGCAGAAAAATTGGAAATGGAGAGAATGACAAAGGAGGACTAAAAGCATGGAGAAATCACTTGATTACAAGGGAAGATGGCGTAATCATACGGTGGCGTTCCGGGTGTCGGACGAAGAAGGAAAACTGCTGAATGACTTGGTGGCATTGTCGGGATTGACAAAGCAGGACTACATCACAAGGCGGCTCTTATGCAGGGACGTTGTGGTGCAGGGCAATCCGAGGGTATATAAGGCATTGAAAAATCAGATGTCGGCAATCTATGAGGAATTGAAGCGCATGGAAAGCATAAGCCCGGACAATGACGAACTTCTTTACACGTTACAGGTAATCGCAATCACTTTAGACGGACTGAAAGGGGAAAATGAATGACAAATAAAACAAAAGCGACTGCTCCCGTATCATCTGTTGGCGCAGATGGGGAACAGTCCAAAGTAAAAAATCACAATGAAATTATAACAAATGAAACAGCACAAATCAATCTGCAAGCCACTAAAAACAGCGAATATGCTGTAAACTGCCCGGAGAAATCCGGGCAGGGCGGCGGGCTTCAAACGGTTTCCATGACAGAGTTATATGATACGGTGTACCCGCCGAGAACGCCTGTTGTAGACGGTTTTCTGTATGGCGGTACTTATCTCTTTGTAGGTGCGCCGAAAGTAGGGAAATCGTTCTTCATGGGGCAGCTTGCTTATCATGTGGCTATGGGGCTTCCACTATGGAATTATCCAGTCCGAAAAGGGACGGTATTGTATCTTGCACTGGAAGATGATTATGCAAGGCTTCAGCGGCGGTTATCCGTCATGTTTGGGGTGGAGTGTGCAGACAATCTATTCTTTGCGACACAGGCAAAGACATTGAATGAGGGACTGGACGGAGAACTAGAGGGCTTTATAAAAGAGCATAAGGACGCAAGACTGATTATCATTGACACGCTCCAAAAGGTGCGTGAGGTCGGCGGGGACAGGTACAGCTATTCCAGTGACTATGAGATTGTGACAAAATTGAAAAATTTTAGTGATAAATACGGTGTCTGCCTGTTGGTGGTTCATCATACCCGCAAGTTGGAATCCGAGGACAGCTTCGATATGATTTCCGGCACAAACGGTCTGCTTGGTGCGGCAGACGGGGCGTTTATTATGCACAAGAAAAAGCGAACTGATAATACGGCGGTCATGGATATAGTAGGTCGTGACCAGCCCGATCAAGAACTGACGATAGAGTTTGACCGGGAAAAATGTATTTGGAAATTTCAGAAAGCGGAAACGGAACTTTGGAAACAGCCGCCGAACCCATTACTGGAAGCAATCAACGAATTGTTGACAGAGGAAATGCAGGAGTGGGAGGGGACAGCAACGGAACTTCTGAAACAGTTGCCGGATATGCAGTTATCAGCGAATGTGCTTTCAAGAAAATTAAATGTAGTGAACAGCCAATTACTTAATGACTACGGCATTTTCTATGACAATAAGAGAGGGCATGAGAGAAAAATTATTTTGAAACGACTGGAGCAGAAATCGTAAGTGCGACGATATGCGTCGGTTGCGACGGTATTTTTGATAGCAGGGCGGTATAGAAAATATCGACGCTATCGACGCAAACCGACGCAGAGGGAGAAACAAGGCGGCGAAAAGCCGCCCCGTCCGTAAGGACGGCATGCTGTCCAACGGACAGCTTGCCCCCGGCAGGGCGCAAAACCTGCTTGCAGGTTGCATTTTTGTTGGCGTAGCTGACAAAAGTGCTTTTGCGTTACTTTCGTGAAAGTAACAAAGCCTTGCGCCGGGTGGCGCAGTAAAAATAGCGATACAAATATAGAGAATGTGGAGGATATGCCTATTGGAGAGAACGATTAGCGGCATGATGGGGAAAGGTTCTGTCAATCACAATACAAGAGCCTTTACAGCTAAAAATGTGGATAAGGAACGGAGCAGGGATAACGTGGAATTTTGTCACTCGGATATAAAAGAAGTTTATCACACTCTTTTTGATGAAGCACTGGAACGTTACAACGCAAAGCAGAAACGGAGTGACCGAAAGATTGACAATTACTATGAGAAGATACGCCGGAGAAAGCAGGAGAAATTATCTTATGAGGTAATCTTCCAAATCGGCAATAAAGATGATATGAATGTGCAAAGCAAAGAGGGACAGTTGGCAAAAGATATTTTATGTGAGTTTATGGAGCAGTTTCAGAAAAGAAATCCTGATCTCCATGTATTTTCAAGCCATTTGCACATGGACGAGCAGACGCCGCACATTCACATTGATTTTGTTCCTTTTATCCGTAACAGCAAGCGTGGGCTTGATACCAGAGTTTCCCTCAAAGGCGCATTGTCAGAACAGGGATTCAAAGGCGGTACAAGGGGAATGACGGAATGGAATCAGTGGATAGAATCGGAGAAGCAGGAACTTTCAAAAGTCATGGGGCTGCATGGCGTACAGTGGAAACAGTTAGGAACGCATAACAAGCACTTGTCCGTACTTGATTTTGAAAAACAGGAACGACAGAAAGAGGTTGCGGAACTGGAGCAGGAGATTTCCGGCAGTAAAGAGGAATTATCTTCTATTCTTCATCAGCAGATGGCGGCAGAACAGAAAACGGAGCAGATATGGAAAGAGGGCGAAACAATCCGGCAGGAAGTATTAGAACTTTCCGCTACAAATCATTTGTTGAAAGAACAGACGGAAACGCTGACAGAGGATAAGGAAAAACTGTTATCCGAAAATGAAAAGTTGGAGAAACAGCAGAAAAGGTTACAGCAGGAAATCAACAAAATGGTGCAGTCTAAGGAAGTCATGGAGCGCAATATACACGCCTATGATGAAGATGTGAAATGGCAGTTGGCAGAACCGGGAGCATTGATGAGCGCAAAGGCATACAGAGATAAAAAGGCTTTACCGCTTGTGGAGAAGTTAAAAGAGGTTGTAAAAAATCTGACAATCAAGTGCGTACAGCTTATGGAGCAGAGTAAGAAGTTGACCGCCAAAGTGAACGGGCAACAGACGCAGATTAGCCGCTTGACAGATAAAGTTATGGAGCAGAGCGACACCATAGACCGATTACAGGAAAAAGTGGCAGATTTGGGGCGTTTGGAGCGTCATTTAGGCAGGGAACAGGTGCAGTCGATAGTGGAACAGTCAAAGGCATTAGAACAGGCAGAAAGGGCAATGAAACGCCCGAAACGTGCCTTTGAAATGAGCCGATAGGAAAGGGGATTGATAGGATATGACGGATATGGAAAAGAAAGTAATGATACGGTTATGTGCTAAAATCGTGGCAGAAACAGACCTTTACGAAACGGATAAGGAAGTGCAAAATCTGATAGACTGGGTGTGTCTATCGGAGCAGATAAAGGAAAACAATAATACAATCCGCAATCTGACCGTGGAATATAAAAAGATAGAGCCGGATTGCCGGGAGGGAGTAAGGGCACAGTTAGAGCGCATGAAAGAACTCTGCAAAGAGCGTAATAATCTGTATGAGAAGCAGAATGATTTGAAAGGACAGAAATATAAAATAGAAAAATCGTTGGAACGATAGGAAATGTGGGGCGTGGCGGTTGCTATGCCCTTTAGTAGCAAATGGAGAAAATACTTTCCTTAATAATGATTTGAACATGGTGCTAGCACCATGTAAATAAATACCAATAAAAGCAAATATAATAATTTTTATGAAATAGGTATGGTGGGTGTGTCTGTCAGAAAAGAACATATATTCGATAAAATTTACTTGCTTTTTCTCTCTGTTAATAGTATAATTAGGGAAAAATCAGGTATAGATTATTTCCCAGGAGTGATATGAATGAAACAGGTACATATAAGAGTTGATGATGGTTTATACAATGAATTGAGTTATTATTCTGCTTTAATGGAGCAGACAATGCAGGACTGTGTAAGAGAAGCTGTTGCATATTATGTTACAGATATGAGAAGAAAACAACGTGAGGTGAAAGACCGCCAGTTTACATTTATTGATTTATTTGCTGGAATTGGTGGGATGAGAATTGCTTTTGACAGAGCCGGTGGGCATTGCGTTTATTCTAATGAATGGAATAAGTACAGCCAGCAGACATACTTTGCTAATTTTGGGGAACAGCCGGAGGGAGATATTACACAGGTAGCGGCTTCGTCCATACCAGACCATGATATTCTGGTAGCCGGTTTCCCATGCCAGCCGTTTTCTATTGCTGGAGTCTCCAAAAAAAACAGTCTTGGACGGGCAACGGGATTTGAGGATAAAACACAGGGAACATTATTTTTTGATGTTTGCCGGATATTAAAAGAAAAAAGACCAAAAGCCTTTATGTTGGAGAATGTAAAAAATCTGTGTAGCCATGATAAGGGCAGAACCTTTAAGGTAATACTGGAAGCATTGGAAGAGTTGGACTACAGTGTGTTTTATTCTGTTTTGGATGGTCAGCAATTTGTACCACAGCACAGGGAGCGTATTCTTATCGTGGGATTTGACCGTAAAAAATATGGAAAGAATGTACATTTTGACTTTGAGTTGACGCCTGCATTTCCAAAACCTGTAATGCGTGATATTCTGGATGAAAATGTGGATGAAAAATATACATTATCGGATAAACTCTGGACATATCTCCAAAATTATGCGACAAAGCATAAGGCTGCAGGAAATGGATTCGGATATGGTATTGCTCCATTAGACGGTGTATCAAGAACTATTAGTGCGAGATATTATAAAGACGGTTCAGAAATACTGATTGAACAGAAAGGGAAAAATCCGAGAAGGCTTACGCCCCGTGAATGTGCCAGATTACAGGGTTTTCCGGATGATTTTAAAATTCCAGTATCTGATACACAGGCATATAAACAGTTCGGAAATTCTGTTGTAGTGCCACTGATGGAAAATGTGGCAAAATTGATAGTAAAGAAAATCGAAGAAATGGACCTGGCAGAGGGAAAAGAATTACAGAGGAAGGTGATTTAGATGACTACAGGATATGCAGGACAGGCAATAAAATCTGTTCTTAGTAGTGATAAAGGTTTTTGTAAATTTCTCTCTGCAAATGACACAGGAGCAACAGGTGGTCATCAGTCTGGAATTTTGATTTCAAAATCGGCAGTAGGAATGATGTTTAGCAGACGGGAACTTGAACAGGAAGGTATTCCTAAAAGAACAGTAAAAATCAAGTGGTTGGATGATTTTGAAACGGAAAGCAGCTTTACATATTATGAGAGTAAAAATGAGTTGAGAATTACACGATTTGGCAGAGGTTTTCCATTCCTGAAACCAGAGCAGACAGGAGCGTTGTTTGTATTTACAAAACAGTCAGATACTGATTACAGTGGATATTTTCTGGAAACAGACGAGGAGATAGAAGAATTTCTTGATACATTTGGTATCAGCCCAACAGAAACGAACAGTCTTATTGATGTTCAGAAAGTATCGGCAGAGACACAGGAAAAGCTGGCTATACAGGAATTTATCAGCAGTCTTGATGTAGATTTCCCTTCATCGGATATGATGTCAGTAGCCGCCAGGGAGATAGAAGAAAAGGCATATGACCATGCGGAGAATATTCGGCTTAATCCAGATGAAAAAATTATCAGTTGGACGAATATGGAGTATACTCTTTTCAGAGCGTTGGAATATGCAAGGTATGGTGAGATTATTACAAAAGGATTTCAGTCAGTGGATGAGTTTGTCCGGGTTGCCAATGTTGTGTTAAACCGCAGAAAAAGTCGTGCGGGAAAAAGCCTTGAACATCATTTGGCTGCAATATTTGATGGAAATTGCATTGAATATTCGGCACAGGCAGTTACGGAAGGAAATAAAAAGCCGGATTTTCTGTTTCCCTCACAGGAAGCATATCATGATTATGGATTTTCTACCGATTATATTGTTTCGCTGGCAGCTAAAACTACCTGCAAGGACAGATGGAGACAGGTGTTGAATGAAGCAGACCGACTAAGAGACAAACCGAAGTATCTTTGTACGCTTCAACAGGGAATATCCGGGGCGCAAATGGATGAAATGCAGGCAGAAGATGTTATATTGGTTGTACCAAAACCTTATATACAGACATATCCAAAGGATCGCAGAGACAGAATATGGACATTAACCCGGTTCGTGCAATATGTAAAAATGATTGAGGGTAAATAAAATGGATATAAAAAGCCCAGAGGAACGAAGTAAAAATATGGCGGCTATTCGTTCAAAGAATACAAAACCGGAAATATATTTCAGAAAATTACTTTTTGCGCAGGGATACAGGTATAGCCTTAACTCTAAGAAAGTACCTGGACACCCGGATATTTATTTGAGGAAATACAATACCGCAATTTTTATTCATGGTTGTTTCTGGCACAGACATTCTGGATGTCAGTATGCTTATATGCCAAAATCAAGGGTTGAATTCTGGCAGAAAAAATTTAAAGCGAATGTAAATCGGGATAATGTTGTCAGAATGGAGTTACAGGACAAAGGAATTAAGTGTCTGATTGTGTGGGAGTGTACGGTTAAGAAAATGAAAAGAAATCAAGCGGATTGTGAAAGGTATATGCAAATAGCGGAAAAGTTTTTGAAGGAAAATCAAGTATTTTTGGAAATATAAGATACAATGCTTTTTAAAAGATTAATTGATAATTTATGTAAATGATAAATGAGGAGGAAAGTAATGTATCAAATTAAAATAAAAAACTGCAATAATATTGCAGAGGGGGAATTGTGTATTGAGGAAGAAAAACTTAATATTCTTTATGGGATAAATGGTACTGGAAAAACTACTATTGCAAAGGCGATAGAATTTTCAAAAGAACCACAAAAAATAGGGGAATTACAGTCTTTTTTTACAGAAGATATTGCATCTGTTTCTATTACTCCAGAAGTCGGAAAAATATTGGTGTTTAATGAGGACTTTGTCAGGGATATTGTTTTTAAAGAAGACGAGGGAATAATACATATATTGATATTGATCCGGAAGATATTAACCTCGGAATATCTAAGATTAAGGAATATATTCCAGAGTTTGATTATCTGGAATTAAAAAATGATGTTTATACTAAAGAAGGTATTAAAAATTTGTATGAAATTGAAACCAATACTTATTTCAAAGTACAGTTATTTAGAGCAATGAATGAAATATTAACCCATAATGAGGTCAGAATTACACAAATGGATGGGGCTTGGTACAAGTTTATAGATGAAACGTATCATATTGAAAATGATTATCTGCATTTTTTGGATATTATCAAATTTAATATTGTACCCAGTTATATAATTGATAATGTTGATGAAATTGTTTCTGGATTATGAAGGGGATAAGGAGAGGATATAGCATGAATTATTGGGCATGGGGAGGAAAATATATAGGCAGACGTTCAGGCGACTATCTATATTCAGCGACAGGTGAGCCATTAGGAGTATTTTATGGAGATGAATTATACGATTTTTCAGGAAAATATATCGGAGAGGTTAGAAATAAAGATAGACTTATTGTAAATAGAAGTAATAAACATAAAAGAAAATCTGGTAGATGTAAGCCATGTGGAATATGTGGATCATCATGTTGTGATTATGTGGGATATGTTATGCTGTGCGGGTATGAGGATTTTACGATAGAGTGAAAATCCCTACTCTTAGTGGCAACATTTTGGCAACAGAAAATCAGCAAGCCATAATAAAAGATGTAATTGAAGTAAAAACGGGCGTGTATTTGCATAAAACTTAAATAAATACAGTTAATAATAACAAAGAACACGCCGAGTTCGAATAGACACAAAATCTCTGGGAAGCCTTATTTTGCAGGCTTTCCAGAGATTTTTCTTTTTTGTTGGCTACAAATTGGCTACACCTGCTATTTGGCTACCATTCGAAACTGTCGTTCCGTTCATCACATTTTCAAGCTGGGCAGCTACTTCTGCCTGCTTATTCGGATACAGATGACTGTAAGTATTTAAGGTCGTCTGTATTTTTTCATGTCCAAGCCGGTCTGCAATTAGGAGAGGCTGGCATCCCATTTCTATCAAAAGACTTGCATGGGAGTGCCTAAGTCATGAAACTTGCTTTTGAATTTATATTGCACTATTTCTATGATTTTTGAAATAAACTTAATAAATTGCACTTTATTTGTTTCAATATTAGTGATATACTGAAAGTAGTTTTTTATTATTGAGGTATATGAGATGATTCCTTATACTGGAGATTACATTGAACATATTGATGATAGCATAGATAATTCTAAATATTACACATTTACCCCACGTCCTCTGATGCATGGGGATATGTATAAAATAGACGATGAACTATTCGCCTTGCTAATTGAAGCTCACCGAAATATTGGATTTTTAAAAGGACTTTTTAAGTATGCCCCAAATAGAGAAGCATTCGTCGAATTAATGCTATTAAAAGAATGCACATATTCCCGAATGATTGATTACGATACTCTCACTTTTCACGATGTACTTGCCAGTCGCGGGAGTGGTAAAAACGATATTACATCAATTACTAATCTCAAACTGGCATACAAGAAAGCGATAGATAGGACAATTTCAGCTCCAGTTCTAAGTGAACTTTGCGGAATTGCATTATATGGTGATGTAGTTAGTAAGCCAGTTGATATTAGGGACAAGCAGACTTTTTTATTGGGTGTTAGGACGAACCTTATATCTTACAACCCTACAGCCCCTGACGCAGTTTTACCAGCGCTGGCCGATATTTCCGCTTATCTATATAATGACAAAGACACTGATCCGTTAATTAAGGCTGCATTAGTGCATTATCAGTTTGAGATGATACATCCGTTTGAGAGATATAACGGAATTGTAGGACGAATCATTGTTCCAACGATATTGTGCAATATCGTTGGAGAAGCAAAACCGCTAATATGTCTGTCCGAGTATTTGTATCACAACAAGAATGAATACTTCGACTTGCTTCAAACTACTCAATACAGTGGTGGTTATATTCGGTGGATCAAATTTTGTGTAAATGCTATAAATGAAACTGCAAAACGGTCAGCTCAGTTACTGATACAGTATGAAGATATTGTAGCAAAAGATATAAAACAATTAGAAGATATACAGTTGCTACCCAAAAGTGTTTGGTGTGTATATGATTATCTTAAGTTTTTTCCTGTGACTAGCATTTCCCATGCCGCCACACAGTTGGGAAGTTCGTTCAATTCAATCTCAAATGCCCTGCACTTGTTGAGAGAGAATGGCATCGTCACTCAAGAAAACGACAACATGAGGAATCGTATTTGGAAATATACTGCGCTTGCATCCCATTTGATATAAGATTAATGTTCATTTTAAGGGAATATTCGATAAGATTAAATTATTGGCTCTTTATTCCTGAACTTTAAGCAGCGATAAATATCTAAGATTTGGAGGGCATAATGGCACAATCAAATATTATCATGTACACTACAGAAGATGGAGTCACAAAAATAGAAGTTACATTTGACCATGATACAGTTTGGCTTTCTATAGATCAAATGGCCGAATTATTTCAACGGGATAAAAGCGTAATTGGAAAACATGTAAGAAATATTTTTAAAGAAGGAGAATTGGCAAAAGAAGCAGTTTGGGCAAAATTTGCCTACACTGCTTCTGACGGTAAGACCTATCAGGTGGATTTCTATAATTTAGATGTTATTATTTCCGTTGGTTATCGGGTAAAATCCCTGAGAGGAACACAGTTTAGAATATGGGCTACTTCTATCTTAAAGGAATATATGAAAAAAGGGTTCGCATTAGATGATGATCGACTTAAGAATCTTGGAGGCGGAAACTATTTTGATGAATTGTTAGCTCGTATTCGTGATATTCGTTCTTCTGAAAAAGTATTTTGGAGAAAAGTTCTGGAAATATATGCAACAAGTATTGATTATGACCAAAAAGCAGAAAGTTCGATTATATTTTTTAATCAGGTACAAAATAAAATGCACTGGGCGGCTCATAAGCACACAGCGGCAGAAGTAATCTATCAGCGGGCAGATGCAGATAAGAACAATATGGGATTAACAGCATGGGCTGGAAAGAAGATTAAACGTTCTGATGTAGAGGTTGCAAAGAATTATTTAAACGAAAAAGAAATAGATGCGTTAAATAAAATCGTTACGGCGTATTTAGATATTGCGGAAGTCCATGCCTTGAATCAAGAACCAATGTATATGAAAGACTGGCTGGAAACAATTGATGACTATCTGAAAATGACAAGAAAGGATATTTTAACTACAAAAGGAAGAGTTACACATAAACAGGCTCTTGAAAAGGCGCATGGAGAATACGAGAAATATCGGAAAAAGCAGGAGGATATCCTTTCTCCGGTGGAATGCCATTTTCTTGAAAGTATAGAAGAATTACAAGAGTTGGAAGATAAAAAATAATTTTTGCCTAATCTGATGCAAGCAGAAGTCATATGTGCCTGCTGTGGAGGAAAGATGTAGCGAAAACGTGGAACGAACCATGCGAATTGGTATTTCTTTACCTGTATCACGAAGAACCGGCTAGGTGCAGATAAATGCACAGGAATGTATGTTAGAGAGGAAGATGTGCTCAGTGCTGTGTACTATCAGCTAAAACTGCATACCGATTACCTCTTTATTACCAAAGATCAATATAAACAGGAAATACAGCACTTAGATTCCCTCATTGAAGCAGCTTCGCTCAATTATGAGGAAACCACAGATTTTAGCATGAAGCTATATGAACAGTATGTCATGGGCGAAGGTTCTAAAGAAGCCATTGTGGATGCACGACCTGCAAAAGAACAGGCCGAAGCGGAACTGAACAGAGCGATTGCAGACAAAGTAGCCTATGAAAAACAGTATCGGGTGTTCTGCAAACTGCTGAAAGTCAGCAGGAAGGAAATTCCGTTGAATGAGATTGTTGACTGTATTGAACAGATCATGGTAGACATCGATAGAAGGACTGTGGTAAAATGGGCAAAATAATAAAGAAAAAAGGAGCAAAGTCAGATGCTCAGAATTGATAAAGCTATACTCGATACAAATGGCGTAATATGTAATAATATCTCTCAACTAAGTTTTGCCGACAGGGGACTTCTAAGCCAGAATATTCTTGGTCAGATTCGCAACTTCGTGGAGTATATTGCAATCAAAGCATACTCCAACGGCCAGGACGTCAATCCTAATGACTATGATTTGAATGTGGTTGCTTTGAAAGATATGCAGCGCCGAGGGGAACTGCGATTCCTTTATAGGTTCCACGAAATGCTCCAGAAATCTGTGTCGCACTATACCGTTGACAAGGATGGATCGGAGCGTCTCATGCTCAAATACTATGAGCATCTACTAAAAATCAAGCTATACCTGAAACGAACTTTTAATTTGGATGTGCTGGAGAATATCAGCGATTTCCCTCTGAATACGGACACTGAGCTTTCGGATTACTATGAAAAGATTGCGGAAAGAATCGAGTTTCCGAGTGCGTTTAGTTATCCGGTTACTTATAACGACCGGTATTATGTGCAGAAAGTAAAGCCCTTTTTCGTTAATCAAAAGATCTATTATGAAGTCACATTTACTGCAGCAAATGCTAATGCAAGTAAGTTTGACCGGGTTATTGCGTTTACGCAGCACGAGATTGTCGATAACTATGCTGTCAAATTCTCAATACACAATGACATGATTCGTATCCTAGATAAAGATATGTCCATTCTCGTGATTGATGGATATGAAGTATCTATTCGCCCCTGTGAGTGGGATAATTTTTCTGAAATCTTCGGCCCGAGAGTGAAACATAGTACGAACTCTAATGAATATAGAGAGCTGATGAGGTACCTTTCAGTCGTTAGGATGTCCTTAACCGAGCTCGTGAGCTGTGATCAGGATTACTATGATTTTATAAAAGGGAAGATTACAGCCCACGCTCAATCGGTCAAGATTTATGAGATGCTTGATCAGTGCCGGAATATAATAGTTGATAATAAACCAGGAGCAAATGTATTGAGATATTTGCTTCATAAAATGAATAACCGTGTCATCAAGTGGCAATATTGGGGCGAACAATGTGGTGGGTTATCTAACCTTTACCTGAATTATGGCTGTATTCCGTTTGATTGTATGCCGTATTGTACTTCCCTACGACAACACAATCCGAGAATATATGACTTGTTTGAATCCATCCCCATTTCCGGTCACGAGCATGAGCTGTTTGCTAGATACATTAAAAACAACACTGAAATAGAGGGGCATCTATTTACACCTAAAGCCGAAATTGAAGGTTTTGAAGATATTGATGGTTTGATAAGGAAATACAATTCTTCCCTGTACTACAAACATACCGGACGTAGAATTGAAGAATATAAGGATCATCTTTACATCAAAAGCTATGTCGAAGATAGTACCGAAATAATCAAAAAGTTGCAGGAGTTGGCTTCGTCGGGCGTTTCTCAATATACGGCCTCTGTTGATTCATGGATATCAAGAGAGTCATATACAATTGATGATGACGGCAAGAAAGAAGCCCTTCGGCAGATGTTTACCACTTCTCATGTCGCGCTGATTTATGGCTCTGCTGGTACCGGTAAATCTACGCTGATCAAGCACATATCTAATTTCTGGGCGGACAAGGATAAGATATTTCTAGCTAATACGCATCCGGCCGTGGATAATATGCGCAGGAAGGTTACCGCCGGGAGTAGTGAGTATAATACGATTGCAAAGTTCATCTCGAAGCGGAACAATAATACGGATTGTGATGTCCTCTTTATTGACGAGTGTAGCACAGTCAGCAACGATGATATGCGGCGTGTGTTGGAGAAAGCGAACTTCAAGCTGCTTGTTCTTGTTGGCGATATCTATCAGATAGAGTCGATTTACTTTGGGAACTGGTTTAGTATAGCTCAAAAATTTGTACCAGAAACATCGATATTTGAACTGACACATCCGTATCGCACGACTAATAATGATTTGCTGACGGTTTGGGATCGCGTGCGCAAGCTTGACGATGCAATTCTAGAGCCGTTAGTAAAGAATGGCTATGTCGCAAGATTAGATGAATCTATCTTTGAGCATAGCGAAGAAGATGAGATTATCCTTTGTCTGAATTACGACGGGCTATATGGAATCAATAATATCAACCGGTTCCTGCAAAACAGCAATCCGAATGAAAGTGTTGTCTGGGGAATAAATACCTACAAAATAGGCGATCCAATTCTGTTTAATGAATCAAATATTTTTTCTCCGCTAATCCACAATAACTCAAAAGGAAGAATTGTCGGTATTCGTCCGGAGGAGCAGCAAATCTGGTTCAATATTGAGCTCGATGAATCAATTAATGCGATTGATGCCTGGGGATATAATTTTGAACTCATTGGAGAATCTGAGGCAGGAAAATCTATCATCTCATTCAGCGTAAACAAATATCAGAGCACCGATGAGGACGATGAAGATAACGATTCTACCGTTGTTCCATTTCAGGTCGCATATGCCGTCTCTATCCATAAGGCGCAGGGCTTGGAATACGACTCTGTAAAAATCGTAATTACAAATGAAACTGAGGAAAGAATCACACATAACATCTTCTATACAGCTATCACACGCGCTAAGAACAAGCTGAAGATCTACTGGAGCCCTGAAACGGAGCAGTCTGTGCTGGAGCGGCTTGAAGTTAAAAATTCTACAAAAGATGCGCACTTACTATCTCGACTTTCTTCGCTCACGATGACGAACTAAAATGGACTAACGCATCAAGTAACTTAATAATCAAAACAGAAACCACAAGTTATTGGAAACGGTAGCTTGGGTTTTCTGCTTTTCAGAATTATATTTTTTGTCCTGGATTTGACATACGGGTGACGGAGATCGTGTACCCGGATTTTTTTAACCCCTGATTTCTTACATCCCCGTAGCATTTCATGGTTCAGAAAACTTTTGGTGTAAGGAAATAGTCTGTCATCCGGTTGGATCTCATAGCACTTATCCATATACTCTTTCAGACAGTTGGCAAGGGTCTGTGGAATGGTAACAACCCGGTTGCTTTTTGGCGTCTTTGGCGGCCAGATTACATCCCTGCCGTTGATACGCTGAAAGGTCTTATTAATCGTGATTGTATGGCCTACCAGATCCACATCTACAGGCGTTAATGCACATAACTCTCCTACACGCATTCCGGTATAATACAGAGTCATAAATGCGGTATAGGAGGCTGGTTTATCCTGTACTGCCACTATAAACTGCTCAAACTCTGCTTTTGTCCAGAAGTTCATTTCTTCCGCATGACTTTTTCCCATACTTCCGGCTTTGGTGCATGGATTCTCATGCAGGTCATAATACTTCACTGCATAATTGAACATAGCCGTCAGCTGGTTGTTGATCGCTTTTAAATAAGTCTGGGAGTAAGGTTTTCCATTTTCATCCCGATAGGAAGTTAAGCTGTTCTGCCATTTGCGGATATCTTTTGGTGTAATCTCGTTGATAGGGATCTTTCCGAATACAGGAAGAATCTTTTTGTCCACTATATAATGCTTACTGATGATGGTAGACTCTTTCAGCCGGTGGCTCATATCTTCAAAATACAGTTCTACGAAATCTTGAAACAGCATTCCCATATCGGCTGTTGCTTTGTTCAGAAAATCCCGTTCCCATTCTAAAGCTTCTTTTTTGGTTGCAAACCCACGTTTCTTTTTATGGATGACTTTTCCGGTGTAATCCTTGACACGAATCTGGGACATCCATTTTCCTGAAGTATCCTTTGTTACTGACAAATCTGATCATTCCTTTCTTAGAGTTATCAAAACCCTATGTTGGGAGATTATTCGCCAGAAAGCAGAGCAGCCCTTCTTTTTATACGCTCGTCCTCATCAAGCTCTTCTAATTCAGACATTTCTACACCCTGTGAAGCATAATAAGCCAGTGTCTTATCTTTCCACGCCTCATAGGCAGATTTTGACATGCCGTATTCTTTGAAAGATTCTCGATTGTTTTCCCATTCTTCCAGGAAAAGACATATATCCGCATTCAGATCGGCTGCTTTATCTTTTCCGTCAAAGGTAATGGAACACTGCCAACCGTCATGGTGAGGCGGTCTTTTTGTCTCAATAGAAAAATGAAGTCCTGTTATTTTCTCAATCTGAAACAGGCATTCCATTACATCTGAAAGGATGTCAAATTTAAAATCGCCGGTCTGATGCCCCAGAAGATAGGTGGAAGTAGTATCCAGCACTTTGGCAAGTTCATTGACCATAGCAATAGATACTTCAATTTCTCCGCTTTCGTATTTCTGAATGGTGCGGAGTGACTTACCTAAAAGATCTGCTAACTCTTTCTGGTTATAACCTCGTTTTTTTCGGAGAGTTTTTATACGTTCTCCAATCGTTGAAATTTCCATATCGTTCATTATTTATTCACCTCATGGATAATATAACATGAAATAAAACGAATTGCAAGTGCGTATTATTTAAAATATAAGTTGACAAATATGAATATTAGACGCATGATATAAATGCGAATTAAAAGTGCATATAAAAGACGTATATAGTAATTTGATGTGAATGTTAGGCGTATCTTTATTGCACAGAACAATAGATATCAATCAAAGGAGGGAACAACATGCAGGTTAAGGTTTCTTATATAACAGCCAATGACATTATGGAGGTACTGGGTGTCGGCAGGAGCAAAGCATATGGCATTGTGCGGGAACTGAACCAGGAACTGGAAGAATCCGGGTATAACGTGATCAGAGGTAAAGTCCCGATCCGGTATTTCCAGAAAAAGTTCTATGGCTGCGAATCGGAGTAAGGGATGAATGTTTTTCAGTTGGTAAAGAAATCCGTTACTGCAAGGCAGGCTGCTGAACGGTACGGATTGAAGGTAAACAGAAATGGGATGGCGTGCTGTCCTTTTCATCAGGACCGTCATCCCAGTATGAAAGTGGATCAGGGATTTTACTGCTTTGCCTGCGGGGCAAAGGGAGACGTAATCACGTTTACGGGCAAATTATTCGGAATGTCTCCTTATGAGGCGGCAAAAAAACTGATCACTGATTTTAATCTTCCAATTCCATTGAAGGAGCAAAAGTCTGTTCAGAACAAATCCCGGGACAGAGAAGGTGAAAAGGTACAAAGTCGGTATCATTTTTCGGTAAAAAGTAAGGTTAGAACCTGGAAAAATCATGCCGTAAAGGTTTTGACGGACTATCTGTCGTGGATTCGGTTCTGGAAACAGTTTTACGGATCCGGGCCGGAGCCTTTTGAACAGGAATGCTTTCTGGAGGCGCTGGATAATGAGAGGAAGATCAATGATTATCTGGATATCCTTCTGACCGGTGATGGAGAGGAAATAGCGGAATTTTTCATTTATAAACGGAAGGAGGTGGAGAAGATTGAGCAGCGAATGGAAGAATATCAGCGAGGAGTCCTGGAAGAAATTAGAGAATATTGTAGAGCAGGAAATGCTGACACCGGAAGAAATCCGGGACAATCTGGAAGTAACGGAGAAAGGCCGGATCCGGCAGTCTATCCAGAATTGCAAATATGTGTTGGAACATGATCCATGTCTGAGGGGAGCTGTATGTAGAAATGAGATGACCTGTCAGATCGATATTAGGAAAAAAGTGCCCTGGAAGAGACGGGGCGTACAGATGACGGATACGGATATGAACAATCTGTCTCTCTATCTGGAAAAAAATTACGGACTGACCAGTGATCGGGTAATCGCAAAGGCGATAGATATTGTAGCCAACGATAACAGTTTCCATCCGATCATTGATCTGTTGGAAAGTCTGAAGTGGGACGGCAGACCCCGTATTGCGGGGATGCTGACTCATTTCTTCGGGGCGGAAAATCCGGAATATTCCGGAGAGGTTATGAAGATGCACATGCTGGCAGCCATAAACCGCCTGTATGAACCCGGAAAGAAGTATGATATCATGCTTTGTCTGGTTGGCGGTCAGGGGACAGGAAAATCTACTTTTTTCAAATATCTGGCAATTCAAGATGAATGGTTCACGGATGATGTGAAACGGCTGGATGATAAGAAAGTTTACGAATATCTGCAGGGACACTGGATTGTGGAAATGTCGGAAATGAACGCAGTAGCGAATGCAAAAAGCATTGAGGAGACCAAATCTTTCCTGAGCAGACAGAAGGACACTTACCGGATTCCCTACGAAAGAAGAGCGGAAGACAGATACCGTCAATGCGTGTTCTGCGGTACCTCAAACGACCTTGCTTTCCTGCCCTTTGACCGGACGGGCAATCGGCGGTTCGGACCGGTAAAGGTCTGTCCGGAGAAAGCAGAGACTGCGATATATCGGGATGAAAAAGGCTCCAGAGAATATATCATACAGGCGTGGGCAGAGGCAATGGAAATCTACCGAAGCGGGGAATTTCTCCTGACCTTCTCTCCGGATATGGAAGACTATGTGAAATCCCTGCAGAAGGACTTTATGCCGGAAGATACACAGACCGGAATGATCCAGGCTTTCCTAGACAACTACGAAGAGGATTATGTCTGCTCTACCATCATCTACCAGGAAGTGTTTCATCAGGAAGGCATCGTGCCGAAATGGCAGTCTAAAGAGATTGGAGATCTGATGGACAATGAGATTACCGGATGGGAAAAACACGGTACTCACAGGTTCCCCGGAGGACTTGGGATCCAACGGTCATGGAAGCGAATCCGATCTCAAAAGGACAAGGACGGATTTGTAAAAATCAGTGAAGATGCAGAACTCCCCTTTGAATAAAAGATAACTTTTAAAATGTTTTGCATCTTGTTTACAAAAAATGTAAACAAGAAAGTGTAAACAGGAAGAAAAAAACTTTGAAAGTTAAAAACACAGAAATGAAATAAGGCCCGGATACGGGCAGAAAAAAAGGCGGATACGCCAGAAACTAAGCCCTCGGCGATTGAGAGCGAAATACACCCATCGCACAAATCTGACGATTTATACTCTGTGTATTTCGCGACTGCATCGAGCTCTTCCCTAAAGAAACTGCCACCGGCATTTCTTTAAGGGAATCCTCCGGAAGGCCCGGCGGAGCAGACCGGCGTGTAAACAGAGGGATAATCTGACGTATCACCGCAGTAAAGCCTGCTAATAAAAAGTCAAGCACTTTTTGAAAAATTTTTGTGAAGTGATTTTATGGCACAACTCTAAGACCGCCTCATCAGCCGGTCAAAAAGAAAGTCGTAATAGATGGAATGATTATTCGTTTTGTTCCAGGCTGCGCAAATGTGCCTTTACCTTGCCGTAGTAGATGCGGAGAAACTTATTCGCACCGGCAGTCATGTACACATAGTAAGGTTTTCCTTCGGAACGCTTCCGGTTCAGAAACTGGTAGACAGGCTCATCCTCCGGGGCATTCTGGAGCAGGGTGGTCATAATCTGGAACAGGGTCTTACGGAGTCTGCCGGTTCCGCATTTGGAAGCCTTGTTGCTCTTTGAGCTATGCTGCCCCGATTGGTCTACACCGGGGTCAACGCCTGCAAAAGCGGTGAGTGCTTCCCTGT